>NZ_MDFM01000005.1 GCF_002939985.1 Xanthomonas hortorum pv. cynarae | reverse complement strand
CGATGGATCGAACAGCGACTCTACAATCGTCCGCGCAAGATACTCGGATTCAAAACGCCCCTCGAAGTCTTCTCCGAGGAGGTCCTTAACAGCGTTGCGATCCAGAGTTGAATTCGCCCTCGAAAAGAACGTCGGGACTTCAAGATCAACATGAGAGCGAAGGCGGAACATCCGTTTTGCATAATCAAACGCCGTTTTAGCTGCACCAAAGTTTGCCATCACGACCTGAGCAAAGAATACGTATCAGGTGCTGATGCTGGTTGCATTGTCCATCTATAGATAGCGGGTCAGCAGTTATTGCCAGTCAAGGGACAATGCTTCCTGCTAGTAAAATAAGACTACAGGACTTGCGTGGGTGACCCCACGCAAGCCAACTTCACACCTCATCTCGACGATACCATTTGTACTTCAACGATTCTGCTGATTATTCAGCTTGCCTAGCTGTTCATGATGGCCAGCAGCCGTATATAGAACATGATGCATTGTACGGGAAGCGAGCATCAAAAGACATTGCATACCGAGTTGCTCCGGGCAGATCGCTGCTGCATTTATCAATGCGCGCATCTCAACCACGAAGGGTTGCGAGAGAGGCATAGCGTATCACTCGTGTGGATAAGCTGTCGGTAAACTCGGCGGCGCGCCGCATGTAGTCAGCGCCAGACAACGCTGCCGATCACCACGCTATTGATCTATCGCGTGACACCGAAGGATTCCGGCGGTACCGTGACACTCACGCCTTGAGCCGATAACCACTGCGGAAAATCGCCGCGACCACGCCCAGGCACACGATCAGGAACAGGAACGTCATGCCGGTGCTCACCGCGATGTGCACGTCGGCCTTGCCGTAGAAACTCCAGCGGAAGCCGCTGATCAGATAGACCACCGGATTGAACAAGGTGACCTTCTGCCACAGCGGCGGCAGCATGTTGATCGAGTAGAAACTGCCGCCCAGGAAGGTCAGCGGCGTCACCACCATCAGCGGAATCACCTGCAGCTTTTCGAAGCCGTCAGCCCAGATGCCGATGATGAAACCGAACAGGCTGAAGGTCAGCGCGGTGAGCACCAGAAAGCCCAGCATCCACACCGGGTGGGCAATCTCATACGGCACGAACAGCCGCGCGGTGAGCAGGATCAGCAAGCCCAGCAGCACCGACTTGGTCGCCGCCGCGCCCACATAGCCGATCACGATCTCCCACCACGCCACCGGCGCCGACAACACCTCGTAGATGGTGCCGGCCCAGCGCGGCATGTAGATGCCGAACGAGGCATTGGAAATGCTCTCGTTGAGCAAGGACAGCATCACCAGGCCGGGAATGATGAAGGCGCCGTAGCTGATGCCGTCGATATCGCCCATGCGCGAACCGATCGCCGCGCCGAACACCACAAAATACAGTGATGTCGACAACACCGGCGAGGCGATCGACTGGGTAAGCGTGCGGAACGCGCGCGCCATTTCGAAGCGGTAGATCGCAGCGATTGCATACCGGTTCATGCGCGTACCTCCTGCTGGCGTGCACCGTGCACCAGATTGACGAAGATCTCCTCCAGCGAACTCTCGCTGGAATGCAGATCCTTGAAATCGATGCCCTGCTCGTTGAGCCGGCGCAGCAGCCCGCCAATGCCGGTCTGTTCGGCCTGGGTGTCGAAGGTGTAGATCAGGCTGTTGCCGTCGGCCGACAGTTCCAATGGCAAATCGCTCAGCGCGACCGGGATGGCCTGCAGCGGCGCCTGCAGGCTGAGCGTGAGCTGCTTCTTGCCGAGCTTGCGCATCAGCGTGTGCTTGTCTTCCACCAGCACCAGCTCGCCGCGATTGATCACCCCGACCCGGTCGGCCATGTCTTCGGCTTCTTCGATGTAATGGGTGGTCAGGATCACCGTGGTGCCCTGCTCGCGCAGCCGCCGCACCATCTGCCACATGTCGTGGCGCAGCTCCACGTCCACACCGGCGGTGGGCTCGTCCAAAAAGAGAATGCGCGGCTCGTGCGCCAGCGCCTTGGCGATCAGCACGCGTCGCTTCATGCCGCCGGACAGCGTGGAAATCTTGTTGTTGCGCTTGTCCCACAACGAGAGTTCGCGCAGCACCGTTTCCAGATACTGCGGATTGGCCGGCTTGCCGAACAGCCCGCGGCTGAAACGCACGGTGGCCCACACGCTTTCGAACGCATCGGTGGCCAGTTCCTGCGGCACCAGGCCGATGCTGGCGCGTGCGGCGCGATAGTCGCGCACGATGTCGTGACCATCGGCCAGCACGGTGCCGGTGCTCGGATTGATCAACCCGCAGATGATGCTGATCAGCGTGGTCTTGCCGGCGCCATTGGGACCGAGCAGCGCGAAGATTTCGCCGCGCTGGATTTCGAGGTCCACGTGCTTGAGCGCCTGAAAACCGCCAGCGTAGGTCTTGCTCAATCCCTGGATGGAAA
Source organism: Xanthomonas hortorum pv. cynarae (assembly GCF_002939985.1). Taxonomy (GTDB): domain Bacteria; phylum Pseudomonadota; class Gammaproteobacteria; order Xanthomonadales; family Xanthomonadaceae; genus Xanthomonas; species Xanthomonas hortorum_D. The sequence continues at coordinate 196,963 of NZ_MDFM01000005.1, read as the reverse complement.
CGATTGGAGTCATGTGTTGGGCACTGGAACGATCAGCCGCACAGGGTAGGCCGTGCGCCATGAAGATGGGAGCAGTGTGGGTGGGATGGTGTCTCCCGAGGCGCGCCGGGGAGCCTCAGCGAACTGGACCGCGCACGCCTGCTGCGTCCGTTTGTTGGCGCATCTCTCTTTAGGAGCGCGCTTGCGCGCGATGGCGCTTTCCCGCCAACGTCCCATCGCGCGCAAGCGCGCTCCTACACAACCCGGGCGGCACCACGCTGTCGCTCCTGCGATTCCCCAATCCCGATTCCCGATTCCCGATTCCCGATTCCCGATTCCCGACTCCCGCGCGCGCAAGCGCGTCACGCCCGCTTGCGCGACTCGATCAGATCCAGATTGCGCACCAGCCGGCGCGACAGATCGTCGGAAATCTCGCGGCGGCGCGCGAGCTTGAACAACTCGTTGCGCTCGGCCACCAGTGCGGCATGACGGAACTGGCGCAGTGACTGTTCGTAGGCACCGGCCTCTTCCGGATCGGTCTCGGCCATGTCCACCGCGCCGAGCTTGCGTTGATAGCGCTGGCTGACCTGATTGGCCGCCGCGTTGTAGCGCTCGGCATGCTTGCTGCCATCCACCAGCCGCTGGCGCAGTTTTTCCACCGCTTCCAGCGCGGCGTGCGAGGCGGCCTTCACCGCCAGGTCTTCCTTGAGCTGCTCGTCTTCTTCTTCGGGCAGCTCCAGCCCGCGCAGCAGCGGCGGCAACGCCACGCTGGCGACCAGCAACGAGACCAGGATCACCGAGGCGGCCAGGAAAATCGCCAACTGGCGGGCCGGGAACGGTGAGCCGTCTTCCAGCATCAACGGCAACGTGAGCACGCCGGCCAGGGTGATCGCACCGCGCACGCCGGCCAGCGATACCGCCACCACGATGCGCCACGGCGGGCTGACATGCTGCTCGCCGCGCCACTGCGCCTTGAAGATGTTCCAGCGCAGCGACAGGAACACCCATACGAAGCGCAACGCCATCAGGCTGGCGCTGATGGTGGCCACGTACACCGCCAGCCACCACGGATTGAGGTGGCCGGCTTCCTGCACGCTGCGCACCGCCCCGTCCAGGATGCCCGGCAGCTGCTCGCCCAGCAGCACGAAGATGATGCCGTTGAAGGTGAACTGCACCGTGTCCCACACCGCCGAGCGCTGCAGCCGCATATTGCCTGGCGCGTTGCCGGCCATTTCCACGTAACTCATGGTGACGCCGGCGGCCACCGCAGCCAGGATGCCCGAAGCATGGAAGGCTTCGGCCAGCAGATAGGCCGCGAACGGGGTCAGCAGGTTGACCAGGATCGCCGAACCCGGCTCCTCGCCGAAGTGGCGCCAGATCCAGGCCTGGATGCGGCTCAGGCCGAAGGTGGTCGCCACGCCCAATGCCAGCCCGGCCAGCGCCACCCACAGGAAGGTCAGCGAGGCGGTGGCGATCGAGAAGCTGCCGGTCAGCACCGCAGCCACTGCAAACTGGAAGCACACCAGACCCGAAGCATCGTTGAGCAACGACTCGCCTTCCAGGATGTGCATCAGCCGCTTGGGGATCGGCACCTTGGAGGCGATCGAGGACACCGCCACCGGATCGGTCGGCGAGATGATCGCGGCCAGCGCGAAGGCCACCGCCAGCGGCATCGCCGGGATCAACCAATGGATCAGCAGGCCCGCGCCGACCACGGTGAACACCACCAGGCCCAGCGCCAGTTCCAGGATGGCCGCCTTGTCGCGGAACAGGCCTTGTTTGGGAATGCGCCAGCCATCCAGAAACAGCAGTGGCGGCAGGAACAACAGGAAGAACAACTCCGGTTCCAGCTCGTGCCCGGCATCGAACACACCGGAGACCACCGCGCCGAGCGCGATCTGGACCAACGGCAAGGGCAACGAGAACGGCAGGATGCGGATCAGATAACCGCTGGCCGCGACCGCCAGCAACATGGCGAGGACGACATCGATCGAATGCATGAAAAACCCGGAAGAAGAAACGGTACGCGTACGGCATCGCATCGTGCAACGCACAACTAACGCGCCGAAGGGAACATACCGGTTTGCAGGCGGCGATGAAACCACCGCGCCGCCTGGGCCTGGGCGCGGCCCTGCACGGTGACCGCCACGAGGGTGTGCTGCTGCAGCTCTGTGGCGGGTGTCTGTCGATCAGACACGGTGGATACGCTGCCGGATGGACAGGCCGAGACGAGGATGAAAGCAGCCGGCAACGTGATCGTTTGCCACGTCACGCATGCCGGCGGCATGCCTATGCAGATTGGCTGGACGCGATCAGCTGTGGTAAGCGCGCTTGTTCGCGTGCGGCTTCGATGGCCCAGTGCCCTCGACCGGGACCAGGAAGGTCGCTTCATGCAGTTTCAGCTTGGAATCGTAGTGACTCACCGTCACCTTGACCGCCTTGACTTTCTTGTTGAAGGCGTACGGCCACTTGCCCGGGCTTCTGACCGTCAGCGTCTCCGACGAGCTTGATGCGCACGGGGTAATTGCCTGCGCCGCCGTTGTCCGCATCGTTGGCATCGGACACGTCGATATGCGCTTTCGAAAACGCCAGCGTCGACGGGCCGCCGTCCTTGTAATTGGCGCTGTCGTCGAATCCGATATTTTTATAGCTATAGGTCAGCAGGATCACTTGCGTAGGAACCCAGGAGCCACCGCCGTAATTGGGACTTTTCACCTTGGCCACGCGTGCGGAATCCACCGTAAATTCCCACTCGCCCGGCACGATCCATTTCTGACCTGGCCGATAGATGTCACTCGCAGGGGCAGTAGCGGTCGCTGACGGCGCCTGCGTTGGCGTTGGCGTGACGGCTGCTGCCTGTGCAGTGCCGGATAACGCCAGGGCACCTACCGCCAACCATGCCGGCAGCACCAATCATTTGAATTCACTCTTTTTGGATTTCATGTTCTACAGCCTCTGAGCACTGATCATCACGCAAGGGCATGAATGGTAATTGCACTGTCCGGCGCCGCTTCTGCCAATCGCGAACATTCGTGCAGCATTAGGGTGGTCAGGCGACGGCTACGACTCGATGGGCTTGGTAACGGACTGATCGGGCGGCCCTTGCATCGCGGGTTGGCCATGTCGTCTTTTAAACCGTCAGTCGGCGTGTGTCTCCGTCACTGATCGAACAGACTCAACCGCAGCCCACCCGATCCACAGTTCGCCAGGATGGATATGCGATGGCGTTGCGGCACAGCATCGCCATGTAAAAAACGCGTGATGCATCCGCGCCGCAGCCGGCCGCGTATCCATCTATACGATTGCCATCCAGGTGATCGCTTACCCAAAGGATCGATACCTCATGAAGACCTCATTACAGTCGCTTGCCATTGCCACCGCCATTGCCCTGACCAGCGCGATGGCTCCCGCCTACGCGGCGTCCAACCCGATGGTGGGCGGTGCGCCGATGCTGGTGACCAAGGACATCGTCGACAACGCGGTCAACTCCAAGGATCACACCACCCTGGTCGCCGCAGTCAAGGCCGCCGGCCTGGTCGAGACGTTGAAGGGCCCGGGCCCGTTCACCGTGTTTGCCCCGACCAACGCCGCGTTTGCCGCATTGCCGGCCGGCACCGTCGACACCCTGTTGAAGCCCGAATCCAAGCCCACCTTGACCAAGGTGCTGACTTATCACGTGGTGCCGGGCAAGGTTGACGCCGCTTCGCTGATCGCCAAGATCAAGGCCGGCGGCGGCAGCGCGACGCTGACCACCGTGCAGGGCGAACCGCTCACCGCAAAACTCAATGGCAAGAAGGTCACCATCACCGACGTCAAGGGCAACACCGCCAACGTCACCATCGCCGATGTGGTGCAGAGCAATGGCGTGATCCACGTGGTCGACAAGGTGTTGATGCCGTAATTGCATCTGGCTGCAAGGCACGTCGTTGTCATTGCATGCGCAGGTAGTCCATCGGCGGAATGCAGGGGGATTCCGCCGATGGGGCGCAACCGTCACGTGCGCTGGCGTTATCGAGAAATTTTGAACGCGCGCGGCATCGATGCATCAGTGCATCCATGCATACGTCGACGTGGACAAACGCTTTTTGTAGGCCGATCCGCGTGTACCTGGAACCACGTTTCAGGTCTCGCCACCCAACCGCGAAGCGGCGGTGATGGAGTCACTGATTGCTCAGTGGCTCCACTTGGTGTCCTGGTTCTCCGACACCGTACGCGTGCCATTGCACGCGTATTTTTTTTATGGCGCGGCCGAGCTGCCCGCCGACATCGGTACGTCCAGCAGCTGGCGCAGATCTTCCACAAACCCGCGATAGCCTTCCTCGCGTGCGGCCGTCGTTGGCTGGCGCAACACCCATGACGGATGCACGGTGGTCAGCACCGGCGTGCCATCGTCCAGGCGCTGCCATTGGCCGCGTTCGCGCATCAAGCGAAAGCCGCTTCCCAACACCGCCTGTGCCGCAGTCGCGCCCAGGCAGACGATCTGCGCCGGACGCAGTTGTGCGCGCTCTGCATGCAACCAGCCACTGCAGGCCTGCACATGCGCCCGTTCCGGGTTGCGATGCAGACGCCGTTTGCCGCGTTGCTCGAAACGGAAATGCTTGACCGCATTGGTCACATAGACCGTGGCGCGATCGATGCCGATCTCGCCCAGCGCCATATTGAACAAACGCCCGGCCGGCCCGACGAACGGACGCCCGCTCAGATCCTCTTCGTCGCCTGGCTGCTCGCCGATCACCATCACCGATGCATCGTTCGGCCCTTCGCCAAAAACCGTCTGCGTTGCCGGTTGCCACAACGCGCAACGCCGGCAATCGCGCGCGGCCACGCGCAACTGTGCCAGGCTTTGCGTGGCCACTTCCGGGATCGGCGCTGGCGCGACCGGCACTCGCCGCCGCACCGGTTCGGGCGCACGCTCGGCCATCTCGCGCACGCGCACACCCGCCTCGCGAATCAGCTCCGGCAACAAGCTCGCCTCGGGCAGGTTCTTCCAGTATTTCTGCGGCATTTCCTGCCGCATCATGGTGGGATTGAGCCGCGCCGGATTGAAGATATGCGCGTAATAGGTGCGCCACAGCGTCTCCTGCGCATCGTCGGCCGGCACTTGGGTGCGCACCGCACCCTCGCCGAACGTCAACGCCTCGCCATCCCAGCGCACGCTGCGATACGGAGTCAGAATCGCCCAGCGCATTCCGGCGAAACGGCGCGCGAAAAACGGCGCCACCCGATCCACGATCCAGTGTTCGGGCTCGAACCACGCCACGAAGTCTTCCTCTTCCACCGGCAAGCGCCGGAAGCGCACGAATGCCTTCATCTTGTGCGTATCGCGTTGCACCGCCTTCTGCCACTGCGCCACCCGGTGCACATCGACATCGGTCGCCCGCTCCAGCAACGCCCGCTCGCCGGACGCCACCCGCCACAACAACCGATACAACACCGCATAGCGCTGCGGGTCGCGATGACACAGCACCGCCCCCGCCATCTGCAAAAACTCTGCCGAGACTCGCGGCGCGGCAACCACCGCCGGCAGGTCCAGCAGCCCCTGCCCCATCAACAAGCCACCCTGCACGCCACCATTCCACGCAATCGCGTCAGGCTCCACCTGCGCACACCACCCCGCCCGCGCCAGCGCACGCCATGCATCAAGACTCCAACCTGGCTCAACTTCAGCGCTGAACATCGCTTACACCTGACCTCAAGATTTCCGATCTCGCCATCGCTCTACTGGCGGCACTATCGTTGCGTTGTTGCGATTTTCTCGCGGGCTTTTGCTGCTACTGCTTATCGCTTGTCGCTTGTCGCTTGTCGCTTGTCGCTGTTGATTTTGCTTCACCAAGTCGCCTTAGAGCGAGCCGCGCACCGCAGCCATGCGTGGCCGAAGAGGCGCCCTGTCTGAGCGCAGCGAGTTTGGGCGCCGTGCCGCGCATGGCGAGGAGCACAGGGCACCGGTGCGGCTGTATCGCACCGGATCGCGTCAGGCGACAGCGGTTTTGGTTACTTTTGCCAAGACAAAAGTAACCCGCGCCGCAAGGCGTGGAAGCTCTTGGAGCAGGGATTCGGTGGTGGGAATTGGGGATTCGTAGAAGCAATCAAGAACTTCCAAGTCATGCGTGCGGCCGTACCCTCATCCGCCCTTCGGGCACCTTCTCCCGACGGGAGAAGGGACAGGCGTCAATCGAACAAACTTGCCTGTCGCGGTGCCGGCGCCAACTGCGCGCGTAACCGCACCGGATCATCCAAGCGCTGGCGCGGATGATGATCCAGCACACTCACAAACGGCAGCAGCTTCTTCATCGGCACCCGCAACCGCGCCAAATCTCCCACCCGCAAGCGCGCATGCCTGCGCGACAACAGCAAGCGCTCCACGTTACGCGTGCCCAGGCCCGGTACGCGTAGCAGCATCTCGCGCGGCGCCGCGTTCAAATCCACCGGAAAGCGCTCCGGATTGCGCAACGCCCACGCCAGCTTCGGGTCCACATCCAGATCGAGCATGCCGCTGGATTGCGACGGCGCGATTTCTTCCACGCTGAAGTCGTAGAAGCGCAGCAACCAGTCGGCCTGATACAGCCGATGCTCGCGCTGCAACGGCGGCGCCTGCAGCGGCAACTTGGAGGAGGCATCCGGGATCGGGCTGAACGCCGAGTAATACACCCGGCGCATCCGATAATTACCGTAGAGATTGTGGCTGGTGTCCAGAATGCTGCGGTCGTTGGCGTCGTCGGCGCCGACGATCATCTGCGTACTCTGCCCGGCCGGTGCAAAGCGCGGCGGCTTGGCGCGGCGCACTTTTTCGGCCTTGCGCTCGAGCTGATTCTCTTCGATGCGCCAACGCAGTTCGCCCATCGCCGCGCGAATGCCGCCGACGCTTTTTTCCGGTGCCAGCAGCGTCAAGCCCTGCTCGGTCGGCAACTCCACGTTGATGCTCAGTCGGTCGGCGTAACGACCGGCCGCCGCCAGCAATTCCGGCGTCGCATCGGGGATGGTCTTGAGATGGATGTAACCGGCGAAGTGATGCACCTCGCGCAGCTGCCGCGCCACTTCCACCATCTGCTCCATGGTGTAGTCGGAGTTGCGGATGATGCCGCTGGACAGGAACAGGCCTTCGATGTAATTGCGCTTGTAGAAATCCAGCGTCAGCGTGACCACTTCTTCCGGCGTGAAGCGCGCGCGGCGCACGTTGCTGGACACCCGATTGACGCAGTACGCGCAATCGAAGATGCAGAAGTTGGTCAGCAAAATCTTCAGCAGCGAGACGCAGCGGCCATCGGGCGTGTACGAGTGACAGATGCCCATGCCCTCGGTGCTGCCGATGCCGCCGGTGCCGAGCGAATTGCGCTTGTTGGCGCCACTGGAGGCGCAGGAGGCATCGTATTTGGCGGCGTCGGCGAGGACGGCGAGCTTGTCGAGGATTTTCACGCGAGCAGGATGCAGCGAAGGCGTCTCAGCTTATGAGACTGCACAGCACGCATCGTGAATGCTTCAGAGCGCTGTGGTGCGGGCGCCATGCCTTGGCGTTGTGCGGCTGGCTGGCTACCTGCGCCATACGTGATGGCGGTGGTGCCCAGCTCGCCGCCGCCATACGTCATTGCTGCGGGGCGGCGCGCCGTCTGAGCCATGCGTGATGCCTATGGTGCCAGCGTGTCACCGGCACATGCCTGATGGCAACGGTATCGGCATGCTGCCGGCACCTTACGTGTCGGCCATAATGCCTGCATGCTGCAAGCACGGTGGACTCATGCGGCAACCGGATCCGCCAGCGCGCGATTCCCATCGAACCGGTAGATATCCATGGCCAGAAGGCCGGCATCGATACCGGCATCGATGCGCTGCGCGCCAAGCCGGTCGTCGCCCGCCGCGCCCATCGCCACATACAGCGGCAGCAGATGCTCGTCGGTAGGATGCGCGCGCGCGGCATGCGGTGCCTGGCGGCGATAGTCCAATAGCGCAGCGATGTCGTTGTCGACCAGCTTGCGTTCGGTCCATTCGATGAAGGGCCGCACGTAGGGCGCCTCGCGCTCGGCGCTGTAGCCCTGGCGCGCGTCGTTCAGGTTGTGGGTGATGCTGCCCGAGCCGATCACCAGCACACCTTCATCGCGCAACGGTGCCAGCGCGCGGCCCACCGCGAACTGGTGGGCCGGGCCGAGCTCTGACTGGATCGACACCGACACCACCGGAATCTCGGCAGCCGGATACAGCAGGCGCAGCGGCACCCACACGCCATGATCGAAGCCGCGCTGCGGGTCCAGGTGCGGATGCAGGCCGGCCTGTTCCAGCCGACGCAGGATCTGTTGCGCCAACGCCGGCTCGCCGGGCGCGGGATACTCCAGTTCGTACAGCGGCGCAGGAAATCCACCGAAGTCGTGGATGGTGGCCGGCCGCGCCGCGCCACTGACCAGCGGGCGGCGGCCCAGCCAATGCGCCGATGCAACGACAATCGCGCGTGGCCGCGGCAAGGTCTGCGCAAGCTCGGCCAGGCGCTCGCCGACCTGCCCCGGCTGCAGCGCAGTCATCGGCGATCCATGCGAGATGTACAGGGAAGGCAAGCGGGTCATGGACGACTCCTCGTAAAGAAAAACAAACCGCCTCAGCGCGCCGGCTTCAACGCCAGGGCGCCATCGCCAAGCAGCGATTACACGATCAGCAACACCGCCCACAGCGCCGGGTATTCCCAGCCGCCGCCCGGATTGGAGAAGCCGAAGCCATTGGCGCCATGCACGCTGACGATGGTGCCCAGCAGCAGCGGCACGCCCAACAGCGCCACCCAGCGCGCGTAGATGCCCAACAGCAAGGACAGGCCCAGGCCAAGCTCCAGCGCGATAGTGAGGTAGCCCAGCGCGCCCGGCAGGCCGAGCGACTGGAAATAGGCCGCCGTGCCGGCCGGGGTGAACACCAGCAGCTTGGTCAGGCCGTGCACCAGGAACAGCGCGCCCAGACTGATGCGCAACAAGGCCGTGCCGTAAGCGGCGGTACGCAGGGATGCAAGAGAAGTGGACATTTGACAGACTCCGGTGAGGACCTGCACAGCCTATTGCTTACAAATTTCTGATAAATAGTTTCGATTCGGATAATTAATTGCGATCAAAGCAATAATCGGATCCACCATGGATACCCTCGACGCAATGCGCGTGTTCACCGCAGTGGCCGAACGCAGCGGCTTCAGCGCTGCAGCCGACGCGCTGGACCGCTCCACCGCCAGCGTCACCCGCCAGGTCGCCGCGCTCGAACAGCGGCTGGGCACCCGCCTGCTCAACCGCACCACCCGGCGGGTCAGCCTGACCAGCGCCGGCACCGCGTATTACCAGCGCTGCCTGCAGCTGCTCGCCGATCTGGACGACCTGGAGGCCACCGTGGGCGCCCAGGCGCTGGAACCGGCCGGGGTGCTGCGCGTCAACGCGCCGGTGAGCTACGGCATCGAGCGGCTGGCCGCCTTGCTGCCGGGCTTTCGCGCGCGCTACCCGCAGGTGGAGCTCGACCTGTCGCTGTCCGACCGCCTGGTCGACATGGTGGAAGAAGGCTTCGATGTCGCCATCCGCATCACCCGCCAGCCGGCGCCGACGCTGATCGCCCGCCAGTTGGGCAAGGTGCGGCTGCTCACGTGCGCGGCGCCGGCCTATCTGGCACGCGCGGGCACGCCCAGCCATCCGTCCGACCTGGCCGGCCACGAATGCCTGCTCTATCACTACTCGCCCAATGGCGACGAAGTGCGCTTCCATGGCCCCGATGGCGATACCACTGTGCGCATCCACGGCGGGCTGCGTGCCAACAACGGGCATGTGTTGAGCGCGGCGGCGGTGGCCGGCCAGGGCATTGCGATGCAGCCGGATTTTCTGGCCGACGACCATCTCGCCGCCGGGCGCCTGGTACGCATTCTTCCCGAGTACGAGCTGGCCGATATCGGCATCTTCGCGGTCTATACCAGCCGCAGCCATCTGGCGCCGAAGGTGCGCAGCTTCATCGATTACCTGGTCGAAACGATGGGCGAGTGCGCATCTGGTCTGGCGGCCTCGGCAACAGTTCGTCCCGGCAGTGGTCATTAACCTGTCGGCCCACGTGTGCGCACAATCCCGATCCCCTCGGTTCAAGGACTGCCCATGAGCAAGATCGCCATCGTGTATTTCAGCGGCTACGGCCACACCGTCAAACTGGCCGAAGCCGTGCATGCCGGCGCCGCCAGCGTCGGCGAGGCCACGCTGTATCGCATCGACCAGGACGGCAACCTGCCCGACGACGCCTGGGAGGCGATCGGTGCGGCCGATGCCATCATCTATGGCAGCCCCACCTACATGGGCGGGCCGGCCTGGCAGTTCAAGAAGTTTGCCGATGCCAGCTCCAAGCCGTGGTTTGCGCAGGCCTGGAAGGACAAGATTGCGGCCGGCTTCACCAACTCGGCCTCGGTCAACGGCGACAAGTACGCCACCATCCAGTACTTCTGGACGTTGTCGCAGCAGCACGGCCAGGTCTGGATCGGCACCGGCTTGCTGCCGGCCAACACCAAGGCACACGGCCCGCAGGACATCAACTGGACCGCCGGCTCGGCAGGCGCACTGGCGATCTCGCCCTCCGATGCCTCGCCGGAAGAAGCGCCGCGCAGCGGCGATCTGGAAACCGCCAGGCTGCTCGGCAAGCGCATTGCCGAATTCGCCGGCAAGCTCAAGGGCTGAAGCGGGATGTAGTCGCGTCCGCGTAAAGACCCGCGCATGGCGGTAGGCTTCGGTCTGCCGGGATGCGCGGGTTTTTGCGTAATGGCGCAATCAGTGCGGTTGCCATACCGCAGCGGCCTGCAACGGCCGCAACCGCGACGCCTCACCGGTCGAGCCACATCGCCCTAACGCCACCCGCGCCATGCTTGGCCCCGCCCTTTTGACCGCACGGAGTTCCCCCACCATGCAAACCCGCACGCTTGGCCGTTCCGGCCCCACCGTCTCTGCACTCGGCCTCGGCTGCATGGGCATGAGCGCGTTCTACGGCAACCGCAGCGACGAGGCCGGCTCGATCAAGGTGATCCATCGCGCGCTGGATCACGGCATCAGCCTGCTCGACACCGCCGACATGTACGGCCCGCACACCAACGAGATCCTGGTCGGCAAGGCGATCGCCTCGCGCCGGCATGAGGTGTTCCTGGCCACCAAGTTCGGCATCAAGCTCGATGCCAACGACCCCTCGGTGCGCGGTGTCGACGGCAGCCCGGCGTACGTGCAGTCGGCCTGCGAAGCCAGCCTGCGCCGCCTGGGGGTGGAGCATATCGACCTGTATTACCAGCACCGCGTGGATCCCAACGTGCCGATCGAAGACACCGTGGGTGCGATGGCGCGTCTGGTCGAACAAGGCAAGGTGCGTTTTCTTGGGCTCTCCGAAGCGGCTGCGGACACCATTGCGCGTGCGCATGCGGTGCATCCGATCACTGCCGTACAGACCGAATACTCGCTGTGGTCGCGCGAGCCGGAAGACAACGGCGTGTTCGCTGCGGTGCGCGAGCTCGGGATCGGCTTCGTGCCGTATTCGCCGCTGGGGCGCGGTTTTCTTACCGGCGCGTTCTCCTCGCCGGACGATTTCGACGCCGACGATTACCGGCGCCATTCGCCGCGTTTCCAGGGCGACAACTTCACTCGCAACCTGCAGCTGGTCGAACAGGTCAAGGCGATCGCTGCCGACAAGGGCATTACGCCCGGACAGCTGGCGCTGGCCTGGGTACTGGCGCAAGGCCAGGATCTGGTGCCGATCCCGGGCACCAAACGTCTGGCCTATCTGGAAGAAAACATCGGCGCGCTCGATGTGGCGCTGATGCCGGACGAGCTGGCACGCATCGATGCGATTTTCCCGGCACAGGCTGCGGCCGGCACGCGCTACCCGGAAGCGATGATGGCCACCGTCAACCGCTGAGCCGGCCTTCGCGTCCTGCCTGCGGCCGCACCCGCTGTGGCGGCCGCAGGCGCTCACGCCATTGCATCGGCGTGGCTCGCACACTTGGCGTACCCTCACCTGAGCCGCGCGCCAGATGCTGTCTTTCGTAATCCCCGCCCACGACGAAGCCGCGCTGATCGGCGACACGCTGCAGTGTCTGCACGGCTGCGCGCAGACACTGCAGCTCGACTACGAGGTCATCGTGGTGGCCGATGCCTGCGAGGACGACACCGCCGCCATCGCGCGTGCGCATGCTGCGCAGGTGCTGGAGGTGCAACTGCGGCATATCGCCGCCACCCGCAATGCCGGCGCGCAGTTGGCATGCGGCGAGCAGTTGTTGTTTCTGGATGCCGACACGCTGATCAACCCGCAGGTGGTGGGCGCGGCATTGGCGGCGCTGGAGGCCGGTGCCGTGGGCGGTGGCGCGCACGTGCACCTGCAGGGCAGGCGCGTGTGGTCCGAGCGCACCGCACAGGCGATCTTCGGCTGGTTGTTTCGGGTCAGCGGCATCGCGCCCGGCTGCTTTCTGTTCTGCACGCGCGCGGCGTTCGTCAGCGCGGGTGGCTTCGATACGCGTTACTACGCCGGTGAGGATGTGGCGTTGAGCCGCGCGCTGGCACGCTGCGGGCGGTTCGTGATCCTGCGCCAGACCGTGCATACCTCCGACCGCAAGCTGCGCAGCTTTTCCAAGCGCGAACACCTCGGCTTGCTGCTGCGTTTCCTCTGGCGCGGGCGGCGCATGCTGCAGACCCGCGATGCGCTCGGCTTCTGGTACCAGCGCCGGCGCTGAACCGGGCGTATCCACCCATGCGGGCATATGTCCGTCGTCGTCCGCAAGCCGGGACGTGGCGCTGGCAGCCACTTACACTGCGCCGTCTGTTCTGGTTTCGAGCTGTGCCGCATGGCCCCTTTGCACCGCCCTGTCCTGATCGCTGCGCTGTCTGCGGTGCTGCTGATCACTGCCGCGTGTCACCGCGATGGCAGCACGCCCACGTCCTCTGCCACCACCAAGCCGGCACCCAGCACGCCGAAGCTGGGCGATTTCGGCTTCGATGCGGCGGGCATGGATCGCGGCGTGGCGCCGGGCAACGACTTCTTCGGGTATGCCAGCGGCAACTGGGTCAAGACCACGCAGATTCCCGACGACCGCTCCAGTTACAACAGCTTCGTCGGCATTGCCATCGAGACCGAGCGGCACAGCCGCGACATCATCGAAGGCGCAGCCGCCAACGACCGCGTCACTGGCGAAGACAAGCAGATCGGCGATTACTACGCGGCCTACATGGACGAAGCCGGCATCGAGGCCAAGGGCATGCGCCCGGTGCAACCGGCACTGGATGCGATCGCGCAACTGGACGACAAGCAGGCGCTGGCACGCACGCTGGGCGGCCAATTGCGTGCCGATGTGGATCTGCTCAATTCCACCAATTTCTACACCGACCGGCTGTTCGGGCTGTGGATCACCCAGGACCTGTATCACCCCGGGCGTTATGTGCCGTATCTGGTGCAGGGCGGCCTGGGCATGCCCGACCGCAGTTTCTATCTGGATGGCGGGCGCATGCCGCAACTGCGCGATGCCTACCGCGCGTACATCGTCAAGCTGTTGCAGCTGGCCGGCATCAGCGATGCACCGGCCCGCGCAGAGCGCATCCTGGCGCTGGAAACCGCGATGGCGCATGTGCATGCCACCGCCGAACAGACCAATAACGTGCCGGCCGGCGCCAATGCCTGGAAACAAGCCGATTTCGCACGTCACGCACCGGGTGTGGACTGGACGCTGTTCTTCGAGGCGGCGGGCTTGAAATCGCAGCAGGACTTCATCGTCTGGCAGCCGCAGGCAGTGGCCGGGTTGTCGGCGCTGGTGCAATCGCAGCCGCTGCAGACCTGGAAGGACTATCTGAGCTTTCGTGAGCTGGATCGCGCCTCGCCGTATCTGTCCAAGGCCTTCGCCGATGCACGCTTCGCGTTCTACGGCACCACGCTGGAGGGCACCCCGCAACAACGCCAGCGCTGGAAGCGCGCCATCGATGCGACCAATGCGGCGTTGGGCGAGGCGGTCGGCAAACGCTACGTACAGAAATACGTGAGCGCGCAGACCAAGGCGCGCACCGAAGAGATGGTCAGGAACATCGTCACCGCCTTCGGCCAGCGCATCGATGCGTTGGCGTGGATGAGCCCGGAGACCAAGCAGCACGCCAAGGCCAAGATCGCCGGGTTGACGGTGGCGGTGGGATATCCGGATACCTGGCGCGACTACAGCGGCCTGGACGTGCGCCGCGACGATGCATTGGGCAATGCAGAGCGCGCCAAACTGTTCGAGTACCGGCGCAACCTGGCCAAGCTGGGCAAGGCCGTGGATCACCGCGAGTGGTACATGCTGCCGCAGGAAGTCAACGCACTGAATGTGCCGCTGGAAAACCGCCTGCTGTTTCCGGCTGCGCTCCTGCAACCGCCATTCTTCGACCCGGCCGCCGATGATGCGGTGAACTACGGCGCGATTGGCGCGGTGATCGGCCATGAGATCAGCCACAGCTTCGACAACATGGGCGCACTGTTCGACGAACATGGCGAGCTGCACAACTGGTGGACGCCGCAGGATCTGAAAAAATTCGCGACCGCCAGCGATGCGCTTGCCGCGCAATTCAGCGCCTACCGGCCATTCGACGACCTGGCGGTCAACGGCAAGCTGACCCTGGGCGAGAACATCGCCGATGTTGCCGGTCTGGCCACCGCATACGATGCGTATCAACTGTCGTTGCAGGGCAAGCAGCCGCACACCATCGATGGCTTCAGCCCGGATCAGCGCTTTTTCCTGGGCTTTGCGCAGGCCTGGCGCAGCAAGTACCGCGACGCAGCGCTACGCAACGCGGTGCTCACCGACGTACACGCGCCTGGACGCTTCCGCGCGCAAACGGTGCGCAATCTCGATGCGTGGTATCCGGCGTTCGATGTGAAGCAGGGCGAGCAGTTGTATCTGGCGCCTGAGCAGCGGGTGCGGATTTGGTAGGTGGTGGACAGGGACGACTGCTGCTGCGTAAGGCGTAGAGCGGTTTTTTTTAAGGAGGTCTGGAGCATCTGCCTCTCAACGTACCCTCACCCCAACCCCTCTCCCGGAGGGAGAGGGGTCAAGTCCGCTGCGCGCGTTGGCACCGTGGTGAATTCAGGGCTTCGAGCCCCTCTCCCGCCGGGAGAGGGGTTGGGGTGAGGGTGCGGCTGCCTAGCGCCCTATCCGCTCTGGCAACACGCCATGCGCCAGGAGCGGCCAGTACGGCGAAGCAAACCACCATCCGCCGCTCACCCCTCTCCCGGCCACTGCAACAACATCGTCGGCGGCAACTGCATCCGCCGACACGCACGCGCAGATAATCCATCACGGCGTAACGCAGTGCGAAACAATGGCGACAGGCTGCGCAACAGACGCGCCGAGGCACGCGCCTGTGTGCGTTGCATCGTGGTGCGGCCAAGCATGTCGCTGGCCCAGCCCGGCAGCAGGGCAGTACCGGCGCCAAGAAACACCCCGCGCGACAAACCAGCCGCAGGCACCGGCAGCTGGATACTGGTGAGAATCTCGAGCACCTCGCGCGAGCGTGCGTCCATGCGCAGCTGCCCGCGCACGCCGGCGAAATACGCCTCCACCTGCGCCTCGCTGGCTGGCACGTTGGTGGCGCCCAGCGCCTCGGCCACACGTCGCGCTTCGTCGTAATAGCGGTCGGCGATGGCAACCGGCACGTCGCGGCAATAGCGCCGGCAGCCCTGCAAAAAGCCGTAGGCCTCGGTGACATGCACCCAGGTCAGCAGCTGTGGATCGTTGGCCTCGTACGCCACGCCGTCGGCGGTATGGCCGCGGATATGCGTATGGATGGTGCGCACGCGGGCAATCAATTGCCCCGCTTCCGCACGCGGTGCGTAGGTGGTGCCGGTAACGAAATTGGTGGTCCTGCGCAGCCGCCCGATCAGGTCGGCGCGGAAGTTGGAATGGTCGTAGACCCCGGCCAGCGCGCGCGGGTGCAGTAGTTGCAGCATCAACGCGCACAGCCCGCCGGACAGCATGCCGGGGAATTCCGAATGCACGCGCCAGGTGACGCTGTCGGGCCCGAAGATGCCGGGATCGCCCAACGGCTGGTCGTATTCGATACTGCTCTGGCCACGTGGAAACGCGCCCAGGATCCAGCGCCGGATCTGTTCGGCGGCGGGGGCGGTGAGGGTACGCAGGACGGCTGACATGCGGCGATGATACGCAGCCGTTTGCAACGCCATGTCGTGGTTGCGCTGCGTTCGCAATCACGGCAGCACACTGCGGCGGGCTGGTCCGTGCGGGTTGGCCGGCTGCTGCAGCACGCGTCTCCACGCAGGCTCAGGTGTGCAGTGCAGCAAGAAACGCGCGGCAGCGTGGCCGCCCTGCGGATCAAAACGCGGCAAACCGCCTGAATACTGCGATTTGTGCGCGAGTGCGCACGAATGCATGGCGATTGGTTCGCATCGGGCATTGCCATGCACAGCGAAAGTGCTAGAACTAGGGCCGTCTGACCGAACGCCACATGGTCCTGTGGTGTTGGGTCGGTCGCTCCAGCGCATCTGGCAACCGCCAGTGCAGCAAGTCGTTCGTACCAGCCATCCGTCGGGAGCTTGTCATGATCGCTTTGTTCCAGGGTTTGGGCCTGCTATTGCAGGACAACGCACTCCATCGCCTCTCCTTCGACGAGCAGGTCGCCAAGTGGCGCGCAAAGACCGACCAGCAGCTCGACGAGGAGCTCGCCCTGCTCACCGTCGCAAAGAAACAATGGGTGATCGCCTCGATCATCGGCTGGCAGGCCATCTCGCTGGTGCTGCTGGGGGTGATCACGCACCAGTTGTGGCAGAACGACTACCACCTGACTTTCAGCCGCGTGGTGATCATCTTCACTTCGTGGGCGTCGATCCTGTTCGTCATGTGGTACATCGCCGATCTGTTCGATCACAGCGCCGGTTTCGAACGCTGGTTACGCGCCTTCAATAGCCGCGCGCGGCTGACGCCGGACGCCGATTCGGTCGAATGCGTCGCCGATGCGCTGGACATGACCCGCAGCTACCCGGAAGTGCTGCGCTACAAGCAGGAGGTGACCTCCAGGCGCGAGCTGCGCCACGAGGACATCGTCAACATGCGCGAGATGGGCCGGCTACGCCGCTACACCGAATTGCTGCGCGATCTGGACCGCTTCGATGGCGCGCCGCGCTTGGTGGCCAACGCCTGAAGCCTTGAGCATAGATCACAGAAGAGAACGCGCGATTCGAATGCAAAACG
Organism: Xanthomonas hortorum pv. cynarae; assembly: GCF_002939985.1. GTDB lineage: Bacteria > Pseudomonadota > Gammaproteobacteria > Xanthomonadales > Xanthomonadaceae > Xanthomonas > Xanthomonas hortorum_D. The sequence goes on along the minus strand of NZ_MDFM01000005.1, from coordinate 179,805 downwards.
GCCGATGCAGCTCCATCGGCCGTTTTGCATTCAGCACCGAGAATTCGCCCTGATTCGGACGCACGCCAGGTGCGGCGAGTCGCTGTGTCATGGCGTTAGTGAGCCTTTGAAGCAGGAGTCGAATGACGCGGTGGCGCCAGCGTGTTCGAACGACTAGAACTCAATCACACGAACAGGGCCTGCAAACTCATCGGACAGTAGCTCCGCCAAGAACACAGCATCCTCCAGAGACTCGTCCGGGCCATGCGCCGCGGTGAGCATGGAATACGGTGCCGAGCCATCTCCCACGCACAAGTCATCGATCAGGTTCTCGATGCGGTCGGCATCGACGCCGACCACACCGACGTAGTTGACACCTTCAGCGATCCAGTCGACGACCAGAGCTGCTAGCCCTGGCCGTTCGCCGTGCAGTGAATGCAGAACAATCTTGCGCGGATTCGGCATTGCGTTCTAAGGAAGATGCGCAGCCCCACTCAGGCCCGCGCAACCGCCTGTTCCACCGACGGCGTGCGCCAACCGCTGCGCACACCCCAGATGTAGAACACCACGCCGACCGCCGCCACCACCGCCAGATCGGTGCCGTAGCTCAGATAGCCGTGGCCGCCGAAGTCGCTGCTGCCGGCCCAGGACAGCAGCGCGATCATCGGCAGGTAGCAGATCATCCAGGCGGCGCCCTTGAGGTTGCGGCCCAGATCCGGCCAGCCCTGCTTGGCCTGGTAGTAGCAGTACACCGGCAGCGCCACGACCATCAGCAGGATGATCTCGCCGGTCAGCGGCCAACGCGCCCAGTACAGCAGCTCGGTGGCCATCACGAAGGCCACACCGGCCAGCACCGGCAAAGCAGCGATACGCAGCGGGCGATGTAACTCGGGCGCATGACGGCGCAATGCCATCGCGCTGATCGGGCCGGTGAGGTAGGAAATGATGGTCGCCACCGAGATCACCGCCGCCAGCGTGCCCCAACCGCGGAAGAAGAACAGGAACACGAACGACACCGCCAGGTTGAAGAACATCGCCATGCGCGGCACGCCCCACACCGGGTGCAGCTTGCCCAGCACCGACGGCATGGTGCCGTTCTTTTCCATGCCGTAGACCATGCGCGCGGTGGTGGCGGTGTAGGTGATGCCGGTACCGCTGGGGCTCACGAAGGCATCGATGTACAGCAGCATCGCCAGCCAATGCAGGTTGACGATGATGGCCAGCTCGGCGAACGGCGAGCGGAAATCGATGCCGTGCCAGCCGGCCTTTGCCAGCAACTCCGGCGGCACCGCGCCGATGTAGGCCACCTGCAGGATCACGTAAATCACCGTGGCCAGCGCGATCGAACCCAGCACCGCGAACGGAATGCTGCGGCCCGGGTTGCGCGCCTCGCCGGCCAGGTTCACCGGGCTCTGGAAGCCGTTGAAGCTGAAGACGATGCCGGCGGTGGCCACGGCGGTGAGCACCGCCGCCAGGTCGATCACGTGCGCATCGCCGTGGATGCCGACGCTGAAGTTTTCGCTATGGAAGCCGCTGGCGATCAAGGCCACGCCGGTCGCTGCCGGCACCACCAGCTTGAACACGGTGATCAAGGTGTTGGAGCGCGCGAACAGCTTGACGCTCCAGAAATTCAGGAAGAAATACACCAGCACCAGCACCGCCGAGATCAGCAGGCCGGGCACCGACAACTCCCCTGCTCCGCCGGGCGCCTGCACGTACAGACCTTGCGCCCACGCCCAGGGCCAGGAGGCCATGTATTGCACCGAGGCCTCGGCCTCGACCGGAATCACCGAGACGATCGCGATCCAGTTGGCCCAGCCGGCGATGAAGCCCACCAGCGAACCGTGCGAGTAATGGCTGTAGCGCACCATGCCGCCGGACTCGGGGAACATGGCGCCTAGTTCGGCGTAGGAGAGTGCGATGGTGGTGATGATCGCCGCGCCCAGGATCCAGGCCCAGATCGCGCCGGGGCCGGCCAGGCCGGCAGCGCGCCAGGCGCCGAACAACCAGCCGGAGCCGATGATCGAGCCCAGGCCGGTAAGCATGAGGGCGAAGGGGCCAACGTCGCGGCGTAGCGATTGTTCGGACATGAAGAGCCTGGCTGTGAGGACGCCGTGAACCGGCAACAAGCTTGTAATGATCGCAGAAGCGGCCGCCGATCGTCAGTGCGTATTCAGGCTTGCGTCCGGTTGCAGCATGGCTTGCTACATAGCTGAAACGTGTTTCCGCCGAGCCAGGCCTGCAAGGCCTGCTCAGCCATGGCAGTCGGCGCTGGGCGCGCTGGTATCCACACAGGTGTGCGCCTGACGCGGAATGCCGCGCAGTTCGCGCACCTGCCCCGGTGTCAGCGCAAAGCTGTCCAGCGTCTTGCGTGCGCAGGCCGGCGTGCCCGTCATGTTGCCCGCGGCAGGCGCGGCGCAATGTTCCTCGTACACCAGGTAATGGCAGCGACCGCTGCTGCTGGCCAGGCAATGCACGTTGGTTTCGGTGGCGGTAGCCAGGGTCTTGCTGAAGATCACGTCCTGGCCATTGCGGGTGGCGCGGGTGATGGAGGTGGTGCCGTTACGGTCGTGACAGCCGGCCAAGGCAAGCAGGCAATACACGAGGGAGGCGATCAGGCGCATTGAGGCAATCCTTTCAGTCGATGCGATTGGGGGACTACATGCCGCGGAACAGGGTCATAAATGGCTGGCTGACGGTGAGCGTCTCGCTACGCCCGCGCAGGGCCAGCCGCCCCTTGCCGGTGTCGTCGCGCACCACCGAGGCGACCGCCTTCATGTTGACGATGGTGGAGCGGTGGATCTGCTTGAACACCTGCGGGTCCAGCACGTCGAGCAACTCGCGCAGCGGTGTGCGCAGGATCGCTTCGCCGGCGGCCGTCATCACCGTGGTGTACTTCTGATCGGCCTGGAAGTACGCCACCTCATCCAGCGCGATCAGTCGCGTCTCGCGGCCGCTGCTGGCGGTGAGCCATGCCAGCGGCGGCGCGGCGCTAGCGGCAGGAGGGCGTGCGGACAGGCGCTGCAATAGTGTTTCCAGCAGGCCGCTGTCCGGCTGACCTGCGGCGGCGCGCTGTTGCACGCGCTGCCAGGTGGCCTGCAGGCGCTCGCGGCCGATCGGCTTGAGCAGGTAATCCACCGCCCCGTGTTCGAACGCATCGATGGCGTACTGATCATAGGCGGTGACGAAGACCACCTGGGTGTGCGGGCTGCTCTCGCGCATCGCACGTGCCACTTCGATGCCGGTGAGCCCGGGCATGCGGATGTCCAGAAACACCACATCGGGTTGTTGCGCGGCGATGGTTTCCAGCGCGCTGGCGCCGTCTTCGCATTCGCCCACCACCTGCAGCTGCGGGCACACCTCGGCCAGCAGCGCGAGCAAGGACTGCCGTAGCAACGCTTCGTCTTCGGCGATCACCGCACGTAACGCACTCATGCCTGCACCTGCGTGGTGTGTATTTGCGCGTTGGGCAACGGCGGCGGCGTGGGAGACGCTGCGATATGCGCGGGCAGCGGCAAAGTGATCGTGGCGGCCACCCCGCTGGGGAAGTTGGACACGATGGCAAAGCTGGCCTTGCCGGCGTAGATCAGCTGCAACCGCTCGCGCAGGTTCTTCAAACCGATGCCGGTGCCCTGACTGTGGGTGTTGAAGCCCTGGCCATCGTCGGCCACGGTGAGCGTGGCATGGTCGTCGATGCGACGCGCCAGGATCCACACCGTGCCGCCGCCGGGCTTGGGTTCCAGGCCGTGCTTGATCGCGTTTTCCACCAGCGTCTGCAACATCATCGAGGGCAGCTGCAGCGTGCGTAGCTCGTACGGCACTTCCACCTGCAAGGCCAAACGCGTGCCCATGCGGATGCGCAGGATTTCCAGATAGGCCTGGGTGCGTTCGAGTTCTTCGCCCAGGCTGGAGATGGCACCGTCGGCACTGGGCAACGAGCTGCGCAGGTACTGGATCAGGTGCCCGATCATGATCTCGGCGCGCGGCGGGTCGGTGCGGGCCAGCACCTGCGCGCTGGCAAGCGTGTTGTAGAGAAAGTGCGGCTCGACCTGGGCATGCAGCAGGTTCAGGCGTGCCACGGCCAGTTCCTTCTCCATCACCGATTGCTCGGCCGCGGCCTGCTCGTCGCGACGCTGCTCGCCGACCCTGCCTACCACCGCGCGATTGATCGCCTCGGCGTTCTCGAAATTGCTGCCCTCGTCCACTGCGAACAAATCCACCCAGGCACCGGCATCGGGCTCGCACAACACGGTGACGCTGCTGGTGCCCTGCCCCGGCGTGATCGTGACCAGCACCTGATTGCGCTTGATCGCAAAGCGCGCGAACAGATTCCAGCGCGAGGGCTGACGTCCTTCATAGGGATCGATACGGCGCACCTTGGCGCGGATCAACAGGCTGCCCGGTGCGCATTCGATGTCCTGCACGCGCGGCAATGCGCGCACCGCTTCTTCGACGACGGCGAAGCTGGCCTGCACATCCAGCGGCACTTCGATCTGGCGTCGCTGGCGGGTCGACAAGGTGTCGTGATCCAGCCGCCCGGCGATCAGCCGCACCCGCCGCACATGCGTGATCGCACTCATCAAGGCCAGCGTCAGCAGCACCACGCAGATCAGCCCAAAGAACGCGCCGGTGGAACCGAACAGCTGCGCCCACATGATCCCGGCCACCACCAACGCGGCAGCCCAGGCGAATACGATACGTACGATCAGAAAGACACTGGCAGACACGGGTGTGAGCTCGTTGGGTTGGGACGCGGCGAGCATAGCCGGCAAGCGCGCAGTCGAAAGCCCAAAGCGACGAATGGCCGCCGGCGGCGCCTCAATTGCCTGGATCGCGGCACGAAACCCGGCCTGCTCGGCAGTGGCAGGCATGCAGGTGCGCGGTATGCTCGGCGTCTGCGGCGTTGCGCTCTGTGTCTTGAAGATGCCGGCTGCCGGGCATGAAAGAGGCCTGGCGTGTGCAGATGCCGCGCCAAGCATGTTGCTTTCATGCGTAAGCCGCGTTGTCCTCTATCGCCTTGAAATCCACCACACACTTGGGAGTCGCATGCACCGTCGTCATTTTTTGCAGAGCGCCGGCCTTGCGCTTGCGGCCGCTTCCACCACTAGCTGGGCCGCGACCGGCCCTGCCAGTGCAGCACCTTCTTCACCGCTGCCGGCTGCGTCGCCTGGCGCCCTGCCCAACCAGTTCGCCGCATCGCCGCCGCTGGCGCCGATGCACGCCTCGGTCGATCGCATCATTGCCATCAACGGCTGCACGCGGCCGTTCCGTGCGCTGGGGCCGCGCATCGAAGCCGAGCGCATCGGTCGCAAGACGGTGGTGCACAACTACGGGCATGGCGGCAGTGGGTGGTCGTTGTCGTGGGGTGCGGCCGAACACGCGCTGCGGCTGGTGCGTGCGGCCGATGCCAAGGCGCGCGAGCTGGCGGTGATCGGCTGCGGCGCGATCGGGCTGACCACCGCGCTGGTGGCACAACGCGCCGGCTTGCGCGTGCGCATCTATGCACGCGAGCGCCTGCCGGATGTGCGTTCGTTCTACGCCACAGGCGTGTGGTCGCCGGACTCGCGCGTGTGCACCAGCGAACACGCCACGGCCGATTTCAAGACGCGTTGGGAAGAGATGGCGCGCATCTCGTTTCGCCGCTACCAGACCTTGCTCGGCTTGCCGGGCGAGCCGATCGAATGGCGCGATGGTTACGCGTTATCCGATGTGCCGTTCGACCAACCGATTCCATCGGCAGAAGCGCACGAGCCTGACTACCCGCCGCTGGAGCGCGAATTGATCCATGATCTCGGCCCGCGCTCGCAGTTGGTCGCTCCCGGCAGCCATCCGTTCCCGGTGCCGTTCGTGCGCCGCTATAGCCAGCTGACCTTCAACCTCAGCGCCTATGCGCGATTATTGATGGACGACTTTCTGCAGGCCGGCGGCGAGCTGTACACGCGCAGCTTCGAGCACCCGCGCCAATTCGGCGATCTGCGCGAGAAGATCCTGGTCAATGCCACCGGCTACGGCGCGCGTGCGTTGCTTGGCGACGACAGCGTCATCCCGGTGCGTGGGCAGACCGCGCGCCTGATTCCGCAACCGGAAGTCACCTACGGGCTGGTCTGGCGTGGTCACAATCTCAATGTAGTGCCACGCCGCGATGGACTGCTGGTGCAAGCGCAAGGCGCGAACGATTTCAATAATGCCGATGCCACGCCGGATCACGCAGCCTCTGCAGCAGCGGTGCGCGAATTGGCGCGTCTGTTCCCCTCGGCCTGAGCTGTTGCGCGAGCGCCAGAACTCACGCGTCGCTGAGTGAGGCCTGCAATGCGCGGGCCAGTGCGGCATCGCCGCTGACCAGTTCATCCCAACGCAATACCACGCCTTTGCGCTTGCCCTTTTCGACCAGTTTCAAGCCCTGCGGGTCGATGATCAAGGTGTAGGTCGACGCGCCGATGTGCAGTTCTCGGCGTAGCGGTTTAGAGCGGCGAACAAAACTACTGCGCAGCCGTCAGGCGGGCGCGGCCGGTGCTCGGAATCCTCATGTACCACTCGTACACTCCGGTTCCTGCGCGCCGTCCGCACCCGCCTGACGGCTGCTCGCTACGTTTTTTTAGCCGCTCTTATCCAATGGCGTCATGCCAACGTCTCGCGCAGTGGTGGAGCACCGTTGTAGCGCATCGCGCTGTCTGCACGGCGCTGTTTTTGCAGCGTCCGTGCATGGCCACGGCACAGGCCGCCGTCGCATCGGGATCACCGCATCCACCGATCCCGCTAACACATCGGTGACTAGCTTAGCGACCCATGCGAGACAGCTTGAAATCCGATCACCGCGACCTTGCAGCACCGGCGTGCGTCACGCCTGTGCACTGCGATGCCGAGGTGACGGAGCCGCTGGCTCGCAGGCAGTTGAAGGCATGACGCGCACACGGTGCATCGCACTGTTGACCCACCTATCCACTCGAAGGAGCCGCCCATGGCGATCAAGACAATTGAAGAGCTTTTCATCCACGAACTATCGGACATCTACAGCGCAGAAAAGCAGCTGACCAAATCGCTGCCGCGCCTGGCACGCGCGGCGACCGAGCCCAAGCTGGTTGAGGCATTCAAGGTGCATCTGGAAGAAACCCAGGGCCAGATCGAGCGGATCGACCAGATCGTCGAACTGCTCGGCATCAAGCTCAAGCGCATCAAGTGTGCAGCAATGGAAGGCCTGGTCGAAGAAGGCCGTGAGGTGATCGAAGAGATCGAAGCCGGCCCGGTGCGCGATGCGGCATTGATCGGTGGCGCACAGAAGGTGGAGCATTACGAGATCGCCTCGTACGGCACCATCGCGGCCATTGCCAAGCAGCTCGGTTACTCCGATGCGATCACGTTGTTGCTTGCAACCCTGGAAGAAGAAAAAGCCACCGATGAAAAGCTGACCCTGCTTGCCGAGCAAGGTGGCAACCAAAAAGCATCCAAGACCAGTAAAGCGGCCTGATGCATCGCGCAGTGCGGCACTGCCGCGCTGCGTCTGCCCGCGTCTGCGGGCATCACCCCCCGAAAGCCAGAGCCCCGCGTTTTCTGTCCGCCTACCGAGTGGCAGTCATCCTGGGCGCCAGCCATGGAGCACGACCCATGTTTATGCATAACAAGCGGTTGATGTACACCGTCCGCGTTGCCGAACCGAATCCGGATCTGGCCACGTTGATGCTCGAGCAGTTCGGCGGACCGCAGGGCGAACTCGCCGCTGCGATGCAGTACTTCACCCAGGCATTGGGCGAAGACGATCCGGGCCGCAAGGATTTGCTGTTCGATATTGCCACCGAAGAACTGAGCCACCTGGAGATCATCGGCTCCATCATCGCCATGCTCAACAAGGGACCCAAGGCGGTGTTGTCCGAAGGGATGGAAGAGGCCATGGAGATGCGCACCATGACCCAGAACAGCACCAGCCACACCCAGCAGATCTTGTACGGTGGTGGCCCGGCGCTGGTCAATTCCAGCGGTGTGCCGTGGACGTCGGCGTATGTGGACTCGATCGGTTGCCCGACCTCCGACCTGCGTTCCAACATCGCCGCCGAAGCACGCGCCAAGCTGGTGTACGAGCGTCTGATCACCGTCACCGACGATCCGGGCATCGTGGATGCGCTGCGCTTTTTGATGACACGCGAGGTGGCGCATCAGAAGTCGTTCGAGAAAGCGCTGTACTCGATCGAGCCGAACTTCCCGCCGGGCAAGCTGCCGGGCGACCCGCGCTTCACCGACACCTACTACAACATGTCGCAGGGCGAAGGCGACATGGTGGGTCCGTGGAATGCCGGCGAGCAATGGGACGTGGTTGCAGACCGCGAACTGCAGACTGCAGTCGATGGCGGTGACGGCTCGGCCACGGTTGCGCTGGACGCGACCCAGACCGACGCACTGGACGCGATGTCGTTGCGCCTGCTCTCCAATCCGGAGCTCGACCGCGTGACCGGTGCCGACCTGGGCGCAGGCCCGGGTGCCGGCTCCACCACCGGCGACATCCAGCGCTGAACCTGCTGAGTGCCAGCGCACCCAGCAATGGCCCGGGTCGTTCGCGACCCGGGCTTTTTATTGCGACCTTATGCGGCATGGATGCCGCGTAAGAGCTTACAAGGACGTACTTGCAGCGTGTCCCGCGATGGTGGGCGGGCAAGGGCCCTGCAGCAAACCCCCAGATAAACCGCTCTGCACCAGACGCATCCACACCATTCAATCACCTCTCAAGGCCACCAAGACCGGAACTTCAGCGTGAGTCGGATGTTCCAAGCCAAACCGATCGGAGGCTTGATGCCCTAGCCGCGTGCGATGCATGCGAAATGCATGACGCATGACCATGGCGCCTTCCGTAGCTGAAACAACATCGCACGACCAGAACGACGAGGGGCCCCAGGGGCCCCTTTATGTTTGCTGCCCGACATTCCCACTCATACGCGCGCGATCTGCGCCGAGTGCTCTTCGCCGGTCCAGTCCGGCCGTACGCCGGCTGCAGTGGTATAGCGACCCAACTGCCAAGGCGTGAGATGCAGCATGGCCACTTTGCCGCCGCCCTGCAGCCATTGTCTGACATCGCCTTCGATGCACAACGGACGATGCGTGGGCATGCTGGCCGACGAGGCCACCAGCAAGGAGAACCCCATTTGCAGGCGGCCGCCGATATCCATCACATTGCGCAGGCCCGCTACATACACCTCGCCATTGTCCTGACTCAACCAGGTAGCGGCAGTACTGCCATCTGCAGAGGCCGTGCAGACGAATCCGCATAGTGGAATCGCACAGCGCTGGGTTTCCCAGATCGCCAGATCCACGCCACTCAACCAGCTTGGTTCCTGCATGTGGATCGAGCGCTGCTGCCCTGGCGCGCGTCGACCGAAGGTGGCACGCTCTTCGCGTCTGCCGCCACGTTCGGCGACCAGAATGTCCGCTTCGGCACCCACGCCGACCTCGACCCATGCGTTGCTCGCCACGCGGGCGGACAACTGAAGAATGCGCGTAATCATGACTACTCCACTGTATACGTCTCAAGGACACCAAGTGGGTAAGCACAATGCGCGCCAGGTTTTCGACTGACACGGACACCGGTGCTGCAAGGACCTCAGTGACTTCAGCTACATATGCTTCTTTAGCGACGATCGAACAGGTCGCAAGATGTGCACTGGTGCGCAGCATTTTCCGTGACGGGGGTGCATTTGCATGCAAGTCTGCATGCAGTTGCAGTGCAACGCGACGGAGCTCGCTACGTTTTGTTAGCCGCTCTTAGACCGTGTGCAATGCATCTCAACCGTGTATCGAATTAAGCGGCAGCCGGATTTCGCATTCCAGTCGCGTATCGCTGAGCTCGTAACGCGTCTGCGCACCGTGGCTGTAAGGCAAGGCTTTTTCGATCAGGCGACGGCCGAACCCACTTGCCTCATCGCGGTCGTGACGCAATTTTTTCACTGCGCCTTCCTCGACCCAATGCAGCACCAGCCGCGCGGGGGTGTCCTCGCCGGACACCACATCCCAGCGGATCGACAAGGTGCCGGTCTCCACCGCAAGCGCGCCATGCTTGAGTGCGTTGGTGGCCAATTCGTGCAATGCCAGCGCCAGTGTCTGCACGGTGGATTTGCGCAACGCCACATCCGGGCCTTCGACCAGGATGCGCCGCTGATCCGGCTCGGCACCGAGCGCATCCAGTTCCATGTGCAGCAGCGCACCGATGGTGGTCGGCATCGCATCCGACTGCGACAACAGGCCTTGCACGCGCGACAGGGCCGATAACCGGTCGTCGAACTTGCCGATGAACTCCGGCATGCTCTGGCTGGTCTGCACGGTCTGCCTGGCCACCGATTGCACCACCGTAATCAGGTTGCGGGTGCGGTGCTGCAACTCGCTCACCAGCACGCGCTGCTCTTCCTGCAGGCGACGTAAATTGTCTGATTCGGTAGAGGTGCCCAGCCATTCCACGACCTGGCCGCGCTCGTCGCGCACCGGCGAGCCACGGGTATGAAACCAGCGATAGCTCTGCTCGGCAGCGTTGTATAGGCGATGCTCCACATCCAGTTCACCGGTGTGCCGGCTGTCGTGCCAGGCAACCATTGTCAGCGCGCGTTCGTCCGGATGCACTGCCTGCAGCCAGCCCAGTTCCAGGCCGTCGGCATCGCTTTGCCCGGTATAGCGCGACCACTGCGGGCTGGACCAGGTCCAGTGCCCGCCATCGAGCGAGCGCCACACCAACTGCGGAATTCCTTCCATCAGAGTGCGCAGGCGTTGCTCGCTGCTGCGCAAGGCCTGCTCGGCCAGTGTCAGCGGGGTCACGTCCATAAACGTAAGCACCGCGCCACCGATGAAGTTGTGCACGGTGCGATACGGCAGCACACGCACCATGTAGCGTGCGTGGGTGATGGGGTTTTCCACCTCGCGATCAAGCACGGCCAGCGTGCGGATGACCCGGTGCACGTCGTCCTGCAGTTCGTCGTAGTCCACGTGCAGCTTGATATTGCTGATCGGCCGATGGATATCGCTTTCCACCAACGGCAGGATGTCGGTGACTGCAGGCGTGAAGTTGGTGACGTGCAATTCGTTATCCAGAAACACCGTGGCGATCTGGGTGCTTTCCAGCAGGTTCTTCAGATCGCTGTTGGTCTGCGCAAGCTCCTGTACGCGGTGGGCCAGCTCACCGTTGACCGTGGTGACTTCTTCGTTGACCGATTGCAACTCTTCCTTGGAAGTTTCCAGTTCCTCGTTGGCGCTCTGCATCTCTTCGTTGAGCGACTGGTATTCCTCGTTGGAGGACTTGAGCTCTTCGTTGGTGCTCTCCAGCTCCTCGATCATCGACTGCAGCCGCTCACGGGTGATGCGCAACTCGTTTTCCAGCACCTGCACCTGCGCATCGGTGGAGGCAGTGTCGCGGGGCGTGGGCAGCTCCACCGGTTCGCGCGCTTCCACTTCCTGAAACAGCACCACATACCCGCGCGGTACCTCCGAGGCGGAGGTCGGCTCCACGAACAGATCCACCGCCCAGGTCGAGTTGTCCTCATGCACCTGGACGCCGTTGACATGCACCGGCGACTGGTCCGATTCGGCGCGGCTCAGCGCACTGCGTAGATCCAGGCGCAGATCGCGATGGATCAGGTTGAGCAGGTTGAGGCTGGGCGCACCACTGCCGGGACGAATGAAACGCCCGGCCTGCGCGGAGAAATGCAGCACATCGAAATGCTCGTCCAGCACCGCATATGCCGGCGCGTACCGATCGGCGATGCGCTCGCCGGCACGCACCAGGGCATTGCTGGAGGTGCGCTGCCGCTGCGGCGGTGCAGGCACCCTGCCCGCTGCGGCAAGCGGCATGTTGGGAAAGGTGGCATGCACGTTGTTCTCGGCATCGATACGCTGAAAGACGCGGAAGCTGCGTTCCACCGGCACGAACAACTTTGCGTGGCGCGAGACGTTTTCGGCATTCCCCAGGAACAAATACCCACCCGGCCGTAGCGCGAAATGAAAGATCGGGATCACCCGGTTCTGCAGCTCGGCATCCAGGTAGATCAGCAGATTGCGGCACGACACCAGGTCCAGCCGCGAGAATGGCGGGTCCTTGACGATGCTGTGCTGGGAAAACACGCACAACTCACGCAGTTCCTTGCTCACCACATAGGTATCGCCTTCCTTGACAAACCAACGCCGCAGGCGCGCCGGCGCAACCTCGCCAACGATACTCGAGCTATACCGCCCCACCCGTGCCGCCGCCAGCGCACGTCCATCGATATCGCTGGCAAAGATCTGGATGCGGGGCGGGGAATCCAGCGTTTCGGCGTGCTCGCGCAGCAGCATCGCCAACGAATACGCTTCTTCTCCGGTGGAGCAGCCCAGCACCCAGACGCGCAGGCTGTCGCCCACGTGCTTGCCCTGAAACAGGCGCGGAATCACCTGCTGCTCCAGGAACTCGAACTCGCGGCGGTCGCGAAAGAACTGGGTCACACCGATCAGCAGATCGTTGAACAGCTGCAGCGGTTCGTCGAAGCGATTGCGCAGCGCGTCCAGATAGTGTTCCAGCGTATCCACCTGCACGACCTGCATGCGCCGTTGCACGCGGCGCAGGAACGTGGCGCGTTTGTAACCATGGAAATCGTGCCCGGTGGTGTTACGCAGGATGCCCGCCACCTGGCTCAGTTGATCGTTCTCGCTGCCAGTGCGCACGCCGGTTGGGGCCGGATGACCGAGTCCGTGATGGCGCTGCATGTGTGCGGCGATACGCGCGGCCACAGCTGGCAGCGGCAGAATGTCGTCGCTGATTGCGGCCGCGTTGCTTGCGCTGCGCAGATCCAGCGCCTGCAACGCAGGATCGTCCACCACCAGCGCAAGCCCACCGCATTCCTTGATCGCTGCAGTGCCCAGCGTGCCGTCACCATCGAAGCGGCCCATGATCAGACCGATCACGTTGCCGTCCTGGTCGTGCGCCATCGATACGAAGAAGGTGTCGATCACACCATGATCGCTTTCGCCTTCCAGCAGCGCGCGCAGGCGCACGCGGTTTTCTTCCAACGTCACCAGCGAGTCGCTGGGCGGCAGATAGAAGTGCCCCGGCTGCAGTTGGTCGCCGTCATTGGGCACCAGCAGTAGACTGGCCTGATCGCCAAGCAGTTCGCGTAGCAGGTCTTCGTCCAGCAGCTGGCGATCGCGCAGCAACAGCATGATGGCCAGGTTGGATGCCCCCGCCACTGTCTCCAGCAGTTCGGCCAGGCGGGCAGCATCGAGCCCCGCTGCGCCGATCCCGAGAACGAACAAGGGCGCCTGCGCCGGAGCATCGGGCACCGCGTCTTCCTGGGCAGCAGGGTTTTGGGTCATAACAGACATCACATCGTCGGTGCGGGACGGAACCATCCTCGTTGATCATGAGGTAAAGCAAGGTAGACATCCACGCGCGCGTGCATGTGTCCCTGAACGTTGAAGAGATCGCTCTTTGAAGCGCTTGCTTACGCGCGCCATTAACGCGGGGTGCGCGCACGATGCCGGCGTGCGTCGTCAGACCGTATTTTAGTCTCGGAGTTTTTATGTCCAACACAGCGCTGCATGGCCGCCGCATCCTTGTGGTCGAGGACGATTATCTACTCGCCCAATCGCTCAACGACTTGCTGATCGAAGCCGGTGTCCGTGTGGTCGGACCGGTGGGCACTGTGTCCGACGCGCTTTCGCTGGTGACTTCAGGCGAGGAGATCGATGGTGCGTTGCTCGACGTCAATGTGCGCGGCCAGCCGGTGTTTCCGGTGGCCGATGCATTGCTGGAGCGCGGGGTCCCGTTCTCATTCTGTTCCGGTTATGACCGCTACACGCTGCCGGCGCGCTTTGCGCATCTGTCGTACTGCATGAAGCCGTACAACCCGCGCGCGATCACCACGTTGCTGAGCGACCAGGCTCAACCGGCCGAGCATTATTGATCATCATCTGATCGGATCTCACCGACAACCCGTCACCGATCGGAAGTGTCGGCCTGGGTGTCTTTTATCTGCTGCCGGGCGCGCTCTTCTTCGCCGAGCTGATTGAGCAGCTCCACCGCTGACTGGTGCGCGCTGCGCAAGGTCTCCAGTGGCTTGGAGACATCGTTGCGCAACGCATACAGCGCAAATCCCATCACGTTGAGGCGGTTGCGCAATTGGTGCAGCAGCTCACGCCGCTGTCCATCGGATGCATCGGCCACTACGCGTCCTTGTCGCTGAGCCGGTTGTGCAAGGTGCGCACACTGATGCCCAACTCGCGTGCGGCGGCCTTCTTGTTGAAGCGGGTGCGTGCCAATGCTGCCTCGATCATCGCGTCCTCGGCCTGGCGCATGGTCCAGCCTGCGGGAATCAACAATCCGTTCTCGTCGGCCTGCGGCACGGTCTGCTCCACATCCGGCGCACTCAACAGGTCGCCATCGGAGCGTAGATACAGATAGCGGATGAACGAGCGCAGCTCGCGCACGTTGCCCGGCCACGTGTGGTACGCCAGATAGCGCAGCAATGACTTGGTCGGCAACTTGCGCGTGCCGTATTTGACATTGAGTTCGTCGATCACACGCAAGCCCAACAGCCGCGCATCGCCCCGCCGCTCGCGCAGTGGCGGTACCGGGATCGGATATTCGTTGAGCCGGTAGAACAGATCCTCGCGCAGCACCGCTTGCTCGCGCTGCACATGCTGGTGAGTGGCAGCGACCACGCGCGCATCGAGCGGGATCTCTTCGTTGCCGCCCACGCGCATGAAGCTGCGCGATTCGATCGCCCGCAGCAGATACACCTGCAGACGCTTGGGCATTTCGCCGATTTCATCCAGAAATAGCGTGCCGTCGGCAGCCTGCTCCAGAAATCCGGCATGCCGACGATCGGCGCCGGTGAAGCTGCCGCGCTCGTGACCGAACAGCTGGCTTGCCAGCAACTCTTCCGGGATTGCGCCGCAGTTGACCGGCACAAAGCGACCGCGACGACCGGAGACACGATGGATGGCGCGCGCGACCAGATCCTTGCCGGTACCGGTCTCGCCGGTCACCAGCACGTTCAAGTCGGTTGGCGCCACGCGCACGATGTCCTTGCGCAACAGCACGATGCTGTCGCTGTTGCCGACGATGCCCAGGTTGCCCTGCTGCGCTTCACGCAGACCGCCGAGCACACGCTCCAGGCGTTCCGGCGCGAATGGCTTGGTCAGGAACTCGCTGACCCCGAACTGCTGTGCGCGGCCCTGGGTTTCATGGGCGTAATCGCCCGACACCACCACGATCTGTGGCGAGTGATCCGGATCGAGCCGTTCGATGAGATCGAAACCGCTGCCGTCGGGCAAGCCAACGTCCACGACCAACAGGTCGGGGAAATTGCTGTCCAGCCAACGGCTGGCTTCGCCAAGGGTGTGCATGCCCTTGGCCCGGAAGCCGCTATCGGTGGCTAACTCCACCACCTGATCGCAGAATTCCACGTCGTCGTCGATGATGGCGCAGGAAAGACGGTCCATGGGCGCTTCTGTCCGCAAAGTGCTGATACATGTTCAGTTGAGAATTGTGACGACGGCGCGAAAAAAGCGCCGCTCACCACGTCGAGTGGCACACCGGTGTCATCACCATCAGGGATGAGCGTAGCTCTTTCCCCAATGTCGAGCCCGCCGTGCCGATTTTGACCGAAGTACGCATGGCAAATCCTGATTACGCCAGTGCCAAGCGTCACAGTTGGGCTCGGTAGCCGCAGCGAAAGTACCAAAACGCCACGAAGTGCAAGGTTTTGCGACGGCTGCCACGCCAGTCCGAGGCGGATGCCATCATCGATGAGCCACTGGATCAGCTCGCTTGCGCTGTTACATCGCGATCTAGGTGTCAGCTGGTGCTGACCTGGGCCAGCGCCATGCGAGGCGTTGGGCGAACCGTTCCAGCAGGGCCGGTCGGGTTCGATGTTCTATCTACAGCCTACGCACTCATCGTGGAGAGCGTGTGTACAGATCGCTCAACCCCGCGCCCTGTGTGGCTGTTGAAACTAGAAGCGCCCGCAACTGCGGGCGCCTTCATCGGTATCGAATCGCGGAGGACTCAGCGTTTTTCCGACCCATCCGGGCGTTCGTAGTCCTGCTCCGGGTCCGCTTTGTTGACGTGGCGGTCTTCGTCGGGCATGTCGTGCACTTTTCGTTCGGCATTCTCGTTGCGCTGCTCTTGCGGCGTGAACGGCTTGCTCTGATCATCGTCCGGACCCCACGGCTTCTTCGGTTCGCTAGCCATCGCGGTTCTCCTGCCTGATTGTCGTGTCGCCACGCTAGGCAGGCGGGCATTGCAAGCTGGTGAACAAACCTGCGTCACCGTGTGAAGTGATTGCGCAGATGGCCCCGCCGAGCACGCCAAGTACGCGTGATCCGAACATGCTCAGCCACCAGTCTGCGAATGCGGTGCCGCCACCGGTTTGGACTGCGGCGAATCCTTCTGCCGTAGCCAGATGGTCAACACCACCAGCGCGAACACCGCCAGGAATTCGCTCTGCCAGTTCTGCATCGATTCGAACCAGAACCCGGCATCGGTGAAATGGTCGAGAATGCTGATCGGCGGCAACCCCTTTTGTGTGCGCTCCAGCAACGCAAGCCGCCAGCTGCCAAGCAGATGCAGGACAAAACTCATCAGGAACAGCGCGCCAAATGCCAGCGCCAACGAGTGCTCATACACGCGCAGCCACAGCCAACCGGCACGCACCGGCCACGGCGTCTGGCCCGGCTTGATCTCGGCGCTTTCTTCAGCAGGATCGAGCGGACGCGACTCTGCCGAGCCCACCTGGCGCAGCTTGACGGTCAGCAGCACATACATGCCCATCTGCAGGAACTCGCTTTCCCAATTCTCGAACAGGGCCGAGACGAAATGCGGGCTGTGCAGATACGCGGCCAGCAGCGTTGGCTGGCCCTGCTCTGTCAACTCCGCGTTGTAGGCATGCAGGCCGGCGTAGATCTGGCAACCGATGAAGAGCAGCGTCAGCGCAAGCAGACACAACGACAACCCATTGCGACGAAAGAACATGCGTAACTCCTGACGATGCGCGCAGTATCGAGCGTGATCGGCAAAAGCGCATGAAGCCTGCGCGCACTGCCCACCGTAAGGTCGGCTGGCGTGCTTGCTGACAACGTGAACGCGCCGCGCGCAGCACACATGCCGGCGACATCGTCTAGCCCGGACGTTTACGTCTGCATGACCACACTGACACTCACTTCGTAGTGATCCACACCGTCAGGAGACCCCCATGCCCGTTCCCAATTACCCACGCCCGCCGTTCAAGCCGCAGCAGCAGGGCTTCCCCGGCCGGACCGAGAAGATGGATCCACGCCCGGACCATGGCGAAGACAGCTACGTCGGTCACGGGCAGCTGACAGGCAAGCGCGCGCTGATTACCGGTGGCGACAGCGGCATTGGTGCTGCCGTAGCGATTGCCTATGCACGCGAAGGCGCCGACGTGGCCATCGCGTATCTGCCCGATGAACAGGAGGACGCGGCCAGGATCGGTGCGCTGATCGAAAAGGCCGGCGTCAAAGCGCTACTGGTCGGTTGCGATATCAGCGACCCGCACCAGGCCGCAGCATTGATCGAACAGGTCAACAGCGCCTTCGGCGGACTGGACATTCTGGTCAACAACGCCGGCTACCAGAAGTATTTCCAAAATTTCGAAGACATTACCCTGGACGAATGGCGCAAGACCTTCGACACCAATGTGCATGCGGTGTTTCATCTGGTGCAGCTGTCGGTACCGTTGATGAAGGACGGTGGCTCCATCATCAATACCGCCTCGGTGCAGTCCAAGAAACCGACGCCGAATATTCTTCCCTATGCCGCCACCAAGGGCGCGTTGGCCAACCTCACCATTGGTCTGGCCGGCGTGCTGGCCGACAAGCACATCCGCGTCAATGCGGTGCTGCCCGGCCCGATCTGGACACCGTTCATTCCGGCAGGCATGGACGAAGACTCGGTGGAAAACTTCGGCAGCCAAACCCCGATGGGGCGGCCCGGCCAGCCGGTCGAGCTGGCATCGGCCTACGTGATGCTCGCGGCCGACACTGCCAGCTACACCTCCGGCACGTTGCTGACCATTGCCGGTGGCGCCGTCACTCTGTAATGCGCTCCATTGTGTTGTCCGACCCGCATCGCTCTCGCAGCGATGCGGGTTTTTTTGTGCAGCAGCGTGCGCTTGTGCATTTTAGATTCGGTTAAAAGCCTTATTGGTCGAGTGCGCGGTGCCCTTGCCGCTCACGGGACACGCCGTGAATCCGTCCGTGGAGGCTCAGTGGCGGCATCCATGCCGCCACATGGTCCCGCAAGCGGCAAGGACACCGCACCGGAGAGTTTGCAGGTTGCCTTGTTGAAAGCTGTCTGTTGACGACCTTGCGTTGCGAGGCTGATCGAATGCGCCTCCGTTATCCGAACAACGCACGTAATGCACTGCTTGCAACTATGCACACCGACCATCTTCGATGGTCCTTGCCCGCCCACCATCGCGGGACCTTACGCGGCATGGATGCCGCGTAAGAGCCTACACGGACGTACTTGCGGCGTGTCCCGCGATGGTAGGCGGGCAAGGACCCTGCAGCCAACTCACAGCATCAAGAGCGCAGCGAGGACATCGCACCAGACAGGTCGCTGGCTGCTTCGTTAAAAACCATGCGTACCGATCAACTCGACTGGTCCTTGCCCGCCCACCGTCGCGGGACCTTACGCGGCATGGATGCCGCGTAAGAGCCTACACGGACGTACTTGCGGCGTGTCCCGCGAGGGTGGGCGGGCAAGGGCCCTGCAACCAAGCTCCAGATCAGACGATTTGGACAGAAGACCCACATCCACCGCTCTGCATATAAACCCGCGTGAAATAGTTTTGCCAGCCCCTGGTGGCACGCAAGCCGCGCGACTAAAAAACACACAGCACCGGTGAGTAAATAGTCAACGCCTCACTCGCGTAGCACACACCTATCCCTGCGCCTGTTCTCACGTTCTGCCACCTACCGTAGATCGTGTTGGACCGTGATGCAGTTAGCCCTCTGCTCGCCCAGACCTGGCTGCCGCCCAATGCGTGGCTGCTCATCAGCACGCTGCCGGCGCGATGACATCACCCAACACGCAGGCAAACGTGCGCGGTGGTGATCCGCGTCCTGGGTAAGCCGGCGCCTCAGCGCCCTCCACAAGGCAGGCAATCAATGAGAATTTTGGTCACCGGCGGCACCGGTTATATCGGCTCACATACCTGTGTGGAACTGGCACGACGTGGGCACGACGTGTGCATTGTCGATAATTTGAGCAATTCATCCGAGCGCGTGCTCGACCATCTGCAGTATCTGATGGGAGCTCGACCGGAGTTCCATCGCATGGATGTGCGCGCACCAGAGCTCGCTGAGTTGCTGAGCAGCAAGCGTATCGATGCCGTGCTGCATTTTGCCGCACTCAAGGCCGTTGGCGAATCGGTGCGCGAGCCGCTGCTGTATTTCAACAACAACGTGACCGGCACGCTGGCGCTGTTACGTGCGATGCGCACCGCCGAGGTGTCCAACCTGGTGTTCAGCTCCTCGGCCACCGTGTATGGCGATGAAAACATCAGCCCGATCAAGGAAAGCGCGCCGTTGAAGGCGATCAATCCCTACGGCCGCACCAAGCTGATGATGGAAGAAATGATCGGTGATCTGAGCATCGCGTGGCCCGAATTCAATGCCGCGCTGCTGCGTTACTTCAACCCGGTGGATGCGCATCCCAGCGGGCATCTGGGCGAAGATCCGCGCGGCGTGCCGAACAATCTGATGCCCTATATCGCGCAGGTGGCCGTCGGCCGCCGCGCTGCGCTGCAGGTGTTCGGCGATGATTACCCCACTGCCGACGGCACCGGCGTGCGCGACTATCTGCACGTGATGGATCTGGCGCGCGCGCATGTGGATGCCATCGACTACCTGCAGCGCGAGCGCAAGGGACTGGTGGTGAACCTGGGCAGCGGACGCGGCCACAGCGTGCGCGAGGTGGCTGCCGCATTCGAGCGTGCCAGTGGCTGCCGCATTCCGTTGAGCATCGCACCGCGCCGCGATGGCGATGTGGCGGTGTATTACGCAAACGCCACGCTGGCCAATCGGCTACTTGGCTGGAAGGCCGAATACGACCTGGACCGCATGTGTCGCGATACCTGGCGTTGGCAGCAACTGCATCCGGACGGCTATGCGACCTCGCGCCTGACCAGACCGCGCACCCCGACCACCGTGCCCGAGCGCGAGCTCGCGCGAGCTGGTCACACCGTCACGTCGCTTGTTGCCGACGGCAGAGGGACGCCGCCGCAACGAGGTGGCTCGCACCCTGCTGCCTGCAGACCGTCTCTCGCGCGCGTAATGCGCGCTGATTCCTTTCCTTTTTGATTGAGGGCATTCCATGAGCTGGGCTGGTCAGTTTCACTACGACATCGGCAACACCCGCCGCGCCGTCGCATCCGGCAACACCCCGCAATTCGACCCATCGCGACCCACGCTGTTGTGCTTGTCGCATCTGCGCTGGAGTTTTGTGTATCAGCGCCCGCAACATCTGATGTCGCGCTTTGCACGTGATTTCAATCTGCTGTTCTGGGAGGAGCCCATCGCCTGCGACGAACCCGAGCCGTGGCTGCAGGTGCGTGGCGAAGCAGGCGGCCTGCATGTGCTGGTGCCGCGCCTGCCGGCCGGTTGCGAAGGCGAGGCGGCCGTGCAGATCCAACGCCAGTTGCTGGATGGCTATCTGGCCGAACTCGGTGTGGACGATCTGGTGCTGTGGTACTACACACCGATGAGCCAGAGCTTCAGCGCGCATCTGCACCCGCGCGTGATCGTGTACGACTGCATGGACGAGCTGTCGGCATTTCGCGGTGCGCCGCCCGAACTGGTACAGCGCGAACGCGAACTATTGCAGCGCGCCGATGTGGTGTTCACCGGGGGCTACAGCATCTGGGAAGCAAAACGCGCGCTGCACGCCAATGCACATGCCTTCCCCAGCAGTGTGGATGTGGCGCATTTCGCTGCGGCACGCGCCCCCCAGCAGGAGCCTGCCGACCAAGCCGACATCGCGCATCCGCGGCTCGGTTTCTATGGCGTGATCGACGAACGCTTCGACGTGGAGCTGTTGCGCAGCATCGCCACGCAACGCCCGCACTGGCAGTGGGTGATGATCGGCCCGGTGGTCAAGATCGACCCGGCCGAGTTGCCGCAAGCCGACAATATCCATTACCTGGGTGGCAAGAGCTACGACCAATTGCCCGGCTATCTGTCCGGCTGGGAGGTGGCGTTGATGCCGTTTGCGATGAATGCCTCCACCCGCTTCATCAGCCCGACCAAGACGCCCGAATATCTGGCCGGCGGCCGCCCGGTGGTCTCCACGCCGATCCACGATGTGGTGCGCACCTATGGCGACACCGGCGTGGTGCGCATTGCCGACACGCCGGATGCATTCGTTGCCGCCTGCGAGGCCGCGCTGCGCGACGGCGCCGACCGCGAGCAGCTGCTGGAAACCGCTGACCAAGTGCTGGGCGATATGTCCTGGGACCACACCTATGACTTGATGAAGGAGAAACTCACGTGGAAGCAATGACACCTTCGGGCGCCGTTCCGCTGGCGAGCACCCGCACCGTCGACGGTACCCGGCGCGGATTCGATTACCTGATCATCGGCGCGGGCTTTGCCGGCAGCGTGCTGGCCGAGCGCCTGGCCGCAGGCCTGGGCAAGCGCGTGCTGGTGGTGGACCGCCGCCCGCATATCGGCGGCAATGCCTACGACTTTCATGACGACGCCGGTGTGCTGATCCATCGCTATGGCCCGCACATATTCCACACCAATGCGCAGCGCATCATGGATTATCTGTCCAACTTCACCCAGTGGCGGCCGTACGCGCATCGTGTGCTGGCGCAGGTAGGCGAGCAGCAGGTGCCGATCCCGATCAACATGACCACCTTGAACCGGCTCTACGGTTTGCAGCTTGCAACCGAACAAGATGCCGCTGCATTTCTGGCCAGCCGCGCCGAACCGGTGGCCGATATCCAGACCAGCGAAGACGTTGTGATCAACCAGGTAGGCCGCGAATTGTACGAGACCTTCTTCCGCGGCTACACGCGCAAGCAATGGGGTTTGGATCCGTCGCAGCTGGACAAGTCGGTGACCTCGCGTGTGCCCACCCGCACCAATGACGACGACCGTTACTTCACCGACACCTTCCAGCAGATGCCGCTGCACGGCTACACCCGCATGTTCGAACGCATGCTCGATCACCCCAACATCAAGGTGATGCTCAATACCGACTACCGCGAGATCCGCGACGAGCTGGACTACGACCAACTGGTCTACAGCGGGCCGGTGGACGAATACTTCGACTATTGCTACGGCAAGCTGCCGTATCGCTCGCTCAAGTTCGAACACAGCACCGTGGATCAGGAACACTTTCAGGCGGTGGCCACGGTCAACTACCCGGCCGAAGATGTGGCCTACACGCGCATCACCGAGTACAAGCATCTGACCGGCCAGCAACATCCCAAGACCAGCCTCACCCACGAGTACCCATCGGCCGACGGCGACCCGTATTATCCGATTCCACGTGCGGAGAATGCCGCGCTGTACCGGCGCTACGAGCGCCTGGCGGCCGAGACGCCCAATGTCACCTTTCTCGGGCGGCTGGGCACCTACAAGTACTACAACATGGATCAAGTGGTCGGCCAGGCATTGGCCTTGTTCAAGCGCATCGAAGAGGCAGAACACCAGCGTCACGCCGAACTGGCTGTCTGATCGGCAACACCCCGCCCCACCGCGCTCGCGCTGCTGGGCAGTCATCGATGGTCGGTGCCAGCGTGCAACCGATCGTGCAGCAGGATGTCAGATGCATACCCCCACAGTGTTCGACAGTTTTTTCATGGCGGGGTTCGAGTGTTCGACCCATCGTCGCCGCGATGGCCGCCGGCTGGATCTGATCGCCGGCACCAAGCACGACCGCTGGGCCGCCAACGATTACCGTGCCGTCTCGGCGCAAGGCTTGCGTACGGTGCGCGACGGCATGCGCTGGCACCTGATCGAACAACGCCCCGGCCATTACGATTGGTCCAGTTTTTTGCCGATGCTGCACGCGGCCAATGCCGCCGGCACCCAGGTGATCTGGGATCTGTGCCATTACGGCTGGCCGGACGATGTGGATATCTGGTCGCCGCACTTTGTCGATCGCTTTGCACGCTTTGCCGCTGCGGCCGCGCAATGCGTCAAGAACGAAACCGACGCGGTGCCGTTCTATGCCCCGGTCAACGAGATGTCGTTCTGGGCCTGGAACGGCGGCGATCACTCAGGCATGTATCCAAAGGCACGCGGACGCGGCTTCGAGCTCAAGCATCAGCTGGTACGCGCCACCATCGCCGCGATCGATGCGGTACGCCAGGTGGAACCGCGCGCGCGCTTCGTGCAGGTGGACCCGGCCATTCATGTGATTCCCTCCAACGACCGCCCCGGCCCGCGCCGCGAAGCCGAGCGCCTGCGGCTGTCCCAGTTCGAAGCCTGGGACATGATCTGCGGCAAGCAATGGCCCGGATTGGGGGGCATACCGCAGCATCTGGACATCATCGGCCTCAACTACTACGCAGACAATCAATGGTATCTGGGCGGCACACCGATCCTGCGCAGCTCAACGGATTACCGCCCGTTTTCGGCCATCATCGACGAGTTCTGGCAGCGTTATCGGCGCCCGATGTTCGTCTCCGAAACCGGCGCCGAAGCCGACAAACGCGGTCCCTGGCTGGACCATGTCGGCAGCGAAGTGGCACTGGCGATGCAGCAAGGCGTGCCGATGGAAGGCATCTGCCTCTACCCGGTGCTGGACTATCCGGGCTGGGACAACTACCGCCATTGCCCCACCGGCCTGTTCGGTTATGCCGATGAGCAGGGCGAGCGTCCACTGCATGCCGGGCTGGCCAGACAACTGCGTCGCGAACACGAACGCTTTGGCCTGCAAGTGCCGCAGCTTGCACTGGCCGACATCGATACGTGACAACGCTCACTGCCCAGCCGGAATTATTGCCGGACACGCCGGCACGCTTTCTGTGGCATTACGTTCGCCAACGGCCCTGGCATTTCAGTGGGTTGTTGTTGTTGATCATCGGCGCCGCCGGCTGCGCGGTGTCGGTGCAGTACGGCATGAAGGTGCTGGTCGATGCGATGGCCACCGATCAACGTAGCCAGGCCAATGTGTGGTGGCCGCTGGGCGTTTTCATCGGCCTGATTGCGGTGGAAAACCTGCTGTGGCGCCTGGGTGGCTGGTTGGGCTGCAGCACCGTTGTTGCCAGCGTGGTGGATATCCGGGTGGATCTGTTCCGCCATCTCACCGGGCACCCCATGCGCTATTTCAGCGAGCATTTCGCCGGTGCGCTGGGCAATCGCATCACCGCGCTCGGCAGCGCGGCCGGGCAGATCTACGGCGGGCTGGCGTGGAAGATCGTGCCGCCGATCGTGGATTTCATCGGTGCCATCGTGTTGTTGCTGACCGTGGATTGGCGCATGGCAGCCACGCTGGTCGGCTTCATCGGGATTGTGGCGGCCATCATCACCAGCTTCGGCATCCGCGGCCGCGCCAAGCATCAGCGCTTTGCCGCGCAGGCCGCACGCGTGGGCGGTGAGTTGGTGGATGCGGTGTCGAATGTATGGACGATCAAGGCATTTGCCGCGCGCGATCGCGAAAGCGCACGGCTGGCCGAACAGATCGGCTATGAAGCGGTCGCCCACCGGCGCAGCTGGATGTATGTGGAAAAGGCCCGCGTCATCCATGACATCTGTCTGTCGTTGATGGCCGGCGGCATGTTGATCTGGGCAATCGGCATGTGGAGTGCCGGCGCGGTGAGCGCAGGCGATGTGGTGCTGGTCAGCGCGCTGACGTTTCGCATCCTGCATGGCTCGCGCGATCTGGCGCTGACGCTGGTGGATACCACCCAGCAGCTGGGCGCGATCGCCGATACCTTGCAGATCATCCTGCAGCCGCATGCGTTGGTGGACGCGGATGCGCCATTGGCGATGGCCGAAGGCGATGTGCGTTTCGAACATGTGCGCTTTGCCTATCCCGATCGCCCGGCGGTGCTGCACGACTTGAATCTGCATATTCCCGCAGGCCAGAAGGTAGGCATCGTCGGGCCGTCCGGCGCCGGCAAATCGACCTTGATTGCGCTGATCCAGCGCCTGGACGATGTGGAATCCGGGCGCGTGCTGATCGACGGCCAGGACATCCGCAGTGTCAGCCAGGACAGCCTGCGCGAAAAGATCGCAGTGGTGCCGCAGGAAACCGCGCTATTCAACCGCAGCATTGCCGACAACATCCGCTATGGCCGGCCGGACGCCAACGATGCAGATGTGCAGGAGGCCGCGCGGCATGCCTTCTGCGATGGATTCATCCGGGAACTGCCGCAAGGCTACGACACCCAGGTTGGCGAGCGCGGGGTGATGTTGTCCGGTGGTCAGCGGCAGCGGCTGGGCATCGCGCGTGCGTTTCTCAAGGACGCACCGATCCTGATCCTGGACGAAGCCACCTCGGCACTGGACACCGAATCGGAGGCGGAAATTCAGGCCGCGCTGGATCATCTGATGCGCGACCGCACCGTGCTGGCGGTAGCCCATCGGCTATCCACGGTGATCGGCTTCGATCGCGTCGTGGTGCTGCAGGAAGGCCGCGTGATCGAAGACGGCAATCCTGCACAGCTGCGCGGGCATGGCGGCGTCTTCGACGGGTTGTGGCAGCGCCAGGCGGCTGGATTCGAGCAGGCAGCGCCTGACCAGACGCAAGCGTAATGCTAGATGGATGACGTGCGCATCTCCCAGCCATTACGCGCGCAAGTGCCGCTCAATGACCGAAGTAGTTGCGTAAACTGGCAGGCGTCATGTGACGAGTCGGCTTGCGCGCGGCGCCGCATCCGGTGTCGGGACACGCCGTGAATCCGTCCGTGGAGGCTCAGTGGCGGCATCCATGCCGCCACATGGTCCCGCCCCCGGATACGACGCCGCGCTTCCACTCATCGCGGCTGCTGATCGACAAGCAATGTCCTCAGCCGGGCGTAACGTCTGCGGATTCGCAATGATGCCTGAGCGATGCTTTTGGCGTCGATCGGATGGGGCCGAACAAGATCCAGCACTTCGCCAGCGAACGCCACTTTCCAAGATGCGATCAGTCGCCCAGCGGCCGCTTTTTCTCCAGCAACCGACAACGATGGGTGGTGCTTGCACGCGTGCCGGCGTGGGACCTTACGCGGCATGGATGCCGCGTAAGAGCCTACATGGACGTACTTGCGGCGTGTCCCACGCCGGTACGCGTGCAAGCGCCTGCAGCAGACCGAAGCCTTCGCACAAAACCGGCAGGCGTCGTGCACGGCGATAGTCGATGCGTAGTGCCACATCCAGTGTCGGAACACGCCATGCATCCACCCAAGACTGCTATGTACCGGCACCCATGACACCGCAGAGCCAATCAAGCGATGAGGACATCGCACTTCCAACCTGCTCATCTGCGAACCGGAAACAAAAAGACAACTGCGCCCACCTGACGGTGAGCGCAGTCGTTTTGTTGGCCGCTAGCATTCATTTTGTTGGCCGCTACAAGAGCGACCACCAATCAATCGATCAGTGCGGCTGGGTCGACTTGGTGCGCAGCGCCTTGGCATGTTCAAGGTGCTGGGCAATGGTTTCGCGGGCACGCTGCAGCTCCTTGCCCAGATCGCTCGACCCCGGCTCGCTGCTCAATTGCGTATCCAGCAGTGCCAGCGCCTGCTCATGGCTGGTCACGCTGGCCTGCAGGTACTGCGTTTCGAATTCCTTGCCGTTCAACCCGTCCAGACGCTTGCGGGTGCCGTCCGCACGTGCGGATGCGGCCTGCGCCAAAGTGCCATTGCGGTCCGGCGCAAAACGGCTGAGGTCGGTGAGCGCGGCGCTGTGGGCTTCATCCATCTTGCGTGCGAACTGCAGCGATTCCCCGCTGATGCCCTTCACCACAGCCAGTTGCGCCAGTGTGCGCTCCTGTTCGTTGAAGATGACCAGTGCGCCCAATGCCTGCTTGCGATCGGTGGAGATGTTGGCGTCGGTGCGTAGCGGGTCGCCATGCGGTGGTGTCGCACTCTTGGCGGCAGGTCCGGTCAACGTGGTCTGTTGAATGTCGCGGTCGCTGCTGGTGTCGCTGGTCGCATCGGTCGATTGGCCCTGACGACGCTGCCACGCCTTGTATGCCACATAGCCCACGGCGCCGGCGGTTACCATCTTGAAAAGTCCCATTACTGCCTCCTGAGTGATCGTTGCTTGGCGATCATTGATTGTCGGGTTCGCATCGCGATGTGTGGAATGACTGCAAGCGATTTGACGAGTGATCTCAGGGTGCGAGTGCGAGGGTTATCCAGACGTGACTTGCGCATCAACGCCGCGTCGCCAATCGGACGCGTCCACACCATGCGCACGCTGTGTGCTGATGGGCTTAACGATGCTGCACGAACACTGCATGGGTTGCCGCGCATCGACGGCCTTTTCGGGAGATCTCAATGCTTGCCCTCAACTATCACGGCTCACGCGATGTACGAGTTGAAACCGTGCCGGATCCGGTTCTTGTCGAACGCGACGATCTGATCCTGCGCGTCACCGCAACAGCCATCTGCGGCTCGGATCTGCATCTGTATCGCGGCAAAATTCCCGATCTGCGGCATGGTGACATTCTCGGCCATGAATTCATGGGCATCGTCGAAGACGTTGGCCCCGATGTCACTGCAGTCAAACCCGGCGACCGCGTGGTGATTCCGTTCGTGGTCGCCTGCGGGCGCTGCTTCCATTGCGCGCTGCAGGAATTTTCCGCGTGCGAAACCACCAACACCGGCAAGGGCGCGGCATTGAATCACAAGGACATGCGCCCACCGGCGGCCTTGTTCGGCTTCAGCCATCTCTACGGTGGTCTGTCGGGCGGGCAGGCCGAATACGTGCGTGTGCCCAAGGCCAACGTCGGCCCGCTGGTGGTGCCCGATGTCCTGCATGACGAGCAGGTGTTGTTCCTATCCGACATCTTGCCCACCGGTTATCAAGCCGTGGTCGATGCCGGCGTCAAACAAGGCTCCACCGTGGCCATCTTCGGCGCCGGCCCGGTCGGTCTGATGGCCGCAGCGTGCTGCCGCATGCTGGGTGCCGAACGTATCTTCATGGTGGACCGCCACGCGTATCGGCTCGACTTCGCCTCCAAGGCGTATGGCGTCATCCCGATCAACTTCGACGAGATCGACGACCCGGCCGATGTGATCGTCTCGCAGACCGATGGCCGCGGCGTGGATGCCAGCATCGAAGCGGTGGGCTTCGAGGCCGAAGGCAGCGCGGTGGAAACCGCACTGACCACCTTGAAGCTGGAAGGCAGCAGCGGTGTGGCGATCCGTCAATGCATCGCAGCGACGCGTCGTTGTGGCGTGGTCAGCGTGCCGGGCGTGTATGCCGGCTTTATCCACGCTTTCCTGTTCGGCGATGCCTTCGACAAGGGGCTGACCTTCAAGATGGGCCAGACCCATGTGCAGAAACATATGCCGCAGTTGCTGGAACATATCGGCAACGGCGACCTCAAGCCGAGCGCGATCATTTCGCACCGCATGCCGTTGGCCGACGCAGCGCGCGGCTACGAATTGTTCGACAAGAAGCAGGACGATTGCCGCAAGGTCGTGCTGACGCCGTAACCGCTGGCGAACAGGCAAACACAAGCGGCGCAATCGATGAGGGCGCCGCTTGTCTATCTCACTCGTTTGGGATGCGGATCAATCCAGCGGTTTGGCCGGCACGAACGGCGACACCGGATCGCTGGCCGGAAAGGTCTCTTCCAGCGCATCGTCCTGCAGCGCATCCTGCTTTTCTTTCTCGCTGCGCTGATCATCGTGATCGCTGCTGTGGTCGGGTGTGGACAAGGTTTGATTCGAGGTGCTCATCGAGAGTTTCCTGGCGAGGTGGATGCAGACTGCGCCACGCTACGGCGACGCAGCGATGACGCAGGTGAAAGCGGTCTTCGCATCGAGGCGACAAAGGCAACGCATTCCACAAGCCCGCTGCGCGGCGCGCCTGCATCGCCTGCATCGCCTGCATCGCCTGCGCCGCGGCGTAACCGCCAAGCCCTGCAAAGCGAATCGGGGGGCACGGTTCACACCCCGGCACGCCCAGGGTGTATGGTGCAGAGGCGGCCGGAGCCCGGTGTCGCCTTCACTACTATCTGGCCTTCTCCATCAAGAATCTCTGCGAACGCTGCGACGCCGTCTGTTGCCGGCTCACTGTCATGGTCGACTCAACCGACCGCATTCCAAACCATCTGACCACCGTGACGCCGCAAGGCTGGCACGTGATGGCGCGTGACGAGGAAGGTTGGTGCGTGGCCATCGATGCGGCGCGCATGTGTTGCTCGATCTACGACACACGGCCGGCCATCTGCCGCCGTTTCGTCATGTCCGGCCCGTATTGCCGCGACGTGCGTGCCACCTACGACGATCAGCGCCGCCGGGGCATTCCCTTGACGCTCTACAACGCATGAGGATTTGCGATGAATAATTCCCGCCGCCAGTCGATGACCGTGAGCAATCAGCCAGGCAAGCCGCGCTTGTCAGAACAGCGCCTGGCTGCTGATCTGGAAGCGTTTCAGCAGTCCGGTGGCGCGATCGAGCGTCTGGGCGATACGCCGCTGCGGCGTGACAAGAAGCGCGGCGAGTCCGACGCTGCACCGGCTGCAGCCGTCGCCGCAAAGCCGGCCGTCAAGACAACAGACGCGTCTGAAGAAGCGACAGAGACAACCGAAACAACCGAAACAACCGACGTCAAGTAAGCCACGCGTCGCGGTGGCAGCCCGCCTGCGGTGTGGCTGTCTCTAGCTAGATGTTGGTGATGGATGTTGCTGCGCGCGGCGTAAACACGGCGGCCGGTTAAAGAGACAGCGCCACAATCGTCGGCTTCGACAAGCGCCTGCGCCTGGCAGGCAAACCGGCATCGCCGGCAGGCGGCGCAATCGGCAGTTACAGCAACTGCGCGCGCTTGATCACGCCAAGCCCCTGCGCCAGGGACGCCATTTCGTTGGCCAGCGCGATCACGTCGCCGCCGGCTTGCGCGGCACTGGTCATGATGCGTTGATACGCGTCCCAGAAGTCCGGTCCATTGCCATAGGCATCGTGGAACCCTTGCAACTCCAGGACCATGAGATCGGACACTTGCATGTCGGAGCGATCCATTGCGGTCACCTCGTTGGGGAATCGTCCCCGGCCCGCAGCCTACACGCGTTCACCTTACAAAACAGGGTCGACCGCAAGACAGTGGATTTGAAGCTGAACTGGTTAGAGAGCATGCGTACACCGGCGTGAGTGGCTCGATCTGGCGTGCTGCAACGTGCTGCTGCGTGTAATGACGCGCTTACCAACGCGCACCTTGAATTGCGCTGCAACCAACGCTAGTGGATGCATAGGGTGCACAACCCGATGCAGCGCACGCCTCAGCGCGCAAGGCACCGCACTCACGCCGCATCCTGCAAACCCTGCTGCAGGCATTCCAGCAAGCGGCTCAGCTTGGGCAACAACTGGCGCGCGCGCATCCATACCAGATGCAGCGGCAGGCCTTCGGTATCGCACTGCGGCAGCACTGCCACCAGGCTGCCACGCTGCAGATGATGATCGATCAACCAGGTCGGCAGTTGCGCGATGCCCAGCCCGGCCACCACCGCATCCACCTGCGCTTCTGCATTGCCGAACACCACCCGCGCGTCCATCGCGCGTTGTTCCACCGGTCCTGCGCCATGCCGCAGCAACCACGGGCTACTGCTGCGATTGGCTTGGCCATACAGCACCGCGTCGTGTGCCAGCAATGCAGCGATGCTGTCGGGCGTGCCACGGTGCGCCAGATACTGCGGCGCGGCGCAGAACACGCGTTTTTCATGGCCCAGATAACGGTGGCCCAGACTGCTGTGCCACTGATCCGGCCCACCGATGCGCACTGCGATGTCGATGCCTTCTTCGGCCATGTCGACGAAGCGATCGGTGAACGAAATGCTTGGCTGCAGGCCGGGATAGCGCTGAAAGAACGGCAGCAACACCGGCAACACCTTGCGCCGGCCGAAGCTTACCGGCAGGTCCAGCCGCAGCCGGCCGGTGGGCGCCTGGCCTTCGGCGCGCAGGACGTGCTCGGCTTCTTCCAGCTCGTCGAGCACCTTGACGCAGACCCGGTAGAACGCCGCGCCGGCATCGGTCAGCGCCAGCCGCCGGGTGGTGCGCGCGAACAGGCGCACGCCCAGGCGTGCTTCCAGGCGGGCGATGGCCTTGCCCACTGCCGAGCTGGTCAGGCTGAGCCGCTCGGCGGCGGCGGTGAAGCTGCCGGCATCGGCGGCGCTGACAAAGATGTCGATGCCTTTGACGCGTTCGGAAGGATGCATAACGGCACATTAAAGAACTGAAGTCTGCAATGTACGGAAAATACTCCCGATATACGACTTAAATTCTTTCCTATCATGGCCAGCCCACACTGCGGCGCACGCCATGTCTGCTGTCCGTTCCACCACGTCCACCGCGTCTGCCACCAACGCGCCGGCCACCACGCGCAGCGAGCTGGCGATCTTCATCCTGGCGTTTGCCGCGTTCGTGATCGTCACTACCGAATACCTGATCGTCGGGCTGCTGCCCGACCTTGCGCGCGATATGGAAATTTCCATTTCCGCCGCCGGCCAGCTGGTGACGCTGTTCGCCTTCACCGTGATGCTGTTCGGCCCGCCGCTGACCGCGTGGCTGTCGCATGTGGATCGCAAGCGCCTGTTTATCGCGATCCTGCTGGTGTTTGCGGTCTCCAACGCGGTGGCCGCGCTGGCGCCCAACATCTGGGTGCTGGCCTTGGCGCGTTTTATCCCGGCGCTGGCATTGCCGGTGTTCTGGGGCACCGCCAGCGAGACCGCCGGGCAACTGGCCGGGCCACAGCACGCCGGGCGCGCGGTATCGCAGGTGTATCTGGGCATTTCGGCGGCGTTGTTGTTCGGCATTCCGCTGGGCACGGTGGCGGCCAACGGCATCGGCTGGCGCGGCGCGTTCTGGATTCTGGCCGCTTTGTCGCTGGCGATGGCCGCCGCGCTGGCGGCATGGATGCCAACGGTGGCCCGCAGCGCACGGGTGAATCTGCGCCAGCAGGCCGGCATCTTCACCGAGCGTTTTTTTCTGGCCAATGTGGCGCTGTCGGTCGTGGTCTTCACCGCCATGTTCACCGCCTACACCTATCTGGCCGACCTGCTGGAACGCAGCGTGGGCGTGCCGGCGGCGAACGTGGGCTGGTGGCTGATGGGCTTTGGCGCGATCGGCCTGATCGGCAATTGGCTTG
This sequence comes from Xanthomonas hortorum pv. cynarae, assembly GCF_002939985.1. Classification (GTDB taxonomy): domain Bacteria; phylum Pseudomonadota; class Gammaproteobacteria; order Xanthomonadales; family Xanthomonadaceae; genus Xanthomonas; species Xanthomonas hortorum_D. The sequence continues at coordinate 147,555 of NZ_MDFM01000005.1, read as the reverse complement.
GCGGCCGGGTGGTGGATCGCTCGCCGCTGCGCGCCACCGCGGTGTTCCTGCTGCTGCTCGCGCTGGGCATGGCGTTGTGCGTGCCGCTCGCCAAGACCGGGGTGCTGCTCTCTCTGACCCTGGCGGTCTGGGGCATTGCCTATACCGCGCTGTTTCCCATCAGCCAGGTGCGGGTGATGAACTCGGTGACCCATTCGCAGGCGCTGGCCGGCACCACCAATGTGTCGGCAGCCAATGCCGGTATCGGCATCGGCGCGATCATCGGCGGCCTGGTGATTCCGGCCTGGGGCCTGGGCAGCATCGGCTATGTGGCCGCTGCGGTGGCACTGCTGGGCGTGGTGCTGATTCCGTTGGTGCATCGCGCCCGGCGTTGAGAAGTCGCGCTGGAATCCCACGCCGGCCTGCACACCAGGCCGGCTGAATGCCGCCAGGGTCGGGCCTGCCGGCAGGCCCGCAACTGCTTCGCAAAGCGCCGAATGGCGCACATTCCCGTGTAAAATGCGCGGTCTTTGACCGGAAGAATGGCGAAAGTTTCTCCACGGGCGCCCCTCTCGGGCCCGGCGTTCATTCGCCTGCTTGCTCGCCTCAGCGACGTCCACGTTGCCCAGTCCAACCACGCGCTTGCCGACCGGCTGAGCCAGTGGATCGACTGGACGCGCGCGGTGGCGGTGTCCAAGGCGCTGGATGGCAAGCTGCCCGAGACCGACGATCTCCCCGAGCCGCGTCCTGCCGATGCCCAGGCCTGCGCCCGCGTGCGCGCCGGGTTGGCGACCAGCAGCGTGGCCGATCTGGATGCGCTGGTCGTGCGTTTGCGTGCCGAGGCGCGCAATGCCGCCGATCTCGACGCGCCCGCACCAATGCCCGACTACGCCCCCTTCCGGCAGCATTACCTCGCCATGCAACGCGCGATGCGCACCGCCACCGGCGATCTGCGTGGCCGTCTGCGCGACATGCTGGCGCTGACATCCGGCGAGATGGCGCGGCTGGCCGAAGTGGATGCGGCAATGGAACTCACCCTCAGCCCGCGCGAGCAGAGCTTGTTGAACACCGTGCCGAGCCTGCTCGGTGCGCATTTCGAACGTCTGCGCGATGCCGCGCAAACCCCACATTCGCCAGCCGATAGCGATCCCCCTTCACGCGCAGTCTCCGATGGCTGGCTGGATGTCTTTCGCAAAGACATGCAGAGCGTGTTGCTCGCCGAGCTGGATGTTCGTTTTCACCCGATCGAAGGCCTGCTTGCAGCGCTTCGTACCCGCTAACTGGGACCTCATGTTCAGAACTCTTGTCCACCTGTGTGTGTTTCTCGTCGGCCTGTTGGCAGTTTGCTGGGTCGGCATTGGTTATCTCGGCTCCAATCCGCTGGGCGCCTGCATCGCAGCGGTGATCGGTGCCTGTTATGTGGCCGGCGCACTGGAGCTGTACCGCTATCGCCAGGCCAGCGCGACGCTGGACGATGCCGTCGCCGCATTGACCACCGCACCATCGGCATTGAGCGAGTGGCTGGAGCGCCTGCATCCGAGCCTGCGCAATGCGGTGCGCCTGCGCATCAAGGGCGAGCGCGTGGCGTTGTCCGCACCGGTGCTGACGCCGTATCTGGTCGGCCTGCTGGTGTTGCTGGGCATGCTCGGCACCTTGCTCGGCATGATGGCCACGCTCAAGGGCACTGGTTTTGCGTTGCAGAGCGCCACCGACCTGCAGGCCATTCGTGGCTCGCTGGCGGCACCGGTGGAAGGCCTGGCGTTCGCGTTCGGCACCTCCATTGCCGGCGTTGCGACCTCGGCGATGCTGGGGCTGTTGTCGGCATTGTGCCGGCGCGAGCGGCTGCAGGCCGTGCAGCGGCTGGATCTGAAGATCGCATCCGAACTGCACCCGCACTCGGACGCGCATCAGCGTGGCGAAGTGTTCAAGCTGCAGCAGCAGCAAAGCGCCTTGATGCCGACGCTGATCGATCGCCTGCAAACGCTGATGAGCAGCATCGAACAGCAAAGCATCGCCGCCGATGAACGCCTGGCCGCACAGCAGGCCGAGTTCCACGCCAGAAGCGAAGCGGCGTATGCGCGCCTGGCCACGGCGATGGAGCAATCGCTGCAGGCTGGCGTGGCAGAGAGCGCACGCGCAGTAGGCATGGCCTTGCAGCCGGCGATGGAAGCCACCATGGCCAGCATCGCGCGCGACACCGCCGCGCTGCAGGAGCGCGTTACGCACGCCGTACAGCAGCAACTGGATGGCATCACCAGCGGCTTCCAGCACAGTGCCAGCGCAGCGGCCGAGCACTGGACCACGGCCCTGGCCGCACAGGAACGCGCCCAGCACGCGCTCAATGCGCAGTTGCAGACCACGCTGGAGCAGATCGTTCAGCAGGCCACCGCATTGCAGGAGGGCGTGGGCACGGCCGTGCAGCAGCAATTGCACGGCATCAACGCAGGCTTCCAGGCCGGTGCGCAGAGCGCAGCCGAGCAGTGGCAAACCGCATTGGCCGCACAGGAGCGCGCGCAGCAAACGCTCACCGAGCACTTGCAGCACACGCTGGAACAGATCGATCAGCGCAGCATCGCTGTGCAGGACGGCGTGACGCAGGCGGTGCAGCAGCAGTTGAGCGCACTCAATGACGGGTTTGAACGCAGCAACGCCGCCACTGCAGACAACTGGGCGGCAGTGCTGGCCGAGCAGCAACGCGCAAGCGCAGCATTGAGCATGCAATTGCACGCCACGCTTGAGCAACTTGCGCAGCAGACCATGGCGCTGCAGGACGGCGTGCAGCAGGCCGTGCAGCAACAACTCGATGGCCTGAGCAGCGGCCTGGAAACCAGCACCGCCGCGGCAGCCGCCACATGGAGCGCGGCAGTGGCCGAGCAGCAACGTTCGAATCACGCGCTCACGCAGGAATTGCAGACCACGCTCACGCAGTTCGCCAGCACCTTCGATGCACGCTCCAGCGCCTTGGTCGATGCGGTCTCCAGGCGCATGGATCAGTCCAGCAGCGACACCGCCAGCGCATGGAACGCCGCTCTGGCGCAACAACATGACGCCAGCGCGGCATTGGCAAGCCAGCACCAGAACGCACTCGCTGCCGCCACCGCCAGCTTCGATGCGCACGCCGCCGCATTGGTGGGCACCTTGCAGCAATCGCACACCGACCTGCAGGCCGCACTGGAAGCCCGCGACACCCAGCGCCTGGCGCTGTGGAGCGAGCGTTTTACCGCAATGAGCGCGGACCTGAACACGCAGTGGGAGCGCACCGGCGAGCGCGTGACCCAGCAACAACAGGCGATCTGCGACACCCTGGCCAGCACCGCCAGCGAGCTGTCCACGCAGGCACAGGCGCAGGCCAGCGCCACCATCACCGAAGTGTCGCGGCTGATGCAGATCGCCTCCGAAGCGCCCAAGGCCGCCGCCGACGTGGTGGCCGAGCTGCGCCAGAACCTGTCCGAGAGCATGGTGCGCGACACCGCCATGCTGGAAGAACGCAGCAAGCTGCTGGCCACGCTGGACACCTTGCTCAACGCGGTCAATCACGCCTCCACCGAACAACGCGAAGCGGTGGATGCGCTGGTCACCACCTCGGCCGATCTGCTGCAACGCGTGGGCACCCAGCTCACCGAACAGATCGGCAGCGAGACCGGCAAGCTCGGCGCAGTGGCCGCGCATGTCAGCGGCAGCGCGGTGGAAGTGGCCAGCCTGGGCGAGGCCTTCGGCATGGCAGTGCAGTTGTTCAGCGGCTCCACCAGTGAGCTCAACGAGCGCCTGCAACACGTGGCCAGCGCACTGGATGCCTCCCTCGCCCGCAGCGACGACCAACTGGCCTATTACGTGGCACAGGCGCGCGAAGTGGTAGACCTCAGCATGCTCTCGCAAAAGCAGATCATCGAAGAACTGCGTCAGCTCGATCGCGGTCGCAGCGATGCCGGCGATACAGGCAATACCGATACCAGCCAGGCCACAACCGCATGAGCGATGAGATCGACATCGACGGCGAATCGGGCACACCGATCTGGGCCGCCTTCGGCGACCTGATGTCGGTGCTGCTGGGCGCATTCGTGCTGATCCTGGTCGGGGTGATCGGCGTGCAATTGCAGCTCTCCAGCCGCCTGGACGAAGAGGTCAAGCAACGTCAGGTCGAAGCGCAACGCCGCAAGACGCTGGAACAAGCCCTGGCCGCGCCACTGGCGGCCGGCCGCGTAACCCTGGTCGATGGCCGCATCGGCATCCGCGGCAATGTGTTGTTCGCCTTCAATTCCGATCAGTTGCAGCCGGAAGGCCGCGAGGTGCTGAAGACGCTGGCCGCACCGTTGAAGGAGTACCTGAGCTCACGCGAAGAGATCCTGATGGTCAGCGGCTTCACTGACGACCGCCCGGTGCTGGGTGGCAATCGTCGCTACGCCGATAACTGGGAACTGTCGGCGCAACGCGCGCTCACCGTGACCCGTGCCCTGATCGCCGAAGGCGTGCCGGCTTCGTCAGTGTTCGCTGCGGCCTTCGGCTCACAACAGCCGGTGGATTCCAATGCCGATGAAACGCGCCGCGCAAAGAATCGGCGTGTGGAGATTGCACCGATTGCGCGTCCTTCCACCTCGCGCGCTTCCGCCACGTCACAGCCAATGCCGGCCGCAACCACGCGATGAGCACGCAGGCGACCTCCTCACACGCGCGCCTGGAGCGCTGGCGCGAGCAAGGTGCCGATCAGCTGGATCCGGTGCATTTCCATCTGATGGAAACACTGGCAGCACGTGCCGGCACGCAGGCGGATGCAGTGCGCGAAGTGCTGGAAGAAAAGCTGCGCAACTTGATCGATGCGTATGCGGCGGCAATCAAGAAAGCAGCGCGCCGTCGTGCAACTACCGATACCGCGCAGCCGTTGCAACGCAGCGCGCTGGGCGCGTTAGCCGACCAGATGGCAGGCCATGCGGCGTTGATGGAGGTGGACAGCAGAAAGACCGCGACACCCGATGCCACGCTGTTTCCCGAGCTGCCGGCGCTGGAGGATTTCCGCCGTACCTGGACCACCGTACGCACCGCCAGCCAGGTGCGGCAATCGCTGCAGGACGCACCCAAGGATGCCGGCCCGCTCAATTCCAGCGTGCTGGTGCATCGCTGCATCAGCCTGATGCGTGAATGCTCACCCGGCTATCTGCAGCACTTCCTTGGCTATGTCGACGCGCTGTCGTGGCTGGAGCAACTGCACAGCGGCGGCGCGTTGGCCAGCGATGACGCCGCACCCGCGGCGCCTGGCAAGAAGCGCAGCAAGCGTCCGCCCACGCGTCGCAGCTAAGAGCGATTAACAAGACGACTGACGGCCGCTCGCTACGTTTTGTTAGCCGCTCTAAGAGCAACCGATCGAACCCACGGTCCGTCTCAGAACCGCAACCGCACGCCCACCGTCCAGCTGCGCGGCGCACCGGGATACACCCACTGCTCGCTGTAGGAGAACGCGGCGTAGCGACGGTCGGTCAGGTTTTCGACCTTGGCATACAGGCGTAGCCGCTCGCTCAGATCGTAGTGGCCGACCAGGCGCCACACGGTGTAGGCCGGCAGCACGAAATCGGTATTGCTATCCACCGACCCCAGCCGCTCACCGGTGTGCGAGACACCCACGCCCACCGCCGCACTGCGCTTGCCGGTCAACGGCTGCTCGTAGTTGACGAAGGCATTGCCACTGAAACGCGGCACATTCGGAAAACGTCGTCCCTCGGCCAGGCCGGTACCGGCGGCAGCCTCACTGCTGCGCGTCACCTGCGAGTCGGTGTAAGCCAGGCCCACCGATGCGGCCAGGCGCGGGGTCAGCCGCCCGAGCAGATCCAGCTCCACGCCCTGGCTGCGCATCTCGCCCACCGGCAGCGAAAAACTGGTGTCGGCCGGATCCAGACTCAGCACATTTTTCTTGTCGATACGGAACGCCGCCAGCGTCGCTTCCAGGCCATCGCCGGGCTGCACGTATTTCAGCCCGGTTTCCAGCGAACGGCTTTTCTCCGGCGCAAAACTCTGCCCATCCGCGCCAACGCCACTGTTGGGGCGAAAGCCCGCCGCCGCACTTGCATACAGCGACAATGCATCGTCGACATGGAAGATCACGCCCGCGCGCGGGCTGACCACGCCATCGGAGGCGCGCTGCGTGGTGCCGCGCAATTGGTTGTCGAGATCCTGCTGATAGTGGTCGTAGCGCAGGCCCAGCAAGGCCTTCCAGCGCGCGCCAAGATCGATCTGGTCCTGCGCATACACGCCCCACACCTGCTGGCGCTCCTCGGTATCGGTGATCGTGGCCAGCCGCCCCGGCTGGGCCACGCCGTACTGCGGCGCGAGCACGTCGATGCTGTATGGCGTGGCCGCCGAGCGTGCACGCTGCTGAAAACGGCTGTCGTCGAAGCGATTGCCGTCGACACCGAACAACACGTTGTGGGTGACGCGGCCCGCCTGCAAGGTGCCAAGCAATTCGGCACGCCCGGCGATATCGCGGCCCTGGTAATCGCGGTAGCGACGCTCGCGGCGCAACGTGCGGTCGTCGGCCTGCAGCGTCCACGGCTCGGTGGAAAAACCGCGCATGCCGCTGTCGCGATAGGTCGCCCCGCCCTGCAACGACCAGGTCTGATTCAAGCCGTGCACCACAAACAGCTGGTGCCCGGTGGAATGCAGATCGATATCGCCATTGCGCGGTTCGCCCAGAAAACGCGACGCCGGCAGCCGATTGGCATCGCCATTGATGGCGGTGACGCCACGATCGAACGGCGCATGGATGCGCACGAATTCCAGCTCATACGACACCGTGGTATCGGGCGTGGGCATCCATAACAACGACGGCGCCAGCAGCGTGTTGTCGCTATCGACGGTGTCGCGGAAGCTGTGCTGATCCTTGTGCATCGCATTCAGGCGATAGGCCAGGTTCTCGCCCAGCGGGCCGGTGCTGTCGACCGCAGCGCGATAACTGTCGAAGCGCCCTGCCGACAGATCCACACTGTGCTGCGGCTGGAACAAGGGCTTTTTGGTGACGATATTGACTGCCCCACCCGGCTCGCCGCGCCCGTACAACGCCGAGGCCGGGCCCTTGATCACTTCGATGCTTTGCGTGTTGGCCGCATCACGCAGGCCGTTGTAACCGCGGCTGGCATTGAAGCCGTTGACCATGTAATCCGAGCTGAAATTCGGGTCGCCGGTGAAGCCGCGCATCGAGTAGCTATCCCACAGACCGCCCAGGTTATTGGCCTTGGTGATGCCGCTGGCCATCTCCAGCGCACCGGCCAGGTCGTTGACACCGGCATCCTCCAGCAAGGTCTGATCGAGCACGCGCGCACTGATCGGCAGATCGCGCAACGGCGCATCGGTCTTGGTGGCGCCGGTGACGCTCAACGCGCGGTACGGCGTGTACTGGCTGCGCACCTGCACCGCATCCAGATCGCGCGCCTGCGGCTCGGCGGCGGCGGCGTCGACGCAGGCAATGACGCATGCGCAGGCCAGCATGCTGAGCAACGGCACGGTGTGTGGCATGCGTTGGCGCGACGAGAACACGGACATCGGGCAGGACTCCTGAAGGACCCAGGCACGCAATGCCCGGGTCGCAAGTGAAAGAACCAAAGGTGATGGATGAAACGCAACTGCCGCTATGACGCGGGATCGGCCCTTGCATCGAAACGCGGCGCCCGCCCGAAGTCCTCGCGCGTAAATGGCCGGTCGCGAAACAGATAGCCGTAGTAGAACGTCCGCAACGCCTGGTGATAGGCGCGAATGCGATCTTGATAGGCCAATTGCGCACGCAGATCGGTACCTGCCAGGCGCGTCAACGCCGCCTGCAATGCAACCGGCGGCAATACGCTGGCTACACGCTGCGCCAGCGCTTCGCGTCGTTGCAGGCCTTGCCGATACGCCGCGACCTGCGGCGCCACCTGCTGATCGCCGTTTTCGTGGAAGGCGAAATACCACTTGTAATGGAACGCGCTGGTCAACGGCGCAGAATCTGCCCACTGCGGGTTCTGCGCGTAGAAGGCCCGCATGGTGTCCTGGCGCGGAATATCCCAGGCGTGGTTGACCGCCTCACGCTGCAGCCGCGCGATCTCGCTGCCTTGGTTGACCGGCACTGCCTGATTGATGGCCACATGCGCCAGCGCCGGTGCGACCAGTGCCAGCACCACCCAGCAGCTGGCCAAAGCGGTGGCATTGGCGGCCGGACGCCAATGGATGCGCCCGACCAGCACCGCCAGCAACACCCAGAACAGCAGATAGGCGCAGGTCAGTGCCAGCACCGCGAGTTGTTGCAGCAGCGGCACCGCATTGAGGGTCGCGGCAATGACAAACGGCACGCTCAGGCACACCAGCACCGCAGCGGCGCGTACCACCACGCGCCGTACCAGCAATGCGGCTCCGGCACCCGGCAGCGCGGCCAGCATGCGTGCGCGCCCGGCCTCGCGTTCGCCCGAGCGCAGATCGAACAGCAACGCGATCACGAACAACGGCAGCAGGAACACCAGCACAAAGGCGTAGTCGAAGCGACCGGCCAATGCCAACTCCGGGTTGTAGCTGTCGCCATCATGGATCTGCGCTTCCAGCCCCAACGCGCGAACACGCAGGATGTACGGCGAGACATCGCGCATGCCCACCGCGGCGAATGCCAATGGCGAGGGCACATCCCAGGTCGGGTGGAAGCTGTAGTAAGCCGCGCTGCCAGCGTCGTTGGTGCGCGCCACATAGTCCTCCACTGCTGCGATGTCTTCCTGCTGCAGCGCTGCGATGCCTGCGATGTTGTCGCGCTGCGCAGCGATGACGTGCTGGCCGGAGATCAGGCTGCACACCGTCAGCAGGGCAAGCAACAGCAATCCGGCCACCGCGGCAGGTGCGCGCAGCAACAGCAGCAGTTCGTACTTCCACAGCACCATCAGCGCGCCACTCCCACACGCCGGCCGGCTGCGATCAGCATGCACAGCGCAGCCAGCAGCCAGGCACCGACCAGGCCGAGCGCAGCGCCTGCGGCACGCAGCACCTCTGTGGTGGCCGGGGGCTGGAAGGCGAACACCGGAATCTCATGCCAATGCGCGGAGGAGATGCGCTTGCGTTGGTCGGCGCCGGCATCCTGCGCGGTGTCGTCGGCCATGCTCACGGCGTCGGCCTGCAACTGATTGAGCTGCTGTACGAGCGTGTAGCGATAGCGTTCGGCCTGGGCAAGAAAGCGCTCATGCGCGCGCAGATCGGTTTCCGCCAATGTCATCGAGAGTTCGCGCAGGGCAACCGTCGGGCTCAGCAGGGCGAACGTGCGCACCAGCAGATTCTGTTCCTGCTGGATGGCCGAATCGCGTGCGGCATACCGTTCGAACAGGCTGGAGGTGAGCCGCTCGCCTTCCAGTGCGAGCAGGCCCTTGTAGTTCAACGGCAGTTCTTCCACGCGCTGTACGCCGTAGCGGGTCAGGGTCTGCTTCTTGAACTGGGCAAAGTGCGGGTCGTCGGGATTGTGGCTGTCGCCGAGCGTGCGCAGATCGCGCTGGATCGCCACGTCGGTTTCCAGTCGCGTGGGCAATCGATACGCGGCACTGGCCACATCCGGTGCCACGCGCGGCACCAGCAACGCCAGCCACACCCACACCGCCAGCGATACCAGCAACGCATCGCGGCCGCGCCGGCACAGCATCGACACCGACAGCACCAGCGCGCACCACACCAGCAGATAGACCGCATACGCCAGCACCAGCAGTGCGACCCGCAGCGCCTGGCCCGGCAACAACGCGATGGGCACCAGCCCGACCAATGCAGGCAACAGGCACGCAGCGGCCACCGCCGCGAGCGCGAGATATTTGCCACCGAACAATTGTCGACGCGTCGCGCCCTGCAACAACAGCGCGCGCAGCGTGCCGGTTTCCTGCTCGCGCGCCACCGCGCCATAGCCCAGAAACACCAGCATCAGCGGTGCCAAGACCTGCAGCACAAAGGCAGGCGTCAATTGACCGAAACGCACCAGCAGCGAGCTCTGACGCACATCGCCGAAGTTGGCGGTGTTCTGGCGATGGCCTTCCAGAAACATGCTGTTGCCGGTAAACGCATCCACGCCCGCATCGAATGCGGCCAAAGCCGGCAGCGGGCGATAGATGAAGTGCCCGTAATGCACCACCCGATGCGGATGGCGGTCCGGCTGCGCTTCGAAGGCCTGTTGCGCGGCCAGTTGCTGGCGCGCACGGAACTCGGCCACTTCGCGCTGATGATGCGCAGCGGTCAACGCCGCCACCAGCGTGAGCAGCATCAACAACACCACACCGATCGCAGCGGAACGGTTGCGCGCCATGAAACGCAGTTCTTCGCGCGCGACCAACAGTACAGGACTCATGCGGTAACGCTCATGCAGCCTGATCCTGCTCACGCGCGAAGCGTGCATGCAAGGTGCGCACATCGAAGCCGCTGTCGCCGGCGCCGATTTCTTCGGCAATACGTCCGTTTTCCAGAAACCCGATCCGGTCGGCCACATCCACCGCACCAAGCAGGTCGTGCGTGACCATCAGCACCGCACCGCCGCGCTCACGCACGCTGCTGACCAGGCGGTTGAAGTCGGCGATGGCGCGCGGATCCAGGCCGGAGGTGGGCTCGTCCAGCAGCAGCACCGGCACCTGGCGCAAGGTGGCGACCGCGATCGCCACTTTCTGGCGCATGCCTTTGGAAAACCCCGCCAGCCGCTGGCTCCAGGCTTCGCGTTGCAGACCGGCAGCGGCGAACGCCTGACTGATCTCGGCCTGGCTGCGGCGTTGGCCGGCGAGCGCAAGCAGATAGTCGGCATTTTCAAGCGCGCTCAGATGCTCGTAGAGCGCGACGTTTTCCGGCAGATAGGCCAGCCGCGCACGCGCAGCGCCGGGGTTGGCGACCGGGTCGATGCCATCCACCAGCAAGCTGCCGGAGCTGGGTTTGACGAAACCGAGCAAGGTGGAAAGCGTGGAGGATTTACCGGCGCCGTTGCCGCCCAATAAGGCGTAGACACTGCCCGGCGCGACCTGCAGATTCAGCCCCTGCAACACGGCGCGGCCGCGGTAGGCCACGTGGAGGTTGCTGACGGAAATCGCGGGGGTCGGTGTAGCGCTGAAGGGCATGATAAGGAAGCTCGCCTGCTGAAATGATATGTTATCACATTAGATGCAGGCGCCTGCGCAGCGCCGCGCTCTTCCACTTCGATCGAGACCCCTACGCCCCACATGACCTCCGATATGCGTCCCTCCTGCCTGCATGGCTCACCTACCCGTCCACGCAATCAGCACGCGCTTGCCAACGCTGCCACCACTCACGCAGCCCGTACTTCCCGGCACGTCTGCGCCAGCTTGCTCGCAGCAACGTTGTTCGCCGCCGCACACGCCCGCGCGCAGACCATCGACACCAGCGCGCCGCTGCCGCCGGTGCGCGCCTGGCATGGGGCCAGCGAGGCATTGATCGTCAAGCCGGACGATCCGTGGAGCACGCCGGTGGAGCGCAACGATTTCGCCAGCACGCCCAGCTATGACGAAACGCGCGCATGGCTGGAACGCCTGGTGGCCGCCTCGCCGCTGCTGTCGCTGGAAGTATTCGGCAAGAGCAGCGAGGGCCGCGATCTGTTGCTGGTGCGCGCGCACAAGTGCACACCCGGCAAGCCGGTGGTGCTGGCGCAGGCGGCCATCCATGCCGGCGAGATCGACGGCAAGGACGCAGGCTTGATGTTGCTGCGCGATATCGCCCAACGCAGCAAGGACCACCTGCTCGACCAGGTCGATTTCGTGTTCGTGCCGATCTTCAATGCCGACGGTCACGAACAACGCGGTCCACTGATTGGCGCGGCATTGCGCGGCCCGCAACAGATGGGCTGGAACACCACCACACGCGGCATCAACCTCAACCGCGATTACCTCAACCTGGAAGCGCCGGAAACGCGCGCGATGGTTGCCTTATTGCACACGCTGGATCCGGCGCTCTATATCGACCTGCATGTCAGCGGCGGGCTGGATCATCAGTACGACATCACCTTTACCTTCGCCGGTTGGGGCACCTATGCACGCTCGCGCGCCACTGCCGACTGGCTGCAGCAGCGCTTCACGCCGGCAATGAATACCGCGCTGCGCAGCCAGGGCCATGAGCCGGCCATCTACCCGAGCCTGATCGACGAAGACGCGCCGCGCTCGGGCCTGCGTTACGCACCGGAAGGCCCGCGCTATTCCACCGGGTATGGCGACTTCGCCGGCATCCCGACCGTGCTGGTGGAGAACCATCGCTTGAAGTCGTACCGGCAGCGCGTGCTCGGCGACTACGTGTTGCTGGAAGAAGCGCTGCGCGTGGTCGGCCGCGATGCCAGGAAAATCGATGCAGCCAAGCGCGCCGATCGCGCCGCACGCCCGCAGGAATTGATGGTTGCCTGGGAACGCCTGCAACAGCCGATCGCCCACGTGCCATTCAAGGGCGTGAGCTACACCCGCGCGCTATCGCCAGTGTCCGGCCGGGAGGAACTGCGCTGGGAAGGCCGCGACGAAACCTGGACCATGCCGGTGATCGGCTATCGTCAGACCCAGGCGGTGCGCTACCCGCTCGCGTGGTGGATTCCGCCCGGCAACGACGATGTGGTCGAACTGCTCAAGGCACACGGCATTACATTCGAACGCTTGCAGCAACCGCACCAGATCAACGTGCAGCAAATCCGCGTGGTGAAGGAGGCCGGCACCCAGACGCCGCACACCGACCACATGCACGAAACCTTCGCCGCAGGCAGCATCCGCGTGCCTGCCGATCAACCGATGCGCATGCTGGCCGCCGCGTTGCTGGAGCCGCAGAGCAGCGATTCGCTGCTGGCCAGCGGACGTTTCCGCAATGCCGGCAGCCCCGACAGCGGCTTGTACGGCACCGAGCTGGTGGACTTCACCGAGCGCATGTTGCGCAGCGATGCGGCCCTGCGCGCCGCGTTCGAACGCAAGCTCGCCGACGATGCCGCATTCCGCACCGATGGCGATGCACGCTTGCAATGGATCTATGCACGCTCGCCGTATGCAGCGATCAACGGCTGGCGTTATCCGGTGCGGCGTCAGCTGGCAGAATGATTCATCGGCATTGCCGATTCCATCGTGTGGGATCGGCAATGCAGTGCGCAGTTCTCTCGCCTCACTCCGGTCACCGCAGTGCAGGCGCCCCCACCGGTGCATGCTCGGCCATCAACGCAATCACCCAATCGATAAACACCCGCAGCTTGGCGCTGACATGCCGGTTGGGCGGGAACGCGATCGACAGTGGCATCGGCTCCAGTGACCAGTCGTCGAACAGTTGCACCAGCTCGCCACTGGCGAGATGCGCCTTGGCCATGTACACCGGCAACCACAGCACGCCCATGCCAGCCAGGCCTGCGGCCAGATAGGCGTTGCCATCGTCGGACGCCACCACGTAACGCCCCTGCAGATTCACCGCTTCATTGCCGCGCTGCATGACATAGGGCACGGTCTTGTTGTTGCTCCAACGCATGAAACCGACACAGCGATGCTGGGTGTTTTCCAGCTCCTGCGGGTGCGCCGGCGTGCCCAGCCGCTGCAGATACGAAGGCGCCGCATACACACCCGCCTGCAGGTCGCCCACACGGCGCGCAATCAACGATTGATCGGTGATGATGCCGCCGCGCACCACGCAATCCACGTTCTCGCCGATCAGATCCACGCGGCGGTCGCTCACGCCCATATCCAGCTGGATATCCGGATAGCGCGCATGAAATGTCGGCAGCGCCGGCATCAGGATCAGGCGTGCCAACGGGCTGGGCACATCCACGCGCAAGCGCCCGCGCGGCAGCGCCGATGCATCGGACAGGCTGGTCTCCGCATCGTCCATGTCCGCCAGCAGCCGCAGCACACGCTCGTAGTACGCCGCGCCATCGGCGGTGACATGCACCCGGCGCGTGGTGCGGTTGAGCAAGGTCACGCGCAGGCGTGCCTCCAGCTGCTGCACCACTTGGGTCACGCTGGCCCGGCTCATGTGCAAGGTCTCGGCCGCTTTGGTAAAGCTGCCGGTCTCAACCACACGCGCAAACGCCTGCATCGCGTCGAACCGATCCATCGCCGCTCCCAACCCAAAGATTGTTTGGATTCTACAAATAGTGTTGGCCGGGGTTGCCGATTTATCGCAGCCGCGCAAGCGCCTACCGTGGCTGTCTGTTCCGACTAGACGCTTGATGGAGATCCCCATGGCAACCCGTGACGTTGTTTTTCCGCAGGGGCGCCACGCCCTGTATGAGCGCCATCGCTATTCCCCGGCGGTGCGCGCCGAGGGCTTGTTGTTCGTCGCCGGCCAAGTCGGCAGCCGCGAAGACGGCTCGCCGGAACCGGAGCTGCCCGCAGAGATCGCCCGCGCTTTCGACAATCTCGACGCCATCCTCGCAGCGGCCGGTTGCACCTCGCAGGACGTCGTCGACGTCACGCTGTTCATGATCAACCCCGAGGTAGTCTTCGAGGCCATGTGGGAAAAGTGGGTGAGCTATTGGGGCCCGGCGCCCTTTCCCACCGTCACCGCAGTGGGCGTGACCTGGCTGGCTGGTTTTCGGTTCGAGATCAAGGTGGTGGTCAAACTGCCGGCACAGCAGCAGTAACCGGTTTCAGTAACTCGTCGTTCCTTATTTCGTTGCTCCTGCATGCCACTGACGCACCTTTCATGGCGATATTCTCACTAGCGATAAGTCACTAGCACGTTCGTTCGATCGCAGCGACGAAGTCGGCCAACTGCTGCAGGCGATGGACAGCATGCAGCGTCAGCTGCGTCGCGTGATTCAGGCGCAGACGGAGATGGGCGACAAGCACGAAGCCGGTATGGTCAGTCACCGCATCGCCGAGCAGGAATTTACCGGTGAATTCGGCAGTATGGTCCGCGCCAGCAACACGCTGGTGTCCAGCCATATCGCAGTGACCATGCAGATCGTTGCGCTGACCGAACGTTATGCCGCCGGCGATTTGTCGCAGCAGTTGGCACCGTTGCCGGGCGAGAAAGCGGTGATCAGCCAATCGATCAACGATGTGCGGGCCAGCCTGTTGTCGATCAACAACGAGATCAGACGGCTGGCCTCGACAGCCAGCGCCCCGGTCGATCGACCGGAACGCCTCCCCACACGCGCGACACCCCTCTTTGCACGCACTGCAGACCAGGGGGTTTTCTTTCTGGGCTCATGCGATTGCTACGGTGAAGCGATTTGGTGATCCGGCAGTGTTGCCCGGCGAGCCGCCCCCCCTTCCCATCGAGGAGTGCCCCTGCGTTGCCGACAGGGCCAGCCGAAGCTGACGTACTTCCTGACCTTCACGTCAGTGGTTATCTGATGTTACCCACAGCACATTGCTGATTGCGCGCCGCTGCAAGAGCGTGGTTCAAACGCGCATCTGCTTGCTCCGGGCATAACTAATCGCTTATTGCCTGCGTGCCGTATGCACGAAAAATCCTGATAAACATCACACTTTTATCGAAAAAAGTGGTGCGAGTGCACATTCCTCACGCCTACGTCACCAACAAGAAACATTTGCGTGCGATAGCTGTCGCGCTCGCTAGAGATCGAGCCAACCTGTTCCCCCTTCCAGCGCACGTTCCGCTGAACGTCGATCTGCTCACAGCAGGCGGCGGTGGCCTCGTCCGTCCGAATGATTCCAAGGAGATTCACTCCCATGCGCTTCAGGACCTTCTTCGCCGTTCTGCTTCTCACCGCTTTCAGTGCCACCGCAAATGCACAGGTCGTCACCCTCAACAAGGGCGGTTACACCCTGAGCTACGACTGCACCAACCACACCGCGCTGCGCTACGAATACGTCCTGCAGGCCGATACCGGCTCGGCGGCGCGTCCGTCCAGCTTCAATCTGGATACCGAACTGCCCAGCGGCTGCGCCGGCCAGACCTCCACTGCCTCCTACGCCAGCGTGCGCACCGGCTACGATCGTGGCCACCTGGTGACCTCCAACCACATGGACTACAACGCGACCTACATCCGTCGCGCCAACCTGATGTCCAACATCGTGCCGCAGGTGGCCAGCTTCAATCAGGGCATCTGGGTGCGTGCTGAAAACGTGGCCGAGTGTTACCGCGACATCGCCAGCGTGCAGGTCTACGGCGGGGTGATCTACAGCGACACCACCAACGATTATTTCCTGAGCAGCCACGGCATCCGCACCCCGGACTTCTTCTGGAAGACGATCATCACCGCCAACCCGGGCGGCGGCACGCGCGCGATCAGCTGGCTGATTCCCAACAGCGCCACGCTCGGTTCGCTCGATAGCTACATCGTCAGCATCGACGAACTGGAAGACCTGTACGGCGCCAGCGCCATCGGCATCACCGCCCCGGCCGCCGTCAAGGCCATGCTGCCTGCCACCACCTGGCCGCAGCCGAGCAATTGCGACCTGAGCTGATCACCGGTCAAGGACGCGATGTAGAAAAGCCCGGGCATGCCCGGGCTTTTTGATTGGCTTCACACCATCGCCATGCACGACGAAAGATCGGCTAAAAGATCGACTCGTAGCGTAATGAGTTGCAGGCAACCGCTACTCCACAAACTCAAACCGCGGGCGTTCAATTCCCTTCACTTCGACCTGCTCGACAAACATCGCATAGGGCCGCACCCACATGCCGATGTCGCTGTCCAACGGGCGGTAGAGCACCAGCGGCTCAAGCGTTTCGCTATTGCGCACGACACCCAGCACCTCGTAACGGCCACCCTTGAAGTGGCGGTACTGCCCGAGCGCAAGGGAAGGCAGTGGCGGCAAATGATCCATGGACGTCAACGTGATCGAGGGCCATCCAGTTTAAGCAGCCAATGCGACCACAGCCAGAAGATGCCGCAAGGCGCGCGGCATCTTCTTGACCTCAGCAGCGCACTGGTGCTCACTTTTACTCAGAGCGGCTACTGCTCATCTTCTTCGTCTTTGTCGTCATCGTCCAGATCCACCTCGGCATCCACTTCGTCTTCGATGGCATCGTCGTCGTCGATCTCGCTGTCCTGCGCCGGCCCGTCCTGGATCGCTGCATGATCCTTGCCGGGTGCCTTGACGCCGTTAGGCGGTGTGGTCGGGTCGTCTACGCCGTTTTCGTAACTGCTCATGATCAGCTCCAGCGGCGAAAGACCGCAAAGCCACCCTCCTCCCGGCCATGTGACGCGCACGTGTGTCCCGCGCACCGGCCGGACCGCTCGTCGCAGCCACGTCATCCGGTGACGCATGAGGCTGTCTCGCCGGCACTGCATCCGGCCCGCGCTTCCGTCCGTAGCTACCATCACGCCTACAAAGGAAACACCATGCCGAGCCTGATCCACGATCTGCACGACCTGCTCGCATCCTGGAAGGCCGAGGCGCAAGCGTTCGACGCCTGCGACATGCCGGCCTCTGCGCTCGCCTTCCGGGAGTGCCACCGCCGCCTTAGCGCGCTGCTCGGCGAGCATGCGTCTGCTAAAACTGCGCTGGGCGCCGCCACCGCCGCGCATGAGCGACAGACCTCAGTGACCCACCCGCAAGCGCGCGCCAGCGCGCCGGTGGGTTCCTAAGCGCTCGATCAGCGTGTCGCTGGCCTGATTCAAGCCGACGATGTCGACTGTGGCGCCTTGCGCGCGCAGCTTGAGCACCACCCGATCCAGCGCCGCCACTGCACTGATATCCCAGAAGTGCGCGTGGGTGATGTCGATCAACACCTTGCGCGGCGTGCGCAGCACATCGAAGCTGGCGGCAAACTGCCCGGCCGAGGCAAAGAACACCTGGCCGCGCACGGCATACACCCGCACACCGTCGTCGCGATCGATCTCCTGCACCTGCAACATGCGCCCGACCTTGCGCGCGAAGAACAGTGCCGACAACAACACCCCGGCAAAGACGCCTTTGGCGAGGTCGTGCGTCCAGACCGTGACCACCACCGTGCCGAGCATCACCACCGAAGAACTCTTGGGGTGCGTGCGCAGATCGCGCAACGACCCCCAGCTGAAAGTGCCGATGCTGACCATGATCATCACCGCCACCAGCGCCGCCATCGGAATCTGCCGCACCCAGTTGGCGCCGTAGACCACCATCAGCAACAGCACCACGCCGGCCACCATGCACGACAGGCGCCCACGCCCGCCGGAGCGCACGTTGATCACCGATTGCCCGATCATCGCGCAACCGGCCATGCCACCGAAGCAGCCGGCAAGCATGTTTGCCAGCCCCTGGCCTGCGCATTCGCGATTGCGTTGCGAGGGCGTATCGGTCATGTCTTCGACGATCTGCGCGGTCATCAACGACTCCAGCAATCCCACCACTGCCAGCGTCGCCGACACCGGCAGCAGGATGCGCAAGCTGTCCCACGTCAGCGGCACATCCGGCAACAGAAACACCGGCAAACTGTCTGGCAGACGGCCCATATCACCCACGCTGCGGATATCGATCTGCCAGTACGCACACGCCACGGTGAGCACCACGATGGCAACCAGCGGCGAGGGAATCGCCGTGGTGAGGCGCGGAAGCAGATAGATGATGGCCAAACCCGCTGCACACACCGCATAGACCGGCCACCGCATGCCGATCAGCTCCGGCAACTGCGCAAGAAAGATCAGGATTGCCAGCGCATTGACGAAGCCGGTGATCACCGAGCGCGAGACAAAGCGCATCAATGCGCCAAGCCGAAACGCGGCCGCGATCAGCTGCAGCGCACCCGCCAGGACGGTAGCCGCCAACAGATACTGCACCCCGTGATCCTTGACCAACTCCACCATCAACAACGCCATTGCACCGGTCGCAGCAGAAATCATGCCGGGGCGACCGCCGGCAATGGAGGTCACCACCGCAATACAGAACGCCGCGTAGAGCCCCACCTTGGGGTCGACACCGGCAATGATCGAAAACGCGATGGCTTCGGGAATCAGCGCAAGCGCGACCACGATGCCGGCGAGCACATCGCCACGCACGTTGCCGAACCATTGCTGGCGTAACGAGAAAAATCTGGACATTGAAACGACTCCGCGCACCGGCAAACACACGGCGCGAATACATGAACGTCGAACACCTGGACCTTCGCAGAGACTGCGAGCGCGTGATGCGTCAGGTCAGGGTGGCGTCATGGTGTCGGCGGAGGTCGCTCTGGACGAATGTCGATGCTAACGCGTTGAAGCACTGCAGAACAAGACGGGCCGCGCAGCCCGCATATCGAGTTGCTACAGTCGATTCAACACTCGACAACGGATGCCCCATGTTCAAGCTGTTGCTTGTGCTGTTAGTGATCGAAGGCATTCTGCAGATCGCCTGGAACCGGCCGTACTTCAGATGGGGATTGCCCGTGTTCAAACGGCGGATTCCGGTGACCAGCACCCAGCTAGCCTGTTTTTCATTAGCGCAGGTCGAAAACGCGGTTGAACAGACACGTTGGCCAGATCTCAGATTCCATCCGCTCTCCGAACACGCCTACGCATTTCGCGAGACGTTTCTGGTGTTCGTCGGTCCCGTTTATCCGTTGGTGATGCGGGGACGCATCGTGATCGACCGCCGGCAACGTGAAATCGTCATTACCGGCTTCTGCAACTGGAACATTCTGTACATCGTCGTCGTCATTCTTGTTCCAGCGCTGGCGATCAGACCGGGCGTGGTTTTGATGTTCCTGGGACTTCTCGCACTGGTCTATCTGTTGCAACGCCGCAGGTTTGGCAGTGTGGAAACGGCGGTACAGATGTTGCTGAGCACGAATACGAACCCACTCATTGTGCGACCGCGCACTCCACGGAACTAATGGGTCTCGCGTAAGACACAGACCCGCCTGCTGCCCCTGCGGTCGCCAGGCCAGACATCAATCGACCATACATAGCGGCTTTTCTCCAGGCCGCAGCGTCAGCACACGCACGCCGGTACGCGTCACCGCCACGGTGTGCTCGAACTGCGCCGACAACTTGCCGTCGCGCGTATGCACCGGCCATTGATCCGGCTCGGCGCGAATCGCCGCCCTGCCCTGATTGATCATCGGCTCGATGGTGAACACCATGCCTTCCTGCAGCTCCATCCCGGTGCCGGCGTGGCCGTAATGCAGAATCTGCGGATCTTCATGCATCTCACGCCCGATGCCGTGCCCGCAATATTCCTTCACCACGCTGTAGCCGTGCTCGCGCGCATGCCGCGCAATCGCATGACCGATATCGCCCAGACGCGCACCGGGGCGCACCGCCGCGATCCCTTTCCACATCGCCTGATAGGTGGTTTGCACCAACCGCCGCGCCGGATACGCCACCTCGCCAACAAGGTACGTGGTGCTGGAATCGGCAATGAACCCGTTCTTTTCCAGCGTGATATCCAGATTGACGATCTGCCCATTGCGCAGCACATCATCGGCCGATGGCACACCGTGGCAAACCACATCGTCGATTGAGGCGTTGAGCACGAATGGAAAATCGTACTGGCCCTTGCTGGCCGGTCGCGCTTCCAATTCATCGACAATCATCCGCTCGACAAAATCGTTGAGTTCCAGCGTGCTGCGGCCTTCGAGCGGCAGCTGATCCAGTGCATGAAAGACCTGCGCCAGCAATGCACCGGCCGTAGCCATCAACGCAATTTCGTCCGGCGGCTTGATCATGCCCGCCCCGCTTTCAAGGCTTGCGGCCGCACCCCCGCCGCGCGCAACTCTTGCGCCACGATCTGCTGAAACGACGACTCAGGATTCATCTCGCACAGCATGCCGACCTTGATCCAGAAGTTGGCCTGCGCGTTGATCGAGCGGCTGGTCACCGTGCACGCGCGACGCAACTGATCGTGCAGCTCGTCGTCGATGTTGACGATGCCCATGGCCACTCCAAATGTGTTGATATACGAATCGTATACGAAACATATATACATTCACAGTGTGCGCGCTTGCCGGGAGGCGATGCACGTCACGGGTCATCCAACGGACGCGACTGCGGCAATGCGCATCGATGCGCTACAACGTGGCATGACGTTTTGCACGCCATGCTGGTGCCGGTTTGGACGTGTTCGTCCGGCCCGGTCCGGTCAGCCAGCTGGCACCGATCGCTTGCCTCCCCTTCGAGCGCGCGCGCGAAGCCCATGAACATCGCGCGCGGCGCGTTTGGCAAGGCCGTGATCAAGATCGGTTGACGTGATCTGCGCATGGGCGCAGACCGCATCCAGGCCGCATACAAACTCAACGTAATGAGTTCGCCAAACGTCGATACCGATCGCCGTAGTGCCGCCTGACATTCGGAAGCTTCACATTCAAACCGGTTAGCGCATGTGGTCGCCATGGCCATGGTCATCAGGCTCCGAGGCGCCCATCGAGCGGACCTCGAAGCGCACATCCAGGCGCGGCGCATGCTCGAAAATCAGCGTTGCCGTCACCGGTTTGCCCACCTCGAATGGCGCGTGCGGGGCAATGAACATCAGGTGGATGCTGCCAGGCCCAAGCACCACCTTCTTGCCAGGTGGCAAGGCGAGTCCTTCATCGAGACGCCGCATCTTCATCACTCCATCGTCCATGTTCATCTCATGGATCTCCACCTGCGCGCTCGCTGACGACTCCACTGCAATCAAGCGATCGGGGAGGCTCGATTGGTTCTGCAAGCTGACATAACCGCCTGCAACCGGTGCTCCGGGCGGCGTTGCGCGCGACCAGGCATCTGTTGCCACAACCAATGCCAGCGCGCTGGCAGGCACCGCTGCAGCGGATGCTTTCTCGGTCGATGCAGCGCTGGCACCGGGCTCTTGGGTGCGTTGGCAGGCCACAAGACCCAACGCGGATAACACAAGCAACAACAGGAAACGTGCCTTCATTTTTCTCTCCTCTTGTCGACCTAGGCACCGTGCGCCAATGGCGATTCGGTTGCAGGGTCGTCGATGCAATTAGTCAGGGGAACAACGGCTGTACCTGCGAACTCACTCCAGTGCGATCACCTGCCGGATGTCTGCAACAGTCGAATCGACCGATTGCTCGTGCGCAAGACCGACGCGCAAGTTGCCGTTGCGATCGAACACAAAACTACGGGTGGAGTGATCGATGGTGTAGGTTTTTCCCATCGGCACCTTTGTGTGGACGACCTTCAGATTGTCCGCTGCCACCCTGATTTCTCCTTCGCTACCGGTCAGGCCGATAAAGTCAGGGTCGAACGCATGCACATACGTCCTCAGCACATTGGGAACATCGCGCTGCGGGTCGAGCGTGGCAAAGGCAAATTGCACCTGCGATGCCTGGGCGCCCAACTTGCGCTTGACCTGGGCCGCACGCGCCAACGTCGTCGGGCAGACATCAGGGCAATTGGTAAAACCGAAAAACAGCACCAGGGTCTTGCCACGAAAACTTCGCAACGGTTTGGGTTTTCCTTCGGTGTCATGCAGATAAAAATCGACACCACGCCCCATACCGCTGAGGTCAGCACCATTGGGTGAGAACGATGAGCCCCACAGCCCGCAGCCCGCCATAACGCAGGCCGTGCATACCAACAACAGATTCGAGACCACCCGCTTCATTCGTACTATTTTTGCTTGCATCTGTTTATTCCATTGATCAGTGGAGAGCCACTGCCCCTCGTCACCGGCACTTGCAGGCGCCTTGGATCGGGCTCGATGACAAGCGCCAATGTCGGAAGCAGCGTCACAAGCACAAGGCACGGCGTTGCCGCCGCTTGGGACGGCGCAAAAAAGAACTTCATAGAACGCTCCAAAACACTCAAAAGCACGCCCACCACCGGGCGACGCTGAATCGACTAGCGTGTTTAGGCGAACAGAGGAGGGCCACGGGGCGAATGCGCCCACCAGCGTGCGGCGCAGACTCGCACAGCAACACAGCGCTCACTGGCACGTCTTGCCCGAATCAGCGCAAACACCACAAGCGCGATCAACAGCCAGGGCAGCAATCTTGCAGCAAGTCCACAGTAATCGCAGACAGAGGCATGCTGCGTAGCGGCGCCTTGCATATCGTGCTTGATGCCCGGCAATGCGTTCACTGCACCGGCATCTGCAGAAATGCGGAACCGGTGATCGTTGATGAAACGAACAACCAAGCCAGGCGCCGCATCAGCCTGTGTAGTGCGGCTCTGACAAAGCGGGCTTTCCAGAAAACTGTGCGCATTGCCCGATGTACGGCTGACCAATGGCGCAAGCACCAACAGCAGCACCGCCAGAGAGGCCAGGTGCTGCATCAGTTTGGAAAGGGGCGTATGAAGTGAGCGCACCGGCAAAGTGTAATGAAAAAAATCCAGACGAACTGCGACCTTTCGTCGCAGCCCCACGCACAATTTCGCCGGGCAACGATTGCGCGGCCGGCATGCACCGGCATCCGCTCAACTCCAGCAACTTGCACGTCGCCTGCTGCTGAGGTGGTCCAGAGTCAGGAATGCTGCAAATAGCTCTGTGTGGAGTGCACGGCTGCATAGCCGAACTGCAATGCCGCCATCATCGCGGCATGAACCTGCGCCGCAGGCGTGGTGACGCCGTCAAAGCTCAGGTCCATGGTGGCGCAGGCGTCGTGCAACACCGTCACCGAATATCCCATGTCGGCAGCGGCGCGCACGCAAGCGTCCACACACATATGGCTCATCGCTCCCACCACGACCACCTCGTCGACCCCATTTCGCTGGAGCTGCTGTTGAAGATCGGTGTCGCGAAATGCGTTGATATGCTGTTTGACAATGACAACCTCCCCGTCCTGCGGTTCTACGCCTGTCCGGATCTGTGCGCCGTGCGAGCCGGCGACGAAGAATGGCGCATCGGCGGCCGTCGCCTCATGACGCACATGGAACACCGGGGTGGCCTGGCTACGTGCATTCCCCACAACAAGCGCAGCATTGGCGCTGGCCTGCTCGATACCGCTCAAAGGCATTTTTCCGCCAGGAAAATAGTCGTTCTGCAGGTCGATGACGATGATGCCCTTGCTCATGATGATCTCGCATTAGTGGATTCACTGGTCAGCTTGCGCGGGAATCCCCGTATGGACCAGTGGCATGACCGACACAACCGGGCCGAAAGCGACATCTCACCGAAAGTCATGCACATACTCGCCCTGCGCTCGGCCAGTGGCAGTAGCAGTAGACCTAACGCGCCCGACCCGCTGCCCCGGAAAACCGCTGACGGTAGTCGCCTGGCGACAGGCCGAGAATCCGCTTGAACACCTTTCGGAAGGCTGCGGTGTCCTGGTAGCCGACTTCCCAGGCCACCGCGTCAATAGCAAGGGTGCTGGATTCCAGCAGCACCCGCCCCCGACCGATGCGCAGCCGTTGGCAGTACTCCGTCGTCGTCATGCCGGTTGCTTTCTGAAAGCGGCGCAGAAAAGTACGCTCTTCCAATCCAGCCTGTGCAGCCAGGCTGGCCAGTGCAACATCCCGCGCTTGGGTGTCCTGCAGCCAGTGCTGCACCTTTAATACAGCAGCGTCGCCATGCGTCATGCGTGGCGAAAACACGCTGTAGTAGCGTTGTTCGCGGCCCGGTGGATCAACCAACACTGTGCGCGCCGTTTCGAGCATGACCGCTGGCCCGAGCAAGCGATCCACGAGCCGTAGACCGAGGTCGGTCCAGGACATCAAGCCACCTGCAGTGATCACGTCACCATCGTCGATAAGCATTTCGTCAGAATCCACGATGATTGACGGGAAGCGCTGCTGCAGCGATTGCGCATGCAGCCAGTGCGTGGTCATGCGGCGTCCTGCCATCAGCCCGGTGCCAGCCAACAGGAAGGCGCCCGCGCACACAGAACACAACACCGCACCTTCGCCGTGTTGCTCACGTAACCAGTCGATCAATGCCATCTCACCATCGGCGTCCGGCTGATTGACCAGGCTTGGCGGCAAGATCACGGCAGATACGCGAGCAGACGTTTTGGTATCGCTTTCGAACACACGCACCAGCCTGCGACGTGAGACCTCTTCTTGCCAATGCGTCACCTTCAAGGCTGCGCTGGAAGTGGGCTGCTTCGATACAAGGATCCGGTTGGCAACGGTGAACAAATCGGTCAACCCCAGCACCGCGGCAAGCTGCGCGCCCGGATACAGCACCAGGCCGATCTCTACGCTCTGCTTCGGTTTCATAGCTCTCCCCACGACCCGTGGCGGGTATTCAGTAGCAAACCACTCGTGTAGCTGAAGTCACCGATGTCCGCCGCCCCTATTCTGGCGCCACACATCCATCCGCCCTCAGCCGAACAAGCGCGCTTGATGGACTCTCGAACCTGGCGCATTCAATCGACCGCCCGAACCACGCAGTTGTGGTCTGGCGAGCGAATCGGAGCGCGTCCGTGATCAGGATAAAAGCGCCCAGACCTGCAACTGCCGGTCTGGGCGTTCGCTTGTTACATGCTCTGCAGCCAAATCCTCAGAACCGATGATTGATCGTCAGCTCCGCTCGCCGGTCGGCGCCGTACAACCACATGCTGTCGGTGTAATAGGCAGTTGTGAAGTAGGCCTTGTCGAACAGATTGACCACGCGCGTGGTGATGCGAGTGGCTGGCCGGATATCCCAGCTCACCGACAGATCGGTCGTGCTGTAGGCGGGTAGCTCCAGTGCATTGGCATTGTCGGCATGGCGTTTGCCCACGTAACGCACACCTGCCGCGGCAGTCCAGTTGGGTTGGAAGTTCCAGCTCACCCACACATTGGCCAGACGCTGCGCGACATTGGGCGGCACCTTGCCGGCGCGGGAGACGGCACGCCCTGCAACCGATTCGGTAAAGTCGTCGAACTCGGCCCGCAACACGGTGGCATTGGCATCGAGCTGCCACTGATCGGTCACTGCCAGCGCAAGCGAGGCCTCCACACCGCGCGACGATTGCGAGCCGATCTGCAGACTCACAGTCGGGTCGGCAGGGTCGCGGGTCACCAGATCCGATTTGCGAATGCGGTAAGCAGCCAGGGTCCACTCGCCGGCACCTTGCCAGAAGCGCTGTTTCAAGCCGATTTCCGTTTGACGCCCCTTCGCCATGTCGAATGCGCTGTTGGCAGGGCTGAGCATCAACAACGCGCCGACCGGGTCGGCCGCTTCGGAGTACTGCGCATACACCGCGACATCCGGGTTGATCGTATAGACCGTGCCCAGCCGCCAGCCAACGCTGGAATAGTCTCTGCTGAAGGCTTGCGCCGCAGTGACCAGATTCTGGCGATCGAGACTGGCATGGTCATAGCGCAGCCCGGCCAGCACCGACCAGGCCGCCGTCAGCGACAGATGATCTTCCATGAACAACGCAGCTTGATCGGCGCTGTTGCGATAGCGCGGAATTGTCGGAATATCGCTTTGGAAAAACCCGGGCACCGGGTTGTAGGGATCCACTGGCCCGGAGCTGCCGACATAGGTGTTGTTGGTGTGCTTGAAACGTCCGCGATTGACATCCAAGCCCACCGAGTAGGCGTTTTCCAGGCCACCAAGCTGCCCCTTCAGTACCAGGCTGGAGGTGATGCCGGTCTGCTGCTGATCATGGTTGATGGCGGTGTTGGTGGATCGATCGATCAGTGCGGTCGTAGTGTTGTAGACATAGCTCTCCGCGTTACGCCAATCGCGCTTGCTGGCGACGTGATAGACACGGCTAGTCAAGGTCACAGCGTCGTTCGGGCTCCACACCGCGTCCAATTGCGTCCATTGATCCTTGAAGCGCATGACCGCATCGCCCACGTTGTAGTTCTTGTGCCGCAGCGCATCCAGCACCCGGCCATCGACGAGCGGCGTTCCGAAATACCGCATCGGCTTTTGATAGCCGTAGGCATAGTTCAAGGTAAGGCTCAACTCGGCAGTCGCATCCCAACGCAAGGCGCCGGAGAACGTCGCATCGCTGGAGTGGCCGCGGTCCACCCAACCACTGGTGTAATTGGCGCTGGCATCCACGCGGTAGGACAGCCGATCGTCGATCGCTCCGCCGCTGCCGAACGCAAGCCTGGCGGTATCCTCGGTGCCGATGGTGGCTTGCACCTCGTTCTCGACCGCGTCTTGCCTGGGTTTTTTTGGAACGATGTTGATGACACCACCGATCGCACCTTCGCCGTAAATCACCGATGCCGGCCCCTTGAGCACTTCGATACGCTCGATGGACCAGGTGTCGAAGGGGAACGTGACGCCCACGCCACCATACTGGCGCAGCCCGTCATAGAGCCGCATCACCGACGCACTGTCGGTAAAGCCGCGCGTGGACAAGGCGCTCAGCCCGTTACCCGGGTGTGGCATCCCGCTGATCGCACTCGCCCGGGTGATGGCATCGGTGACATTGCTGTCGCCGCGCGCTTGAAGTTGCGCGCGATCGATCACCTCCAGGCTTGCAGGTATTTCGAACGGCGTCAGGCCGAGGTTGGAACCGGTCGATGCAGGCCGATCCCGGCGATGACCGCTGACGTGGACGGCGGAAAGATCGGTAGCACCATCCCCGGGCACGACCGCGTCAGAGTCGCTCGCAGCAAGCGCTGTCGCAGCCGAATCCAGTGCAGTGGCCGCGTGAGCGGTGAAAGAGGAAGACAAAGCAATCGCCAACGCGATCGCCAGACGCGACGGCAGAGCCGGCATCGTTGAGAAGACAGACATGGAAACTCCATACAGCAGGATTGGTCGACAACCGGGCGCTACGCTCGGTTGGATCGGCTAGCTCAGACGACCAACACCATTGGAGGACCACGCGCAGCGTGCGCAGGCCAGATCGCCGACACGCGTGCCGGCGCGCGATAGACCGCTGGCGACAGCGACGCGGCCCACAGCAGTGCAAGCGACAACAACGCGATGACGAAGGCCAGCAGCTGTGCGGCCAACAGGCAGTAATCGCATACCATCCCTGCGTGATCGCTGGGCAGATCGCCGGCGGCATCGCCGTGGCTCACGTGCGCCTGATCCATCGCCATCGGCGGCGCGTGACCGCCAGGCGTTTTCGCCGCTGACACGGTGCCCAGATCGACCAGCTGCAGTCCCTGCGCCGTACACAGCGCAGTGAGCTGCATCAGCGCACTGTTGTGCTGCGACACCTGCACCCAGCGGCTGATCACAGGAGCCATCGCCATCAGCAGCACGCCGATCAAGGCGAGCTGATGCATAAGGTGCAGGAAGCGGCGGTTGCGCAGCATGGAGCGCAGTTTAGAGCATGCGCACGGCGTTGCCGCACTCGTCTAGGTGCAGAGCTGTGGCGCCTGACCTACGTCATGGAACCCGTTCGAACAGCAATACCACCAACTGCCGCTAAACCCCGGATGCAGGTTGATCTTCTTTGTTCACTCACCCGGCCCGCCTCTCCACAGCACAGAGACACTCAAAACACAACCTCCGGCGAGCCGGCTTGGTTCTCATGCCGCTGAATCGTCATTCATGAGACCAAGTGCTGGATGCAACCTTTTTGTCACACAGGCGCACTCACGCGGGAAGGTCCCCCGGCCGTTTGAAGACACCCTCCCATGCGTGACACAAAACTCTGTTTCCCACCGCTCACGATCGTCTGGAACGATCGATGAGCTCCGCACAGCGCATCGATGCGCTCACCGGAATTCGCGGACTGGCCGCTTTGCTGGTGGTCTATTCGCATCTTGCGGAAGACGGATTCTTCTCGCGTAGCCATCTGTATCCGGGCGAAGTGGGCGTCATGGTGTTCTTCACCCTGAGCGGATTCCTGATGGCCTTTCTCTACGGCCACAAGCAATTCGACTACTCGGCCGTGGTGCGCTACGGCGTTTCACGCTTTTCGCGGATCGCTCCGGCCTATCTGTTTGTCGTGATCGGCTCCTATCTGATCTACAACCTGATCGATCCATCGTTCGTCTACGCGATCACCCATCAGAACCTGCTGCGTCACCTGTTGTTCTCCGGCAACATGTCCGCGCTGTGGAGCATTCCGCCGGAGGTGCAGTTCTACGCGGTCTTCGTGGGCCTGTGGTTCGCACTGTGGAAATTCAGAAACCAAGGCAACGCCTCCGTGCTTGCAATCGTGCTGACCGCGATTTTTCTGCTGATCTCCTACCGCGACCAACTGCCTGGCACCTTTGTCGGCTCCAAGATGCAGTACTTCTTCTCGGGCGTGCTGTTCGGGTTGTTCCGCAATCAAGCCTGGTCCGACAAGGGCATGCGCACGCTTGCGTTGCTGCAAGGCCTGACGCTGATCGTTATCGGTCTGGTCATCGCACGCATCCTGCCTGTGGAATTCGGCAGCAAGCGCGAGTTCTACAACTATCTGGAAGGCGCGTTGTTCTCGGGCATCTTCGTTTTCATGTTTTCCTTCGATACACCGCTGAGCAAGCTGCTGTTCGGCCACCGGCCCATCATGATGTGTGGCGAATTCAGCTTTTCGATGTATCTGCTGAACATTCCGGTGATCTATGTCGCCATGAAATTGCTGGGCGATCATGCGCATACCCCGGCCATGGCCGCGCTGATCACCTTGGTGGTTTTCTTGCTGGCATGGCTGATGTATCGCGTCATCGAGCTGCCCGGTAACACGCTGTTACGGCGCATTGGAACCAGGCTTTTCGAATCACGTCCGTTAGTGGCTCCTGCGCGTACCGAAGCGACCGATACCATCAAATAACCTACCGCTTTGTTTGAAATAGCCGTGCGTTGGGAGCGTCGTGGCAGAGGCTCTTCCCGACGTTCTCGCATCGCGTACTCGCAACGATGGATGCATCAGGCGATGGCGAAACGTTCGTCCGCTGTGGTGCCCTGGAAGCGATCCCGGTAGTCGCCCGGGGCTACGCCCAAGACACGCAGGAAGGTGCGACGCAGTGTCTGTTCGTCCGATAAACCGGTCAGCGCCGCAATGCGCTTGATCGGCGCGTTTCCGGATTCCAGAAGGCGGCGCGCCGCTTCCACGCGTAGCGTTTCCACCGCCTTGGCTGGGGTGACACCGCATGTGCTGCGGTAGACGCGTGCGAACGTGCGCGGCGACATCTTCATGCGGCCGGCAAGCGTTTCCACCCGCAGATCCTCATGCAGGTTGGCGGCCATCCACCCGTGCAGTTCCGCAAAATCGCCGCCCGCGCTGGTCTGCGCCGACAACGGTGCGCTGAACTGCGACTGCCCGCCAGAGCGCTTGACGAAGACCACCAGCTGACGTGCCACATCGATCGCAAGCCGGTGGCCATGATCATCCTCGATCAACGCAAGCGTCAGGTCGATGCCTGCGGTGACGCCGGCCGATGACCACACATATCCATCGCGCACGAAGATCTTGTCTGCATCCACACGTATGCCGGGGTGCAGGTTGGAGAGCCGGTCGGCCCAACCCCAATGGGTCGCTGCACGCCGACCATCCAGGTGCCCTGCGGCGGCAAGCAAAAACGCACCGGTGCAGATCGAGCAAAGCCTGCGAACGCTGGCGCCGCGCGCGGCCACCCACTCAACCAATCCAGGCGAGACGGCGTAAACCGCGCCGCGGCAGCCACCTGGCGCCATCAGCGTATCGATGGCGACATCGTCCAGCGAGGCAATCGCCACCGACATCACCTGCAGACCGGAGCTGGTCGTCACCAGGCCGCCGCTCTCGGACGCGACCGTGATCTGGTAGCGCGAGCTGCCCCCAGCCAGGGGCGCGCATTGATTTGCGGTGTGCAGTGCCTGCACTGGCCCGGTGAGGTCAAGGACATTCATGTCTTCGTGCGCAAGCAGCACAACGTGACGCGAAGGAGATGAGTCGGACATGGAGGCCTTGCGCGTTCAGCGCGGGTAGTCGGGATATTCAAATGCCAGCGCAACGCCCTTGGCAGTTGCTCGACCATAGCGTTGCATGATGCCATCGAGCGCACCATTCAAAGCCGGCACCGGCATCGGGTCGGCCGGGGCGACGAGTGGGACCGTGCTGCCCCGCTCGCGCTGTCGGTCGGGCACGATGACAAGTCCATGCCGCGTGATAAAGGATGCGCCAGTGGTAGAGACGACGGACGCGCGGCTTCTCGCCGTGGTGGAGTACGCATCCACGGTCAGCGCAAGTGTCGCCTCATCCATCCCGGGTGCGCCCAGCACATCGATCTGCTCGCCACTGTGCAGCCATCGGTTGGTATACAGCACCTGCGCCAGCGGCCACGCGGTTGTGCCAAGGCGGGGACGGAATGCATCACTGTCGTGCTGCGGCGACCAATCCTTTGCACCGAGCGTCGATGCCAGTTCCTGCGCCTTCGCCTGCCCGCTGATGGCCTCAACCAACGCGATCGATGCCGGGATCGCGGCGCTCACGCCCGCAGTAGAGATCCACGTTCCATCCGCGACATAACGCCGATTCGGCGTCCAGCGGATGGCGGGAAATGTCTCCGCGCGGCTGGCGCTGGTCGACCAATGCGCCGTGGCGCGGCGACCATCGAACACGCCCATCTGTGCGGCGATGAGTGCCCCGTTGCAGATGGTGACGATGGTCGCGCCGTGCGCAGATTGCTGTTTCAACCATGCAAGCAGTCGCGGTTCGGCAGCCTGAGCGGCCACGATGACGTAGTCGGCGCCTTCGGGCTGCGCGGCATCGAACTGGGCCACGGTTGTGTCTGTCGCAATCTTGAAACCGGGGCTGCCAAGGTCGGTGAAAGTTGCCAGTGGCCCCTCATCGAGGGTGACAGCGACGACGTCCATGGTGCCGGCACGCGAGAGAATCGCGAAGGGCACCAGAAAGTCACTGACTTCCACACCGGCATTGTTTGCCACCACCGCAATCACCGGGCGGGCGCGCGCCTTGCGAGCACGGTAGGGCGGCAGCGTCGCCTGTGCCGTTGCAGCGATATCCGGGGCGCCGCGCGCCGGCAGTGCAGACCGCGCCGCCGGCTCGGCACACCCGGCAAGGATCATGCACGCGGCCCAGGCAGCGCAACGGATAACGCGGTGAAACGTAAGGGGGGCCATGGCGATGCCGCAAAGGAGATGTCCGCTGATTCTTCCGCCACAACCTGCTGTCGGCAATGTCGCTGACCCGTCATTTACTGCCACGGCTAACAGGCTAATGGCCGACGACTGGCGCGCGTGTGCCCGCAGCAAACCCGTGACTTCGAGCGCGCCATGCAATGCAAAATCCAACCGCCAGCAACAGGGCCATGGCCGCCGGAAAGGTCTGCGCGCCCCATTGGTCCAGCAGCACGCCGCCCACCACACCACCACCGGCGATGACACTGTTCCAGGCAACGACATTGAGCGACAGCGCAACATCGGCACCCTCTCCTGCGCTATCGGCAAGTGCAGTCTGCAGCAGCGTCGCGGCTCCACCGAACGTCAGACCCCACACCGCCACACACACGTAAACGACGGGCTGCATGTCCTGCAGTAGCGCCAGCACCACAGAGAGTGCGAAGAACGTCGCCAGCGAGATCAATACGGTGCGACGCAGGTGATGCTCCACCAGCTTTGCCGCCACGCCGATACCAACCAGTGCGGCTGCGCCGAAGACCAACAGCAGCACGTCCACACGATGGCCCAGCCCCGCGTGTGCGGCGAACGGCGCCACATAGGTGTAGAGGATGTTGTGGGCCAACATCCACGCCATCACGGTGGCGAGCACGGGACGCACGCCAGGAGTGCCAAGCACCTTGCACAGCGGCACACGCTGCGCTGCCGATTGGCCGGGATAATCGGGCACTTTCACCAGCACCCAGACGATCAAAACGACTGTCAGAACCGACATCGCGGCAAACGCACTCCGCCAGCCCAGCATGCCGCCCATCCAGGTACCCAGCGGCACGCCCAGGGAGAGCGCAATCGGTGTGCCCACCATCGCAATCGCCATGGCCCTGCCTTGCTGTTCCGGCTGCACCATGCGCCGGGCGTAACCGGCCAGCAGGCTCCAGGCCAGGCCTGCGGCTGCGCCAGCAAACAAACGCGCCACCAAGGTCAGGCTGTAGTTGGTTGAGAGTGCAGTGATGGAGTTGAACACCAGGAAGCCGACAATGGTTAGCAGCAGCACGTTACGCCGCCTCCACTGCTGGGTCGCAATGGTCAGCGGGATTGCAGCCACCACCGAACCCAACGCATAAGCGGTCACCGTCTGCCCAGCCAGTGCGGGAGTGATGCCAAGGCCTGCGGACATGTGCGGCAACAATCCTGCAGGAAGGGTTTCGGTCACGATGCAGATGAAACCGGTCATCGCCAGCGCCAACAGGGCGGCGATGGGTAACGGCGCGGGGATTGCACTGGCCGTTGATGTGTTTGGAGAGGTCACATGCTGTCCTTGGTTGAGATAAGTTTCGGGTCAGGTCACACCGATCCGTATCGATCGGTACATATATAGGCCAAAAGAAACAGGCCACCTACCGAACAGCCTGTCCGTGCCTGCTATCGAAAGAAACATATATGTATCGCTCGGTATGTATATTACGAAGCGACCATGTTGTCAACGACATATGTATCGACTAGTCTGTATTTAGGTATCGGAGAGTGCAATGGCACAGATGGGAAGGCCACGCAGCTTCGACCGCGACACCGCGGTTGAGCAAGCGCTTCACCTGTTCTGGGAACAGGGCTACGAATCCACCTCGTTGACCCAACTCAAGGCGGCGATTGGCGGCGGCATCACCGCGCCCAGCTTCTACGCAGCGTTCGGCTCCAAGGAGGCACTCTTCAAGGAATGCATGGAACGCTACCTGGCGAGCTACGCGAAGGTGACCCACTGCTTGTGGGACACCTCGCTTTCTCCAAAGCAGGCGGTGGAGCTTGCACTGCGCCGCTCAGCCAAGATGCAGTGCGAGCGCGGCCACCCAAAGGGCTGCATGGTCACATTGGGAGTGATGAGTGCACCATCACCGGAACTCTCTGCGCTCTGCACCCCACTGACGCGCTCGCGTGCCCGCACACGCGCCGGCATCCGCGCCTGCGTGGAACGCGCCATCGTCAACGGAGAACTCGGGCCGGATGCCGACCCCGCTGCACTGACCTGCGTGTTCGACAGCTTCCTGCTTGGGCTATCCACACTCGCCAGGGACGGCATGAGCTTCAAGGCGATGGATGCTGCCATTACGCAGCTCATGGGGTTCTGGCACGCCCAGACCCAATAGGCAGGCAGCACTTCAACCCGTGCGCCGCAGAACGCCGGGATGGCGTTCGCTGCGGGATGACAGAGCTAGATTTATTTGAGAGCCCGCTTGCCTCGCTGCGCCTGTCTCTCAGGGTCAACTTTCGCAGTGAATGACTCAAGCCGCCGGACCTGATTACCGGTATCGATGGTAGCGGCAGCGCGCATTGTCTGACTTTTTAGTCGAAAGTGCCGATAGCGGAAAGCCGCACTAGCTCGTCCACCACGTAGCGCACCTTCGGGCGCAAGTGGCGCGTGCGCGGCCAGAGCGCGAAGATTTCGATGCAATAGGCCGTGCACTCTTCCAGGACGAGCTGCAGCCTGCCCGACTGGATGTGCGGGCGCACCAGCGAGATCGGCATTTGGCAGATGCCCAGACCTGCGATCGCAGCGTCGATGACAGCATCTCCGTCATTCAACTGGTGCGTTCCTTGGGGCACAAAATCGCCGGCGGTCACCTTGTCGCCAAACCGCCAGCCAACAGGCTGGCCATTGCGGAAGCCGACGATGCTGCGATGCGCCTGCAGCTCGTTGATCGTGCGAGGCGTTCCGTGTGCAGCGAGATACGCAGGTGATGCGCATAACACCAGTCGCTGCCGCCCCAGTTTGCGCGCAACCAGGCCGCCGGAGCTTTCAACGCCGCCAAACCGAATCGTCAGGTCGATGCCTTCCTGAGCCGGATCGATCAAATGGTCGTTGAAGGAAAGCGTGTAGTGAAGATCGGGGTGCGCTGCACCGATGCGGAGCAGGATCGGCAACATGACGTGGCGGCCGAAAGACGACGGCATGTCCACGCGCAGCCGGCCGGTAGGCAGTGACGACTGAGAGGCCAGGCCGGCTTCTGCGCTGGCGATCTCTTCCAACGCAGCAGCGCATGTCGCGAAATAGGATTCGCCATCAGCAGTGAGCGCGATTCGGCGCGTGGTGCGATGGAACAGGCGCACGCCCAGCCGCGCTTCCAGGCGGGCGATCGCCTTGCCTACCGCCGAGCGCGAGATCCCCAGCGACTCGGCCGCCTTGGTAAACGTCCTGGAACGTGCCGCGGTGACGAAGGTGACCAACCCATTGAGTGTCTCGACAGGGAGCATCGGAAATCCTTTGGGGAATTGATGTCCCCAATGCTGGGACTCTCAGCACCTTTATGTGCATCGAAGTCAACCTTACCTTCTTTAGCCTGTCCCCACCAAATAGCCCTTCTCCATGACATCAAAGATCTTCCAACTCTTCGATCTCGGCGGCACCCAGCTGAGCAACCGCATCGTCATGGCACCGATGACCCGCGCCCGCAATCCGGGATGCGTGGCGAATGCATTGACGGCAACCTATTACGCCCAACGCGCGAGCGCAGGCCTGATTGTCAGCGAGGGCACTCCCGTCTCGCAGCAAGGCCAGGGCTACATTGATGTGCCCGGCATCTGGTCGCAGGAGCAGGTCGCCGGCTGGAAAGTGGTGATCGATGCAGTGCATGCCAAGCAGGGCAAGATCTTCGCCCAGCTGTGGCATGTGGGCCGCATGTCGCATACCTCGCTGCAGCCCGACGGCGCCGATCCGGTGAGCGCGAGCACGCGCCCGGTTGCATCCAGCTCCAAGAGCTATGCATTTATCTACCGCGAGGACGGAACGCGCGGGACAGCTGAGCCCAGCCCGGCGCGTGCGCTCGAGACCGAAGAGGTGCCAGGCATCGTCCGGGATTTCGAGCAGGCGGCCCAACGCGCGATCGACGCAGGCTTCGACGGCATCGAGATCCACGCCGCCAATGGCTACCTCTTCGAGCAGTTCCTCAACCCGATCACCAACGACCGTGTCGACGCCTACGGTGGTTCGCTGCAGAACCGGGCGCGGCTCATTCTCGAGACCGTGGATGCAGTGGCAGCGCGCATCGGCTCCCGCAAGGTGGGTATTCGCCTTGCACCGAACAACCGCCAATTCGACATGCCCGCGTATGCCGAGAGCGAGGCCAGCTACCTGTACCTGGCCAAAGAGCTGGCCAAGCGTGAGCTGGCGTATGTGCATCTAAACGACAACCACGCAGACGGCTCCCCGGACATGAGCGAAACATTCCTCGCAGCGTTCAAGCGCACCTACGGCGGCACCGTGATCCTTGCGGGAAAATTGAACCTGGAACGCGCAACTCGGTTAATCGATCAGGCAGTGATCGACCTGGCCACGTTCGGCCAGCCCTTCATTGCAAACCCGGACCTCGTGGCACGCCTGCAGACAGGGACCTCGCTCGCGTCTCCGGATCGCGACACTTACTACGGCGGTGGTGCGGAGGGTTACACCAACTATGCGGCCGCAACCTGAAGCACAAGCATCCACCTCTTCGATGCATCCGCCGGCGGCTGGCGCTGCGCTCTGCGAATTCGCCTCAAAGGGAATATCGCAGCGCGCATCGGCATGATCCTGCGTCAGGCTGCACAGCGTGTGGCGATCTATTCCATTAACGAGTCGTCCCCTGACCTGGCGGCGCGCGTGATCGCCGGCAACTCGCAATCGACCTGCGCGAGCGCGTCCACAAACAGTGGACAACGCGGGCAACAAACACTGCGGGGCACGTGACACCGGCAACGCTAGGCAGCTATGACCATGCGCTGCCGATGATAAAACTGCCAAAGCGCGGCTAATTTTCCAACAATTTTTTCCAAGGCAACGAAAAAGGCACTTCGACTCGCGTCAAGTGCCTTTTTTATTGGTGGGCCCACCAGGATTCGAACCTGGAACCAAAGGATTATGAGTCCTCTGCTCTAACCGTTGAGCTATAGGCCCGGCAGGGTGGGTGGCGAGATGCAGGGCATGTCGGACCGTCCAGCTGACGCGAAAGTTTACCTGTCCGCGCGCGTCGCTGTCTGCTGTATCAGGTGTCAATGAGGACGAGTGGCCGCACCTACCTGTGTTTGCGCATGCAGATACAGGAAAGCCCGGCGTGAGCCAGGCTTTAAAGGTGTACGCGATCAATCTGTCCTGCCGCACTATTCGAGGATGAATGATCTAGCGACATACACCTCAGCAATTCCGAATCACTGATCCCCAATCCTCAACCCGGCCACTACGCCATCTCAAACTGCGCATCGATCAACTTCCGCCCCGCTTGAAACCCATGCGCAATAGCGTCCTGATACGTCTCCCAACCAGGCCCCTGGTCGTCGATGCGTGGCTGGCGTTGGCCGCCAAGCGCATACACATCGACCTGCACCGTCCAGTTGGCATCGGGCGCAGCGCGCTCGACGCGTACGCGGATTTCGTGATCGCGGTACGTGGTGGTTTCAAAGCGGCTTTGCCTGCTCATAAGGCGGTCTCGTGTGCGTGCGTCCGTCAACTTAGAAGGCACGGTTAGAACACCACGTGAGCTTTGGAGAAACGCCGATTTCATGTTGCGGCGCCGTGCGGCTTCGTCGCCGATGCGTGAATGCGCTAGCACCGTTGCAATGCTTGGCAGCCTGGACACACAACACAGCCCTACTGAGCAGCCATCGCCTACTACGGACCCATAACGCAACAGCCCCGCGATTGCGGGGCTGTTGTGATCGCTACGCTGGCATCGCCCTGATATCAGTCGATATCAAGGAACGAGCGCAGCTGCTCCGAACGGCTCGGGTGACGCAGTTTGCGCAACGCCTTGGCCTCTATCTGACGAATCCGCTCGCGGGTGACGTCGAACTGCTTGCCGACTTCTTCCAGCGTGTGATCGGTATTCATGTCGATACCGAAGCGCATCCGCAACACCTTGGCTTCGCGCGGGGTGAGGCCGGCCAACACATCACGCACCGTCTCGGAGAGATTGATGTTGGTGGTGTTGTCGATCGGGGACTCCACATTGGTGTCCTCGATGAAGTCGCCCAGATGCGAATCCTCGTCGTCGCCGATCGGGGTTTCCATCGAGATCGGCTCCTTGGCGATTTTCATCACCTTGCGGATCTTGTCCTCGGGCATGTCCATTTCCTTGGCCAGTTCCTCCGGCGTGGCCTCGCGGCCGAACTGCTGGAGCATCTGACGGGAAATGCGGTTCAACTTGTTGATCGTTTCGATCATGTGCACCGGAATACGGATGGTGCGCGCCTGATCGGCGATCGAACGGGTGATGGCCTGACGGATCCACCACGTTGCATACGTCGAGAACTTGTAACCGCGACGGTATTCGAACTTGTCCACCGCCTTCATCAGGCCGATGTTGCCTTCCTGGATCAGGTCGAGGAACTGCAGGCCGCGGTTGGTGTACTTCTTGGCAATCGAGATGACCAGACGCAGGTTGGCCTCGACCATTTCCTTCTTGGCCTTGCGTGCCTTGGCTTCGCCATAGGCCATCGCGCGACTGATCTCCTTGATCTCGCCCAGGGTCAGGTAGTTGGCCTTCTCCATCTCGATCGAGCCCTGCTGCTCGGAGACGATCTGGTCCTTGACGTCGCGCAGCGCCGAGGACCACTTCTGCTTGCGCTTGAGCGCGTCTTCCACCCATTCCAGGTTGGTCTGATTGCCTTCCCAGGAACGGATGAAGTCCTTGCGCGGCATGCGTGCCACGGCGGTGGCCAGGTGCAGCACCTTGCGCTCGTGGTCCTTGATGCCGTTGACCACGCCACGCAGCTGGGTGACCAGCGCGTCGGTCAGCGGCAGCGGCAGCTTGAGCGTGGTGAAGATGGCGGCCATGTCTTCGCGCGCCTTGACCACCAGCTTGTGCTCGGCGCCGTTCTTGGCATAGATCTTCTTGAACTTGGCGTATTCGTTGGCCAGGTTCTCCATGCGCGTGGCCACTTCCACCGGGTCCGGACCGGTCGGGCCGGCCTCTTCTTCGGCAGCGTCGTCGTCGCCGTCTTCGGCGTCGTCATCGTCCGCAGCATCGTCTTCGGAAACGGCAACCGGGCCAGCGGCGGCCAGCGCCGCGGCGGCGGCATCGGCTTCTTCGATCAGGTCGTTGAAACCGACCACGATCTCGGCCAGACGCTTCTTGCCTTCCTTGTGCGCTTCGTAATCGGCCAGCAGCATCTCGGTCGACAGCGGGAACACGCCCAATGCTGCCTGGACCTGGCTCAGGCCTTCTTCGATGCGCTTGGCGATGGCGATTTCGCCTTCGCGGGTCAGCAGCTCGACCGTGCCCATTTCGCGCATGTACATGCGCACCGGGTCGGTGGTACGGCCACCTTCGGTGTCGAGCGCGGTCAGAGCGGCGGCGGCTTCTTCGGCTGCGGTATCGTCAACCTCGCGGTTGCCGGTGTTGCCATCGTTGAGCAACAGGGTTTCAGCATCGGGCGCAACTTCATGGACATCGATGCCCATGCCGTTGATCATGCTGATGATGTCTTCGATCTGCTCCGGGTCGACCAGGTCGTCGGGCAGATGGTCATTGACTTCGGCGTAGGTCAGATAGCCCTGTTCCAGGCCCTTGCTGATCAGTAGCTTGATGTCGGATTGCTGGGCAGGACGTTCGTTGGCCATGGATGCTCGCGCCACCGGCTTTGAGATTGGAAAGAGGACCTAGCATTATACCAGCGTGAAGCCCCGTCTGCCGGATTCAAGACGAGACCGCTGGTGTAGCGCTGGCTAGGGCCTGAGAAGGAAGGTCACCGGGCCATCGTTGACCAGGTCGACAACCATATGGGCACCGAAACGCCCGGTTTCCACCCCGCCGCGATGTTTTTCGCGGCAGATCGCCACCAATTGATTGAACGCCCGTTCAGCCTCCAGCGGCGGTGCGGCCGTACTGAAGCCTGGGCGGGTGCCGGAACTGGTGTCGGCAACCAGGGTGAACTGGCTGACCAGCAGCAGCCCGCCCGCGGTATCGGTGAGTGAGCGGTTCATCTTGCCGGCGTCGTCGGCGAAGACGCGATAGCCGAGCAGGCGTTCGGCCAGGCGCCGGATCTGCGCATCGCTGTCGCCGGGTTCGACCCCGACCAGGGCCAACAGCCCGGGACCGATCTGACCGACGCGCTCCGCATCGACAGTGACGCAGGCCCGGGTGACGCGTTGGATCAGTGCAAGCATGGGCATTGTGGTTGAGCAAACTGTGTCGCGCAGCATGCCCAGCACGGCCCGTACTGTCACGCGCGGGTCTTGGGCGGCCGCGCTGTTTAGAATTACGTCGATGAAACCTGATGCTCGCGCTCGCCTGCTCTACGCCACCGCCGCCACCGTGGGCCGCTTGCCGTGGCCGCTGCTCAAACGTGTGGCCGATACGCTGGCCTGGAGCTGGCGCAAACTCGATGCGCGCGAGAGCCGCGTGGCACGCCGCAACCTGGAGTTGGCGTACCCGGAACTGGATGCCGGCCAGCGCGCGCAGCTGCATGCGCAAGTGCTGCGTTCGACCGCCCGGCAGACGCTGGAAGTGCTGCGCACCTGGACCCGCCCGCCGGCCGAAAACCTGGCGCGCCTGCAACGCAATGGCCAGGAGCTCTACGACGCAGCGCTGGCCTCCGGACGCGGGGTGATTGTTGCCGCGCCGCACTTCGGCAACTGGGAACTGCTCAACCAGTGGCTGTCCGAACGCGGGCCGATTGCGATCGTGTATCGGCCACCGGAGTCGGACACGGTGGACGGATTCCTGCAGCTGGCCCGCGGCGGCGACAACGTGCGCCAGGTGCGTGCCGAAGGCCCGGCGGTGCGGCAGTTGTTCAAGGTGCTCAAGGACGGCGGCGCGGTCGGCATCCTGCCCGATCAGCAGCCGAAGATGGGCGATGGCGTCTTTGCACCGTTCTTCGGCATTCCGGCCTTGACCATGACCCTGGTCAACCGGCTTGCCGAACGTACCGGCGCGATCGTGCTGTACAGCTGGTGCGAACGCGCCGGTGGCGATCTGCAGTTCGCGCTGCATGTGCAGCCGTCCGACCCGGCGGTGGCCGATGCAGACCCGGTGCGCGCGGCCAGCGCGCTCAATGCGGGCATCGAACAGATCGCCCGGCGCGACCCGGCGCAATACCAGTGGACCTACAAGCGCTACACGCTGCGCCCGCCAGGCAGCGGCGAGGCCAATCCGTATGCGACCGAGCGGCATCCGCACTAGATTGGCCAGCACACCGACGGCACGGCTACGTTTTGCTAGCCGCTCCTGGCTGCAGATCCTGTGCAACAGATACCGTGCAACACTGCGTTGACACGCAGCGCATTCCGATCGCCTCCATCGCAGACAGCCACTGGGTGACGCCGCGCCGCAGTGGCTCGCTACATCGCCCGACCGCTCAGCCCAGCTCAAACAAGGGTGAGAACAGAGCGCGGCACGCCGTGTCGGCGCCAGGCACGACCATTCAATCGTCGTGTGGATCGGCCGGCGTGGCCAGAATGCGCTGATAGAACGCCAGATCCAGCCAACGCCCGAACTTGAAGCCTGCCTCGCGCACGGTGCCGGCGTGGGTGAAGCCGAATTGTTCGTGCAAGGCGATGCTGGCCTGATTGCTGGCATCGATGCCGCCGACCAGTACATGCACACCACGCTCCTGCGCCGCGGCGATCAAGGCCTGCAGCAGCGTGCGCCCCAGCCCCTTGCCGCGATGGTCGCGGTCCACGTAGATCGAATGCTCCACGCTGTACTTGAACGCCGGCCAGGCGCGAAAGGTGCCGTAGCTGGCAAAGCCCATCAACGTGCCGTCGGCGTCTTCCACACCAATCACCGGAAAGCCGCCCGCCCGCTTGGTCGCAAACCAGCCGACCATGCTCTCCGGCGGCCGCGGCTTGTAGTCGTACAGCGCGGTCGAGTTGGCGATGGCATCGTTGAAGATGTCCAGGATGGCGCTGGCGTGGCGGGCTTCGCTGCAGTCGATAAGAGACATGGGGTCCTAGGCGGGCAGAGGGTCTTGGGATTAAAAAGCATTGCC
This sequence comes from Xanthomonas hortorum pv. cynarae, assembly GCF_002939985.1. Lineage (GTDB taxonomy): Bacteria > Pseudomonadota > Gammaproteobacteria > Xanthomonadales > Xanthomonadaceae > Xanthomonas > Xanthomonas hortorum_D. The sequence goes on along the minus strand of NZ_MDFM01000005.1, from coordinate 105,937 downwards.
GGGCGATGAACAACGCGACCGGCATGCAACCAATCGGCGCCTGCTGCGCCACCCAGTCTGCAGCCGCTGGATGCAGCGTTCCACCGCGCCGTGGCGACCGGGCGTTGCGAACCACGCGACAATGGCGTCACGCGACCACGCAGTGGCTGCGGCGGCGTCCGCCTTGAAGCGGCCGTGGCAATCCCCATCTGGAGTCGTGCATGAGCAGCCCCGTCCCCTCCCCCAGCGCACACGTCTTCGGTGATCCGGCGGCGATCCGCTGTGAGCGCGCCGCCTCCGAACTGCGGTCCGGTCGTCCGGTGCTGCTCACTGCGGCAAGCGGACAGGCGCGCGCAGTACTGGCGCTGGACAGCAGCACGGCGCAGTCGTACGCGGCGTTCGCACGTGCGGCGCAAGGCCGCCACTATCTGTTCGTAACGCCGACACGCGCCCAGGTCCTGGACCTGAGTGCGCCGCAGGGCGCGCGCGTGGCCTTGGTCGAACACAGCTACGACCAGCTTGCCGCGCTGGCCTACCTGCGCGACACCCCGGTGCCGACGCAGTGGGCGCCCGGCGATGCACTGGATGCAGGCGCGGTGGAGATCGCGCGGCTGGGACTGCTGCTACCGGCGATGTTGGCGGTAGACCTGCGCGATGCGGACGACCATGCCGCCTTTGCCGGCTGCCAATCGCTGGCGTTGGACGATCTGGCCACCGGCTGCGCCAAATCCGCCGCAGCTGGCTACGAGCTGGTGACGCGCACGCCGGTACCGCTGCGCGGCCTGGGCATGAGCGAATTCGTGGTGTTTCGCGGCGGCGTGGCGCAACGCGACCAGGTGGCGATCGTGGTCGGCCAGCCCGACTTCTCAGCCGCGGTGCCGGTACGCGTGCATTCCTCCTGCCTCACCGGCGATCTGTTCGGCTCGCTCAAATGCGATTGCGGCGACCAGCTGCGGCATGGTCTGGCCAAGCTGAAAGACCTCGGCGGCGGCGTGCTGCTGTATCTGGATCAGGAAGGCCGCGGCACCGGCATCGCCGCCAAGATGCGCGCTTACGGCTACCAACATGCCGGCCTGGACACCATCGATGCCGATGCGCAGCTGGGCTTCGGCCCGGACGAGCGTCGCTACGGCAGCGCGGTGGCAATGCTGCGCGGCCTGGGCATCGGCCGGATCCGGCTGTTGACCAACAACCCCGCCAAGGCCGAACGCCTGCGCGCGGCCGGCATCGGCGTCGAAGACCGCATCCCGGTGACCGGCGACATCACTCCCGAAAACGAGCAGTACCTGCGCACCAAGGCCGCCCGTGCCGGCCACGCGCTGGATGTGGATGCGCTGATTCTGGCCGCGCAGTAAGCGCGGCCTGCGCCGGATGCGCCCGCCCTCGGCGCCCGGCTATGCTTGCGCACCGCTTCTGCAGGCCAGCCTTGTGCACGACGCTCCACCGCCGCACCCCGATGTCATCGTTCCACCTGCTCCGGCAGAGATACCGGCTGTGGACCACGCGCAGTGGCAGCCGCTACCGCAGCGTGGTGCTTATGTGGCCGGGGTGAACGGCGCCTTGGGCGGCGGCGGCGCGGGCCTGATCGCGGCCGGCGTCACGGCCACGGTCCTGCACCTCTGGCACTACTGGCCCGTGGTGCTGGGCGTGACCCTGATCGCCGCCGCCCTGGGGGCCTGGTTTGCGGTCAAACGGCATCGGCTCACCCACTGGAAACTCGACCACCACGGCCTGGCGCTGCAACGCGGGCACCTGTGGCAAAGCGATACGCGGATTCCGATCTCGCGCGTGCAGCATGTGGATCTGCGCCGCGGCCCGATCGAGCGCGCCACGCGCCTGACCACACTGGTGGTGCACACCGCCGGCAGCCGGCTCAATGCAGTGGCATTGTCCGGCCTGGATCAGGACGATGCCGAGCGGCTGCGCGACCGCCTCGCGCGCCAGCTCGATCACGACGACGACGCGCTGTGAGCGCGATCGAACATCCCGGCGACGCTGAGCAGCGCCTGCATCCGCTGTCGTGGATGTTCGTGCTGCTGCAGCAGATCCGCCAATTCCTGATTCCGCTGGCCGCGCTCGTGTTGTTCGGCAGCCGCGACGGCAGCCGCGATTTTGCCGACCACATCGCCACCGGCGTGGTGATCGCGGTGCTGGTGGCGATTTCGGTGCTGCGCTACTTCACCTACCGCTACCGCATCGGCACCGACGGCGTGGCCATCCGCAGCGGCCTGCTGGAACGCAGCCGGCGCGACATCCCGTTCGCGCGTATCCACAACGTGGTGGTGCATCAATCGCTGCTGCACCGGCTGGCCGGCGTGGCCGAAGTGCGGCTGGAATCGGCCGGTGGACACAAACCCGAAGCGGAAATGCGCGTGCTGCGGTTGGATCAGGCACTGGCGCTGGAAGACCTGATCCGTCGCCGCGCGCACCACACCGATGCCGCCGCGCCGCAGCTCGAAAACAACAGCAACACGTTGCTGCGCCTGCCGATGGGCGAAGTGATCCGGCTGGGGCTGATTTCCAATCGCGGCATGGTCGTGGTGGCAGCCAGTTTCGGTGTGATCTACCAGATGATTCCGCGCCGCACGGTGTCCAACTTCGTCGAACACAATGGCGAGCTGGCGTATCGCTATGTCAGCCAGATCCATCCGGGCACGGCAGTCACCGCCGCGTTGGTGCTGATCGGCTTTTTAGCGGTCTTACTCGCAATGCGCGCGCTCTCTGTGGCCTTGGCGGTGGCGCAATACCATGGCTTTCATCTCAGTGAATCCGAGCGCCGTCTCACCGTGGAGCGCGGCCTGCTGACGCGCGTCCGTAGCAGCGTGGCGTTGCGGCGGATCCAGTCGTGGACGCTGTACGAAAGCCGCCTGCATCGCCTGTTCGGCCGGCGCCAGTTGCGCGTGGACACTGCCGTGGCCGGCACTGGCGATAACGAAGGCAGCGCGTTGAAGGAACTCGCACCGATCGCCGACCCGCAGCGCTGCGATGCCTTGTTGCAGCGCCTGCTGCCCGGTGCTGCCTGGCCGCCTGCGCAGTGGCAGTCGATCGCCACGCATTGCTGGTGGCGGCTGAGCCTGCCCACGTTGCTGTTGCTGCTGCCGCTGATGGCCGGCCTGGCCTGGCAATTCGGCAGTCAGGCGGCCTGGGTGATGCTGTGGTTGCCCTGGAGTGCGTTCAAGGCATATCGCCAGGTGCAACGCATGGGCTATGCGCTGGATGCGCGCTATGTGGCCGTGCGCGGTGGCTGGTGGAAGCGTTGGTGGCGGCTGGCCGAACTGGACAAGCTACAAGCGCTGCAACTGCAACGCTCGCCGCTGGATCGGTTGTCCGGCACCGCCACGCTCTGGCTGGACACCGCCGGCGCCAGCGCAACCGGCCCGGCGTTACGCCTGCGCTTTGTGCCGTTGGCGCAGGCGCAGCAGCTGCAGGCGCAACTCGGTGCGGCGTTGACGCGGCGCAAGCTGCGCTGGTGATTGGTGATTGGATCAGCGATCACTGATCGGCATTGGCATCGCGCACCACCAGCAATCAACGTTGCGCCGCCCCCCAATACCCGAGTTCGCGCCGAATCTGCAGTGCTCGCCACAGCGCACCCAACGGCTTGCGCCGTAGCGGGCCGAGCTTGCCGGCGATGAAATCCTCGGTCGCTGCGATCACCCGCGCCGACGACTGCCCATCGCGATATGGATGGATCGCGTCGGCATAGCTGGCCAGCGCGCTACGCAGCGCCGCATCCGGCGCCAGCGCGCGCGCCAGTTGTTGCGGCAACTGCTCGGGCTGCTGAAAGTCCAGCATATGCGGCTGCGGCACGCGGTTGCGAAAGGTCACCACCGGTTTGAGCTGCACCACGAATTCGGACACGATCGATGAGGTGTCCGAGACCAGCACATCGGCCGCACGCTGCGCTGCCATGACTTCTTCGGGTTCGACAAAGCGTGCATGCGGCCCGGCCAGCGCGCGATAACGATCGAACAGGTCCGGCGCGCACTTCGGGTGCAAGGTCAGCAGCCAATAATGCGCGCCGCGCGCGATATCGGCGGCGATCTCAGCATAGAGCGCAGGCGCAGCGCTCAAGCGCTCGGTAAACGTGGAGCCGAACAGGATCACCGGCCGCCCGTTGGCCGGAGCGCGCAATGCGGCGCTGCGTCCGCCATCGTCGCGGAACACCGGGTCGAGCTTCGGCCAACCAGTTTCGACCACTGCAAAATGCCCTTCGCGCGTGGCCAATGCACGAAACGGCGCCGTGGTGGCCGGACCTTGCGTGCAGTACAGATCGAACAGACCGCGCACGCGGAAATGGCCGCGATTGTCTTCGCGCTTTTGCACGTTGAAGCCATGGAAGAGCTGCACCTTGGCGCCGGAGATAAACGGCGGCACCCAGTTGGCTGCGCTGAACACCGCACGCGGACGCAGCGCCAGCGCCTCGCGCAGGCCGACCTCGCGCACACCCGGCAAGGCCAGCCCACGCGCACCTCCCTCGAACCAGGCCGACACGGAGTGACCGCGGGCCTGTAATGCCTGCGCCAATGGCGCCAGAATAGGCAACGCGTAACGCTCCGTTGCGAACAGCAGGTACTCGGCCATCACATGTCCTCTTTGACCGCACCCGACGAACGGCCGCGCATCAGCGCCTGCATTATCGCGTTCAACGAGGCCGATCGCCTACGCGACTGTCTGAGCTCGCTGGCGTTCTGCGACGAGATCGTGGTGGTGGACTCCGGCTCCACCGACGCCACCGTGGCGCTGTCCACCGCGCTTGGCGCACGCGTGTTGCAACGCGACTTCGACGGCTATCGCAGCCAGAAAGCGTATTGCGTCGAACAGGCCAGCCACGACTGGGTGCTGTGCCTGGATGCCGACGAACGCATCAGCGATGCCTTGCGCGGCTCGATCATCGCCGCGCGCGATGCGGGCTTCACCGCGGCAGCCGGCTATCGCTTCGCACGGCTATCGGATTACTTCGGCCGCTTTCTGCGCCATGGCAATGCCTATCCGGATCGTGTGCTGCGCCTGTTCGATCGCCGGCGTGGCGGCTGGCGCGGCAAGCGCGAGATCCACGAAGCGGCGAGTGTGGATGGAACCGTCGTCACCCTGCCCGGCGATCTGATCCATTACCCGTATCGCTCACTGGCGCAGCAGCTGGCCAAGACCCAGCGCTATGCGCAGATGATGGCCGAGCACGAGTACGCACGCGGCAAACGCGCGACCTGGAGCAAGCTGGTGCTGGCGCCGGCCTGGCGTTTCTGGCGCGGCTATCTGCTGCGTGGCGGTTTTCGCGATGGCTGGCACGGGCTGATCTACGCCTATGTGCGTGCCAACTACGTGCGCCAGAAGACCATCATGTTGTGGCTGCTACAGCACAACCAACCGGTGCAGGACCCGCCGCGCGCGGACGATCAACGCAGCGACTGAGATGCAGCCTGCTGCGCCTGACGCGCTGCCAGGCCAGCCAGCACACCGACCATCGCCGTGTAGAAACTCGCCGAGACCTGATGCGCGAACATCGATTGCGTCAGCCCGCACAGTGCGTAGCTGATCACGATCATCACGCCGGCCGCTGCCGGCCCGCGAAACTGGCGCTGCCCGCTGCGCCGATGCAATCGCACGAAGATCCACAGCGGCACGCCATACACCGCGATCAACAACAACAGGCCCGGAACGCCCTGCGTGGCGCCCCATTCGGCCAGATCGTTATGCGCGTGACCCAGATGACAACGCAGCAACCGGGTATCGCCGGCACACACCGGCAACTCGCGCATCGCATCGTCGAAACGCCCGACGCCCACGCCGGTGAGCGGATGCGCGCGCAAGGTATCCCAGGCCACATGCAGCCGCTCGATGCGGGCGCCGGCAGACGAATCGCTGTCGCCGACCTCGTAGCGTTGCAGGTCTCTCTGCAATTCACCCAGACGCATTTGATCGGTCAAGGCCGGCACGCTGACGATCACGCCCACCGCCAGCACGCCGCTGCCGATGAAAGCCAGCAAACGCATGCGCGGGCTATGCCAGGCCGCGCCCCAGATCAGCACACCGAGTGTCACCAGCAACGACAGGTACACACCACGGCTGCCACTGAGCACGATGACCACCACCGCCGCGATGGCCGCGCCGACCAGCCAGCGCACGTTGCCCACCGGACGACAGAACACCGCCACCACCAGCAGCATCAGCGTGATATCGGCGAACACAATCGCGTTGGTAAAGCCTTCCGCGCGGTCGGCACCGTTCATCACCTGCAACAAGGCGATCAACATGGCTGCGAACACGCCGGCCAGTGCGCCGCGCCACAACCAGACCTGGCGCGGTTGCAGCGCGTACGCCCACAACGCAGCCCACGGCAATACCAGAAAGCGCGAGCGGTTATCGACGTCGCGCAGCCCATGTTCGAACAGGGCGATCGACAGCAGCGACATCGCGATGACCGCCGCCGTCAGCCAGCCCAGCGCACGTAGCGACCCATCGCGCGTGACGATGCCCGCACGCAGGTTGCGCCAACCCACCAGCGAACCGAGCAGCAGGCACACGCCGAACGGCAGCAGGCCGCTCGGCATGCTGACCACCAGCGCGGTCATCAGGAACACGCCCAGTTCGGCGATGCGCACGCCTGCCCGCGATGCGATGGGGGCAGTCTGCGACAGCGAAGCGGGTTGAGTGGGCAAGGAATTCATCGAGCATCGGTGGCGAAAGGGAGGTAAAGCGGGCGACACGCAGCGGCAATGCCGGCCAAGCTAACGATGCCCCGCATGAATCGTCGCTAGACAGCGGCCAGCGGCGGCATTGACGCGGCGCAAATCGCGCCTGGGAGGCGTGCTTGGCGCCCTCATTCGGTCTCCAGGTTGCCCTGCTCCTGTGCTTCCACCGCCCGCTCGTTGGAGCTCGCTACGCAACTGCCCTGCACCGCATCGGCCGGCACCAGCCACCAGCGACGACGGTTGGCCACCCCCACCAATTGGCTGCGGCTGCGATCCACGCAGGCCAGCAACGCCGTCTCCTGCACCAACAGCCAGCGTTGCGCAGGCTGCTCTGCCTGCCAGGTCACCCCGCGTTGCAGCTGTTGTTCCCATGGCACCTTGAAGCCAAAGGTCTGCGCGGGGCGGTCGGCCATCAGCAGGTTCTGCTCTTTCCAGGCCACCAGCCCGAGCTGCGCATCCACCCCGATCCGGCGCCCGGCTTCGCGCATCACCGCGCCCGACGAGCTGGAGTCGTTGAAGATCGGGTAGCAGACCAGCCCGAACGCCACCCACCACGCACCCAGCAGCGATGCGACCGCAAGCGCGGAGCCGCGCACCCGCAGCAACAGCAGGCTGGCCACGCCCCACACCCCCACCGCCAGCAACAGCCAGCCGAGCGGGTCGGTCGCCTCGCTGCCGACTCCGCGGCTGTCCATGATCTTCTGCTCGAAGCCCGGATGCCCGATCAGCATCGCCACCCCGCCCACGCTGAAGACCACGGTCAGCAGCAGCGCGAATCCGAATAACACGCGCTGCACCCCGGCCCGGCGCAACAGCCCCGCCGCCAACGGCGCCAGCGCCAGGCAGAACATCGGCAGCGCCGGCAGGATGTAGACATCGCGCTTGCCGCTGGGAATGGTGAAGAACACCAGCACCAACAGCCACCACGCCAGCGGCAGCAGATAGCGCGCATCGCGGCGCTTGAGCCGGCGCCGCCAGGCCGGAATCGCCCATGGCAGCAGCAGAATGGTCGGCAGCCACATCGTGGCCATGCCCTTCAAGTGGTACCAGACCGGTTGCGCGTGGTCCCAGGAGCTGGCGTAGCGCTTGGCGGTCTGGCGCAGCAGGATGTCGTTGAGATACACGCGGTATTCGGGCTGGCCTGCGGTCAGCGCGGTCACCATCATCGGCACGAACCACAGCAGGATCGCGACAAAGAAGAACAGCGGCCCCAGCCAGAAGCGCCGATCGCGCACATGCACGCGTACGCCCGGCCAACCGCGCGCCGACGCAATGCCGGCCGGGATCAGCATCAGCAACGCGATCACCCCGACGCCTTTGGTAATTACGCCCAGCCCGGCGGCGAACCAGCCCAGCGTCCACCAGCGCCAGGCCGGGCCCATCAGCAGATGGCGCAACAGCCCGTAATTGGCCAGGGTGATCCAGAACACCACCAGCGGGTCGATCTGCGCCTTCTTGGCCTGGAAGGTGAAGTGCAACGTGAACAGCAGTATCCAGGCCGCATACAGGCCGACGCGCCGGGTCCACAGCCGCCGCCCCAGGTCGTACACGCAGGCCAGCGTGCCCAGGGCTGCCAGCAGCGACGGCAACAGGAACGCCACCCGCCAATTGCCCAGCAGCGTGTAGAACAGCGCCTGCAGCCACATCAGCATCGGCGGCTTGTCCGAGTACAGCTCGTTGCCGCGATGCGGGAACAGCCAGTCGCCGCTCAGCACCATCTGCTTGGCGACCAGCGCAAAACGCGGCTCGTCCGCCGGCCAGGGGTCACGCAATCCCAGGCCGGCACCGATGACCAATACAGCGGTGATGGCCAGCAGCCAGAAATCGGTGGAAGCACGGGTCTTGAGCATGGCCGGCGGCAGTGGGAAACAGGAGGGAGCGCCGACTCGGCGCCCGATCAGGAGGTTTTTAGCAAAAGCGCGTAGAAAAATCCGTCGCAGTGCTGCTCGCCTGGAAACCGCTGGCGCCCCGGCCCTGCCGCATGACCAAACTGCGCACCCAACGGCTGCGCCTGGGCATCCGGGGTCTGCTGCAGAAACGCCTCCACCTGCGCCTGGTTCTCGCGCGCCAGTAACGAACAGGTGGTGTAGAGCAACTGCCCGCCCGGACGCAGCGTGCGCCAGGTCGCATCGAGCAAGCGTGCCTGCAAGGCGCACACCGCATCGATATCGTCGGCGCGGCGATGCAGCAGCACATCCGGTTGACGGCGCACCACACCGGTGGCCGAACACGGCGCATCCAGCAGCACCGCATCGAACGGCTGCTCGTCCCACCAGCCGGCAGGATCGGCGGCGTCGGCCGCCTGCAGCGCCACCTGAGCGCCCGGCACGGTGCGCTGCAAAGTCTGCTGCACGCGTTCCAGCCGGCGCGCATCCACATCCAGCGCGGTGAGCTGCAAGCCGGGATAGCGTTCCAGCAGGTGCGCCGCCTTGCCACCGGGCGCGGCGCAGGCATCAAGCACGCGCGCCGATGAAGCCAACGGCAGTGCATCGGCCACCTGCTGTGCAGAGCCGTCCTGCACCGAGACCTCGCCTTCGGCAAAGCCCGGCAATTGACTCACCGGCAGCGCAATGTGCAAGCGCACCGCATCCGGCAACACCGGATCGGTTTCCGCAGCGATGCCCAGTTCGGCCAGACGCGCGACATACGCGGCCGGATCGGTGCGCCCGCGATGCACCCGCAGCCACATCGGCGCCATCAGCGCGCTTGCTACGAAAATGGTTTCGGCGCGGTCGCCCCAATCGGCGCGCAATTGCTTGCGTAACCAGGACGGCCAACCGGCATCGGCAGACACTGCCGGAAATCCTTCGCGCTGCGCACGCCGCAGGATCGCGTTGACCATGCCGGCCTGACGCGGCCGGCCCAGCGCACGACACGCGTCTACGGTGGCCGACAACGCCGCATGCGCAGGCAGTTGCAGCACGTCGAGCTGGGCGAAGCCGGCCATCAGCAATGCTTTGAGTTCGGCATCGCGCGGCGGCAACGGGCGTTCCAGCCACTGCCGCAGCGCCACGTCGTACGCCGGGCGCCGCCGCAGCACCGCAAAACAGATCGCCTCCACCAGCGCGCGGTCGCGTGGATCGCTCAGGCCGGGCAAGCTCGCGGCCAGTTCGGCCTTGAGCGAGCGGCCCTGGTCGAACACCGCCGTCAGCACCCGCGCTGCGGCCAGACGCGAGGCAACGCCGGCAGTGGCGGCTTCCGTCGACATCAGGTCAGCGCCGGCAGATCGCGGCGCGCGTTGAGGTAGTCGGCGGCGGTGATCGCCTTGCCGCCCTCGCGCTGCAAGACGCGTACCCGCAACGCACCCTCACCGCAGGCGATATCGATGCCCTGCTTGCTGGCAGCGAGCAGGGTGCCCGGCGCCTGCCGATGTGCCAGCTCCAGCGCCACTGCGCCATGCAGGCGCACACGCTCACCGGCCAGCATCGCCTCGGCCACCGGCCAGGGATTGAACGCACGCACGCGCCGCGCCAGTTCCTGCGCCGGCTGCGCCCAGTCCAGCCGTGCCTGCGCCTTGTCCAGCTTGTGCGCGTAGGTCACACCCTCGGCCGGCTGAGGTTGCGCCACCGGGCGAACGCCGGCACGCAGCAACCCCAGTCCATCGGACAGCACCTGCGCACCCAGCGCGGCGAGGCGGTCATGCAGCTGCCCGCCGGTTTCCTGCTCGCCGATCTCCAGACGTTGCGACAGCAGCACAGGGCCGGTATCCAGACCGGCTTCCATCTGCATCAGGCACACGCCGGTTTCGGTATCGCCGGCCTCGATGGCACGCTGGATCGGCGCGGCGCCACGCCAGCGCGGCAGCAACGAGGCATGCACGTTCCAGCAGCCATAGGTCGGCGCGGCCAGCACTGCCTTGGGCAGGATCAAGCCGTAAGCCACCACTACCATCAGGTCGGCATCGAGCGCGCGCAGCGTCGCCAGGGCCTCGGGCGAGCGCAGCGTCTGCGGCTGAAACACCGGGATGCCGCGCGCGATCGCTTCCAGCTTGACCGGCGAGGCGGTCAGCCCACGGCCGCGGCCGGCAGGCCGATCCGGCTGGGTATAGACCGCCACCACTTCATGTCGCTGCGCGGCCGCGCGCAACGAGGCGACGGCAAAATCCGGCGTACCGGCGAATATGATTTTCATGGGGCTGGGATTCGGAAGTGGAGATTGGGGATTCGTAAAAAAGGATCGGGCGACCGGGCCGAGAACCGGCGTTTCCAATCCCCAATCCCGACTCTCCAATCCCGGCCGTCAGGCAACGTGTTTGCGCTGCTTGGCCAGTTTCTTGCGCACCATCTCGCGCTTGAGCGGCGACAGATAATCGACAAACAACTTGCCGTCCAGGTGATCCATCTCATGCTGGATGCACACCGCCAGCAGGCCTTCGGTGCTCAGTTCCTGCGCCTGCCCGTGGCGGTCGACATAGCGCACCGTGATCGCATCGGCACGGCTGACATCGGCATAGATGCCCGGCACCGACAGGCAGCCTTCCTGATACAGCTGCTCGCCCTGTTTGCTGACGATTTGCGGGTTGATGAACACCTGCGGCAGGTTCTTCTCGTCGCTGACGTCGATCACCATGAAACGCTTGTGCACATCCACCTGACTGGCGGCCAGGCCGATGCCGGGCGCCTCGTACATGGTCTGGAACATGTCGTCGAGCAAGCGTTGAAATGCCGGGCTGGTGACCTCGGCAGCATCCACCGGCACGGCCTTGGTGCGCAGCCGCGGGTCGGGAAATTCGAGAATAGGGAGCAAAGCCATGGGGTTACCCGTGCTGGGAACACCGGCGCGGCGCCGGCAAGACGCTCCTATTCTAGCGCACTGCTTGCGTAGCTCCGGGGTTTCTGGACTATAGTGCGCGGACCTGTTGGGGAATCAGGCAAGAAGGCACTCATGTTGAACCGACTTCGTACGGTCGTCGCTGCGGCGATGCTGACCGTCGCGACCTACGCTGCCGCGCAAGCGGTGGGCGAACATCCAGAGACTTACGTGGTCCGCAAGGGGGATACCCTTTGGGACATCGCTGGGCGTTTTCTGCAAAAGCCGTGGCTGTGGCCGGAAATCTGGCAGGCCAATCCGCAAATTCAGAATCCGCACCTGATCTACCCGGGCGATGTGATCAGCCTGGCCTACCTGGATCGCGTTGCCAAGGGCACTGTGCAGCCCGGCCCGCGTCAGGAAGCGCCGATCAATGCGATTCCGCTGTCGGACGTCGAGCCGTTTCTCAAAAACCTGCGCGTCACCGACGACTTCGACGGCCTGCCGTATGTCGTGGGTCTGGAAGGCGGTCGTTCGCGTGCCACCACTGGCCAGTTGGCGTATGTGGTCGGCCTGGACGACGCGCAGCCGGGGCAGCGTTTTGCAGTGGTGCGCCCGACCGTGAAGTTCAGCCTGCCCAAGCCCAACGATGATCTGGATATGGCCGGCAATAGCGTCGCCGGCTCCGGCAACATCTGGAAGAACTACATCGCGCCGAGCAGTCGCCGCGAGTTTCTGGGGTATGAACTGGCGCAGGTCAACGTCGGCACCATTACCCGCAGCGCGGCAGGCGGCAATTCCAAGGCGGCGACCTTGCTGTTGCAGGACAGCGGCCGTGAAGTGCGTGCGGGCGATCGCATCATCGCGGTCGAAGCCCAGCCCTACGATCTGCAGTTCATTCCGCATCCGCCATCGGAACAGGCCACGCAGACCGAGTTGCGCGTACTCGCCATCTCCGATGCCTTCATCGTCGGCGGTACCCGCGACGTGATCGCCATCTCCGGTGGCGCGCGCGAGGGCATCAACAACGGCACCGTGTTTTCGATCTGGCGCAAGGGCCGTACGGTCAGCGACCGCGTCAAGCACTCGCGTTTTTCGCGGACCGATGACGATTTCAGCGGCCCGGCCGGTTCCACCGTCGGCCTGCCCGACGAATACGTCTCGCACGCGATGGTGTTCCGCACCTTCGACAAGGTCAGCTATGCGCTGGTGATGGAAAGCGTCAAGCCGACCGGCCTGGGCTACATCGTCAAGCATCCAGACGCGCAGTAAGCGGGACAAAATCCGATGCTGTAACGCGACGGCGCCTGAGGGCGCCGTCGTCGTTTGCGGCCTACGCTGACTGCATGGCCCTGATTGCTCCCGACCTGCGTGCGTTGTTGATCCTGCTGCTGGCCGGCGGCCGCAGCCCGCCGCGCCGTACGCTGCTGACGACGTTCGCCTCGCCGGCCGAGATCCTTGCCGCCGGCTCCGATGCATGGCGCGCTGCCGGCTGCGACGCGCTGCAATCGGCCCTGCTGCGTGTCCCCGACACGCAGGCGCTGGACGCAGCGCTGCACTGGTGCGCGCAGCCCGGGCATCACCTCATCGGCTGGCAGGATCCGGACTATCCCGCGCTGCTGCGGCATCTGGTCAATCCGCCGCTGGCCTTGTTCGTGGACGGCGACCCCACCGCGTTATGGCATCCAGCGGTGGCGGTGGTCGGCAGCCGTGCGGCCACGGCCGGAGGGCGGGAGCACACCCGCGCATTCGCTTCCAGTCTGGCGAGCGCCGGGCTGGGCATCGTCAGCGGCATGGCGGCAGGCGTGGATGCGATCGCCCACGAGGCCGCGCTTGCCCGCGCCGACGGCATCACCGTGGCGGTGGTCGGCACCGGCACCGATGTGGCCTATCCCGCCCATCATCAGTCGCTGCGCGATCGCATCGCCGCGCGTGGCGCGGTCGTCAGCGAGTATCTGCCTGGCACAGCGGCGGCCGCGGGGCACTTCCCGGCCCGCAACCGGATCATCGCCGGGCTGGCATTGGGCACGCTGGTGGTCGAAGCGGCCATGCGCTCGGGCGCGTTGATCACCGCGCGGCTGGCAGCCGAGGCAGGCCGTGAAGTGTTCGCCCTGCCCGGCTCGTTGCACAATCCGCTCGCGCGCGGCTGCCATCACCTGATTCGTCAGGGCGCCACCCTGGCCCAGGAGCCGGCCCAGATCATCGACGGGCTGCGCCTGCTCTCGGGCGAGTTGGCCGATGCCTTGCGTCAGCGCCTGGCCGCCCCCACTGATCAGGCCAGGACGGCGCCCAAGGCCTCTACCGCGCGCCCGGATCCGGACTACCAGCGCTTGTGGCAGGCACTTGGCCACGACCCAACCCCTATGGATGCATTGGTCGAACGCACCGGATTGACGGCCGCCACGCTGTCCTCCATGCTGCTCATCATGGAACTGGAGGGAGACGTGGTCACCGAGCACGGTCGCTATACCCGCAATCCCTAGTTTCTTCACCTCCACAGCGTCGCGCGACGCAGGCCGAGGGGCAATGAAAGAGAGCATTCTTGATGTACTGCTGTACCTGTTCGAACATTACTTCAGCGAAGACGCGGACCTGGTCCGTGACCGTGACTCGCTTCAGAATGGCCTGATCCAGGCTGGCTTCAGCCCTGCAGAAATCAGTAAAGCCTTCGATTGGCTGGACGCGCTCTCCGAGCAGCGGCCTAGCGTTGCGCGCCCGCACGTCGACGGGCCAGTGCGTATCTACCACGGCCCGGAGCTGGACAAGCTCGATGTGGACTGCCGCGGGTTTCTGATGTTCCTGGAGCAACACCGCATTCTCGATGCCGATCAGCGCGAGTTGGTGCTGGACCGTGCAATGGCGCTGGACCAGGACGAGCTTGATCTGGACGACCTCAAGTGGGTGGTGCTGATGGTGCTGTTCAACCAGCCAGGCGCCGAAGCGGCCTATGCCTGGATGGAAACGCAGATGTTCCTCGACGAGCCTGAACCCGTACACTGAGGGTCGAAGCCGCGATGGAAGCGCGTGCGTGGGGACGGGAATGAGCAGTTGGTATTACGCCGAGGGCAACCGCCATCGGCGTGGCCCGGTGGCCTGCGAGGCCTTGCTGGGCCTGTATCGTGATCGCGCAATTGCTCTGGATACCCTGGTCTGGCGCGAAGGCCTGACCCAATGGGTGCCGCTGTCCGCCTGCGCCGATGAACTCGGACCGCCGATCTCCACCGATTTGAGCGCTGCAGCGCAGCCTCCGCCACTGCCATCGGCGGCGGCACACATGTCGCCTGCCCACGTGTCTGTACTGCCAGCGCATCGCCTGCCGAACCACGGGCCGGGATGGTCGTTGGCGTTGGTGCTGGGCGCGGTGGTGGGGATGTTTGTCCTGGTGGCGGTGATCGGCATTCTGGCTGCAATCGCGCTACCGGCTTATCAGGACTATGTGGGACGCACCAAGGTCGCCAAGGCAGTGGCCGCGTTGGCGCCATTAAAGCCGCAGATCGCCGAATTTCTCGCGCAGGAAGGCCGTTGTCCGGTCAATGGCGACAGCGGCTTCCAGGCGCCCGAGCATTATGCAAACGACGTGCTGACCAGCGTGCGGGTCGGCCGTTTCGACACCACCCAGTGCGGCATCGAAGCGGTGATGCATGCACCGAAATCGGCCAAGCTCGATGGCAAGGCGTTGTGGCTGGATTTCGACGCTGATGCGAGCAGTTGGCAGTGCAGTTCCGAGATCGACGACAACCAACTTCCGCCGGACTGCCGCGGTTAGAGCGCGTTAGCTCAAATGCATCTCACGCTCTAGCCAATCGTTTCACCCAAGGGGACATCAATGACGCAGTGGTATTACGCCGACGCCCAGCGCGAACGCCAGGGGCCGATCGACACCGACACGCTGGTTGCGCGCCTGTCGCAAGGCATCATCGACCGCTCCAGCCTGGTCTGGCGCGAAGGTCTGCCGCAGTGGGTGGCGCTGCGCGAGGTCGCGGCCGAACTGGGCGTCGACACACCAGTGCCAGCGCCCCCCGAGCCGACCGGATATACATCAGTGGACGTTCCGGGCAGTGAACCGCAAGCGACGGTTTACCCGACCAGCGCACCGGTGGATAACGCGCCCGCCGCAGCGGCGCCGTTTTCCGGCTCCGCTGTAGACGCTTCGCTCGCGCAGACCGAATCTGGCCTTGCCGATCACCCTGCAGCAGTCGATCAGCAGCAGATTCCGCCAAGCGAGCACGCTGCATCGGCAGATCCGGTAGCGTGGTCCACCACGCCGGCAGAGGCCGCGACACCCCCGGCGGCCTCAAGCCCGACCCTGACCAAGACCCCGGACGCGCCTGCGACGCCCGCCGATGCCTCGTCGCAGACACCCGCTGGCGTGCCAATTCCCAGCGCCTGGGATTCCATAGCCGCCGCACCCACAGCAGGCGTTGCTTTGCAGGATGCCCCGGTTGTCTACGCCGGCCTGTGGCGACGCGTGGCGGCCAGCATTCTGGACAGCTTCGTGACCACCTTCGCGGTGTACCTGATCGTGATCCCGTTGGTGTTCGTTGTGGCGCTGGCAACCACCCGCGGCGATTCCGGTTCGGCGCTGGACGACGGTAGCGCGCTCGGCATCGCGATCATGGTGGTGTCGTATGGCATCGGTCTGGCCATCCCGACGCTGTATTTCGCCTGGATGCAGTCCAGCCGGCACCAGGCCAGCCTGGGCAAGCTCGCCTGCGGCATCAAGCTGGTGCGCGCCGACAGCAACGGCGGCCGGGTCGGTTTCTGGCGCAACGTGTTGCGCTATCTGGCCTACATGCTGATCAGCGTGCTCACCCTGGGCATCGGCGCGATCGTGGCGGCGTTCATGGCCGGCATGACCCAGCGCAAGCAGGCCCCGCACGACAAAGTGTGCGAGACCCTGGTGGTGGATCGCTGGGCCTTCACCGATCACCCGGAGCGGCAATCCACGGGGCTGGACACAGTCACGATTGTGGTGCTGGCCATTTATGCGGTGATAGTGGTGATTGGCGTGATCTTCGCTGCGATCATGATTGCGGCGATCGGAATGAGCCAAAACTGAGGGTTCGTGGCCGAAGCCGCTTGACACGGCGGCGTCTGCCGTGATCTTTCTAATATGAGAACTGAACGCCCGGGCTACCATCCCGGGCGTTGACGTGTGGGAAACAGGCGATCTGCTTCCCTCCACCGGCCAATTAGGCCACGCTACCTGCCCCCCGGGCCCTGCCCAAAGAATTAACCACCATGCCCAAGCACCTGCTCATCGTCGAATCGCCCGCCAAGGCCAAGACGATCAATAAATACCTCGGCAAGGACTTCACCGTCCTGGCCTCGTATGGGCACGTGCGCGACCTGGTCCCCAAGGAAGGCGCGGTCGATCCGGACAATGGGTTCGCGATGCGTTACGACCTGATCGAAAAGAACGAAAAGCATGTCGAAGCCATTGCGCGTGCGGCCAAGACCGCCGACGACATCTTTCTGGCGACCGACCCGGACCGCGAGGGCGAGGCGATCAGCTGGCACATCGCCGAGATCCTGAAAGAGCGCGGCCTGCTCAAGGACAAGCCGATGCAGCGGGTGGTGTTCACCGAGATCACCCCGCGTGCGATCAAGGAAGCGATGCTCAAGCCGCGCGCGATCGCCGCCGACCTGGTCGATGCGCAGCAGGCACGTCGCGCGCTCGACTATCTGGTCGGCTTCAACCTGTCGCCGGTGCTGTGGCGCAAGGTGCAGCGCGGCCTGTCGGCCGGCCGCGTGCAGTCGCCGGCGCTGCGTATGATCGTCGAGCGCGAAGAAGAGATCGAAGCCTTCATCGCGCGCGAATACTGGTCCATCGATGCGCAATGCCGGCATCCGTCGCAGCCGTTCAATGCACGTCTGATCAAGCTGGACGGGCAGAAATTCGAGCAGTTCACCGTCACCGACGGCGATACTGCCGAAGCGGCGCGCCTGCGTATCCAGAAGGCGGCGCAAGGCGTGCTGCATGTCACCGACGTGGCCAGCAAGGAGCGCAAGCGCCGCCCCGCCCCGCCGTTCACCACTTCCACGCTGCAGCAGGAAGCCTCGCGCAAGCTCGGTTTCACCACCCGCAAGACCATGCAGGTGGCGCAGAAGTTGTACGAAGGTGTGGCGCTCGGCGACGAAGGCTCGGTCGGCCTGATCAGCTATATGCGTACCGACTCGGTGAATCTGTCGCAGGACGCGTTGGCGGAAATCCGCGACGTGATCGCGCGCGATTTCGGCACCGCGTCGTTGCCGGATCAGCCCAATACCTACACCACCAAATCCAAGAATGCGCAGGAAGCGCATGAGGCGATCCGTCCGACCTCGGCATTGCACACACCGGCGCAGGTCGCGCGCTTTCTGTCCGACGACGAGCGCCGTCTGTACGAATTGATCTGGAAGCGCGCAGTCGCCTGCCAGATGATTCCGGCCACGCTAAACACCGTCAGCGTCGACCTGTCGGCCGGCAGCGAGCATGTGTTCCGCGCCAGCGGCACTACCGTGGTGGTTGCGGGCTTTCTGGCCGTGTACGAAGAAGGCAAGGACACCAAGAGCAGCGAAGACGAGGACGAGAGCCGCAAGCTGCCGCCGATGAAGGCCGGCGACAACATCCCGTTGGACCGCATCGTCACCGATCAGCATTTCACCCAACCGCCGCCGCGCTTCACCGAAGCGGCGCTGGTCAAGACGCTGGAGGAATACGGCATCGGCCGTCCGTCCACCTACGCCTCGATCATCCAGACCCTGCAGTTCCGCAAGTACGTGGAGATGGAGGGCCGCAGCTTCCGCCCCACCGACGTGGGCCGTGCGGTATCCAAGTTCCTGTCCGGGCATTTCACCCGTTACGTGGATTACGACTTCACCGCCAAGCTCGAAGACGATCTGGATGCGGTCTCGCGTGGCGAAGCGGAGTGGATTCCGTTGATGGAGAAGTTCTGGGGCCCGTTCAAGGAACTGGTCGAAGACAAAAAGGATTCGCTGGACAAGACCGACGCCGGCAGCGTGCGCGTGCTGGGCGCGGACCCGGTCAGCGGCAAGGAAGTCAGCGCGCGCATCGGCCGCTTCGGCCCGATGGTGCAGATCGGCACGGTCGAAGACGAAGAAAAGCCCACATTCGCCTCGTTGCGCCCGGGCCAGAGCATCTTTTCGATCTCCATCGAAGACGCGCTGGAACTGTTCAAGATGCCGCGCGCGCTGGGCCAGGACAAGGACCAGGACGTCAGCGTCGGCATCGGCCGGTTCGGGCCGTTTGCGCGCCGTGGCAGCGTGTATGCCTCGCTGAAGAAGGAAGACGACCCGTACACCATCGATCTGGAACGCGCGGTGTTCCTGATCGAAGAGAAGGAAGAGATCGCGCGCAATCGGGTGATCAAGGAATTCGACGGCAGCGACATCCAGGTGCTCAACGGCCGCTTCGGCCCGTACATCAGCGACGGCAAGCTCAACGGCAAGATTCCCAAGGATCGCGAACCGGCGTCGCTGAGCTTCGAAGAAGTGCAGCAGTTGCTGACCGACACCGGCAAGCCGGTGCGCAAGGGCTTCGGTGCGAAGAAGGCCACGCTGAAGAAGAATACGGTCAAGGATTCGTCGCCGAAGAAGACCGCAGTCAAGAAGACCGCCACCAAGACTGCTGCGACCAAGACAGCTGCCAAGAAGGCGCCGGCCAAGAAAGCTACCGCCAAGAAGGCCGCCAAGCGTGTGGTCAAGAAAGTGGCGAGCAAGGCGGCAGGCTGAGTCGCACGATGCAACCGGCACCCAGCCCCGCGCTCAGTGTGGATAACGCCGTCGCTGCCCTGACCCGGGGCGGCGTGATCGCCTATCCCACCGAAGCGGTGTGGGGACTGGGTTGCGACCCGCGCCAGGAAGCGGCCGTGCTACGGCTGCTGGCGATCAAGCGGCGCCCTGTCGACAAGGGCGTGATCGTGGTGGCCGCCAGCGTGGACATCTTGCACGGCTGGGTGGATTTCGACGCACTGGAGCCTGCGCGCAAGCAGGAGGTGCTGGTCAGCTGGCCGGGCCCGCACACCTGGATCCTGCCAGTCACCGCACAGGCGCCGCGCTGGGTCGCTGGCGCGCATGACGGGCTGGCGGTGCGCATCAGCGCGCATCCGGTCGTCGCCGCGCTCTGCGCAGCCTGGGGCGCCCCGTTGGTGTCCACCAGCGCCAACCTGGCCGGTGAGCCACCCGCACGCAGCCGTCAATCACTGGATCCGGCGCTGCTGGTCAGCATCGATGGCGTGGTGGATGGCGAGGTGGGCGCACTGGCGCAGCCGACCCAGATCCGCGATGCGCGCAGCGGGCAGATCCTGCGCGACTGAGTGAACTAGTGGGCGCGTTTGAACTAGTGGGCGCGTTGTAGACCCAGGCCAGATGGCGCGTGCGGCGGGGCGCGAAGCCCTATGCGGTTGCCGCGTCGCTGATCCGCCCGCCTGCATGACCCAAACCAGTTCAGCCGCTCCCCCTTTGACACAGCCGGACAGACGCGCACACTGCGGTCATGCGTACCGTCCTGACCCTTCTGTTGCTGGCCACCGCGCTGCCTGCGTCGGCGGCCAGTACCGCCAGCAAACCCGATCCGAACGTGCGGATCTACCGCTGCGTCAGTAGCACCGGCACCGTGGCGCTGCAGGATGCGCCGTGCAGCAGCGGGCGCCAGCAGGTGCTGGACCTGCAACGCCCGCAGGATCCGCCGCCGCTACCGGAACGCGCCGTCGTCGCCCCTGCCGCCGTCGCGACGCAGCCGCCGCGCGAGGTGCGCATCATTACCGTGCAGCCGCCACAGCCGATGTACGAGTGCACCACCGAAGACGGCAACCGCTACACAAGCGACAGCCCGGAAGGCAATCCGCGCTGGGTGCCGACCTGGGGCCCCGCCTATGTGGGCAATGGCATTGCCCCGCCGGTCAACGGCGGCGGCATCCAGCGTCCACCGATCTCGGTGAGCCCACGCCCGGCGGTATCGGTGCAAGGTGGCTCCGGACGGGGTGGAAGCCTGCGCGGAAGCGCAAGCTTCGGAGGCGGCGGCTATCAGGGCGGTTACAACGGCGGCGGCTACGGCGGCGGCACGGTGATCGTGCCGTACGGCAATGTGCAGATCCGCGACGAATGCCATGCCCTGCCGGAGCAGGAAGTCTGTGGGCGGCTGGCCGACCGCCGCTGGGAGCTGATCCGGCGCTACAACAGCGCCTTGCAGAGCGAGCGCGAGGACCTCAGCCGCGAACAACGCGGCATCGACGCACGCCTGCAGCGCGATTGCGGCGGCGCATGAGGCGCTGTCTACTGTTGTTGCTGATGGGATGGATGTCGGTTGCCAGCGCCCAGGACGTGACCATCTACCGCTGCACCGATCCGACCGGCGCGCTCACGGTGCAGAACATGCCGTGCCCGAAAGGCGTGCAGCAGCAAAAGAAAGTGATGACTGCGCCGGCCGCCGTGCCGTTTGCGCCCGGCGGATCGAGCGCAGCATCGCCTGCGCGCACAGCGCCCTCTGCACAACCGCGCGCCACCCCGAAAACCGAGGCGCCCGCTGCTGCACCCGTTGCCGCACCAGCGCCGGTTGCGCCGACGCCACCTGCCACGACCTCGACCTCCACACTGCCACCGCCGCCGTTGTTCGAATGCACCGCGCACGACAACGGACGCTATTTCACCGAAGACCGCGAACCGGCCACACGCTGCCTGCCGATGCAGACCACCAACCTGGCGGGCGGGCCGGCCACCGGCGGCGGCAGCGCCTGTGAGGTGGTCACCGATCGCTGCGCGCCGGTACCGGATCAGAGCCTGTGCGAGGCCTGGCGCAAACGCGCCGAGCAGGCCGAGGCGACCTGGCGCTTCTCCGACGAGGCGCAATCGGCCGAACGCAAGCAGCGCTACGATCAAATGCGCCGGGTGCTGGACGAAAGCCGCTGCGCGAATCCGTCCACCACGCCTTGATGCTGCAACCAGCGGTCCAGCGCACAGGTCAGTCAGTTCAACGGCGCTGCGTTTGCTGGGCCGATGTTTTAAAGCCACTGGCAACCTACAGCGATCACCAGATGGCATGGGCAGTGCACCGACCAGCAGCGCAAGCGAGCAACCTCGCGGCCCCCTGACTCGCGCAGGCGGGTTAAAACCCGTACCGCAAGAATCCGCCATCCACCGCGATGCATTCGCCAGTGATGTAACTGGCCGCAGGCAGACATAGAAACCCGACCGCCGCGGCAACTTCTTCCGGTTCGCCGATGCGGCGCATCGGGGTGCGTTCGATCACCTGCTCGTAGTAATCCGGATCCGACAGCGGCCCGGATGTGCGACGCGTGCGGATGTACCACGGCGCCACTGCGTTGACGCGGATGCCGTCCTCGGCCCATTCCACCGCCAGATTGCGCGTCATCTGCTGCAACGCGGCCTTGGTCATGCCGTACGGCGCGCCGCTGCGCACATGGGTGATGCCGGAGACGCTGCCCACGTTGACGATTGCCGAAGCCGCGTGGCGGGCAAGCAACGGGTGCGCATAACGCGACAATTCGAAGGCCGCGAACACGTTGGTTTCGAAGATGCCGCGCCACTGGTCTTCGGTGTAGTCGATCGCCGCGCGGGTGATGTTGCCGCCGGCATTGTTGATCAGCAGGTGCAGGCCATCGGCGTGGTCTTCCACCCAGTCCAGAATGGCGCGACGTTCTTCATCGTCGGCCACATCGGCGGCCAGCCCATGCAATTCACGCTCGGGGAATTCTTCGGCGAGCTCGTCGCGCGCCTGCGCCAACGCATCGGCATCGCGCGCCACCATCAGCAGATCCGCGCCGAAGCCGAGCAGTTCGCGCGCGATGGCAAAGCCAATGCCGGCGCTGGCACCGGTGATGAGCGCGGTCTGTCCATCCAGCCGCCAACGATGGGTTGTCACGTGGGTGATCCTCTTTCAAAACGCGGGAGACGGCCGCTGCAACGTGATTGACGCCTGCGTGCGGCCCGAGCGTTAGGATACCGCCACCCCAAGCGAGGTCACGACGATGAAACTGCATTGGATTCCTGCAGCCAGCCTGGCGTTGCTGCTTGGTGCCTGTCAGCGACCGCAACCTGCGCCCACCGATCAGAAGCCCGAGCCGCAGGCCACCGCCTTGCGCGACCACATCCAGGAACCGTTGAACAAGGCGCATGCGGTGCAGGCGGCGACTGACCAGGCAGCAGACGATCAACGCAAGGCGATCGACGCAGCCACGCAGTAGAAACGACAACGCCGGCACAAGGCCGGCGTTGTCGATGCATCACCTTGAAACGTGCTGGGTTAGAACCCGCAGAAGCAATACGCCAGCGACTTCACCGGCGTGCCCCCGGCCTTGCTGTCATGCACGGCGTCTTCGACGAAGCGCAGCTGGGTATCCACTTCCGGCAGCGAGCGCGCCAGCATGGCGCGTGCCATGGCCGAATCGCCCAGCATCCAGGCGCCCATACGGCTGCCGGCAAAGCCGCTCATGAACTGCGAGAACGGCGTGGCCGGCTTCTCGACATAGCGCACGCGGAACTTGCCCTTGCTCAACTTTGCCCGATCGGCCGCATCGGCCACTGCCTCCTGCATGCCGCCAAACGCATCCACCAGGCCGTGCTGCTTGGCCTGCGCCCCGCTCCACACGCGACCACGGGCGACCTTGTCGATGGCGTCCACCGACTGGTGACGCGCCTGCGCCACCTTGCCGGTGAAGTCGGCATAGCCCTTGTTGATCACCGCCTGGATGACCTGGCCGGCGGCCGGGTCCAGCGGACGGGTGATGTCGAAGGCACCGGCAAACCGAGTGGTGCCCACACCATCGGTATGCACGCCGATCTTGTCCAGCGCACGGGTCAGATTCGGCACCATGCCGAAGATGCCGATCGAGCCGCTGATGGTCGACGGGTCGGCATAGATGCGATCGGCATTCATGCTGATCCAGTAGCCGCCCGAGGCGGCCAGATCGCCCATCGACACCACTACCGGCTTGCCGGCCTGCTTGAGCGCGACCACTTCGCGACGGATCTGCTCGGAGGCGAACACTTCGCCGCCGGGCGAATCCACGCGCAGCACCACCGCCTTGACCTCTTCATCGTCGCGCGCCTGACGCAGCAACGCGGCGGTCGATTCGCCACCGATGCGGCCGGCCGGCTGCTCGCCACCGCTGATCTCGCCGGCCGCCACCACCACGGCCACCTGCGGGCGGCTGTCCATCGAACGCCGCGCCTGCAACTGGGTGAGATAGCTGGCGAAATCGATGTTGCGAAAGCCGGCATCGGCATCGCTGTCGGCCACGCCGCGCTTGGTCAGCAGCGCATCGACTTCTTCGCGCGTCTTGAGCCCGTCGACCAGCTTCTGCTGCAACGCGAACTTGGCCAGGTCGCCACCGGCGGCGGTCACGCCTTCGGGCAGCGTGTCGATGCCGGCGGTCAGCTGCGCCGGGGTGAGCTTGCGTGCGGTACCGACGTCAGCCAGGTAGCGCTGCCACACGTCGTTCATCCAGAACAGATCCGCTTCCTTGGCGTCGGCCGAGGCCGCGTCGAGGATGTACGGCTCGGCAGCGGACTTGTACTCGCCCACGCGGAACAGATGCACGTCCACGCCCAGCTTGTCCTGCAGGCCTTCGCGGAAATACTGGCGATAGCGGCCAAGACCTTCCAGCAGCACGCTGCCCATCGGGTCCAGATAGACCTCGTTGGCCTGCGCGGCCAGCAGGTACTGGCCCTGGCTCATGCTCTCGCTGAAAGCCACGATCTGCTTGCCGGAGGCGCGCAGCTTCTGCAACGCTGCGGCGACTTCGCGCTGCGAAGCGAAACCGGAGGGCTGAAACTTGTCCAGGTTCAACAGCACCCGCTCGATCTTGCGATCCTTGCCGGCTGCCTCGATCACCCGCACCAGGTCACGCAGCTGCACCTCTTCGGCGCTCTTGTCGCCGACTGCCTTGGCCAGCGACCGGCTCACCGGGTCGGCGCTGAACTGTTCGACCAGGGTGCCTTCCGGGTTGATCACCAGCGTGGTGCGCTCGGCCAGCGGCTTGGTGCCGTCGCCACGCGCGATCGCCACCACAAACAGCAGCAGCATCAGGAACAAAAAGCCGAAAAACGCCAGGTTGAAGATCAGGCGCCGGGTGAAATTCATCACATCCCACAGGCCAACGAAGAAACTGGCGATGGGATTGCGACGCACGGGGTGGTTCATGGAAAACTCCGTCGAAATGACGCTGCATGCAAGTAATGCTGCCCAGCATACCGGCTGCGCAGCACGCACGGCATGCGCTGGAAGTCAGGGGGTCGCGTCGGCAGTCAGGCGCCGGCTGGTCTGGCGGAAACGCAGGCCCATCAGGATCGACGCCACGGTCAGGCCCAGGATCAGGCCGATCCACATGCCTTGCGGTCCCCAGCCAAGGCCCAGGCCGAGCCCGGCGCCGATCGGCATGCCCACACCCCAATACGAAAACATCGCCAGAAACATCGGCACGCGGGTGTCCTTGAGCCCGCGCAACGCCCCGCTCGAAAGTACCTGGATGCCGTCGGGAAACTGGAACGTGGCCGCATACAGCAGCAGCACCGAGGCCAGCGCCGCCACCGCCACATCGTCGGTATAGACACTCACGATGGCGTCGTGGCCCAGCAACAACACGCTGGCCGACAACGCCTGGGTGCCCAGCACGATGGCGTAGCCGGCCCAGGCCGCACGCCGCATGCAGAGCGGATCGCCGCTCCCCACCGCATGCCCCACCCGCACGGTGGTGGCCTCGGCCACGCCCATCGGGATCATGAAACACAGCTGCGCGACGTTGATCGCGATCTGGTGCGCGGCCGCTTCGGTGGAGCCGAGCCGGCCGATCAACAAGGCGGTGACGATAAACAAGCCGCCCTCCATCAGCACGGTGATGCCGATCGGCAGGCCGGTGCGCAGCAGATCGCCGATGGCGCGCCAGCGCGGCCCTTCGAGATGATTGAACAATTCCAGATGCGCGAAGCGGCGCGAGCGCCACAGATACAGCGCAAACGCGAGTGCCTGCACCCACATGGTGATTGCCGAGGCCATGCCCAGGCCTTGCGCACCGTGCTCGGCAACACCGAACTTGCCGTAGGTCAGCGCATAGCCCAGCGGCGCCAGCACCAGCAAGCCACCGAAGCCCAGCACCATGGTCGGCAGCGTCCAGTGCATGCCCTCGCTGAGATAGCGCATGCAGAAGTAGAACGTCAGCGCCGGCCCGCCCCAGCGCACCGCATGCAGGAAGTCGGTCGCGCCCGGCACGATGTCCGGCGCAATCCCGAAGGTGGGCAGCAGCGGCGGCACCGCGCTCAGGAAGGCGAACATCACCGCGCCCAGCCCCAACGACAACCACAACGCCTGGCGGAACAACGGGCCGATTTCGCGCTGCCGGCCGGCACCGACCAGTTGCGACACCGAGGCAGTCAACGAGATCAGCGTGCCGATCGGTACCAGCATCGGCAGCCACAACAACGAAGTGCCGATAGTGACCGCCGCCAACGTCGCGGTGCCGTGGTGGCCGGCGATGACGTTGTCGACAAAGCCAATGAGGCCGGTGGAGACGTGGCCGAGCACCAGCGGCAGCGCGAGCAGGCCGGTGGTGCGCACTTCCGCAGCGAAGCCTGGCGTCGCGGACGTGGGTGCAGAAGAAACAGACATGACAAACCGATCGCTGCGCGGACTACGGCCGTGCCGGGAGGCGCTGGCACCGGGTCGCGCGGGGCCGACATCTTACCCGCACTGTGCGACGCGGGTCAGTCAGCCTCCCATGCGCCAACGGCGCGTGGACGCGCGACGATGCGTTGAGGGTTTCGACAGCGAGGGTTTCGACATCAGCGCGCCAGCTGCCGCTTCAACCATGCATTGCGCGTTGCGGGCGCTTCGGCCAGCAAGGCATCGCGCAAGGCATCGCGGTCCTGCGGGGGAGTGCGTTGTGTCAGCAGCGCCAACTGCTCCAGCTGCCCGGCATCCAGGCTGCGCAGCACGTTCAAGAGTGCCTCGCGCTGCGCCGGCGGCACGTAGCCGATCAACGGCTGCAACGGGGAATAGAACGCGCCCAGCTGCGAGCCCAGTCGCCAACCGTCGCGATGCAGGCGATCCATGACGGTGAACTGCGTGCGTAGTGCGCGCTGCTGGTCTTCGGGCAAGGCCTGCAGACGCTCGCGTGCCTGCCGCAGCACCACCCGATCGGTGGCGGTGAGCCCTTTCCACGCGGCATAGCGCGCGCGCAGCTCGGCCTGCTGTGCAGGCGTCAAGGCGTCCCAGCGCGCGCGTTGCTGGGCGGCACTCGGGGTGGCGGAAGTTGGAGCTGCGGGCGTTGACGTCGCGGAAGTCGAGACTGTGGGCGTCGGGGCGCTGGACGGTGCGGCAGCGCTGCCTTCTTCCAACGGCGTCGGTAAGGCTTGCGCACCGGCCAAGTCGATAGCGGCGCACAACAGCAGGCCGCACCACTTAATTGTCGTCATCGACGGTCTCCATCGGGGCGGCAGGCTGCTCGGCGGCAGTAGCGGTGGCGTGCGCGCCGGATTCGTCGGCCGGCACCGGATGGCCGGCCGCATACCAGGCGTAGAAATCCGCCGCGCGCGCCAGCTCCAGATCCGGGTCGGCCAGCATCGCCTGGTCGCGCGGGTCCATGCCCGGGGTTGCCACGGCGTCCGGCAGATTGGCGGCGGGAAGTTCTTCCACCAGCACCGGCGCGGCGTCGGTGACATGCAACACGCCGGCCGGCGCCTGCGAGACCGGCTCGGGCGGCAGGGCGGGCCGGCGATGCGTCCACCACCAGCCCAGCGCCGCGAGCAGCAGTGCCAACGCCAGCACGGCCAGCACGATGCCGGCGTGGCGGCGCGAGATCCGTGGCCAGTGCCACTGACGGGCAGCGCGTGCACGCGGCGCAGTCGGACGACGCGGCTCGGCAGCGGCAACCACAGGCGCGGCCGCCGCCGGTTGCAGCGGCATGCCGGCCAGGGCCGAATCGCGGAGTTGCCCCAGTCGACTCACCTGGGCTGGGGTGAGTTCGCGCAACTCCTGCTGCGCCGCCTCGGCCAGCACCCGCCAGGCCTGCGCGTCCGGATTGCCGGCCGCATCGCGCGGGCAGGCGCGAGCCAGCGATTGCCGATACGCCGCCACGTCGATGCCCTGCACCTCGCTGGCGGGGTCTTCTTCCAGCCCGGCCACGATGCGCAGCAGCAGCGCCAGCCGGTCGGTGGTCTGCATCCGGCCCAACACGGTGAACGGCGGCAGCCAGGTGCCCGGCATGGGTTCGCGCCGCAGCGGCGGGGCAGCTGCCAACAGGCTCCAGAAGCGCATCGGCCAGCCGGCCATCGAGCGTCCTGCCGCCTGGCTGCTGAAAGCACGCAGCGCCGCCGCCAGGGCCCGCTCGGCCGCTGCCACATCGCCGCACTGCAATTGCGCGAGCACCAGACCCCGACGTTCGACCCCACGCAGGAAGGCTGACAGCGCGGCGGGGGTGACAGGGGCGTCGGGGACTACGGTCATGGGAACTCCAGCATCGGCCGGCATGATACCGGCGTCACGGCCCCCGCCAACGGCTTGACAGATCGAACCGGCCTCGCTCCGCCCTCACGCCGGCCACGCCCATCACCCGTGCGGGTTGTGCACAGCGGCAGACATACCGATACGCAGGCGTCTGTCAACTGTTGATTTTTCTTTGTTGCAATCGTGTTTCACGCCTAAGTGATTGATATTGATCAACTTATGCGTGTTGGCTAAAAAATGTCCAAGAGGTTGCAGAGGCTAGTGAATCCGCCTTCAACGCGTGGAGCACGAGACTAATTCACAGGTTTATCCACAGGCAGTGTGGATAAACCCGTTTCCTTAACCCTCACATAGGTTTACGTCGTATTTATCACTTGCGTCACAGAAACGCGCCGTAAGCCGAGGTGCCGATTTGGGCCGATTTGGAGCGCGACTGCCGGCCTCTGGACAGGGTCGGTAGACTGGCCGGATGTCTTCGACCGTCGCCACCCTGCGCGTCGCCTTGCCGGTGCCGCTGCCCCAACTGTTCGACTATCTGCCCCCGGCCGATGCCCCGTTGACCGATCCGGCGCGGCTCGGCTGCCGGGTGCGGGTGCCGTTCGGGCCGCGCGAGCTGGTCGGCGTGGTGGTGGAAATCGGGCAGTCAGCCTCGGCCGAAGGGCTACGCCCGGCCTTGGCCTGGTGTGACGATGCCCCGCTGCTGGTCGACGAGCTGGCCCGCTCGCTGCACTGGTTGGCGCGCTACACCCACGCCCCGCTTGGCGAAGCCCAGGCCAGCGCCCTGCCCGGCCCGCTGCGCCGCGGCGAGCCGCTGGCCGACACCCACGCCTGGGCCTGGCAGCTGACCGAAGCCGGGCGCACTGGCGCCGCCAGCCTGCGCACGGGTAGCCGGCCCGCCTTGCTCGCCGCCCTGCTGCTCACCGGTGCGGTGGGCGAAGAACAGCTGGACCCATTGCTGCCGCAATGGCGCGAGGCCGCGCGCAGCCTGGCCAAGCGCGACTATGCCGAGCGCGTGGCGGTACCCGCCGACGCCATCCCGCCACGCCCCGGCAGCGGCCCGCAGCTCAACGACGAACAACAGGCTGCCGCCGCCGCCGTTCGCGCGCATACCGGCTTTGCCACCTATCTGCTCGACGGCGTCACCGGCAGCGGCAAGACCGAGGTCTACCTGCAGGCGATCGCCGATTGCCTGGCCGCAGGCCGCCAGGCGCTGGTGCTTGTGCCGGAAATCGGCCTGACACCGCAGACCTTGGGCCGCTTCCGCGCTCGCCTGGGTGTACCGGTGCACGCGCTGCACTCGGGCCTGTCCGATGGCGAACGCGCACGCGTCTGGGCGGCCGCCTGGCGTGGCGAGGCCAAGCTGATCGTCGGCACCCGCTCGGCGATCTTCATTCCGCTGCCCAAGGCCGGACTGATCGTGGTCGATGAGGAACACGACGGCAGCTACAAGCAGCAGGACGGCATCCGCTATCACGCCCGCGACTTCGCGCTGGTGCGCGGCAAGGCGCTGGATGTGCCGGTGATTCTGGGCAGCGCCACGCCCTCGCTGGAAAGCCTGCATAACGCCTATTCCGGCCGCTACCAGCATCTGCGCCTGTCGCGCCGCGCCGGCGAAGCGCGTCCGCCGCGCGTGCGCGTGCTCGATGTGCGCAAACGCCCGCTCAAGGACGGGCTGTCGCCAGAGGTGCTGGCCGGCATCGGCGCCACCCTGGCGCGTGGCGAGCAGGTGCTGGTGTTCAAGAACCGCCGTGGCTATGCGCCGGTGCTGCTGTGCCACGACTGCGGCTGGACCGCCGCCTGCCAGCGCTGCAGCACGCCACTGCATCAGACCCCGATGACCGTGCACGCCGGTGGGCGCCGTCTGCAATGCCACCACTGCGGCGCGCGCCAATCCGCACCGCTGGCCTGCCCGGCCTGCGCCAGCCTGGCGCTGCAGCCGCAAGGCATCGGCACCGAGCGGCTGGAAGAACGCCTGACCGAGGCGTTTCCGGAGTTTCCGGTGGTGCGTATCGACCGCAGCACCACCCAGCGCCGCGATGCGCTGGAAACCCAACTCGCCCGGCTCGGCACCGAAGCCGGCATCCTGGTCGGCACGCAGATCCTGGCCAAGGGCCACGACCTGCCGCGGCTGACCATGGTGGTGGTGGTCGGCATCGACGAAGGCCTGTTCTCCGCCGACTTCCGTGCCGCCGAGAAACTCTCCCAGCAACTGATCCAGGTCGCAGGACGCGCCGGGCGCGCAGACCGCCCCGGCGAGGTCTGGCTGCAGACCCATCACCCCGAACATCCGCTGCTGCAGACCCTGGTCAACGGCGGTTATCACGCCTTTGCCGATGCCGAACTGCAGCAGCGCGAAGCTGCGGGATTTCCACCTTTCGCGCATCTGGCGCTGTTCCGCGCAGAGGCCAAGGATGTGGCGGCCGCCAATCAGTTTTTGATGGCAGTGCGTGGCTTGACCACGTCGGACAGCAGCGCCGAATCGCCCGCGTTTGCCGCAGTGGAATGCTACGGCCCGATGCCTGCACCGATGCCGCGCCGTGCCGGTTTCCAACGCACGCAGTTGTTGTTGTCTGCGCAACAGCGCTCGGCCCTGCATCGTTTGCTCGATGCGCAATTGCCGGCCATCTATGCGCTGCCGCAGGCACGGCGCGTGCGCTGGTCGCTGGATGTGGACCCGATCGATCTGTATTAGTGCAGGGCATGCCGCACACGCGGCTGCAGCCAGACTCACGTTTTGCGCGCTGTGCCCAGGTCCTTGATCGCGCATGGTGTGATCTTTTGTAGGAGCGCACCTGGGCGCGATGCGGCATTACCGGCACTGCCATCGCGCACGGGTGCGCTCCTACAAACAAACGCGAGCCAACAGGCCGTACGTGTCCTCACGCTTTTGTAGGAGCGCGCCTGCGCGCGATGGGGCATTGCCGGGAATGCCCTCGCGCACAAGTGCGCTCCTACAAACAACGCCAGACCAGCAGACCGCGCGATGTACGAGGCCCACTTCTTTGCAAGCAGCGTTTGATGTCGTCGACGCGTGTGGTGCCTGCAATGAATCACGCCGGCCTGAGCGGAGACCTGAAACTCACGTCAGCGCCGTCATCACTCCACGCTGGTACGCGGGCCGCGCGCGCAAGCGCTGATACCACGCCTGCAGGTGCGGCAACTCGGGTCGGTCGATCGGCATTTCGAACCATGCGTAGATAAAGCTGCCGAGCGGAATATCGCCCATCGCGAACTGTTCGCCGGATAGATACGGCTGTTGCGCCAATGCCGCATCGGCGCGTGCAAGCAGTTCGCCCGAGCGCATCAAAGCAGCGGCAATACTTGCGTGATCGCGCTCGGCCTCGGCGGTGCGCAGCACGCCCCAGAACAGATCGCGAAACACGCCGGCAAACGTCGAGGTGGTCCAGTCCATCCAGCGGTCGCCCAGCGCGCGTTCGGCCGGCGATTGCGGATACAGGGCCGGCGCGTACTGCGCGGCCAGATAACGCACGATCGCGTTGGATTCCCATAGCACCAACTCGCCATCCTGCAGCGTCGGCACCACGCCGTTCGGATTCAACGCGCGATATTCGGGCGTGTCGTTACCGCCGAAGGCACCGCCCACTTCGATCGAGGTATATGGCACCCCCGCTTCTTCGGCGCACCACAGCACCTTGCGCACGTTGCTGGAATTGCGACGCCCCCATAACGTGATCGTTGGTGTCTGCGCGGTGGGCTGCGTTGCAGCAGGTGCCATGGTCATTTCCCTGCCGCCGGCTTGGACGTCGCGCGCGCCGCAGGCTTCGCAACCGAGGCTTGTGCTGACCCAGCAGCAGCGGACTGCGCAGCCTTCGCACGCCCGCCCTTGGGCGCATCGCGTAGCCACAGCGCCTGCTCGTCCTGCTTGATCTCGAACAAGCCGATCGCGCGCACCAGATCGCTGAGCTTGCGGTAGCCGTAGTTGCGCGGATCGAACGAGGCCTGGTTGGCCACCTGCTTGCCCACCGCACTCAGCAGCGCCCAGCCATCGTCTTCGCGGGCACTGTCGATCGCGTTGCGTAGCATCTGCACCAGACGCGTATCGCTGCGCAACGCCGTGGCGTCCTTGCGCCCGGCCGCGGTGTCGCCGGCTGCTGCAGCTTGCTCGCCCAGCGCTTCGACGTAGGTGAACTTGGAGCAGGCGTTGACGAACGGCGCCGGGGTTTTCTTCTCGCCGAAGCCGTACACCTTCATGCCATCGGTGAGCAGACGCATCACCAGCGGGGTGAAATCCGCATCGCTGGAGACGATGGCAAACCCGTCCAGATTGCGCGCGTACAACAGATCCATCGCATCGATCACCATCGCCATGTCCGAGGCGTTTTTGCCCGAGCTATAGGCAAATTGCTGGATCGGGCGAATCGCGTAATCGTGCAGCGCCGCTTACCAGTTTTTCAGGTGCGGGCTCTTCCAGTTGCCGTAGGCGCGGCGCACATTGGCCACACCGTAGCGCGCCACTTCGGCCAGCACCACGTCGATCTTGCCGGCCGGCGCGTTGTCGGCATCGATCAGCAAGGCGATGCGTTTGTCGGGGTTGTCGATCATGCTCATTGCTCCCAGGAATCGGCAGAGTCGGTTTCGGTTTCGGTGTCGGTTTCGGTGTCGGTTTCGGTGTCGGTTTCGGTTTCGGTTTCGGTTTCGGTATTTTCAGCATCTACGGCCGGCAGCGCGTATTCGCTGCCATCGCGCATGGTCAGCGTTCCGTTGGTCAGCGTCTCGCTCTCAGCGCCGACACTGACCCAGGTCGCGTGCACGCGGCCACTGCCGCGATCGCCTTCCACGTTGAACACGAAATCATCGCCGCCCGGTGCAAGACCGGTGCGATACAGATCCACCCGCATCGTGTGGATCTGGCCGATCTGTTCCTGCACCACCGCATCGTCCTGCAGCGCAGCGCGCGCCTGATCGGCAAACAACGACCAGCCGGTGGCGATCAACCAGAGCAGCGCACCGATCACCAGCATGCCGAACAGCATCAGACACGCCAACACGCCGATCAGGCCGAGCGCGACCCCGCTGAGTGGCTGTTTGACGGCAAGCGAGGGCGTCGTCGATGCCGTTGCGGCAGGCAACGCGGACGGCGGCACGGAAGACAACGGCGGCAAAGGCGGTGGCAGCGACGACATGCGATGACCGGGTCGATAAGATGCGACATGATGCCGCAGGCAGGCCGAATTCAGGCGTCATGTTCAGTGCAAATGCGGCATGCTGATGAGCCCGCGTCGCATTCCATCGGACTCTACGATGACTTCTCCTCCCTCCCAAGCTCCACTGCATCTGGTCGTGGTTGGCGGCGGTTTTGCCGGCTTATGGGCAACCCGCGCGCTCGACGATCCCGGCATCCGCATCACCCTGATCGACCGCCAGAACCATCACCTGTTCCAGCCGTTGCTGTATCAGGTCGCCACCGCCGGCCTGTCGGCACCGGATATCGCCGCGCCGCTGCGCCACATCCTGCGCGAGCAGCGCAATGTCGAAGTGCTGCTTGGCGATGTGGCCGAAATTACTCCAACCCGTCGCGAAGTGGTGCTCGCCGATGGCAACACGCTCGGCTACGACATGCTGCTGCTGGCCACCGGCGCCACCCATGCCTACTTCGGCAACGACCAGTGGGCCGAGCATGCACCAGGCCTGAAAACGCTGTACGACGCGCTGGTGCTGCGGCGCAAATTGCTGCTGGCCTTCGAGCGTGCCGAAGCCGAATCCGACCCCGCCGCACGCGCGGCCTGGCTCAGCTTTGCGGTGGTTGGCGGGGGCCCGACCGGCGTGGAACTGGCCGGCACGCTGGCCGAAATCGCCCGCCATACGCTCAAGGACGAATTCCGCCATATCGATCCGCAGCAGGCGCGCGTGCGTCTGGTCGAAGCCGGCCCGCGCGTGCTGCCCTCGTTCCCGGAAGATCTCACCGACAAGGCGCGCAAGCAGCTGGAACGCCTGGGCGTGGAAGTGCACACCGGTACACCGGTGACGCATATCGACGCGCTCGGCTATCAACTCGGCGACACCTTCGTGCCCGCGCGTACCGTCGTCTGGGCCGCCGGCGTGGCCGCCTCGCCGCTGGCGCGCACCCTGGGCGTGCCGCTGGATCGCGCCGGTCGCGTGCTGGTGCAGCCGGACTTGAGCGTGCCCGGCCACCCGGAGATCTTTGTCGGCGGCGATCTGGCCTCGGTGCAGCAGGATGGCCGCCCGGTGCCTGGCGTGGCGCCGGCGGCCAAGCAGATGGGCAAGCACATCGCCAAGGCGATCCGCGCGCGCCATCGCGGCCAGGCCACGCCGGCGTTCCGCTATCAGGACTACGGCAATCTGGCCACCATCGGCCGCATGGCCGCCATCGTGCATGTGGGCAAGCTCAAGCTGTCCGGCATCGTCGCCTGGTGGTTCTGGCTGGCCGCGCACGTGTACTTCCTGATCGGCTTCCGCAACCGCTTCGTGGTGCTGGTGAACTGGGCAATGGCGTACTGGAGCTACCAGCGCGCCGCACGCATCATCTTCGGCGGCGCAACCGACGACCCGCCGCCCAACAGCAAAGACGGATGACAGTGCGACGGGCGGTGCGCGATGCTGTCCCGCCCGTTCCCACTGCGGCGCCGTGACCACTCTCCTGTTCCTGCTGGATCTGCTCGGCACCTTCGTGTTCGCCCTCAGCGGCGCCACCGTGGCGGTGCGCAATCGCCTGGATCTGTTCGGCGTGCTGGTGCTGTCGTGCGCGGCGGCGGTGTCCGGCGGGATCGTGCGCGATGTGTTGATCGGCGCCACCCCGCCGGCTGCGTTGGTGCATCCGCAGTATCTGCTCATCGCCTGCCTGGCCGGGGTGGCCGGTTTCCGCTGGCATGCCGCAGTGGAACGGCTGCGCAACCCGGTGCAACTGTTCGACGCAGCCGGGCTGGCCTTGTTTGCGGTCTACGGCACCAGCAAGGCGCTGGACTATCAGCTCAGCCCGCTCAGCGCGACTTTGCTCGGCATGCTCAGCGGCATCGGCGGCGGCATCGCGCGGGACCTGCTGGTAGCGCGCACGCCGGTGGTATTGCAGGCGGAGCTATATGCAGTGGCCGCACTCGCAGGCGGCGGCCTGGTCGCGATCGGGCATGTGCTCGACGTGCCGCAAGCCTGGTCACTGGCAACCGGCGCCGGCGTGTGTTTCGGCCTGCGTTTCATGGCCATCCGCTATGGCTGGCATCTACCGGTGGCGCGTCTGCCGGAATAGCTGTCGTCGGCCGAAGCGACAATGCCGGGCGCATCACCCGGACGGTTCGTCAGCTTCTCGAAGGACATGAAAACTGCACACCTGCAACGCAAACGGCCCGGAAAACCGGGCCGTTTTTGCAACCTGACGCGCGTGATCGAACCGATCAGGCGACGAACAGTGCCTTCATCTTCTTCAGCGCGTTCGCCTCGATCTGGCGGATACGCTCGGCCGACACACCGTACTCGTCGGCCAACTCCTGCAAGGTCACCTTGGAATCGGAATCCAGCCAGCGACGCTTGACGATGTCGCGCGAACGCGTATCCAGACCGGACAGCCCTTCACGCAACAGCTGCAGCTGGTTGTCTTCGCTGTCGTGACGCTCGTAGGCCTGCGACGGGTCTTCCTCGTTGGCGACCAGGTAGCTCACCGGCGACGGCGGGCCGTGATCGTCGTCTTCGTCGGAGGAGGCGTCGAAGCCGATATCGCGACCGGACAGACGCGACTCCATCTCCATCACTTCGCGCTCGGAGACATTCAGGTCCTTGGCAACCGCAGTCACTTCGGAGGCATTGAGCCAGCCCAGACGGGTCTTGGACTTGCGCAGGTTGAAGAACAGCTTGCGCTGCGCCTTGGTCGTGGCGACCTTGACGATGCGCCAGTTCTTCAGGATGAACTCGTGCATTTCGGCACGGATCCAGTGCACTGCGAAGCTGACCAGGCGCACACCCATTTCCGGGTCGAAGCGCTTGACCGCCTTCATCAGGCCGATGTTGCCTTCCTGTATCAGGTCGCCCAGCGGCAGGCCGTAGCCGTTGTAGCCGCGGGCGACATGCACCACGAAGCGCAGGTGGGAATGGACCAGTTCGCGCGCGGCGTCCAGATCCAGCTCGTCGCGGAAGCGACGGGCGAGATTCTGTTCCTCATCGACCGACAGCACCGGGATCTGGTGCACGGCACCGATGTAGGCGTCCAGCGAACCGAGCGCACTGGGAATCGGGAGATTGTTTGCCACAAGGGCAGTCGAGGTAGTCTGGTTCATAGGCACCATCTTAGCAGTCGAACTATTGGACTGCCGGGTACAGTAAGAGTTCCCAGCGTTCCATTTATAGGACGTTCGGGCTTTTGACCATACCGGCGTTCCAGCGGCCAACTCCACGAATCGATGGGTAAGTTATCACCGCCACGCTGCGAAGACCGTGACAAAACCAATGCGAAATGCGGTGCCGCCCGACCCGTTCAGCCGCGGGCGGGCGTGGTGTCGAGCGCGTTACGCGGCGGTAGCGACCAGTCGATCGGGCCGAGCCCGCGCCGTTGCAGATGGTCGTTGGTCTTGGAGAAATGCTGGCAGCCCAGAAAGCCGCGATGCGCCGACAACGGCGAGGGATGCGGGGCCTTGAACACGCGATGGCGCGCCTGGTCGATGACCTTGCCCTTGGACTGCGCGTAACTGCCCCACAGCAGGAACACCAGGCCTTCGCGCTCGCGGTTGAGCGTTTCCACCACGTGATCGGTAAAGCCTTCCCAGCCCTTGTTCTGGTGCGCGCCGGCACGCCCCTGCTCCACCGTCAGCACCGCATTGAGCAGCAGCACGCCTTGGCTCGCCCACGGCATCAGATAGCCGTGGTCCGGCCGTGCGATGCCCAGGTCGTCCTGAATCTCTTTGGAGATGTTGAGCAGCGACGGCGGCACCGGCACGCCGGGCAACACCGAAAAGCACAGCCCGTGCGCCTGGCCTTCGCCGTGATACGGGTCCTGGCCCAGGATCACCACCTTGACCTGCTCGAACGGGGTGGCATCGAAAGCGGCAAAGATCTGCGGGCCGGGCGGAAACACCCGCGCACCAGCCGCCTTGCGCTGACGCAGGAAGGCGGACAGTTCCTGCATTTCCGGGCGCAGCAACCAATCGCCCACACGCGCCTTCCACGACGGTTCCAGCTGGATACGTGCTTCTACTTCGGCCACATCTAACATTTCAGTCATAGCGTGACAGCCTGATCCTCAAGCCGTGCCAGGCGCAGCTGGAACAACACCTTGGTCACCAGCAGCCGCTCTTCAATGGGTTTTTGCACCAGATCGTTGGCGCCGGCGCGCAGCAGCTCGGACTGGTTGCGCGGGTTGGTGTCGCCGGTCATCACAAGCACCGGCAGACGGCGCTTGCCGTAGGCGAAATCGATGCGGATGCGCTCGACCACGTCGCGGCCGTTGAGCTCGCCTTTCAAGGTCACATCGGTCAGCACCACGTCGATGCGGCGCTCGGTGCGGCCCAGCGATTCGGCGGTGAGCAGCGCGAAGGCGTCTTCGGCGGTGAGCACGTGGATGACCTTCAGGCTCTGGCGCTCGAGCATGCGCTTGGTCGCCTCGGCCACCACGCGGCTGTCTTCGATGTACAGCACGGTCGCGCCGACGATCGGCTCGGGCTGCACATAGCCGCGGATGAAGGTCGCCAGAGCTTCGTGGCCCAGCGCCTTGTCGAAATAATCGGTGACGTACTCGGTAAAGCGGCGCTCCACCAGGTGCTGCTGCGCATCGCCGGAGACCACGATCACCGGCACGTAGGCCTGGCCGGCCGCTTCGCGCACGCTGCGCGCCAGGGTCAGGCCATCGCCGTCGGGCAGCGACAGCGAGGTGGTGACCAGATCCACCGTGCCGGCTTCCAGCGCCTGACGCGCCTCGGCAATGCTGGAGCAGCCGATCACCTGCACATTCGGCAGGTCGCGGGTCAGCACATCGGCAATCAGCTTGCGCACCAGCTTCGAGCCATCGACCACCATCACGCGCGGCGCGTCGCTGATCAGGTGTTTGAGATCTGGTGGATGCATGGCAGGCCTCAGGTCTCGGTGGGACGGGTCTGGCGAAGGAAATGGCCGGTCACCAGCCAGGCGCCCAGCCAACCCAGGACCAGGGTGCCGACCAGCACCATCGCAGAATGCAGCAGATCGAGCCCGTGCAGGGTAAAAGAACTGCCATAGCTGTCGGCCAATGTCGCCAACGGTGCCTGCAAGGCCAGCCCGGAGGCGGCGATCAGCGCGAGCGCAACCGCGCCGGCACCCAGCCCGTACCACGCACCCAGATACAGAAACGGGCGCCGGATGAAGCCATCGCTGGCGCCCAGCAGCTGCAGCACGCCGATTTCCTCGCGCCGCGATTGGATATCCAGCCGCACCGTGTTGCCGACCACCAGCACCGCGCCGACGCCGAGCAGCGCCGACAGCACCTGCACCAGACGCTCGCCAAAGCGCAGCCAGCCATCCAGGCGTTTGCGCCACAGCGCGTCGTGCTGCACCTGGTCGGTCTGCGGCAAGGCCTGCAACGCGCCGGCCAGTTGCGCATCGTCGGCCGCATCGGTCGGGGTGACGATCAACAACGTGGGGAGCGGGTTGTCGCCGAGCGCATCGATCGCCTCATTGAGCTTGGCGCTTTCGCGCAGCTCGGTCAGTCCCTGTGCGGGCGTACGCAGGGTGACCTGGGCGACGTCGGGGCGCGCACGCAATTCGCCGGCCAGCGCCTGTGCGGCATCGGCGCCGATATCGACCTTCAGGAACAGATTGATCTCGCGCGATTGCTGCACGCTGCCGGCCAGCAGCTTGACGTTGTCCAGCGCGATCGACAGCCCTAGCGGCAAGGCCAGTGCCAGCGCCATCACCACGATGGTCAGCAAGGTGGCCCACGGCTTGCGCATCGCGCGGCCCAGGCTGAAGGCGATGCTGTGCAGATGGTGGTCAATCCACACGCCGAAGCGCGAGGGTGCGGCGGCTTCGGTATTGGCGGGCTTGCTCATTCGGCCAGATCCTGCGGCGAGATGTCGTCGACCAGCCGGCCGTGATCCAGGATCAGCACGCGCTTGCGCATCTGCTTGAGCAAGGCCAGGTCGTGGCTGACCACCAGCACGCTGGTGCCGCGCGCCGGCAGCTCGGCAAACAACTGCATGATTTCGGCGGCCAGCGCCGGGTCGAGATTGCCGGTGGGCTCATCGGCCACCAGCAAACGCGGCTCGCCGACAATGGCGCGGGCGATACCCACGCGCTGCTGCTCGCCGGCCGACAACTGCGACGGCAAGGCCTTCTCGCGATGAGCCAACCCAATCCGTTCCAGCGCCGAACGCACGCGCTTGCCGATCTCGGCGCGGCGGGTGCCACGCAGGATCAATGGCAATGCCACGTTCTCGGCGATGCTGCGGTCGGTGAGCAGGCGATGGTCCTGATAGACCGCCCCCACCTGGCGACGATGCAACGGAATCTGCCGGCCGCGCACCTTGAGCAGGTTGCGCTCACCCAGCAGCACCGCGCCCTGGCTCGGGCGCTCGCTGAGGTGGATCAATTTGAGCAAGGTACTTTTGCCGGCGCCGGAGTGGCCGGTCACGAACAGCATCTCGCCATCGGCCACTTCGAAGCTGACATCGGTCAGCGCCTGGTGGCCACCGGCGTAGTGCTTGCTGACGTTGTCGAAACGCAGAACGGTCATCCAGCGATTATGCCGGAGCGCCAGCGCTTGCGTCGCATCGCCGAAGCCCGGCGATGCGATTGCAGCGGCAATAGATCAGTTGCCGGAGACCAGCGAACGCAATCTGCGGCCGATACGACTCAGCAGCGACGGGCTACCCGAGGGCTTGGTCGCACTGCGCACCGGCTTTGCGACCACCTGGGTCGGCTTGCGTGGTGCGGCCGGCGCGGCAACCGGTGTGGACGCCACGGCAGGCTCGGCACCTTCGACCGGACGACCGTTACGGCGACGGCGACGCTTGCGCGGTGCGCGCTCGGCATCGGCCAGGATGGTCGACGGCGCTTCGGCAGTCGCTGCGGCGACCACAGGCGTTTCCGACGCTGCGGCAACGGTTGCCGTCTCGGCGGCAACGTCGCCTTCGACACGCGGCTTGCGGCGCGGACGCGGCTTGCCATCGGCACTGCCGCCGTCACGGCGACCACCGCCACTGCTGCTGCCGCTGCGCGAAGCGCCACCCGGGCCACTACGGCCACCGCCGCGACGCTGTTCTTCGGCTGCACGCTGTTCGCGCGCTTCACGGAAAATGGTGCCCACGCTGTCGCCAGCGTCGTCGTCGGCCTCTTCGCCTTCCACCGGCACGCGTGCCACACGCGGCAACGGGATCAGCAGCTCGGAGGTCACCGGCTCGACCGGGATCTTCTGCGCGATGTAGGCCTCGATGTCCGGCAGGCTCATCGCATAGCGCTCGCAGGCGAAGCTGATCGCATCGCCTTCTTCGCCCAGACGCGCGGTACGGCCGATGCGGTGTACGTAGTCTTCCGCATCGAAGGGTAGGTCGTAGTTGTAGACGTACTTGACGCCGTCGATATGCAGGCCGCGTGCGGCCACGTCGGTGGCGACCAGGATTTCGAGCTGGCCCTTCTGGAAGCGGTTGAGCAGCGACTCGCGCTTCTTCTGCGGCACATCGCCGGACAACACGCCGACCCGGTAGCCATGACGCTCAAGGGTGCGCGCCACGCGCTCGACGAACGCCTTGGTGTTGACGAACACCATGGTGCGCGCGCCTTCGCTACGCGACAGCAAGCCGAGCAGCAGCGTCTGCTTCTCTTCGTCGGAGGGGAAATAGATACGCTGACGTACGCGTGCGGCAGTGATGGTCTCGGTTTCGACCACGAGCTTTTCCGGCTCGTTCATGTGCTCGTAGGCGAGCTCGAGCACGCGATGGCTGAGCGTGGCCGAGAACAGCAGGGTCTGGCGGGTGCCGCGCTCGGGCATGCGCCGCAGCAGGAAGCGGATGTCCTTGATGAAGCCCAGGTCGAACATGCGGTCGGCTTCGTCCAGCACGCAGATTTCGCAGGCGTGCAGCGAGACCACCTTGTGCTGCTTGACGTAGTCGATCAGCCGGCCCGGGGTGGCGATGATCACGTCCACGCCCTGCTGCAGCAGCTCGCGTTGCTTGTCGTAGTCCACCCCGCCGTAGACCAGCGCAAAGCGCAGGCCCAGGTCGGCGCCGAACTTGACCGCATCCTTGTGGATCTGGATCGCCAGCTCGCGGGTCGGGGCCAGGATCAGCGCGCGCGGGTCTTCCGGCTTGCGGTCGGCCAGCGCCGGGCGGTTCAGCAGGCGGTTCACCACCGTCACCAGGAACGCCAGGGTCTTGCCGGTGCCGGTCTGGGCCTGGCCGGCGACATCGCCGCCTGGCAGCGCGACCGGCAGGGTCAGCGCCTGGATCGGGGTACAGCGGGTAAACCCGGCGCTCTCCAGCCCGGCGATCAGCGCCGGATGCAGGTCGAACGTGGAAAAGGTCAAATCGGTCAGCGGTTTGTCGCTCATTATTCCGTCTTCGTGAGGCGCCCTGGGCAGCCCGGGCGCGGCTTGCATCGATGCCGACAGCGTCGCAAACTGCGGCTGTTGTGGCGGACAGCGCGGCTTCAGGACTGACACTTGATTCAGTCGCGCAATGCCCCAGTTTAACGCAATGTAGCGGCCTGCCCGTTCGGGCGGGCCGTTTTGGTTTCCAGGAGACCCAACGTGAGCGACAAGGTTCAACATGTCGGCGATGCCGACTTCGATACAGCTGTACTGCAATCCGGCGAACCGGTCCTGGTGGATTTCTGGGCCGAATGGTGTGGCCCGTGCAAGATGATCGCCCCGGTACTGGACGATCTGGCCGATACATATCAGGGCAGACTGAAGGTTGCCAAGGTCAATGTGGACCAGAACCGCGCCCTGGCCATCAAGTACCACGTGCGGTCGATCCCGATGCTGCTGCTGTTCAAGGACGGGCAGGTGCAGGCAACCCAGATCGGGGCGGTTGGCAAGGGCCAACTCACCCAGATGATCGACAAGACCCTGGGCGGCGCGGCCGCCTGAGCGAGCGGGCGTCCCAGCGATGGGCGCCCCCGATGTTTCGCCAGCAGTTAAACCCTGCCCCGGCAGACGCTTGCGCGGTTAAGCGCAGCGGTGATAGTGTCAGTCGATCCGGAGCACGTTCGTGCGCCGCCGTACCCCTCTAGAAACGTCTCTCTAGACTCCCATCACCATAGTTCGCCCCCCAG
The DNA here is from genome assembly GCF_002939985.1 of Xanthomonas hortorum pv. cynarae. GTDB lineage: Bacteria > Pseudomonadota > Gammaproteobacteria > Xanthomonadales > Xanthomonadaceae > Xanthomonas > Xanthomonas hortorum_D. Next base: position 63,856 of record NZ_MDFM01000005.1, on the reverse strand, counting down.
CCGGGCGCTCGCACTCTTAGCGAGGAATCAAGCACTTGTCCGATCATCCTTCTTCCGATACCGGGAGCGTCGACGCTCCTGTCGAGAAACGCGTGCGCAAGCCGCGCGTGAGCAAGACCGCCGTTGCCAATGACGACGGTGGCGCGCAACAGCCCAACCTGCCCTTGCCCGCCAGCCCCGCGCCTGATGTTCCGCGCGCGCCGCAGGCACCGTCGCACGCTGCCGATTCGGCACCGGCGCAGACGTCCAGCGATGGCGCATATGCCGGTAACGCCCCCAGCGCCAGTCAGGGCAACCAGGGCGGCGACAACCATGGCGAATCCCGCGAGGGTGGCCAGTCGCAGCAGCAGCGCTTCAACCAGGCGCAGAACCAGCAGAACCAGAATCAGGCGCAAAGCCGGGGTCAAGGCCAGAACCAGGGTCAAGCCCAGGTCCAGGGCCAGCCGCAAAATCAAGGTCAGGGTCAGGACCAAGGTCAGAACGCCGGCCAGAATCAGCAAGGTCAGGGTCAGGGGCAGAACCAGCAGGGCAATCGCCGTGACCGGTTCCGCAACCGCCGCGACCGTGGGCCGCGTGATCGGTTTGGTAATGAAACCGGTGGCGGCATGCCCTCGTCCGATGGCAGCAACGAGCCGTTTATCGCGCGTCCGCACCCGGCCGTGCCGGATGGCTTCCCGGTGTATTCGCTGAGCGATCTCAAGCGGATGCCGGCGCAGAAGCTGCTGGATATCGCCGATCAGCTCAACATCCAGGAAGGCGTGGCGCGTGCGCGCAAGCAGGACGTGATCTTCGCCCTGCTCAAGGTGCTGACCCGCCACGGCGAAGGCGTTGCCGCCGACGGCGTGCTGGAAATCCTGCCCGACGGCTTCGGTTTTCTGCGTGCCGCCGAAGCCAGCTACCTGGCCGGTCCGGACGATACGTATATCTCGCCCAGCCAGATCCGCCGCTTCAACCTGCGCACCGGCGACCATCTGTCCGGCCGCATCCGCTTCCCGAAGGACGGCGAACGCTATTTCGCGCTGTCGATCGTCGACACCATCAACGGCGAGCCGCTGGAAGCCAGCAAGAACAAGGTGCTGTTCGAGAACCTGACCCCGCTGTTCCCGCGCCGGCGTTTCCGTCTGGAACGTGGCGATGGGTCCACCGAGGACATCACCGGCCGCATCCTGGATCTGATGGCGCCGCAGGGTAAGGGTCAGCGTGCGCTGATCGTCTCCCCGCCCAAGGCCGGTAAGACGATGATGATGCAGCAGGTGGCCACGGCCATCACCAGCAATCATCCCGAAGTGCACATGATCGTGTTGCTGATCGACGAGCGCCCGGAAGAAGTGACCGAAATGCAGCGCACCGTGCGCGGCGAAGTTATTTCCTCGACGTTCGACGAGCCGGCCGCGCGTCACGTGCAGGTCGCCGAGATGGTGATCGAGCGGGCCAAGCGCCTGGTCGAGCACAAGAAGGACGTGGTGATCCTGCTCGACTCGATCACCCGTCTGGCACGCGCCTACAACAACGTGGTGCCCAGCTCCGGCAAGGTGCTCACCGGTGGTGTGGACGCCAACGCGTTGCATCGCCCGAAGCGCTTCTTCGGTGCGGCCCGTAACGTCGAAGAAGGCGGCTCGCTGACCATCATCGCCACGGCGCTGGTCGAGACCGGCAGCAAGATGGACGAGGTGATCTACGAAGAGTTCAAGGGCACCGGCAATAGCGAAGTGCATTTGAACCGTCGCATCACCGAAAAGCGCGTTTACCCGGCGATCGACATCAACCGTTCGGGTACGCGTCGCGAAGATCTGTTGATCGAGCCGGAGCTGCTGCAGAAGATCTGGATTCTGCGCAAGCTGCTGCACCCGATGGACGAAATCGCGGCAATGGAATTCCTGCTGGACAAGATGAAGACCACCAAGTCCAACGACGAGTTCTTCAGTTCGATGAAGCGCTGATTTCGATCGGCATTCTCGATAAGAAAAAGCCCCGCATTGCGGGGCTTTTTTGTGGGTGCGCGATTGCTTGCAGTCACAAGCCTGGTTGGTCGAGTGCGCGGTGCCCTCACCGCTCGCGGGCCACGCCGTAAATCCGTCCGTGGAGGCTCGGTGGCGGCATCCATGCCGCCACACGGTCCCGCAAGCGGCGAGGACACCGCACCAGAGAGTTAGTCGGTCGCTATTTTAAAACCATGCACACCGACACTCTCGACTGGCCCTTGCCCGCTCACCGTCGCGGGACCTTACGCGGCATGGATGCCGCGTAAGAGCCTACATGGACGTACTTGCGGCGTGTCCTGCGATGGTGGGCGGGCAAGGGCCCTGCAGCAAACTCACAGCGTCAAGGTCGCGGCAAGGACACCGCACCCNGTAAGAGCCTACACGGACGTACTTGCGGCGTGTCCTGCGATGGTGGGTGGGCAAGGGCCCTGCAGCCAAATCGCAGATCAGCCGCCCTGCCGCCAAGCATCAGATAATCCTCCCCGCAGCGAAGGCCCAGATCGTCGGCTCCGCAATGGACCGGCATGAAATAGTTTGCCAGCCGCTCTGATGTTGGCGTTGCGCTTAACTTCCTTGCAGCGGTGTCACCAGGCGCACACCTACTCCGCGTGCCGAGAACAATCCACTTCCAGGTAGCGCATCCGGACTGTCGGTCGATGCTGACGCACCGCGCTGTTCGTGCCAGGGCGCCGGCTGACGCGGGCCCGGCAAATAGGATTGCCACGTTTTGGCTTGCTTTGCAGCGGTCAGATTGCGTGGCCAGGTTTCGATGTCGAAGGTGACCGGAACCCGCATGACCCAGTACGGCGCGTCGGCCTCGGCGCCTTGCGTGGGCGGCACAAATGTCAAGCGCTGCGCATTGGCGATTGCGGCATCGGCAAACGCCTTGCGCCAGCGCGGGCGTTTGGATTCCGGCGCCAGTGTGGTCAGGTTGACCTGCTCTGCGACCAGATCCTCGACCTTGCCATCGCGGCCGATCTTGAGTAGCAGATAGACCACCCCTGTCGCACCCTCTCGAAACGCATGCTCGGGATAGGCCGGTGGCGGCATGTCCTTGGCAGCGACGCTGGCGGCACCTTGCTCCTCGCTGCCGAAATGCGCGCTGCGAATCGATACCGCATACGTGTTGTTGTCGCCCGGCTTGGCGACCAGCAGCAGATTCATCGGTAGTTGCGCGGGCAATGCGCTTCCATCGTCTTTGACAGGGTCGAAGCGCCAGGAGGCGATCGATTGCTTGACGCGGTCGCGGACCACTGGCGGCAAGCTTGCTTCGTCGGTGAGCTTGACTGCCGTGACAGTGCCGTCCGGGGTCAGCGTCAATTCGCCCGCGACATTCATGCTGGCTTCCATCTGCGCCTGCACCTGCGCGGCACTGGGACGTGCCTGCACGCCGTTGATACTCCCCATTGCCAACAAAATCCCCAGGCCCAAGCGTTGCTTCCACTGCATGACCGCGCTCCATCGTGATTGAATCTTCGTTGTACCAGCCTTGGTGCATACGCGTAAATCGTCAGGCCAGTTTTCGCGAGTCCGCGTAGGGCGGCGTGTCCGGGTAATCGTCTTCGCGCAGTCGCGCTTGCAGATCGCGCCACCATTGCGGCTCGAACAGTTCCGGATGCGTGTGCTTGACCGCTTCCAGTTGCGAGGCCGGCAAGCCCATAAACAGCGCAAAACGCTCGGGAAACACATCGCGCGGGCCGACATGAAACCAGGGCTCGGCGGACATTTGTTCTTCGTAACTGGTGGGCGTGGGCCAATCGCGGAACGTGCATTCGGTGATCAGGCACAGCTCGTCGTAGTCGTAGAACACCGCACGCTGATGGCGGGTGATGCCGAAGTTTTTCAGCAGCATGTCGCCGGGAAAGATGTTGTTGCGCGCCATGTCCTTGATCGCCTGCCCGTAGTCCAGCGCTGCGGCATGCGCGGCCTCGGGCAGTTGTTCGCGCAGGTACAGATTGAGCGGGCGCAGCCGGCGCTGCACGTAGCACAGCGCGATCAACACATCGGCGCCATCTTCGCTCAGGCTCATCGCACAGCTGGTCTGCAGTTCTTCCAGCAACGCCGGCGAGAAACGCGCCTTGGGAAAGCGCAGAAAGCGGTACGGCTGCGCGTCGAGCAGGCGGCCGATGCGGTCGAGCTGGAACACCAGTTCGTATTTGCCTTCCACCTGCGCGCGGCTCATGGTTTTTGGATACGCAAAGCGGTCGCGGATCAGCTTGAACACCAGCGGATAACTGGGCAGCGTAAACACCACCATGACCATGCCGGGCGTGCCATCGGCATGCACCAACTGCTCGGCAGGATGGGCCTGAAAATGGCTGAAAAACGTGCGATAGCGTTCGGTCTTGCCCTGCTTGGCACGCCCCAGCATCGTGTACAACTCGTCGATGGGCTTGTGCGTCAGCAGGCTGCGCAGAAACACCACTGCATCACCGACGGTGGATAGATCGGCCTGGAAATAACTGCGCGAGTTACTGAACAATTGCGCGACATCACTGCGCCGGGTCAGCACCGCTTCGGCACGCAGGCCGGCACCATCGTTGACCAGTGCGATCACGCAGGGAGAAAAGCGATGTTCGCCAAACACGCGCCCGATCAGATAGGCGCGCCGTTCGCGGTAGAACACGGTCTCCAGCAGTTCCACACTGCGCACAGGATGCTCGCCCCAGTGCGCAAGATCGTCCTGCAGCCGCACTGCAATTGCCGCCGCGCAACGGGTGCGGTGTAGGTATGCCACATCGAACGCATAATCGCCCAGCACGCGCACCAGCATGTCGGTCAGCCGGCCGGGCGAGACCGCGTAGGTATGCCGCGCAACCGGCAGCGTGATCGCATCGGTCGGCTCGATATCCAGCGCGATGAATTCGATCTCCGCATCCACACCATGGGTGCCGAAGTAACGCCGGGTCAGGGTGTTGTAAAAGGTCTTGTACAGCTCCTGATCGATCAACCCGGTCAGCAGCGCGGCGTAATGCTCGCGTGCGCGCATCCACAACGCGCGGTCGTGCGCCTGCCCCAGCAACACCGCACGCAGCCGCAGCATGCATTCGCTGATGTAGTGATCGTAGAGCGCAATACGCGCCACCGCATCCTCGCGCGCGCCGTTCCAGTCGCGTGTCTCGAAGCGCTGCTTGGCGCGTGCGGTGATCTGCGCAAAGCGCGCGTGGTAATCCTCGAACGCTTCATACACGGCGCGGCCGATCGCCAGCGCGCGACGCTCGGACTGCGGCGGTAACGGAAGAGGGCTCATGGCGGCAGTGTACCCAGCGTGGGGCGTCGGACGACAGGCAATGTCGCAAGTGACCTAGGCAGCATTACGAACTCGCTGAAGATACGATCCTGGCAAACGTACGGCACCGGGCGCGACTGCGCGCGGGAAATCCAGCCCGTTGACGCACTTGCCACAGAGAGAGATTCGTCAGGGACCTGAAGACACCGCCTATGCTATTTCTGGTTTCAAGGTTCTGTGGAGCAACAGAAGGCTTGTGCTCTTTCCACCGGTCTGGCCTTTTTGAGGACGCACGGCTCAGCCTTGCTGGAACCAAGCGGCGGCGCAGTCGCGGGGTGTCGTTGCGCTTTCTTCCATAGGCTGTAAGCCAAAGCTTGTCAGGATCTGTATAGACACCGTGCAACGGAGATGCCGCCATCAGACCCTTCACGCATACCGATCATTAGCACCGTCGGTAACGTGGCTCGCTGCCGCTGTTGATACAGGATCAGGCGATGTTGTTGCGCCAGGGAGACTCGTCATGTCTGGCGCCACTGTTCCCCGACAAAGCCGCAACAATGCACTGACAAGGAATACGCATGCAGTTGTTGGTCCTGAGCGAGGTACAGATATATGGTGATGCGCTCGATTCACTGCTACGCACCACGCAGTCACAGATGACAGTGACCCTGGCCACCAGCATCGGCGGAGCCGTCATCGAAATGGAAAAGCGTGCAATGGATGCCGTGCTGCTGGATGTGGGAGCTGATGGCGTTCTGCAAAGCCTTTCGGCGCTCAGGCGTCGCTGGCCACAGACCTTGATGGTGGCATTCGGATTGAGTTCTTCCAGTCAGGAAGTGATCTGCAGCGGCGCAAGCATGAATTACATCTTTGGCCGTCAAGTGGGCATCGAGGAAATGCTGAGCGTCCTTAGCCACGAGCGTCCTCCCAACAGACGCGCCACGCCGCCCTCACCACAACCGACGATGTATCGACTCACCCCACGCGAGCGTGAGGTGGCCGACTTGTTATCGCGCGGGCTGAGCAACAAGGAAATTGCACGCGACCTGCGTATCGAGCTGGCTACCGTAAAAAATCACGTACATAGCGTGCTCAGAAAGACCGATGCACGCACGCGCCTGCAAGCGGTGGTGAACATCGGCGCCGCTTTTTCCATGCCTTAGACCAGGGCCAGTGCGATGGGTGCAACGGTCTTTGCCACATCGAGCACAGTGTCATACCAGGCTTTATCGTAGCCCTCATCGTTTGGCGTGCCCGCGCTAACCGCAGGTGTAAACCCCTTGGTCTGCATTGCCTGGGTCACCATCGGCAACACGATCGGCAATGCCGTGCTCACCGCGCGGCTGATGCTGTCATACCACGCTTTTTCATCCACGCTGCCCATGGCCAAGCCCTGCGCCTGCGCTGCCGGTGAAAAGCCCTTGCTTTGTATTGCCTGGGTCACGATCGGCAACACGATCGGCAGTGCCGTGCTCACCGCGCGGGTAATGCTGTCGTACCAGGCTTTCTCACCCACGCTGCCCACGGCCAGGCCCTGCGCCTGCGCCGTCGGTGAAAAGCCCTTGCTTTGCATTGCCTGGGTCACCATCGGCAACACGATCGGCAATGCCGTGCTCACCGCGCGGCTGATGCTGTCGTACCACGCTTTTTCATCCACGCTGCCCACGGCCAGGCCCTGCGCCTGCGCTGTCGGTGAAAAGCCCTTGCTTTGCATTGCCTGGGTCACGATCGGCAACACGATCGGCAGTGCCGTGCTCACCGCGCGGGTGATGCTGTCGTACCACGCCTTGTCTACCGAAAGCGATTGGCCGGCTAGCAGGGCCGAGGAATTTAAACCACTGGACATGTATGCGGACATGACATTGACCTCTGAAGGATGCGAAGAAGGAAGGGAAACATTGGCAGGCGAAGAGGCGGCAAGCGGGTCGAGCTTCAAGAAGCTCAACTTCCCCATTCCGGCCGGCTTGATCGGCAACTTGATTGCGGGCGTCTGCTTCACGAACAGACGTCGAAGTGTGTTTCCCGCTCCGAGGACTAGGTCGATGGATGCGCGTGCTGCGCCAAGCTGATCGACCTGATCCAGCAAGGCGTATGTAAAGGCAGACATTCCGTTGGTTCCTGGCGTGGACGCAGATGCGGTCTCATCGGCTTGTGCTGCGGAGATGAGCAAGCCTTTGGACGCCGGAAGCGTGAGCGTGGTGACCGTTGCATCACCGGTGCCAGGAACATACCCCTTCGACGCAGGGGGCAGGACCAACCCGAATGGCCTGAAAGACACTGCAGCAGGCTCAAATCCCTTGGAGCTAATTACCTGGCTCGTCGGCGCCTCGGCAGTCCAGAACTTGGACTTGACGACATGGGCAATCCTGCCGTCTTCAGCAATGAAGAGTTTCTCCAAACCACCGGAGAAGCAGGTATCCAGAACGATGGTCAGTACACCATCCGGCACCGACACCATTGCATCTGCCAATTCCGTGTCATCGAGGAACTGGCTGTCCTGCGTCACCAGCGCCTCGCGCAACTCGCCGTTGATCTGCGGCCGGTAGCCATGACCGGAGTAGAAGAACACCAGACGATCCTGCGGCGTGGCTCCATTGAACAACCATGCCAGTCCGTCCAGAACCGCATGTTTGCTTGCCTGCTGGTCGGTCAGCGCTTTGATTTCCTGAAATGCAAACTTGGACTGCAGGTGGGTTGAAAATGCGGTTGCGTCCTGTACACAACTCGGTAGTGCATTGGTCCCTGGGTAGTTGTTGATACCAACTACAAGCGCTCGCGTTGTCATCGGGAAGACTCCCTTGTATCGCGTTGATCGTTGCCCGGCGGTTTACCGAGTAAGCCAATGCTGGTCGCGTTTGTCCCAACCGGCCATGCATCGATGGATCCGGTTTTTATCCTCCATCGTGCCCATATCCATGGATCCAACGATCCAGCCGAACGCTCAAGTGTGTGTCTTACAGCGTATTGACATGGACGAGCACGCCAATGGTTGGCGATGGTCGGCGTTAGCGACGGCATACGCGATCGCACCCTGGCGGCCTTCTCATCGGTGTCGCGGAAACAGAACGACCCGCTTCGAACGAAGCGGGTCGTGGGGACATGCATGCGGACAGGCCGCCTCAGAAGGCGGCTTCAGCCATCAGGATCAGGCCTTCAGCGTCGCCAAGACGTCGTTGAAGGTCTTGCTCGGGCGCATCGCTTCGCTGACCTTGGCCAGATCGGGGTGGTAGTAGCCGCCGATATCCACCGGCTTGCCCTGCGCGCCGTTGAGCTCGGCCACGATGGTGGCTTCGTTCTCGGTCAAGGCCTTGGCCAGCGGCGCGAACTTGGCCTGCAGCGCGGTGTCTTCGGTCTGTGCGGCCAGGGCCTGCGCCCAGTACATCGCCAGATAGAAGTGGCTGCCGCGGTTGTCCAGTTCACCGACCTTGCGTGCCGGCGATTTGTTGTTGTCCAGGAACTGGCCGTTGGCCACGTCCAGCGCCTTGGCCAGCACCGTGGCCGACGGGTTGTCGTAGCGGTTGCCCAGATGCTCCAGCGAGGCGGCCAGAGCCAAAAACTCGCCCAGCGAATCCCAGCGCAGGCTGTTCTGTTCGACGAACTGCTGCACGTGCTTGGGCGCCGAGCCACCGGCGCCGGTTTCGAACAGACCGCCACCGGCCATCAGCGGCACGATCGACAGCATCTTGGCGCTGGTGCCCAGTTCCAGGATCGGGAACAGGTCGGTGAGGTAATCGCGCAGCACGTTGCCGGTGACCGAGATGGTGTCCTGGCCCTTGCGGATGCGCTCCAGCGAGAAGGTGGTCGCTTCCACCGGCGGCAGGATGCGGATATCCAGCCCGCTGGTGTCGTGATCCTTCAGATAGGTTTCGACCTTGGCGATCACCTGCGCGTCGTGCGCGCGCGCCTTGTCCAGCCAGAACACGGCCGGGGTATCGCTCAGACGTGCGCGCTCGACCGCCAGCTTCACCCAGTCCTGGATCGGTGCGTCCTTGACCTGGCACATGCGCCACAAATCGCCGGCTTCCACCGCGTGTTCGAAGACGGTGGTGCCGGTGTCGTCGGTGACCTTGACGGTGCCGGCGGCGGGAAGCTGGAAGGTCTTGTCATGCGAGCCGTATTCCTCGGCTTTCTGCGCCATCAGGCCGACGTTGGGCACCGAGCCCATGGTGGACGGATCGAACGCGCCGTGCGCTTTGCAATTGTCGATCACGGCCTGGTAGACATCGGCATAGCAGCGATCCGGGATCACCGCCTTGGTGTCCTGCAGCTTGCCTTCAGCGTTCCACATCTGACCCGAATCACGAATCATCGCCGGCATCGATGCATCGACGATCACATCACTGGGCACATGCAGGTTGGTGATGCCCTTGTCGGAATTGACCATCGCCAGGGCCGGACGCTGCGCGTATTCGGCCTGGATATCGGCCTTGATCTGCGCTTGCTGCGCTTCCGGCAGCGTGGCGATACGTGCGTACAGATCGCCGATGCCGTTGTTGGGATCGAAGCCGACCGACGCAAGCGCATCGGCATGCTTGCTCAGCGTGTCCTTATAGAACTCGCCGACCACCACACCGAACAGCACCGGGTCGGAGACCTTCATCATAGTGGCTTTCAGATGCACCGAGAACAGCACATCCTTGGCCTTGGCATCGGCGATCTGGGCATCGATGAAGCTGGCCAGTGCGCGCTTGCTCAACACGGCGGCATCGACGATTTCGCCAGCCTTGACCGCCACTTTTTCCTTCAGCACGCTGCTGCTGCCATCGTTGCCGACGAATGCGATCTTCAGCGCGCCCGCCGCTGCCACCGTGGTGGACTGCTCGCTGCCGAAGAAGTCGCCGTCGTCCATGTGCGCCACATGCGACTTGGAGTCGCTGCTCCACTTGCCCATGCGGTGCGGATGCTTGCGTGCGTAATTCTTCACCGACAGCGGCGCGCGGCGATCGGAGTTGCCTTCGCGCAGCACCGGGTTGACCGCGCTGCCCTTGACCTTGTCATAGCGCGCCTTGATGTCTTTTTCGGCGTCGTCCTTGGGCGTGTCCGGATACGCCGGCAGCGCATAGCCCTGGCCCTGCAGTTCGGCGATGGCGGCCTTGAGCTGCGGCACCGAGGCGCTGATGTTGGGCAGCTTGATGATGTTGGCTTCCGGCGTGGTGGCCAGCGCGCCCAGTTCACAGAGGTCGTCGGCGATCTTCTGCGCGTCGCTCAGGCTTTCCGGGAACAACGACAGAATGCGGCCAGCCAGCGAGATGTCGCGGGTTTCGACCACGATCCCGGCAGTATCGGTGTAGGCATCGATGATCGGCAGCAGCGACTGCGTGGCGAGATAGGGAGCTTCGTCGGTGAGCGTGTAGAGGATCTTCGGTGTCTTCGACATGAGGTGCGATGGCTCTTGTGGTCGGGAGGAGCGCCGGTGTCCATGGCAATGGCGTTGGCGTGCTCGACGGGGGTCGCTGGTGGCACGCCGATCGGCCAGCGCGTGGAACGCGGCGATGGATCAGCACGGCATTGTCGCGTCTGAGCCGCGCCCGGGTAAAGCGACCACAGGCGGATGCTCCATCCCGTGACCCGGCCAATCGACATGGATGCAGCTGTAACGAATGTGTCGCGTCACAACGTGGCGCAGCAAAAAGGCGCGATCGTGTGATCGCGCCCTGATGGCTTACCGCTTGATGGCTTGCTGGAAGAACAGAGACGAAGTGATCGCCCTGTTGACCAACATGTTGGCGGGCCAGTGTGTTACCGCCCTGCTCCGCCAACATACGCGTCTACATGCAGCATGCTTCCTCGCGCTTGTCTTACTTGACCGTAATGGTCTGCGGATTACCTGCCGGCTTGCCATCCACCATCACCTGCGCGGTGTAGGTGCCAGCCGGCCAGCCGTCGGGCTTGCTGAAGCTGAGGTTGGTGGTTTCTGCGCCGGTGGTGGTCAAGGTAGCGTTCTGCTCGCCGGCGATCTGACCATCCTGGTAAGTGAGCTTGGCTGCGACCGGCACGTTGCTCGCGCTGCCATCGGTTTTCACCGAGACGATGATGGTGTCTTTGCTGGTGATATTGGCCGACGGGGTCACTGTCTTGTCTGCGGCAGCAGTGGTGCCGACCGCGACGCTGGATACCGTCACCGCCGCACCGGTTGCGGAAGCACTGTCGGTACTGGCAGCACCGGTGGCAGTGCTCTGGCCAGCCTGATCGCTCGCAGGCGGCGTGCCAGCCGGGCCGGGCATCGCTTCGGTGGCGGCACCGGAGGTGGGATCCTTCGACACGCTGGCATCTTCTTCTTTCTTGCAACCTGATAGTGCGAGCACGCCGACAAGAGCAATGGCGAGCGTGCTTGAAACGGCTTTAGTACGCATGAATGAATCTCCGGATAAACGAATGGGGTTTCTTGAAGAATGCGTTGAGTGCAATAGATCACCAAGCCAGCGATCGGCTAACCAGGCGTGCGCTTATGCCTTTAGTGGTAAATGCAACACCTGCCCCGGAAAAATCTTGTCCGGATCCTTGAGCGTCTCGCGATTGGCCTCGAAAATGCGCGGCCACAGATTGCCGTCGCCGTAATGGCGTTTGGCAATACTGGAAAGGCTGTCGCCTGCCTGCACGGTCACCGTCTCTTCGACGATCTGCGCCGTGCTTTGCACGCTGCTGCGGACGTTGGAAAAATCCGGCGCTGGCGTGACATTGGCGGTGCTGTCGACCGAGGAGGTTACGTTGGAAAAATCTGCTTTCTTGTCGACACTCATTGCTGCCGTCCTGCGTGCGTCACGATGACTGCAGGGTGCGCGGAGCGCCGTTAAGCGTGGATCGCGCCGCCGTGAAGCTGGCGCGATCCTCCAACACGGCCGGCTATTGGCGCAGATCGCGGAAAATCGACAGCGGTGTCGGCACGCTGGGCGAACTGCGCAATGGGTTGATGTCCAGTCCGCCACGACGGGTATAACGCGCCTCCACCACCAACCACTCGGGCGCGCAGCGGATCAGCACGTCATGGAAGATGCGCTCCACGCATTGCTCATGAAACTCGGCGTGGTCGCGGAAACTCACCAGATAGCGCAACAGGCCTTCGCGGTCGATCGGCGCGCCGCGATAGCGCAGCGTGACGCTGGCCCAATCCGGTTGACCGGTGACAGGGCAATTGGATTTGAGCAACGCTGAGGTCAGCACTTCTTCCACGATTGGTTGTGCGTGCGCTGAGAGATACGCGACATTGGGCGGGCCGTAGTCGTCGATGCTGACATCCAGCGCGTCGATCGATTCGCCCTCGCCCACCGCATCGATCGGCGGCAGACCGAATTCCACCGCCACATCGGCACCGGCGCGCGTGGACAGGTCGGAGGCAATACGCGTACGCACCGCTTCGGCGCTATTGAAGCGGGTGGCGTTGAGCGAATTGAGATACAGCTTGAGCGACTTGGATTCGATCAACGACGGCGAATCGCTGGGCACATGCAAGGTGGCGGTGGCCACGCAGGGTTTGCCTTGTGCATCGAGCCAGCCGAGTTCATAGGCGTGCCAGCGATCGCGGCCGATAAAGGGCAGCGCGCCGGTCAGGCCGATCGCCTCGCGCCCGGCCGCGCGCGGAATCGGAAACAACAGCGACGGATCGTAGCCGCTGGGGTAAGCGACCTCACGACCGAGGGAGGAATCTTCTGGGGTATTCATGCCGCCATTTTAGGGCGAGCGGGCTGGCCGTGAGGTGTATGGCAGCCGCCGGAGCGACCCCCTGGGCAAACAGAAGCAGCGGGCTTCACACAGCCCGCCGCCGTAATCACCGCAAACCGACAGCGGGAATCGTGCACTTGCACACGAATCCCTAATCCCGAATCACGAATCCCGGTTTCAGCCAGCCTCACCCTGATGCAGATAATCCAGCGACACCTGCAACAGCGCGCGCAAACCCACATCCAGCGACGACTCGTCGAGCAGGAACTGCGGCGAATGGTTGCTGGGCGCGGTCGCTGGGTCGATGCCCTTGGCGGTGGAGCCGACGAAGAAGAACATCGACGGCACCTGCTGGGCGTAGAACGAGAAGTCTTCCGCGCCCATCTGCAGCGGCGGCTCGTAGACGTTGTCGGCGCCCACCACGGCCTGCAAGCTGGGCAGCATTTTGGCAGTCAGTGCCGGGTCGTTGATCGTGGCCGGGTTGCCGGGCTGGTCCGGCACCTGCGCCTCGACGGTGGCCCCGTGGGCGACGGCGGTGTGCTCGGCCACCGTCTTGAGGTCGGCGAAGATCTGCTGGCGCATGGCTTCGTCGAAGGTGCGGATGGTGCCGACCATTTCCACGTCGTCGGGGATGATGTTGTAGCGGATGCCGCCCTTGATCGCGCCGAAGCTCAACACCGCCGGTTGTTTGGACAGGTTGGCGCGGCGGCTGATCACGGTCTGCGCGGCGCCGATCATGTCGGCGCTGGCCACGATCGGGTCGATGCCGTTCCACGGCGCCGAGCCATGCGTCTGGCGGCCGATCATCTTGATCGCAAACCGGTCCGAGGCCGCCATCAGCGGGCCGCTACGCACCGCGATCTTGCCGGCCTGCACGCTGGAGAACACATGCAGGCCGAACACCGCCTGCGGCTTGAAGTCGGCGAACAGGCCTTCCTTGAGCATCAGCGAGGCGCCGCCCTCTTCGTTGCCGGGGGCGCCTTCTTCGGAGGGCTGGAAGATCAGCATCACTTCGCCGGGCAGCTGCTCGCGCATGCCGACCAGCGCTTCGGCCACGCCGAGCAGGATCGCGGTGTGTGCATCATGGCCGCAGGCGTGCATCACCCCGACCTGCTCGCCGCGGTACTCGGCGGTGACCTTGGAGGCATACGGCAGGCCGGTCTGCTCTTTCACCGGCAGTGCGTCCATATCCGCGCGCAAGGCGATCTTGGGACCCGGTTTGCCGCCCTTGATGATGGCCACCACGCCGTGATGGGCGATGCCGGTGCGCGGCTTGAGGCCGAGCTTGCGCAGCTGCGCGGCCACCGTGGCGGCGGTGCGCTCCTCGCGGTTGGACAGTTCCGGATGCTGGTGGAAGTCGCGGCGCCACTGCACCAGCTTGCTCTGCAACGGCGCGGCGGCGGCCTGCACTTCGGGCCGGGGCGCGGCCTGGGCGGCGGCGAGCGTGGGCAGGGCGAGCAACAGCGCGCTGGTCAGCAGGCGGGAGTGGCGCATCGAGAATCCTCTAAAGATGGTTGCTTAATGTAGTGCACCGGCGCAGCTGGCGGGCTGCGGTGGTGCCCGATTCAGCCCGCCGGTCAACCGTGGCGACCGTGGTGCGTTGCCGCTGTACTGCATCTGTGAACGTCGTGGCCGTTTCGCCTGGCGAGCCGTTACTTCAGTAACGCTCAATTGGTGGGGCGCAACGATATGCTTCGCACAGCTGCCCCACGGTCGCATCAGCGCCCGGCCCGCCCTCAGGAGTTGTCGCATGTCGCGTTTTTGGAAGATCACACTGCTGGTCGTAGCGGTGCTTGTCGTGGTGTTCGTTGCAATGCGCATGTTCGGTGGGGGCAATCACGGCAAGCGCGCCGGCGCGCCGGACGGCAGCGGCAGCGAAGAGCACGGCCCGGTGCCGGTCACGGTGGTGGCTGCCACCACCCAGGACGTGCCGGTTTACGCCAGCGCGTTGGGCACGGTCACCGCGCTCAACACGGTCACGGTCAGCCCGCAGGTCGGCGGCCAGCTGATGAGCCTGAACTTCCAGGAGGGCCAGGAAGTGAAGAAGGGCCAGCTGCTGGCGCAGATCGATCCACGCAGCCTGCAGGCCAGCTATGACCAGTCGCTGGCGGCCAAGCGCCAGAACCAGGCGCTGCTGGCCACCGCGCGGGTCAACTACCAGCGCTCCAACGATCCGGCCTACAAGCAGTACGTCTCGCGCACCGATCTGGACACCCAGCGCAACCAGGTGG
This sequence comes from Xanthomonas hortorum pv. cynarae, assembly GCF_002939985.1. Lineage (GTDB taxonomy): Bacteria > Pseudomonadota > Gammaproteobacteria > Xanthomonadales > Xanthomonadaceae > Xanthomonas > Xanthomonas hortorum_D. The sequence continues at coordinate 48,755 of NZ_MDFM01000005.1, read as the reverse complement.
CGCAGTACGAGGCAGCGGTGTCGGCCAACGATGCGCAGATGCGCGCGGCCCAGGTGCAGTTGCAGTTCACCCGCATCCTGGCGCCGATCGACGGCATTGCCGGCATCCGCGGCGTGGACGTGGGCAATATCGTCAGCAGCACCTCCACCATCGTCACCCTGACCCAGATCCGCCCGATCTACGTGTCCTTCAACCTGCCCGAGCGCGAGTTGCAGGCGGTGCGCAGCGGCCAGGCGGCCGCCCCGCTGGATGTGGCGGCGCTGGATCGCGGCGATGCGCACGTGATCAGCGGCGACGGCAAGCTGGAGGTGATCGACAATCGCATCGCCGCCGACAGCGGCACCTTCGGTGCGCGTGCGATCTTCGCCAACACCGACAACGCCTTGTGGCCGGGCCAGTTCGTCAATGTGCGCCTGCAGCTGCGCACCATCTCCGGCGGCACCGTGGTGCCGACCCAGGCCGTGCAGCGCGGTCCGGACGGCGATTACGTCTACGTGGTCGGCAGCGACAACACCGCGCAGATGCGCACCGTGGTGCAGGGCGTGGAAGTGGACGACAGCCATGTGCAGGTCACCAAGGGCCTCAAGCCAGGCGAGCGCGTAGTGACCGAAGGCCAGTTCCGGCTCAAGCCGGGCAGCAAGGTCAGCGCGCTCAAGCCGGGCGAAACCCCGCCGGAGCCGACCGAGGCCGAACTCAAGGCCGCGCAGGACAAGAGCCGTGGCGGCGCCGGCGGCCGACGCAGCGGCGGCGGCCCGCGCTAACTCGCGATCACCGGCGACGGGATTTCCGTCGCCGGTGCGCCTCGGCGCATTGCGCGCCGGCACCGATTGACGTCTTCAGCAAGGATTCCCCCCGTGGGCTTTTCGACCATCTTCATCCGCCGTCCCATCGCCACCTCGTTGTTGATGGCGGGCATCCTGCTGCTGGGCATCCTGGGCTACCGGCAACTGCCGGTCTCCGCACTACCGGAAATCGACGCGCCCAGCCTGGTCGTCTCCACCCAGTACCCGGGCGCCAATGCCACCACCATGGCCTCCCTGGTGACCACACCGCTGGAACGCCAGCTCGGGCAGATCTCCGGGCTGCAGATGATGACCTCCGATTCGTCGGCAGGCCTGTCCACGATCATTCTGCAGTTCTCGATGGACCGCGACATCGACATCGCCGCGCAGGACGTGCAGGCGGCGATCCGCCAGGCCACCCTGCCCTCGTCGCTGCCGTACCAGCCGGTCTATAACCGGGTCAATCCGGCCGACGCGGCCATCCTCACGCTCAAGCTCACCTCCGACTCGCTGCCGCTGCGCGAGGTCAACCGTTATGCCGACGCGATCCTGGCCCAGCGCCTGTCGCAGGTGCCGGGCGTGGGCCTGGTGTCGATCGCCGGCAATGTGCGGCCTGCGGTGCGCATCCAGGTCAACCCGGCGCAGTTGTCGAACATGGGCCTGACCATGGAGTCGCTGCGCAGCGCGCTGACCCAGACCAATGTCAGCGCGCCCAAGGGCTCGCTCAATGGCAAGACCCAGTCCTACAGCATCGGCACCAACGACCAGCTCACCGATGCGGCGCAGTACCGCGAGACCATCATCAGCTACAGCAATGGCCGCCCGGTGCGGCTGGCCGATGTGGCCAACGTGGTCGACGGTGTGGAAAACGATCAGCTCGCCGCCTGGGCCGATGGCAAACCGGCAGTGCTGCTGGAAATCCGCCGCCAGCCCGGCGCCAACATCGTGCAGACGGTGGAGCAGATTCGCAGCATCCTGCCGCAGCTGCAGGCGGTGTTGCCGGCCGATGTGCATCTGGAAGTGTTCGCCGACCGCACCGAAACCATCCGCGCCTCCGTGCATGAAGTGAAGTTCACCTTGGTGCTGACCATCTTCCTGGTGGTGGCGGTGATCTTCGTGTTCCTGCGCCGGCTGTGGGCCACCATCATTCCCTCGGTGGCGGTGCCGCTGTCGCTGGCCGGCACCTTCGGGGTGATGGCGTTTGCGGGCATGTCGCTGGACAACCTGTCGCTGATGGCGCTGGTGGTGGCAACCGGATTCGTGGTCGACGATGCGATCGTCATGATCGAAAACATCGTGCGCTACATCGAACAAGGCAAGAGCGGGCCGGAAGCGGCCGAGATCGGCGCCAAGCAGATCGGCTTCACCGTGTTGTCGCTGACCGTGTCGCTGGTGGCGGTGTTCCTGCCGCTGCTGCTGATGCCGGGTGTCACCGGGCGCCTGTTCCATGAGTTTGCGTGGGTGCTGTCGATTGCGGTGACGATCTCGATGCTGGTGTCGCTGACGCTGACGCCGATGATGTGCGCCTACCTGCTCAAGCCAGACGCCTTGCCCGAGGGCGAAGATGCGCACGAGCGTGCCGCCGCAGCCGGCAAGACCAACTTGTGGACGCGCACGGTGGGCACCTACGAGCGCAGCCTGGACTGGGTCCTGGCGCATCAGCCGCTGACTTTGGCGGTGGCGATCGGTGCGGTGGCGCTGACCGTGGTGCTGTACATCGCGATCCCCAAAGGCCTGCTGCCGGAGCAGGACACCGGCCTGATCACCGGCGTGGTGCAGGCCGATCAGAACGTGGCCTTCCCGCAGATGCAGCAGCGCACCCAGGCGGTAGCCGCGGCGCTGCAGAAAGACCCGGCAGTGACCGGTGTGGCGGCCTTCATCGGCGCCGGCTCGATGAACCCCACCATCAACCAGGGCCAGCTCTCGATCGTGCTGAAGACGCGCGGCGACCGCGACAACCTGGATGAAGTGCTGCCGCGCCTGCAGAAAGCGGTGTCCGGCATTCCGGGCGTGGCGCTGTTCCTCAAGCCGGTGCAGGACGTCACCCTGGACACCCGCGTGGCCGCCACCGAATACCAGTATTCGATGTCGGATGTGGACAGCGCCGAGCTGGCCACCTGGGCCGCACGCATGACCGAGGCGATGCGCAAGCTGCCCGAGTTGGCCGACGTGGACAACAACCTGGCCAACCAGGGGCGTGCGCTGGAACTGACCATCGACCGCGACAAGGCCAGCATGCTGGGCGTGCCGATGCAGACCATCGACGACACGCTGTACGACGCCTTCGGCCAGCGCCAGATCTCCACCATCTTCACCGAGCTCAATCAATACCGGGTGGTGCTGGAAGTGGCGCCGGAATTCCGCAGCAGCACCGCATTGATGAATCAGCTGGCGGTGGCCAGCAATGGCAGCGGCGCGTTGACCGGCACCAATGCGACCAGCTTCGGCCAGGTGAGCTCGTCCAACTCGTCCACCGCCACCGGCGTGGGCGCGCAGAACACCGGCATCGTGGTCGGTGCCGGCAGCATCATTCCGCTGGCCGCACTGGCCGAGGCCAAGGTCACCAACACGCCGTTGGTGGTGAGCCATCAGCAACAGCTGCCGGCGGTGACGGTCTCGTTCAATCTGGCGCCGGGCCATTCGCTGTCGCAGGCGGTGGAAGCGATCGAACAGGCGCGCGAAGACCTCAAGATTCCGACCCAGGTGCATGCGGCGTTCGTCGGCAAGGCGGCCGAATTCACCGGCAGCCAGACCGATATCGTGTGGCTGCTGCTGGCCTCGATCGTGGTGATCTACATCGTGCTGGGCGTGCTCTACGAGAGCTACATCCACCCGCTGACGATCATCTCCACGCTGCCGCCGGCCGGTGTCGGCGCGCTGCTGGCGTTGATGATGTGCGGGCTGAGCCTGTCGGTGGACGGCATCGTCGGCATCGTGCTGCTGATCGGCATCGTCAAGAAGAACGCGATCATGATGATCGACTTCGCCATCGACGCACGCCGCGAAGGCGCCAACGCGCACGAAGCGATCCGGCGCGCCTGCCTGCTGCGTTTCCGCCCGATCATGATGACCACCGCCGCCGCGATGCTGGGCGCCTTGCCGTTGGCCCTGGGCACCGGCATCGGCTCGGAGCTGCGGCGTCCGCTGGGCATCGCCATCGTTGGCGGCCTGCTGTTGTCGCAATTGGTGACGCTGTACACCACGCCGGTGATCTATCTGTACATGGAACGCGCCGGCGAGCGCGTGCGCGATTGGCGTGCACGGCGTGCGGCACGCCGTGACGGCGCGAACCCGGCCTCCACCTCGGAGCGCCCGGCATGACGACTGGTGCAGCGAAGGCTGATCGGATTTCCGGACCGCGGCTTCGCCTGCGCGCAGGCGCGCTCGGGCGTGGCGCTGGCCCTGCTTGCCGAATCCCTAATCCCGATTCCCAAATCCCGGCACCACAGCCATGAACATCTCCGCCCCCTTCATCAAGCGCCCGATCGGCACCTCGTTGCTGGCGATCGGTTTGTTCGTGATCGGATTGATGTGCTACCTGCGGCTGGGCGTGGCGGCGTTGCCGAACATCCAGATTCCGCTGATCTTCGTGCACGCCACGCAGTCCGGCGCCGATGCCAGCACCATGGCCTCCACCGTCACTGCGCCGCTGGAACGGCATCTGGGCCAGCTGCCCGGCATCGACCGCATGCGCTCCTCCAGTTCGGAGAGCAGCAGCCTGGTGGTGCTGGTGTTCCAGAGCAATCGCAACATCGATTCGGCCGCGCAGGACGTGCAGACCGCCATCAACTCGTCGCAATCGGACCTGCCTTCCGGGCTTGGCACGCCGATCTATTCGAAAGCCAACCCCAACGACGACCCGGTCATCGCCATCGCGTTGACCTCCGACACCCAATCGGCCGATGAGCTCTACAACGTCGCCGACTCGCTGCTGGCGCAACGGCTGCGCCAGATCACCGGCATCAGTTCGGTGGATATTGCCGGCGCCTCCACACCGGCGGTACGCGTGGATGTGGATCTGCGCGCGCTCAACGCGCTGGGCCTGACCCCGGACGATCTGCGCAACGCGGTACGTGCGGCCAACGTCACCTCGCCAACCGGATTCCTGTCCGACGGCAACACCACCATGGCCATCGTCGCCAACGATTCGGTCGCCAAGGCCGCCGATTTCGCACAGCTGGCGATCTCCACCCAGTCCAACGGGCGCATCGTGCGGCTGGGCGATGTGGCCACCGTCTACGACGGCCAGCAGGATGCGTATCAGGCGGCCTGGTTCGACGGCAAACCGGCGGTGGTGATGTATGCCTTTACCCGCGCCGGCGCCAACATCGTCGAAACCGTGGACCAGGTGAAGGCGCAGATTCCCGGGCTGCGCGCCTACCTGCAGCCCGGCACCAAACTCACGCCCTATTTCGACCGCACACCCACCATCCGCGCCTCGCTGCACGAGGTGCAGGCCACGCTGATGATCAGTCTGGTGATGGTGATCCTGACCATGGCGCTGTTCCTGCGCCGGCTGGCACCGACCTTGATTGCCGCAGTCACCGTGCCGCTGTCGTTGGCCGGCTCGGCGCTGGTGATGTACATGCTGGGCTTCACCTTGAACAACCTCAGCCTGCTGGCGCTGGTGATCGCGATTGGCTTTGTGGTCGACGATGCGATCGTGGTGATCGAAAACATCATGCGCCATCTCGACGAGGGCATGTCGCGTCTGGATGCGGCACTGGCCGGTGCGCGCGAGATCGGCTTCACCATCGTCTCGATCACCGCCTCGCTGGTGGCAGTGTTCATTCCGATGCTGTTTGCCAGCGGCATGGTCGGGGCGTTCTTCCGCGAATTCACCGTGACCCTGGTGGCAGCGATCGTGGTGTCGATGCTGGTGTCGCTGACCTTGACGCCGGCGTTGTGCAGCCGCTTTCTGTCGGCGCATACCGAGCCGGAAAAACCTAGCCGTTTCGGTGCCTGGCTGGACCGCATGCATGAGCGCATGCTGGCGGTGTACACGGTGGCGCTGGATTTCTCGTTACGCCACGCGCTGCTGCTGTCGCTGACGCCCTTGCTGTTGATTGCCGCCACCATTTTTCTCGGCAGCGCGGTCAAGAAGGGTTCCTTCCCCGCGCAGGACACCGGGCTGATCTGGGGCCGCGCCAATTCCAGCGCCACGGTCTCGTTCGCCGACATGGTCAGCCGCCAGCGCCGCATCACCGACATGTTGATGGCCGACCCGGCAGTGAAGACCGTCGGCGCGCGGCTGGGTTCCGGCCGCCAGGGCTCCAGCGCCTCGTTCAATATCGAACTGAAAAAACGCAATGAAGGCCGCCGCGACACCACCGCTCAAGTGGTCGCACGGCTGAGCGCCAAAGCCGACCGCTACCCGGATCTGGATCTGCGCCTGCGCGCCATCCAGGACCTGCCCAGCGATGGCGGTGGCGGCACCAGCCAGGGCGCGCAATACCGCGTGTCGCTGCAGGGCAACGATCTGGCACAGCTGCAGGAATGGCTGCCCAAGCTGCAGGCCGCGTTGAAGAAGAATCCGCGCCTGCGCGATGTCGGCACCGATGTGGACACCTCGGGCCTGCGCCAGAACATCGTGATCGACCGTGCCAAGGCCGCGCGGCTGGGCATCTCGGTCGGTGCGATCGATGGCGCGCTGTATGGCGCGTTCGGCCAGCGCTCCATTTCCACCATCTACTCGGATCTCAACCAGTACAGCGTGGTGGTCAATGCGTTGCCCTCGCAGACCGCCACGCCCAAGGCGCTGGATCAGGTGTTCGTGCCCAACCGTGCCGGCCTGATGGTGCCGATCACATCGGTTGCCACGCAGGTACCTGGCCTGGCGCCGCCGCAGATCATCCACGAAAACCAGTACTCCACGATGGATCTGAGCTACAACCTGGCGCCGGGCGTGAGCACCGGCGAGGCAGACCTGATCATCAAGTCCACGGTGGACGGGCTGCGCATGCCCGACGGCATTCGTCTCAGCGGCGACGACAGTTTCAACGTGCAGCTCAGCCCCAATTCGATGGGCGTGCTGCTGCTGGCGGCGGTGCTCACCGTCTACATCGTGCTGGGCATGCTCTACGAGAGCCTGATCCATCCGGTGACCATCCTGTCTACGCTGCCGGCGGCCGGCGTCGGCGCGCTGCTGGCGTTGTTCCTCACCAACACCGAGTTATCGGTGATCTCGATGATCGCGCTGGTGTTGCTGATCGGCATCGTCAAGAAGAACGCCATCATGATGATCGACTTCGCACTGGTGGCGCAGCGCGTGCACGGCATGGATGCGCGCGCGGCCGCCCGCGAGGCCTCGATCGTGCGCTTCCGGCCGATCATGATGACCACGATGGTGGCGATCCTGGCCGCAGTGCCGCTGGCGGTGGGCCTGGGCGAAGGCTCGGAACTGCGCCGCCCGCTCGGTATCGCGATGATCGGTGGGCTGATCTTCTCGCAGAGCCTGACCTTGCTCAGCACCCCGGCGCTGTATGTGATCTTCTCCTGCCTGAGCGAGCGCTGGAAGGCGCGTCGCGCACGTGCGCGCGCACGCCGTGCAGAACGCGCGGCAGCACGGCGCCCGGCAGCCTCGGCGCACTGAGGCTGGGCTGACAAAAACCAAAGAGAAGTGATTGAACGGTGTGGATGCGTTGCGGTTGTGGAGCGGCTGATCTGCGGCTTGGCTGCAAGGCCCTTGCCCGCCCACCATCGCAGGACACGCTGCAAGTACGTCCGTGTAGGCTCTTACGCGGCATCCATGCCGCGTAAGGTCCCGCGACGGTGAGCGGGCAAGGACCAGTCGGGAGTGTCGGTGTGCAGGTTTTTAAACAAAGCTACCGATCAACTCTCTGGTGCGGTGTCTTCGCCGATGGCGGGACCGTGTGGCGGCATGGATGCCGCCACCGAGCCTCCAGGGATGGATTCACGGCGTGTCCCGCAAGCGGTGAGGGCGTCGCGCCCTCGACCCGCTAGGTTTCGGAACATCCAAGCAATGCTGAAGCTCAAGATCCCGGTCGCCTTGAGAGGTACTCGAACGGGGGTGGAGATGCCGTCGGGTGCAGAGCGGCTGATTTGCGGGTTTGCTGCAGGGCCCTTGCCCGCCCACCATCGCGGGACACGCCGCAAGTACGTCCGTGTAGGCTCTTAGGCGGCATCCATGCCGCGTAAGGTCCCGCGACGGTAGGCGGGCAAGGACCAGTGGAGATGGTCAGTGTGCGTGGTTACAAGCAGAGCATGGAGCGCGGTAGTTCGATTAGGTGCGGTCTGATCAGCTTAGTTCTATCCGATCGATGTCACCTCCATCCAACACCAACTCATTCGTCAAAACAGGGGCGTGTGGCCAACACGCTGCCGCTATCGAGACAGCGCTGAGAACTTTATCAGTCGCTCTTCGTAGTGCGTGCAGTTGGGCGATATCGCATGCAGCACCTGGAACTGCGGGATACCGCTACCGCACACACCCACCTGATACTGTCGCCTGGTTGCTGCCTTACACCACCAACGCCTGCAGCGACTCCCGCTCCAACTGTGCGTACAACGCAAATTCGTCGTGCACCTGCGCGCCCAATGCCTGCTCGAAACTGCGCTTGCTCGAATGTGCGGCGTAGGCACGTTGTTCGGCGCCGCCGAGATTCGACTGGAAGATACCCGCCGCACTCACCGGCAGAAAATCTTCATAGATGATCGGATCGGCGCTGACCAGGCCAAGCGCGATCGCAGTTTCTGCTGGCATCGCGGCCACCTGTGCGGGATCGGCGCGGCCTGCCTCGGTGAACGCATAACGGAAATAGCCCAGGCCTTCCTGACGCAACAGCGCTTCGTCATCGGGAAACGCCACAAACGCCGTCTGCAGGCGCGTGGCGTAATCGGCGCCGGTGCTGCCGGCGCCATCGCTGTCGCGTGCCTGCGCCAGCAACGCGTCGTACAGCGCGCGACCCTTGGGCGTGAGCGCAAGCCCGCGCTGCTCGATCTCGCCAAAGCGCGCGGTGTGCGTGCCATGTTCGGCCAGCCCGCTGTCGCCGACAAAGCGCACCGGCTCTTCCAGAGCCTTGAAGCTGGTCTGCCGCAGCAGGATCGGAATGCGCCGCTGCGGCGGGCCTTCGATCACCGCCTTGGCATCGATGCCGGCACGCTGCATCTGCGCCTGCGCCGCATCGATATCCAGCGTGCGCGGCGTCAGGTGATTGATGTGCGGGCCGTGGAAGCTCACCACGTCGGCAATCAACTTGTGCGCCTCGCTCAGCGCGCGGTAGGTCGGCAGCGACACGGTGGCATCGCCATGCCAGCGGAAGGTTTCCAGCGCTTGCGCCACAAATTCCTGCGCCTGCGCCGCCTCCAGCCCGCCGTGACGCTCATGCTGCTCGATCAACTCCAACACGCCGGCGGTGAAGATCTGCCGCTGCTGCAGGATCTGCTCGGCCTGCGCACGCAGCGCGACATCTTCGATCAACTCCAGCCGCAGCAAGGAGGTGAACACGCGGAACGGATTGGCCGACAGCGCCGCATCGTCGATCGGGCGGAACGCGGTGGAATGCACCGGCACCCCGGCCACCGAGAGGTCGTAATAGCCCACCGGATGCATGCCCATTACCGCAAACAGCCGGCGCAAGGTGGCCAGTTCCTGCGCGGTGCCGACCCGGATCGCGCCGTGGCGTTCCAGATCCAGCCGCGCGCGCTCGTCGTTGCGCTGCAGGCGCGCGGCCAGGGCGGGATCGGCGCTCAGGGTGTCGGCGTTGACCTGCGCCACCAGCGTCATCAAGTCGCCGTACAACGGCACTTCGGCGCGATACATGTCCGACATCGCCTGGGAGAACAGGCTGCGGATCTGATCGGGAGAGACAAACACGGTATCGCGCATGGGCTGGTCTTGGCGGAGCCGGCCAACGCCAGCGTTACCGCATTCTCGCCGACCCTGCCCTGCGGCGACCAGCTGCACGGCAGCATGCCGGCGAGCACGTTGGCGTGCAGACAGTCGCGCGGCATGGAGACTGCGTAGGCCTTTTGCCGCGCCAGAGCCGATGATGCCTTTCAGGATCAGAGGCGGTGGTCGTTAGCGATGCGGAGCCGGCGCTGCGTGGTACCGGCTCGGCTGGCCGGCCAAGGCAAGCCGCGCGACGCACGCTCCATGCCGCTAAACCCCGTGCCACTGAAGGCCACCCCACTCGGGAAGGCCGGAGGGAATCACACGCTCTAAAGCCCGGCCTGCGCCGCGGCCTCGTCCGCTTCGCTGGCCTGGCGCGCGGCCTCCAGCCGTTGCGTATGGTCGCCAAGTTGTCGACGCAGCAGCGCATCCAGCGTGATCGGCCGCTCCCAGCGGTCGTAGCTGGCGACGATGGCATGCCGCAGCGCACGCATGTGCGCGCTGTCCGGGCTGGCCGACAAACGCGTGACCACGCCTTGCCAGCCATCGTGATGGTCGCGGCTGTACGCACGCACCGCGTCGCGACAGGACAACTGCAGGGTCTGCGCCCAGAAACAGGCGAAATAGATATCGCCCGCATGCCAGCCATGCACCTGCAGCAGCGCCTGCACGTAACCGCGCGGGGTGCCGGTGTAGCGCGCCACTTCGGCGATAAAGCTGTCCGGATAGCGCTGCGCATAGCTACCCATATCGGCCAGATGCTGGTCCACCCACGCATCGCCAGTGCCGGGGATCACCGCCGGCGCCGGCTCTGCCGCAGCGCCTGCCGCTGGCGTTGCGGCAGGCGATGTCTGCGCTACCGCCAACATCGGCAACAGCAACGCCATCAGCAATGGCAGAGATCGCAACAGGGCAGTGGACAGTAAACGCATATGCCGATGATGCCGCATGCCCGCGCCGGTGTCAGGCCGATCGCAGCGCTGCCCCATGTCACACGTGGCCAACAGTCGTCAGGCAAGCAGCGTGGCGCGCCAAGACTTCAAAGTAAGCGCGTGGTGCAGATCGCACCGCGCGTCGGCAACGCAGCTGCGCCGGTTGGCGCAGCAGGAGTGATCTACGCTCAGCGCAGATCGTAAGAACCGATGTGATGCACTTCGCGGCAACCGGTCAGGTCGCAAGACCCAACATAGCCCGGACCGATGTAACGCTGCCTTGCATCGCGGTTGTGCGGGCTGCTGTAGGGGTCCGGGCCGTACAGCCCGTTGCCGTAATAAATCTGCCCGTAGGGACGGTTACGCGATGCACCCAGCCGCAGTCTGGCGCCATATCCCGGATACCCGCTGCCATCGCCGACGTATTCACCGGAGCGATCGTCCGAATACCGGTCGGCCGCGAATGCAGCATTGCCATCGCGCCCATTCGGCCGGGTCTGCAAGGTCGCGATACTCTGACCGTGGGCATCCACATAGCCTTGCTCACGGTCGAAGTGCACCGTGCGGAAATACACCAACTCCCCACCCTCCCGACGCGTACGCAGGCGGACAAAGTCGCCGCCATCGTCGTAGTACGGCTGGCCGTCGCGAAAGATCACTTCGCTGGGGTTGATGACTTCTTCTTCGAGCTCGGCAGCTGCCAGCGGCAGCGTAGCCACCAGCAGACCCAACAACACTGCCAGGCTGGTGCGATAGGTAAACGACAACATGTGCATTGGTGATCCCCAAGGTCGGCCATGCCTGCGCCCAGCCGGAAACGTCCTGTTGCTAGGGCACCTCAGCGTGCCCGCCTGTTGCATCTGCAGTGATCTTGTTCGCCGCTTTCAGCTTAGCGCGTGCTGCCGGGCCAATGCATCCAGCGCCTGCACCGCCGCAGGCCAGCCGGCCGCATCGGGCACTTCGTGCATGCGTGGCTCGTCGGCGGCCACGCCGTGCTCCTGCTCGTGCGCCCAGGTCACCGCGTAAGGGGTGTAGATACCCCAGCCACCGATGGCCAGCACCGGCTCCACATCCGAACGCAACGAATTGCCGATCATCACAAAGCGCTGCGCAGGCAGGTCGAACTCGTTCAGCACGCGCGCATAGGTCTTGGGGTCTTTTTCGGAGACCACTTCGACGCGCGGAAACAGATCGGCCAGACCGGACTGCTCGATCTTCTGCTCCTGATGGAACAGATCGCCCTTGGTGATCAGCACCACCGCATGGTCGGCCGCAATCGCACTGACCGCCTCGCGTACGCCGGCAATCACCTCCAACGGGTGCTGCAGCGTGGCGCGGCCGATCTCGACGATGCGCTGGATGTCGCGCGCAGCAATGCGTGCCTGCGTCAGCTCGATCGCGGTTTCGATCATCGACAACGTCATGCCCTTGGCGCCGTAACCGAATACCTTGAGATTGCGCCGCTCCACCGCCAGCAGATGCTGCTGCATGCGGCTGTCGCCCAGGTCCAGATAATCGGCCAGAATCGCTTCGAAATCCGCTTCGGCGCTGCGGTAATAGTCCTCGCTCTTCCAGAGGGTATCGTCGCCATCGAAGCCGACCAGTTGGATCGCCTGGCCGTCGCGCTGTGCAAAAGAGGTCATCGCACAAGTCTAGCAGCGCACTGGAGCGTTGCCATGCTCAGTCGCCTGCGGCATCGCCCGGGCCGGGCTGGTAGCTGACGAACTCGTCGCGCGACAAACGCCCATCGCCATTGCTGTCGAAGCCGGCGAAGTTCTCGCGCAGGACCGGGTCCGCACCGGCTTCGGCCATCGTCAGCGACCCATCGGCATCGCTGTCCAGGCTGCGAAAGCTGCGTGGCACCAGAGCGCCTGCTTGCGGTGCGAGCGACGCCTCTGCGCTGCCTTTGGCAGTGGATGACCCGGGCACATCGGCAGGCAGCAATGGCGTGCTGGCGGGCGTTGGTGGATCGATTGGCAAGGGCGACATCGCCGGTGCAGCGGTATTGGATGCCGTCGGCGACGGCAGTGGCGCCACGGTGGGCAGCTCCGGTGGCGCGGCGAGCGCCAGCAATGGACTCGACAAGCCGACCAACAAGACGATGCGCAACTGAAACATGATAGAAGACCGGGCAGAAGGCCACACCACCGTAGCGAGGCAGACGTAAAGAAAACGGGAGCGACCCTGGCAGATCGCTCCCGCATGCCCATCCTGTTACTTGCTCATTCCGTGCATCCAGAAGCGATACCACGGATCAAACGACAACTGCTGATCAAACACCTGCTACTGCGAAGGCTGCCTCCTGATACTTGGAAAAATGTCAGCAAACAAACCCACTTACGTTGCGACCTACTGCCTTAATTGCCTTGCGACCCACTCGCTGCGCCGCCCTGCTGCTTGACGACAAACGCCTTGTACTCGTCCGGGGTCAATTGCCCGTCCTTGTCGGAATCGGCGTCGTTGAAGATCTGCGCAAGCCCAGCGTTGACCTGAGCCTCCTGTGTACTGATGGCGCCGCTGCTATCGGTGTCGACACTCGCCCAGGTCTGGCCGCCGCCGGACTGTGCAGGCTGTGCCGCAGTGGTGGCAGAACTTCCCGACTGGGCCGATGTCGCGGCGGCATCCTGTTGCGTACTCTGCGCCATGGCCGGTAGCGCCAAGGCGGCAGCAAGGGCGGCGGTGGCAGCGAGCAGCGAGATGCGGTTGCGATTCTTCATTTGGGTGGTCTCCTTGGCTTGGGAATGCACGGTGTCACCGCGCATGGCACCAACTTACCTGAAGCAAATGAATAGAAAACCCACGCTAAAATTGCGCAAAACATCCTTTTAACCACAGCGCGGATATTTGCGGTTAGCCGTCTGTTAGGTCTCGATGAGCCAAATAGAAGTGGCTCATTCAATGCATGAAAATATGCGAACTCCCGCACATTTTTTCGGGCGATGTCAGGCGTTCGGTGGCGCGTCGTCCCAGCTTCCGGAACTGAACAGTTTCCAACCCAGTACCACGCCGGCAATCGCGCCGAACACTTCCAGCACTACACGCGATCCCAGCTCGTTGGGATCGTGGATCCTGGCCAACGCGATGCGCGCATACAACGGCGACTCCAGCCGCACAATGCTGGTGTAGACGAGTTTCCAGATGTCGTAACCGGCGCCGATCGCAATCGCGAGCAGGCAGGCGATCCCCAGCGTGTGCCCATGGGTGAACTGCAGGCGCCGCCCGCTGTGCTCCACTGCCGCAAACACCAGCACTCCCAGCACCAACGCGATCAAACCAGCCTCCAGCGAACCGAGCAGGCCGAAGTGCAGAGACAAATTCATCGTGACGATCCGGGCAGCAGGTGCACCAGTCTAGCGGCTGCGGGCGACCGATCCCTGCCAGACCCGCAGGAACGATCGGTCACGCGAATGGGGATTGGCTGGCAAACCGATTGCTCGATCCTTCGACAAGCCACGCTCATGCATCGTCCTGCCCGCGCGCGCTCACCTGCGCCTCGCCCTCTTCGTCCCACTGCACGCTCACCGAGATCGGCTTGCAGCAGACCTGGCAATCTTCGATGTAGTGCTGATCGCCGCCGGTCAGGTCCAGCGTCAGCGTGATCCACTCCCCGCAATACGGGCAGGCGATATCGACAAAACGTTCCGGGTCGGACATGACAGTTCCTTGAAGTGGCAATACACGCTACGCGGCAATCAGGCCATGCGCAGCGCGCGGATGGCCGGTAGCACGCGCAGTGTACGAGCGGCATTGACCGCTGCCGAGCGCCCACGACCACCGGCGACAGCGCAGCGGCTTCGTGCCCGATCAGTTGACCGGAACGTCGTACGCAGTATCGGGCGTCGGCTCGGGACGCAGAGTGAAGTGCCACCACTCCATCGGATAGTTGGCAAAGCCCTGCGCCGCCATCGCACGCAGCAAGCGCTGACGGTTCGCCCGCTGCGCGGCGCCGATATCGGGTGCATCGGTATGCGCACGCGCATCGAAGAAATCGAAATCGGTGCCCATATCGACCGTAAGACACTGGCCCGATCGGCAATCCAGCAAGCCTAGATCCAGCGTCGCACCGCGGCTATGGCCGGAGGTCTCGGCGATGTAATCGCCCAGCAGCGCGCGCTTGTCAACGCGCGGGTAGTACTGCGCCTTGCTCGACTGCTCCTGCAGATCCGCGGCCCAGGCCACGAACGCCTGCACCGCCCGCACCGGTCGATAGCAATCGAACACCTGCAGCCGATATCCCTGCGCCTTGAGCGTACGCGCCACCCGCGCCAACGCCTCCGCCGCCGGACGCAGCAGATAGCAGGTCGCCGCCGCATACCCCGGCACCACACGCCCGGTGAAGTTGTTGCTGCCCGCATAGCGCATGTCCACCGCGATCTCCGGCGCAAGGCTGCGCACATCGACCAGGCCGGCTTGTGCGGGTGTCTGCGCTGGCGAAACGCGCACCTCGGCTGCGTTTACGGCAAACGGTAGCGCGACCATCATCAGCAACGTGCTCCAGATCGCCTGCGGCCAGTCACGGCGCTGAATTTGTAACAGTTTGGTTTTCTGCATGGTCTTACTCCTGTCCAAGCCGCAAATGACGCGCGCCATTCGCCGATCTTTACCCAATTGCCGAAGAGGTGGCTTGGCCACTTCGACCAGGATCCGCTTACGGCCCATCGCCCTCAAGCGGCTCGGCAGCGCCAGGCAGGCTTGGTGGCCGCAGTGGTCCGGTCAACGCATACAGAATCCGCAGATCCTCAGCATCCAATGTGCGTGCATCGTTGCCGCGATAGTGGTGGTGAAAGGCGCGCAGCGTCGCGGCGGGATCCTCGACGCTGTAGCCGAGCAGGGCGAGCGCCTGCCACGGGTCGAAACCGGCCGGCGCAGCCGGGGCATCGGCCGCTGGCCAGCGGCCGAATCCGGCGTCGGCCAGGCGTTTCCAGGGAAACAGGGGGCCGGGGTCGTTCTTGCGCGTCGGCGCGACGTCTTCATGGCCGACGATCTGCGTGCGCGGGATGCGCAAGCGCGTGCACAGGTCGTCCAGCAAGACCAGCAGGCTGTCGATCTGCGCGGACGCGAACGGCTCACTGCCGTCGTTGTCCAGCTCGATGCCGATCGAAGCGGAATTGATGTCGGTAATGGTGCCCCAGCGCCCGGCACCGCCGTGCCAGGCGCGCTGGTCGTCGCTGACCAACTGATAGCGCTGCCCATCGTCGCCGATCAGATAATGCGCACTGACCCGGCCACCGCTGTTACGCCCGCGCAGCGTACTCAGACTTTGCTGCACCGAGTGCTGGTCGGTGAAGTGCAGCACGATCAGGATCGGCCGGCGCGTGTCGTAATTGGGCGACGGCACCCACTGGGCCAGCGGATTGCGCTGCGGCGCATGCGCGCAAGCACCCAACGACAGCACGACCAGGCAACACGCGGCGCGTAGCCAGAGCGATGGCAACAGGGCGGTAGTGGGCGACATCGGACTCTCCGGGTGACTGGCGAAACGACAAGGGCATGCGCCGCGCCTGCGCCTGGATGGACACCGCACGCGGTGCACCCATTATCTGCCGAGCGTCATGAAGTTGCAGCGGCCGCGAGCAGCCCTGCAAGTGCGCGGCCACTTCCAGCACGCGCCCACCATCTTTGGCGATGACTGTGCAGTTGACGCTCAGCATCGGGAGCACTCCGGATGCCACCCATGTGATGGCGATGCCCGCGTTCCGGGCGCTGCATCCGGTCTGGTCGTGGCGAGGTCGCCAACCGTGCGCTCCGCAGCCGGTCATCGGCATTGGCAGGCTTGGCGACACGAGTACAGCCAGTAACAGCACGCCACCAAGTCGGCGCCCCTGCACCATGCGACAAGCGCGGTAGGCACCGCGGCATGCGCCACGCGTACACTGCAATCCATTGCGCTCGTTGCAGGTGCAGAATGCGCTTGCAGCATTGGTCTCTCGCACAGCACCTTGTCAGTCGCTACATCCATCAAGAGCCTTCTTCATGCCATTGTCGCGCCGCCTGCTGACGTTGTTGCTGCTGGTCACCGGCCTGCCCTGCAGTGCGGCTCCGGCAACACATGCCGTTCATGTGCAGCAGACGGCCCCATTTGCGATCAGCGATGCGCAGCTGACAGCCGATTACTGGATCCAACGCAGTCGCACCGCACAAGCGCTGCGCCTGACTTCCGCACAGATCGCCAGCTTCAATGCGCGCTTGCTGCATGACGATGTCTCCATGCACGATCTGTCACAGCTGCCCGAAGCTCTCCCTGCTGCCGATGTACGCGCACGCATCGAGAAACTGTCGGCCACGCCAACGCGTGCGTTGTACGGTGCGGACGGAATGCCCATTGATGCGACACGCTTGGCCGCGTTGCGCCGCGCACTGGCATTGGATGCACTCCCCGCCCAGGTAACGCCACGCTTCGCGCTGGTGGTACAACGCGCGGCACTACGCACATTTCCCACTACGCAGCGTGCGTTCACCACCACCGACGACCGCGACATCGACCGCTTTCAGGAATCGGCGCTCTACCCCGGCACGCCGGTGGCGGTGTTGCACACCAGTGCCGATGGCGCATGGCAATTCGTGCTGGCCGCCAACTACGCCGCATGGATCGCCAGTGATCGTCTCGCAATCGGTACACGCGCCGAGGTGCTGGACTACGCACAACGCAGCCCACGCGTGATGGTCACCGGCGCACGCGTGCAAAGCGCTTACACACCCGAATTACCTGCGATCTCAGCGCTGACGCTGGACATGGGCACCAGCGTGCCGCTGCTCAAGGACTGGCCACCGCAACAGCCGGTCAACGGGCAGTTGCCGCTCGCTGCCTATGTCGTGCAACTGCCACTGCGCAAAGAAGAAGGCCGCTTGCAGCTGGTGCCGGCACTGATCCCGCGCGGTGCCGACATGCGCATTGGTCCGTTGCCGGCCACCCATACAGCGTTACTGCGTCAGGCATTCAAATTCCTTGGCGAACGCTATGGCTGGGGCAACGATTACGACGCCCGCGACTGCAGCGGCTTCGTGCTGGATGTGTATCGCAGCCTCGGCATCGCATTGCCGCGCAATACCGGCGATCAGGCGCGGAGTCCGGCGTTACGTAACGTGCCGTTCGATGTGCGCGCGCCATTGCCGCAACGCCTGCAACAACTCGCACAACTGCAGGTCGGCGACCTGATCTATATCCCCGGCCATGTGATGCTGGTGATCGGGCATGAACAAGGCGCACCGTGGGTCATCCACGATGTGGCCGGCGCCAACTATCGCGCGGCCGATGGCAGCGTGCAGCGCGCGCGCTTGAACGGCGTATCGGTCACCCCGCTGCTGGCACTGCTCGCCAGCGACGGCACGCCGTTTGTCGATCACATCACCCGCATCCAACGCATCGCACCGATTGGCTCCCCATGAAGATCACCGGCTTCCGCCTCGGCATGCTGCGCGTGCCGTTGAAAACTCCGTTCAAGACCGCGGTCCGCACCGTGCAGGCGATCGAGGATGTGGTGGTGCTGTTGCAGACCGACAGCGGCCATATCGGCTATGGCGCAGCGCCGGCCACCGCACCGATCACCGGCGATACGCATGGCTCCATCATCGCCGCGATCCAACAATGCATCGCCCCGAAGCTGATCGGCCAGGACGTGGCCGATCTCAACCGGCTATGCACGCTGGTGCAACACGCGCTGGAGCGCAATACCAACGCCAAGGCGGCAGTGGAAATCGCGCTCTACGATCTGTGGGCGCAGGCATTGAGCACGCCGCTATACCAGGCGCTCGGTGGCGGCACGCCGCACATCACCACCGATATCACCATCAGCGTCGATGCCATCGACACAATGGTGGCCGATGCGCTATCCGCGCTCGCACGCGGGTATGGGTCGCTGAAGATCAAGGTCGGCAAAGACAGCGATTCGGATGTCGAACGTGTCAAGGCGATTCATGCGGCGGTTGCTGGCCGCGCATCGCTGCGCCTGGATGCCAACCAGGGTTGGACGCCCAAACAGGCGGTGCGCACGATGCGCACGCTGGAAGACGCCGACATCGTGATGGAATTGGTGGAGCAGCCGGTCAAGGCGGCCGACATCGACGGCCTGGCCTTCGTCACCGCGCGCATCGACACGCCGGTGATGGCCGACGAAAGCGTGTTCTCGCCGATCCAGGCGATCGAGCTCATCCAGCGTCGCGCCGCCGACATCGTCAACATCAAACTGATGAAGACCGGCGGGCTCTCCAACGCAATCCGCATCGCCGATATCGCGGCGTTATATGGGGTGCCGTGCATGATCGGTTGCATGATCGAATCCAGCATCAGCGTGGCGGCGGCGGTACATCTGGCCGTGACCAAGGCCGACAGCATCACCCTGGCGGATCTGGATGCGCCCGCACTCGGGCAGTTCGATCCCACCGAGGGCGGAGTGCACTTCGACGAAGCGCAACTCCATATCGACGACTCGCCGGGTCTGGGCATCCGACGCATTCGCGGACTGGAGCTGTTGTCGGATTAAAGCGCCGTTGGATATTTCTGGTCGAGGGCGCGGTGCCCTCACCGCTCGCGGGACACGCCGTGAATCCATCCATGGAGGCTCGGTGGCGGCATCCATGCCGCCACACGGTCCCGCAAGCGGTGAGGACACCGCACCAGAGAGTTAGTCGGTTGCTTGAAAACATGCACACCGACCATCTCCACTGGTCCTTGCCCGCCCACCGTCGCGGGACCTTACGCGGCATGGATGCCGCGTAAGAGCCTACACGGACGTACTTGCGGCGTGTCCCGCGAGGGTGGGCGGGCAAGGACCCTGCAGCCAAGCCACAGATCAGCCGCTCTGCAGCCGATTCCTTCATAGAACCCAAGGCTCCCATAACAACCGAGAGGCTGACAAAACGTCGCAAGCCATGGGCTACCGGGTAGCGACGGCCCACCTAGAACCAGCATGTACGAGTGGCAGATGCCCACCGAGCGACGGCAGAGCCTCTTGAGAGTGGCGAAGTAATCTTGTCAGCCGCTCCAAGCCCCGCCAAGCGCGCATGCGCCACACAGCGGCATTGCTAGGTACAGTAGCGATAAGGTGTTGGTCCGTGATGCAGTGCCGAGGCACCGCACTGTCGCCGCCAACGACCGATCAACTCAACGCACCTCACCCCTGCCAGACCCATCCCCCGGAGCCTGCATGCGCCTTGCCACCGTGTTTCGATCCGTCGTGCTGCTGGCACTGGCAAGTAGCAGCAGCCTTGCCGGCGCTGCCGGTCCAATCGATGCGCTGAATCGAGCGCAGGCATTGATCGTGGTGACCACACCGGATTGGAACAGCACGCAGGCGCGCCTGCAGACATTTACCCGTGTGGATGGCCACTGGCAACCGGCCGCACCAGGGTTTGCGGTGGCGCTGGGCCGCCATGGCAGCGCCTGGGGCGATGGCCTGCATCCTGCACAGACGCAAGGCCTGCAGAAGCGCGAAGGCGACGGCCGCAGCCCGGCCGGTGTCTTCGCCATCGGCCCTGCCTTCGGTTATGCCCCGAGTATCGACAGCACGATGCCGTACCGGGCGATGACCGCCACCAACTACTGCATGGATGTACCGAGCTCGCCGCTGTACAACCGCATCGTCGATGCCGCCCAGGTCGGTGAAGCCGCAGTGGCCGGCTCGACCGAACCGATGCGCCTAGACCTGCAACATCCCGGCGATGCACGTTACAGCGAGGGCTTTGTGATCGCGCACAACCCCAACGCGATCCCCGGTCATGGCAGCTGCATCTTCGCCCACCTGTGGCGCACGCCAGGCCAGTTCACCGCCGGCTGCACTGCAATGGCGCCGGCCGATATGCAACGCCTGCTGGCCTGGTTGAAGCCCGACGACAAACCGCTGTTCGTGCTGTTGCCGCGTGCCGAATACGCACGCCTGCAAGCACAGTGGCAGCTGCCCAAGTTGAAGGACGCCGCACGATGAACACACCGGTTCCTGCTCCCGATTCCACTGGGCTGGTGCGCGTCGTCAGCCGTTGGCAGATCGTCGGATTGTCGATCAACGATGTGATCGGCAGCGGCATCTATCTGCTGCCGGCAGCCACCGCCGCACTGCTGGGGCCAATGAGCCTGTGGGCGGTGATGCTGGCCGGCCTGGCGGTGGCCTTGCTGGTGTTGTGCTATGCGCAGGCGGCGAGTTATTTCGATACGCCAGGCGGTAGTTATCTGTACACGCGCGAGGCGTTCGGCCCCTTCGTCGGTTTTCAGATCGGCTGGATGATCTGGCTCACCCGCATCAGTTCGGCAGCCGCATTGAGCAACGGCCTGGCCGACGCGGTCGCGCGGTTCTGGCCGACCGTCGCCACCGAGCAGTGGGCACGTCTGCTGGTGGTGGTCGGCTCATTGGGATTGCTCACCGCCATCAATGTGATCGGAGTGAAATCGGCCGCGCGCACCGGCATCGCCCTGGTGATCGGCAAGCTGGTGCCGCTGCTGTTGTTCGTGGCAATCGGCCTGTTTTATGTAGATTGGTCGTGGGCCTTCGCCGGCACCACGCCGGACTTGCGCGACCTGGGCAATCTAGGCGAAGCCGCCTTGTTGTTGCTGTTCGCCTATGCAGGGTTCGAAAATATTCCTGCGGCCGCCGGCGAATACCGCAATCCACGCCGCGATGTCCCGTTCGCACTGATCACCATGATCGTCACCGTGACCTTGATCTACGCAGCGGTACAAGTCGTCGCACAAGGCACGCTGCCCAATCTTGCCGCCTCGCCTACACCGTTGGCCGATGCCGCAAGCCGCTTCGGTGGCGAAGCGCTGGCGCTGATCCTCACCGTGGGTGCCACCATCTCCATCCTCGGCACCACCAGCAACACGGTGATGCTCGGGCCACGCTTTTTGTTCGCGCTCGCACAAGATGGCTATGGCCCGGCATTTCTGGCGCGCGTGCATCCGCGCTTCCACACCCCCGCAGCGGCGGTGATCACCCAAGGCGTGTTGTCGCTTGGATTGGCGTTGTCGGGGTCGTTCACCCAGCTGGCGCTGTTGTCGATGGTCACGCGGCTGTTTGCGTATATCGGCACGGCTGCAGCGGTCATCGTGCTGGCGCGTCGTTACCGGCAACGTACCGACACCTTGCGTCTACCGGGTGGGCCAGCCATTCCCATCGCCGCACTGCTGTTGTCGCTTGGCCTGCTGGCCAGTGCCAGCTGGCAGAATCTGGCCGCCGCCGGCATCGCCTTGCTGGTGGGCTGGGCGTTTTATCTGTTCCCACGCAAGCAGGTCTAAGGGTTTCGCAACACACTCGCGCAGGGCTCACGCACACCTAACCCCATGCGCCCAACGCTGCAGCTCTCACCTGCATGGGAGTTTGCGATGAAACTGCGCCGTGTCTACAGCACACCCGATATCGCTAGTGCGCAACGCGTCATGCAGGCCGCACGCAGCGCAGGCATCGACAACGATGCACTGTCGTTGATTGCCCGTTCGGATATCGAGCTGGAAGACGTGCCCGACGAGCGCAAGAATGCCAAGACCGACTTTCTTCCCGCTGCCGCGCGTGGCGCCGCAACGGGCGGTGCCGCAGGCCTGGTCGCCGGTCTGGTTGCCATCGCAGTGCCTCCCATCGGCCTCACCATTGCCGGGGCCGGCGTCATGGCGCTGGCAGGCGCGCTGGTCGGCACCTGGTCGTCTGCACTGATCGGGGCCACCGTACCCGATCCGATCCGTCGCCAGTTCGAAGAGGAAATTCAGGCCGGGCGCGTATTGGTGATCATCGATGCAGACGAGCCATCGCTGCAGCATGCCGAAGCCAGCCTGATCGCTGCAGGCGCAACGCCGTTGCCTTACGAAGCTGCGTCAGCCTCGACTTGAATGCGAGCAGACGTAGATCCACAGCTCGCTCATTGCACAAAGCGTGGTTCAACAGTGCAGACTGTGAAACAGCGCGAATGCTTCATCGCAGCACGATTTTTTGATGCCCTCCTCACCTGCCCTGGCAACGGATTTAACACCCGCCAACCTACGGTAGTTGGCACATTCACCGTGGAGACGAGCATGAACGTGCCGTATCAGATTCCAGGCCGTGCGCCGGACGAAGACCGCAGCCAGAAAGTATCCAACTATTGGCGCGAGCGCTTCACCGAAGAGCCGTATTACACCGAAGGTGACCGCTACGAAGATTACGAAGGCGCCTACCTGGCAGGACATGAGGCACGTATCCGCGAAAACGCGCGTGCCTATGATCAGGTGGAAGCCGAATTGCACCGCGAATGGGAAGCCAATCGCGGCACCGAAGGTTTGAGCTGGAGCAAGGCCCGTCACGCAGTCAAGCGTGCCTGGGAAAATGCGACGGACTTTATCGCCGGCGATAGCAAGTCAAAGCCCTGAAAACAACAACGCCACCGTCGAGGTGGCGTTGTTGTTTCAGCGTGGTCGAGGCATCAGTCCAGTGGCGGCGGTGCCGCGCGCGAAATAGGCAACCGGTTGTCGACATCCATCGCATCGCGCGTGTTCTTCTGCACCGCAACCGCACCGAACAGACTCAATGCATACGCCATCGCATAAAAGCCTTTCTCGCTGAGCAACAAGGTCGCGTTGATCAAGCCAATCGCCAATAGCAGCAGTGCGATGATCAGAGAGAACCAGCAGATCGCGTAATACAGTCCCGTCACCGGAATACCGTCCGCGCGGTCACGCACACTCTTCTGCAACGACACCGATGCGAACAAGCCAAACAGCAGCAACGTAAAGTAGTAGCCTTTTTCGTTGAGCATCATCTGCGCATTCCACAACCCGATCAGGTAGGCAGTGCTGCCCAGCAGCAATGCGGCCCAGGATGCGGCGATAAAAGCAGGCGAGGTTTTTTGCGTGGCAACCATGGAAACTCCTTTTCATGGTGGAGCAGGAAGGTGGGACGCACACGTCTCACAGAGAAAGTGATCTACGAAAAGGCGGCCTCGAAGGCGTCGTGTGAGGTACTTGAAAACCCGACGCGGGACACGTTGCGGGAGGGCTGCAGCGTCACCGCGCCTTATCCCCTGGAGGACCACATGTCTGTCCGACGTCTGCTTGCACTGGCCTGCTCGGCCACGCTGTTCACCACCGGCGCCGCATTTGCCGCGCCCGCCGCCGCACCTGCGGCGGCCATTCCCAAGGCGCAGTGGCCATTCCAGGCCACCACCGTTGCCGATTTCGACGAGCCCTGGGCGATGACCTTCCTGCCTGACGGCAGTTTGCTGGTCAGCGAAAAACGCGGCTCGCTGATGCGGCTTGATCCCAAGACCAAGCGCAAAAGCGCCATCACCGGCATCCCGACCGTGGCCTACGGCGGCCAGGGCGGTTTTGGCGATGTGCTCGCGCACCCGCGCTTTGCCCGCAATGGCCTGGTCTATGTGAGTTACGCCGAACCTGGCGAAGGCGATACACGCGGCGGCGCCGTGGCGCGAGCCAAATTGACCCTGGATGCCACCGGCGGCGGCACGCTGTCGGACTTCAAGGTGATCTGGCGTCAGGACCCCAAGGTCACCGGCAATGGGCACTTCGGGCATCGGCTGGCATTCGATCAGGCCGGCAAACTGTGGATCAGCTCCAGCGAACGGCAGAAATTCACCCCCGCGCAGGACATGAAAGCCAATCTCGGCAAGCTGATCCGGCTCAATGACGATGGCAGCGTGCCGGCCGATAATCCCTTCGTTGCGCAAGGCGGTGTCGCCGCGCAAGTGTGGTCGCTGGGCCATCGCAACATCCTGGGCATCGCGTTCGACAGCAAGGGCCGCTTGTGGGAACACGAGATGGGCCCGATGGGCGGCGATGAGCTGAATCTGATCCAGCGCGGCGCCAACTATGGTTATCCGATCGTCTCCAATGGCGACAACTACGACGGCACCCCGATTCCCGATCACGACACCCGCCCGGAATTCGCCGCGCCCAAGATCAGCTGGACACCGGTGATCTCGCCGGCCGGCTTTGTGATCTATAGCGGCAAGCAGTTCCCGACATGGCGCGGCAACGGCTTCATCGGCGGGTTGTCGTCGATGGCATTGGTGCAGGTCTCGCTCGGCGATCAGCCGCGCGAAGTGGCCCGCTACGACATGGGCGCACGCATCCGCGAAGTTGAACAAGGGCCGGATGGCGCGCTGTGGCTATTGGAAGGCGAAGCCAGTGGCAGCACCGGGCGTCTGCTCAAGCTGACACCCAAGAGCAAGTCGGCAGTCGAGAACGATGCGTAAGTCGGTGCATCGCCTGGATCGCTGCACCAATGCGTGCTGCGTCAAGTAGCAGCACTGAGTGATGACTCGCACCATCGCCATGCACTCGTTGAGCGCTGACGATGGTGACGATCAAGCGGGCTGCTTGCGTAGCGATTTATGTCTTGTGGCGTCAGCCATCGGCCGCTGCAGCGCCCTCACTGAAGAGCGCCCTCACTGAAGGCTGCAGCGCTGCAGATCAGCCGCTTGCATTACGTTCAACCGAAAGCGATGACTCCAACGTACCGGCTTCCTCGGAGGACACGCTTTCAGCCTTCCAACAACTCGAAGGACACTGCCTCGCCGCTCTTGGCGGATGCGCAGACCCACACATCGAACAATCCCGGCTCTGCGCCGAATACGCCCTTGGGGTCGGTGAAGGCCAGCGCATCGCGCGCGAGGGTGAACACCACGTCCGTGCTTTCGCCAGGCTGCAACAACACCTTGCGAAAGCCCTTGAGTTCGCGCACCGGGCGCACCCGGCTGGCCACGCGATCGTGCACATACAGCTGCACCACTTCTTCGCCTGCAACGCTGCCGGTATTGGTCACGCGCGTGGTGATGGTCAGCGCCTGATCCCAACCAACCTGCGCGCTGCTCAGCTGCGGCGGCGCATACGCAAACGTGGTGTAGCTCAAGCCGTGGCCGAACGGATACAACGGCTCGTTGGGCATTTCGCGCCAGCGCGCCTTGTATTCGGACAAGGTCGGCAACTCCGGGCGGCCGGTACGCAGATGGTTGTAGAAATACGGCTGCTGCCCGGTCACCTGCGGGAAGCTGATCGGCAGCCGCGCAGACGGGTTGTAGTCGCCGAACAACACATCGGCCACGCCGGTGCCGGTCTGCGTGCCCAGATACCAGGTCACTGCAATCGCATCGGCATCGCGCACCGCACCGCTCAATGCCAGCGCACGCCCGTTGCGCAGCAACACCACCATCGGTGTGCCGGTGGCGGCGATGGCTTCGGCCAGCGCCTGCTGCGCCGGCGGCAATACGATCTCGGTACGCGACTGCGCCTCGCCACTGAACCGCTGCGGCTCGCCCAGCGCCAGCACCACCACATCGGCGGCCTGCGCCGCATCGATGGCGGCGGAAATCCCGCCTGGCAGCGCCTCTTCCAGGCCGCAGCCCGGCACCACGCTCAGATGCTCGTTCCCGACCACCGCACGCACGCCCTGCTCCAGGGTCACGTAGCGTTCCTTGTCGCCGAACAAGGTCCAGCAGCCCTCGATGTTCTCGCGGTCCTGCACGAACGGCCCGATCAGCGCGATGTGCTGTCCGCTTTTCTTCAGCGGCAACACTGCGCCTTCGTTCTTCAGCAACACGATCGAACGCCGCGCCGCATCGCGTGACAACGCATCGTGCGCCGGCAGATGCGCGGTGTCGGCTTCGCGTGCCGGATCCAGCGAGCGATACGGATTGTCGAACAAGCCGATTGCTTCTTTCAGCTGCAGCATGCGGCGCACACTCGCATCCAGCGTGGACATCGGCACCTCGCCGCTTTCCACCAGCGACGGCAGATGCGCGGCATAGAAACCGCTCTGCATGCTCAGATCCAGACCGGCCAGGAACGCTTTTTTGGTCGCATCGCGCTCATCGGTGGCGTAACCGTGCGCGATCAATTCCATGTCGGCGGTGTAGTCGGAAATCACCACGCCGGGGAACTGCCATTCGCCACGCAGGATCTCGGTCAGCAACTCGTGGTTGGCGCTGGCCGGCACGCCGTTGATGTCGTTGAACGAGGACATCACGGTCAATGCGCCGGCATCGAAGGCGGCCTTGAACGGCGGCAGATGCACATCGCGCAAGGTTTGCGGCGCGATGTCCACGGTGTTGTATTCCATGCCCGCCGCCACCGCGCCATAGGCGGCAAAGTGCTTGGGCGTGGCCAACAGCGAATCGGCGGCTTTGAGATCGCTACCCTGGAAACCGCGCACGCGGGCGGCAGCAAACACAGCGCCCAGCAGCACGTCTTCGCCGGCGCCTTCTGCCCCACGGCCCCAGCGCTGATCGCGCGCAATGTCCACCGCCGGAGCATAGGTCCAGTGCAGGCCAGCGGCGGTCGCTTCGATCGCGGTGGCGCGCGCGGTGCGCTCGGCCAGTTCCGGCTCGAAGCTGGCCGCTTCGCCCAGCGGAATCGGGAACACCGTGCGCATGCCGTGGATCACGTCGGCGGCCAGGATCACCGGGATGCCCAGACGGCTTTCTTCCACCGCCACTTTCTGGATCTGTACGCCCAGCGCGGCGCCAACGCCATTGAACAGCGAGCCGACCCGGCCCTGCCGGACCTGCTGCAGCACCTCGTCGGCGTTGAGCACATTGGCTTCGGGATTCACGTCCGGCGCGAACGGCCGCACCATGTCGGCGAACACACCCAACTGTCCGACCTTCTCTTCGACGGTCATCTGGGCAATCAGGGTTTCGATGCGATCAGCAGCCATGAGATCCTTGAGAAAACGTTTACATGGCCGTCAATTCTAGCCTGACGCGACCGCGAGGATGCAACTCTTCTGCCTGTTCAGGCTGATGTTCAGCCCCGTTGGCAGACGTTGGACGGCAAAATGACGACCTGCCTTGCATTCGCTCACGCGCCGCCGCAACCGCTCAATACCTGCCATCGGTGGGCGCCCGGAACCTCCAGACGGCCCAGCCGCCGACAACACCGAGCGCTACTGTAAGGCCAGGGAGCGGATACACCCTATAGAGAAGGTGGCACGTCAGCAGAAACGCGCGTGCGCTCGATGATCACACCCACCGCCTGCGCCCCGCGCACCGCGCCGGGCTTGCTCAGCTTCAGCCGCAGCCAGTGCACCCCAAACTCGTCCAGCACGATCGCCGCGCAGCGCTCGGCCAGCGTTTCCACCAGCCCGAAGTCGGAGGCCTGCGCGAACTCGATCAGCCGCTTGCTCACCGCCTTGTAGTTCAGCGTGTCGGCAATGTCGTCGCTGGCCGCCGGAATGCGGTTGTCGAACCCCATCTCCAGATCGAACCGCAGCGTCTGGCGGATGCGCCGCTCCCAGTCGTAGATGCCGATCAGCGCATCGATTTCCAGGCCTTCGATAAAAACTTTGTCCATGGGTGGGGAATCGGGAATGGGGATTAGGGAATGGTGAGAAGCACGAGCAACAGCAGAGCAGCACGGAACGAATCGGAATAGCGCTCTTACGATTCCCTATTCCCGATTCCCGAATCCCGCGCCGCCGCCAACGGCGGCAAGCCCGCCATATCCCAGCGCGGCGTCACATGCACCGCCGCATCGGCGCGCTCGCCGGCCTCCAGCCGCAGCGCGCCGGCGAAGGCGATCATCGCGCCGTTGTCGGTGCACAAGGCCGGGCGTGGGAAGCACACGCGGCCGCCGCGCCGCTGCGCCGCCTCCTGCAGCCGCGCGCGCAGGCGCTTGTTGGCACCCACGCCACCGGCCACCACCAGCGTGTTGCAGTCGGCCGCATCCAGCGCGCGCAGGCATTTGATCGCCAGCGTCTCCACCACCGCATCCTCGAACCCGCGCGCGATGTCCGCCCGCGTGGTGTCGGACTGGTCGCTGCCGCGCCAGGCCAGCAGCACCTGGGTCTTGAGCCCGCTGAAACTGAAATCCAGCCCGGGCCGGTCGGTCATCGGCCGCGCGAACTTGTAACGTCCCGGGGTGCCGGTTTCGGCCAGCGCCGCCAGTTGCGGCCCGCCCGGATACGGCAGGCCCATCATCTTGGCGGTCTTGTCGAAGGCCTCGCCGGCTGCATCGTCCAGCGTCTCGCCAAGCACCTCGTACTCGCCCAGCGCCTTCACCGACACCAGCTGGGTGTGGCCGCCGGAGACCAGCAGCGCCACGAACGGCGGCTTAGGCGGGTCGTCTTCCATCAGCGGCGCCAGCAGATGGCCTTCCATGTGATGCACGCCGATCGCCGGCACGTCCAGCGCCCAGGCCAGCGAGCGCGCCACACCGGCACCTACAAGGAGTGCGCCCACCAGGCCCGGGCCGGCGGTATAGGCCACGCCATCGAGTTCATCGATGCGCAACCCGGCCTCGCCCAGGGTCTGGCGGATCAGCGGCAGCAGCTTGCGCACGTGGTCGCGGCTGGCCAGCTCCGGTACCACACCACCATATTCGGCATGCAGCGCAATCTGGCTGTAGACCGCATGCGCGCGTAGCGCCGGCACGCCGGACAGCGCGGTGTCGTAAACCGCCACACCGGTCTCATCACACGATGATTCGATCCCAAGAACTTTCACGGCAACTCGGCAGACAGGCACATGCGGCCTATTTTCGCAGCTTTTGCGCTGCGCAGATCGGCCAGGGGCGATATGCTGCGCCGCCGTGCGATCGCTGCCGGATCAGGCCAAAACGCACGCTCTCATAGGCATGCAGAAGCAAATCTTGCAGGGGGCTTGCAGGTCGTTGGCAAGTCGTTATAATGCGCGGCTCGCCGGGGCAACCCGGAAATTCCGTCACGCGAGTCCGCTCGCACCCGCCCGGGGCTCCCGGACGGAAATCCCATTATCTGGAGAACCCATGCCCAGCGTTAAAGTCCGCGAGAACGAGCCCTTCGAATTTGCGCTCCGCCGTTTCAAGCGCACCTGCGAAAAGGCCGGCGTGCTGGCCGAAACCCGCAAGCGCGAGTTCTATGAAAAGCCGACCCAGGAGCGCAAGCGCAAGGCTGCCGCTGCTGTGAAGCGTCAGTTGCGTCGTTCCTCGCGCGACGTCACCAAGCGCCAGCGCTTGTACTGATCGAACGCGGTTCCTTGCCGACGGGCATGCGCTGAAGGCGCGGCCCATCGGGATCGAACCCAAGAGCCGGCACGCGCAAGCGTCGCCGGCTTTTTGTATTGGTCTTTTTCAACACGCAACCTCAGGAGTCACCGCATGCCCCTCAAGCAGCAGCTCACCGATGACATGAAAGCCGCCATGAAATCCGGCGACAAGCACAGCCTGGGCGTGATCCGGCTGATCAATGCCGCGATCAAGCAGAAGGAAGTGGACGAGCGCATCGAGATGGACGATGCGGCCGTGATCGCCGTGCTCGACAAGATGGTCAAGCAGCGCAAGGACTCGGTCACCCAGTTCGAAGCCGCCGCGCGCGAAGACCTGGCGCAGATCGAGCGCGAGGAGATCGTGGTGATCGAGCGCTATTTGCCGGCCAAGATGGGCGAAGCCGAGATCGTCGCCGCCATCCAGGCCGCGATTGCAGAAACCGGTGCCAGCAGCCCCGCCGACATCGGCAAGCTGATGGGCGCGCTCAAGCCCAAGCTGGCCGGTCAGGCCGACATGGGCCTGGTCTCGGCCCTGGTCAAGAAGAGTCTGGCAGGCTGAAGTCTGCCTCCGCATTGCCCTGTGCTGGATTGCCAGGGCAATACAGATCGCCGCGCAAGCCAAGGCTATCTCGGTGCCGCATCGTGCGCACCACATCGCGCGACATCCAGCGCCCGCTTTCACCAGACCTTCGATTCGGCCCTGTTAGAACGGGTCCGCCAATGCAGGCGCGGGCGAAGCATTCCGCATACCGGTTTCGTCCTCTAACCCCTGCACGCATCACGGTATGCCCAAGGATTTCCCCCGCCGGTGACGAAGCTCTCAACCGAACACCTGCAGAAGCATCTGGGCCGCCTGCAACGCAGCCTGCCGATGGCACTGCTCAATCGCTTTCTCGAGATCGACGTGATGACGCAGGCCGCGTCGCTGTCGTTCTATGCCTTGCTATCGCTGGCACCGCTGCTGGTCTTGCTGCTGTGGCTGACTGCATCGCTGTATCCGCCTGCGCAGGAAGCCTTGGTGCAGCAGATTGCGCAACTGGCCGGCGGTAGTGCAGCGGAAGTCGCCGACACGGTGATCCGCAATGCCACCGATCAACCCGGCGTAGGCTCGCTGGCCGGGCTGTGGAGCACGCTGTTGCTGTTCATCGGTGCCACCGCAGTGTTTGCGCAGTTGCAGAATGCATTGAACCTGATCTTCCGCACTGACAAGGAGCGCCTGGAAGGCGTCGTGGCATGGCTGAAGAAGCGCGTGTTCTCGTTCGGTGTGATCCTGGCGCTGGGCTTCTTGTTGATCGTGTCGATGATCGCCACCACCGCGCTGCAAGTGGTGTTCGCACGCCTGCCCTCGGTGCTGCCGGCGATCGGGTATGTCACCACCCTGGCGCTGTATTCACTCGCCTTCGCCTTTCTGTATCGCTATCTGCCCGACCGCACGGTCAACTGGCGGCAGGCCTTTGTCGGCGGCGTCATCACCGCGTTGTTGTTTGCACTGGGGCGCTACGGCATCGGCCTGTACATCGCCAAGGCGGCACCCGGCAGCGCGTATGGCTCGATGGGCACCTTGGTGATCCTGCTGGTGTGGATGTACTACGCCTCAGTGGTGTTCTTCGTCGGCGCCTTGCTGACCGCCGTGATCGACGAGCGCGTGCGCTCGCACCGCAAGCTGCGCGAGGCCGGGGTGGATACGGACAACCTGCCGCCGTCGGTCGACGAACCGAGCGTCACGCCGCAGCCTGAAACGCCAGCACGCAGTTGATTGCGCCCGGCGCGGCCTGTGCCATGTGTGGCAAGGCTGCACGTAGTGACGCACTGAGGGCCTTCGCTCTCTAAGGGCCTTCGTTCGCTGAAGCCGGCGAGCGCCGGCGGCTGGGATATCCTAGCGGGATGGCCCGCATCCCCGACGCATTCATCGATGAACTGCTTGCACGCACCGACATCGTCGAGGTGGTGGGCGGTCGCGTGCCGCTCAAGCGTCAGGGCAAGGAATACTCGGCGCGCTGCCCGTTCCATGACGAGCGCTCGGCCTCGTTTACGGTCTCGCCGACCAAGCAGTTCTATCACTGCTTCGGCTGCGGTGCGCATGGCACCGCAATTAGTTTTCTGATGAATTACGACCGCCTCGAATTTCTCGATGCGGTCGACGAGTTGGCCAAGCGCGCCGGCATGGAGATCCCGCGCGAGACCCAGCAGCGCACGCCGCAGCAGCAGGACGACAGCCGCGAGCTGTATTCGGCATTGGAAGCGGCAACGCAGTTCTTCCAGCGCCAGCTCGAAGGCAGCGAGCGCGCCCGCGACTATCTGGACGGGCGCGGCGTGGATGCCGACAACCGCGCGCGCTTCCAGATCGGCTACGCGCCCGATGGCTACAGCGCGTTGAAGGACACCCTGGGCACCGATGCGCGCCGCATGAGTGTGCTCGAGCGCGCCGGGCTGTTTTCCAAGAACGATCGCGGCCACGTCTACGACAAGTTCCGTGACCGGGTGATGTTCCCGATCTTCGACCGCCGCGGCCGCGTGATCGCCTTCGGCGGACGCATCATGGGCGCGCCGGCCGATGGCCGCGACCCCGGCCCGAAGTACCTCAATTCGCCGGAAACCGCGCTATTCCACAAGGGCCGCGAGCTGTACGGTCTGTGGCAGGTGCGCCAGGCCAATCAGAAGATCGAACGGCTGATCGTGGTCGAGGGCTACATGGACGTGGTCTCGCTGTTCCAGTTCGGCGTCACCCAGGCGGTGGCCACGCTGGGCACGGCAACGACCCCCGAACATGCCGAACTGCTGTTTCGCAACGCACCGGATGTGTATTTCTGTTTCGACGGCGACAACGCCGGCCGCAAGGCCGGTTGGCGCGCGCTTGAATCGGTGCTGCCGCGCATGAAGGACGGCCGCCAGGCGTTTTTTTTGTTTCTGCCCGATGGCGAAGACCCGGACACCATCGTGCGCAAGGAAGGCGCGCAGGCCTTCGATCAGCGGCTGAAACAGGCCACGCCGCTGTCGCAGTTCTTCTTCGACGAGATGTCGCGCGAGAGCAACCTGCACACGCTCGATGGCAAGGCCCGGCTGGCCGAACGCGCCAAGCCGATGCTGGCGCAGATTCCCGAAGGCGCGTTCGGCGATCTGATGAGGCAGGAA
The DNA here is from genome assembly GCF_002939985.1 of Xanthomonas hortorum pv. cynarae. Taxonomy (GTDB): domain Bacteria; phylum Pseudomonadota; class Gammaproteobacteria; order Xanthomonadales; family Xanthomonadaceae; genus Xanthomonas; species Xanthomonas hortorum_D. The sequence goes on along the minus strand of NZ_MDFM01000005.1, from coordinate 16,128 downwards.
CTGTCGCGCCTGACCGGGGTGGGTGCCAGCACCTCCACGCAAGCGTCTACGCCACAAGGGCGGCCACGGCCGCCTGCGCGCATGGGCGCACCCACGCAAAAACGCAGCCTGGTACGCGCGTCCATCGCCATCCTGCTGCAGCAACCGTCGCTGGCAATGAGCCTGGAAGGCGACCACGATTTTTCCGGCCTGCGCCTGCCTGGTATCGACCTGTTGATGGAGCTGCTGGCGCTGGTGCGGCAACGCCCGGAAATCAGCACCGGCGCCCTGCTGGAACACTTCGCCGAACGCGAAGAACAGGCCGCGCTGCAGAAACTGGCCGCACAGGTCTTGCCCGGCGACGAACACAGTTGGGCGATGGAGTTGCACGACGTGGTGGCGCAACTGGACAAGCAATTGCTGCGTCAGCGCCTGGACGAACTACAGGACAAGCAGCGCGCGCAAGGACTGGACGACACCGACAAATACGAGCTGCGCGAGCTGTTCAAGGCGCTCGCTGCGTTGTAGCGCGGGTTGCTGCTATCAAGGAAGGCCAGATTGTCGTGCGCGCTGCCCAGGACGCCACGCATCGTAGAATGACGCGCACCACGCGCCTGAGCGCGCACTCTCCGGGACCTCGATGAAGAAGCTGCTGGCGCGGTTGCGCATTGATCCATTCACCCTCGCGCTGCTGTGCACGGTCACGCTCGCCTCGTTTCTGCCGGTCTACGGCACCGCTGCCGCGATCATGGACGATGTCACCGATGTGGCGATCGCCGCGTTGTTCTTCCTGCACGGCGCGCGGTTGTCGCGTGAGGCCGTCAAGGCCGGCGCGCTGCATTGGCGCCTGCATCTGGTGATCCTGACCTGCACCTTCGTGCTGTTTCCGCTGCTCGGGGTGTTGTCCAAACCGCTCGCGCATCTGGCGCTGACACCGGAGCTGTATGTCGGCCTGTTGTTTTTGTGCGCGCTGCCATCCACGGTGCAATCGTCGATCGCCTTCACCTCAATGGCGCGCGGCAACGTGCCGGCCGCCGTCTGTGCAGCCTCGCTTTCCAGCCTGTTGGGCGTGTTTCTGACGCCATTGTTGATGGGTCTGTTGGTCGGCAGCCAGGGCGCGATGGCGCACCCGGCCGAGGCGATCGGCAAGATCATGCTGCAGCTACTGGTGCCGTTTCTGGCCGGGCATTTCCTGCGTCCGTGGATCGGCGGCTGGGTCGAACGGCATCGCGCCGTGCTGCGTTACACCGACCAGGGCACCATCCTGCTGGTGGTCTATACCGCCTTCAGCGCGTCGGTGAACGAAGGGCTGTGGCAGAAGACGCCGTTGCCGGCCCTGCTCGCCGTACTCGGTGCGGCCGCGCTGTTGCTGGCCGTTGCGATGCTCTCGATCACCTTCATCGCGCGCCGCCTGCGCTTCAACCGCGCCGACGAAATCGCAATTGTCTTCTGCGGCTCGAAGAAGAGCCTGGCCACCGGCGTGCCGATGGCCAGGGTGATGTTCGCCGGCGGCGGCCTGGGTGCGATCGTGTTGCCGATCATGCTGTACCACCAGCTGCAGCTGATCGTCTGCGCGTTCGTGGCCGCACGCTATGCACGTAGCGCACCGAGCGAGCCGCAAGCCGGTGCCGGTGGTCACTGAGCGCGATGATCACTGCACCGCGGTGGTCTGATCGCTTACACGCAGGCGCGGCCCGCGTATGCGTGGCCTACAGATGCCTGCTTGCTGTGGGCGGGTTGCATCTGCCGCAAACGCCAAGCCACTACGCTCCACGTGATGGCACTTCGCATTGCAGCTCGGAGCGGGTTCTAAGCAGATGGACAAGCGTCATGAGCTGTCGCATGGTTGGCAAGGCACAGCTCGCTAGAGTGCTTGATCGTCCCCCTGCCGCCCCCAATCGGTGATTGCCATGACGCTGTCGTTCCGACGCCCTTCCCCATCCTTGATCGTGCTGCTGGCGGTACTCGCCACCCTGACTGCCTGCGACAAGCCCGCGACGCCATCGGCACCCGCGCAGACCAAGACAACGGCCACGCCTGCCCCAGCATCCAGCATCGCCTGGCGCGAGGGCGATGTGGAAGACGCGTTTGTCGAGGCCAAGGAAAGCGGCAAACCGATCCTGCTGTACTGGGGCGCGGCCTGGTGCCCGCCGTGCAATCGTCTGAAGGCCACCTTGTTCAAGGACCCGGCCTTCATTGCCCGCACCCAGCAATTCGTGGCGGTGCACCTGGATGGCGATTCCGAAGGCGCGCAGGCCTGGGGCGAGCGCTTCGGCATCAAGGGCTACCCGACCATCATCGTGCTGCGCCCGGATCGCAGCGAGATCACCCGCCTGGCCGGCGACGCCGACAACGCGCGCCTGGCCGATGTGCTGCGCGTGGCGGCCAAGAGCACCAGCACCGCCAAGCAACTGCTCGACACCGCATTGCAGACCCCGCAGCAACTCAGCGCGGACGACTGGGCCGTGCTCGGCAATTACGCCTGGGGCACCGACGATCGGCTCGTCAAGCCCGATGAGGCCGTCGATGTGCTTACGCGCCTGTCCAAATCGGCCCCGCAGCCGGCCCTGCAACGCAGCTTCGCGCTGGCGGCGATTACCGCAGCCAAGGACCCACCGGCCGCCAGCGCGGCTTCGCGCACGCTGCTGGAATCGGTGCTGGCCGACCCTGCCGAAGTGCGCGCCAATCTCAGCACGCTGACCTACACGCCCGCGCGTCTGGTCGCCGCTGCCAGCCGCGATGCCGGCGAGCGCACCACGCTGTCCAACGCGCTGAATCTGGCATTGGACAAGGTCTACGCCGACACCGCGCTGCCGATCGCCGATCGGTTGGGCACCGCCTACGCGCAGATCCAGCTGGCACGCCTGGCGCAGGGCCAGCCCACCGAAACCGAAGCGAAAGGCCCGCAACCGCCGCTTCCCAAAACCGTGGTCGACACCGTGCAGCAACGCGTGCAATGGGCCACCGACACCGCCAAGACCGACGAAGAGCGCCAATCCACCATCAGCACCGCCGCGGCGCTACTGAGCGAAGTAGGCGATGGCAGTGGCGCCGAGCAGTTGCTGCTGGCCGAGTTGGCACGCAGCAAGACGCCGTACTACTACATGCCCGAACTGGCCGATCTGGCCGAACAACGCGGCGATAAAAAGACCGCGCTGTCCTGGCTCAAGAAGGCCTACGAAAGCGCGCAAGGGCCTGCCACCCGGGTGCAGTGGGGAGTGATGTATGTGGATGGCCTGATCCGGCTCAGTCCCGACGACACCGCCGGCATCGAGGCGGCGGCCACGCAGGTGATCGGCGAGCTGGCCGGGCAGCCCGATGGCTACCGGCAGCGCACCCGCCAACGCTTCGCCACGCTGGGCGCCACGTTGAAGACCTGGAGCAAGCAGCATCGCCAGCAAGGCAATGCGGTGCTGACACGACTTCAGCAAAAGATGCAGACCAGCTGCGGCAGCAAGAACACCAGCGAGTGCGCCAACTGGCTGAGCTGAGCCTGCGCAACCGTGCAGGCAGTTGCGCGGCGACTTGGCGCGGCTGACAGAGCACGGTTGGCAGCTGGCCAATGAATGTTGAACGTGCTCGGGACCGGCGTGTATGGCTGATACATGCCGCGTTCGAGCAATGGCCGCACCCATCGGCGGCCGCACAGCAGCTTTGTCAGCCGCTCCTGGCGTCAGCTGCCTGTCGCTGCCGCTAGCGCACCCACGGCAGCAGCAAGTGATCCACCATCAGGAACGCGAACAGCGCCATCAGATACACGATGGAGTAACCGAACATCTTCATCGAGAACAGTTCGTCCGGCGGGTCGAGCATGCGCCAGGCGTACCAGAGAAACACCACGTTGAGCACCAGCGCGCCGCCGAGATAGAACACCCCGCTCATGCCCACCGCCACCGGCAGCAGGGTCACGATCGCCAGCAGCACCGTGTACACCAGGATCTGCCTGCGCGTATGCGGCACGCCGTGGGTCACCGGCAACATCGGGATCGCGGCCTTGGCGTAATCGGCGCGACGGAAGATCGCCAGCGCCCAGAAATGCGGCGGCGTCCAGATGAAGATGATCAGCACCAGCAGCGAGGCATTGATCCAGTCGGCGCTGGTAGGCAAGCCCGTCACTGCCGCCCAGCCCAGCATCGGCGGCGTGGCACCGGCCAGCCCGCCGATCACGATGTTCTGCGAAGTCGCCCGCTTCAGGTACACGGTGTAGATCACCGCGTAACCGATCAGCGAAGCGAAGGTCAGCACCGCCGTGATGACATTCACCCAGACCACCAGAATGGTCATGGAAATCACGATCAGCACGCTGGCGAACAGCAGCACCTGCCACGGCCGCACCTTGCCCACTACCAGCGGGCGCCAAGAGGTGCGCGCCATCTGTGCATCGATCTTGGCATCGAGCAATTGATTGATCGCCGCCGCCGCCGACGCCGCCAGCCAGATGCCCAGAAAGCCCAACGCACCGGTGCGCACCTGCAGCCACGTCGGCACCTCGGGGATGGCCAGGAACATGCCCACCAACGCGGTGAACACGATCAGTGCCACCACCTTGGGTTTGGTCAGATCCCAGTAATCGCGTGCGCTGACAGCCATGTTCACTCCGGCGCGCGCAGCCGCGCCAACAACGAGACCAGCACGAACAACAGTGCCACCGCCCCGCCGTTGTGCAGCACCGACACTTCCAGCGGCAATGCCAGCTTGACGTTGAGCATGCCCAGCGTCACCTGCACCGCCACCAGCACCGCCAGCGCACCGGCCCACACGCGCATGCCCGGCGAGCGCGACAGGCGCCAGGCCAGCCACCACAGATACAGCGCTGTCGCAATCGCCCACAACCGGTGCGCCATCTGGATCGCGATACGCGCCGCGCCATCGAGCACGCCGCCTTCGTAATCCACGCCGATCCCGCGCCAGAGTGTGAAGCCTTCGCGGAAGTCGTGTGGCGGCCACCATTGGCTCACGCAACGCGGGAAATTGTCGGCCGACCAGCTACCGCCGCCGCAGGCCAGCGCCGCGTAGTTGGCACTGACCCAACCGCCCAGCGCGATCTGCAGGCCCAGCACCGCCACGCCCAGGCGCAGCAGCCATTTCAGCCGCGAAGCGTCGGCCAACGTGATCGGCAGATGCGTCGCGCGCCAGGCCATCCACACCAGCAGCGAGAACATCAGCATGCCGCCGAGCAGGTGGCCCATCACCACGATGGGCTTGAGCAGCAGCGTCACCGTCCACATGCCCAGCAACGCCTGGAAGATCACCACCGCCAGCGTCAGCACCGCCGCGCGGGCCAGATCGATATTGCTCCAGCGCAATGCCGCCATCAGCAGGATGGCCTCGCCCACGATCGCCACCCCGGACGCCAGGGTGTGCCAGCCGGACATGTACAGCGGGATCGACAACGCCACCAGCACCGCCGCAGTGACAACCTGGGCAATGCCCATGCGTCTGCGGCGCACCGCCAGCAACGACAGCACCAGCACTTCCACCCCGAGCGCGCCGGCCAGGAAACGGTGCACCTGCTCGCGCCAGGCCTTGTGCGACTCCAACGGACGGATTTTGCTGGCCACATGCGTGTTGGCTTCGTCGCTGGTCTGCGGCCAGGTGACGCGGCCATAGCAGGTCGGCCAGTCCGGGCAGCTCATGCCGGCATCGGACAGGCGCACGAACGATCCGAACAGGATCGTGCTCGCAGTGAACAACGCCGCCAGCCAGGCCATGCGATGGAAGTGGCGGAACAATGCCGGTGGCACAAACAGATTCATCGAAACGGGCTCACATCAGTTTCAGCAGCTTGACCAGATCGGCGCGCAGGCCGGCCGGGTCGAACCCTGGGGCATACCGCAGGATCACGAAGCCGTTGGGGTCGATCACATACACCGGCACGCCGGCGGCATCGGTAGCGCGTGGTAACGCCTGCCGCAGCCGCGCGTCGTCGCGCAGCACACGCAGCGCCGGCATCGGCGGCAAACCGGCCGGCGGGGTACCGACCCACAGCACCTCCACCTTGTCGGCGCGATGCCCGAGCAGTTGCCACACCTTGTCCAGTTCTGCCGCCAAGGTCACGCACTGCTGCGTGCAACTGGCGGGCGGTGCGAGCGCGATGCGCCATACGCGTTCGGCAGGCGTCCATGCATACGGCTGCCCGTCCGCGCGCAGCGGCACCAAGGCGCGCAGGTCGGCGGGCGGCTTCAGCAGTTCGCCGTGATTGCGCATCGATGCCGGCTGCCATCCGGAGAAGCGCAGCACGCCGGCCAGCAACATCGAGCCGAAGAACAGCACCGCCAGGGCAATCAGCATCCTGCGGCCGCGTTTGACCGAATGCGGCGTGGCCGATGTGGATGAGGTCATGCCGGCGATTTTCTCATGCCGCAGGCGTCAGTGCCCGCGTCGACGGCGGCGACGCGCACGCCATGTCAGCAACGTCGCGGTGACCAATACCGCTGCGGCCAGACCGAACCATTGCACCGCATAACCCAAGTGCCGCGCGGGTGGCAGCGTGTTCGGCAGCATCTCCAGATCGCGCGCGTAACCGACCGGTAGGGCCGGATCCAGCCGCAACACCTGCGACGAAATGTCGCGCCTGCCAAAGGCACTGCGCAGGGCCGGCGCATCCAGGCGTGTGGCCAGCCAGGTCTGCGGCGTACCGGCGGGGGCCATTGCCGGCCCGATCGCAAGCCCAGCCGAGGGCGGCGCGCTGAGTAACCCCCGCATTGCCTGGGTCCCGTGCAGTGGCGTGATCGTCGGTAACTGCCGATTGGCCGGCAACGGCAGCCAGCCCAGCTCGATCAGTAGTGTGCCTGCGCTGCCTTGTGGCGCGGCAAGTTGATAAACGCGCACACCGGCGCGCCCTGCATGCAGTTGGTTGTCCAGCAACACCTGCTGCGGCAGAAAACGCACGTCTCCGCTCGCCCATGCCAGCGCATGCGGCGTGGCTAACGCTTGCACCAAGGTCAACGGCATCTCGCGCACATGCGCGGCGTGTTCCAGCAAGGCTTGCTTGCTGTGCATGCGCTGCAGCTGCCAGTACCCAAGCGCCGCAAAACCCGCGCTGACCAGCAACGCCAGACACCAACCCAACACCGCCGTGTGCTTGCGCATCATGACAAGCGACGCAAAAAGGCGTGCAATGCCGTTACCACGCCGACGACCACCGGGGCTGTTGTGAACGATTCGCTCAAGACGCTGCTGATTGTCGCCTTCCTGATCGTGATCCTATGGAACCTGGGCGCAGGTCTCTATTACCTGCTCACCGATCGGGGCGAGACCAAGCGCACCGTCAACGCACTCACCTGGCGCATCGGTCTGTCGGTCGCGCTGATCGCGGTGGTGATCCTCGGTATCTACACCGGCTGGATCAAGCCGCATGGGCTCGGCCGCTGACGCGGCCGATGGGATTGGGGATTCGACATTAGGGATTCGTAATAGCAAAAGCGGATCGCTCTTGCGAAATCCCAATCCCGACTCCCCAATCCCCACCCTCAAAGCACATACACGAACAGGAATAGCGCCAGCCATACCACGTCGACGAAGTGCCAATACCACGCGGCCGCTTCAAAGGCGAAATGGTTGTCGCGGGTGAAGTGCCCGCGCGCAACCCGCAGCCACATCACCGCCAACATGATGGTGCCCAGCAACACATGCATGCCGTGGAAGCCGGTAAGCATGAAGAACGTGGAGCCGTAGATGCCGGAGCCAAGCGTCAGATTGAGCTCGGTGTAGGCGTGGATGTATTCCTCCGCCTGCAGGAACAAAAACACGCAACCCAGCAGCACGGTCAACCCGAGCCACAACAGCAGCGCACCGCGCCGGCCACCTTTCAGCGCGTGATGGGCAATGGTCAGCGTCACACCGGAGCTGAGCAGGATCAACGTATTGATCAGCGGCAGGCCCCACGCCGGGATGGTCTGGAACTGCCCGCCGATCGTGCCCGGGCCATTGGTCGGCCACGCGGCGGAATAGCCATTCCACAGCAGCTCGTTGGTCATCACACCATCGCCTTCGCCACCCAGCCAGGGCAGCGTCAGCACGCGCGTATAGAACAACGCACCGAAGAAGGCGCAGAAGAACATCACCTCGGAAAAGATGAACCACACCATCCCCATGCGGAAGGACCCATCCACCTGGCGGTTGTAGTGCCCGGCATTGGATTCGCGGATGACATCGCCAAACCACATGAACAAGGTCGCCAGCAACATCGCAACGCCAGCGAAGAACGTCCAACGTCCCCATGCCGCATCGTTGAGCCAGCTGGCCACGCCAATCATCATCACGAACATCGCAATCGACCCGACAAACGGCCACTTGCTATGGCTCGGGACGAAATACGCGTCGGCATTGGGACTGTGGTCGGCCATGGCGTTGCTTCCGTGTCGGTGCTGCGTGTGGAGAAAGGATTACGGTGCCGCGCGCGGCGCGCTGGATGCGCCACCGCCTTGCAACTCCGAGGTCAGGGTGTCGTTGCGATAGAACGTGTAGGACAAGGTGATCGTGGTGACTTCCGGCGGCAAAGCAGGGTCGACGATGAAACGCAGCGGCATATCGCGCGTTTCGCCGGCCTGCAAGGTCTGCGCGGTAAAACAGAAACATTCGGTCTTGTTGAAATATCCGGATGCACGCGCCGGTGCGACCGACGGCACCGCACTGCCGACCACCGCACGCACGCTGTCGTTGCGCGCGAAATACAAGGCTTCGTTGAGTTCGCCCGGCACCACATCCATCGTCATCTGCTCGGGATGGAAGGTCCAGGGCAGTTTGGAATTGACCCCGGCATCGAACTCCACCCTCACCGTACGCTTGCCCGCCGCTGCAGCCCCGGCAGCACTCGCATGCGAGCTGCCAGGTGCTCGCTCCATGCGAATGCCGAAGACTTTTTCGCAGGCGATGCGGTACAGCGGCACCAGCGAAAAGGTCAGCACGAACACGCCCAACACCACGCCCAGCAGTTTGAACAGGCCGGCAGTCGGTGCAGGCGCGGGCGCGTGGGTACTCACCGCCCAATGACTCCCGAAGCGATGAAACCTGCGTAGATCAGCAACGCGATGATGCCGACCGTGATCGCGGTGCGGCGCACCGCGCGGCGCTGTTGCGCCTGCCGTTCGGCAGCGGAGAGCAAACGTGCCACAGCCGGCAGCGGTGCGGACTCAGTGACCGATGTCTTCATGCGCGAGATCTCCAGGCTTGATCACCGGCGGCACGGTGAAGGTATGCGCCGGCGCGGGCGATGGCACCGTCCACTCCAGCCCCTTGGCGCCTTCCCACGCGCGCGCCTCGGCCTTTGCGCCATTGCGCAGCGAGGCAAACAGGATGCCGGCCATCAGGAAGGGCGTGGCGAACATGCCGAACGCGCCGATCGAGCTGATCAGGTTCCAGTCGGCGAACACCACGTTGTAATCGGGAATCCGCCGCGGCATGCCGGCCAGGCCGAGAAAATGCTGCGGGAAGAACAACAGATTGACGAACACCATCGTCCACCAGAAATGGAACTTGGCCCAGGCCTCGTTGTACATGCGCCCGGTCCACTTCGGCCACCAGTAATACACCGCCGCAATCAGCGCGAACACCGCACCGGTGACCAACACATAATGGAAATGCGCGACCACAAAATAGGTGTCGTGATACTGGAAATCCGCCGGCACGATCGCCAGCATCAGACCCGAGAACCCACCGATGCTGAAGAGAATCACGAACGCCACCGCCCACAGCATCGGCGATTCGAACGTCAGCGAGCCCCTCCACATCGTGCTGACCCAGTTGAACACTTTCACCCCGGTCGGGATGGAGATCAGCATCGTGGCGAACATGAAGTAGATTTCGCCACCGAGCGGCATACCCACGGTGAACATGTGGTGCGCCCACACGATAAAGCTCAGGAACGCGATCGCCGCGATCGCATAGACCATCGCCTGATAGCCGAACAGCGGCTTGCGGCTGAAGGTTGGGATGATCTCGCTGACCACGCCGAACGCCGGCAGGATCATGATGTAGACCTCGGGATGCCCGAAGAACCAGAAGATGTGCTGATACATCACCGGGTCGCCGCCGCCGGCTGCGTTGAAGAAGCTGGTGCCGAAGAACTTGTCGGTCAGCAACATGGTCACCGCACCGGCCAGCACCGGCATCACTGCGATCAGCAGGAACGCGGTGATCAGCCAGGCCCAGCAGAAGATCGGCATCTTCAACAGATCGATACCGGGTGCACGCATGTTGAGCACGGTGGCGATGATGTTGATCGCGCCCATGATCGAACTGACGCCGGCGACATGGATCGCAAATACGCTGAAGGCCACGTTGTAGCCACCCTGCAGCGACAGCGGCGGGTACAGCGTCCAGCCACCGGCCGGCGCACCGCCTGGCAGAAACAACGTCAGCAACAGTAGGGTGAACGCGACCGGCAGCAGCCAGAACGACCAGTTGTTCATGCGCGGCAGCGCCATGTCCGGCGCGCCGATCTGCAGCGGAATCATCCAGTTGGCCAAGCCGACGAAAGCCGGCATCACGCCACCGAAGATCATCACCAGTGCGTGCACGGTGGTCATCTGGTTGAAGAATTCGGGTTTGACGAACTGCAACCCGGGCTGCATCAATTCGGCGCGAATCACCACGCTCATCGCTGCGCCGATGATGAACATCACGAAGGAAAACAGCAGATACAGCGTGCCGATATCCTTGTGATTGGTCGAGAAAAACCAGCGCTCGACGAAACCGGGCTGGTGGTGTCCGTGGTGATCGACTGCGGTATGCGCCATGACGGAACGACCTCTATAAAGCGGTGCGATTGCGAGCGATTAAAGAGCGGCGGTCGGTGCGGCGGCGGGAACAGGCGCGGCGGCGGGAGCGACCTCCCCGGCAGGCGCTGCTGCAGGTGCGGAGACCGGTGCAGGTGCACCTGCCGGTGTTGCGCTTGCACTGCGACGCGCCGCCAGCCAGCGCTGGAATTCGGCCTTGGGCAACGCCTCCACCACAATCGGCATGAAGCCATGATCCTTGCCGCACAACTCGGCGCACTGCCCGCGATACACGCCCGGCTGCTCGATGTTGGTCCATGCCTCGTTGACGATGCCGGGGATGGCGTCCTGCTTCCAGCCAAGGGCCGGCACCCACCACGCATGAATCACGTCGTCGGCAGTGATCACGAAACGGATCTTGGTGCCGACCGGCAGTACCAGGCGGTTGTCCACGTCCAACAGATAATGCGGTTGCGATGCAGCGGTCGGACGCTCGCCACTCTGGCGGATGCGATCGGATTCGCGGGCCAGCCGGCTGGTGAATTCCACGCCCTGGCCCAGATACTCGTATTTCCACATCCACTGGTAGCCGGTCACCTTGACGGTCATTTCCGACTCGCGCGTGTCGTACATCGCAATCAGCTTGGCCGTTGCCGGCCAGGCCATCGCAATCAGCACCAGCACTGGAATCACCGTCCACAGCACTTCGGCCGTGGTGTTATGGCTGAATTGCGCAGCCACCGCGCCCTTGGACTTGCGGAACTTGAAGATCGCATAGCCCATCGCACCGAACACCAGCGCGCCGATCACCACGCAGACCCACAGCGCCACCATGTGCGCCTCATAGGCCATGCGCGCGGTCTGCGTGACTCCGCGGCCCATGTTGAGCTGCCATTCCTTCGGGTCGGCCGATTGCGCCCAGGCACCTTGTGCGCTCAGCAGCGCCGTCATTGCCAGGCTCACTTTCGTATATATCGACTTCCAGCTGCTGCGTTGCGTCATTGCCTAGACCCTTACGTCATCGGTGACGGCCATTGGCGGCCGCGAGCAAGCGTTTCAGCGTAGTTGCCAGTTCCACACGTTCGGCCGGCCCGAGAAAACTTCCGATCTCGATTTGCCTGCCGCTGCTTATCAGCAACACCCTGTCGTCGCGTTCCATGGATAACCGCACCCAGTGCGGATGAGCCTGAAACGCTGGTGGCGCATGCCCGGACGGAAACACCTCGACAACGGCTTCCCCCACCCGGATCGCTTCTTCGCGCTCGCCACTTCGCCACAACTGCCGTAGCGCCAGCGCCACCACACCACTGTGCAACAGGGCGAACACCGGCGCGAACGCATTGCCGGTCCACCACCCCAGGCCTGCAAACAACCACATCGTTCCCGCCAACACTGCGAACAATTGCACGAATTGCCTGGCAGACAGTGCCCGCGGGGGCCGCAACCGCACCTGCGTCCCAACCCCTTCGGACATCAACGGCAGCACTTCGATCATTGGCAACACGCAGCGCACTGCGGGAATAGCCCGATGGTAGACCCGCGCGAACGCATGCGGCAAGCGTTTCCGGCAATCATTCAATTGCTGCAGTGCAGCTAAAAACGCGCGTAAATCAAACACTTCCCCGATGCAGGTGGCTGCAGCCAGCAGCGATCGAGTCCGCTTGAGCGTGCGATGGCGACATGCACAAAACGGCGGAAAAGTTGCCGCTTCCACACAAGTGCGCAGGTACTTCCGCTCTCTAGAATGAGCGCGGATCCCCAGGCATCTTTCGCATGAACGCTCAGCTCGACCCGCTTGCCTCCAACCCAGTTGCGCGCCCGCTGTTGGCGCCCGAGCTGCCTGCCTCACCCGGCGCATTGCGTGCCGCCATCACCGCCGCCTGGCTCAAGGACGAAGCCGAGCACATGCGCGAGCTGCTCGACCAGGCCCGCCTGCCCGCCGCCGAACAGGCCAAGGTGCAGGCAGTCGCGGCCGACTTGGTCACCCGTGTCCGCGCACGTGCGCAGGACCAGGGCGCGATCGAAGCCTTCATGCGCCAATACGACCTGGGCAGCGAGGAAGGTGTGCTGCTGATGTGCGTGGCCGAAGCGCTGTTGCGCATTCCCGACCAGGACACCGCAGACAAGCTGATCCGCGACAAGCTCGGCGATGCGGACTGGAAAAAGCACGTCGGCGGTAGCGATTCGGTGCTGGTCAATGCATCGACCTGGGGCCTGATGCTCACCGGCAAGCTGGTGCAACTCAACGACCTCACCCGCGCCGACGTACCGGGCGCGTTCAAGCGGTTGATCGGCCGCGTTGGCGAACCGGTGATTCGCCTGGCCGTGCGCCAGGCGATGAAGATCATGGGCCACCAGTTCGTCATGGGACGCACCATTGGTGAAGCACTCGCGCGCTCGCGCAAGGGCGACAACGCCAACTACCGCTATTCGTTCGACATGCTCGGCGAAGGCGCGTTGACCATGAAAGATGCGCAGCGCTATCTGCAGGCGTATCGCGATGCCATCCATGCGATCGGCCGCAGCGGCAAGTTTGTCGGCACCGACGTATTTGCAGCGCCCAGTATCTCGATCAAATTGTCTGCGCTGTATCCGCGCTACGAGCACGCCAAACGCGCACGCGTGATGGCCGAGCTCGTACCGGGTGTGCTGGAGCTGGCGCAGCTGGCCAAGTCCTACGGTATCGGCTACACCGTCGATGCCGAAGAAGCCGATCGTCTGGAACTGTCGCTGGATATCATCGAGGCCACGTTCTCCGACCCATCGCTGGATGGCTGGGAAGGCTATGGTTTGGCGGTGCAGGCGTATCAAAAGCGCACGCCCTACACGATCGACTTTCTGGCCGATCTTGCGCGTCGTGTCGGTCGTCGGATTCCGGTGCGTCTGGTCAAGGGCGCGTACTGGGATGCGGAGATCAAGCGCGCACAGATCGAAGGCCACCCTGGCTATCCGGTCTTTACGCGCAAGCAGAACACCGACGTGTCGTATCTGGCCTGCGCACGCCGCATGTTCGCGCACAGCGATGCGCTGTATCCAATGTTCGCCACGCACAACGCGCAGACCATCGCTGCGGTACGCGCAATTGCGACGAGCAAGAATTACGAACACCAGAAACTGCACGGCATGGGCGATGACCTGTATGCCGAAGTGATTCCAGCCGATCGCCTGGGACTGCCATGCCGCGTGTACGCACCGGTCGGCTCGCACGAAGATCTGCTGCCGTACCTGGTGCGTCGCCTGCTCGAAAACGGCGCCAATTCCAGCTTCGTCAATCGCATTACCGATGAGGATGTCGCCATCGAAGACCTGATCCGCGATCCGGTCGAAGCGGTGTCGTCGTTTAGCTCCATTCCGCATCCCAAGATTCCGCTGCCGACCGATCTGTTGCGCAGCCAGAACCAGCACAGGAAAAACTCCATGGGCGCCAATCTCGCCAACGACAACGATCTGCGGCAGCTGGCCGAGCAACTCAACGCCGCAGTCAAACCGTGGAAGGCCAGCCCACTGGTGCCCGGCGCAGTACTCAGCACGCCCAGCGAAGCGGTACTCAACCCGGCAGACCGACGTGAAACCGTCGGGCATTGGCAGCCGGCCGATCCGGCAACCGTGCAGAAGGCACTGGCGTCCGCTGCCGCCGCGCAGCCCGCCTGGAACCGCACGCCTGCCGCCAGCCGCGCCACCATCCTGGAGCACGCGGCCGACCTGCTCGAGGCGCGCATGCCCGAGTTCATGGCGATCTGCGTCAAGGAAGCCGGCAAGACTCTGCCCGACGCCGTGGCCGAGGTCCGCGAAGCAGTCGACTTCCTGCGCTACTACGCCGGCCAGGCACGCGCCCAGTTCGGTGCGCCCGAGCGCCTGCCCGGTCCAACTGGCGAATCCAACGAGCTGCAGTTGCATGGGCGCGGCGTGTTCGTCTGCATCAGCCCCTGGAACTTCCCGCTCGCCATCTTCCTGGGTCAGGTCGCCGCCGCCCTGGCCGCTGGCAACAGCGTCATCGCCAAGCCGGCAGAGCAAACCAACCTGATCGGCTACGCGGCAGTGAAGCTGCTGCAAGAAGCGGGCATCCCCGAGGCTGTCGTGCAGTTCCTGCCTGGCGATGGCGCGACCGTCGGCGCCGCGCTGACTAACGATCCGCGCGTGGTCGGCGTCGCTTTCACCGGCTCCACGGAGACCGCACGGGTCATCAACCGCACCCTGGCTGCACGCGACGCCGCGATCGGTGTGCTGATTGCCGAAACCGGCGGCCAGAATGCCTTCATCGCCGACTCCTCTTCATTGCCCGAAGCCGTCGTCAAGGATGCGATCTCCAGCGCCTTCATGTCCGCCGGCCAACGCTGCTCGGCCGCCCGCGTCTTGTTCGTGCAGGACGACATCGCCGACAAGGTGATGACCATGCTCGCTGGTGCCATGGGCGAGCTTAAGATTGGCGACCCTGCGCTACTGTCCACCGACGTTGGCCCGGTAATCGACGCAGATGCACTCAAGATCCTCGACGATCATGCAGCACGCATGGATCGCGAAGCGCGCCTGATCGGCAGCACGGCACTGGATCCAACGACCGCGCATGGCAGCTTCTTCGCCCCGCGCGCCTATGAGCTGACCACGCTGACGCAGCTGCAACGTGAGATCTTCGGACCGGTGCTGCATGTAATTCGCTGGAAAGCGGACCAGCTCGATGCCGTTATCGACCAGATCAACGCCACAGGTTATGGACTGACGCTAGGTGTGCACTCGCGTATCGACGAGACCATCGACCGCATCACCACACGCGTTGCGGTCGGCAATGTCTACGTCAACCGCAATCAAATCGGCGCCGTCGTCGGCGTACAACCCTTCGGCGGCCAAGGCCTCTCCGGTACCGGTCCCAAGGCCGGCGGGCCGCACTACTTGCTGCGCTTCGCGACGGAGAAGGTCGTTACCGTCAACACCACAGCCGCGGGCGGCAACGCCTCTTTGCTGACACTGGGCGACTAAAAGTTCGCTCGGCAACAAGAGTAACTCTTTCGCCCAAACAAACAAAAACCCCGCGGAAGCGGGGTTTTTGTTGCGTCCAGATTTGCCAATGAGCCGCCACAGCTAAATCGGCTCAGCGTTCAAGCGCCGCACGAAAGTAATCCTGTGCCGGATCAAGATATTCCTTTCAGCACCTTGAGCACATTGCGTCATCTCATCTTCAAGCAATGTCTTGCCGGAAGCGGCAAAACATAACTCAATACATTGTCGTGCCTTGCGGTAATGGATTACGTCAGCGATGGATTCGCTGTGGTTTAACGCATCAAGGCAACAGATGTATCGCACTAAGTCGATCTGCACTGCAATGCAGCAGCTCAGGCATGCAGATATCCAATAGGCGAGGCCGGCGATGTTGCCGACGTGACGGATATGGTGGCGGAGCCAGATAAACCCAAATCTCGTGTTAGCCAGATCTACG
>NZ_MDFM01000004.1 GCF_002939985.1 Xanthomonas hortorum pv. cynarae | reverse complement strand
CAAAAATCCGGAGAGATCCAAACGCGACTCTCCAGAACGATGCGACATTCCGCGCTCTCAGGCCGCGTTGTTCAGACCTTCCCTAGAGCGCATCGAACAACCGATTGCTGCGGTGATCGTCGTCCGGCACAGCCACACCAACGCTGGCTGCCGCGCGTCGATAGTTGTCCAATCGATGGATATCGCGCAGCCGCGCGATGTCGTCATCGTGGATGTCATGCCAGCCCCAGCGCTGAAACTGGGTCAGAAACCACTCGCCATCCGACAGCCACGGCATGTTCACCGCACCATTGCGATGAAAAGCCAGCGCCGTCGCATCGTTCGCATGCATCTCGATATCGGCGTCCAGACAAGCCGCCAGATGCGCGGCAGACACACCGATATGCTGCGGCTCGGCCAACCACTGCGCACACTGCGTGCGATTGCCCGGCGCCGCATCCAGCCAGCGACAGGCTTCCAGCACGCAGGCGGTCAGGCGCTCGGTCAACTCCGGTTGCAGCGCGGCGAACTCGCGCCGGCAGGCCAGCACTTTTTCCGGATGGCCGGCCCACAACTCGCCGCTGCGGATCACGCGGCGACCGCTGCCCTGCGCCTCGGCCACTGCGGCCCACGGCTCGCCGGAGCAATAGCCATCGACCAGCCCGCTAGCCAAGGCCTCGGGCATCTGCGGCGGTGGAATACTGAGCACATCCACATCGCGCATCGGGTCCACCCCGCATGCGGCCAGCCAGTAATACAGCCACAACGCATGCGTACCGGTGGGAAAGGTCTGCGCAAACACCGCACGGCGGCCCAGACCGGTCAGCACCTGCGGCAACCCATGACCATCGGCCAAGGCCTGCGCGAGCGCAGGCGCAAGCGTGATCGCCTGGCCGTTGTGGTTGAGCGTCATCAACAACGCCATCGGGCATTGCGGCCCGGCAATGCCGAGATCGATCGCATACACCAGGCTGGCCAGGGCATGCGCCGCATCCACCTCGCCGGCCAGCAGACGGTCGCGCACGCCGGCCCACGACGCCTGACGCTGCAGCTCCAATTGCAAGCCATGCGCGCGGTCCAGGCCCAGCCGTTGCGCCGCGATCAGCGGTGCGCAATCGATCAGCGGCATGTAGGCCACGCGCAATACGGGGAGGTTGGCTTGGCTCATGTGTTCATCCCAACAGCTCGGCCACGGCCACGATGCGTCGCGCCACTTCGGCCAGTTTGACTCCCTGCTTCATCGCTTGCTGGCGCAGCGCCGCGTAGGCGTCAGCCTCGCTCAGGCCACGTTTTTCCATCAGCAGGCCCTTGGCGCGGTCGATCTGCTTGCGGTCCTGCAGCGCCTGCTGCACATCGTCCAGACGTTTGCGCATGCTGCTTTCCTGCGCGAATCGGGCAAGCGCCACCTGCACGATCGGCGCCAGCCGCGCCGGTGCCAGGCCATCGACCACGTACGCGGTGACGCCTGCGCCAACGGCCGCATGGATCAACGCATCGTCGCCATCGCCGGAAAACATCACCACCGGGCGCGGCGCATGGGCGTGCAGCATCGACAGTTGCTCCAAGGTATCGCGCGAAGGCGAGTCCACATCGATCACCACCACATCCGGCTGTTGGCTCTGCACCGCATGCAGCAACGCACCGACCGAGGCCACATCGTCGAGCACCGTATAACCGGCGCGCGTCAATGCCTGGCGCAGTTCGCCAATCGGCTTTTCGGTATCGTTGACCAGCAAAACACGCATTGGCGGCGGCGAGGCGTGGACGTGGCTGGATGGTGCCATGCAACATGCTGTCGGTGCGAGTCATCTTTTCGGAGTCCGTCTGATGCCGTTGTTCCCGTTGTTCGCAAACCTGCAAGCGCGCCCCGTGTTGGTGATCGGCGGTGGCGAGGTCGCCACACGCAAGGTGCTGGCCCTGCTCAAGGCCGGCGCGCAGATCCGTCTGTATTCGCATGCGCTCTCGCCCGAACTCGATGTGTTGATGCAAGCCGGTCGCTTCGAACAGTTGGGCGGCGAGTTCGATCCAGCCTGGATCGACGATGTGTGGCTGGTGGTCGCCGCCACCGACGATGCGGACTTGAATCAACGTGTCGCCACTGCCGCCGGCGCGCGTCAGCGCCTGGTCAATGTGGTGGACGATGCAGAGCTGTCGACCTACCAGGTGCCGGCGATCGTGGACCGCGACCCGCTGGTCATCGCCATCTCCTCCGCAGGCGCTGCCCCGATGCTGGCACGGCGTCTGCGCGAACGGCTGGAGCGCGAGCTGGATGCCTCGGTCGGCCGCTTCGCTGGACTATTTGCGCGTCACCGCGAGCGCATCCGCAGCCAGTTCCCCGATATGAATCGGCGCAGGCGCTGGTTCGATCGCGTCATCGATGGCGAAGTGCCGCTGCTGCTGCAGGCCGGCAACGATGACGCCGCCGAAACCGCGTTCACCGCGGCACTGGACGATGCCGGCGCGGTGCCGGCGCGTGGCAGCGTGCAACTGGTCGGCACCGGCCCGGGCGATCCCGGCCTGCTCACCTTGAAAGCGCTACGCGCGATGAATCTGGCCGACGTGCTGCTGATCGGCGACGACATCCCCGATGCAGTGCTGGAACTGGCGCGTCGCGATGCCTCACGCCGCGCCTTGCCGCGCGATGCCGATGCACAACGGCATCTGTTGCTGGAACTGGCGACAGAAGGCCTGCACGTGGTCGCGTTGCGCAGCGGCGCCGGCTACAGCGATGCCGATGCTGCTGCGATTGAAGCAGCGCTGCATGCGCGGGGCCTGGCGTGTGATCGTGTGCCCGGCATTGCCATGCACATGCACGCCAACGCATAAGCGGCACGCACCTGCGGCCGCAGCTGGATCACGCTTTCGGAAACCGCTTGCGCGCACTGTCGCGCACGTCGATATCGAAGGTCACGCGCAACGCCGTGTGTTCGGCATGGCCAGCCCCGGCATCGAAGCTGAAACTCAGCCCGTCGCGGCTGGGCAACTGCCGTGCATGCTCCTCCAGCGCATCGCGCGGCACCGACAACTGCCAATGATCGGTGGCGCAGTTGCAGGCCGCGTGACCACCGGTCAGGCTCACGCTGTGGCGCACCAATCGCGCGCCCTGCCCGCTCGGCAAGCGGCTTTCGTTATCGACCGTGCGCCCGGCAAGCAACTCGGCCAATTCAGCTTCGTCGATGCGAAAGCGCAGCTGCTGACCTTCAATCTGGATTTTCATGACTGAGCTGACTCCACTGCTCGGGAGTATTGCAATTGACGAACGCGCCGCGTTCGCTGGCGGTGACAGCCACGCGATGGCACTGCAGTGAACGCTGCAAGGCGCGCAGCGAGCGTGACGATGCAGCGCCTGCCATCAACACCGAGAGCGCCTCACGCACAACGCCATCCACGCACAGACGCATCGGCAACATCTCGTCTTCGAAAGCGGCGCAGCGCTGCGGTGGTGGCGCCAGCAGTCGCTCCAGCAATGGCCTGGACAGCAGCGGCATGTCGACCGGTACCACCACAAGTGTCGTTGCATCGGCCACATGATCGATCACACTGGCCAGGCCGCCCAGCGGCCCCAGATCCGGCTGCGCATCGGCAATCCCGGCATAGCCCGGACGATCACCGCTGATCACTACATCCAGCGCGCCGGCATCGCGCAGCAACGCCTGCATGTGCGCAACCAACGGACGCCCGCGCCACGGCAGCAGCGCCTTGTCATGGCCCATGCGCGAGGAACGGCCGCCGGCCAGCACCACACCGATCCACGGGTGTGTGGCGGTCATGCTGCCTGCCCGCAGGCACTGCGTCGCGCTGCGTGCCGACGCACGCTCATGGCGCGATCGCCGGCGCAGCCGGCTGCAGATGCCCCAGGCCGAACACCTGCGCCGTCGTACTGGGCGCGGCACCATCGTCCTGCGGCTCCAGCACCGCCCACACATTGGCCTGCAACAACGGCGCCACGCGAAACGACTCTTGCTGCGGCAAGATCTGCACGCACAGCACACCGGCATCGCTGCAGTTCAAACGCGCGCGCAGGTGCTGCCGCCAGAGCGGTCGTGCATGCATCGGTGTGTGCAGCGCAACACGCAAACCGCGCTCCGCAGGCATGCCCAGCAAACCACGCAAGGCCGGCTCGACAAAAAAACGTAGCCCGGCAGCGCTGGCCATCGGATTGCCCGGCAAACCGAAATACAGCGCGCCGTCCGCAAAGCGCGCCAACAACACCGGCTTGCCTGGC
This sequence comes from Xanthomonas hortorum pv. cynarae, assembly GCF_002939985.1. Classification (GTDB taxonomy): domain Bacteria; phylum Pseudomonadota; class Gammaproteobacteria; order Xanthomonadales; family Xanthomonadaceae; genus Xanthomonas; species Xanthomonas hortorum_D. Next base: position 224,911 of record NZ_MDFM01000004.1, on the reverse strand, counting down.
CGCACCGCCACCTTATGAAATAGCAACGCCGCCCCATGTCGCGCCAACGCATCCGGCACGAAATCGTAGCGACCACGCGACACCGCACCGGTGCTCAAGATGACATCGGCTCCCGCATGACGCGCTTGCGCGAGCGCCGCATCGAAGGCGGCAGCGTCATCACCCACCTGACCGCGCCATACCAGCTCCGCACCCGCAGCCTGCAACTGACTGAGCAGATAGCTGCTGGTGCCATCGCGGATCTGGCCGGGCTGCAGCGGCTGCGCAGGATCGCCAACCAATTCGCGGCCGGTCGCGATCAAGGCCACACGCGGGCGCCGCACCACCTGCACGCGCGCGCAGCCCAGCCCGGCCAGCAGCATCAGATGCGCACCGCGCAGCACCGTGCCGGCCTCGATCACGCGATCGTGCAAGGCCACGTCTTCTCCCCGTCGGCGAATGTGCTGGCCGGCACGTACATCGGCGCGCAGCCGGATGCGGCTGGGGCGTGCGCCGTCATGCGCCAGCAGCTCCACCTGTTCGATCGGCACCACGGCATCCGCACCTGCCGGCAAGCCGGCACCGGTCATGATTTCCCAGGCCGCGCCTGCCGTAATGCCACCGGCATCTTCGCCTGCGGCAACGGTGCCACCGACCGCGTGCTCACTTGCGGTCATTGCGCCACGGCCATCGGTGACCAACGCAAATCCATCCATCGCACTGTTGTCGAAAGCCGGCAGCTCGGCCGGGCTCGACAATGCCTGCGCAAGCACGCGACCTTGCGCATCCGCACTGTCCACCCACTCGCTGGCAAGCGTGGCGACCTGCTGATGGATCAGTGCAAGGGCTTCGGCGTAGCTGATCATGAGCAAGGCGACGGCCGACCGATGGATGACCTGGCTAGGATACCGGCCTCCAGCGCGGCTGGTACAGGCATGCCGCGACGGCGTTACGACGGCGAATGCACCAGTGACCGATCACGCGATCACCCCAGCGCTCGACGCTGCTCGAACGCATCGTCAACACGCTGCGCCGCACACTTGCAGGTAGTTTTTTCATCTTTGCACACCATGCAATTCGTCGACCTTGTTGGCTGGCTCGCCAGCGCCGTTCTGATCGCCACCTTGATCCGCCAGATTTACAAGCAATGGCAGTCGCCTGCGGCACAGGGTGTCTCGCGCTGGTTGTTTGTCGGTCAGATCAGCGCCTCGGTGTTGTTTATCGTTTACAGCTACCTGGTCGGCAACGCGGTGTTTATCGTCAGCAATGCACTGATCCTGCTGACCGCCATCACCGGCTATGTGCTGCAACGGATCAAGCATCGCCAGCTGCGTGGAATCAGCTGACGCGCTTGGCTGCCTTGCGCGGCTTGGCAGTGCGGGGCGTCGGTTTTTTTGCTGTGGTCGTTTTCGCGACTGCCTTCGATGCGGTCTTGTTGTCCTTCTTGCGCGCAGGCGTCTTTTTCACAGCCGCACGCTTGCGCGGCTTCGACGCAGCCTCGGTATCCACCACTGCCTCTGCAACTGCATCCGGCACACGCACGCTGATCCAGGTCGGCGCATGGTCGCTGGCCTTCTCCAGGGCGCGCACCCACTTGTCCACGCCTGCATCCTGCAAGCCGGGCGCCAGCGTGCAATTGAGCAGTAGATGATCAATACGCAAGCCGCGGTCACGCGCAAAGTGCTGGCGAAAATAATCCCAGAACGTGTAGATAGGTGTATCGCCATGCACGGCCAGCAAGCTGTCGGTCCAGCCTTGCTGCAACAGCGCTGCATATGCCTGGCGACTTTCGGGCTGCAGCAACGCATCCTTGCGCCAGCCCTTGGGGTCGTAGATATCCGCATCGGTCGGTACCACGTTGAAATCGCCGATCAAGGCCACCGGATGCGGCAACTCGACCAAGGTCTTGGCATGGCGGATCAAGCGCTGAAACCAGGCGAGCTTGTAATCGAACTTCGGCCCCGGCTGCGGATTGCCGTTGGGCAGATACAGGCAGGCCACCACCACGCCATGAATCGCAGCTTCCAGATAGCGGCTTTGCCTATCGCCTGGGTCCCACGGCAGGCCGCGACGAATCTCCACCGGGTCTGCGCCACGTGCAAGCAGGGCCACACCGTTCCACGACTTCTCGCCCTGCCAGATCACCCCATAGCCGGCGTCACGGATCGCCTGTTCCGGAAACGCCTCCTGCGTGGCTTTGAGCTCCTGCAAGCCGACGATATCCGGTTGCTCGCGCTGCAGCCATTCCAGCAGATGCGGCAGCCGGCTATGGATGCCATTGACGTTGAAGGTGGCGATCTTGCGTGTGGTGGCTGACATGGGAATGCGAGCGGCCCTTTGCGTAAGGTAACGACAATGGCTGCAGCCGCATGAAGCCGATGCTCAAGCGAGGTGAAGTCTCTGCTTACCCCGCCCATGTGAAGGCCATGCCGCACAGTTAGCTCAGCAGTGAATGCCGAAGCAGCAAGCACTGCCAAACCAGTTTTATCGGCCTTGCAGCGCGAAACGCTTAGTCAAGCTCCAGGGTCCGCAGGCCCGAGCTGATGGGCCGCCAGCATCTCGTCGATCCGCTTGACGATCTGTGCGGCTTGTTCTGTCGAATCGGCTTTCGCTGTGATCGTCTCCGCACGTGCATGGAAGACATCCCAGAAATCATCCGGGTGCTGGCGTCGGATATCGGGCAATTCGTCGGCGAGGTGTTTCAGTTGCGCATCGATCTCGGGTGTCATGACTGTCTCCTTTTGTACCCACGCTACCGCGACCTCGGTGAGCCTGATGCCAACGCCGCCAGCCAGCACATCGCCGTATCGGGGTTTGCGCGACAATAGCGGGATGAGCAGCCACGACATCACTCCCGCCGACGCCCGCGCTCGTGCCATGCAGGGCGCCTTGTTGATCGATATCCGGCAACTGCACGAACGCGCCAGCGGCCAGGCCGAAGGCGCACTGGCCATCGTGCAGAGCGATCTGGAAACTGCACCCGCACGGCATCTGCCCGAGCACACACGCGAGATCGTAGTGATCTGCCAAAGCGGCAAGCGCTCGGCGCAGACGGCCGAGGTGCTGCGTGCGCACGGCTATACAGCGGTGTCTTCGGTACTCGGCGGCACCACCGCGTGGACGAACGACGGCCTGCCGCTGGTGCGCCCCGCGCTGCCGGCGGACGAACAGGATTTTCTAGAGCGCTATTCGCGCCATCTACGCCTGCCGCAGGTCGGTCTGGAAGGCCAGCAGCGGCTGGCGCGCGCGCGCGTATTGCTGGTCGGCGCGGGCGGGCTTGGCTCGCCGGCTGCGTTTTATCTTGCCGCTGCCGGTGTCGGCCATCTGCGCATCGCCGACGACGATGTGGTGGATCGCAGCAATCTGCAGCGCCAGATTCTGCACACCGAAGACAGCGTGGGGATCGCGAAGGTCGCCTCGGCTGCGCAGCGCATCGCCGCACTCAACCCACGCGTGCAGGTCGACGCGCTGCAGACACGCGTTACCGCCAGCAATGTCGAAGCATTGCTGCAGGACGTGGATGTGGTGATCGACGGTGCGGACAATTTTCCTGCGCGGTATCTGCTCAACGATGCCTGCGTCAAACTCGGCAAACCGTTGGTCTACGGTGCAGTGCAGCAGTTCGAAGGGCAATTGAGTGTGTTCGATGCCGGTCGCAACCGCGGTCATGCGCCTTGCTATCGCTGCCTGTTCCCCGAACCGCCACCGCCGGAGTTTGCCCCCAGCTGCGCCGACGCCGGCGTCCTCGGCGTGCTGCCTGGCGTCATCGGATTGCTGCAAGCCAGCGAAGCGATCAAGTTGCTGCTGGGCATCGGCGACAGCCTGGCCGGGCGCCTGCTCAGCTTCGATGCCTTGGCCATGCGCTTTCGCGAAATCCGTCTGCCACCCGATCCGCATTGCCCAGTCTGCGCGCCTGGCACCGCGTTCCCCGGCTATGCCGACTACGCCGCGTTCTGCGGCAGCGCAGTCGGCTGAAAGCGGCACTTAAATCGACTGCGTAGCGTCAGCCAGGCCTGAGCGGGCGTCATGGCGCACCGCCCGGCCGCAGCGCTTCGACCTGCCACCTACACGCTTGCCGCACGCGCGCGTGAGAGCTATCGCCACGTGTTGTTCGCCACTGATCCAGTGAGCGATCAAAGCGCGTAAGGAATCACCCGCACGATCTCGCCTGCCTCGAAGCGTCGTGCCTGCTCGGGCAACACGATCAAGGCATTGCTGTCGGCCGCGCCACGCAGCAGGTGCGATGCATCGCCGCGATGCGGCAGCGCGGTCAACCGCCCGTCCTCGCCGCACTCCAGCCGTCCGCGCAAAAACTCCAGGCGTTCGTGACGCTTTTCCCACGGGCCTGCCAGCGCTGCATGCCACACCGGACGCGGTTCGCTACGCCCCTGCAAGCCATCCAGCAGCGGCATACCGTAGGCGATCAGCGTCGCCAGCACCGACACCGGATTGCCCGGCAAACCCAGCACCAGACAGCGGCCGATCTGCCCCAGCACCGCCGGCATGCCCGGGCGCATGCGCACGCGCCAGAAGTGGATACGGCCCAGTTCGCCGATCAGCTGCGGCAGATAATCCTTTTCCCCCGCCGAGACGCCGCCGCAGGTGATCACCACATCGAAGGCCGCAGCCGCGTCCTCCAGCATGGTGCGGATGCGTTGCGGATCGTCCGGCAGGGTCGGCCATGCGGTCGGCGCGTAGCCCAGTGCGCGCAGCTGCGCCATCAGCATGTCGCGGTTGCTGTTGTAGATCTGTCCCGGCCCCAACGGCATGCCCGGCTCCACCAGTTCATCGCCGGTGGCCAGCACCGCAATGGTCGGCCGCGGCGCCACCGCAAGCCGCGACAGACCGAGCGCCGCCGCCAACCCGATGCGGGCAGGCGTCAACACCTGTCCGGCCTGGATCACCAGATCGCCCGCACGCACGTCGCTGCCGGCCAGACGCACCGCCGCGCCCAATACAGGCATCGTGCGGAAGCGCACTACACCATGGCGCTCATCCGCATCTTCCTTCGGGATCACCGTGTCGGCGCCATCGGGCAGCGGCGCGCCGGTGGTGATACGCAGACATTGCCCCGCGCTGAGCGTGCCGGTCCAACGCTCGCCAGCGAATTGTTCGCCGACCAGTTGCAACGACGCATCGCCGCCAGCGACATCGGCATGCCGCAACGCAAAGCCATCCATCGCACTGTTGGCGAATGGCGGTAGTGGCAGCGGTGCAATCAGATCGGCAGCGGAAATCCGCCCATCGGCACGCGAGGTGGCGATGTTTTCATCGGGCGGGCGGTTTTGGGCCGCAACGGCCTGCAGAATCTGCAGCGCCTGCGCATAGGGAATGCGGGAGGGATAATCGGTCATGGCGCGCAGGATACCAGTGCGCCAGGCCGGCTCAGAGCGGCGAACAGAACGATCACCTGTTCGTCAGAGGGCATGGCCGGCACGCCGGCCAGCACGAATCGCGCAAACACGGCAACTTCCAGGCGCGTGACTCAACCCAAGCTGGAGCTAGCACGCCACGCATGCCAGCTCGTCGAAGATGGCACGCCCGGCGCGGCAGCCCTGCCTACTTGCCCTTGACGTGCTTCATCAAGCGCCGCTTGCGCGCCACCTGCCGCTCAGTGAGCGTGTTCTTCTTGCCCTCGTACGGATTGGCGCCTTCACGGAAGATGAAACGCACCGGCGTGCCGACCAGCTTGAAACGCTTGCGGAAGAAGTTTTCCAGATAGCGTTTGTACGACTCCGGCAACACTTTCAGACGCGTGCCATGCACGATGAAGGTCGGCGGATTTGCGCCACCCGGATGCACGTAGCGCAGCTTGGAGACGTGACCACGGATGCTCGGCGGCGGATTGGTCTCGTAGGCGATTTCCAGCGCCTGGTTGACTTCGCTGGTGCTGAACTCGTGCGTGGCCGAGGCGTGCGCGCGGTGAATCGCCTGAAACAGCTCGCGCATGCCCGAGCCGTGCAACGCGGAAATCCGCACCGCCTCCGCCCAGCTGACAAAGCCCAGCTTGCGCGACAGCAGGTCTTCGGCCTGCGCACGCTGATAGTCGCTCTGCCCGTCCCACTTATTGATCGCCACCACCAACGCGCGGCCAGCGTCCAGGATCGCGCCAAGAATGGTCGCGTCCTGATCAGTGACGCCTTCGCCGGCATCGAGCATCAGCACCGCGACCTGGCATTGTTCGATTGCCTGCAGCGTCTTGAACGCGCTGAACTTCTCCACCGCCTCCTCGACCTTGCCACGGCGACGCAGGCCGGCCGTATCGATCAAGCGGTATTGGCGCCCGTCGCGATCCATGTCCACCGCGATCGAGTCGCGCGTGGTGCCCGGCACTTCCGAGGCGATCATGCGTTCTTCGCCGAGCAGGCGATTGACCAGCGTCGACTTGCCCACATTCGGGCGGCCGACAAAGGCGATGCGCACGCGCGCCGGGTCGGTATCCAGCAATTCGCCGGCACCTTCGGCTGGCAAGCGCGCACCGACTTCTTCGAGCAGTTCGTCGATGCCCTGCCGATGCGCGGCAGACAGCGCCACCACATCGGAAAACCCGTAGCGCGCGAACTCCGAGCGCACGGTTTCTTCGTCGGTGCCGTCGATCTTGTTGATGACCAGCACGGTCGGGCGTGCCAGCTTGCGCAGCCAGGCCAGGATCTCGTCGTCGAGCGAGGAGGCGCCTTCGCGGCCATCGACCACGAACAGCACCAGATCGGCTTCGCCGGCAGCGGCACGTGCCTGACGCGCGGTGGCGCCGGCAAGACCTTCCTCATCGCCGGCGATACCGCCGGTATCGACGACGATGAAGGGGCGCTCCTCGTCGAGACGGCAGACCCCGTAGTTACGGTCGCGGGTGACGCCGGGCTGGTCGTGGACCAGGGCATCACGGGTGCGCGTCAGCGCATTGAAAATGGTGGACTTGCCGACATTGGGCCGTCCAACCAGGGCGACCAGGGGCAGCATCGCAAAGTCCTTATTGTGCCAACCGGAAGGCGGTGATATCGCCATCGGTGTTTTGTACCAACAGAATGCCATCCACGACGATCGGCTGCGCCAGCAGCGTGTCGCGTCCAGCGCGAGCGCGCGCGGCCAGTGCACCGTCGCTGAGTTTCAGCCAGTGCAGATAGCCTTTGTAATCGCCAACCACGGCGTAATCGCCCTGGATGGCAACACCGGTCAGGGAGCGCCGTGCAAGCGCAGCCTGCGACCACATCGCCGCTCCACTGCTCTTGTCCAGGCCCCACACCGAACCTGCGTTATCCGACACCACCACCACGCTGGACGACACGCCAACGCCACCGGCGCCGCCGTGATCGCGCGTCCACAGCGGACGGCCACTCGGGCCTTCCAGTGCGAGGGTTTCGTTCTTGAAGCTGGTTGCGTACAGCGTGGTGCCGTCGAGTACCGGTGCGCCATCCACGTCGGACATGCGCTCCAGCTCGGTACGGCCTTCCGGCACGCCGATGGCCTGTTCCCACAACGGGCGGCCGTCCTGCAACGCCAGCGCACTCAAGGTGCCGCTGTCGTTGCCGACGAACACCACGCCCGGGCCGGTCACGATCGGTGCATTGCCGCGCACCGACAGGGTCGGGCCTTCCTCGGCATGGAACCAGCGGCGCTCGCCGGTCGTCGCGTCGAAGGCGCTGACGCGACCGTCGTTGCTACGCACCAACACCAAACCCTGCGCAATGGCCGGTGCAGCGATGACCTCGTTCGGTACCTTGGCGCGCCACTTTTCCGTGCCATCAGCCTGGTTCAACGCAATCACGTCGCCAGACAGCGTACCGATCACCACCAGACCTTCGCCAACGCCGGGGCCACCGGACAGGCGCTGCTTGAACTTGCGATCGTTGCGCTCTTCTTTCTTGGGCTTGTATTCCCACACGCGCTTGCCGGTCTGCAGGTCCAATGCCTCCACGCCACCGGTGATCGCCGAGGCGTACACCTTGCCATCGGCCACGGCCGGACGCTGACGCACGCCGATATGGCCCTCGCCCTTGCCGACGCCGGTGGACCACAGCTTGTCCACCTTGACCGAGGGCTCGAACTTGACCAGTTCGGCAGGTTCCTGCGCCTTCTTGGCAGCAGCATCCTTCCCGGCAAACCAGCCCTTAACCGTGCTGCAACCCGCCAACGACACGCCCATCAGGGCGATCAATGCAATGCGCTTGTACATATCAACCTGCTTCATCAAATCGGCTCCGCCGGATCGGGCACTTTGCCGCCCACATCCATCAGCTTGGTTTCCAGCAAACGGCGCTGCGGCGAGGCCACATCCACCGTGGTCAGGGCCTTGCCGTAGAGCGCACGCGCTTCATCCGGCTTGCCCTGCACGACCAGCGCATCGGCGCGGATCTCCAGACTGGTGTGGTCCTGCGCATCGGCCAGCAGCTTGATCGCTTCGTCCGGCTTGCCGCTTTCGGTCAGCACGCGCGCAAGGCGCTGCTGCACGATCTGCTTGAGCTCGCCTTCGGCGGGCACGTCGCGCAATGTCTTGATCGCTTCGGCGTGCTTGCCGGCATCCACCTGGGCCTTGGCCAGACGCAGCGCAGCCAGCTCGGCGTAAATACCGCCCTTGCCGTCGTCGAGCGCCACGATCTCTTTGGCGGCCTTGTCCAGGCCCTTGCCCTGGATCGACTTCACCACCGCCTCGTAACGGGTGTTGGCTTCCACCGATTGGGTATTGGTGTGCTTCTGCCACCACTGCCAGCCCAGGATCAGGGCCAGGCCAACCACGACGCCGCCCACCAGACCCGCGCCATTCTTTCTCAACCAGGAACGAACGCGTTCGCCTTGTTCGTGTTCGTCCAGCAGATCGTCGATCGCCATGCGTACTCTCGCTCCGTCGTCCCGGAGGCGCGGAACATCAATAGGGAAAAATGAAAAACCGCAGTCCGCTTCACTCGGAAGCAGGTACCACGGAGCCGTCGGAGGATACCGCAAAACGGGCCACGTTAGCGCGCTGGAACGGTTTCAGATCGACGATACTGCCGCCTTGCTGAACCTCTACCGCCGACGCATTGCCCAGCACGATGCGACCCACCTGCCCCGGCGAATAGCTGCGACGTTCGCCGGCACGGACCAGCGCTTTTTCGACCGCGCTGCCATCCGGTGACAGGATCTGCACCCAGCTGTCGCCACTGAAACTCAACGACAAACTGCCGCCACTGGCGGCCGCAGCTGCAGGCGTCTCCACGTCGGGCGTGGCCCGCGGCACGGGCGTCATCGACGCGATGTACGGCGCGGGTTGCTCGCGTGGCGCATTGGCCGGCTGCGTTGCACCCGCAGCGGGTGTGCCGGTGTTTGCCGCTTCCGGCATGCTGTCCAGCGACACCGTACTCGGCGCGTTGCCATCCAGATGCGAGCGGGTCGCATACCAGACCGGTACGGCAAACACACCGGTGATGACGACATACATCGCCTTGCGCGCGGTGCTTTCGAGAATGCGGCGCGCACGCGGGGTATGCGTATGGCTGACCAGGGTGACCGGTTCGACCGGCGCAATGGTCGCCTGCAGCAACAGCGGCTCCAGGTCCACATGCAGCAGACGCGCATAACTGCGCAGCTGACCGCGCACGAAGACCGGTGCGCCCAGACGCTGCCACTCTTCCTGCTCCAACGAACGCACCACGTGTGCCGGCATGCGCAGCTTGCCGGCGACATCTTCCACGCTCAGACCTGCTGCTTCGCGCGCTTCGCGCAAATGCTGTCCGCAGCCCTTTTCCTGCTCGAAAGGGTTCGGATGGGAATCATTGATCACAATGCATTGGCCCCGGGGTTGGCGGTCGCTGCGTCAGGGAAGTCCTTGACCAACCGCTGGTGATAACGGCCGGCGGCTACCTTGTCGCCGAGCCCTTGCTCAATCTGAATGGCGAGTTGTAACACGGAAGCAGTGACCGATGCAGCCGCAAGACGTCTTTCGATAAACGCGCGGGCTTCGAAATAATTGCGACGCCCCGCTTCGGAACGTGCCATCGACTCGAGTGCATACGGATTAGCCGGATCCAGTTCGAGGGCCTTGCGCAGATCGCTGACAGCGCGCTCCGGCTGCCCGGCCTTGAGTGCGCAACCGCCTGCATTCCCCAGTGCCGAAGCAGGAGATGCGTAGGTGCGGTCGGTCAATGCACGGTCGAACCAGATCAGCGATTCGGCCGGCGAACCATTCGCACACAACCACGCACCGTAGTTGTTCAACACATCGCCACGCTGCGGGGCGAGTTCTGCCGCGCGACGATACGACGCACCGGAGCCGGCCACATCGCCTCTGGCGCCTTGGATCAGCGCCAACATGCCGATGGCATCCACCGACTGCGAATCTTTTTTCAACGCCGCGCGGACCTGCTCTTCGGCAGCGGCATAGTCACCGGTTTGCAGCCGGTTGCTGGCCAGTCCGAGTTTTTCTTGCACTGCCAGGCGGCTCTTGGTCGCCGTGTTGTCTCGGAACGAATACACCGGTGCGACTTCTTCCACGGTCTTGACCGACCCGGCCTTGGCGTTACGACCACCGCAGCCGACCGCGCCAAGCGCGATCGCCACGGCCGCCATTAACGCGAGATCACGCTGCCGCATCGCGATCGGCCTGGCCTTCCAGTGTGCGCAGGAAATCTGCCTGGCGACGGGTACGGTCCATGACCTGCCCCTTGAGCTGCCCGCAGGCCGCGTCGATATCGTCGCCACGCGTGCGGCGAACCATCGTCAGCACTTGCGCATCGAGCAGGATCTTCTGGAAAGCGCGGATCTCCGTCTCGCCAGAACGCTCGTAGCGCGTGCCTGGGAACGGATTGAACGGAATCAGGTTGACCTTGCCAGCGTCCTTGGATTGCACCGCATTGTCGAACTGACGCATCAAGCGAGCCAACTGACGCGCATGTTCCGGCTGGTCGTTGATGCCCTTCATCAAGGTGTATTCGAAGGTGACCGAATCGCGCTTCTTGTTGCCGCGCAGATAGCGCGCGCACGACTCCATCAGCTCGGCGATCGGGTACTTCTTGTTCAATGGCACCATGCTCTCGCGCAGCGCGTCGTTGGCGGCATGCAGCGAAACGGCCAGCGAGACATCGCTCTCGGTCGACAGCCGGTCGATCATCGGCACCAGGCCGGAGGTCGACAGCGTCACCCGCTTGCTGGCCAGGCCGTAGCCCAGATCGTCGCGCATCACGCTCATCGCACGCACGACGTTGTCGAAATTCATCAACGGCTCGCCCATGCCCATCATCACCACGTTGGTGAGACGGCGCTGCTGGTGCGGCACGTTGCCCAGATGGCGCGCCGCCACCCACACCTGCCCGACGATCTCGGCAGTGGTGAGGTTGCGGTTGAAGCCCTGGGTCGCGGTCGAACAGAAGGTGCAGTTCAAGCCGCAGCCGACCTGGGAGGACACGCACAGCGTGCCGCGGCCCTTGTCGGGGATATACACCGTCTCGATCGCGTTCTTGCCGTCGGTACCCATGGCCAGTAGCCACTTGTGGGTGCCGTCGGTGGAAGGCTTGTCGAACACGACGGTCGGGACGAGAACCTCGGCATGCTGGTGCAATTTCGCACGCAGCGCCTTGCCGAGGTCCGTCATCTGGTCGAAGTCGGTGACGTAGCGATGGTGAATCCACTTCATCACCTGATGGGCACGGTAACGCGCTTCGCCGAGCGTGTCGGCGAAGAAGCGCTCCAGTCCCTCGCGGTCGAGGTCGAGCAGGTTCTGCTTGCGCAGTTCCGGGGTACGGACAGCGACGTCCTGCGGCACGGAGGGGATCACGACCTCATTCACGATTCGACTCTCTCGGCCTCAGCGCGAGACCACTTCAGTAGCGGCGAAGAAATACGCGACTTCGTTGGCAGCGTTCTCGACCGAGTCCGAGCCGTGGGCGGCATTGGCATCGATCGAATCGGCGAAGTCGGCGCGGATGGTGCCCGGCGCAGCGTCCTTGGGATTGGTTGCGCCCAGCAGGTCACGGTGTGCAGCAACGGCGTTCTCGCCTTCCAGCGCCTGGATCACCACCGGGCCGGAGATCATGAACTCGACCAGCGCATTGAAGAACGGACGCTCGCGGTGCACGGCGTAGAAGCCTTCGGCTTCGCGACGCGACAGCTGCTTGTACTTGGCGGCCACGATCTTCAGGCCGGCCTTTTCGAAACGGCTGTAGATTTCGCCGATGACGTTCTTGGCGACGGCATCGGGCTTGATGATGGACAGGGTGCGCTCCAGCGCCATGGGAAGATCTCCGTTGGGCGGGCCACTTGAAGACCCGAGGTTATCATGAAAAAAACCCGCGTCAAAACGCGGGCTTAGGCTTCTTTGCGATGGTCAATTCTATCTCTTAGTGAAGACCTTTGCACACCGCCCCCTGAATCGTGCTGCATTGCCGCATGACCGGCGCAGTCTCCAGCCCGTAGACTCAAACAATCGTTTGATTGAGTTCCACCCCTGCGCATGCCCAAGCCCGCTCACTTCTCCACCAAGGACCGCATTCTCGGCGCGGCCGAGGAGCTGTTCGCACAGCATGGCTTCGCCGGCACCTCGCTGCGCCAGCTGACCACCCAGGCCGACGTCAATATCGCCGCGGTCAACTACCACTTCGGCTCCAAGGAAAACCTGGTCAACGAGGTATTCCGGCGCCGCATGGACGAGATGACCACCGCGCGGCTGCAGCAGCTGGAAGCCGCCAAACGTGCACATCCGGGCGAACTCACCGCAGTGCTGGCAGCCTTCGTCGAGCCTGCCCTGGCGATGGCGCAGGACCGCCAGAGTGGCGGCGCGTTCGTGCGCGTGATCGCACGTGCCTACGCCGAAAAGAACGACAACCTGCGCAAGTTCCTGTCCGATCACTACGGCCATGTGCTGCGCGAATTCGGCAAGGCCATCGCCGCCTGCGTGCCGGGCCTGAGCAAGGAAGAGCTGTACTGGCGGCTGGATTTTCTGGCCGGTGCGCTGACCTATGCGATGGCCGACTTCGGGCTGATCAAGCGCCCGGCCGGCGTCAGCGAGGCCGACCACCGTGCGCGCGCCGCGCGCGAACTGATTCGTTTCGCGGAACCCGGTTTCCGCGCTCATTCCACACTGTAAACGTTCCACCAAGAGGCTAATTGCTATGTCCAATCCGTTGCTAGTCCGTCGCGCCGCCGTGCTCGGTGCCGGCGTCATGGGCGCGCAGATCGCCGCGCACCTCACCAATGCCGGTGTCGACACCGTGCTGTTCGACCTGCCTGCCAAGGAGGGTCCTGCCGACGGCATCGTACTCAAGGCCATCGCCAACCTCGGCAAGCTCAGCCCTGCCCCGCTGGCCAGCAAGGCGCTGGCCGAGGCGATCACGCCGGCCAACTACGAGAGTGGTCTCGAACAGCTGCGCGATTGCGATCTGATTATCGAGGCGATCGCCGAGCGCATGGACTGGAAGCAGGACCTGTACAAGAAGATCGCCCCGTTCGTTGCCGATCACGCCGTGTTGGCCTCCAACACCTCCGGTCTGGGCATCAACAAGCTCTCCGACGTGCTGCCAGAGCAATTGCGCCACCGCTTCTGCGGCGTGCATTTCTTCAACCCGCCGCGTTACATGCATCTGGCCGAGCTGATTCCGGCCAAGGGCACCGACAAGGCCGTGCTGGAATGGCTGGAAAGCTTCCTGGTCACCACGCTTGGCAAGGGCGTGGTGTATGCCAAGGACACGCCGAACTTCATCGGCAACCGCATCGGCGTGTTCTCGATCCTGGCCACCATCCATCACACGCAGGAATTCGGCCTGGGTTTCGATGAAGTGGACGGCCTGACCGGCCCGCTGGTCGGGCGCCCGAAGTCGGCGACCTACCGCACCTCGGACGTGGTCGGCCTGGACACCATGGCGCACGTGATCAAAACCATGGGCGACACCCTGCCCGAGGATCCGTGGCACCCGTATTTCAAGTCGCCGAAGTGGCTGGACGCGCTGATCGCCAAGGGCGCGCTCGGCCAGAAGGTCGGCGCCGGCATCTTCCGCAAGGTCGGCAAGGACATCGTGGTGCTGGACCTGCAGAAGCAGGATTACCGCGCCGCTGATCGCACTGCCGCACCGGAAGTGATCGAGATCCTCAAGATCAAGAATCCGGCCGAAAAGTTCGCCAAGCTGCGTGAGAGCCAGCACCCGCAGGCGCAGTTCCTGTGGGCCAGCTTCCGCGACCTGTTCCACTACAGCGCCTATCACCTGGCCGACATCGCCGAGACTGCGCGTGACGTGGATCTGGCGATCCGCTGGGGCTACGGCTGGTCGCTTGGCCCGTTCGAAACCTGGCAGGCCGCCGGCTGGAAGCAGGTGGCGCAGTGGATTGCCGAAGACATCTCCAACGGCAAGAGCATGAGCAGCGCACCGTTGCCGAACTGGGTGTTCGACGGCCGCGATGGCGTGCATGCGGCCGAAGGCTCCTACAGCCCGGCGCACGATGCCAAGCTGCCGCGTTCGGCGCTGCCGGTGTACAAGCGCCAGCGCTTCCCGGATCCGCTGCTGGGCGAGCAGTTCTCGCCGGGCGAGACGGTGTTCGAAAACGACGGCGTGCGCATGTGGCATGACGGCGACGATATCGCCGTGGTCAGCTTCAAGACCAAGATGAATACCGTCTCCGATCACGTGCTCAACGGCTTGCAGGAAGTGGTTGGCCGCGCGGAGAAAGACTTCGCCGGGCTGGTGATCTGGCAGCAGAAGGAACCCTTCTCCGCCGGTGCCGATCTGGCCGGCGCACTGGGTCTGCTGCAGGCCGGCAAGGTCGATGCGTTCGAAGCATTGGTCGCCAATTTCCAGGCCACCAGCCAGCGCATCAAGTACGCGCAGGTGCCGGTGATTTCGGCCGTACGCGGCCTGGCATTGGGCGGCGGTTGCGAGTTCCAGATGCACAGCGCCAAGACGGTGGCCTCGCTGGAAAGCTACATCGGTCTGGTCGAGGCTGGCGTCGGCCTGCTGCCGGCCGGTGGCGGCCTGAAGGAAATCGCCGTGCGCGCATCGATTGCCGCCGGCCCGGGTGGCGATGTGTTCGCCGAGCTGAAGAAGACCTTCGAAACCATCGCCATGGCAAAGGTCTCCAACTCGGCGGTCAATGCCCAGGAACTGGGCCTGCTGCGCGGTACCGACAAGATCGTGTTCAACAGCTTCGAAGCGCTGCACATCGCCAAGGCAGAAGCGCGCGCACTGGCCGAAGGCGGCTACCGCGCGCCGCTGCCGGCACGCCGCATCCAGGTCGCCGGCGACGTCGGCATCGCCACCTTCAAGATGCTGCTGGTCAACATGCTGGAAGGCCGCTTCATCAGCGAATACGACTATGAAATCGCCACCCGCATCGCCACGGTCATGTGCGGCGGCGAAGTCGATCGCGGCGCGCTGGTCGACGAAGAATGGCTGCTCAAGCTGGAGCGCAAGCACTTCGTCGAACTGGCCCAGCAGGAAAAGACCCAGGCGCGGATTGGGCACATGCTCAAGACGGGTAAGCCGCTGAGGAACTGAGAATCGGGAATGGGGAATCGGGAATGGTGAAAAGCCAAATCGATTCCCTACTCCTCCCACTATTCTGCCGGTGGATGTCGAGGGTGAACTCAGGCGAATCCGCACTAGCGATTCCCGATTCCCCACTCCCCATTCCCGGCTTTCGGAGAAAGCCACATGAGCAAGCAGATTCAAGAAGCCTACATCGTCGCCGCCACCCGTACCCCGGTCGGCAAGGCGCCCAAGGGCGTGTTCCGCAATACCCGTCCCGACGACATGCTGGCGCACGTGTTGCGCGCGGTGGTGGCACAGGCGCCGGGCATCGATCTGTCGCGGATCGACGACGCCATCATCGGCTGCGCCATGCCCGAGGGCGAGCAAGGCATGAACGTGGCGCGCATCGGCGTGCTGTTGGCCGGCCTGCCCAATACCGTGGCCGGCCAGACCATCAACCGCTTCTGTTCGTCTGGCATCCAGGCCGTGGCGATGGCGGCCGACCAGATTCGTCTGGGCAACGCCGACCTGATGCTGGCCGGCGGTACCGAGTCGATGTCGATGGTGCCGATGATGGGCAACAAGGTCGCCATGTCGCCGAACGTGTTCGCCGACGACCATGTCGCCATCGCCTACGGCATGGGCATCACCGCCGAGAAAGTGGCCGAGGAATGGAAGGTCTCGCGCGAGGATCAGGACGCGTTTGCGCTCGCCTCGCATCAAAAAGCCATTGCCGCGATTGCCGCAGGCGAGTTTCGCGATGAGATCACTCCGTACGAAATTCTCTCGCACCAGCCTGACCTGCAAGGCAATGTCATCGCGCTGCGCAAGCGCCTGGTCGACACCGACGAAGGCCCGCGCCCGGACAGCTCGCTCGAAGGCCTGGCCAAACTGCGCCCGGTGTTCCGTAACGGCCAGTTCGGCGGCAGCGTCACCGCCGGCAACTCCTCGCAGATGAGCGATGGCGCCGGTGCGGTACTGCTGGCCTCCGAGCAGGCGATCAAGGATTACGGCCTGACCCCGCTGGCCCGTTTTGTCAGCTTCTCGGTGGCAGGCGTGCGCCCGGAAGTGATGGGCATCGGCCCGATCGCGGCGATTCGCAAGGCGCTCAAGCAGGCCGGCCTGACCAAGGACCAGATCGACTGGATCGAGCTCAACGAAGCCTTCGCCGCGCAGGCATTGGCGGTGATCCGCGACAGCGAACTGGATCCATCAAAGGTCAACCCGCTGGGCGGTGCGATCGCTCTGGGCCACCCGCTGGGCGCGACCGGCGCGATCCGTGCCGCCACCCTGGTGCACGGCCTGCGTCGCCGGCAGCAGAAGTACGGCATGGTCACCATGTGCATCGGCACCGGCATGGGCGCGGCAGGCATTATCGAAGCGTTGTAAGCCGCTGCCTGCCGCGCGATCGGGATGTGGTCACGATCTCGCTTTACATGGATATGCAGTGATCGAGAGGGTGTGCGAAAGCACGCCCTCTTTTACTTTCAGCGCGCCACCAACCATTGACCGGTGCGTGCACCCAAAAACACCAAGGCCAAGCCGGCCACCAGCGTGATTGCCAGATACACGCCGATCATCGCGGAGCGATCGGTGCGCGCAAACACCAAGCATTCCATCATCAGCGACGAGAACGTGGTCAGCCCGCCGATCACACCGACGATCAACAAGGCCCGCAGCGGCCAGCTGGATGGTCCGCGCGCATCCAGCCACACCAGCAACACACCGGCGACGAACGAACCGACCAGGTTCACGGTCAGGGTGCCCCATGGAAATCCTGTGCCGAAGCGCTGCAACAAGGACGCGCCAATGGCAAAGCGTAGGCCCGATCCGAGCGCGCCGCCGGTCATCGCCAGCAGCAATTGCTGCCACCACACCGGTGCGTTCATGCGCGCGCTCCGCAATGGATTGGCTGCGTGTGCAAGTGCGTGTCGTGCATTGTCATTCCTGAAAGCTGCGAACAAAACGTGGCGAGCTCGCATCAGGTCATCGACGGCGCGCTCAAACCGGATTGTACGAGTGGTGACGCCGCACCGAGCATCGGCCGCGTCCGCTCAGTGGCCACGCGTTCGTTTTCTCGCTGGCTTCAAGTCGAGAAACACTCGCTGGACACAGAACGCCGTGCCGGCAGGGTTGGCAGACACATCCCTTTAGTCCAGGCGGCGTGCAGCTCCAGGGCGCGATGCTATCCAGCGTTGTCACCACTTATCCCGCCGGCTTGCGGGCCTTCTCAGCCCTGGCCTGTTCGCGCGCCGCGCGCAAACGATCGAGCTTTTCCTTGAGCTTGATCTCCAGCCCGCGCGGCACCGGGTTGTAAAAGACCCGCTCGCCCATCGCATCGGGGAACCCGGTCTGATCCAACGCGATCCCGCCTTCGGCATCATGGTCGTATTGATAATCCTGCCCGTAACCGAGCGTCTTCATCAGCTTGGTCGGCGCATTGCGCAAATGCAGCGGCACCTCTTGGGTGCCGGTGGCGCGTACTTCGGCCTTGGCCTGATTGAAGGCCGCGTAGCCGGCATTGGACTTGGCGGTGCTGGCCAGATACAGCACCAGTTGCGCGAACGCCAGCTCGCCTTCCGGGCTGCCCAGGCGCTCGTAGATGTCCCAGGCTTCCAGCGCCATGCTCTGCGCACGCGGGTCGGCCAGGCCGATATCCTCGATCGCCATGCGGGTCAGCCGCCGCGCCAGATACGCCGGGTCGCAGCCGCCATCGAGCATGCGGGTCAGCCAATACAGCGCGGCGTCGGGATTGGAACTACGCACCGATTTGTGCAGCGCCGAGATCTGGTCGTAGAACTGCTCGCCGTTCTTGTCGAAGCGACGGGTGCGGTCGGCCAGCACCTGCAGCAGCGTCTGCGGGGTGATCTCGCCGCCCTCGCCCGTCGCCAGTTCCGCAGCGATCTCCAGCAGCGTCAGTGCGCGGCGTACATCGCCATCGGCGGCGCTGGCGATTTCCAGCAGCGAGGCATCGGTGACCTGGATGGTCTCCTGCCCCAGCCCGCGCTCCGAATCATGCAAGGCCCGCTGCAAGGCCTCGACAATGTCCTGCGGCGAGACGCCTTCCAGCACATGTACGCGGCAACGCGATAGCAATGCGGAGTTCAATTCGAAGGATGGATTTTCGGTGGTCGCACCGACGAACAGAATCGTGCCGCGCTCGATATGCGGCAAAAACGCGTCCTGTTGCGCCTTGTTGAAGCGATGCACCTCATCGACGAACAACACCGTGCGGCGGCCGCTGGCAAAGCGCTGCGCGGCCTCGGCCAATACCTGGCGCACTTCCGGCAATCCCGACAAGACCGCCGAGATCGCCTTGAATTCGGCATCCGAGTAATGCGCCAGCAGCAGCGCCAGGGTGGTTTTGCCGCAACCGGGCGGGCCCCACAGGATCATCGAATGCACGCGGCCGGATTCCACCGCGCGCCGCAATGCGCTGTCGGGTGCCAGCAGGCGTTTCTGCCCGACCATCTCGTCGAGGGTGCGCGGACGCATGCGCTCGGCCAGCGGGCGCAGATGCTCGCCGTCTACGCTGAGCAGATCGGCTTCGGGAGCGATGGGGAGCTTGGTTCGTGCCACGCGTCATTGTATCGCGTAAGCAAACGGCCTTCTGCGAAGAAGGCCGTTGTCAGTGCGGATGCGTCGAACGAGGGCTTACTGCGCGTCGCCGACCACGTCCACACCCTTGCCCGGGGCGTAGCGAAAGGTGTCTGCAGCGAACGCCGGATTGCGCTTCCAGCCGCTGAAGCTGATCGCAGTGCGCTGGCCGACCGCATCCACCACCTCCATCTTGGCCAGACCCTCCTTGCCGAATCCCAGCGAGGCCATCTGGAAGCTGGCTTCGGTATCCACCTTGGGCGTCAGCGACAACCACTGCAGCCCGTCACGCGGCGCAGCCTCTTCGCTGACGTCGTATTGCTTGTCCAGGCGTGCCGGATCGATCAGGGCGACCAACGGGCTGTTCTGTTCTTCGTTGCCCTGCGCGCGCACGGTGACCTGCTCCAGGTCCGGGTCGAACACCCACACCTTCTTGCCGTCGGCAACGATCAGCTGCTTGTAGGGCTTGGCGTATTCCCAACGGAACTGGCGCGGCGCCGACAATGCCACCCGCCCGCTTGAGCTTTCCTTGACCCGGCCATTGGCATCGGAGACCTGCTGGCTGAACTGCCCGTCCAGCCCTTTGAGGCCGCGCGTGAACGTATCCAGTTCCTGACGTGCACCGGCAAATGCGGTGCTGGCGAACAGGGCGGTGGCGAGGACGGCATAACGGAGCTGGCGATGCATCGCGGTCTTCCAAAAGGGAATGCGTGGATTCTGATACTTCATAGATGAATGGGCGAGCGCTGTCGCCTGCCGCGCTCGGATCGCGGTTGCGACAAACCAATCCATCTCACTGCGCCGTCTGCACCCTGGACAGATCGCCATACACGATCTGCCCGCGAAACCCGCGCCGCACCTGCTGATAGAGCTCGCGGAATGCGCGGTAATCCTGCGGCTGACACAGCGCCTGCGGCCCACGCACTGCGGCACGCTGCAGCCGATGCACCGCGGTCACCGTCTGCCCTTGGCGCGTCCAGTCGACCGCGTACTCGCCGGCGGCATTGCGAAAGGTGCTGCTGCGCGGGATCGCGATGATCGGCACCGTCGCCGGGAAGCTCACCACATAGGTTTCTTCGCGCACGCTGTCGTTGCAGTAGAACGGAGTCAGATTGTCTTCGGCCGAGGTGGTCGTATAGATCCCGCGTGTCGATTCGGCACCGGGCATGTCGGGCAAGGTCATGCCGCCGACCACCGAAAAATCCACCGCATCGTTGGCCTGGAACGTGTAGCGGTAATTGAATGGCGCATCCAGATCCAGCGGGTCGCCCTGGATCAGCAGATCGCCGGTGCCGTCGAAGCCGGACTGGGCAATGATCGATTCTTCGATGCGATTGCGGTTCTGCGCGTTGAGTTGCACGAACATCGCGCGCAAGCCCACCTCGCCGGTCTGCCCGCTATCCAGCGTGGTCATGCCTTGCAGGCCGCCTTGCGGGGTGAAGCGATACTCGGTGCGCGCGACGTAGCGGTTGACCTTGCGGTCGTTGGGCGGGGTGTGCGTGACCTTGCCGTCCACCGTATGCACCACCGGCGCGCCGAGATCGCCGGCCGGCAGCTGGCCAAAGCGCGCGTAAGGGTTGGTCGAATCCACGTAAAGATCGAACGCCGGGATATAGGTAATGGCGTGATTGAAACGACCAAGCACCGGAATCGGCGGCAACGTGGGCCCGCCCTCAGCGCCGATCAGCACCGGCGTACTGGCAATGCCCTTGGCGGCCAGCAAGGCTTCCAGGATCACGGTGTGATCCTTGCAGTCGCCATAGTGGTTCGCCAGGATGCTGTCGGCGCTGTTGGGTTCCAGCCCGCCGTTGCCCAGGTACACCGCCACGTAGCGAATATTGCGCGCCACCCAGGCGTACAACGCCGCCGCCTGCGCACGCGGGTCGTCGATGCCACGCGTCACCTCGTCGGCCAGCGACTGGATCGCTGGCGTCACCGCAGCAGCGCGGCCGCCTTTGACGTGGTAGGCCAGGCCCATCTGCGACCAGCTGTCGAAGGTGCTGGCCATCAAGGTCGGGCTGAACTCCCAGGTCGCCGCGCTCCAGTTCTGGTTCTTCATCGGCGTGGCACGCTGGTAGCGCCATTCCCAGCGTGCCCGATCGCCGCGCACCACCGGCTTGGTGCCGCCCTGCAGCCCGCGCACCGACAAATGCATCGGCAAGGCCTTCGGCGCCACCAGCGTGATCACCGCATCGTCGTACTGCGCGAACACGCTGAAGGTTTCCCACAGACTGAAGTAGCCGGGGAAGTACGGGGTGTTCTGCGCACGCCGCACGCGATAGACGATGCGCGCACCCGGCGCCAGATTCGGGAACACCACCACCTTGACCTTGCGGTCGGCGTACATCGCTGCTGCCGCGCTGGAATAGCTTTCCTGGGTGTAGATCTTGTCGGCCGCCACGTCCTGGCGCAGCCCTTCGGCGGTGACGGTGTATGCCTGGAGCACCTCCAGGGTTTCCATCTTCTCGCTATAGCTCAGCCGCACCTGGCTGAACTGCTCCACCGCCGATTTGGTCTTGAGCAGGATCTCGTATTCGTCGGTTTCCACGCTGCTGGCGTCGGCACGCACTTCGTAGTCGGCGCGATAGCGCACGAAACTGTAGTTGGTGTCGGCCTGCGTGCGTGCCGCAGCGGCGGCAGGCGCGGCCTGCTGCTGGGCCTGAGCCAGCAGCGGCAATGAGATCAGCAGCAGAAGCAGCAACACAGGACGACGCAGCATGGGTCTCGATCACGACGGGCCGGAGCGGCCCTTGCTCAACAGGGTAGCCGGTGTACGCGGCAGCGTCAGGCACCTGCCTCCAACATCGCCGCATCCATGTGGCTGCGGGTACGCGTACGCAATGCCGATTGCGGGACGCGGCCTCTCGCCACGGTTTGTTAGCCGCCCCTAAGCCCGGAACGCGGCGCCACGCGTAAGCCGACACGCGCCGCGTTGCCGGTTGCCGGTTGCCGATTACTTGGGCGGCGGCGGTGCCAGCACGGTGCGGTCGCCGTTGTGCTCGGGCTGGCTGACCACGCCAGCCGCTTCCATCGCTTCGATCAAGCGTGCGGCACGGTTGTAGCCGATCTTCAAACGCCGCTGCACGCCGGAAATCGAGGCACGCCGGGTCTCGGTGACGATACGCAGGGCTTCGTCATACAAGGGGTCGGACTCGTCGCCGCCACCGCCGCTGCTTTCGGGCAGGCCGGTCGCACCCACCACGGTGCCGTCGCCCATGGTCTGCACTTCGTCCAGCACGCCTTCGACGTAGGACACCGGCCCGCTGGCCTTGAGGTGCTCGACCACGCGATGCACTTCTTCGTCGCTGACGAAGGCACCATGCACGCGGTCCGGTAGCGCTGTGCCCGGCGGCAGGTACAGCATGTCGCCGTTGCCCAGCAACGCCTCGGCCCCGGACTGATCCAGGATGGTGCGCGAATCGATCTTGGAACTGACCTGGAACGCCACGCGGGTCGGAATATTGGCCTTGATCAAGCCGGTGATCACGTCCACCGACGGCCGCTGCGTGGCCAGAATCAGATGGATACCAGCCGCACGCGCCTTCTGCGCCAGACGCGCGATCAGCTCTTCGACCTTCTTGCCGACGATCATCATCATGTCGGCAAATTCGTCGATGAAGATCACGATGAACGGCAGCGACTCCAGCGGCCGCGGCGCCTCACCCAATTCCGGATTGGGCTTGAACAGCGGGTCCATCATCGGCTGGCCGGCGTCGATGGCATCCTTGATCTTCTTGTTGAAGCCGGCAAGGTTGCGCACGCCCACCGCGCTCATCAGCTTGTAGCGGCGTTCCATCTCGGCCACGCACCAACGCAGGCCGTTGGCGGCCTCCTTCATGTCGGTGACCACCGGTGCCAGCAGATGCGGGATGCCCTGATAGACGCTTAGTTCGAGCATCTTCGGGTCGATCATCAGCATCCGCAGTTCCTTGTGCGAGGCCTTGAACAGCAGGCTCAGCACCATTGCATTGACCGCCACCGACTTGCCCGAACCGGTGGTACCGGCCACCAGCAAGTGCGGCATGCGCGCCAGATCGGCCACCGTCGGGCGCCCGGCAATGTCCTTGCCCAACGCAAGCGTCAACGGGCTCGGCGACTTGTCGTATTCCTTGGAGCGCAGCAGCTCGGACAGGAAGATCATCTCGCGGGTCACGTTGGGGATCTCCAGGCCCACCACTGACTTGCCTGGAATCACATCCACCACGCGCACCGACTTGACCGACAGCCCGCGCGCGATGTCCTTGTCCAGCGAGCTGATCTGGCTGACCTTGATGCCCGGCGCCGGCTCGATCTCGAAGCGGGTAATCACCGGACCCGGATAGGCGCCGACCACCTGCGCCTCGATGCGGAAGTCCTTGAGCTTGAACTCGATCTGCCGCGACAACGTTTCCAGCGTCTCTTCCGAATACCCCTTGGCCTGCGGCTTGGGGTCGTCCAGCAGGGCAAGCGGCGGCAGATCGGAGCCATCGGTGCTCACGCCCTGGAACATCGGAATCTGGGTGTCGCGCTTGGCGCGCTCGCTCTTTTCCACCACCGGTGCCGGCGGCGGCTCGATCTTGACCGGCTCGCGCTTGGCCTGCTTGACCGCATCGACCTTGCGCACTTCCTCGCGCTCTTCGCGCATCACGCGGGTCTGCTGCCATTCGGTGGCCTGGTGGGTCTTGCGCTGCATCAGCGGCCCCAACGCCAGCACGCCCTTACCGATACGTTCCATCAGCGCAAACCACGACAGCCCCGTGGCCAGGGTGATCGACACCAGCAACAACACCATCACGAACAGGTTCGCGCCCAGCGCACCGAACCCGGCGCTCAGCGAATTGCTGACCAACCGCCCAAGGATGCCGCCGGCCCCGGCCACATCGCCGGTGAACAGGCGCAGATGCAGGAAGCCAGTCGAAGAAATCAGGAAGCCCACCATGCCGACCAAGCGCAGTGCCGGCCCCAGATCGGCCTCGGCCTGCCCTTCCTTGTCCATGCCGAACAAGGCGATCCAGGCCACCGCGCCCAGCACCACCGGCAGCAGAAAGGCCACATAACCGAACAGCTGCAGTAGCACGTCGGCCGTCCATGCACCCACCCGGCCGCCCATGTTGTGCACCGGCGCGACCACGCTGCCGGTCTGCGACCAGCCCGGATCGGCCGCCGAATAGGTGAACAGGCTGGCCAGCAGATACAGCAGCAACGGCGCCACCGCGATCAATGCCAGATCGCGCCAGAGCTTTTGCCGACGCGGATTGTCCGCCACCGCCGTCTTGCGCGAGGACGGTTTGCCCTCTGCGGGCTTGCTGCGTTCGGGAACCTGCTTTGCCACCTGTAGCCAGACCTTAGAAATATGCTGTTAGTGATTGATAATAAACGACTGACGCCACAGTTTCAGCTGTTGAACTTCACCGCTTGTCTTGGCACCAGCCAGTCAACGAAAAACGCCGCACAAGGCGGCGTCGACTACGCGTACTGGGTGGACCATGCCATCTGCGGTTCATGCAGTTCCATCGCGCCGCCTTGATTCACCGGGTGGGGACCGCCACTCTATGCCGCCACAGGGGCGCGAATTCATGCGCCAGCCCTGCCTTTTCCTAGATCGCGAGTATACATGAGCGCCTCATCTGCCAGTCCCGCCAAGCATTCCCGCCTGCTGATCCTGGGCTCCGGCCCGGCCGGCTGGACCGCCGCGGTCTATGCCGCGCGCGCCAACCTCAAGCCGGTGGTGATCACCGGCCTGCAGCAGGGCGGCCAGCTGATGACCACCACCGAGGTCGACAACTGGCCGGGCGACCCCCATGGCCTGATGGGCCCGGACCTGATGAGCCGCATGCAGGCGCATGCAGAGCGCTTCGAGACCGAGGTGATCTTCGATCACATCCACACCGCCGATCTCTCGCAGCGCCCGTTCCGGCTGAGCGGCGACAGCGCCGATTACACCTGCGATGCGCTGGTGATCGCCACCGGTGCCACCGCCAAGTACCTGGGCATCCCCAGCGAAGAAGCCTTCAAGGGCCGCGGCGTCTCCGCCTGCGCCACCTGCGACGGGTTCTTCTACAAGGACCAGGACGTGGTCGTGGTCGGCGGCGGCAATACCGCAGTCGAAGAAGCGCTGTACCTGTCCAACATCGCCCGCAAGGTCTATCTGGTGCACCGCCGCGACACGCTGCGCGCCGAAAAGATCATGCAGGACAAGCTGTTCGCCAAGGTCGCCGCCGGCAAGATCGAAACCGTCTGGCACCACGCCATCGACGAAGTGCTGGGCAACGATGCCGGCGTCACCGGCGTGCGGGTCAAGTCCACCCTCGACGGCAGCACCCGCGAGATCGTTGCACACGGCTTCTTCGTCGCCATCGGCCATCACCCCAACACGCAGCTGTTCGACGGCCAGCTGGCGATGAACAACGGCTACCTGGAAATCCGCTCCGGCCTGAACGGCGCGGCGACCGAGACCTCGGTCAGCGGCGTGTTCGCTGCCGGCGACGTGGCCGACCAGCACTACCGCCAGGCGATCACCTCGGCCGGTTTCGGCTGCATGGCCGCGCTGGATGCCGAGCGTTATCTCGACAAGAGCGCCTGAGGTGGCTGACCGCCGGCCGCGCCGTGCGGGTAGCCTCATCACCAGCGAGCTGTGCGCATGAGCGTCACGGCCCGCTGGTGCCGCCGGCTGGACGAACTTCCGGCCGGCGCCTGGGATGCGCTGCACGACGGCACGCATCCCTTCGTGTCCTATGCCTTCCTGCAAGGTCTCGAACGCGAGGGCTGCCTGCGCCCGGATTGGGGCTGGAACCCGTTGCACCTGACCCTGTGGGACGGCGACACGCTGGTCGCCGCCGCACCGGGATATTTGAAGAACAACTCGCACGGCGAATTCGTGTTCGATCATGCCTGGGCGCATGCGTATGCGCGCTACGGGCAGGAGTACTTCCCCAAGTGGCTGTGCGGCGTGCCCTACTCGCCGGTGACCGGCCCGCGCCTGCTCGGCGCGGCGCAATGGCGGCCGCAGCTGCTCGCGGCGATGCGTGAACTGGTGGAGCGCAGCGGGCTGTCGTCGGCGCACGTGAATTTCCACCCAGTCGACGAAGACGCCGCGTTCGATGCCGACTGGCTGGAGCGCAACGATCTGCAATACCACTGGCACAACGCCAGCGGCTGGAGCGATTTCGAAAGCTTCCTGGCAGCGATGGACCACAAGCGGCGCAAGAACATCCGCCAGGAGCGCGCCAAGGTGCAGCGCGCCGGCGTGCAGTTGCGCGTGGTGCACGGCGACGAGGCCAGCGCTGCCGATCTGGACGCGATGTACGGTTTCTACCTCAAGACCTTCAACGAGTACGGCAACTCGCCGGCTTTGACGCCGGAATTCCTGCAACACCTGGCCCAGCACCTGCCACGTCAACTGGTGATGTTCATGGCCGAACTGGACGGACACCCAATTGCCGGCGCACTGTGCCTGCGCGGCCACGACACGCTGTACGGACGCTACTGGGGCGGCGAAGCGCTGCCGGGGCTACACTTCGAAACCTGCTATTACCAGGGCATCGAATACTGCCTGCGCGAAGGCCTGAGCCGGTTTGAACCGGGCGCTCAGGGCCAACACAAGATCGCGCGGGGCTTTTTGCCGACGCTGGTGCGCAGCCGCCACTGGATCGCCGACCCTGCCTTTCGCGAACCGCTGGCGCAATGGTGCGCGGATGAGCGCGAGGCTGTCGCCCAGCATGCGCGTGAGCTGTTCGAGCACAGCCCATTCCGTGATTAATGCCGCGCGGTTGACCCGCATGCCTAACGCGTCGCGACGGACGCAGTCGTCATGCGTGCCTGATGGCTGCGAAAGCGCTCTTCGGGCCGAGAGTCGCTGACAACACACGACGATGTCGTCAGGTGAGTGCAGCCGATTGACAGCCGTCCTCAGTGCGAACCGCATGGCAGGCTCTAAACTCTCCGCATGTCGCGCCCCCTTCCCTACCTGCTTGACGCCGATCCTGCCGCGCCGTTTCCGCCCGTCGAACACGCCTTGCGCGAGCCGGACGGCTTGCTCGCACTCGGCGGCGATCTGTCGCCGCAGCGGTTGCTCAATGCGTATGCGCACGGCGTATTCCCGTGGTTCTCCGACGACCAGCCGATCCTGTGGTGGAGCCCGGATCCGCGCACGGTCTTTCGCACCGATGCCGTGCATCTGTCCTCGCGCTTTCGGCGCGAGCTACGCAGCAGCACCTGGACCGTGCGTGCCGACACTGCCTTTGCGCAGGTGATCGACGCCTGCGCATCGCTACCGCGCGCAGGCCAGCACGGCACCTGGATTACCACGCCGATGCAGCAGGCCTACATCGAACTGCACCGCCTGGGCCACGCGCACTCGCTGGAAGTGTTCGATGGTGCGCGCTTGGTTGGCGGCATCTACGGTGTGGCGATCGGCCAGATGTTTTTCGGCGAAAGCATGTTCAGTGCCGAAAGCGGCGGCTCGAAGGTGGCGCTGGCAGCGCTCGCTGAGTATCTGCATGGCTGCGGATGGCCGCTGATCGATGCGCAGGTGGAAAACCCCCATCTGATGCGGCTGGGCGCGCAGCGCCTGCCACGCGCGCAGTTCCTGCAGCAGGTGCGGCGACAGGTCACCCAACCCTCGCTGCCCGGCAACTGGTCCGAGGGCTACGCCGAGCGGCCTGCCAGCGCGCTCGCTGAAGTCCGCTTAACATAAAATTTGCACCGGGGGGAGATGGAGCGTAAAATGCTGTCCCTTACGGCCCTCCCGGGCCAGCCGTGATTGCACAGGATTACATGTCGAAAGACGACTCCATTGAATTCGAAGGCAGCGTCAGCGAGACGCTCCCCAACACCACGTTCCGGGTCAAGCTGGAAAACGGGCATGAAATCATCGCCCATATCTCCGGCCGTATGCGCAAGAACTACATCCGCATCCTGACCGGCGACCGGGTCAAAGTTGAGATGACTCCTTACGACCTGACCAAGGGTCGTATTACCTACCGCATGAAGTAAGCGGTTCTGGTGTGAGACGCGAGGCGGCCACTGGCCGCTTTTTGTCGTGGCCGAGATTTGCGCATCTAAGTGGCAGCTGTGATCGGGCGGTGTCGGCTTGATCCTGTCTCCACCTCCAGCGCTTGCGCCTGATCGCTACATCGCCAAAGGTACGGAAGCGCGCTATCGCTGCTCCTCGCGAGCCGCCATCGCCACTCCGCTTCTACGCCCCCTCGGGCCACAAGTTCTGAGGCATAAAAAAACCGCTCTTTCGAGCGGTTTTTTCGTTTCAGGACCGCAAGGCGATCAGTCGACCGTTGCCGGCAGCAGACGCTCCGGTTCCGGGTGCGCTTCCACCACCAGCTCGCCATCCTTGACGTCGATATTGACCCGGCCGCCTTCCACCAGCTTGCCGAACAACAGTTCGTCGGCCAGCGGACGCTTGATCTTCTCCTGGATCACGCGCGACATCGGGCGCGCACCCATCAGCGGATCGAAGCCGTGCTGGGCCAGCCAGTCGCGCGCAGTCGGGGTGGCCGACAGCGAGACGTGCTTTTCCTGCAACAGCATTTCCAGCTCGATGATGAACTTGTCCACCACCCGCAGGATGTGGTCGAAGCCCAGCGGCTGGAACTGCACGATCGCATCCAGGCGGTTGCGGAACTCCGGCGTAAAGCCACGACGGATCGACTCCATCGCATCGGTGGAATGATCCTGCTTGGTAAAGCCGATCGAGCGCCGCGACGCCTGCGTGGCACCGGCATTGGTGGTCATCACCAGGATCACGTTCTTGAAGTTCGCCTCGCGCCCGTTGGTGTCGGTGAGGATGCCGCGATCCATGACCTGCAACAGGATGTTGAAGATGTCCGGGTGCGCCTTCTCCACCTCGTCCAGCAGCAGCACGCAGTGCGGCGTCTTGACCACCTTCTCGGTCAGCAGGCCGCCCTGATCGAACCCGACATAGCCCGGAGGCGCGCCGATCAGGCGGCTGATCGAATGCGCTTCCATGTACTCGGACATATCGAAGCGCACCAGCTCGATGCCCAACTGCAGCGCGAGCTGCTTGGTCACCTCGGTCTTGCCGACACCAGTGGGGCCGGCAAACAGGAAGTTGCCGATCGGCTTTTCCGGATTGGCCAGACCCGAACGCGCGAGCTTGATCGAGCCGGCCAGCGTCTCGATCGCCGGATTCTGGCCGAAGATCACCATCTTCAGATTGCGCTCCAGATGCTGCAGCACGTCCTTGTCGGTCGCGCTGACCTGCTTGGCCGGAATCCGCGCCATCTTGGCAACGATGGTCTCGATCTCTTCGATATCGATCAGCTCCTTGCGCTTGCCTTCCGGCAGCAGGCGCTGACGGGCACCGGCTTCATCGATCACGTCGATCGCCTTGTCGGGCAGCAAGCGGTCGCCGATGTGCTTGACCGACAGATCCACGGCGGCCTGCAGCGCGTCGTCGGCGTAAGTCACGCCGTGGTGCGCTTCATACTTGGGTTTGAGGCCCTGCAGGATTTCAAAGGTCTCGCCCACGGTCGGCTCGACGATGTCGATCTTCTGGAAGCGACGTGCCAGCGCACGGTCTTTTTCGAAGATGCCGCGATATTCCTGGAACGTGGTCGAACCGATGCAGCGCAACTCGCCCGACGACAATGCCGGCTTGATCAGATTGGACGCATCCATGGTGCCGCCCGACGCAGAACCCGCACCGATGATGGTGTGGATCTCGTCGATGAACAGCACCGCATTCGGCACCTTCTTCAGCGCCGCGAGCACGCCCTTGAGGCGCTTTTCGAAGTCGCCGCGGTACTTGGTGCCGGCCACCAGCGCGCCCAGGTCGAGCGAGAAGATGACCGCCTCGGCGAGCACCTCGGGCACGTCGTTGTCGACGATGCGCTTGGCCAGGCCTTCGGCGATCGCGGTCTTGCCCACGCCGGCCTCGCCCACGTACAGCGGGTTGTTCTTGCGCCGGCGGCACAGCACCTGGATGGTGCGCTCGATTTCGTCGGCACGGCCGACCAACGGGTCGATCTTGCCGTTTCGGGCCTGCTCATTGAGATTGGTGGCGAACTCGGCCAGCGCATCGCCCTTGGCCTCGCCTTCCCCACCTTCGCTCTTGGGCTCGCCATCGGACGCGGACGGCTGCTCGCCGTCTTCACCGAGCTTGGCAATGCCGTGCGAAAGGTAATTGACGATGTCCAGGCGGGTGATGTCCTGCTGATTCAGGAAATACACCGCGTGCGAGTCTTTTTCGCCGAAGATCGCGACCAGCACATTGGCGCCGGTGACTTCCTTCTTGCCAGAGGACTGCACGTGATAGACCGCGCGCTGCAGCACCCGCTGGAAGCCGAGGGTTGGTTGCGTATCGCGGCCATCGTCTTCTGCCAGGCGCGAGACCGAGGCCTCGATCGCCTGTTCCAGGTCGTTGTGCAAGCGCACCTGGTCCGCACCGCAGGCCTTGAGGACGGCCTGGGCGGAAGGGTTGTCTAGCAGCGAGAGCAGCAGGTGCTCGACGGTCATGAATTCATGACGCGCCTCGCGTGCTCGCTTGTAGCACTGGCCGATGGTTTGCTCTAGGTCTTTGCTGAACATTGGTAACTCCGAACGGCTGTTGCCAACAATATGCGGCTTTTGTTGGGATTTACCACAACCCTATCGGATAGGTATGTTCAGACGGCGTTAGCATGTGATTGCAGCCACAGTGTTGCACTGCTGGAATGATCCCTGACCGAACTCAGGTTTGCTCCATCGTGCACAGCAGCGGGTGCTGGTTCATCCGCGAAAACTCGTTGACCTGCGCCACCTTGGACTCGGCGACCTCGCGGCTGTAGACCCCGCAGACACCGCGCCCACGGGTATGGACATGCAGCATGACCTGGGTCGCCTGCTCCAGGCTCAGGTTGAAAAACTGCTCCAGAACGGTCACCACGAAGTCCATCGGGGTGTAGTCATCGTTCAGCAGAAGCACCTGATAACGCGGCGGTGGCGCCACTTCAGGCTTGCTGGCTTCGACCATCAGGCCGTGATCGTGTTCGTGCGTAGTATTACGGGGCATGTGGCCATTATACGGTTCATCGTTGCGCGCATTGGACGATTTGCGCCGCGGCCCGCACAATTTGTCTCCGATTCCCTGGCTGGCCCTTGATGACCGATTCCGTGACCGCGCTGCCACTGGCACCGTCGTGCGCCTCCACTACGCAACGATCCGCGCCGCCGCTTGGTACGCCTGATCGTTTGAGCCGAGCTGTGAGACGGGTTGTGATCGTGGCGAGTGCGGGTGCTGCGCGCCGGTTTTCCATCCGCCGGAGCCAATGTCGATGAACACGCCCGTAGAACGCTGGCACCCGGATGTCACCGTCGCCACTGTGGTGGTGCGCGACGGGCGCTTTCTGCAGGTGGAGGAGACCATCGGCGGCCGCCTGCTGTTGAATCAGCCGGCCGGACATCTGGAGCCGAACGAAAGTTTGCTGGACGCAGCGGTGCGCGAGACCCTGGAAGAGACCGGCTGGGATGTGCAGCTGACCCAGTTCATCGGCACCTACCAGTGGGTGGCGCCAAGCGGCCAGTGTTTTCTGCGCTTTACCTTCGTCGCCGAAGCGCTGACCCACCACCCCGAGCGCAGCCTGGATACCGGGGTGGTACGCGCACTGTGGATGACCCCGGAAGAGCTGCGCAGCGCGGCCGGCCGGCTACGCAGTCCGCTGGTGTGGGACGTGGTGAAAGATTATCTGTCCGGTCAGCGCTATCCGTTGGCGTTGGTGCAGCACGTCGCATGAGTACGCCGCGCATCATCGTTGGCGTGTCCGGGGGCGTGGATTCGTCGGTGGCGGCCTGGCGGCTTGCCCAGCAAGGCGAGTCGATCGCCGGGCTGTTCATGCAGAACTGGGCCGACGACGGCAGCGGCGATTGCCGCGCCGAAGATGATCGTCGCGATGCGGTGGCGGTCTGCGGGGTGCTGGGGATCCCGTTTCACTTCCGCGATTTTTCCAGCGAGTACTGGAGCGGCGTGTTCGAGCATTTTCTGGCCGAATACGCCGCCGGACGCACGCCCAACCCGGACGTGCTGTGCAACCGCGAAGTGAAGTTCAAGCATTTCCTGGATGCGGCCCAGGCGCTGGGCGCCGAACGCATCGCCACCGGTCACTACGCGCGGGTTGCGCACAGCGGCGGGCGGTGGCGCCTGTTGCGTGGTGCCGACCGCGGCAAGGATCAGAGTTATTTCCTGCACCAACTGGGGCAGACCCAGCTGGCGGCAACGTTGTTCCCGATCGGCGATCTGGAAAAAAGTACGCTGCGCCGGATCGCCCAGGACGCCAATCTGCCGACGCATGCCAAGAAGGATTCCACCGGCATCTGCTTCATCGGCGAGCGCGACTTTCGCGAGTTCCTGGGCCGTTATCTGCCCGCGCGCACCGGCGAGATCCGCGACCCGCAGGGGCAACGTATCGCCGAACATCCGGGGGTGTTCTATTTCACCATGGGTCAGCGCGAAGGCCTGAACATCGGCGGCGTGCGTGGGCGTGCTGCGGCGCCGTGGTATGTGGTGGGCAAGGATGTGGCGAGCAACGTGCTGTATGTCGACCAGGACCGCGACAGCCCGCTGCTGCAATCGCACTGGCTGCAGTCCGAGCAGGCCCATTGGGTCACCGGGGCGCCGCCGGCGCGTAGCTTCAGTTGCACCGCACAGACGCGCTATCGGCAGCCCGATGAACCGTGCACGGTGGAGGTGCGCGACGATGGCAGCGTGCAGGTACGTTTCGAACGGCCGCAGCGTGCGGTGACGCCGGGGCAATCGCTGGTGCTGTACGACGGCGAAGAATGTTTAGGGGGCGCAGTCATTGCGGCCACCGATGCACCGATGGAACGCCAATTGGCGGGATCTTCTTTTTTACCCGAGGTAGTGGCTTGATGAGTTCTTCCATGGATCACCGCGTGCTGGCGCTGGCCGGCGTCGCCCAGGCCTTGCAGCAGGTGCGGCGGATCGCCGAAACCGGGCATTCGGAGGCTGCGACGGTGCGCACCGCCATGGACAGCGTGTTCCGGGTGGATGCCTCCTCGCCGGAGGCCGTGTACGGCTCGCCGACCGATCTGGCACCGGGCTTGCGGCTGCTGCATAACTATTTCCGCAATCAGGGAAAGGACGAGGTGCTGCCGCGCCTGGCGCTGGCGGTGCTGCAACTGGAGCGCCGCTTCGTGCGCGACACCGCCACCGTCACCAGCGTGTCCAACGGGATCGAGGCTGCGGCGCGTCAGGCACAGACCCTGGGCGACAGCGGCCACCCCGACGTGCTGAGCGCGCTGGGCGCGCTGTATGCGCAGACCATCAGCCACTTGCGTCCCAAGGTGATGGTGCAAGGCAACCCGCATTATCTGGGCCAGGCCGGCGTAGTCGCAGAAATCCGCGCCTTGCTGCTGGCAGCGGTCCGCTCGGCGGTGTTGTGGCGCCAGATGGGTGGCAGCCTGTGGGATTTTCTGTTTGCCAAGCGCGCAATGCTCGAAGCGGTGGACCGCGCGCTGCGTTGAGTTCCGCGACAAACATGCTTTGACGCATGCGCTAGCGGCCGCTGGCGCGCGTCAACAGCGGTTGAATGGGCGAGACGATGTGGCGATCGTCGCTAAAGACAAAGGGGGTACGGCCGATACAGCAACCGTGACTCTGCCGAGAACGCCCATGTATTCACGTCCACTGATCCGTCTAGCCGCCCCTTTGGCTCTGACCTTGCTGTTTCCCTTCGCTGTCGGATTCGACTGGCCCGCTTCGGTGCGCTGGGCGATCCTGGCGACCATGACCCTTAGTTGGTTGGTTTTCGCTGCCTGGGTGACGTATTCCCAGTTCCGGCGTAATCCGGACCAGACCCGCATCCTGCGCGAGCAGGACCAACTGCTCAACGAACTGCGTACGTTCGTCAGCAACGAAGTCGACGGTTCGCGCTCGGAAGTCGAGCGTGCCCGCGAACTGATCCGTCAGGCCGTGTCCGGTCTTGGTGGCAGCTTCGAAGCGATGAACCGCAAGTCGCGTCAGCAAAGCCAGGCACTGGCCCGCATCGTCGACCGTGCCGGTGACGATGGCAGCGCCGGCGTCGACGTCGCTCGCTTCGCCCAGCACGCCAGCTCCCGCATGGAGCAGTTGGTGGAAGCGCTGGAACAGGTGAGCGGACAAAGTACCAACACGGTGCATCACATCGATGAGATGGCGCAGCACCTGGATGGCATCTTCGCGCTGCTGGAAGACGTCAAGTCGATCGCCGACCAGACCAACCTGCTGGCCTTGAACGCCGCCATCGAAGCAGCACGTGCCGGTGAAGCCGGTCGTGGCTTCGCAGTGGTCGCCGACGAGGTGCGCAACCTGTCCGAGCGTTCCACCACCTTCAACGAACAGATCCGCAAGCTGGCGCACAGCTCCAAGGAATCGATCGCCAAGGTTCGTGAAACGGTCTCGCAGCTGGCCTCGCGCCACATGGATCGTTCCCGCGAAGCCCGCCATGAATCGGCGGCGATGCTGGAGAATGTCGCTCAGATCAACGCCTCGTTGGGCGATGGCATGCGCGAAATTTCCGAGTGCGCTCGCTCCATAGACGGTAGCGTGGCCGAAGCGGTGCGTGCCCTGCAGTTCGAGGACATCGCCACGCAGACGCTGAGCGGCATCCACACGCATCTCGATCGCCTCACCGCGATCAACCGTGAAGCGGTGGCGCTGCAGGAACTGCTGCATCGCAATGGCGGCGTGTACGACAGCGATCTGGTCGCCGCGCTGCAGAAGGTGTCCACCCGCCTGCGCGATATGCGCGTGGAATGGGAGCGCCCGCCGCACAAGCCGGTGGCGCAGCAAGGCATGGGTGCCGGCACGGTCGAGTTGTTCTAAGACCGATGCCACGCACCATCTGACCCCGACATTCCCCGGCCTCCCCGGGGATTTGTCGTTCCGCAACGACCTGGTGTTCCGCTCATGACGCTTCTCGCCCCGACCGTCGATAGACCCACCGCCGTGCTGGAATCAGCCGTCGTTGCGGCCGCACAGGCCGAGCGCATCGCGCAGAGCGATGCTGCCCGGCCCACGCCGCGACGCGTGCGTATGCCGGCTGCGCTGGAACGGCTGGAGTGTGCGGCACGTGCGGAGGTGCAGGCATTGATCCATCCGCGCCGTAGCAGCAGCGAAGAAGAATTGCTGTTCGCAACGGTAGCGTGGGATCTGGGCCTGGACGGTGCTGCGGTCAGCGTGTCCGGACGCTGATGTCGAAACGGCGGGGCGTGCCTCGGCAGGCGCCCCGCTGGTTGTCATGACTGCCTGAGTTATCGATGATGGGTTAGGCGGTGCCGACAAGCCTGGCTCTGAACCACGCAGCATCTTTCGATTGCAGCATCAGGGTGACGTCTCCCCTTCCCGCCTGCTCTGCGACTTCTGCGACACAACACAACTTGACGCTTCGATCGATGCGATGTCATGGCAATGCTGTAGTGCGCGACATCTTGCGCGAGTGCGCTTGCGAGCTGGGTGCTTGCTCGCGATAAAAAGCCGTGAGATCTCGGCTTTCTTGGGGGTATTAGACGCTCGCAATGTGGTGTTGCAGAGCGGCTGATCTGCGGCTTGGTTGCAGGGCCCTTGCCCGCCTACCATCGCGGGACACGCCGCAAGTACGTCCGTGTAGGCTCTTACGCGGCATCCATGCCGCGTAAGGTCCCGCGACGGTAGGCGGGCAA
Organism: Xanthomonas hortorum pv. cynarae; assembly: GCF_002939985.1. Classification (GTDB taxonomy): domain Bacteria; phylum Pseudomonadota; class Gammaproteobacteria; order Xanthomonadales; family Xanthomonadaceae; genus Xanthomonas; species Xanthomonas hortorum_D. The sequence goes on along the minus strand of NZ_MDFM01000004.1, from coordinate 189,266 downwards.
GGACCAGTCGAAAATGTCGGTGTGCATGTTTGCAAGCAATGCACGGCGCGCAATGTTCGGATAACGGCTCGTCCGATCAGCATCCCAACGCAAGTCGAGCATCGGGAATGCTTTTACCTGGGCCACCGATCAACGCGCTGGTGCGGTGTCCTCACCGCTTGCGGGACCGTGTGGCGGCATGGATGCCGCCACCGAGCCTACATGGACGTACTTGCGGCGTGTCCCGCGAGCGGTGAGGGCATCGCGCCCTCGACTGACTCAACTTTTGACCTTGGCCAAACAACGCTACGACTCGATAGCTCGCTTGTCGTGGAGAGTGGTTGGTTTGCGCGGATAGATCAGTTGTAGAGGGCTGATTTGCTGCTTGGCGCTGGTGAGGGCATCACGCCCTTGATTGACTAGCAGCGGCTAACGAAATGTAGCGACCGGTCATCAGAATGGGCGTGGAAGGCGCGGACGACCCGGAATGCACGAGTGGTAGATGCCGGCCGCACCCGCCCGGCGACTTCGCAGCAGTTTTTCAGCCGCTCTGAATGCGGGCGATGCCACACACTGCGTCAGTTGGCGACGACCAGACGAGCGCCAAGGCGCATGCCGGCTTCGGCTTCGCGCAGCCACTGCGCCATGTCGCGTGGCGACAATGGGCGTGAGTAGAAGTAACCCTGGATCTCGTCGCAGCCCTGCAGGCGCAGCAGTGCGTCTTCCTGCACCGTTTCAACACCTTCGGCGACCACCTGCATGCCCAGCGCATGGCCCAGATGCACGATGGCCTGGGTGACTTCAGCGGTGTTGGCGTCGTCGAGCATGCCTTGCACGAAGCTGCGGTCGATCTTCAGGCGCTGCACCGGGAAACGGTTGAGATAGTGCAGATTCGAGAAGCCGGTACCGAAGTCGTCCACCGCCAGCAGCACGCCGTTCTGTTCGAACAGCTCGAAGCAGCGGCGCAGCGAATCCGAATCGCGGATCAATGCGGACTCGGTCAGTTCCAGCTCAAGCCGCGACGGCGACCAACCGTTGTCGCGGCAGATTTCCAGCACCCGCTCGGCAAAGCCGCGCTCGCGCAGCTGCACCGCAGACACATTGACCGCGATGCGGCTGAAATTGAGCCCGGCACGGTCCCAGACAACGGCCTGGCGGCAGGCTTCGCCGATGACCCATTCGCCCAGACGCACGATTTCGCCGCATTCCTCGGCGATCGGAATGAACTCGACCGGGCTGCAAGGACCATGACCAGGACGATTCCAGCGCATCAGCGCTTCGATCGCCGGCGAGGTATCGCCGACCGTGTTGACCAGCGGCTGATAGACCAGCGTGAATTCTTCGCGCTCGAGCGCGCCCTGCAGCGCGTGCTCCAGCTCCAGGCGGCGCTGCGCACGCAGCAGCACGTCCTGGCTGTAGTAATGGAAGGTGTTGCGGCCGGATTCCTTGGCCGCGTACATCGCCGCATCGGCGGCGCGCAGCAGGCTATCGAAATCCGACAGGCCATCGCCCTGCAGCGCAATCCCGATGCTGGCACCGAGCTTGAGGGTGACGTGGTCCTTGCGCAGCGGCTCGCCCAGCGCGCTGATCAACTTGCGTGCAACGTGGCCGGCATCTTCCGGCTCGCCCAGATCGCGCAGCAGCACGATGAATTCGTCATCGCTGAAGCGACCGAACAGATCGCTGTTGCGCAAATGCTGATGCAGGCGAGAAGACGCAAGCTTGAGCAAATTGTCGCCGGTGGCATGGCCGAACGAATCGTTGATGCTCTTGAAGCCATCCAGATCGATCAGCAGCATCGCCAGCACCTGACCGCGCTCATGCGCTTCGCGAATCGCGTTCTCTGCCTGCTCGCGCAACAGAAAGCGGTTCGGCAAGCCGGTCAGACGGTCGTAGTGCGCCAGCAGCTCGATGCGCTCGTTGGCTTCGCGTTCGCGGGTGACATCGCGGAACAAGGCGACAAAACGCGGCGGCAGGCCTTCGCGGCGGTCCAGTTCGATCAGTACCTGCACCCACACACGCTGGCCGGAGTTGCGATAGAAACACAGCTCCAGCTGCTCGGGCAGGCCGCCATCGGAAATCCGCAGCAGCGCCGCTTCGAAGGCGTCGCGCGAATCCTGGGTGTACAGCGACAGCGCCTGCTCCAGGGTGATGTTTTCCTTGCGCAGACCATGGATGCGATAGCACTCCTCGGTCCACTGCATGCGCCGGGTGTCGACCTCGATCTCGCAGCCGCCGATCTTGCCCAGCGCGGAGACGCGGTTGAGCAACTCGGTGCGCCAGCGGATCAGCGCGTCGGTCTGGCGTTGCTCGGTGACGTTCTGCAGCTGGCCGAGCAGGCGCACCATGGTGCCGTCGCCATCGAAGACCGGCTGCGCCCATACCCGCAGGTGATGCGGGTTGATGCCGGCAAGCCCGTTGATTTCCAGCTCGAAATGCATCGGCATGCCTTCGTGCTTGATCTTGCGCCAGGCGCTGCGCAGCTGCGCAATCGAGGGCCGGCCGAGCAGACGCAGGATGTCGCGAATGCTCTGCAGCCGTATCTGGGTCATGCCGAGCTGCTGCAGGAAATCGGGCGAGACCCACAACGCGTCTTTGAGCGTGTCCAAGCTCCAGCTGCCCATGCTGGCGATACGCTGAGCATCTTCGAGCTGGGCCTGCTGCTCGCGTAGCTGCTGCTCGAGCAATTTGTGGTGATGCACGTCGGTATGTGTGCCGACCATGCGCAGCGGGCGGCCGTCGGCGGTACGCGAGACCACGCGGCCGCGATCGAGGATCCAGCGCCACTGGCCATCGCTCTGACGCAAGCGGAATTCGGCCACATAGGTATCGGTGCGCCCATCCAGGTGCGCCTGTACGGCGGCACTGACCAGCGCATGGTCGTCGGGATGAATCAACCCGGACAAGGCGGTGAGATTGTTCGGCAGCGGCTGCTCCAAGTAACCGAGCATGCGGGTCCAGCGCTCCGAGCGGTACACCACGTCGGCAGGAATATCCCAATCCCACAAACCGTGATCGGCGCTGTCCAGACCCATTTCCCAACGGCTGGTGCCATCGGCGCCCACCGGCTCGGGAATGCTCAGCGTGAAGGCCATCACCTGGCCGTGTTCGTCGCAGACTGCGCGCAACCAACCTTCCAGACGCCCGCCGCCGGTGCCCGGCAGCACGCAGGCCGCCATGCCGCCGTTATCGGCCACCTGGGCTCGGCTGCTTTCCAGAACTTCGGCATAGGCACCAAGGGTTGCCGGCAATCCAAGCGACTGCGCAACGCGGTTGGCCGCCAGAGGCTGACCATGCGCATCCAACAACACCACCGCTGAGGTCAACGGGTGCTGCAGCATGCTTGCAATGACGCCTGAGTCCACTCTGGAACACTCCGAAGAATCGACCCCTGCCCCGGAGTCGCAATGGATAACGGCCGTTTTGGCGATTAGTTGAGGTACCTGTTTGCGGCACGACCGAACCGGGCCGAGTTACGGCTAAGATGGCTGCATCGCCCGCTCCAAAGGTCGTTCGCGGACCCATGCCTGATCCCGTTGCCGCGCCCGCGTTTTCGTCCGCCCCCGTCTCCCGACTTCGCTTAGCCGAACGCCTGCAACAGGGTCTGTGGACGCTGACAGGGCTGTATCTGCTGACTGGTGTGGTGTGGCTGCTGCTGGGCAACCGGCTGCTGCACCTGGCCGGCGCCGCCATGCCGGAGCGCTGGTCGGATGCGAGCTTTCTGGTGGTGTCGAGCATCGTGATCCATCTGGTGCTACGCCGCTTTGTCGCGCTGATCGTGGAAGAGCACGCCCAGTTGGCGCAGTCCGAGGCACTGCTGCAGGCCAAGTTCCTGGCCCTGCCCAGCCCCGCCCTGATCTACGACCTGGCCACGCTGCGCATCCTGGATGCCAACCCGGCAGCGCTGGAATTCTTCGGCTGGGAGCGCGACGAGTTTCTGCAGCAGACGTTGCAGGCGATCTGGCCCAATGCCGACGGCGTGCGTCTGGAAGAAATCATCACCCAGATCCGCGCCAAGGGCGACGACACCTGCACCCTGCACGAGGATCTGCTGACCCGCAGCGGCCCGCGCCATGTCGAGATCCGCAGCAATCAGCTGCATCTGGCCAGCGGCCCTGCCCGCCTGGTGGTCACCGTGGACCGCAGCGAGGAGCGCCAGGCGCAGCATCTGCGCGACGAAGCGCTTGAGCGGCTGGAAGAAGCGCAAGGCATCGCGCGGCTGGGCTCGTGGCAGCTGGATCGCGCCACCGGCCTGGGCCGCTATTCGCCGGCGGTGTATCGGTTGCTGGGCCGCAGCGTGCCGATGCATCGCCGCGAACATCGACTGGAAGAATTGCTGACCGCCTCGGATACCGCCACCCAGGCACGCATCGAACGGATGATCGAAGACATGTGCACCGGTGGGCAGGTGCAGATCGATGTGCTGCTACCGCTCACTGGCGGCGACTCGCAGCCGCGCACCGTGCACCTGCGTGCCGAAAGCGTCACCACGACGAGCGGCGCACGCCATATCCACGGCACGCTGCAGGATGTGAGCGAGCGCGAACAATCGCGGCGCCTGCTGCGCGAGCGCGAGGAGCAGTTCCGCGAGCTGGTGCGTGTGCTACCCGATGGTGTGCTGATCCTGGCCGACGAGCACGTGATGTATGCCAATGCGGCAGGCTCGACGCAGTTCGGCTTCCAGGGCGAGACCATTCTGGGTGAACCGTTGCAGACGCTGGTCGGCGAGCACGATCTGCCGATCGTGCGCGAGTATCTGCGCGCAGGCAGCGACCGCAACGAGCCGGTGTCCAGCGCACGGGCGATGCGCCGTCGCGATGGCAGCACCTTTTATGCCGGCCTGTCGGCTGGCGATATCCGCTACGGCGGGCGCGCCTGCAAATTGCTGGTGGTGCGCGATTTGAGCGAGCCCGAGCGTATGCGCGACGCCCTGGCCGAAAGCAATGCCGAACTGCAGGCGATGGCCAAGCGGTTGTTCTCGTTGCAGGAAGACGAGCGCCGCGCGATCTCGCGCGATCTGCACGACGATATCGGCCAGGCGATCACCGCGATGAAGCTATCCGCACATGCCGCGCTGGACGAGCTGGACCCGGCCGCGCGTCGCGAGGATCTGCTCGAGGTGGTGTCGCTGGCCGACAGCACGGTGACCAAGCTGCGTAATCTGTCGATGCTGTTGCGCCCGCCACAACTCGATGCACTGGGTCTGGAAGCGGCGCTGCGTTGGCAAGCCTCGATGTTGTTCCGCGCCTCGCAGGTGCATCTGGAACTGGATATCCAGGCCCTGGACGTACGCCCCGGCAACGAAATCGAACAGGCGTGTTTTCGCATCGCGCAGGAAAGCCTGACCAATGCGTTGCGGCATGCGTGCGCGGGCGAAGTGCGCATGAGCCTGCAGACGATCGACAGCCAGAGCTTTCGCCTGGAAGTGAGCGATGACGGCGATGGCTTCGAACCCGAAGGCCCGCGCGGTCTCGGGCTGATCGTGATGCGTGAGCGTGCGCAAACCGTCGGCGGCGCGCTCGCGATAGAATCAGCCCCCGGAGCAGGCACGCGCGTGACGTTGCGCCTGCCCTATCACCCGGTCGGCGAGTCCGTCCACGACGATGGTGGACGTTGAGTCATGTGGAGCCCGGTTATCCCGCCTGGATTGGAAATCGTCAAACCCACGCGCTTAGGCGCAGGCAATCCCGAACTGCTGCATCTGGTGGACGCTGCCGCATCCGGCGGCCCGCCATTGATGGTGTTCCATATCGATATCGATCACTTTGCCTCGATCAACGAGAACATGAGTGCCGAGGTCGGCGATCAGGCGCTCACGCTGGTCGCGCGCCGGCTGCAGGATTTCCTGGGCGCGCGCGGCAAGTTGTGGCGTCACGGCAGCGATGAAATGGTGGTGGTAGCGGTGCGTCGCGAAGACACGCCATTGCCGGAAGATTTTGCCGAAGAGATCCGCCAGCAGCTGGAATTGCCGTTGTCGGTGTTGCCGTACACCTTGTTCATGACCGGCAAGGTCGGCATCAGCCTATGCCCGGAACACTCGAGCTCGCTGTCGATCCTGCTCGATTACGCCGAGGAAGCCAGCTACCAGGCCGCGCGCGAAGGCGGCAACACGGTGCGGCTGTACACGCGCAACTCGACCACCAGTGCGCATAGCGAAAGCATCATCGCGCGGCAGATCGTGGATGCGATTCCGCATGGCGAGCTGCGTCTGCGCTATCAGCCGCTGGTGAGCGCACGCGACGGCCGCATCGTGGGCATGGAGGCTTTGCTGCGTTGGCAATCGCCGACGCTGGGCATGCTGGTGCCAGAGCGTTTCATGCGCACCGCCGAGCGCCTGGGCGTGATCGTGCAGATCGGCGAATGGGTGCTGCAGAACGCGGTGCGCCAGGCGCGTCTGTGGCGCGACCAGGGGTTCGACGACTTCAGCATTGCGGTGAATGTGTCCACGCTGCAGTTGCTGCGTCCGGGCTTCTTCAACGAAGTCATGGGCATGTTGCAGACCGCCGGCGTGCCGGCGCAATTCGTCACGCTGGAGATCAACGAAAGCGCGTTGACCAACAACGTCAACTTCGTCCACGAGACGATGGCCAACCTGCGCAACGAAGGCATCAGCCTGAGTCTGGACAACTTCGGCACCGGCGATTCCAGCCTGAGCGCGCTGGTGCGGTATCCGGTGGACCGGCTCAAGATCGATCGCAGCTTCATCAAGAGCGCACCGGCCGGCAGCCGCGAGGCGGCCATTGCGCGCGCGATCATCGCGATGGGCCACCAGCTCGGCATGACGGTGATCGCCAACGGTGTGGAATCGCAGGCGCAGCTGGGCTTTCTGCGTCGCAACGATTGCGACATCTTCCAGGGTTATCTGTTCGGCGAACCGATGTCGGCCGAGTCGGCAGGCATGGCGTTACGTCGCCGCTATCTGCGCCCGGAATCGTTCGCCGAAAGCCGCCCGGATCGCACCTTGTTGCTGCTGGACGACGAAGAAAACGTGTTGCGCTCGCTGGTGCGCCTGTTCCGCCGCGATGGCTACCGGATCCTGGCCGCCGGCAATGTGCGCGATGCCTTCGACCTGCTCGCCACCAACGACGTGCAGGTGATCCTCTCGGACCAGCGCATGAGCGACATGAGCGGCACCGAGTTCCTGGGCCGGGTCAAGATGCTCTACCCCGACACCGTGCGCCTGGTGCTCTCCGGCTACACAGATCTGGCCACCGTGACCGAGGCGATCAACCGCGGCGCGATCTACCGCTTTCTGACCAAACCCTGGAACGACGACGAACTGCGCGAGCACATTCGTCAGGCCTTCCGCACGCACGATGAGTTGCGTAACGGCCGGGAGTAGGGAATCGGGAATGGAGAATCGGTAGAGCAGATCTCTACCGCCTGATTCTCCGCGTGCCAAATCGTGCCTCAAAACCAAAGCACCAGCGCACGCCGCTCTACCGATTCCCTACTCCCGATTCCCCATTCCCAGCGCGAAGCGCTACCGCGGCTGCCGCACCGGCAACACGATGCGGAAACTCGCGCCCTGCCCCGGTGTGCTTTCGACGTCGATACGGCCGTGGTGCTTGTTGATGATGCCGTAGGAAATCGACAGGCCCAGACCAGTGCCGCTGCCGACCGGTTTGGTGGTGAAGAACGGGTCGAAGATGCGTTGCATCAGATCCGGGGCGATGCCGGCGCCGGTGTCCTGGAACTGGATCCAGACCTGCTCGGTGCCATCGGCGTTTTCGCGGCCGGTGGTGACGGTAATCGTGCCGCGCTCGACGATCGCCTGGCCGGCGTTGAGCAGCATGTTCATATAGACCTGATTGAGCTCGGACGGCAGGCATTCCACCAGCGGTAGCTCGGCGTAATTGCGCTCCAACGTGACCTTGTACTTGAGCTCGTTCCAGATGATGTTGATCGTGGATTCGAGACCGGCGTGCAGGTCCACCATCTTCCACGACTCGGAACGGTCCGAATACGAGAAGTCCTTGAGGTCGCGCACGATGCGGGTCACCCGTTCGATGCCTTCGCGCGACTCGGCCATCAGCTGCGGCAGATCGCGGCTGATGAAGTCGATATCGGCGCGGTTGCGGATCTCGTCGATTTCGGGGATCAGCGCCTTCGGATCCGGCGCCTGCAGCGCGCGCTCGTACGCTTCGATCAGCGTGAACAGGCTGCGCAGATATTCCTGCAGGCTGCCCAGGTTGGAGTGCACGTAACCGATCGGATTATTGATTTCGTGCGCCACGCCCGCAGCGAGCTGGCCGATGGAGGCCATCTTTTCCGATTGCAGCAGTTTGTCCTGTGCACCATTCAAACGCAGGTAGGCCTGGCGCAATTCGGCGTGGCGCTGTTGCAGCTCGCGCTCGTAATCCTGCTGGCCTTCGATGTTGTGGAACAATGCCAGAAAGTGCCCGACGCCCTGCTCTTCGTTGTAGTACAGATGCGCAATGACCACGCGGTCGCCGACCGGCAGGCTGCCGGTCCAGGTGCCCTTGCTACGCGCCTGATTGAGCGCATCGGACGGCAAGACCTGCGAGATCCGCTCGCCGAGATTGCGATCGTCGTCGGGGTCTTCCTTGCACAGGCTTTGGCGCGCGATGGCGTTGGCCAGAATCAGCTGCCCGTCTGCGCGGAACAGCAATACGCCCTCGAGCATCTGATCGCCGAAGGCGCGCAGCATGTCCGAAGACGGCAATAAGGTCTGATTGAGAAAAAACTTGGCAGTCACGGGAAGAGGCGGCGTAGAAGACGCGTCAATATACGCCCAACCGCCTACGCGCCGTATTGCGCAACGCCACGATCTGGCACGCCGGGCAGATCGGATTGCGCGACGCATGTGCGCTGGACAACGCGCACACACGCTCTACGCGAGGTTAATCGCTCAAGCCACTGCCAGCGAACGTCCGCCACGCAGTACGCTCGATTGACCCTTGGCGTCATAGGACGGCGCACTCTCGGTGCGGCCCAAGTGACGCAGTGCCCAGTTCACTTCGCGACGCCGGCGTGCCAGCAGCGCGCCGTTGGCACGATTGGCTTCGGCCAGTTCGCGCAGACGCGCTTCTTCGCCTTCGGGCATTCGCGCTTCGAGCGCGCGCAGTGCCGAGAGCTTGTCTTGCGTATGCCGCATCAACCCATCGATGTCGTTCTCGAGTAATGCCTGGCGCTCGCCGGCCAGCGCGTCGCTGAGACGTTGCAGGAACTCGTTCACGTTCATCCTTTGGGCTGGGAATTAACCCGCCAGTTGCTGATTCAGATCCATCATGCGGCTGGCGATGGCATCCGGATTGATGGAGTAGCTGCCGTTCTGCAACGACTCCTTCACTGCCTGGACGCGACCGGTGTCGATCGCCGAGGACTGCGAAAGCGTGCGCTGCAAGTTCTGCAGGTTGGTGGCCTCGCCGGTCAGCTTGACGCTGTCGGTGGGCGGAAGTGCTGCAATCGGGGACGCGCGGTCTTCACCGGCCGAAGCGATCTTGCTGCTTGTGGCGGCGGTACGAAGGGTGGCGGCGGTCGGTAGATTGCCTTCGATTTTCTGGGTCATGTCAGGAACTCCTCTACAGGTCGTAGGGGATAACGGCACCCAGAAAAAAAACTTTATAGAAAATTTTTATCTGGAAACCACAACGGTCCCGCTCGCTTCGACGATCCCCTGCACTACCCGGCGCGAGGACGAGTTTTCCACCGAGACGCGCTCGTTTTCGCCAGCGTCCGACAAGGCGCGACCGCTCATGCGTACTTCCAGACCACCGTTGCGCGACACCAGCGGCACCGTATCGCCGCGCCGCACCAGCCGCTGCGTGACCAGATCGTTCGACGACAGCAGCGACCCGGCCGGCAGAATGCGCCGGGCGGTCTTGCCCACTGCAGCCACCGGATCGGCCAGTACCGCACCGACAATGCGCGCGGCGTCGCGTTTCTCGATGCTGATATCGGCCAGCGAGATGGTTTCTCCAGCGCTGATGCCCCGGCGCAACACCAGTACGTCCTGATTGCGGCGCACTTTGAGCGGCACGAACAGACGCCAGCCGGCCGGCTGCGGGCAGGCCACTTCGACCGTGTTGGTCCCGGTGGGCTGCGCCTGCAGCGCAATCGGGCACGCCGGCATGCGCAGACCCGGATCGAGCGTGGCCTCGGCCTCGGCATCGGGGCCGACGGTGGCCAGGGCGGCAGCACGGATGGAATCGACAGACTGGTAGCTCTGGGCCCAGGCTGGAGCGGCAGCCAACAGAATGACAAGCAGTAGCAGGCGCATGGGACCAGATCCGGAGGAAGACGGAACAGACAGTGCAAGAGGTGTGCCTGTTTTTTTGCGGGGGATTGGAGAGTCGGGATTGGGGATTCGCAAAAGCGGCTTTGCTGGTGATTCGTTTACTCGTTGCCAAGGCCCTTTCACCCAGTGCCTCTATCCGATCAACTGTCACTTAAGCTTTCAAGGACGCAGAAGCAGCAGCGGCCTGACCACTCGCTAGTGCAAGCCTTTGAGCAAATCCCGAATCCCAAATCACCCAATCCCGGCGCTTGAGCGAATCCCCAATCCCGATTCCCGAATCCCGGTGGCACTCCGCAGCCTGCAAAGCCCCCTCAAGTTATTGGGCCACCCTGTCGATATCTGCCCCATGACCCACGATCTGCTCAACCGCATCGACCAGCGCACCCGTCTGGCTGGCCACAATCGACTGGCCCTGCTGCTGTTCCGGCTGGGCGGGCGCCAGCTTTTTGGCGTCAACGTCTTCAAGGTGCAGGAAGTGCTGCGCCGCCCGGACCTGTTTCAGGTGCCCGGCCTGCCGACCGAGTTCGCCGGCGTTGCCGACGTGCGCGGGCGCTCGGTGCCGGTGCTGGACTTGGGCCTGGCCATCGGCCACCCGGAGCGCGACACGCTTTCCGAAAACGGCCCTGGCTATCTGGTGGTGGCCGAGTTCAACCGCTCGGTCCAGGGATTTCTGGTCAGCGGCGTGGAGCGCATCGTCAATATTGCGGTGGAGGATATCCATCCGCCGCCGGAGCTGGGCGCCGAAGCCACTTATTTGACGGCAGTGACGCGTTTCCAGGGTGAGTTGATCCAGGTGATCGACGTGGAAAGCGTGCTCGCCGACATCGCCAAGGTCAGCAAGGACGTGCAGCTGGATCCATCGCTACAGCTGGTCGCCTATGACCGGCAGTTCCAGGTGCTGGTGGTGGACGACTCGCGGGTGGCGCGTCAGCAGATCCGCAGCGTGCTCGACCAGCTCGGCGTCGCGGCAACCTTGTTGTCGGACGGCCGCCAGGCGCTGGACCATCTCTTGCAGGTGGCAGCGTCAGGCGAGAATCCGGCCGATCGCTACGCGATGGTGATCTCCGACATCGAAATGCCGGCGATGGATGGCTACACGCTGACGACAGAAATCCGGCGCACGCCAGGGCTGCAAGGCCTGTACGTGCTGTTGCATACCTCGTTGTCGGGTGTATTCAACAACGCCATGGTCGAACAAGTCGGCGCCAATGCCTTCGTGGCCAAGTACAGCGCCCACGAATTGGCCGATTATGTATTGGCGCGCCTGAAAGTGGTCGCCGAAGCGGCCTGATCAGGTCGATCGGCTGCCGGATCGGAGCCGATAGCAGCAACAAGGCGTCGCGCCGGGCTGCCAAGGACTCCGCGTCATATAAATTGGTCAGTGCGTCGACGCGTTTTGAAGTGACACCTGCCGACGCCAGACCACCTCGGGTAATGCCGAACCTCCGGCTTGACGCGCTTGATTAAACCAACGTCGTGACGGACACAGGTCCATCGCGTTTCGCGGACGGCCAAGGCGCCGTTCGTCGGCAGCCCCGATCATTCTTCGCGTTCTGCGGCCCGTACCTCCTCGATTGGCACAAACTTTGCTTTCTCCCTGGTAACACTTCGCGGGAGAGCACCGTGTCCAACTCCATTTCGTCCTTTCTAGGCATCCACGGCGATGCTCTGCCGCTGCGCGAGCAGCGCATGAAGCTCATTGCCAGCAATCTGAGCAATGTGGACACCCCTGGCTACAAGGCCAAGGACATGGACTTCGAGGCCGCGCTGAAATCCGCCGAAGGCGTGCGCGACGGCAGTCTGATGCAGACCACCGACGCCAAGCACTATGAGATCGGCAACAGCGGCGGGCTCAACCCGTTCCAGATCACCCGCGAATCCGATCAGCCCAGCCTCGACGGCAACACCGTCGATGCCGACGCCGAACGCGCTGCCTACGGCCGCGCCGCGCTGGAATACCGCGCCTCGCTGAGCTTCCTCGAATCCAAGGTGCGCTCGATGCTCACCGCGATCACGGGCCAATAAGTCATGAGCAATCTTCCCATCTTCGATGTGGCCGGCTCTGCGCTGCATGCGCAGTCGGTGCGCCTGAGCACGATCGCCTCCAACTTGGCCAATGCGGACTCTGTCGCAGGCTCGGCCGAAGCGACCTACAAGCCGATCGAGCCGATCTTCCAGGCCCGGCAGAACCGCCAGGATCCCAGCCTGACTTCGGTGAACGTCAAGGAGATCACCACCACCAACGCACCGCCGATCCGTCGCTACGAGCCCGGTCATCCGCTGGCCGATGCCGACGGCTACGTGTTCTCGCCCGACGTGGATCCGGTGGCGCAGATGGTCAACATGATCTCGGCCTCGCGCAACTACCAGGCCGGCGTGGAAATGCTCAATACCGCCAAGGAACTGGCGCTCGCGACGATCACGATGGGTCGCTGACCCTTTCTAGCTGACCTTTACCCTACGGACCCTTTCAAATGAGCACAATCGGCAGTGACCTTTACGCCAGCCTTGGGCTGAGCACCAGCAGCGCCGCCTCGACGAAGAAAAAGGAGGAATCGCTCGGCCAGGCGGACTTCCTCAAGTTGATGACCGAGCAGCTGCAGCACCAGGACCCGCTCAAACCGATGGAAAACAGCGCCTTTCTGGGCCAGTTGGCGCAGTTCTCCACCGTGCAGGGCATTGGCGACCTCAATACCAAGGTCGGCAACTTCTCCGACTCGATGAACAGCGATCAGGTGCTGAAGGGCGCCGCGCTGGTCGGGCACAACGTGCTGGTGCCCTCTGCGCAGGTCGCCATCGACACCACCAATTCGGCCAAAGGCGTGGTCGCCGCAACGGCGGCCGGCACGGTCAACTTCGAAATCACCGACGCCAACGGCACCTTCGTCAAACAGCTCAGCGTGCCGTCCAGTGCCGCCGGTGAGGTGTCGTTCGCCTGGGACGGCACCGATGCCAACGGCAACCGCATGGTCGCCGGCAAGTACGGCGTCACCGCCACCCAGACCGACACCGCCGGTGCCAAAAGCAAATTGGCCACCTACGTGGACGCACCGGTGGATAGCGTCACGATCGGCTCCGACGGCCTGTATCTCAACCTGACCGGGCTAGGCACTTCCCCGCTCGCCAACGTGCTCCGCGTCAGCTGAGCCGGCAACCGACACTTAAAGGACCTCATCCATGGCTTTCAATACCTCGTTGTCCGGCATCAACGCAGCCAATGCCGATCTGAACGTGACTTCCAACAACATCGCCAACGTCAACACGACTGGTTTCAAGGAATCGCGCGCCGAGTTTGCCGACATGTTCCAGAGCACCAGCTATGGTCTGTCGCGCAATGCGGTGGGTTCGGGCGTGCGCGTCAGCAATGTGGCGCAGCAGTTTTCGCAGGGCAATATCGACCCGACCGGGCGCAGCCTGGACCTGGCGATCTCCGGCGAAGGCTTCTTTGCCGTGTCTTCCAATGGCGCCAAGATGTACACCCGCGCCGGCAACTTCCAGACCGATGCCAACGGGTATGTGATCAACCCACAGGGCGCACGCCTGCAGGTGTTCGCGCCCAATCCCAGCGGCAATGGCTTCGACGTGGGCCGTTTGTCGGACCTGCAGTTGCTGACCACCGACAGCCCGCCCAAGTCGACCTCCACGGTCAACCTGGCCTTCACCCTGCCCGGTAATGCCACCGCACCGACGGTCACCCCGTTCAACCCGGCCGACGACAAGACCTATAGCCATTCCACCGGCGGCATCAACGTTTACGATTCGCTGGGCGTCAGCCATGTGCAGACCTCCTACTTCGTCAAGACGGCCAACCCGAACGAATGGCAGGTGCACAACTACGTGGACGGCGCCGCGGTCGGTGCCCCGACCGCGCTGCAGTTCTCCGACACCGGTGCGTTGACCAACCCGGCCAACGGCATCATCGCGATGGACCCGTTCACCCCGAGCACCGGCGCCGGCGTGCTGAACATGCAGCTCAACGTCACTGGCTCCACCCAGTACGGCGAGGCGTTCGCACTGCGCGACACCCGCCAGGACGGTTACGCCAGCGGCAAGCTTAACGAAATCAGCATCGATACCAGCGGCGTGGTGTTCGCGCGCTACTCCAACGGTGCCGACAAGGCGCTGGGCCAGGTCGCGCTGAGCAGCTTCGTCAACCCGCAGGGCCTGCAGTCGCAGGGCAACAACATGTGGGCCGAAAGCTACACCTCCGGCGCCGCCCGCATCGGCGCACCGGACACTTCGGACCTGGGCCAGATCGAATCCGGCTCGCTGGAAGCCTCCACGGTGGATCTGACCGAGCAGCTGGTGAACATGATCGTGGCCCAGCGCAACTTTCAGGCCAACTCGCAGATGATCTCGACCCAGGATCAGGTCACCCAGACGATCATCAATATCCGTTAACGGCGGGGAATCGGGAGTTGGGAATAGGGAATCGTAAGAGCTGGCATTGCGTGTATCGGATGCCGGCCTTGCCCCTTCTCTCCCAGCTTCCTGCAACTCCGCTTTTGCAATTCCCCATTCTCGATTCACGATTCCCGGTGCCCCATGGACAAAGCTCTCTACGTTGCGATGACCGGCGCCCGCGCCTCCCTGCAGGCGCAGGGCACCGTGTCGCACAATCTCGCCAACGTCGATACGGTAGGGTTCAAGGCCGCGTTGGCCAACACCGAGGCGTTCAAGATCCAGGGCAAGGGCTACCCGTCGCGGATCGATGCGCTGCATGTAGACCAGGGTTTCGATCGCAGCCAGGGCCACCAACAGGTCACCGGCAATCCGCTGGATGTGTCGCTGCAACAGGACCGTTGGCTGTCGGTGCAGTCGCCCGACGGCAGCGAGGCCTACACCCGCAACGGCGAGTTGGCGCTTACCGCCAATGGCCAGCTGGTCACTGCCAATGGCCATGCGGTGCTGGATGAGGGTGGTGCCCCGATGACGATTCCGCCGCACCAGGCGATGGAAATCGGCAGCGACGGCAGCATCTCGATCATTCCGCAGGGCGAAGGCCCGCAGACCATGGCCATCGTCGGCAAGATGAAGGTGGTCGATGCCCCCGCCGACCGTTTGACGCGGCGCCCGGACGGGCTGATGCGCAACACCAGCACCGACCCGGCGCAGGCGTTCCAGATTGCCACCGGCAAGACCATCAACAGCGGCATGCTGGAAGGCAGCAACGTGGACGCCGCCGGCGCGCTGGTGGAAATGATCCAGCTGCAACGTCAGTTCGAAATGCAGGTGAAGATCATCAAGAACGGCGACGACAACGCGCAATCGGCCAATTCGATGATGCGGCTGAACGGCTAAACGTGGCTCACTCTGTGGCTTTGCTGCAGAGCGCTTGCCCGCCCACCGTCGCGGGACACGTCGCAAGTACGTCCCTGCACTCTCTTTTGAACGGCTAAAAGTGGCTCACTCTGTGGCTTGGCTGCAGGGCCCTTGCCCGCTCACCATCGCGGGACACGTCGCAAGTACGTCCCTGCACTCTCTTTTGAACGGCTAAAAGTGGCTCACTCTGTGGCTTGGCTGCGGGGCCCTTGCCCGCTCACCATCGCGGGACACGCCGCAAGTACGTCCGTGTAGGCTCTTACGCGGCATCCATGCCGCGTAAGGTCCCGCGACGGTGGGCGGGCAAGGACCAGTGGAGATGGTCGGTGGGCGTGGCTTTCAACAACGNTGGTGCGGTGCCCTCGCCGATTGCGGGACCGTGTGGCGGCATGGATGCCGCCACCGAGCCTACACGGACGTACTTGCGGCGTGTCCCGCGAGCGGTGAGGGCACCGCGCCCTCGACCGACTCAGTATTTGACCTGGGCTTCTGACTGCATCCACTAAGAGACAGCTAAAAAACCACTGTGCTCGCCGTCAGCGAGCCCCGTCCATGTTTTGTTAGCCGCTCCGACCACCGCGCCTGATCTGCCGCGCAGGCTCCACCGCTTCCGCCGGCTGCTGCCTACCCGCCGCCAGCCCTGCCCTGCGCAGGCCGCCGCGCATCTGCTCCGCGTGATCCAGCGCACAGCCGGCAAAAATCCGGCGCGGGTTTGGCACAGCACGTGCATATACCCAGCCGTGCCCGGAACACATCCCCGGGTCTAACGAGGAATCGGGTCATGAATCAGGCTTTGTGGGTCGCCAAAACCGGACTGGATGCGCAGCAGACGCGCATGTCGGTCATTTCCAACAACCTGGCCAATACCAATACCACCGGCTTCAAGCGCGATCGTGCTGCGTTCGAAGACCTGTTGTATCAACAGGTGCGTGCGCCGGGCGGTTCCACCTCCGCGCAGACGCAGTTGCCGACCGGCCTGCAGCTGGGTACCGGTGTGCGCGTGGTCTCCACCTTCAAGGGCTTCGACCAGGGCAGCCAGCAGCAGACCGGCCGCGCGCTCGACGTGATGGTCAACGGCCGCGGCTTCTTCGAAGTGCAGATGCCCGACGGTACCTCGGCCTACACCCGCGACGGCACCTTCCAGATCAATGCGCAGGGCGAAGTGGTCACCAACAGCGGCTACCCGCTGCAGCCCGGCATCCAGGTGCCCGAAGGCGCGCAGTCGCTGACCATCGGCAACGACGGCACCATCAACGTGACCCTGGCCGGCCAGGCTGCCGCGCAGGAAATCGGCGCGTTGACGCTGACCGACTTCATCAATCCCTCGGGTCTGCAATCCAAGGGCGAGAACCTGTTCGTCGAAACCACCGCCTCCGGCCCCGCGCAGAACGGCACTCCCGGCCTCAATGGCCTGGGCACCACCGTGCAGGGCGCCCTGGAAGGCAGCAACGTCAATACGGTGGAAGAGCTGGTGAGCATGATCGAGACCCAGCGCGCCTACGAAATGAATGCCAAGGCGATCTCCACCACCGACTCGATGCTCGGTTACTTGAACAACAACGTCTGATCGGCTCGCCGGTCGCTGCCCTCTCAGGAATCCACGCCATGTCACGCCTGCCCCCTCTCTCCTCTCTGGGTCTTGCCCTCGCCTGCAGCGCGCTGCTGGGTGGTTGCGTGGCAGCCGGCGATGTGCGGCCGTTCGCCGAACTGGCGCCGATCGTGCCGGTGGTTGCGCCGGTGGCGCAGCCCACCGCCGGTGCCATCTATGCCGCCGGCCCGGGCCTGAACTTGTACGGCGACCGCCGTGCCCGCGATGTCGGCGACCTGCTGACGGTGAACCTGGTGGAAAACACGACCGCCTCGTCAACCGCCAACACCAGCATCAGCAAGGCCGACACCGTGGACATGAGCACGCCCACGCTGCTCGGCGTGCCGCTCACCGTCAACGGCACCGACGTGTTGCGTAACTCCACCAGCGGCGATCGTAGCTTCGATGGCAAGGGCAATACCGCGCAGAGCAACCGCATGCAGGGCAGCGTGACCGTCACCGTGATGCAGCGCCTGCCTAACGGCAATCTGGTGATCCAGGGGCAGAAGAATCTGCGCCTGACCCAGGGCGACGAACTGGTGCAGGTGCAAGGCATCGTGCGCGCCGCCGACATCTCCCCGGACAACACCGTGCCCTCCAGCAAGGTGGCCGACGCACGCATCGCCTACGGCGGCCGCGGCGCGATCGCGCAGTCCAACGCGATGGGCTGGCTGAGCCGCTTCTTCAATTCCCGTTTGTCGCCCTACTGAGCCTGCGACCATGAATCTGTCTTCCCTGCCCTTCCGTCTGCTCGCTGCCGCTGTTGCGGTCTGCGCGATTGCCGCGCCAGCCTCGGCCGAGCGCATCAAGGATCTCGCCCAGGTCGGCGGCGTGCGCGGCAACGCGCTGGTCGGCTACGGCCTGGTGGTTGGCCTGGACGGCAGCGGCGACCGCACCAGCCAGGCGCCCTTCACCGTGCAGAGTTTGAAGAACCTGCTCGGCGAGCTGGGCGTCAATGTTCCGGCGAACGTCAATCCGCAGCTGAAAAACGTCGCGGCGGTGGCCATCCACGCCGAATTGCCGCCGTTCGCCAAGCCTGGCCAGCCGATCGACATCACCGTCTCCTCGATCGCCAACGCAGTGTCGCTGCGTGGCGGCTCGCTGCTGATGGCACCGCTGAAAGGCGCCGATGGCCAGGTCTACGCGATGGCCCAGGGCAACCTGGTAGTCGGTGGCTTCGGCGCGCAGGGCAAGGACGGCTCGCGGGTGTCGGTCAACATTCCCAGCGTCGGTCGCATTCCCAACGGCGCCACAGTCGAGCGCGCATTGCCGGACGTGTTTGCCGGCACCGGCGAGATCACGCTCAACCTGCATCAGAACGATTTCACCACTGTCTCGCGCATGGTCGCGGCGATCGACAACAGCTTCGGCGCCGGCACCGCGCGTGCGGTCGATGGCGTCACCGTGTCGGTGCGCTCGCCCACCGATCCCGGCGCCCGTATCGGCCTGCTGGCGCGGCTGGAAAACGTCGAACTCTCTCCGGGCGACGCGCCGGCCAAGGTGGTGGTCAACGCACGCACCGGCACGGTGGTGATCGGCCAGCTGGTGCGGGTGATGCCGGCGGCGATTGCGCATGGCTCGCTCACCGTCACCATCAGCGAAAACACCAACGTCAGCCAGCCGGGCGCATTCAGTGGCGGCCGTACGGCAGTGACGCCGCAATCGACCATCACGGCCACCTCCGAAGGCAGCCGCATGTTCAAGTTCGAAGGCGGCACCACGCTCGATCAGATCGTGCGCGCAGTCAACGAAGTGGGCGCGGCTCCCGGCGACCTGGTCGCCATTCTCGAAGCTCTGAAGCAGGCTGGCGCGCTGACGGCGGAGCTAGAGGTCATCTGACATGCGTATCGCAGCCTCGCCCATTGATCTCAACCCGAGCACCAAGGCCGATCCGGCAAAGATCGACAAGGTCTCACGTCAGCTCGAAGGCCAGTTCGCGCAGATGCTGGTCAAGAGCATGCGCGATGCGAGCTCCGGCGACCCGATGTTTCCGGGTGAAAACCAGATGTTCCGCGAAATGTACGACCAGCAGATGGCCAAGGCGCTGACCGAAGGCAAGGGGTTGGGCCTGTCGGCGATGATCTCCAAGCAACTCAGTGGCGACACTGGCGGCCCGGCGTTGAACACCTCGCTGAGCACCGCCGATGCGGCCAAGGCCTACGCCCTGGTCGCCGGCAAGCGCGATGCCTCGTTGCCGCTGCCGGCACGCGACGGCGCGGCAACCAGCGTCGGTGCGAGCCTGGGCGCAGCGGTCGGCACCGCTGCAGGCATCGGCGCAGGCGGCCTGACCGGTATCGGCATGAGCCAGGTGCTGGATCTGATCGCCGGGCGTACCGGTGGTGGCGAGTCCGGCGGCGACGATGCGGCCGCACTGAGCTGGCCGTCGGCCAACGATCGCTGGAGCGATGTGGCGGTCAGCGATGCCGCCGATGCCAGTGCCGCGGTCAATGCGAGCGCGGCCAGCAGCGCCGCCGCCAGCCTCGGCGAGCGCACCCCGGAAGGCTTCGTCGCCAAGATCTGGACGCATGCGCAGAAAGCCGCGCGCGAACTGGGCGTGGATCCGCGTGCGCTTGTTGCGCAGGCGGCACTGGAAACCGGCTGGGGCCGTCGCGGGATCGGCAATGGCGGCGATTCCAACAACCTGTTCGGCATCAAGGCCACCGGCTGGAGCGGCGACAAGGTCACCACCGGCACCCACGAATACGTCAATGGCGTCAAAACCACCGAAACCGCCGATTTCCGTGCCTACGGCTCGGCCGAAGAGAGCTTTGCCGACTACGTGCGGCTGCTGAAGAACAACAGTCGTTACCAATCCGCACTGCAGGCCGGCACCGATATCAAGGGTTTTGCACGCGGCTTGCAACAGGCTGGGTACGCCACCGATCCGGGCTATGCAGCCAAGATCGCGGCGATCGCCAACGGTCCGACCATCGACCGCGCGGTGGCCGCCATCGGCAACGCGGCGGCCGACCTGTCCAATCGCTATGCCAGCACCGCCGAGCCCGCCGGGCTTGGCACCATCCGTCGTTGAGGTAAACGCCCATGTCCATCATGTCCACCGGGACCAGTGCGCTGATCGCCTTCCAACGGGCGTTGTCGACCGTTAGCCATAACGTCGCCAACATCAATACCGAAGGCTACAGCCGCCAACGTGTGGAATTTGCAACGCGCACGCCCACCGACATGGGCTACGCGTTCGTGGGCAATGGCGCCAAGATCACCGACGTGGGCCGGGTGGCCGACCAGCTGGCCATCTCGCGCCTGCTCGACAGCGGCGGCGAGCTCTCGCGCCTGCAGCAGCTGTCCTCGCTGACCAATCGCGTCGACAGCCTGTACTCCAACACCGCCACCAATGTCGCCGGGCTGTGGTCGAACTTCTTCGACTCCACCAGCGCGGTGTCGTCCAACGCCTCCTCCACCGCCGAGCGGCAGAGCATGCTCGACAGCGGCAACTCGTTGGCGACCCGTTTCAAGCAGCTCAATGGGCAGATGGACAGCCTGAGCAACGAGGTCAACAACGGGCTGACGTCCTCGGTGGACGAGGTCAATCGCCTCACCCAGCAGATCGCCAAGATCAACGGCACCATCGGCAACAGCGTGGATAACGCCTCGCCGGATCTGCTCGATCAACGCGATGCGCTGGTGTCCAAGCTGGTCGGCTTCACCGGCGGCACCGCGGTGATCCAGGACGGCGGCTTCATGAACGTTTTCACCGCCGGCGGCCAGGCGCTGGTGGTGGGGACCACGGCGGCCAAACTGACCACCGTGGCCGACCCGTATCAGCCGACCAAGCTGCAGGTGGCGTTGCAGACCCAGGGCCAGAACGTCAGCCTCAGCGCCAACTCACTGGGCGGCCAGATGGGTGGCCTGCTGGAATTTCGTAGCAGCGTGCTCGAACCGACCCAGGCCGAACTGGGGCGCCTGGCCGTGGGCATGGCCAGCACCTTCAATGCCGGTCACGCCCAGGGCATGGACCTGTACGGCGCGATGGGCGGCAACTTCTTCAACATCGGCTCGCCCACTACCGCTGCCAATCCCAAGAACACCGGCACTGCGGCGCTGAGCGCCAGTTTCAGCAACATGAGCGCAGTGGACGGGCAGAACGTCACGCTCAGCTTCGACGGTGCGGCGTGGAAGGCCACGCGCGCCGACACCGGCGCCGCCGTGCCGATCACCGGCACCGGCAGCACGGGCGATCCACTGGTGCTCAACGGTGTCAGCCTGGTGGTTGGCGGCACGCCGGCCAATGGCGACAAATTCCTGCTGCAGCCCACCGCAGGGTTGGCTGGCAGCATTTCGGTGGCGATCACCGACCCCTCGCGGATTGCCGCGGCAACGCCGGTCAAGGCCACCGCCACGCTCGCCAACCTGGGCACCGGCAAGATCAGCGACGTCAAGGTCACCAATGCGCAGAACCCTGCGCTGCTGACGCCGTCGTCGGTGGAGTTCATCGACGCCAACCAGTACACCATCGATGGAAACGGCCCGTTTCCCTACACCGCCGGCCAGACCATCAGCGCCAATGGCTGGAGTTTTGCGCTGGATGGCGCGCCCAAGGCCGGCGACACCTTCGGCGTCGGCCCGATGGGCGCCGGCTCCAGCGACAACGGCAACGCCAAACTGCTGGCCAAGGTGGAAGACGCCAAGGCGCTCAACGGCGGCACGGTCACGCTCAATGGTGCGCTGTCCGGCCTGACCACCTCGGTGGGCTCGGCTGCACGTGCGGCCAGTTACTCGGCCGATGCGCAGAAGGTCATCAACGACCAGGCACAGGCCAGCCGCGATTCGATTTCCGGCGTCAACCTCGACGAGGAAGCCGCCGACATGCTGAAACTGCAGCAGGCCTATCAGGCCGCCGCACAGATGATCTCCACCGCCGACACCATCTTCCAAGCCATCCTGGGCGCCGTACGCTGATGACCGACCGTATCTCCACCAGCATGATGTACAGCCAGTCGGTGTCGTCGATGACGGCCAAGCAGTCGCGACTGAACCAACTCGAGGCCCAGCTCGCCAGTGGGCAGCGCCTGGTCACCGCCAAGGACGACCCGGTCGCCGCCGGCACCGCGGTCGGCCTGGATCGCGCCCTGGCGGCGATCACACGATTTGGCGAAAATGCCAACAACGTAAAAAATCGGCTGGGTTTGCAGGAAAACGTGCTGGCGCAGGCCGGCGACGCCATGGCCCGCGTCAACGAACTGACGATCCAGGCCAACAGCTCCGCGCTGGGGCCAGACGATCGCAAGGCGATTGCCTCGGAACTGACCGCGCTGCGCGACAGCATGGTGAGCCTGGCAAACAGTACCGACGGCACCGGGCGCTACCTGTTCGGCGGCACCGCCGATGGCAGCGCGCCGTTCATCAAGAGCAATGGCGGCGTTGTCTACAACGGCGACCAGACCCAGAGACAGGTGGAAGTGGCGCCGGACACTTTTGTCAGCGACACCCTGCCCGGCAGCGAGATCTTCATGCGCATCCGCACCGGCGACGGCAATGTGGATGCGCATGCCAACAGTGCCAATACCGGCACCGGACTGCTGCTGGATTTCAGCCGCGATGCCAGTACCGGCAGCTGGAATGGCGGCAGCTACAGCGTGCAGTTCACCGCTGCCAACACCTATGAGGTGCGCGACAGCACCAACGCAGTGGTGAGCACCGGCACGTACAAAGATGGCGAAGACATCACCGCGGCCGGCGTGCGCATGCGCATCAGCGGCGCACCGGCGGTGGGCGACAGTTTCCAGATCGGCGCCTCCACCACCAAGGACGTGTTTTCCACCATCGACGACCTGGTCGGCGCACTCAACTCCGACACCCTGACCCCGCCGCAGAAGGCAGCGATGATCAACACGCTGCAGACCTCCATGCGCGACATCAGCCAGGCCTCGTCGAAGATGATCGATGCACGCGCCTCGGGCGGCGCGCAGTTGTCGGCGATCGATAACGCCAACGCGCTGCTCGAATCCAACGAAGTCACGCTCAAGACCACCCTGTCGTCGATCCGCGATCTGGATTACGCCTCGGCGATTGGGCAGTACCAACTCGAGAAGGCCTCGTTGCAGGCCGCTCAAACGATTTTTCAGCAGATGCAGTCGTCGTCGTTGTTCAACCTGCTCCGCTGATTTTGCAGTAGAAACTTGGTTTTTCTTCGCTCCTGCGTGTGAGCACCTGCGCAGGCTGACGGAGTTTATTTGTAGAAAGTTATACCAGCGCTAAAGATCTGCGGAGTGCTGCCGAATAAACCAAACCCCTTGCTACACAACGTTTCCGTATTTCGTCCCGATGCAGAAAAACAGTAAAAAAATACTGGATTTCGCTAAAGGTTCCCGACGCAACGCCGTTATTCATCTCAGCAGCGGCAACGGCCAACTTGATGGCCCCCCTGCGGAGGCTCCGGGCAAGTCCCCCTTGCCGGAAAAATCGCTTAGGAGAAATCAAAATGGCACAGGTAATCAACACCAACGTAATGTCGCTGAACGCTCAGCGTAACCTCAACACCAACAGTTCGAGCATGGCGCTGAGCATCCAGCAGCTGTCCTCGGGCAAGCGCATCACCAGCGCCTCGGTCGATGCGGCCGGTCTGGCGATTTCAGAGCGCTTCACCACGCAGATCCGCGGCCTGGACGTTGCCTCGCGTAACGCCAACGACGGTATCTCACTGGCCCAGACCGCCGAAGGCGCGATGGTCGAAATCGGCAACAACCTGCAGCGTATCCGTGAGCTGTCGGTGCAGTCGGCCAACGCCACCAACTCGGCCACCGACCGTGAAGCACTGAACTCCGAAGTCAAGCAGCTCACCTCGGAAATCGATCGCGTCGCCAACCAGACCAGCTTCAACGGCACCAAGCTGTTGAACGGCGACTTCTCCGGCGCGCTGTTCCAGGTCGGCGCCGACGCTGGCCAGACCATCGGCATCAACAGCATCGTCGACGCCAATGTCGATTCGTTGGGCAAGGCCAACTTCGCAGCATCGGTGTCCGGTGCTGGCGTCACCGGCACGGCCACCGCGTCGGGTTCGCTCAGCGGTATCACTCTGGCCTTCAAGGATGCCTCCGGCGCTGCAAAAAGCGTTGCCGTCGCCGATATCAAGATCGCTTCCGGCGATACTGCGGCAGACATCAACAAGAAAGTTGCCTCGGCGATCAACGATAAGCTGGATCAGACCGGCATGTATGCCTCGATCGACACCAGCGGCAACGTGAAGCTCGAGTCGCTGAAGGCTGGCCAGGACTTCACCTCGCTGTCCGGCGGCACCTCCGGCGCCGCTGGCATCACCGCCGGTGCAGGCATCCAGACCGCCTCGGCCGCTTCCGGCTCCACCGCGTCCACCCTGAGCAGCCTGGATATCTCGACGTTCTCGGGCGCCCAGAAAGCTCTGGAAATCGTCGACAAGGCACTGACCTCGGTGAACTCCTCGCGCGCCGACATGGGTGCGGTGCAGAACCGCTTCACCTCCACCATCGCCAACCTGGCCGCCACCTCGGAGAACCTGACGGCCTCGCGCAGCCGGATCGCCGATACCGACTACGCCAAGACCACCGCCGAGCTGACCCGCACGCAGATCCTGCAGCAGGCCGGCACCGCGATGCTGGCCCAGGCCAAGTCGGTTCCGCAGAACGTGCTGAGCCTGCTGCAGTAATCGCAAGCGCTTTGCAGCAAGTCAAAAGCCCCTCTTCGGAGGGGCTTTTTTGTGGCTGCGGACCTGGCGCGGCCTCGCCACGGTTTTTTGACGCGGTTTTCTTGACGCATTCCGGGCATGGAAGTTGCTACAGCCGTCGTTGTGAGCGAGAACGGTCGCTGCCGCTAAAGTCCTCCCGGATACGGCCGATACCAGCCTCGTAACCCCATGCGTCCGCTGTCGCTGGACGCCTAGACGAGGAACGCACCATGGCATCGTTGGTCAGCACCTCCAGTTCCGGACTGGACATTCCTACCGTGGTCTCCACGCTTGTGGCCCAGCGCAAGGATCCGGAGCAGGCGCGCATCAACAAGGCCGGCACCGCCGCGACGACCCAGTTGTCGGCAATCAGCCAGATCAAGAGCAGCATGACCACGCTCAAATCTGCGCTGGACAAGGTCGTCAGCAGCGCCGACACCAACGCCTACAAGGCGACCGTGCCGACCGATGCCGGTTTCACCGCCACCACTACCAGTTCGGCCGCACCCGGCAACTACTCGGTGGAAGTGGTCTCGCTGGCCAGTGCGCAGAAGCTGGCGTCCGGTGCCTTCACTGCCGATGCCACGGTGGGCAGCGGCACGCTGACGATCGGGTATGGCGACAAAAGCATCACCGTGGACATCAGCGGTACCGACAAGCTCACCGACATCGCCGCAGCCATCAACAAGGCAGCTGGTGGCAAGGGCGTCACCGCCAGCGTGGTGACCGCCAACGATGGCCAACATCTGGTGTTCAACGCAGCAGACACCGGCGTGAAGGGCGCGCTGACCGTCAGCGCCAGCGACCCGAGCCTGAGCCGCCTGGCATATGGCGGCGGCGCGACTGGCGGCTTGACCCAGACTGCGGCGGCTGCCGATGCGCTGGTGCGCGTGGATGGCTTCGAGCGCAGCTCCAGTTCCAACACTATCACCGACATCGTACCGGGCGTGGTGCTCAACCTCACCAAGGCAGCCGAAGGCACAAAGGTCACGCTGGGCGTTACAGCCGACACCAGCGGCCTCAAGGGCAATCTCACCGCCTTCGCCGCCGCCTACAACACAGCCAACACGCTGTTGAAGAACAGCAGCAGTTATAACGCCACCACCAAGACGGCCTCGGCGTTGACCGGCGACTCGCTGGTGCGCAGCTTGCAACAGCAGCTGCGCAGTCAGGTCAGCGGCAACGTCAATGAACTCAAGGCGCTGGGCCTGACCATAGATAAGGATGGCGTGATGAGCTTCGATGGCGGCAAGTTCGATACCGCCATCGCCGCCGACGGCGGTGCCGCCACCGACGCGTTGGGCAAGGACAGCAAGTTCGGCTCCGGGATGACCAAATTGCTGGAAAGCAATGTCAACGTCACCACTGGCACCCTGACCTTGCGCTCGGACAGCCTGAACAAGCAGATCAAAGGCTACGAGGCCGATCTGGACGACCTCGATGCACGTATGGTGAAGTTCAGCGACCGCCTGACCGCGCAGTTCACCGCGATGGAAACCATGGTCAGCAAGCTACAGGCAAGCACCGGCTCGCTCAGCAGCCTGCTGACAAGCTGAGTTTCGTCATGCCGATCCTCAAGTCCTGCGAGGGTCTTGCCGATACAAGAGGGGCCTATCGTGATTGCGGCCTTGCCTTCTGGCAGGAGCGTCGTCGCAGGAGCACAGCGCTCCGGGACCAGCGAAGGTCAGCCCATTGAGGAGTCATCCATGTACGGTTCCAATCGCCAATATGCAGAGCAGTACCGCAAGGTCGGCGTGTCCACCAGCGTGACCGAAGCCGACCCGCACAAGCTGGTGTCGTTGCTGTTTGCTGGCGCCTGCCAGCGCATTCGTCTGGCCCAGGCCTGCCTGGCGCAGGGCGACCAGGCGCGCAAGGGCAAGGCCATCGGCGAAGCATGCGCCATTGTCGGTCACTTGAACGGTTCGCTCGATCACGAAGCCGGCGGCGAGATCGCAGGTAACCTGTCGGCGCTGTACGACTACGTCATGCAGCGGCTGACCGCAGCCAATCTGCATAATGACGAAACTGCGTTGACCGAAGCGCTGGAACTGCTCAGCGAAATCGACTCGGCGTGGAATTCCATCCCCTTGAATCAACGCGGCATTGCTGCCGTCTCGTGAGTTCAACCATGCATAGCGTGCAAAGTCTTCAAGCCGAAATCTCCGACATCCGCCTGGCCATGGCGCATGAGGAGTTCGAGGTCATGCCGCAGATGCTGGACAACCACGACTTGCATTTGCGCGAATATGCGCAACATGTGGATCTGAACCAGGATCGCGACGCATTGCAAACCTTGCTGACGATGCACAACGACCTGATGCGTCTGATGCGCGAGCGCCAACGCAAGTTGGCGGAAATGATCCGCGCACAGCGCACCTCATCGACAGCCAGCCGCGCCTACGCCCGGGTCGGACGGATCTGATGAGTACGCTCGGCACACTCGCGCCATCCGCCGATGCCGCGCTGTTCGCCGACACGCTCAGCTGCGAATTGCGTCTGCCGGCCGGTTTTCGCGCCGGTAGCGATGCCGGCTCGCACAGTGCCGCAGAAACCCTGTTGCGCAGCCTGGGCCAGGTGGAAGACTTGCGCAGCGAAGAAACCAGCGAAGACCGCGGCGACCTGCCGCTGCTGGTGCAGCGCATGGATGCCAAACTCGACCTGATGCTGGCCTTGATCGGCCGCCTGGTGCGGCAAGCCGACACCGGACTGATCCAGGGCACGGTGCGCTGGTCGGTCCGCGGGATCCGCCTGAGTTGCGCAAGCAGCCAGCCGCCGGGCACGGTTGGCAGCGTTTGCCTGCAGCCATCCGACTGGCTTCCTGAACTGGTACAGCTGCCCGCCGAGGTGTTGGCGAGCGCCCACGATGACCACGATCACTGGCTGTGGCTGCGGTTTGCGCCGCTCTCGCCCGGCCTGCAGGACGCACTGGAACGCCATCTGTTCCGTCTGCATCGCCGTCAGATCGCCGACGCCCGCCGCCAGCGCTGACGCCGCCTGTTGGCGCGAGGCGCTGGGTCGGCTAAGGTGCCCTTTACTGAAAAAAGGTCTCTTCTGCGCCGTGCGAGTCATCATCGTCGACGATCACACCCTTGTACGTGCCGGCCTGTCCAGGCTGCTGCAAACCTTCGCCGGCATCGATGTCGTTGGCGAGGCCAGCAATGCGCAACAAGCCCTGGATATGACATCCCTGCACCGACCCGATCTGGTGTTGATGGACCTGTCCCTGCCCGGCCGTAGCGGCCTGGATGCAATGACCGATGTGTTGCGCGCTGCGCCGCGTACGCATGTGGTGATGATGTCGATGCACGACGACCCGGTGCATGTGCGCGACGCGCTGGATCGCGGCGCGGTCGGTTTCGTGGTCAAGGACGCCGCGCCGCTCGAACTGGAACTGGCGCTGCGTGCTGCAGCCGCCGGCCAGGTGTTTTTGAGCCCGCAGATTTCTTCCAAGATGATCGCGCCGATGCTGGGCCGCGAAAAACCGGTCGGCATCGCCGCGCTGTCCCCGCGCCAACGCGAGATCCTGCGCGAGATCGGCCGCGGCCAGAGCAACAAGGAAATCGCCGCCGACCTGGGCATCAGCGTCAAGACGGTGGAGACACACCGCGCGCGCATGATGGAATCGCTCGGCTGCCGGCGTGCCAACGACCTGGTGTTGCTGGCCGCCAAACATCACAACGAGCTGGTCTGAGGCGTTCGCTCGATTCGAGCGTCTGGCAGGTAGTTGAAGGCCAAAACAGTGACGGGATTCCGGCGGGCATGCTTGAGCCCGCCTGTAGTGTCAGGAAGTTCCTGACATGCTGTCAGGAATATCATGAGTCACCTCACACCACTCCCTGATTAGAAACCCGTCGCGTTGTCCTGCAAGATGCGTTCCATCGCCGCTACATGCGGCGCCTTACGGAAGCGCTTCGATGAAGACGACCATTTCCGCCCAGCTTGGCCAGCAACTGCACCTGACCCCGCAGTTGCTGCAGTCGATCCGTCTGTTGCAATTGGACGGCATGCAGCTGGAGCTGGAAATCCGTCGCGCGCTGGAAACCAATCCGCTGCTGGAGCTGGAAGAACTGGCCGACAGCAGCGACGACGCCGCGACCAGCGATGATGGCGCCTCAGATATCGCCGCCTTCGACGAGCTCCCCGAGAGCACGATGTGTGATGTGCAAAGCAGCAACTGGAACGATGGCGACGACGACCGCATGCAGCGCGTTGCCGCTGGCGAATCCACCGACCCGCATGTGCGCATCCTGCGCGAACTGGCGCTGGACCTGGACGAGGCCGCATTGGCGGCCGCCGCGTTCTGGTTGGAGCAGACCGACGACGCCGGCTATCTGAGCGAAGCGTTGGCGACCCTGCAGCAGCTCGGCGCCACTCGCTTGGGTATGACCGTGCAGGCAGTGGAAGCGATCCGTCAGCGCCTGCTGCACGGCGACCCGGCCGGCCTGGCCGCCTGCGATCTGCGCGAGTGTCTGCAAGCCCAGCTGAGCGCCCTGCCCGGCCGCGTGCCGGCACGCCATCTGGCTGCGCGCATTCTGTCCGGCGATCTGGAATTGCTGGCCAGCCACGACTACGCGTTGCTGGCACGCGCACACGACGCCGAGCTCGACGATGCGCGCGAAGCAGTTCGCCTGATCCTCTCGCTGCAACCGCGTCCAGGCGACGACCTGCTGCAGGAGAGCAACGCCAGCGTGATTCCGGATGTGCTCGCATGGCATGCCGATGGCAGCTGGCGCGTGGCATTGAATCCAGCCACCACGCATCGCGTGAGCATCAATCCCGTGCACGAACGCGCACTGGCCGAGGCCGGCGAAGCCGCCCAGCCGCTGCGCGACATGCTGCAAGAAGCGCGCTGGCTGACCCGTGGCCTGTCGATGCGCTACGAGACCTTGCTGCGTGCCACGCGTGCCATCGTCGAGCGTCAGGCTGCGTTTCTGGTGCGTGGCGAAGAAGCCATGGCACCGCTGACGCTGAAGGAAATCGCCGATGAGATCGGCATGCACGAATCGACGATTTCGCGCATTACCACCGGTAAATACATCCAGACCCCGCGCGGCACCTTCGAGCTCAAGCATTTCTTTGCCGTGCGTCTGGAAGGCGCCAGCGTCTCCGGCCAGGCAGTCAAGGCGATGGTGCGCAGACTGATCGAAAGCGAACCGGCCGGCCGGCCGCTGGCCGACGAAGCCATCGCCGGGCTGTTGTCGCGTCAGGGCGTTAACATTGCCCGTCGCACTGTGGCCAAGTACCGCGAACAACTCGACATCGCCCCGGCACGCGAGCGCCGCCGCATCAACAAACCGCTGCTTGCCCGGGCAGGATAAGGACTACTATGAGCAAACTCACCGTGCTGCTGGTCGACGACCACGAGGGCTTCATCAACGCTGCGATGCGTCATTTTCGCAAAGTGGAGTGGCTCAATATCGTGGGCAGTGCCGCCAATGGGCTGGAAGCGATCGAGCGCTCTGAGTCGCTGCGCCCCAATGTGGTGTTGATGGACCTGGCCATGCCGGAGATGGGCGGGTTGCAGGCGACCCGTTTGATCAAGACGCAAGACGATCCGCCGTATATTGTCATCGCGAGCCACTTTGACGATGCAGAGCATCGTGAACATGCCCTTCGCGCGGGTGCTGACAATTTTGTTAGCAAGCTGTCCTATATCCAGGAAGTCATGCCAATCCTGGAGGGCCTGACGGAAGGAGCCAGGAATGAGTGAGTCCCGCATTCTGCTGATCGACAGCGATGCCGTGCGCGCCGAGCGTACCGTGTCGCTGCTCGAGTTCATGGACTTCAATCCACGCTGGGTCACCGACGGCGCCGACATCAATCCTGGCCGTCATCGCCACGATGAGTGGATGGCGGTGATGGTGGGCTCGGCGCAGGATGCTGCACAGGCCGACAAGTTCTTCGACTGGCTGGCCGATGCCAAGCTGCCGCCACCGGTGCTGCTGATGGAAGGCAGCCCGAGCGCGTTCGCGCAGACGCACGGGCTGCACGAAGCCAACGTCTGGACGCTGGACACGCCGCTGCGTCACGCGCAGCTGGAAGCCTTGTTGCGCCGTGCCAGCCTCAAGCGGCTGGATGCCGAGCATCAGGCCGGCGTGCAGCAGGACACCGGCCCGACCGGCAACAGCGAGGCGGTGACCCGTCTGCGCCGCTTGATCGACCAGGTGGCGGCGTTCGACACCACCGTGCTGGTGCTGGGCGAATCGGGCACCGGCAAGGAGGTCGTCGCGCGCGCCATCCACCAGCACTCGCCACGGCGCGATGGGCCGTTTGTGGCGATCAACTGCGGCGCGATTCCGCCGGACCTGCTGGAAAGCGAACTGTTCGGCCACGAAAAAGGTGCCTTTACCGGCGCCCTGAGCACCCGCAAGGGCCGCTTCGAAATGGCCGAGGGCGGCACGCTGCTGCTCGATGAAATCG
The DNA here is from genome assembly GCF_002939985.1 of Xanthomonas hortorum pv. cynarae. Taxonomy (GTDB): domain Bacteria; phylum Pseudomonadota; class Gammaproteobacteria; order Xanthomonadales; family Xanthomonadaceae; genus Xanthomonas; species Xanthomonas hortorum_D. The sequence goes on along the minus strand of NZ_MDFM01000004.1, from coordinate 158,039 downwards.
GCGACATGAGCCTGCCGATGCAGGTGAAGCTGCTGCGCGTGCTGCAGGAGCGCAGCTTCGAGCGCGTGGGCGGTGGCCAGACCATCCGCTGCAACGTGCGCGTGATCGCCGCCACCCACCGCAATCTGGAAACGCGCATCAGCGATGGCCAGTTCCGCGAGGATCTGTTCTATCGCCTCAACGTGTTTCCGATCGAAATGCCGGCGCTGCGCGAACGCGTGGACGACCTGGCCATTCTGGTGCAGACCATCGCCGGGCAACTGGCGCGCACCGGGCGCGGCGAAGTGCGCTTTGCCGACGAAGCCTTGCAGGCGCTGCGCAGCTACGACTGGCCGGGCAACGTGCGCGAGCTGACCAATCTGGTGGAGCGCCTTGCGGTGCTGCACCCGGGCGGTCTGGTGCGCGTGCAGGATCTGCCGGCACGCTATCGCGGCGATTTTGCCGCGGCCACGGCGCTCGAACTTCCGCCCGAGCCGGCGTTGGTTGCCGCACCGGCAGAGGTCAGCACCTTGCCGAGCAATGTGGTGACGTTGCAGCCTAAATCGGCCACTGCCGAACCGGCTACCGCGTCCAGCCTGCCCGACGATGGCATCGACCTGCGTGGTCACATGGCCAACATCGAGCTGGCGCTGATCAACGAGGCACTGGAACGCACCCAGGGCGTGGTGGCGCATGCAGCGCAGCTGCTTGGCCTGCGCCGCACCACGCTGGTGGAAAAGCTGCGCAAGTACGGCATCGATCGCGAGCAAACCGAGCTGGCGAACTAGGACCGGCGCACTGGCCACGTTTGCTGGCATAGCGCTTGCTTCAGCAGGATCACTCCGTTCGCAGCCATCGGCTGCGAACGGAATCGACATCGACGTGCCGACTCCACTTGCCGAGTGTTTGATGACCATACCCGTCACCAGTCCGCTGCTGCCGCCGCTGGAAGAATTTCTGCCCTATCTGGAGCAGATCTGGACCAGCCGCATCCTCAGCAACGGTGGCGAGATGCATCGCGCACTCGAGCGCGCACTGTGCGACTACCTCGGCGTGTCGCATCTGGCATTGCTGACCAACGGCACCACGGCGTTGATCACCGCGCTGCAGGCGCTGCGCATCACCGGTGAAGTAATCACCACGCCCTACTCGTTCGTGGCCACCGCGCATTCGCTGCTGTGGAAAAGCATCACCCCGGTGTTTGTGGACATCGACCCGGTGACGCTCAACATGGATCCGTCCAAGATCGAAGCGGCCATTACCCCGCAGACCACCGCCATCATGCCGGTGCATTGTTACGGCACGGCGTGCGACACCGCGGCGATCACGCGTATTGCCGATATCTACAACCTCAAGGTGATCTACGACGCGGCGCATGCCTTCGGTGTGCGCGATGCCGGCGGCTCGATCCTGCGCCATGGCGATCTGAGTGTGTTGAGCTTTCATGCCACCAAGGTGTTCAACACCTTCGAAGGCGGCGCGATTATCTGCCCGGACGAAAAAACCTATCAACGCATCGGGCATCTGAAGAACTTCGGCTTCGTCGACGAAACCACGGTGGTGGCGCCGGGCATCAACGGCAAGATGAATGAGATCAGCGCGGCGTTCGGCTTGTTGCAACTCAAGCACATCGATCACGCCATCGCGCAGCGCAGCGCCATCGACGCGCAGTATCGGCAGCGATTGAGCCATATTCGCGGCATCCGCTGCGTTGCGCGGCCCGATCACGCCACTGCCAACTACGCGTACTTTCCGATTCTGGTGCAGGACGACTACCCGCTGGCGCGCGATGCGCTCTACCAATTGATGCGCGAGCACGGCATCCTGGTACGACGTTACTTCTATCCGTTGATCAGCGATTTCCCGATGTATCGCGCCCTGCCCTCGTCCGCACCGGCATGGCTGGCGGTGGCGCGTTCGGTGGCGGCGCAGGTGTTGTGCCTGCCGATCTTTCCTGGCTTGACCCGCGACCAGGTCGATACCATTGCCGATCTGATCGCCGGCCAACAGGCAACATGACCGCAACACGCTTCACGTTTTTTCAGGCTCCCGAAACTTCAACAGGCAACCAGGCGAGATCGCATGACCCAGGCAACGTTTATCGAGAACTTCCTCTCCGCTACCGACTTTCAGGAGCCGGTCGAGGTCACCACCGACACCGTGCTGCTCGAACTCCCGGAATGGGATTCGCTGGCCGCTCTGGGCGTGATCGTGATGTTCGATATGGAATACGGCAAGACCATCACCGGCGAGGACCTGACTACGGCAATCACTGTCGGCGATCTCTACAAACTGACCGAGGCGTAAGCACCATGCCGACCTCCACGCTGCACAATGTTCGCTTTGCCGGCATGGCGACATGCGTGCCGAAGCGGGTGGTGTCCAATCTCACCGATTGCCGGCCGCAGATCCGTTCCGAGCGCGAGCGCCTGGTGCGCAACATCGGTATCGAGACGCGCCGCATGGCCTCGGAGTGGCAGTGCTTCTCCGACCTGGCCTTCGATGCGACGCAGGTGCTGCTGGAAAAACTGCAATGGAAGCGCGAGGAGATCGACGCACTGATCGTGGTGACTCAATCACCGGATTATCCGATTCCGGCCACCGCGATCATCCTGCAGGACCGGCTTGGGCTGTCGCATGCCACCGTCGCCTTCGACGTCAATCTGGGCTGTTCGGCTTACCCGTTCGGCATCAATCTGCTCGGCTCGATGATCGCCGCCGGCGGCGTCAAGAAGGGCCTGCTGCTGGTCGGCGACCGCAGCGCCAATCTGGAAGACCCGATCTTTTCCGATTCCGGCACCGCCACTGCGTTGGAGTTCAGTGCCGACGCGCCGCCGATGCATTTCGATCTCAACAGCGATGGCAGTGGCTACAAGGCGATCATCCTGCCGGTGGGCGGCCACCGCGAACCGGTCGGCATCCAGCACTTGGTGCCGTATCGCGACGAGGCGGATGGTGCCTGGAAACGTGGCGTGGACCTGATCCTGGACGGCGTGGCAGTGCTGAGCTTCTCTACCCAGCGCATCCCGCCAGCAGTGCAGAAACTGCTCGACTACACCGGAGTGTCAAAGGAGGAGGTGGATTACTTCGTGTTCCACCAGGCCAACCGCATGATCAACGAAACCATCCGCAAGAAGCTCGGCCTGCCGACGGAAAAAGTGCCCTCCACGCTGCGCGACTTCGGCAACACCAGCGGCGCCTCGCTGCCGGTCACCATGACCGCGCGCATCAATAAGGAACTGGAAGCCGGCCGCAAGCGCGTGCTGCTATGCGGCTTCGGCATCGGGCTGTCGTGGGGCACCTGCCTGGTGGATATCGAGGGCGCGGTGTTTCCTGATTTGATCGAGTCATGACGGCCACACCTGCAGCAACCACCGATGCGTTCGGGCTGCAAAACAAGACCGTTCTGGTGACCGGCGCGTCGTCGGGCATCGGCGCTGCGGTCGCTACGTTGTGCGCGCGTCTGGGCGCGAGCGTGGTGCTCACCGGGCGCGACATCGCGCGACTGGATACGGTAGCCGGCGCGTTGCAGGGCAGCGGGCATGCGGTAGTGGCCGGCGATCTGACCGAAGAAGACACTCGTACACGTCTGCTCAACGCTGCAGAGCGGTATCACGGGCTGGTTTCCTGCGCGGGCATCGCGGCGCTGGTGCCGTTCCGCATGGCCGCAGAAAAGCATCTGCAACAGATGCTGTCGGTGAACTATCTGGCACCGATCGCGCTGACGCAGCAGTTGCTGGTCAAGCGCCGCCTGAGCGAAGGCGCATCGTTGGTCTATATCTCGGCATTGTCCGCACGCGCGGCACCTCAGGCCGCCGCCGGCTACGCAGCATCCAAGGCAGCGCTGGAAGCTGCGGTCCGCACGCTGGCGCTCGAACAGGCCAAACACGGCATCCGCGCCAACTGCATCGCGCCAGGCTACGTGGACACGCCCATGCTGAAGAAATTGGGCACCGCAGCAGACCTGGACGACAAGATCGGGCTGACGCCGCTGGGGCGCATCGACCCGGACGACATCGCCAAAGGCGCGGTGTATCTGCTGTCGGCGGCCAGCCGCTGGATTACCCGCAGCACCTTGACCATCGATGGCGGGATTTCCCTGCCCATCCGCCTATGAGCATCGACACCATCATGGCAGCAGACGATCCCGTTTCCGCGCTGCTGCGCGACATGTATGGCCTGCACGGCAAGACCGTACTGGTGACCGGCGCATCCAAAGGCATTGGCGAAGCGGTCGCACGTGCATGCGCTGTCGCAGGGGCACGCCTGATCGTCACCGGGCGCGATGCGGAGCGTCTGCAAACCACGCTGGCATCGCTGCACGGCGATGGCCATCGCCTGTTTGCTGGCGACCTGAGCGATGCGGCTGTCGTGCAACAACTCGCTGCCGATTGCGGGTCCGTCGACGGTGTGGTGCACAGCGCCGGCATTCGCGGGCTGTCGCCCATGAAACTGGTCAGCGAAAAATTCCTGCGCGAGGTCATGGACATAAACTATCTGGCGCCGGTGATGCTGACCCGCCACCTGTTGGCGCGGCAATCGCTGAAGCCTGGAGGTTCGGTGATCTTCCTTTCATCCATCGCCGCACTCACCGGCACGGTGGGTGTGGGCCCGTACGCAGGCTCCAAGGCTGCACTGGTCGGCACGCTACGGCCGTTGGCGCTGGAGCTGGCGCGCCGCAAGATCCGCGCGAACGCGCTGTGCCCCGGCTTGGTCGAGACCTCGTTGATCAATGAGGACAAGGCCTGGTTCGAAGAAAGCCGCAAGCGCTATCCGCTGGGCATCGGACAGCCCGACGACGTGGCGCTGGCCTGTCTGTATTTTCTTTCCGATGCCAGCAGCAAGGTGACCGGACAGGCCTTCAGCATGGATGGAGGCGTGGAATTCGCATGACCGCCGATACACCTGCCCCGCCCTACCACCTGCTGATCGTCAACGCCGGTGGCTTTGGGCGGGATATCGCATCGCTGGCGTATCACGAAGATCCAGCCTACGGGGTGGAGTGGGACATCAAGGGATTTCTGGATAACCGCACGCATCTGCATGGCACATCGCGTTGGCCGATCGTAGGAGACCCCTCCACCTATCACCCCGTAGAAGGCGATATCTTCATCTGCGCGATCGGAGACCCTGCAGCGCGACGGCGCTATTCCCGTGCGCTGATCGACAAGGGTGCGGACTTCATCGTGTTTCATCCGCCGCCGTCGCGCGAGGCCGCTGCCGGCTACATCGGGCGCGGAGGCGTGTTCGATTCGCGCGTCTCTATCGGCTCAGGCAGCCGACTCGGTGAGTTCGTCACTGTGCTTTCCACCTCCATCATTGCGCACGAAGTCACTATCGGTAACTACGTGCAGATTGGCAGTTTCGTTTTCATCGGCGGCGGCGTAGTCATTGGCAACGAGGTAACGATTCACCCGCACGCCACCATCATTCCCGGCATCAGGATCGGCGACGGCGCGATCATCGGAGCTGGCAGCGTAGTTGTGAAAGACGTGCCCTCCAACAGTACCGTGGCTGGTAATCCTGCGCGTGTGATTTTCAGCAGGTAGGCCAGGAAAATGCAGATCAGGACTTTGGGAATATGACGCGCCACGCGCTCGACGTTCAGCACTACACCAATCCGGAGACCTACCGTTTGGAGCAGCAGCGGCTGTTCGGCCGGTTGTGGACATTCGTAGGCTTTTCTTCGCTTGTGTCCGAGCGCAATCAGTTCTTCGCGCGCCAGGTGGCCGGCGTGCCGGTGCTGGTACAGCGCACCGATGCCGGCATTCGCGCCTTCATCAATCAGTGCCCGCATCGCCAATCGGCCATCCAGATCGACAGCCATGGCAAGCGACCGTTGGTATGCCCGTATCACGCCTGGTCGTTCGGGCCGGAAGGCGAGTTGCGTGGGCTGCCCAACCCAGGTCTGTACCAGTTCACCGCTGAAGAGAAGGACGCCATCTGCCTGCGCAAGTTGCATATCGAGCAAGTCGGCCAGCTGTTGTTCGTCAATTTCGCCGAGCAGCCGCTGCCGCTGACCGAACAGTTTTCACCCGAGTATCTGGAGCAGCTCCGCCTGGCGTCCTCGCATCTGGATACGCAGATCATCTATAGCTGCCATCGGGTGCGCTACAACTGGAAGTTGAATATGGAGAACGTCAAGGACTACAACCATGTCCCTTTCGTTCATCCCAAGACCTTTGGCCCGTTGATGACGAGTACGGACAAGGCGGCACGTACGCAAGAGTCCGCATCCGACAATGCTTCGCCGGTGAAACAGCTGCTGCGATCGCAAGCCGTTCCCGCGTTGAGCGAGCTCAGCTTTCCGGTCAAGGCACACATCACCGCGCAAAACAGCTGGTTTCGTGCGCTATGCGATCGCTATGGCGAGGACGAGGCCTACTACAACTGGTTCGTCTACCCGAACGTCAACTTCTGCAGCGTTCGGGGCGACTATTTCCTGCTGCAGCAATACGATCCGGTGTCGCCATCGGAAACCGACTACCATCTTTGGGTGATGACGGCACAACGCAAGCACGAGCGCACCGACTTCACGGCCCTGTTAAGCGATCTGATCCGAGGTGAGCGCACGGTCATTGCTGAGGACACCGCCTTGCTGGAACGCATGCAGGCCGGTTTTGGACCGCACTCCGACCTCATCATGCACGGCGATTACGAGATTCAACTAGTGCGCCAGCACCGTTGGTACCGTGATGCGGTGCTGGAGGACGCGCCGTGACGTCGCTCCTGCTGCTAGGGCAGGACGATGCGCTTGCCCATGCGGTGCGCCTGGCAAGCGCATGTGGATTGGCGCATACCGTCGTTGCGTTGCAATCGGCAGACCGCCACAACTTCGACCTGAGCGAGATTTTGGCTCAGTTTCCGGCGACTGACACGAAAATCTTCGTCGCGCTAGACGCGCGTGCAGTGAACTACACACGCCACAAGCTGATCGCGCAGCTGCGGCTTGCCGGTTATCGACTGGCGAACCTGGTTTCGCCGACGACCATCGTCGACGACGATGTGCGTCTGATGGGCAATGTCTACATCGGGCCCGGCTGCAACGTGGCTGCTGGAACACGCATTGGCGTTGGCAGTTGGCTCGACCGCCAGGTTGTCATCGAGTCCGATGCCCACCTGGGTGCCTGCACGACGATGCATGCCGGCGTCTCCATTGGGCGCGGTGCGGACATCGGGCAAGGCAGCACGCTGGGCAGCGGCAGTATCGCAGGCGCAGGCACCAAGGTTGGTCGACATTGCGAATGGCTGTTGCCAGGTCCGCTGCCGGCCAACCTGCCGGACCGTTCTTTTCACGATGCGCTGATGCCGCAGGGAGCTCACATTCTATGATTGGCCTGATCATCCGGGCAGCCCCGACGACAGGTTTGCTCACCTCCACTTTCTCGAGAATATGTCATGACGCTGGATAAATATCCCCGGATGAGCATCGATCCCAACGGGGACGATCGCATCCTGCGTGAATGCCTTGCTGCCTACGCCGATTCGTATGTGCGCGAGCTAGATTTCTGCGTACCGCAAGAAGCGCGTCGAATTTTGAAAGAGAAAGGCGAGAAGGTGCAGGTAGTGCTGCTCGGCAGCAAACTCTTCGGAAACGTATTCGTAAGAGAAGCCGCAGCGCGGGTAGACATTGTTGGCGTGGTCGACGATTACAAGGTCGACAGTGGCCATACTTTCCACGGCATCCCGTTTATCAGCTCCGCTACCCTGATCGAGTGGGCCAGTACGCGCCAAATTGTCTGCGTAAACACGTGTCGCTTCGATTACTCACGCCGCTACTTCAAACATCTCGCGCTTGCGCACAAGATCCCTCTGCTCAACTACGAGCAGGCTATCCGCTGGCTAGGCATCACAGCGTGCAGCGATCACCGCGTTAGCGACTGGGGTAGCTACATCGTGTGCAACTTGCCGCGCTTCGATGCTTTGGCTGCCCGCCTTGACGACCCTTATTCGCGTTTTACCCTGTTCAGTGTGTTATTGGCGCATTTGACCTGTAACCCGGAGTGGGTCCTTCACGCAGCCAAGCCGTATTCGAGTCTGTATTTCCGCTCAGGCCTGTTTGTGCCGGGCTTAAAAGAATGCTTCGCCGACTGCGGTGCATCGATCGCCGAATCGAGCCGCGCGTTTCTCGACAGCGTGGATGGACGATTTGAAAAAATCTGGATGATCGAGCCAGACCAGATCAACGGCAGCACGCTGCAGGAGTTCATTCGGAGCCGGCCTTTACTGCATAGCGATGACGGTCAAATCGAGTTGATACCCTGCGCGTTGGGAGAAGCCGACGGCGAACTGCCGTTTCTGCACGAGGGCGGACACGGTGGCCAACTGGTGTTGGTACCGTCGGGGCAGGCACACTGCCACAACGTCCCAGTGCGCCGTCTGGACGACCTGCTCGATCGCACACCAACACTGATAAAAATGGACATTGAAGGTGCCGAGTTGGGTGCGTTACGCGGTGCCAGCGCGCACATCGCAAAGGGACGTCCAACTCTGGCGATCTCTGCCTACCATCGCTCTTCGGACCTGCTTGACCTGGTTGATGCAGTTGAAAACATTCGCGACGACTACCGTATCGGCCTGCGCCACCATACCGAGGATCGCTGGGATACCTGTCTCTATTTTTATTGAACGATCCGCTTTGCGTATCGCTGTCTATTCCAGCCAGGAGCGGTCTGCCTTGGTGGCTGCATTAATGCATGTCGCAAAGATGGCTTCCAGGCAAGTGCGCTCATGTTGGCAAAGGCCCTGCCTAATCCAAGGCCAGAGTAGCCACATGGAACTAAGGACACGTTTGCCGCAACTCCTATCTGCGGCCGAGAACAGGAACTCATCACCATGGCGCTAGCCACCGGCTCCATCGCGTGAGCCAGCATCAAATATCCAGGACTGGATCCAGCCAAGACCAAGCTAATCGGTTGGGGCGCGGGGCAGTTTTTCCGCGACTTTTATCCTTGCGTCAGCCAACAGCTGAACTTGCAGTACACCATCTGCCCGCGGCCGGAGAATCAGGGTACGACCGTCCATGGCTTACCAGTCAGATCACCTTCGGCGCTGGAGGAGGAATCGATCGACGATGCGCTGATCGTCATTTTTTCCAATCACTCGCCAGAGGTGATGAATCAGATTGCAAAGGCACATGGTCGTTTCCGTACGGTGCGTGCGGTCGATTACGATCACGGCAGCATCGCACTGCTGCAGGAACTGCAGGACTTATCCAGTTTGCTACCGGAGTTGCAAGTATCGCGTCGACTGAAGTCACCAGACACGGGCATTTTCGTGTAGTGACTCGCGTTCGAATTTACGCCATTGGTGCTGGCCTGGAATCGCCTGCGCTTCCCTACGAAAGCATCACCGCCTTTGAACCCGATAGCATCAACTTCCAGAAACTAGAGGGCATCGCCAGCGCCATCCCCCTTCCCCGGCACAATTTCAAGGCCATCAAAAAAGCCATCTCCAACGAACAGACGACGCTGCGCTTCGAGGAGACCGGCACCGTTTCCAGCCATGTCTCGCCGGATGGCGGTATCTCCGTGGCTACTACACGCCTGGACGACGAATTGGAAAGGCTAACGCTACTGAAGTTGGACATCGAAGGGTTTGAAGCCAGGGCACTTGAAGGCGCATCTCACCTCATCCGTACCCAGCGCCCCCGTATGGCTATTTGCGTGTACCACTACGCCCAGGATCTACTGGATATCGTGGGGCAACTGGAAAAATTGGTGGATGGCTATCACTTCCGTCTACGCCAGCACTCTCCCGCCCACTACTACGACCTCGTTTTGTATGCATCGCCCGTCGCCGGTGCCGCACCGCCGCCCTGGGCGGAGTAAGCCAAGGAGATTTGCGATTTGGAAAAGATAGAGCGATGACTGACGCCCTCGAATTTTTCTCTTCAACTCCGCCCCTCCTGAATCCTCGGAGGCCTCCGGCCATGGCTGGATCAATTTTACGGGGCGCTGACAATTTTCTTCTACAACACTATTCTCCATGTCGAATAGCCAAAGCGCCCGCACTGGATAAATTTTAAGATGACCACCAGCATCATTCTTGTTCCGGACTTACTGAGAGATACGCGCGCCTTTCCGGAAGCTTTTTTCGATCTGATCAGAGAGCCTATTTTACAGGGCTCAGGAATCGAGATCGGCTTTGCGCTCGATAGCGACTACTGTCGTTATCAGAGCTTTGATCTGGATTATTTTCGCCGACTCGCATTTTCCGATTCTGGCTCTTGGTCTAAGCACTACTACCAGCTGCCGCAACGGGCTGAAGAATATTTGAAGCAACACTTACCACCATGCGACCTACTAATTTCACTTGAAATGCCGCCATGGCTGATGGATTTTTGCACTCAGGCGAGCATCCCTTTCCTCGATATCCGTGTCTCGCCGCTTCGCTTCGCGCGTGATCTGTACGTGGCGCTGCGTAGTTCGCAGCAGTTGATGACCAAGCGTGTGTCCACGCATACCGTTACCTCGGAGGAACTACGTCTCGAAGCCGCAACACTTGCAGCAAACGTGCGAATGCATCAGCGCCGCCTGCACGACGAGCGCAGCTATTCCTTTACTCCACTGGACGGCGGCATCGTCTTTGTCGGTCAGGCGCCATACGATGCATCATTGATCTCTGCTGACGGACATGTATTAAAGTGTGCGGACTTTTCTGATCAGTTGCGGACATTATGCGCAGGCAGGCGTCTTCTGTACAAAGCGCATCCTATGGCCGAAGATGCCGCGAGCGAGGAGATGGCAACGCTACAGCGAATCACCGGCCAATCCCCGATCCGCTGCCTGCACAATGCTTACCAGATTCTCGGTACGCGCGAGAATGTTGAGCTGGTAGGCATTTCATCGGGCCTACTGCAAGAAGCCAAATGGTTCGATAAAACCGCCCATATGCTTTATCAACCATTTGTCCCGCTTGCCCAGCAAGGTCACGACGATAGCCAAGCCTACGAGCAGATCCATTTCCAGACATTGCTTTCGCCAACATTCTGGAACCAGTTGTTATGCCCCGAACGTGCAGCACCACGCCTCCCCGCTTTGCCCGCATTGGCACATCATCATGCTCGCGAAACACTCGACCATTGGTGGGACTATTCCAAAGTCATGCTTTGGGAACGCAGCTTTCCGGCTGAGGCATTTATCCGCTCGGGGGGAGGACTGGTTCATCAGCGTCTTGAACAGATCGAAAGCACGATTGAGGGCGGTAGCGCATCCACGAACGGAGGAATAAAGCGCGGAACTTCAAAAGACGCTGCGCTTCACAAAGAACTTTCCATTTCGCTCTATACAAGGCTCGCTGCGACCTACACATCGATCGGGCATGCTTTAAGCGCAAATAGCGCTCCTGCCGAATATGCAAACAAGGTATTGGACGCGGCGTACTACCAACGTCTGCATGAAAACAATCCGCTGTTTCAACGCAACAACTGGCTTATGCCGTATACCAAATTTCTTGCCGAACGTCGGTTTGCGAACGTGCGAGAGGTTGGCTGCGGAAATGGTGCCTTCGTCGCCGAAATCGCGAAGTCCGTGCCTCGCGTTATCGGCCTGGATTGGGCCAGGTCGCCGGAATTTCCAGAAGGCGACAACATCGAGTTTTCCCAACAGGATCTAACCAGTTCTACATTGGAGCATGTCGACCTTAATTGTTCTGCCGATGTTCTTGAGCATATCCAGCCCCATGAGCTAGCCGAGTTGACAAGATCTTTGCACCGAACAGCTCGCTTTAATTTTCATGTCATCGCCTGCTACGACGATGGTCATAGCCATGTCTCGATCTTTCCGCCGGACGTCTGGCTGCATCTCTTCCTGCAACAGTCTCCCGACTATCGCATTTACGATATTTCGATTCGGCACGACAACGCCTCTCACATTGTCTGTGTGATCAGCAACCTATGAATCAGCTCAAGCTACATGTCGGGTGTGCTTCAAAACGACTGGACGGCTATATCAATATTGATTCCAGGCAGACTGAAGCTACCGACCACGTTTGTGATGCAGGAGCGATCAGGATCGCTGCTCCCGGTAGCGTTGCGGAGATCTATTCCCGGCACATGTTGGAGCATCTCGATCCGAATGATGCGCTTGCCACATTGACGCACTGGCACGCGCTACTTGCACCCGCGGGCATGCTGCATGTGATTGTCCCCGACATTACATTCCATGCGCGCCAACTTCTCGGCTTGGAGCGCAGCTCCCTGGCGGACCAGAACTTGCATGCATTCGCCGGGTTCTGGGGTTGGCGCGACGAGGCACGCGGAGGCAGTAGGGAAGATGCGCATCGTTGGGGCTACACCGAGCAATCTCTGATGTCCCTGCTCACCGATATCGGCTTCACCGATGTGCAAAGACTGACGGAAGGCCCGGACAGCGAGCCTTGGCACCTGAATTTGATTGCGCGGCGAGAAGCTGCCACTCCTCTAAAGCAGACCGACACTGCGGAAATCTGACTGCAGCGTTCGCTATTCGCTAGCTCGAAGCCTCTACGAGCAGAAACCGGGTCGACCGAGCGGACCCAAGCACGATGGCTCCCCTACAGTTTGACCGTAATACTCTCCCCCGCCACAGCCTTCATCACACAGATGCCTGACGCTCCACTACCTTCGAACGCCCTGGTCAGCATCGTCATGCCGACCTACAAGCCCCGGCACTTTGCGCAGGCCTTGGACAGCGTGCTGGCGCAGACCTACACGGCGCTAGAGCTGGTGATCTGCGACGACAACGCCGATGGCGCCATCGAGGCCGTGTTGGCGTCGAGGCTGGCTGACGTCCCCTTTCCGATCCGCTACCACCGCAATACAACCCGCCTTGGTGAACTCGCTAGCACCATCAAGGGCATCGGCCTGGCGCAGGGCGAGTATGTCAAGTTCCTGCACGACGACGATGTGCTGCAGCCGGACTGCATCGCACAGCTGGTCAGCGCATTGGAGCGCAATCCTGGCACCGCGCTGGCGTCCTCGTGCCGGCTGCGCATCGACGACGACGGTGCGCCGTTGCCCGACATCCTGGCCACCAGCTTCCCGTTCGACGAAGACGTGTTGATCGACGGGCCGGAGCTGGTGTCGTTCCTGGCCGACCACACCATCAACTTTATCGGCGAGCCGAGTTGCGTGCTTGCACGGCGCGCCGACCTGGTGGCGCTGGGTGGCGAGCTGATGATGTTGAACGGCAAGGCCATCCATTGGGTTGGCGATCTGGCGATCTACGTCAAGCTGCTGCGTCACGGCAACCTGGCTCTGCTGTCCAGCACGCTCACGCATTTTCGCGTGTCCAGCGCGCAGTTCAGTCAGGCCGGCCGCGATCAACCCGGCATCGGCGATCAGGGCCATGAAGACTTGCGCCAAGGCATCCGCCAACTCGGCTGGCGACGCGAAAACGGCGACAATCGCCAGGTGCGCGTGGCCCCGCTCAGCCCGCACAAGGCGCGGGTGTTCAAGTCGGTGGATCTGGTCAATGCGCTGATGCAAAGCGCCGGCATGGCCGAGCGCGTGTCGCCGTCCACCTGGTTGGGCGTGCGGCATCCGAGCGAGGTCCAACGCGCCTTGATCGATGCACGCTTGCAGGCGCATGCAGGCGGCCCGCAGATCGCAGTGATGTTGGTCGACAGCAATGGCGATGCGGCAGCGGTGGCCGCAACTCAGGCCAGTCTGGCGGCGGTGGCGTGTTATCGGAATCAGCAGACCTGGGTTTTCAGCAGCTCGCCGCAGCAGGTCGCCGAGCATGGGGAGTGCGGTGTGTTGGTCGGCCCCGACGGGTTGTTGTCCACACTCAATCGGACCATCGCCACGCAGGAGTCCATCGACTGGGTGTTGCTGGTCGAAGCCGGCAGCCTCTTCACTGCCAGCGGCCTGTTGATGCTGGCGCTGGAGATGCTCGCTCTGCCGGACGATTGCCAGGCTGTCTACGCCGACGAAGTGGTCGCGCTGGACGACGGTCAGCTGGGGCTGGCGATGCGGCCGGCGTTGTATCTGGACATGCTGTTGAGCGCGCCATCGACGATGTCGCGGCATTGGCTGTTCCGGCACCGCACGTTGCTGGCCGATGGCGGCTTTCCAACCGAAACGAGCGACGCATTCGAGCTCGATTACCAATTTGGGCTGGTCGAGCGCTACGGCCTGGCCTGCATCCAACACATCGCCGAACCCTTACTTGTGGCATCAGCCACCACCTCCCGGCACAGTGACGAGGACGAACAACGCGCCATCACCCGCCATCTCGCCGCGCGCGGCTATGTGGAAGCGGTGGTGAGCAGCAACGGTCCCGGCCGCCATGTTGTGGATTACCAGCATGCGCCGCAGCCCTTGGTCAGCATCCTGGTGCTGGTCGATGGACGCCTCGCGCAGGTACAGCGTTGCCTGGAAAGCGTGCTCGCCAATACCGCCTATCCGCATTACGAGTTGCTTCTGCTGGATCGCGGCGACAGCACCGAGCCGGAGCTGCGCGACTGGCTGACGGGCATCGACAACCTCGGCCTGCAGCAGATCCGCGTGCTGCACTTTGAGGGTGAACCCTCGCGCGAGGCGGCCTGCAATGCCGCAGCCGAGCAGGCACATGGGGACCTGCTGCTGTGGCTGGCAGCGGGCGCGGCAGCGATCAAGGCCGATTGGCTGGCGCAGTTGCTCAACCATGCGCTGCGGCCAGAGGTCGGCGCAGTAGCCGGCAAGTTGCTGCGCGGCGACGGTACCGTGCATCACGCCGGTCTACTGCTGGGCCTGGGTGCACCGGCAGCACGCGCATTCGAAGGCGCTGCGTTCGACGAATCCGGCTATCTACAGCGGCTGCAACTCGATCAGAACTACAGCGCACTCAGTGGCGAATGCCTGATGCTGCCGCGTCAGTTGTTTATCGACGCAGGCGGTTTTGCGCTGGAGCCGGCACTGGCGCAGTGGAGCGATGTCGATCTGTGCCTGCGCCTGCAGCAGGCCGGCTATCTCAATGTGTATGCCGCGCGCGCGCAGGTGTTGATCGACCCGCCCGAAGCAGCGCCCGCCACTGCCCTCGACGAAGAGGCGATGTACGCACGTTGGTTGCCGGCGATGGCCAACGACCCGGCCTACAACCCTGGCTTTTCGCTGGACCCCGGCGCCGGCTTCAAATTGGCCGACCCACGTGCCAGCTGGCGGCCGCTGCAATCGTGGCGACCACTGCCGACGGTCATCGCGCTACCTGCCGATATCGAAGGCTGCGGCCACTATCGGGTGATCCAGCCGCTGCGTGCTCTACGCGAGGGCGGCATGGTGGAAGGCGTGCTGTTCAACGGCTATCTGGAGATCAGCGAGCTGGCGCGTCAGGATCCCGACGTGGTGATCCTGCAACGCCAGGTGGGCGAAGCGCGGCTGGAGGCGATGCGCCGCATGAAGGCGTTATCGCGCGCGTTCAAGGTCTACGAGCTGGACGATTACCTGCCCAACCTGCCGCTGAAGAATGCCCACCGCGAGCACATGCCCAAGGACATTCTCAAGACCGTGCGGCGCGGGCTGGGCCTGGTGGATCGCTTTGTGGTCTCCACCCCGGCGCTGGCCGAGGCGTTTGCCGGGCTGCACAGCGATATCCGCGTGGCCGAAAACCGCCTGCCGCCGCACTGGTGGAACGCACTGCCGGAGCGTTCGCTCGAACGCGGACGTCGCCCACGCATCGGCTGGGCCGGCGGCGCCAGCCACACCGGCGACCTGGAACTGATCGCCGATGTAGTACGCGAGCTGGCTGACGAGGTCGACTGGGTGTTCATGGGCATGTACCCGTTCGCGCTACGCCAGCACATCCATCACTTCCAGCCTGGCGTGCCGATCGATCACTACCCGGCCGCGCTGGCCGCGCTGGATCTGGATCTGGCCCTGGCGCCGGTGGAGCAGAACCTGTTCAACGCGTGCAAGAGCAACCTGCGCCTGCTCGAATACGGTGCCTGCGGCTACCCGGTGATCGCCAGCGACGTGCGCTGCTACCAAGGCAACCTGCCGGTGACGCTGGTGAAGAACCGCTACCGCGACTGGATCGGCGCGATCCGCGAGCATCTGGCCGACCCGGCTGCTGCAGCGGCAAAGGGCGCGGCATTGCGTGAAGTCGTTCGCCGCGACTGGATGTTGACCGGCAGCAATCTCGATCGCTGGCGTGAGGCGTGGTTGCCGGATTAGCTGGTCAAGTGCGTGGGTGCATGCACTAGTGTTAAGACACGTTGTCATCGAAACCAAGCCCGCCGACTCAATCAGCTCACAGCCGCACAGATATCGAGTCGTAGCGTCGTTTAGCTACAGTCAAGTGAATAGATCAAAAGCCTGGTTGGTCGAGCGCGCGGTGCCATCGCCGCTTGCGGGACACGCCGTGAACCCGTCCCTGGGGGCTCGGTGGCGGCATCCATGCCGCCACACGGTCCCGCAAGCGGCGAGGACACCGCACCAGGAAGTTGATCGGTAGCCAAGTAAAAGGCGGGCCATCTCGCAGGTTGCATTGGCTTGCGAGTACGGGCCGCAACTACAGAGATCCAGCGCATCAGAAGCACGTCATGCATTGCTTACACCCTGCACACCGACCACCTCGGCTGGTCCTTGCCCGCCCACCGTCGCGGGACCTTACGCGGCATGGATGCCGCGTAAGAGCTTACAAGGACGTACTTGCAGCGTGTCCCGCGATGGTGGGCGGGCAAGGGCCCCGCAGCAAACCCGCAGATCGGCTGCTCTTCGCCAGACAGGCCCGCGTCTTGCTGGACAAACCGGCTGAACAGACGCGCGCCGTGTCGACAAGGCCCGGCTAAAGAAGCACCGGACTCTACACTTAGGTGCCCGCGTCGCCAGCGCAGAGAAATCGCTGCCGCAGACCGCCCCGCAGCCCAGCGACAGCACCCTCCCCGCCCCGGCGCCGGAATCCCGGCGCGGTTTCGGCACGCCGCTTGCATTGGTGTGGATGCCTCCCTGGCTGACCGCACCCATGAGCGATTCCGTTACCTCCATCCTCTCGCAGATCCGCAGCTACCAGACGCAGATGGGCCAAGGCCCGATGGGCGCGGTGGGCGATGCGGCGCGCGGCAATCAGATCCAGGGGCTGGCCGGCACGCAGGGCACCCCGGCCACCCAGGCACCGAGCTTCAGCGAGACCTTGCGCGGCGCCATCGGCGGCGTCAACGAGGCCCAGCAGAAGTCCGGCGCGCTGGCCAAAGCATTCGAAATGGGCGACCCCAGTGCCGATCTGGCACGGGTCATGGTCGCCTCCCAGCAGTCCCAGGTGGCCTTCCGCGCCACCGTGGAAGTCCGCAACCGTCTCGTCCAGGCTTATCAGGACGTCATGAACATGCCGCTGTAAGGGTTAACGACACATGGCACTCGCGATTTCCAAAGAAAACATCAACCAGAATGCCGAAAAGGCCGGGCAATGGTTCGACCGTGTCCGCAGCCTGCAGATCACCCGCAAGCTGACCATGATGGCGATGATCGCCCTGGCGGTGGGCGCCGGTCTGGCGGTGTTCTACTGGTCGCAGAAACCTGGCTATCAGTCGCTGTACACCGGCCTGGACGACAAGGGCAATGCCGAAGCGGCCGACCTGCTGCGTACCGCGCAGATCCCGTACAAGATCGACCAGAACACCGGCGCCATCTCGGTGCCGCAGGACCGTCTGTACGATGCCCGCCTGAAGCTGGCCGGCTCCGGCCTGACCGGTAAAGAGACCGGCGGCGGCTTCGAGCTGATGGAAAAAGACCCCGGCTTCGGCGTCAGCCAGTTCGTGGAAAACGCCCGCTACCAGCACGCCCTGGAAACCGAATTGTCGCGCACCATCGGCACCCTGCGCCCGGTGCGCGAGGCCCGCGTGCATCTGGCCATTCCCAAGCCCAGCGCCTTCACACGCCAGCGTGATGTGGCCAGCGCCTCGGTGGTGCTGGAGCTGCGCGGCGGCCAGGGCCTGGAACGCAATCAGGTCGACGCCATCGTCAACCTGGTCGCCTCCAGCATCCCGGACATGACCCCCGAGCGCGTGACCGTGGTCGACCAGAGCGGCCGCATGCTCTCCATCGCCGACCCCAACAGCGACGCCGCCCAGCACGCCGCCCAGTTCGAACAGGTGCGTCGCCAAGAGAGCTCCTACAACCAGCGCATCCGCGAATTGCTTGAGCCGATGACCGGCGCCGGCCGGGTCAACCCGGAAGTCAGCGTGGACATGGATTTCTCGGTGGTCGAAGAAGCCCGCGAGCTCTACAACGGCGAGCCGGCCAAGCTGCGCAGCGAGCAGATAAACGACACCAGCACCAGCGCCACCGGCCCGCAAGGTCCCCCGGGCGCCACCAGCAACAGCCCCGGCCAGCCGCCGGCCCCGGCCGCCAACGCCACTGCCGGCGCACCGGGCGCCCCGGCCGCTGCCAATGGCCAGGCCGCCGCGCCTGCCGCGCCGACCGAAAGTTCCAAGAGCGCCACCCGCAATTACGAATTGGACCGCACCTTGCAACACACCCGTCAGCCGGCCGGCCGCATCAAGCGGGTGTCGGTGGCGGTGCTGCTGGACAACGTGCCGCGCCCCGGTGCCAAGGGCAAGATCGTCGAACAGCCGCTGACTGCCGCCGAGCTCACCCGCATCGAGGGTCTGGTCAAGCAGGCCGTGGGGTTCGACGCGGCACGTGGCGACACGGTGTCGGTGATGAATGCCCCGTTCGTGCGTGAAGCGGTGGCCGGCGAAGAGGGCCCCAAGTGGTGGGAAGACCCGCGCGTGCAGAACGGTCTGCGCCTGCTGGTCGGTGCGGTGGTGGTGCTGGCGCTGCTGTTCGGTGTGGTGCGCCCCACCCTGCGTCAGCTCACCGGCGTGACCGTGGTCAAGGACAAGCAAGGCAAGGGCGGCAAGGATGGCACTCCGCAGAGCGCGGATGTACGGATGGTCGATGACGACGACCTGATGCCGCGCCTGGAAGAAGACACCGCCCAGCTCGGTCAGGACAAGAAAGTCCCGATCGCCCTGCCGGACGCCTACGAAGAACGCATGCGGGTCGCACGCGAAGCCGTCAAAGCCGATTCAAAACGTGTCGCACAAGTCGTAAAGGGATGGGTCGCCAGTGAAGCCTGAAACACCGCCGATGACCGGAGTACAGCGCGCCGCCGTGCTGTTGCTGTCGCTTGGGGAAAGCGACGCCGCCGAAGTGCTCAAGCATATGGACCCCAAGGAGGTGCAGAAGATCGGCATCGCCATGGCCACCATGACCGGCATCTCGCGCGACCAGGTCGAGCGGGTGATGGACGACTTCAACGGCGAACTGGCCGGCAAGACCTCGCTGGGCGTGGGGGCCGACGACTACATCCGCAACGTGCTGATCCAGGCACTCGGCGCCGACAAGGCCGGTGGCCTGATCGACCGCATCCTGCTCGGCCGCAATACCACCGGTCTGGACACCCTGAAGTGGATGGACCCGCGCGCGGTCGCCGACCTGGTGCGCAACGAGCACCCGCAGATCATCGCCATCGTCATGGCGCATCTGGACAGCGACCAGGCCGCTGAAGCGCTGAAGCTGCTGCCCGAGCGCACCCGCGCCGACGTGCTGCTGCGCATCGCAACCCTGGACGGCATTCCGCCGAATGCGCTGAGCGAGCTCAACGACATCATGGAGCGCCAGTTTTCCGGCAACCAGAACCTCAAGTCGTCCAACGTGGGCGGCATCAAGGTCGCTGCCAATATCCTCAACTTCCTGGACACCGGCCCCGAGCAGGGCGTGCTGGGCGAGATCGGCAAGATCGACGCCGACCTGGCCAGCAAGATCCAGGACCTGATGTTCGTGTTCGACAATCTGGTGGACCTGGACGACCGCGGCCTGCAGACGCTGCTGCGCGAAGTCTCCGGCGAGCGCCTGGGCCTGGCCCTGCGCGGCGCCGACACCAAGGTGCGCGAGAAGATCACCCGCAACATGTCCCAGCGCGCCGCCGAAATCCTGCTCGAAGACATGGAAGCGCGTGGCCCGGTACGCCTGGCCGACGTGGAAGCGGCGCAGAAGGAAATCCTCACCATCGTCCGCCGTCTGGCTGACGAAGGTGCCATCAGCCTGGGCGGCGCCGGTGCGGAGGCGATGGTATGAACGACATCGTCACCCGCTGGCTGGCCCCCGACCTGCACATGGCCCCGGCGCTGCCGGAAACCGACTTCGACGAACCGGCGATCTATGAGCCGGTGCTGCGTCCGCCGACCCTGGAAGAGATCCAGGCCATCGAAGACGCCGCCCGTCAGGAAGGTCTGGAGCGTGGGCATGCCGAAGGCTTCGCCCAGGGCCAGTCCGAGGTGCGCCGGTTGACTGCGCAGATCGACGGCATCCTGGACAACTTCACCCGCCCGCTGGCGCGGCTGGAGAACGAAGTGGTCGGCGCGCTCGGCGAGCTGGCCGTGCGCATCGCCGGTTCCCTGGTCGGGCGTGCCTACCAGGTCGAACCGCAGCTGCTGGCCGATCTGGTGCACGAAGCCATCGACGCGGTCGGCAGTGCCGGTCGCGAAGTCGAGGTGCGCCTGCACCCGGACGACATCACCGCGCTGCTGCCGCATCTGGCACCCAGCAGCACCACCCGCGTGGCCCCGGACCTGAGCCTGAGCCGCGGCGACCTGCGCGTGCACGCCGAAAGCGTGCGCGTGGATGGAACACTGGATGCGCGCCTGCGGGCCGCGCTGGAGACCGTCATGCGCAAATCCGGAGCGGGCCTGTGAGCGACGTGTTGGCAGCCACCCCAGCCCCGGCCGATTGGCTGGACGCGCGCAACCTGCGCCTGGCCACGCGCCTGAGCGGGCTGGGACTGGAGCCCACTGCCGGCCGCACCCTGATCCGCGAAGGCATCCTGCGCCGCGCGGTCGGCCTGACCCTGGAAGCCACCGGTTGCGAAGCGCCGATGGGCGCCACCTGCAAGGTCGAAGTCGACGGCGGCTGGGTCGATGCCGAAGTGGTCGGCTTTGCCGGCGAACGCACCTATCTGATGCCCAGCGCAGAACTGCATGGCCTGCTGCCGAATGCCCGCGTGGTCCCCTCGCGCCGCCGCGGCGGCGTGGAAGTGGGCGAAGGCCTGCTCGGCCGCGTCATCGACAGCGACGGCACCCCGCTCGACGGCAAGGGCCCGATCCGCGGCGAAGGCAGCGTCAGCATGGCCGGCGTGTCGATCAACCCGCTGGCGCGCGAGCCCATCACTACCTCATTGGACGTCGGCGTGCGGGCGATCAACGCGCTGCTGCCGATCGGCCGCGGCCAGCGTGTGGGCCTGTTCGCCGGCTCCGGCGTCGGTAAATCGACACTGCTCGGCATGATGACCCGCTTCACCTCGG
Source organism: Xanthomonas hortorum pv. cynarae (assembly GCF_002939985.1). Taxonomy (GTDB): domain Bacteria; phylum Pseudomonadota; class Gammaproteobacteria; order Xanthomonadales; family Xanthomonadaceae; genus Xanthomonas; species Xanthomonas hortorum_D. The sequence goes on along the minus strand of NZ_MDFM01000004.1, from coordinate 136,799 downwards.
CCGACGTGATCGTGGTCGGGCTGATCGGCGAACGTGGCCGCGAAGTGCGCGATTTCGTCGAAACCACCCTGGGCGAAGAAGGCCTGCGCCGCGCTGTGGTGGTGGCCGCCCCGGCCGACCGCCCGCCGTTGGCGCGTCTGCATGGCGCCTACCGCGCTACTGCCATCGCCGAATGGTTCCGCGACCAGGGCTTGAACGTGCTGCTGCTGATGGATTCGCTGACCCGTTTCGCCCAGGCGCAGCGCGAGATCGGACTGTCGGTGGGCGAGCCGCCGACCACCCGTGGCTACCCGCCGTCGGTGTTCGCCAAATTACCGGCGCTGGTGGAACGTGCCGGCAACGGCGCCAAGGGCCGCGGTTCGATCACCGCCTTCTACACCGTGCTGACCGAAGGCGACGACCCGCAGGACCCGATCGCCGATGCCGCGCGTGCGATTCTGGACGGCCACATCCTGCTCTCGCGTCGGGTTGCCGACAGCGGCCTGTACCCGGCCATCGATGTGGAATCCTCAGTCAGCCGTGTGGTGCAGGACATCGCCGACGACACCTGGCGCCTGCGCATCCGCAAGCTCAAGCGGCTGCTCTCGGCGTATTCGTCCAACCGCGATCTGATCGCCATCGGCGCCTACCAGCGCGGCAGCGACCCGGCCACCGACGAAGCCTTGGCGCGTTGGCCGGACATCGTCGAATTCCTCGGACAGGACGTCCACAAGGCCGCCCACCTGCCCGACAGCCTGTCCGCGTTGCAGCGGCTGGTCGAACCCGAGAACTAATCCATGATGCAGTCCAAACGGATCGACCCACTGCTGCGCCGCGCCCAGGAACAGGAAGACCAGATCGCGCGCGATCTGGCCGAGCGTCAGCGCGCCCTGGACACGCACCAGTCGCGTCTGGAGGAACTGCGCCGCTACGCCGAGGAATACGCCAACAGCCATATGGCCGGCACCAGCGCCGCGGCGTTGACCAACCGCCGCGCCTTTCTGGACCGGCTCGACAGCGCGGTGCTGCAGCAGGCGCAGACCGTGGAAAGCAACCGCAACAAGGTGGAGGCCGAACGCACCCGCCTGCTGCTGGCCAGCCGCGAAAAACAGGTGCTGGAGCAATTGGCGGCCAGCTACCGCGCACAGGAGAACAAGGTGATCGAACGCCGCGACCAGCGTGAGATGGACGACCTCGGCGCGCGCCGCTCGCGCCTGGCCCGCAGCGAAGATACCCACGGAGAATCCGCATGAACCCCCTGTCCGCTTTTGCCGCCGGCCTTGGCGCGCTTGCCGGCACCGGCAAGAAATCCAGCTATAGCGACCCGTCGTCCGAGCCGGACGCCGGCCAGGACCAGTTCGCGCGCATGCTCAATCCGGCCAACACGCCCAACCAGGCCCCGCCGCAGGCGCCCGAGCGCGTGCCGGCCAAGCAGGCCGCGCCCAAGCCCAGCCAGTCCGACAAGCAGCGCGACGACAACGATAACGGCGACGATGCAGCCGGCGATGCCACTGCACGGCCGCGTGCGCAGGACGGCGACAGCAAGGCTGCAAAGCCCGCCAAGTCGGGCTCCACCAAAGAATCAGCTACAGCCGAGAGTAGCTCTGCCGCAGGCACCGCCAAGACCGGCAAGAACGCAAAACCCGCGACTGCCAGCGAAGACGCACCGGCCGAGGCAGCCACGGCGACCGATTCCACCTGGCCACCGCCAGGTCTGGGCGGCTTCGGCATGGGCCTGCTGGCGCAAGCCTTACCCGGTGGTGAGGTACTGGCTGCTGCCGCAGCGGCCTTGACCGCAAGCATGGCCGGCGCAGCGGGCGGCACGGCGAGTGCAACCGCCCTGCCCACCGATGCCGCCACACCTGCCGCAACGGCAACAACCGGCACCGCCCTGCCCGCGTTGGGGGCGCTGGCACCGGCCGCCGCCGCAGGCGCCAAGCCCACCTCCGTCACCGCCTTGAGCGGCGACGCTCAAACGGCCGCGTTGATGAGCATGGCGACCAAGGCACTGGACCCAAGCGCCGATGACGCCGCCGCCACGGCGGGCCCGGACGCCCCGGCGTTCGTGCTGCCGACCACCACGGCAGCCACGCTCGGTCGCCTGCAGGATCCGGCGCCGGTGTTCAGTGCCTCGCCCACCCCGACCCCGGAGATGGGCAGCGACAATTTCGACGATGCCATCGGCGCGCGTATGAGCTGGCTGGCCGACCAGAAGATCGGTCACGCGCACATCAAGGTGACCCCGAACGAGATGGGCCCGGTCGAGGTGCGTCTGCATCTGGATGGCGACAAGGTCAGCGCCAGCTTCACCTCGGCCAACGCCGAGGTGCGCCAGGCGCTGGAACAAAGCCTGCCGCGGCTGCGCGAAATGCTCGGCCAGAACGGCTTCCAGCTGGGTCAGGCCGATGTGGGCCAGCAACAGCAGGGCCAGGCCGGCAACCGCAACGGCAGTGGGCGCGATGGCAACGGCCTTACCCTGGACGACAGCCCGCCCGTCGGAATTCCGTCGGTGGTGTTACGCCAGCGTGGATTGTTGGACGCCTACGCCTGAAGTACTGCGCCGGATCCACCCCGGCGCGACTGAAAACCGCGCGTCGGCGTGATGCGCGCGCCCCCCGCCTCCCCGCAGCGCAAGGCTTGCGGGGCTTTTCGTGTTGGCGCGCAGGCCGCGCCAGGAAACCGTCGCGGTTTTGGCATGCCAATTGCATCCACAGGGTGAGCATTCCCCTGGAGCAGACTGTGGCAGCCGCCGAAAAACCCAAGAAGACCGAAGACAAAGACGAGAAAGGCGAAAAGAAGAAGGGTGGCAAGAAGTCCATCCTGCTGATCGCCATCGGTGTGGTGGTACTTGCGGCCGCTGGCGGCGGCGCCTGGTTCTTCTTCGGCCACAAGGGCGATGAGAAGGGCGGCAAGCACGCCGCGCCCAAGGTCGCCGAAGTGCCCAAGCCGGCCCAGTACTTCCCGATGGACCCGGCGATCGTGGTCAACCTGGCCGACCCCGGCGATGGCCCGCAGTACCTGCAGGTCGAAGTACAGCTGGTCACCCGCGACCCGGAAGAACTCAAGCTCATCACCGAAAACGCCCCGGCCATCCGCGCACATCTGCTGATGCTGCTGTCGCAGACCAAGGCCACCGACGTGGCCGACCTGGTCGGCAAGCAGAAGCTGCAGAAAGCCGCACTGGTCGAAGCGCAGAAGGTCATGACCAGCGAGACCGGCAAGAAGTGCGTCGAAGAATTGCTGTTCACCAGTTTCGTTACCCAGTAAGGCACCGCCCATGAGCGTCAGCGATCTGCTTTCCCAGGACGAAATCGATGCCCTGCTGCACGGCGTGGATTCGGGCGTGGTCAACACCGAGCCGGAGCCGTTGCCCGGCGAGGCGCGCCAGTACGATCTGTCCAGCCAGGACCGCATCATCCGTGGGCGCATGCCGACCCTGGAGATGGTCAACGAGCGCTTTGCGCGGCTGTGGCGCATCGGCTTGTTCAACCTGATCCGGCGTTCGGCCGATTTGTCTGTGCGCGGCATCGATCTGGTCAAGTTCAACGAGTACATGCACTCGCTGTACGTGCCGACCAACCTCAACCTGATCCGCTTCAAGCCGCTGCGCGGCACCGGCCTGATCGTGTTCGAACCCACCCTGGTGTTCACCGTGGTGGACAACTTCTTCGGTGGCGACGGCCGTTACCACACCCGTATCGAAGGGCGCGAATTCACCGCCACCGAGATGCGCGTGGTGCAGCTGATGCTCAAGCAGACCTTCGCCGATCTGAAGGAAGCCTGGGCGCCGGTGATGGAAGTGGACTTCGAGTACATCAACTCGGAGATCAACCCGCACTTCGCCAATATCGTCACCCCGCGTGAGTACGTGGTGGTGTGCCGCTTCCATGTGGAGCTGGAAGGCGGCGGCGGCGAGATCCACATCACCCTGCCGTATTCGATGCTGGAGCCGATCCGCGAATTGCTCGATGCCGGCATCCAGAGCGACCGCAACGACCGCGACGACTCCTGGAACGTGATGCTGCGCGAGCAGCTGGACACCGCCGAGGTCACCCTGTCCAGCGTGCTGGCCAGCAAGCGCATGAGTCTGCGCCAGCTCACCGGTCTGAAGGTCGGCGACATCCTGCCGATCGACCTGCCCGCACAGGTGCCGCTGTGCGTGGAAGAAATCCCGTTGTTTACCGGCGAATTCGGCGTTTCCAATGGCAACAACGCCGTCAAGATCACCGCCGTACGCCCGCCCGGCGTGCAAGCCCCGCGTGCCGTTCCATCCCAGGACCCCAGCAAATGATCAACTCCGACATCCTCGACGCCGCGCCCGCCACCTTCGACAGCCTGCAGCCCGAGCGCGACCTCAATGCCACCGACCTCAACCTGGACGTCATCCTGGACGTGCCGGTGACGCTGTCGCTGGAAGTGGGCCGCGCGCGCATCCCGATCCGCAACCTGCTGCAGCTCAACCAGGGCTCGGTGGTGGAACTGGAACGCGGCGCCGGCGAGCCGCTGGACGTGTACGTCAACGGCACCTTGATCGCGCATGGCGAAGTGGTCGTCATCAACGACCGCTTCGGCATCCGTTTGACCGACGTGGTCAGCCCCAGCGAACGGATCCGGAGGCTGCGGTGATCGGCCTGCTGGCCACTGCCGCGCCGGTCGCGGCCAAGGCCAGCCAGGTCGGCGCGCAGGCACCGTCCTCGCCCAGCCTGTTTGGCGCGGTCTTTGCATTGCTGTTGGTGCTCGCGCTGATCGTCGGCCTGGGCTGGTTGCTCAAGCGCCTGCCCGGCAGCGGTTTCCGCAATACCGAGGGCCTGCGCGTGGTGACCAGCCTGGCAGTCGGTGCCAAGGAACGCGTGGTGGTGGTGGAGGTGAACGGCCAGCAGTTGTTGCTCGGCGTCACCGCCGGCGGCATCAGCACCTTGCACACCTTGCCCGAACCGCTGCCGCCCACGCCTGCCCCCACCCTGCCCAACTTCAAGCAACTCCCCAATTTCGCCCAGCTGCTGGCACAGAAGCTGCGCAAGGACCCGTGACATGTTCAGTCGTTGGAATCGCTGGGGGCGCAGCCTGCGCCTGATCCTGATCCTGCTGGTGATGAGCTGCCCGCTGCTGGCCGCCGCCGCACCTGCCGCCTTGCCGGCGATGGCTCAGGCCGCCGCTCCCGCCGCGGCGCCCGCTCCGGCCGGCGCCAATCAGTTGCCTTCGTTGCCGAACGTGAGCGTTGGCCGCATCGGCGACCAACCGGTAAGCCTGCCGCTGCAGACCTTGCTGCTGATGACGGCGATCACGCTGCTGCCGTCGATGCTGCTGGTGCTGACCGCCTTCACCCGCATCACCATCGTGCTGGGCCTGCTGCGCCAGGCGCTGGGCACCGGCCAGACCCCGTCCAATCAGGTGCTGCTGGGCCTGTCGATGTTCCTGACCGCGCTGGTGATGATGCCGGTGTGGCAAAAGATGTGGGGCGCCGGCCTGTCGCCGTACCTCAACAACCAGATCGATTTCTCCACCGCCTGGACGCTCACCACCCAGCCGCTACGCGCCTTCATGCTGGCGCAGATCCGCGAGACCGATCTGATGACCCTGGCCGGCATGGCCGGCGACGGTAAGTACGCCGGCCCGGATGCAGTGCCGTTCCCGGTGCTGGTGGCCTCGTTCGTGACCAGCGAGTTGAAGACCGCGTTCGAGATCGGCTTTCTGATCTTCATTCCGTTCGTGATCATCGATCTGGTGGTCGCCAGCGTGCTGATGTCGATGGGCATGATGATGCTGTCGCCGATGCTGATCTCGGCGCCGTTCAAGATTCTGCTCTTCATTTTGGTGGATGGGTGGGTGCTGGTGGTGGGCACGCTGGCAGCGAGCTTCAACGCGTCGTAGCCGCGGGGTTTGCATGCGCGCTGCACTGCCGGGATGTCTACCCGGCTTGCCGATTCGGTGTGAGGTCCCGAGGCCGAGCAGTAAACGCCAAAGCTACCGGAGAGCAAACAGCCACAACGATAGCCAGTGCAGCCAATAGCAGCCGAAGCCCACAGCTGAGCAAGAGCTAGCGGAGCCATACAACACGCGCGGCTTCGCCTCGTACCCTCACCCCAACCCCTCTCCCGCTGGAGAGGGGCTAGTGTCTGCAGATCGCACGTTCGTCAGCTCACACACCGCTGCACCAGCTCAAATCTCATTCCCGAATCCCGAATACCCAATCCCCAATCCCGTCCTTTGGCACCCCACTTGCATCAGACCCCTCCATGAGCCCTGAAATCGCCCTGACTGAATTGCGTGGTGGCCTGGTCACCGTCCTGTGGATTGCCGGGCCGATGTTGCTGGCGGTGCTGGTGGTCGGCGTGGTGATTGGTGTGGTGCAGGCTGCCACCCAGTTGAACGAACCGACCATCGCCTTCGTTGCCAAGGCCGTTGCGCTGACGGCCACCTTGTTTGCCACCGGCAGCATGCTGCTGGGGCATCTGGTGGAGTTCACCATTGCGCTGTTCCAGCGCATTCCGCATCTGATCGGTTAGCGGGATAGATCGGATGGATGCTGCCACCCAGATGGTGATCGACGGCCAGCGCGCGTTCGCGATGGTCGGGGCGATCATGTGGACGATGCTGCGCACCGGCGCGTTGCTGACCGCGATGCCGTTGATCGGCACGCGTGCGGTGCCCGGGCGGGTGCGGGTGATGCTGGCCGGCACCTTGTCGATGGTGCTGGCGCCGCTGCTACCGCCGGTACCGGAGTGGGATGGCTTTACCGCGCAGGCGGTACTCAGCGTGGCACGCGAGCTGGCGGTGGGTGCCAGCATGGGCTTCATGCTCAAGCTGATCTTCGAGGCCGGCGCGTTGGCCGGCGAACTGGTGTCGCAATCCACCGGTCTGTCGTTTGCGCAGATGTCCGATCCGCTGCGCGGGGTGACGTCCGGCGTGATCGCGCAGTGGTTCTATATCGGGTTCGGGCTGCTGTTCTTCGCGGCCAACGGGCACCTGGCGGTGATCTCGCTGTTGGTGGACAGCTACAAGGCCTTGCCGATCGGCACCGCAGTGCCGGATGCGGCCGCCTTTGCCGAAGTGGCGCCGACGCTGTTCCTGCAGATCCTGCGCGGCGGACTCACCTTGGCCTTGCCGATGATGGTGGCGATGCTGGCGGTCAACCTGGCCTTCGGCGCATTGGCCAAGGCGGCGCCGGCGTTGAATCCGGTGCAGTTGGGCTTGCCGCTGACGGTATTGCTGGGCCTGTTTCTGCTCTCCAGTTTTGCCAGCGAATTCGCACCGCCCGTGCAGCGCATGTTCGACACTGCGTTCGACGCCGCCAAAGCATTGACAACGTAAGTGTGAACTGCCTCAAGTTTTTGGCCGGCAAGCCGTCAACGCCACAGGATGACTGACGACGCCAATCGCCAGTCATCACATCCTCACTGCCACGCCTGCGGGAACCGATGCCCAACGTGTCTGCGCTGTTCGCTCGTCTTGCCATGCGCAGCATTGCGTCATGGGCATGGCTCTGCCTGCTTGTGACCGGCCTGGCCAGTATCGCGAGCGTGCAGGCGCAGAGTTACAGCTTCCGTGATTACGCCCAGGCCGATGGCCTGCAGGGCATGACCATCACCGGTCTGGTCGAGGATCGCCGTGGTGTGGTGTGGGTGGCCACCGAATTGGCGTTGCACCGGTTCGAGCGCGAGCGCTTCATTGCCGTCGGCCAGGATCAGGGCCTGGACGCGCGCTTCACCCGCGGCCTCACGCTGGATAGCGCCGGGCGCTTGTGGGTGGCCACCGCCAATGGCGTGTTCGTGCGGGACGGCGAGCAGTTCGTCCAGGTGCTGCGCGAGGGCAAGCGCATTCGCGCCGATGCCGGCAATGTGATCGCCGACTACCGCGATGGGGTCGCGGTGATCAGCGCAGGGGCGCTGCTGGCGGTAACGCCGGGCGCGGGCAAGCAATGGCAGGTGCAACCACTGCCGCTGCGAACGCCCGATGGAATCCTGCAGCCATCGGGCAGCACCCTGCTGGCCGATGGGCAGTTTCTGTGGGCGTCGTGCGGCGCTGGCGTCTGCCGTTTAGATGCAGCCGGCAAGGTGGTCGAATCCCTCTCCGAAGCCGATGGCGTGCCAGCGCGGCGCTGGCGGGTGATCTTTCGCGAACGCGGCGGTCGGCTGTGGCTGCGTGGCGGCGGCGCCATCGTGTCGCGCGAGCCGGGCGCGCGCCGCTTTCAAACCCATCCGGCCAGCGCGCACAGCAGCTTCAGCACCATGTCCGGTGCCACCACCATGGTGGAAGATGCGCGCGGACGCATGCTGACCCGCTCCGATCATGGGCTGGTGCGCTGGGACGGCACCCATTGGCACGACATCGGCCCCGACCAGGGCCTGCAGCTGGATGCCATGGTCGGCCCACTGCTGTTGCAGAGCAACGGCACCTTGTGGATCGGCACGCGTGGGCTTGGGGTGCAACGCCTGCTCGGCTACGGCAGCATCGAGCATCTGACCGAGCCGCAAGGCATGCCATCGGCGCCGACCTGGGCGATGCAGCGCCTGCCCAACGGCATGCTCGCGGTTGGTGCCGATGGCGGCGCCGCCCTGCTGCCCCGGCATGCCCAGCGCGCCCAGCCGTGGCTGCTGGAAAGCGGCAAGCCGTTGTCGCAAACGCTCAGCCTTGCGGTGGCACCGGATGGCGCGGCCTGGGTGTCGTACTTTTCCGGCGCCATTGCCCGGCGCGATCCGCACACCGGGCTGACCCGCGTGGTGATGGACATGCCCAGGCCGGGCTACAAGTTGCTGTTCGACAACGCCGGTTCGGTCTGGATCTCGACCCCGCGCGGGCTGGCACGCGGTCAGACCACCCCGCCCTATGCGCTGAACTTCGAGCCGGCGCTGCAAGGCAAGTTTGTCGGCGACATCGATGTCGACCGCCAGGGGCGGCTGTGGGCGGCGACCGGCGACGGGCTGTATCGCCGCGAGGGCACGCAGTGGGTGCGCGTGCCGGTGCGCGGCTCGCTGCCCAGCCAGGACATGTTTCAGATCGACTTCGCACCCGATGGCGAAATCTGGCTGTCGCTGCGTGAAGCCGGGCTCTGGCACGGTCGCCTGCAAGCCGACGGCGGCTTATCGGTGCAAACGGTCGACGACCCGCTGATCTCCAAGGTGATGCCCTTCATCCTGCGCCACGACCGCAAGGGCCGGCTGTGGGTCGGCAGCAGCCAGGGGCTGGATCTGTATCAGCAAGGCCGCTGGTCGCGTATCACGCGCAGCGAGGGCCTGCTGTGGGACGACCTGTCGTCCAACGCGTTTCTGGAAGACGACGACGGCAGCCTGTGGATCGGCAGCAGCCGCGGGCTGAGCCACTTGCTCGACCCGCAGCGGTTGTTCGCCGCACAACCGCTGCAGGTGGAGATCGCGCACGTGCGGCGCGGCACCGAGACGGTACGCGCCGGGGCGGCGCTGGAGTGGTCCGACATTCCGCTGGATATCGATCTGGCCACGCCGGGTGTGGAGGGCGGCGCCGACCGGATCAGCTTCCGCTACCGGGTGGAAGGCCATCAGGCGCGCTGGACCACCACCTCGCTCAGCCATCTGACCTATCCGCTGCTGCCGCCCGGCACCTACACGCTGGAAGTGCAGGTGCTGGATGCCTATCAACGCAGCAGCAGCCCGATCACGCGCTTTCGTTTTGTGCTGCATCCGCCATGGTGGCGTGGCATTCCCGCGTTGATCGGCTACGTGCTGCTGGGCATCGCGGCGGTGATCGTGCTGCTGCGCTGGCGCACGCGCAAACTGCTGCGGCGCAAACGCGAGCTGGAGCAACTGGTGGCCGAACGCACCGCCGAGCTGGAGCAGGACAAGCGCGAGCTGGAAGTCGCGCGCGCCGAACTGGCGCTCAAGGCCACCCACGACGAGCTGACCGGCCTGCTCAATCGCGCCGGCATCTTGCACGCGCTGCGCGGCATGCTGGCGCGTGCCACGGTCCAGGCGCAGCCGTTGGCGGTGGTGCTGATCGACCTGGATCACTTCAAGCTGGTCAACGACCAACACGGCCATCTGGCCGGCGATGCGGTGCTGGCTGAGGTCGGCCGGCGCCTGGATACGTTGGTGCGCGGCGACGACCGGATCGGCCGCTACGGTGGCGAGGAATTGCTGGCGCTGCTGCCCGGTCTGAATGCCGACTCCACGCATCGCTTGCAGGCCTTGCATCGCGGCATCTGCGGCGATTACCCGATCGACGGCAGCGTGCTGGCGGTGACCTGCTCGATCGGCGTGGCCTGGTTTCAGCCGGGCGAAACCCTGGAACAGTTGCTGGCACGCGCGGACGCGGCGCTGTATCGCGCCAAACGCAGTGGACGCAATCGCATCGACTACGACCACACCGCGTCTGGGCACGCCGCTGAGAGTTGAGCGTTAGCGCCGAAGCGCCTTGAAATACATCGAAAGCGGCGTTCCAGCGAACGCACAACTCGATTCGACTGCGCTGCCGGCAAACCGATGCCAGCGCCTGTCGAGCTCGCATGCAATGGACTGCCGGGCGGCAATCACGCCATCGTGTTGCTGCGCGCATTAAAGAAACACGCGTGAACAGCCGTTAGTCGGTTTACTGCGGCCTACTATGGGGGCCGCCCATGGCAAGCGTGAGACACCCGCGCAAGGCGCGGACCACACCTGCCGACGCGTGGGAGAGTGCAACGCTCGTGGGGTGTGAGTACCGCCAGTGGAGGTCGTCGAGCCGGCGCGCGCCGTTTGCCGCGGTGTTGCTGTTGGCGTTGCTGTCGTTGGCCGATCTGGCCGGCGCGCAGACCGCAAGCATTCGCCGCTACGCCCATGACCAGGGTCTGCTCGGGCTGGCCGGCACCTGCCTGCTGCAGACCCGCGCCACGTTGCTGTGGGTGTGCACCGAAAGCGGCCTGTATCGCTTCAATGGGCGCAGCTTTCAGCAGGTGGTGCTGGATGGCCTGCGCAACGAATCGATTAGCTCGATGACCGAAACCGCCGACGGTACGTTGTGGGTGGCCGGCTTCCAGACGCTGTTCGTCGGCAACGAACACGGCTTCCGCAGACTGGCGCCGTACGAGGCCGAGCATCTGCAGGAAGGCATGCTGCTGGCCAGCCCGCCGTGGGGCACGGTGCTGGCCAATGGCGGCACGCTGGAGCGGCTGAGTGCACGCGGCAACGGCCGCTGGCATAGCGAACCGCTGCTGGATACCGCCACCCGCGTGCGCGTGCCCGAGTTGTCCAAGGTGTTGAGCCTGTCGGTGGATGGCGACACCTTGTGGGCCGGCTGTGCCAAGCGGCTATGCGCCATCGATGCGCAGCGCAAGGTGCAGGTGTACGGGCCCGAACAAGGCGTGCCGGAAGATCGCTGGTACAGCGTGCTGCGCGACCACGACGGCGCATTGTCGGTACGTGGCACCGGCACCCTGCTCTACCGCGCACCGGGCGCAAGCACCTTCAGCGTGCGGCCGCTGCCGTTGCTGGATGGCAGCACCGTCGGGCAACAGGCGCCGCTGGTGCTCGACCGCGAGGGACGTGTGCTGGTGCGCCGCAACGACGGACTTGTGCGCTGGGAAAACGGCCAGTGGCGCAGTTTCGGCACCGAGAACGGGCTGCCGCCGGGCAGCAGCGATGCCATCGTGGTGGACCGCGACGGCGACATCTGGATGACCGTGGACGGCGAAGGCCTGGTGCGCTGGGCCGGCTACGAGTGGATCGAGAACTGGGACGCCTCGCAAGGCATGCCGGTTGCGCCGACCTGGTCGATCGCCCGCGATGCGCAGGGCGCGCTGCTGGTCGGCAACGAACATGGCGTAGGTCGCCAGGCCGACCCGAAAGGGCGCTTCGTTGCTGCGTTACCCCACTCCGGGATCCAGATCGTGGGCATGGCGCGCAGTGCCGACGGCAGCCTGTGGACGCTGAACTCGGCCGGCTTCGTGCGCCGCAACTGGCCGGATGGCCGCAGCGCCGAGGTCGCCAAACTTCCGCGTACCGGGCGGCGTCTGATCATCGACCGCCAGGGCCGGCTGTGGGTGCTCACTGCCGGTGGCCTGTTTGCGCTCGAACGGCCGCTGGACGGCGGCACGTTGCACCTGGTGAGCCAGATGCCGGCCATTGCCTACACCGATATCCAGCAGACTGCCGACGGCACGTTGTGGGTGTCCAGCGCCAATGGCCTGTTCCGGCTGCAGGGCGCGCACTGGTCGAAGGTGAAGGTCAAGGTCAATGGCGGCGCCTCCGATCCGTGGATCAGCAAATTCCATATCAGCGACAGCGGCGAAGTGTGGCTGGCGTTCTATCGCGCCGGGCTATGGCACGGCCTGTTGCTGGACGAAGAAGTGGATCTGCAGGCGGTCAGCGATGAAGCGCTCGCCGACGTCAGCGTGTACCAGTTACGCGGCGACAGCGTCGGCCGGGTCTGGGTGGGTCACGCACGCGGCGTGGAGGTCTACGACGGCGAGCATTGGGCGCATCTGTCGCAGTCGCAGGGGCTGTTGTGGGACGACGTGTCCGAAGCGGCGTTTGCCGAAGATCCCGATGGCTCGGTGTGGATCGGCACCGCGCGCGGGGTGAGCCATCTGCGCGACCCGGCGCGCCTGTTCGATCAGCGCCAGCCCAGCGTGCGTATCGACAGCGTCAGCCGCGGTGGTGTGCCGGTGCAGCGCGGCCAGTTGCTCGCCTGGAGCGACAGGCCGTTGCATATCGAGCTGTCCAGCATGGAGGTCTACGACGACCCCAGCCGGCTCACGGTGCGCTATCGCCTGCTCGGTCTGCACAACGAATGGATCCAGAGCGACACGCTGTCGATCGACCAACCGCCGCTGCCGTCCGGGCATTTCCGCCTGCAGGTGCAGCTGCTGGACCGCTACCGACGCACCACCTCGCCGATCGCCGACCTGCCGTTCGCAGTGGCGCCGCTGTGGTGGCGCAGCCCGCCGGCAATCGCGCTGTATCTGCTGATCGGCAGCGCCCTGCTGGCCGGTTTGTGGCGCTGGCGGCACCGTCATCTGGTCGCGCGCGAGCGCATGCTCGCCGAGCTGGTCGCCGAGCGCACCTATCAGCTGGAGCGTGAAAAACGCGAGCTGGAAAGCGCCCGCGCGGCGCTGGCACTGAAGGCCAGCCACGACGCGCTGACCGGCCTGCTCAATCGCTCCGGCGTGCTCGAGGCGATGGCCGAAGAACTGCAGGCCTGTGCCCACGGTGCGCATCCGCTGGCGGTGGTGCTGATCGACCTGGACCACTTCAAGCTGGTCAACGACGAACACGGGCATCTGGTCGGCGATGCGGTGCTGGCCAAGGTCGGCGCGCGGCTGACCGCCTGCCTGCGCGATTCGGACCGCGTGGGCCGTTACGGCGGCGAAGAATTGCTGCTGTTGCTGCCGGGCATGTCGCAACACAGCCAGCACCGGCTGCGCGCCATCCACGAAAAGCTCAGCGTGGCCCCGTACCAAGTGGGCACCGCCCGCCCGCTACCGGTGACCTGCTCGGTCGGTGTGGCCTGGTTCCGGATCGGCGACACGGCGGCCACGCTGCTGGCGCGCGCCGACGAGGCGCTGTACCGGGCCAAGCGGTACGGACGCAATCGCATCGAACCGGAGGAGCCTGCGTCGTCGGTGGCATGAGCAGTCACTCCCATCACCCCAGTGCCGCGAACGGCTGCCGGGCCGATGTGCGCGATGTGCCGCAACCGCCGTGCATGCGTGCGCGCTGCATCCGGGCCGACGGCACGGCTGCCGCGCATCTCGCACCAGCGAGTCTCTGCGTCGCCACAACCGGCGCGCAGTTGCCATTGTCATGGCTGACCGCAGTAGTGGTGGTGGTGACGCTGGCCTTGCTGGTGTTGGCGCTGGTGATCTCGGTGCTGTCGCGGCGCTTCCAGCAGCGCACCGATGTGCTGGCGCAATCGCTGGCGCAGGCCAATGCCGAGCTGGTGCTGGCCGCGCTGCACGACCCGCTCACTCGCCTGCCCAACCGCGTGCTGCTGCACGAACACGTGCTGCAGAGCATCGACCGCGCCCAGCACGACGGGCAGCGCTTTGCGGTGATGCTGATCAATCTGGATGGCTTCAAGGCGGTCAACGACGGCTACGGGCACCAGTTCGGCGACCAGCTGCTGGTCGCGGTGGCCGGGCGTATGAGCGCGCACCGCCGCGCCAACGGCAGCCTGGCGCGGTTGGGCGCCGACGAGTTCGCGCTGGTGTCCGACATCGCCGACCCCGAGGACGCCGCCGCGATCGCCGCGCATCTGCTGCAGGCGCTGGCGGTGCCGTTCCTGGTCGGCGACCAGGAGCTGCGCCTGAGCAGCAGCGTCGGCATTGCGCTATATCCCGAAGACGCCGGACCGGACGACGCCGGCAGCGAGCATCAGCTGATGACGCATGCCGATGCGGCGATGCGCCACGCCAAACAGGCCGGGCGCAACCGCTACAGCTTCTTCGAGCGCTCGATGACCGGCACCACCCGCGAGCGCCTGCAGCTGCTGCAGGATCTGCCGCGCGCGCTGGAGCTGGGCCAGTTCGTGCTGCATTACCAACCCAAATACTGCGCCGAGGATGGCCGCCCGATCGGCGCCGAGGCGCTGATCCGCTGGCAACATCCCGAACGCGGCCTGGTGCCGCCGGACAGCTTCATCCCGCTGGCCGAACGCAGCGGCATGATCGGCCCGCTCGGCAGCTGGGTGCTGCAGCAGGCCTGCCGGCAGATGCGCGCCTGGCGCGAGGCCGGGCATGGCGACTGGCGGGTGGCGGTGAACCTCTCGGCCACGCAGCTGGCCTCGCCCAGCCTGCTGGACGAAGTAGCCACCACCCTGGCCGAGCATCTGATTCCGCCTGGCCAGCTCACCCTGGAAATCACCGAAACCATGGCCATGCGCGACGCCGACGCCTGCCTGCGCACGCTCGGCCAGCTCAACGCGCTGGGCGTGCGCATCGCCATCGACGATTTCGGCACCGGCTATTCCAACCTGCTCTACCTGCGCAAGCTGCCCGCGCACGAACTCAAGATCGACCGCAGCTTCGTGCAGGCGATGGACACCTGCCCCGAAGACATCGCCATCGTCGCTGCTGTCGTGGCGCTGGCCCACACCATGCGCCTGCAGGTGGTGGCCGAGGGCGTGGAGACCACTGCCCAGCGCAACACCCTGGAACGGCTGGGCTGCGACCAGCTGCAAGGCTATCTGCTGGGCGCGCCAATGGACGCAGAGCGCTTTATCGCAACAGTGGTGGCCCAGCGCGATGGCGTGCGCCGCCAGGCCAGCTGAGCAAAAAGCATCAAAAACGACCGTAGACCTGCATCCACGCTCGACGACCCGCCAACCGAGCCGAGCCCCAGCCTGCAGTTGGTCAGCCCTCGCGCCCGATTCCCGACCTGCGGCCCTCCCGCTAACCACCCAACTACAACACCCCGCCAGCGGCTCCACGCGCGGCCGCTGCGTCCCGATTCCCCAATCCCAGCCCCACCAATCTGGAACGCCGCTTGCATGAGGCAGGGCTGACAAGTCACCGGCACCTCCATGTCCGAGTCCGAAGACGGCGGCGAACGTACAGAGCTTCCCACCGAAAAACGCCTGCGCGAAGCCCGCGAGCAGGGCAACATCCCGCAGTCGCGCGAGTTGTCCACCGCTGCGGTGTTCGGTGCCGGCGTGTTCGGACTGATGGCCCTGGCCCGCGGCATCGGCGATGGCGCCAGCGTCTGGATGAAGACCGCGCTGAGCCCGGACCCGAAAATGCGTGAAAACCCGATGGCGCTGTTCGGCCACTTCGGCGACCTGCTGCTGCAACTGTTGTGGGTGATGGTGCCGCTGATCGGCATCTGCCTGGCCGCCGGCCTGGCCGGCCCGCTGCTGATGAGCGGTCTGCACTTCTCCGGCAAGGCGATCATGCCCGACCTCAACAAGCTCAACCCGGCCAACGGGATCAAGCGCATGTGGGGCAGCAATAGCCTGGCCGAGCTGGTCAAGTCGGTGCTGCGGCTGCTGTTCGTCGGGCTGGCCGCCAGCCTGTGCATCTCCAAGGGCCTGCACGGCCTGCGCTCGCTGGTGAACCAGCCGCTGGAACAGGCCGTGGGCAACGGTCTGGACTTCACCAAGAGCCTGCTGTTCTACACCGCCGGTGCGCTGGTGCTGCTGGCCGCCATCGACGCGCCGTACCAGAAGTGGAACTGGATGCGGAAGCTCAAGATGACCCGCGAAGAGATCAAGCGCGAGATGAAGGAAAGCGAGGGCAGCCCGGAGGTCAAGGGCCGCATCCGCCAGATGCAGATGCAGATGTCGCAGCGCCAGATGATGGAAGCGGTGCCCAAGGCCGACGTGGTGCTGATGAATCCGACCCACTACGCGGTGGCGCTCAAGTACGAGGGCGGCAAGATGCGCGCCCCGATCGTGGTGGCCAAGGGCGTGGACGAAATGGCCTTCCGCATCCGCGAAGTCTGCGAACAACACCGGGTGGCGATCGTCACCGCCCCTCCTTTGGCACGCGCCTTGTATAGAGAAGCTCAAATTGGCAAGGAAATTCCCGTGAGACTCTATTCGGTCGTGGCCCAGGTGCTGTCCTACGTCTACCAGTTGCGTGGCTGGAACGGCGGCCCGATGCCGGAATTGCCTTCCCTCGAAGTGGATGAGTTCGGCAAGGGAGCCAGCGCATGAGCGCCCAACCCGCACCGCTGAATGCCCGTCGCATCATGGAGTTGCTGCGCAACGGCCTGGGCGCCCCGCTGGCGCTGATGGCCATGCTGGCCATGCTGATGGTGCCGCTGGCCGCACCGGTGCTGGATGCCTTGTTCACCTTCAACATCGCCATCTCGCTGATGGTGCTGCTGGCGGTGATCTACGTGCAGCGCCCGCTGGAATTCACCATTTTCCCGATCGTGCTGTTGATGACCACGATGCTGCGCCTGGCGCTGAACGTGGCCTCCAGCCGCGTGATCCTGATCAACGGCCAGGACGGCCACGCCGCGGCCGGCAAGGTCATCGAGGCGTTCGGCCAGTTCGTCATCGGCGGCAATTACGCGGTGGGTATCGTGGTGTTCGCGATCCTGACCATCATCAACTTCGTGGTCATCACCAAGGGTGCCGGGCGCGTGTCGGAAGTGACCGCGCGCTTCATCCTGGACGCCATGCCCGGCAAGCAGATGGCCATCGACGCCGACCTCAACGCCGGTTTGCTGACGCGTGAGGAAGCCAAGGCCCGCCGCGAAGAAGTGCGCGAGGAAGCCGACTTCTACGGCGCGATGGACGGCGCCAACAAGTTCATCCGCGGCGATGCCATCGCCGCCATCATGATTTTGTTCATCAACCTCATCGGCGGCATGGCGGTGGGCATGTTCCAGCACGGCATGAGCTTTGTGGATGCCGCGTCCACCTACACCCTGCTGTCGATCGGTGACGGTTTGGTGGCGCAGCTGCCGGCCCTGCTGGTGTCGTCCTCGGTGGCCTTGCTGGTGACCCGCGCCTCGCGAGCGCAGGACATGCGCGGCGCCATGATCAGCCAGGTGTTCGGCCAGCACCGCGCACTGGCGGTGGCCGCGGCCATCCTGGGCCTGGTCGGCCTGGTGCCGGGCATGCCGAACGTCGCGTTTTTGACGCTGGGCCTGATCCTGGGCGTGATCGCCTGGAAAATGTACAAGCGCAGCCTGGTCATCCCGCCCACCGGCGACCCCGCCACCGACCCCAAGGCCGCCGCCGCGGCCACTGCCGCCCAGGCCAGTTCGGAGCTGAGCTGGGACGAGCTGCGTCCGATCGACCCGCTGGGCCTGGAAGTGGGCTACCGGCTGATTCCACTGGTGGACAAGAACCAGGGCGGCGAATTGATGGCGCGCATCAAGGGCGTGCGCCGCAAGCTCACCCAGGACATCGGCTTTCTGGTGCCGCCGGTGCATATCCGCGACAACCTGGAGCTGTCGGCCAACGCCTACCGCCTGCTGGTGCACGGCGTGCCGGTGGCCACCGCCGAAATCTATCCCGATCGCGAACTGGCGCTGGACCCGGGCGGTGCACTCGGCCAGCTCGACGGCATTCCCGGCAAGGACCCGGCATTCGGCCTGGACGCCACCTGGATCCAGCCGCATCAGCGCGCCTATGCCGAATCGATGGGCTACACCGTGGTCGATCCGGCCACCGTCATTGCCACCCACCTGTCGCACCTGATCCGCGAACACGCCCCGGAACTGCTCGGCCACGAGGAAGTGCAGCAACTGCTGGCAACCCTGGCCAAGACCGCGCCGAAGATGGTCGAAGACCTCACCCCCAAGGCGCTGCCGCTGTCGGTGGTGGTGCGCGTATTGCAGAACCTGCTGATCGAGCGCATCCCGGTGCGCCAGCTGCGCAAGATCGTCGAAGCGCTGGTCGAACATGCCCCGCACAGCCAGGACCCGACCACCCTCACCGCCGCAGTGCGCACCTCGCTGGGCCGCTTCATCGTGCAGGAGATCGCCGGCATGTCGGCCGAACTACCGGTCTACACGCTGGCCCCGCAGCTGGAGCGCGTGCTGCAGGAATCCACCCACGGCAACGGCGTGGCACTGGAACCCGGCCTGGCCGAGCGCCTGCACCAGAGCCTGGCCGATTGCGTCGGCAAGCAGGAAGCCCGCAACGAACCGGCAGTGGTGCTGGTACCCGGCCAGGTCCGCGCTGCGCTGGCCCGCCTGGTTCGCCATAGCGTGCCGACCCTGTCGGTACTGGCGTACAGCGAAGTGCCGGAAGACAAGCGCCTGAAGCTGGTAGGCACGATCAGCTGATGACTTGACGCATCGCACGCACGCACGCACGCACGCACGCACGCAGCGTCCTTTTTTTCAACCGTCTCCGCAATGCCAGACCCGGCTGCACTCCTCTATGATGAGCGCGGGTTCGGAAACGACTGCATCCCGGTCACTGCCTGTGCGCGTGCGAGGAGCAGTCACACATGGAGATGGACGCATGAGTAATAAGGGAAAGGCGGGGCTTGCAGCGATCATGTTGATCCTCGCATTGGTCGCCGGGGTGTACTTATCCGGTTTCATGACGCTGATGTTGCTGAAACTGCAGGTGCCTCTGAAGGCGACGACCTATCTCGAGTATTGGAGAGCGCTCGATCTACCGCAGGTAAAGCCGTACGTCCTGCGCATCAAGATCAGCGGCATCATCGGCTTCGGTCTGCCGTTACTGGGCTGGGCGCTGCTGCTGATCCCGATGCTCAAGACCAAGAAGGAATCCCTGCACGGAGAAGCCAGTTTTGCCACCGTCGCGGATCTGAAAAAAGCCGGCATGCTCGACAAAAAGCCGGAAAGCATCCTGGTCGGCAAGCTCAAGGGCCGCTCCATCTACATCAACGGTGCGCTGCATGTGATCGTGGTGGCCCCCACCCGTTCGGGCAAGACCACCTCCATTGCCATCCCCGTGCTGCTGACCTACCAGCAGTCCATGGTGGTGCTCGACCTCAAGGGCGAATTGTTCAAGGCCACCAGCGGGTACCGGGCCTCGCAGGGTCAACAGATCTACGTCTGGGCGCCCTATGCCACCGACGGCAGAACGCATCGCTTCAATCCACTGACGCTGGTGCCGGAAGATCCGCGCGAGCGCATCGCCTCCATCCAGACCATGGCCGCGATCATGTATCCGGACGAACCCGGCAAAGACAGCTTCTGGGTGACCCAGCCGCGTGCCGCGTTCGTGGCGTTCGCTTCTTTCATGTTCGAGAACTGGGACGACATGCGAAGCACAGGATTCCCTGGCGTGGAAAACCCCAATACCAGCGAGGTGTTTCCCAGCTTCGAACGCATCCTGCGCTTTTCCACCGGTGGGGGCAGTGGCGAAAGCACATCCGATCTGCTGAAAAAAATCATTACACATAAGAATTTCCAATACATCAGCCCACAGACACGCTCTACCTTCAGCGCACTGGCAGGCCTGGCCGAGCAGACCTTTTCCTCGGTCATGGCCACCATGCAGGCGCCGCTGCAGCAGTTCCTGAGCCCGATCCTGGCGGCGGCCACCAATGCCACCGACATCGACGTCACCGCCATCCGCAAACGGCTCACCACCGTCTACGTGATCATCCCGACCCAGAAGCTGGACGAGAGCAGCAAGCTGCTCAACATCTTCTTCAGCTCGGTGATCGGCAACAATCTGGACAAACAGCTCAACGAAGAACCCACCCTCAAGTATCAGATGCTGATGCTGATGGACGAGTTCACCGCCATGGGCCGGGTCGATGTGTGGGCCAAGCGCATCTCGATCTCGGCCAGCTATGGCGTGCGCGATCTGTGCATCATCCAGAGCCAGTCGCAGTTGCGCGCCACCTATGGCCCCGACGATGCCCAGAACTTCATCACCAACCACGCCGCCAGCATCGCCTTCACCCCGCGCGAGCAGGAAGACGCCAATGCCTACAGCGACATGCTGGGCTACCGCACCATCCGCAAACAACACCGCTCGACAAGCAAGGGCGGTGGCGGAAGCAACGTGTCCTACAACTACACCGAAGAACGCCGCGCCTTGATGCTTCCGCAGGAAATCAAGGAACTGCCCGGCAACGATGAGCTGCTGTTCTTCGAAGGCAGCAAGCCGATCCGCTGCGAAAAGAACTGGTTCTTCAAGGACAAGCTGCTGAAGAGCCGCATCATGGACCCGGTAGCGGTGCCTGCGCTGGCGCTCGACCAAGCAGCGGTTAAATCTTAATCACAACACAGCGCGGGGCATTAGCACATATTTTTCTGTGCGACTTGCCCTGCTTATAAGGATGAAACTGCAGCAGTATTTTCGAACATGTAATTACATTTTAATAGCATACATCATGCTACTGGCCGCCAGACTGATGTTGCACCGCACATGAAGATCAACGCATACAACATCCCACTCAAACCGGGAAAGATCTTATGAATAAGCCAGATCGCCCCATTGCCCCACCACTTTCATCAAAACAGCCACACCTGCCAGATGCTGCCGTTTGGGCACTTGGTGCACGAGAAAAGGCTAGACGCATTGCGTGGCTTTACTTGCTAGCTGCAACATGTCAACTTGCCATTACACTCTGGGCATGGACAGAGTGGCTTAATTGGCGACTCAATCTAAGCGAAAGCGAAAAGCTTGGTATCTGGATCACATGGGGCCTCGGCCTTATCCCTTATCTCTTTCGCCCAGCATGCCTCTTCGTAGCAATGGCATATGGAGTGATTTCTGCCGTCACACTAACAGTAACGGCAGGAGCCTTATATCGCTTCAAAAAACCAAAATCACTCAAATTAATTTCCGCATTAAGCTGCCTTTTAGCTCCAGCAGGAACTTTGGTTGGAATTTATTCAATTCACTTCATTCATACAATTCATGGAAGAACACATAAGGATGTCCAGCAAGGGAAGTTATAATTTTTTATTCTTGGCATTGACATCTGAAATACTGGTATGCATACAGGGCGAAGCAAGCGATTGCTCCGTAACCTTGACGGCATAGTCGCTCAGGTCACTTACAAGGTCTATGGTAGCGATACGTGCAGCTTCCCGCTGGCGTGCCTACGCCCTCGCCGCGCCATAAGGATGCGATGTGTCTAGTCTTCTGCGTGTGTTGTTGCTGTCGGTGTTGCTGGCCTGTGCCGGTTGCGGTGGTGTGTCGCTGCCTGCCACCGCGCAGCAGTCCGCGTACCCGCTGCCTTCGTATTTTCCCGATCCCAAGGCACAGGCGCTGGCATTGGCGGCCGAGTATGGCAATGTCAAGGAAGTGCGGCGCTTGATGAAGGAGGAACACGTCGATCCCGACGTGATCTTCTCTACCGACGGCTATCCGCTGTTGATGTGGCCGATCATGACGCATAACCCGGAAGGCTTACGTGCCATGCTGGAAAATGGGGCCGACCCGAATGCGCGCAAGCTGCATCCCCAACAGAACACAACACGATTCAAAGGGCGCTACAAGGACAACGCGATGGTGTGGGCGGCCAAGCAGGAGGATCCTATTTATCTGAAGCTATTGTTCGATCATGGCGGCGATCCGAATGCGCGCAATTCCAATGGTGAGACCCTTCTTTTCCAAGCTTTCATTACACAGAGTCAATGGAAGAACGTGAAACTACTGATAGAGCGCGGGGCAGATGTGAACGGTAAAACGCGCAATCAGCCTATCGTTTTCCAGTACGCGACTCGCGGTGGCTTTCAGCAAGTCCATTGGCTCTTTGAGCATGGCGCCGATGCTTCCAATGAATATGTAATTGAGGCAGTTTTTTGGCATCCCGGCAATCCGGACGACCCAACCTGGCAACGCAAGTGCCAACAGTGGTTATTGCAACATGGCATCAAGCGACCACCATTACCCGAAAATTACCGCAGCATGCGCAAAGCCTTCGGCTTCCCCTCCGAAGAAAAAGATATCCCACTCCTTTGATCGACCGCTGAAGAAGGAAGTTTCAGATGCCCACTCTCGAAAAACACCAACAACAACGCGCATTGCTGGAGCAACTGCGTGCAGGCGACGCCCCTGAAACCCAGCAGCAAGCCATGCAGCTGAATCAGCTGTATTACGCTCGCGAGATGGCGGGGCTGGCCGACGATGTTTACGACTCGGCCAAAGGTGAAGGACGGCCGGATGCCGGATGGATTCGGGCCAGCGAACATCCCGACAAGCTGCGCGAGTACGCTTCGCAGCTGAACCTGACGAACGACCAGATAAGAGATCTCTTGAAGCCGGATAACTCCGGCTTCCGCGCCGATATCTACCTCCCGGACCCGGCGATCCTGGGACCAGGCTACAAACCGACCCTGGTCTTCAAGGGATCGGCCGGCGAGGTATTGACGCCAGACGGCCTGCGCGACACCGGCAGCGAAGATTTCATCGCCAACAACTTCCCGCAATCGGTGGGCCTGAAAACGGACTATTACGACCGTGCGATGGAATTGGCATCGACGCTAAAAGCCCAACGGCTCGACTTCGACCTCGCCGGCCACTCCTTAGGCGGCGGCATGGCCTCTGCCGCTGCCGCGGTCACCGGCATGCGCACCACCACCCTAAACGCCGCTGGCCTGCATCCACTTACCGCGCAGCGCTTCGCACAGGAAAACGGGCTACAGCTTTACGACACGCAAAAAACCGTGATCGCCTACCAAGTGGCCGGCGAAGTGCTCAACGACGGCATCCAGCAGAACATCCACCGGCTGGACGCGTTCCGGCGCGAAGAACTGGGCGCGGTGTTGAAGGAAACCAGCACCATCCTCAAGGAGCTGCCGCAAGGCAAAGAGCTGCTGGCCAGCCAGCTCGATGCCGGGGTGCCGCGCTATGCGCAGCCCTCGGTGCATGCCTTCCTGGACCGGCTGCAACAAGCCGACACCGCGCAACTGCTGCGCGAGCTGCCGCTGGCCGCAGGTCAGGCACAGCCGCTGCTGGCGGCCAGGCAACACGCCGCCACTGGCGAGGGCATCGTAGATCGTCCGGCGCTGCTGTCGTTGCAGGACGTCTCCAACTTCGCCGGCCCGGCGCTGGATGCGGTGTATCTCACTTCGCAAGGCGCGCGATTGGGTCGCAACCTGGGCAGTGTGGTGGCGCAGTCGGGGCAGCTGGCCGGACAGGGGCTGGACGCCTCCGGCGACCTGACCCAAAACGCGGCACAGGCCGCCGCGCGGGTGCGCCAGGGCACGACCCAGGTGCTGGGCGCGGCGGCGGCGCTGAGCGTGGAGCAGGTCGGTGTACTGGCTGCGAAGGGTCGGCAGGCGCTGGGCCAGGCGCAAGCCGGTGCCGAGCGTTTGCAGGGGCAAGTGGAAAGCGAAGCGGCCTCGTTGGGCGCAGCCGCCTTGCGCGGCCTTGGCGGAATGTTGCCGCAGGGATTGAGCGAGCAGGCCAATGCACAGGCCGAACGTCTGGCGCAGGCCGGTGCGGCCGCACAGCGACAGGGTCACGCGGAGGCAGCGCAGGCGGTGCAGGATGCAGCCGGGCACGCACAGCAGATTCGTCAGCGCACCCACGATTCTGCCAACGCGTTGGGAGCAGCCGCCAAGCAAGTCGGCCAGGCCGAGCACGACACGCTAGCCGCTGTGGGCATCAGTGCGAATGCGGCGCTGGATACGACGGGGCGGTATGCCCAAGCGATCTCGGCGCAGGCGCCTGAGCTCTATGCCAAACAGGCCGGTGCGGTGACGGCCGTGGTCGGCACTGCTGCGATTCACAACCCCATGACAGTGCAGGGCCTGATCAATCTGGCCAGGACTGGCATGCTTGCAGACCACGTCGCCGATAGCTTCAGTGAAGCCACCGAGCGGCACCTGATGACCGAAACGGTGGTGCCGAGTATGGATGACCACATTCAGAGCATCGAGCATAAGGCCCGCGAGCAGGCCGCACCCGAACAAACCTCACCTGCCCAAGCCCAAGCGAAAGATGCCGCATTACGCCCGGGCGACCGCGGCACCGAGGTGCTGGCGCTGCAGGCCAGCCTGATCCAGCTCGGCATCAACGCGCGGGTCAAGACGCCGATTGAGATCACCGGCCTCTACGACCAGCAGACCGAGCGCGGCGTGCAGGCGTTCCAGTTGATGCACGGCATGGATGAGGTCAATGGCATTGCCGACCGCGCTACGCGCGCGGCAGTACAGCAGCATGCCGACGATGCCATCGCCCAGCGCGACATGGCGCCGGGGCACGGTGCGCCCCCGTTGCATGATGCAACGCGCGGCGCGATGCTCCCGCCTGCGACGGCGCAGGTCGCAACAACAGCCCAGACTCAGGAGCAATCAGGGCTGCACACGCAACAACAGCAACATGCGCTGGAACAACACCACCAATGGCAGTTGCAACAGGAGCAGTCCTTGCAACAGGAGCGCGGGCGGCTGACCGAGCAGGAAAAAACCCGGGAGACCCAGCGCGACAAGGAGCAGGCGTCGAGCGCCATCGACAGCCCTGCACGTGACCAGCAGCCGCCCACCCTGCGCCCCTTCAGCGACCCCGCGCACCCCGGCCATGCGCTGTACGCGGACGTGAAAAGCCGCTTGGAAGACAAAGGCACGCCGCTGCCGGAAGACCGTCTCACCCAGGTCACCGCCGCGGTCTACCTTGGGGGCTTCAAGCCCGGCTGGCAGGGACGGGTGGATGTGGTCAACGACACCTTTTACGCGCAGAACTACGACGACCTCACCGCGCGCACGAAGATGTCGCTCGCCGAACCGGCACCGTCCATCCAGGCCACGATGCAGGACGTGCAGGCACAGACCCTGGAGACCGCACGGCAACAGGAGGCGATGGCGCAGGCAAAACAGAATGCGCCGAGCGAGACGGGACCGGTCATGGGATAATCGCGTGATGATGAATCCATTCAAGCGCTGGCAAGAACGCCGAAGACAACACGCCGTGGAAGAGTTGCAGCGGCAGGTTGGACTTTCCCTCAATCGCGTCATCGATGCGCATGGCGATGCGACGCAGCAGCCAGAGCCGCCAGAGCTGGAGTCGCTCTGGCTCAACGAACCGTTCCGTTCGATCACGACCCAGAATGTGGCGTATGGGCAACATTTCCAGGCGATGGATTTCGTGCTGCAGATGCTGATCGTCACCCATCCCGACCCCGAACTGCTGCTGCGCACCTGGCAGAGCAATGTGACGCACCGGTCGGATTCTCAGTTCGACGAAGCCGCGCCGCTGGGCGATGCGGAATTGAAGCAGACTGCGTTGAACGCCTGGCAGCAGGTCATCGAACACTTCAGCACCTTCATTGAAGATGTCGCCAAGGCCCGCAAGGGGCAGCGACCAGACCACGACTGACGCGTTGCGCAGTCACCAGGCGACGCCGGGCGCCTGCATCGGCTGAGTTGCTCGGCAGCGTGCTGCAGGAATCCACCCACGGCAACGGCGTGGCCCTGGAACCCGGCCTGGCCGAGCGCCTGCACCAAAGCCTGGCCGATTGCGTCGGCAAGCAGGAGGCCCGCAACGAACCGGCGGTGGTGCTGGTACCCGGCCAGGTCCGCGCCGCGCTAGCCCGCCTGGTCCGCCACAGCGTGCCGACCCTGTCGGTCCTGGCGTACAGCGAAGTGCCGGAAGACAAGCGCCTGAAGCTGGTCGGCACGATCAGCTGAGGCTGACGCACCTCGTAGGAGCGCACCCGGGCGCGACGGGCTGTACCGGGACGGCCCGTCGCGCCCAAGGGCGCTCCTACGACACGCAACATGCTGCGGACCAGGAAAGCTTGCTGACATCACGGTAGGAGCGACCCTGGTCGCGAGGGCGTTACCGGGAGGGCCCATCGCGCCCGGGTGCGCTCCTACAACACGCCGGATGACATGCTGCGGACCAGGCAAGGTCGCCGACACCTGTAGGAGCGCACCTGGGCGCGAGGGCTTTACCTAGATGGCCCATCGCGCCCAGGTGCGCTCCTACGAACCCACCCACGCCCGGCCCTCTCGCTGCAGACAGGCGCCCGACCACCGCGTCGGAAAGCCGCCACTCGTCCAAACCTCCAATCGATTGCACGACGCTGGCCGTTTCGAGGCTTTCCGAACGCCCCAGGCGCAACGTCCGGCCCGCCAGCGCATCCGTCCGCACGCAGACGCCAACGCACCGCGCTCCCGGAAAAAAGTCAATCAATCCATTGACTTGAAATCTTGCGCCTGGGCAGGACGCACCGCGTCCGCCCCGTCCCCAACCCGTTGATCCCCGCGCCGGAACACCGGCACCGCGTTTTGGCACGCCGCGTGCATTAGCTCTGGCGAGACCGCAGTCAGCTTGATCGCTGCGGGGCGAGCAGCAGCACTTGGAACAACCGAACGGGACAGGCAACTCATGACGCTGGCAACACACCCACATTCATCGCGCACCCGTCCGGCGTCCGGCGGGTCCCGTTCCTGGAGGCACTTCGCATGAAAATCAAACGCTTCGTTGCCCCGGACATGCGCACCGCATTCCGCATGGTGCGTGAAGAACACGGCCCGGACGCAGTGATCCTGTCCAACCGCCGTACCGCCGAAGGCATCGAGATCGTCGCTGCCAGCAACTACGACGAAGAACTCGTGCAGCGCGCTCTGGAAACCGCGCGCTCCGAGACTCCGGCAGCTGCGGCACAGATCGAACAGGCGCCTGCCCAGCATGCGCCGGCCCAGCAGGCCCCGGCCAGGCCGGCCGCGCCGTTCCACGCCCCGCTGAAGCCGGCCGGCGACACCGGCAGCAGCCAGCGTCAACGTGTTGCCAGCGCCGCAGACGACATGATCGCCGCGATGGCGCTGCGCCAGCCGGTCAACGTGCCGCGCTCGGCGCCGGTCGCCGCACCGGTACGGACTGCCGCCGCCCCGTCTGCCGCCGCCCAGGCACTGGCCCACGCCGTTGCAGTTGCCGCCGCACCGCGCCAGGAACACGCGCTGTCGGCAGTGCCGGAACAGCTGTTCGCCGACTTCCTGACCACCGCCCCGGTACAGGCTCCGGTGCACGCTGCCCCGGTGCAGGCACGCACACCGATCATGGCCGCCGCGCTCGCCACCCACGCCTCTTACGGGCAGGACGACGAGCAGGACGACGACGGCTTCGACATGGACGACGCGCTGCCGCAGATCCTGCCGCCGGCCGCATTGCCGCCGCTGGTCGCCGCCCCGGTCGCCCTGGCCGCGGTGCCGGTCGCCGCCGCCCCGGTGCCGCAGAACGACGAAGAACTCAAGCAGCTGCGCGGTGAGCTGGCGCTGATGCGTCAGATGATCGAGCGCGAAATGAACCGCCTCACCGACGAGCGGCTGCGTGGCTCCCCGGTGCGTGCGCAGGCCCTGGAGCTGATGGACGACTACGGCTTCGACGCCGGTCTGATCCGCGACGTGGCCCTGCAGATCCCGGCCGATACCGAATTGCACCGCGGCCGCGGGCTGATGCTGGGCCTGCTGTCCAAGCGTCTGCCGGTGGCCCCGGTCGACCCGCTGGAACGCGGCGGCGTGATCGCCCTGGTCGGCCCGACCGGTGCCGGCAAGACCACCACCATCGCCAAGCTCGCGCAGCGCTTCGCCGCCCAGCACGCCCCGCGCGACGTGGCCCTGGTCACCACCGACACCCAGCGCGTCGGCGGCCGCGAGCAGCTGCACAGCTACGGCCGTCAGCTCGGCATCGCGGTGCACGAGGCCGACAGCGCCGAGAGCCTGCTGGAACTGCTCGAGCGCCTGCGCGACTACAAGCTGGTGTTGATCGACACCGCCGGCATGGGCCAGCGCGACCGCGCCCTGGCCGCGCAGCTGAACTGGCTGCGCGCCGCGCACCAGGTCACCTCGCTGCTGGTGCTGCCGGCCAATGCCCATTTTTCCGACCTCGACGAGGTCGTACGCCGCTTCGCCCACGCCAAGCCCCAAGGCGTGGTGCTGACCAAACTCGACGAGACCGGCCGCTTCGGCAGCGCCTTGTCGGTGGTGGTCGACCACCAAATGCCCATCACCTGGGTGACTGACGGACAGCGGGTCCCCGACGACCTGCACCGCGCCAATGCCGCCAGTCTCGTTCTTCGCCTTGAAGATTTGCGGCGCGCTGCCGATAAGCCCTGTACTCCGGAGCACAACCATGCAGTCGCGTGAATACGCCAAGCTGACCAACGCCTTCCCCCTGACGGCGACCCGTCCCGAGCCCTTGGGCCCGGTGCGCACCATTGCCGTGACCGGTGGCAAGGGCGGCGTGGGTAAAACCAACATTTCCGCCAACCTGGCCGTGGCCCTCGCCGAGATGGGCAAGCGCACCCTGCTGCTCGACGCCGACCTTGGCCTGGCCAACCTGGATGTGGTGCTGGGCCTGTCGCCCAAGTACACCCTGGCCGACCTGATCGCCGGCCGCTGCACGCTGGACGAAGTGATCATCGAAGGCCCGGGTGGCGTGTTGGTGGTTCCGGCCGCCTCCGGTCGCCGCCACATGGCCGAACTCGCCCCGGCCCAGCACATCGGCCTGGTCAACGTGTTCTCCGAACTGGAACGCGACCTGGACGTGATGGTCATCGACACCGCCGCCGGCATCACCGACAGCGTGCTGACCTTCTGCCAGGCCGCCCAGGACACTGTGGTGGTGGTCTGCGACGAACCGGCCTCGATCACCGACGCCTACGCGCTGATCAAGGTGCTCTCGCGCGAACGCGGCGTGGACCGTCTGCAGATCATCGCCAACATGGTGCGCGACCCCAACGAAGGCCGCCTGCTGTACGACAAGCTGTCGCGGGTCTGCGAAAAATTCCTCGGCGACGTGTCGCTGAACTACCTCGGCCACGTGCCGCAGGACGACTGGTTGCGTTTGTCGGTGCAGCGTCAGCAACCCGTCATCAAGGCCTACCCCGCCAGTCCGTCGGCGCTGGCCATCGCAGAAATCGCGCGGCGTACCTCGCGCTGGCAGGCACCCACGGTGCCGCGCGGCAACGTCGAGTTCTTTGTCGAACGCATCATTCAACGGGGGGTCGCCGCATGAGCACCGCTACCGCTACCGCAACGACGGCCACCGCGCAGTACCGTGCAGTGCAACGCAACAACGCCAACGCCAACGACATCGTCACCCAGCATGCCGATTTGGTGCGCCGCATCGCCCACCATCTGGCCGCGCGCCTGCCGGCGAGCGTGGAAGTGGACGACCTGATCCAGGCCGGCATGATCGGCCTGATCGAAGCCTCGCGCAGTTACGACTCCGACCAGGGCGCCTCGTTCGAAACCTATGCCTCGATCCGTATCCGCGGCTCGATGATCGACGAGATTCGCAGAGGCGACTGGGTACCGCGTTCGGTGCACCGCCGTGCCCGCGACGCCGCCGCTGCGGTGCGCAAGATCGAGCAGCACACCGGCCGTGCCGCCGCCGCCACCGAAGTGGCCGCCGCGATGGAAATGCCGCTTCCCGATTACCTGCGTCTGATGGAAGATGCCGCCCGCGGCCAGGTGTTGAGCCTGGAGTCGCGGATCGAAGATCACGGCGAGCTGGACACCACCGCCAAGGGTGGCCCCAACCCGCAGCAGATGATGGAGCGTGGCGAATTCGGCCGCGAGCTGGGCAAGGCCATCGGTCAATTGCCCGAGCGTGAGCAGCTGGTGCTGTCGCTGTACTACGAACAGGAATTGAACCTGAAGGAAATCGGCGCCGTGCTCGGTGTCAGCGAATCGCGCGTGTGCCAGATCCATGGCCAGGCAGTGGTGCGTCTGCGCGGCCGCCTCAAGGTCTTCGAACTGGCCGATGCCGGTGTCGAAATTGACGAATAATTTTTTCGCGCATTTTTTAGTGTTAGGAGCTTGATGTGAATAAGAACATGCGGATTTTGATCGTGGACGACTTCTCGACGATGCGACGTATCGTCAAGAATCTGTTGGGCGATCTGGGCTTCACCAATACCGCAGAGGCCGAAGACGGCAACAGCGCATTGGCTGCCTTGCGGGCCGGCCCGTTCGATTTCGTGGTCACCGACTGGAACATGCCCGGCATGACCGGCATCGACCTGCTGCGCAACATCCGCGCCGACGCCAAGCTCAAGCACCTGCCGGTGATGATGGTGACCGCCGAAGCCAAGCGCGAGCAGATCATCGAAGCGGCGCAGTGCGGCGTGAACGGCTACATCATCAAGCCGTTCACCGCGCAGACGCTGGAAGAAAAGCTGGGCAAGGTGTTCGAACGTCTGGCGGCGACCGCCTGATGAACGCCACCGTGGAAACCAATGCCGAACGCGCCGCGTTGATCGACCGCCTGCAGGGCGCGCTCGACGCACTGGAAAGCGGTGACGAAGCCGCCTGGAAGCGCGAGGTCGACCACCTCGCCGCCTTGCGCACCCGTCCGATGATGCAGGGCCTGAGCCGGCTCGCACGCGAACTCGGTCAGGCGCTGGGCGAATTGCCCACCGTGCCCGAAGAAGCCGGCGAACTGGACGATGCGTGTTCGCGCCTGGACCACGTGGTGGAAATGACCGAAAAGGCCAGCCATCGCACGCTGGATCTGGTCGAAGAATGCCGTGAGCTGGCCAACCAGCTGCGCGACGGCGGTCTGAATCAGGACCAGGGCGCGCTGATGGACAAGATGCGCCACAACCTGACCGAGCTGTCGCTGGCGCAGAGCTACCAGGACCTGAGCGGGCAGATCATCCGTCGCGTGGCCGGTATCGTGCGGCGCGTGCACGAAGGCTTCGGTGCGCTCGGCCTGCCGCCCAAGAGCACCGAGCCGAAGAAAGACGACGGCGGTCTTGCCGGTCCTGCAGTCAAGGGCCTGGACCGTCACGCGGTGTCGCAAGACGACGCCGACGACCTGCTGTCCGGATTGGGGTTGTAACCATGAGTGCTGTTCCAGACGATATTGCTGCCGATTTCATCGTCGAGGCCCAGGAAATCCTGGATCGCCTCGGCGAACAGCTGGTCGCGCTGGAACAGGCACCGGACGAAGCCGACCAGCTCAACGCGGTGTTCCGCGGCTTCCACACGCTCAAGGGCGGCGCCGGCTTTCTGGCGATCAAGCCCATGGTGGAGCTGTGCCACGCCGCTGAAGAAACCCTCGGCATGGCACGCTCCGGCCAGGCGGTGTTGCAGGCGCATCACTTCGATGCCGCGCAGCAGTCGCTGGATTATCTGCAGGCCATGCTGGATGCGATGGGCTCGGGCGAAACCGTGCCGCATGCACCGGCCTCGCTGATTGCGCAGTTCGATGCCAAGAGCGGCCCGCCGGCGGTCAAGGCCGCGCCCAAAGCCGCATTGGCTGCGGTGGCCACACCTGCCCATGACGACGGCCATGCACCGGCACCCGGCGCCAAAGCCGCACCCAAAGCCGCCGCAAAAGGTGCCGAAGCCGAACAGACCGTGCGCGTGGACACCAAGCGCCTGGACGCCATCGTCAACCTGATCGGCGAACTGGTGCTCTCGCGCAATCGTCTCAAGACCCTGCGCACCCGCCTGCGCGATGAAGAACTCGATCGCGCGGTCAGCGTGCTGGATATCGCCACTGCCCGCCTGCAGACCGCGGTCATGCGTACCCGCATGCAGCCGGTCAGCAAGGTGTTCTCGCGCTTCCCCAAGGTGGCCCGCGATGTCGCGCGCACCTTGTCCAAGGAAGTGGAACTGGAGCTGATCGGCGCCGAAACAGAACTGGACCGCAACCTGGTCGAGGCCCTGGCCGACCCGCTGGTGCACCTGGTGCGCAACGCGATCGACCACGGCATCGAATCGCCGGCCCTGCGCGAAGCCACCGGCAAGCCACGCAGCGGCCATGTGCGCCTGTCTGCGCAGCAGGAAGGCGACTACGTCAGTATCGAGATCCAGGACGACGGCGCCGGCATCGACCCCGAGCGCCTGCGCGAGATCGCCCGCAACAAGGGCCTGATCGATGCCGAAGCCGCTGCCCGCCTGAGCACCGACGAGTGCCTGCATTTGATCTTCATGCCGGGCTTTTCGACCAAGGCCGAAGTCACCGACATCTCCGGCCGCGGCGTCGGCATGGACGTGGTGCAATCGCGCATCCGCGAACTCAGCGGGCAGATCCAGATTCAGTCCGAACTGGGCCGCGGCAGCCGCTTCATGATCCGCGTGCCGCTGACCCTGGCGATCCTGCCGACCCTGCTGGTGCAGGCCGGCGAAGCCGTCTATGCATTGCCGCTGGCCCGCGTGGTCGAAGTGCTGCACGCACCGCAGACCTCGCTGGGCTGGTTCGACGGCCGCGCCGTCCTGGACCGTCGCTCGCACACGCTGCCACTGATCGACCTGCGCCGCTGGCTGGGCGTGCCCGCCGAGCAACCGCCGCTACTGACCGTGGTACTGCTGCAGGCCGGCGAAACCCGCTTCGGCCTGGTGGTGGACCAGGTGCGCGGCCGCGAGGAAGTGGTGATCAAACCACTACCGCGCGCCCTGCGCGGCCTGCCCGGCTACGCCGGCGCCACCTTGATCGGCGACGGCCGCATGGCGCTGATCCTGGATGTGGATGGGCTGCGCTCCAGCGATCATTGATTTTGGGGATTGGGGATTGGGGATTGGGAATCGGGAATCGGGAATCGGGAATCGGGAATCGTCAAGACGATCCTGGCTGCCTGATCTAACGACAACGGCCGCGCACTGCGGCCGTTGTCGTTTCACTACCTGCATCGCTGCCGATCTACGCCGTTACGCGCGCAGGCATGGGGGAGATGGTTTGGCGACGGTCAGGCTGCCGTGGAAGTGAACCTGTAACCGTTATTTACAGCTAATATTTAAGCATCTTAAACCAGCCCGGGTTTTAGAAAAACGGGGGAACATGCGAGCCAGGTGGCGCAAGCATCCCAAGCGCGATATCGTCAACTCCCAAACCCGATGTTTTGTTGATAAACGCGATTGCGGCGACGCGCGTGTCGGCGTTGAAGCCCATGAAGCTACGAACGCCGCCGCCATTTCCATTGCTCCAAGCTATACTCTGGCCTTCCGGGTGGACCTTCCGCCAGCCGATACCCATTCTGGTATCGGTATTATCGCCGGGCCTATCTACGGTCAGCATCATTGAAGCTGCCCGCGAGAGGAGACCGCTTTCTTTGTTTGTCCAAAGTGTCATGAATTTCGACAGGTCCTTCACCGTCGAAAAAAGGCCGCCTGCCGGCGCAAGCGCACCAAATTCCCAGGGTTGAGCCCAGTGGAAGTCCGCATCGTAACCCCAAATTTCCCGGTGCTGCATCTCCGTTGATAGAGTAAGCGTAGTCTCGTCCATACGAAGCGGTTCAAGAATGCGAGCTCGCAAGAGGTCAGCATACGTTTTGCCAAGGCG
Source organism: Xanthomonas hortorum pv. cynarae (assembly GCF_002939985.1). Taxonomy (GTDB): domain Bacteria; phylum Pseudomonadota; class Gammaproteobacteria; order Xanthomonadales; family Xanthomonadaceae; genus Xanthomonas; species Xanthomonas hortorum_D. Next base: position 103,241 of record NZ_MDFM01000004.1, on the reverse strand, counting down.
CTGTGACAACGCGTAACCCAATAACGCGTAGTCAAAATTCGAGTATTCAAAACTCGACCCCGGTAAGCGCGTGAGACGAACACGACCTAAATCAGCACAAAGATCGCTCTCGGTGTAGCCGGCGTAGGGGTTGTCTTGACTGAGGCCGGTGCGACTGGATGGCCGAAGTGGTAGCCCACTCGTATGAGTGGCTAAATCGAGAAGCGTGATCTCATTCCCGTCGAAGGTGGCGGGAGGAACTGCAATGTACATTGATAGCGGATCGACGAGATTCACTTCACCCCGCTGAACGCAATCAGCAAGTAATAGTGCCGTGAATATCTTGGTTAGCGAGGCGATCTGAAATACTGACCGATCATTCGGCTGTTGGAGTTTACCTAGGCCAACCGTTCCGTAGTGGAAGGTCTTCAATTCGCCTGCGCGTACCACCCCCAATACGGCCCCGGTGCCCTGCTTTTCCTCGGCTACGCGACGGCGAAGGGCCGAGGACACGCTATCAGCTTCAATTCCGGGTTTGGCAAAGCTACGCATCGGCAGGGCCATGGATAATGCCGCAGCCAAAACAGTGCGGCGTTTAATTGAGGCGACCATTTTTACTCCTCACTCCAACATCAGCGTTTGAGCCATGCAAAGGTTATCACCCTATTCGGACGGATGCTTCCTGTCCGCATACGCGACGTTGTATGGTGTCGCCACCTCGCAATACAGAAATCTCTCGCCGGTTTGGTGATACGGCTAAGCGGCGGGAATCGCTTTAGCTGCTTCGAAACCAGCCTTTCCGCATTTCACCAATCCCGGCCATTCAACAATGGCAGCTATTTGTCGAATAACGGGTCCAAACCTCAGGGTCAGGTTGACTTCCTTAAGTGAATCTGACCCCATTCTTTTGCAGCACCGAGGTCAATCGCAAGGGATCTGGCAGCCGCAGCATCATCGCCGCACGCTGCGCGCCTTGGCCGGCACCTCCACCGGCGGCAACACCTCCATCAGCAGCTGCCCTTCGCTGGCGGTGATGCGCAGCTTGGTGCCGATGACAAAGCCCAGTTGTTCCAGCCATAGGCCGCTGAGGCGGACGTGGGGCACGTGCTGGTCGCCGGCATGGTCGTGGGCGCCGGGGTAATGGGTGTAGCTGACGGTGCATTGGCGCGGGCGGCGGGCGCGGCGGGGTGCGCGTAGCGTGCCGGGGCCTTGCGGGGAGGCGTCCGGGTCGGGCGGCAGCATCGGTGGCAGCTTGGTGCGGTCGGGTTCCACAACGACCCACTGCACCCGCTTGGGCGGCGTGGGGCGCGCACGCGTGCGGGTGGGCCGCGTGCTGGCAGATGTGGTGGGTGGGAGGTGGCGTGTCATGGCGCCTCCGATTGGCGGCGGGTAGCGCTGGGTGCAGCGACGCACTGCTGCAACGCCACGTCGATGCGTGCAGAAAGGCTATGCAAGGCCTGCGACAACACGCCGGGCTGGTTGAGCAACTGCTGCGCAAGATCGTCGCTGGCCTGCTCAACGGCTGCGCGTGCGGCCAGCCGGCGCAGCACTTCGCCTACCTCGCTCAGCAAGCTGTGGGCGGAAGCTGGCAACAGATAACCCGGCACCGATGCCGGCACGGATGGTGCGGTAGACATGGCAACGCCCTCCTGGAACAACCCAAGAACCGCCGCCAACGGCGACGGGATGTCGGGAGGTTCGAAACCGCTAGTAGCCGGCGGGCGTATTCCCCTTGCGGGTGTTGTATTAGCCGCCCTCCCGACACAGGCATTGCGTCGGCTTGTACCTGCGGGATGCAGGCACAAAAAACCCACCGGTTTGACGGAGGTGGGTACCGCTACTAGAGGAGTTTCGACGCTCCTTGGGACTAGATTGCAAGTACACGGTCTGGCGTGTCAAGACACGCTGGCGGGTCTCGCGCGGCTGTGTGCGCCGCTGGCGCGGTTCCATACGGGCCAGGCAAGCCGAACGCCGTTGCCTGATAAGTGCACCTGACCCCATCACGGTCCTTCCGCAGCCCAGCAGCACAACGCATTAGGCCGGTGATGACGCGCCACCCCAACCCCAGTAGCCTACCTTGATGGCCCTCTACAACATCACCGACCGGCTGGCCCGGGCAAGAGAACTTATCGCAACTGGCAACGAGCATTCACTGCTCTATGCAGCGCTTGAACTCCGATTCTGCTTCGAGTCCGTGGCCTACCAGAACTTGGCGGCATATGGAGAAGAGGTTTCGGCGGAGCTTACCCGTGAGTGGCGACCTGACCAGATCATCCGGATGCTGGCGCAATTCGACCCACACTCCGATCAAACGGCGAGCTTTTCCATCTCCACTTCACCGCCTCCAGACGACCTCAACTTCGAAACCAGCGACTTGAAAAAGTTGTTTGGCGATCAAGAGTTCTTGCCCATCGGCGAAGCAAAGCGCATCCCTTGGTCAAAGTTCCGCACCTACTACAACGCGCTGGGCAGCTACCTCCACCTCCAGAAGGACCAGCGCACCAGGCCCCCCAGGGTGGAAAAGCTCCAGCTTTGGATTTCCGAGCTGGAAGAGGTAGCGACCTCAACCTTGATAGCGGCAGCCAAAGACATCGCCACCAGTAAATGTTCGTGCGGCCAAGTGTTGATCTTGGGGCCCGCAGAGCAAGCCGGTGACAAGGCAATCTTCTGCCCTAGCACCAAGTGCAACGCCAGCTACATCGCAATCAAGAACGATCCAGAGCATCGGATCGAGAAGATTCCGGCCGTCGGCCTTCTCTGCAAATGCACGGCCATGGTTCCCTTCGGCCCTGACAAGCTTCTCAAGCCAACCGTCTGCCCCAACTGCAAGGCATCCGTTCGTGCGCGTATCGGCGCTGACGTGATGATGCTTTCCGACCCACCCATGCGCGAAGACGAATCGGGCAGCTAGTTGCACCTCAAGTCCGACACCTCGTCCACGCCCGGCAGGCCGCGTGGCGGTATGGGCGCGATTGTTTGGCGACGGCTGGGCTGCAATGGAAATGAACCTGGAACCGTTATTTCGGAACCGTTATTTCGTGGAAGTGAACCTGGAACTGTTATTTGAACCGTTATTTCGTCATCAGGCAGGTGCGACCACCGGCTGGATCGGCAGAACGTCTAGTTCGCGGCCTGGCATAAATCTGTCTGCCAGATCTGCGATTTGCAGGTGAGTGAAACTTGGCTCAGCGAACGGCATTGAGGACTGCCCGCGCTCTCTCTCTAACGCTTCCATCATGGAATCAATCTCTGGGGATGGTGCTCCTCGGGTGATCCTTGGGATAGCCTTTTTTACCGCTTCAAAGAGTTCATCTGTACTAGCACCCGGGGCCGATCTAAATTCTTCTCTGAGCCAAAACAATGCTCCCAATGCAGCCGCGCGCGGTTGTCGTTCCTTGGCTAGAATTTGAATCGCATATGCGTAGCACGAGCGGCCCGTCTGAGAGTCGCCGCTCCGGTATGCAGTTAAGCCAAGTGTTGCGAACAACACAGGGTCATTTTTGTCAGATGCAGGGGCTATTTCTAACCCGCGGCGAACGTCATCAAGAGCCCCGTTGGTATTTCCTTGGTAAGCTCGGGCAACGGACCTATTATTGAGCAACAATGCATCTTCTGGATTGGCTGCTAGTCCGCGAGTTGCAATAATTTCTGCTCTTTGCTGTTGCTCGAACGTGAAAGACGCAAACGAGGCCATTGCGGCTGGATCTGCAGAGAATGGTTCCGCGTCTAGCCATGTTTCTGCCGCATTCAAAACCAGATCCCAGTTGTGGTCCACTCTTGCTGCAAGCGCCCGTGCTTCGTCACTGCCGGGGACGTTCCATGCACTAGGAGGTATTATTATTTTTGCATCTCTTTCTTTTGCCCATTGGGCTTGAGCTAATGAGTTCTCAGACGGATGCTCCATGCTGGAGCTAAATAACGTGCGTGCACGTTTGTGTTTTCCGTTGGTCATCTCAACAGTGGCTAGGGCAGCCTCAAGCTCACCTACAAACGAAGGTCGATAGTTCGAATTCGTGATTATTCTCTGGGCAGCTGCATGCCAGGCACCCGAAATTCGTGTGCCAGAAGAAAGGGAGATTTCACTTGCCATTAGGCGAGGGTCTGACCGAAACAGCGGATTGCGTCTTATTATCGAAAGCGCTTCGTCTGACTTATCTAAGTGGACATAAAGTCTCGCCGCGGCCCTTGTTATATACGCGTGTCCACGTGCCAGTTGCAATGCACAGGTCATGGCGCTAATTGCTTGGTTGTCTTGTCCAAGGATGAGGTGGTGTCTCGCTAGCTCGGACCACAAAAGAGGCTGGCGTTGGCTTTTGTTTAATTGTTGCCTAATTCTTCCGATAGATGCGCGAGCTACTTCTTGAGGATTGGAATTTACCAAGGGCGCACGGCCATGTTCTGCAAGATGTTGCAGTGTAATTGCCTTATCCCAAAGCTGCTGCAGCGGGGCCAAGGATTCATTCCAGCTTGGCCCGCCAATTGTGCCTAATAGATAATCTGTTTCTGCAAGATCTCTGCTTGCTGTTTGATCCTCGCGCTTGTGAGCCTCCTGAAGAACACGACGCCATTTCTCAGAGTTTGGCGCTTTAGTTTGCATCACTTCTGAGTTACCACTACGCTCCCCGGCTGCTGCCGCACCGCTTGGTGAGCGCCATCGCGATAGCATAATTCGTTCAGCAAGTAAATTTCCTGCCCATACCTCTTTACTTCGTATTAGCGAGTTCTTGCGTGGCATCCAGCTTTGCTCGTAGTGCGAGAGTGTTGAGAGTCCCAACAGCTCGATTGAGATCGTAGTTCCGCTCACCATTCGCATTTAGCGAGCCTAGCCCCCTAAGCCTGGGGTCAGGATGGCAGAGCGATTCGATTAGCTTATTGATATCGTTCGCAATACATTTTGGCGCCACTTCGTTAATGAAGTCAGGAATCAGAAGGTGAGCGCGCTCGAGGTCAGGTATTACTTCGCGATATGGACCATCAAAAGCGGCGGGGAGAAGTTGCGGGGGAATTGCATGCACCATGAGGGCAGTAATTGATCCGCCGACTAATGAGGTGAAGATTAGGTTGCCTAATAAAAAAACATCACATCCATATCGCCTGCGCTGCCACTGTGGATCAATTCCGTTACTGTAAACAAGTTCGTATGGTGCAAAATTAGGTTGACCCACATAACGTTCTTCGTCATGTGGAGGTGCAGGCAGATGTATGCATGATGCACTTCCTAAGTCAGTAATCTTTACCCTGCCATCCTCGAAGTAAACGGCATTACTTGGCTTGATGTCTTGGTGGGCGACGCCTGCAGTGTGAAGTTGCACCAGCGCTGAGGCAGTTTGACGCAAAGCTATAAGGCGTTCCCATACTGGTACATCACCCTGGCCAGGCGGGTGGTAGCTTCTCAAAGAACGATCGGCGCATTCACAGACGATAAAATGCACTGGCTTGCCATCAATGATTTCTACGCCGTGGTCATAAATCTGAGTTACTCGGCTCAGCTTCTTGCTTTTGCAATGCTCATGAACACGCTTTTCATTGTTGAACTCGCTAACCATGCGTTGTAGCTTTTCGGTGTCTCCGGCTAATTCGTCGTGCCGAAAATCGTAAGCTTTGATAAAGGCTTGTTGGCCTGAGCCGGATGCAACCGCGCGGTAGCATGCTGAACGACTTATTGCATCATCACCGGAATCTCGTGCTAGGCGGTCGGCCACAAGCCACCTTGCATTGAGAATCCTCCCAGATAATTTTTCTGCGGGCCCGATCATTTGAATTCCCCCTCCGAGATTTCATGTCCTCAATCGTTTCGATTCGACTGTCCAAAGTAGAACCCAGCCACAAGTGTTACCAGAGGGGGAACTGCTGACTTTACGAAAGAGAAAAATTCCATGACATGAGTCACCCTTGTTTCAGGTGCAAATATAATTGCCGCTAGTGTCAAAACTGTAAGTAACGCCAGTGCGGCTAGAATCGTTTTTGCCATCGTGAGACGGGCAATGTCATGAGCTTCCATGGCCTTGCCCTGTTTCTTAGTCTCGTCGAGTAGCAAGACCGACGAGCGTTCAAGTCCCTCCGCGTCAGCTAGGCGGATCGTTGTGCGCTCCCGCTGCGGCGCTCCATCGCCTGTATTGGTCATGGAAGAACGATCTCACGCTCTTTCTTGCCGTCGTCAGTGACAAGAACCAAGCGCTCACCGTTCTCCTTGGCGTCCTGCACGAGCTTTAAGAGTGCAATAGCTCTGCGGACGATCTCCGATTTCGAGGCTGCATGCTGGCTGTCCTTCAGTTGTTCAATAGTGTCGGTGAGCCGCTGATCGAACTTGAACGTCGAAAGAGAGGTTGACATGGCGTGGTACCTGTGGTTTGCGGTGGAGAGTGCGCAGATTCTATATAAAAAATAGGCCGAAATGTTAACGTTTTTCGAAATGGCCAAATCTCACGCTCGGCTGAGCCTTGGCCCTTGCTGTGGCGCGCAATCGTCGCCCCGCCACGCCTGCGGTCTTAAATAACGGTTCCAGGTTCACTTCTTTACCATCGCGCCCATACCGCCACGCGGCAGGCATGGGTGCGACATGCTGGGACCTAGAACTTGTAGGTCAGTCCCAGGTACGCCAGCCGGCCTGCGTAGCCGCCGGTATAGAAGCGGGCGCGGGTGTCGTCGCCCAGGTGCGAGCGGGACTCCTGCTTGGTCAGGTTCAGCACCGAGGCGGTGAGGCTGAGCGCTGGGGTGATGTTGTACGCCGCGTTCAGATCGATCTGGTAGTACGGCTCCTCAAAGACGTTCAACCCGTTGACCAGGCCCTGCACCAGCTCGCCGCGACGGTTGTACGAGGCGCGCAGCAGCAGGCTGTCGGTCTCGTAGAACACGGTGAGGTTGGTCTGGTTTCTGGCGCTGCCCGGCATGGAGGTCTTGCCGACCTCGGTGCCGTCCTCCAGCCGCACCGCCGCCTTGCTGGCATCGTTGTAGGTGTAGTTGAACTGCACACCAAGACCGAATGGCAGCGTGTGCTGCGCGTAGAGCTCCACACCCTGCGAGACCGCGTCCTGGCCGCCGGCCTGGGTGCTGTAGTTCTGCACGGTGACCGGCTGCCCGTCGATCATCATGTTCACGTCGCTGATGACGTCGACCGCAAAGTTCTCCACGTTCTTGCGGAACAGTCCCACACCTGCCACCGAGCCCGGCTGGAAATACCATTCCAGCCCCAGGTCGAACTGGTTGGCCTTGTACGGCTCCAGGTTCTTGTTGCTGCCCGAGCCGTACCAGCCCTGCTCGCTGGCACCGCCGGTCAGGCGCCGGTCGGCCACGTACTCGGGACTGTAGAACTCCAGGCTGCCGGGCGCGGCGATGTCGTTGTAGCTGGGACGTGCGATCACCTTCGCGGCTGCCGCACGCAGCAGCAGGTTCTCGGTCAGGTCGTAGGCCAGGTTGAAACTCGGCAGCACGTCGGTGTAGTTGCGGTCCAGCCCGCTGACCACGAACGACTCGGTGCGTTGCACGCTGTCGGACAAACGCCAGTAGCCTTCGGTCCCGCAATAGGTGTCGGCCGGGGCGCCGCTGGGCATGGCGGCGCCCTGCTGGCAGGCCAGCGGATTGCCGTCGGCGCCATCGAAGAAGTAGTCGTTGTAGGCGGTCACCTTGTCGGTGGAATCGGCACGCTGGCCGGTGCGCGCCACCCGCACGCCGACGTTGCCACGCAGCCGCTCGGTGTGGAAGTTGAGTTGCAGGTAGGTGGAATAGATCTCCTCGTCGACGTTGTAGACGAAGTTGTCTTCGCTGCGGGTCTGCATCGCGCCGTAGGTCTGGTTCAAGTAGCCGATGTAGCCCGGGAAGTTGATTGCCGGAAACGCGCTGGCGTTGACGCCACCGGCCAGGTTGTCCTGCGCGAACAGCAGGCCCGGCGAGAACTGGGTGGCGATGGCATTGCAGCGCCCGTTCCAGTAGCGGTTGTCGTAGTCACTTGGATCGGTGCCCGGGCACACCCAGTAGTTGTTGCCGGTACTGCGGTGGATGCCGCCGTCGCGACGCTTGAGGCCAAACTGCAGCGAGTCGACGACCTCGCCATCGAAATGCCAGGTGGTATCGATCTGTGCGTACTGCTGCTGATTGGTGTTGCGGGTCCAGGACGAGCCGGTCGAACCCAGGTCGACCTGCAGGATGCCGTCGCGCAGGTTCTGCATCAGCTGCGGCGAGAATGTCATGGACGGCGTGCCGGTCAGGTCCCAGGCGCTGGCGAAGTTGCCGTTGCTCCAGCTGCCGTCGGCGTTCTGCAGGCGCGGCTTGATCGGCAGGGAGAATTGCAGCTCCGGCCCGCCCTTGGCCCAGGTGCGGCCGACCTTGAATGCCACGTCCACCTGCTCGCCACGCCATTCGCCGCCCAGGTCCACCGTCTGCGACTGCGATTTCTCGATGTTGTAGCTGCCGGTGATCTGCGGCGTCGGCACGGTGCAATCGTCCGAGCCCCAGCCGCCCGGCGGCAGGCCCGCCGCAGCAGCCTCGGCCTCGCTGCAGTAGTAGGTCTTGCCCGGGCGCAGGCTGTAGGCGGCGCCAGTGACGATGGTGCCGCTGGGATCGAACTGCAGCCGGTCGAGCAGACGGCCGCCGCGCCAGTTGCCGTCGCCGTTGTAACGGGCGATGTTCCACTCGGGAATCTTGATGGTATTGGTCTGCGAGTCCTGCGACAGGTCGAAGCGGAAGTAGTTCGCGGTCAGCGTCAGGTCGTCGGTCGGCTTGAACTGCAAGGTCAGTTGCCCACCCTTGCGCTGGCGCTCCTCGCGTTTGGCGCCCAGGCTAACCGCGGTCGGCATCATGAAACCGGTGGAGTAATTGCCGTCCTGGTTCCAGAAACCGGTACCACCCCACCAGTTGGCATTGAAGTCCGAGGGATTTCCGTTCACGTCGACCGCCGGGCCGACTTCGTCGCGCCCGTACCACTGCCAGCTCTCGGTACTGGCATCGAGCGTTCGTGCGGTGCGCTTCTGCTGCGTGTAGCCAACGAAGACACCGAAGCGGTTGTCCTTGTCGTGCCACGCGTACGACCCGGAGAACTGGCCGTCGGTCTTCTTGCTGGTATCGGACCAGGTGCCCTCGGCAGAGACGAAGCCGGAGTTTGGCTCCAGTTCCAGGGGGCGCCGCGTCTGCAGGATCACCGTGCCGCCGATGCCGCCTTCGTCGATGCGCGCTTCCGGGGTCTTGTACAGCTCCGCGCTGCCCAGCAGGTTCGACGGCAGCAGCGTGTAGTTGAACGAGCGCGTCGGGTCGCCGTTGGACTCGGCGGTAGCGATGTAGTTGCCGTTCAATTCGGTCAGCACCAGCTCCGAGGACAGGCCGCGCACACTGACGTTCTTGCCTTCGCCGCCGTCGCGGCTGATGACCACGCCGGGCACGCGCTGCAGCGCATCGGCCACGTTCTTGTCGGGGAACTTGCCCACGTCCTCGGCGGTGATCACATCGACCACGGCGTTGGCGTTGCGCTTCTGCTCCAGGCTTTTTTCGATCGCGTAGCGGTAGCCGGTCACCGTCACCGCATCCAGGTCGGTCGCCTGCACCTCGGCCTGGCCCGTGGGCGCCGGCGTGCCGTCGGCCTGCTGGGCGGCGGCGGTGGAGGCGGTGCTCGCGAACAAGGCGATGGCGATACCGGCGGACAGCGTGCTGCGGTGGCGTGCGAATGGCATGCAGTTCATTTCGATCATGCTCTCCCAAAGGTGATTGGCTTCGGCGGATGTCTGTCGATCCAACGATCGGCCAGGAACGCTCCGCGAAGTGGCACAAAAAATATCCGGCGTCGTTGCGGCAGCCTGCCCCCTCCTCTTGCGTCCGCTTCCACGCAGATGCGATTAGATCGTTCTAATGCCGTGGAAAGCGTAAGTAGCACAGCCCATGCGGCAGCGCATTCTGCCGCGCAACAGACCAGCGGCGTTGCAATGCATCCACGATGAGCGGCCGGCCCGCTACGCTTGCACGCGGCACGGCAAGGCAAGGCCTACCGCATCGCCGGCTGCAGCAGCGTGATCGCTGCAAGCAACACACCCTCGCCCGCAACCGGACGCAAGCGGTTTACCGAAGCGCCAGCAGACACCTTATTTGAAACCGAGCTCAGCAAGAGACTGGATCGACGTGAGGGTATCGCCCACCACACGCCGCTTGGCGGCCATCGCTAACGCGATCGCCACACCGAACATGCGCGCGCTTGTTGCCTGCGTACACGCGCAAGGGCGGCGGGGCCTGCTGCGGCATTGATGACACGCCTTGGTCGGAAGCGCATGCGCCGATGACCTGTCAACCATGCATCGACGCCAGAGTGGAAGCGGCCCATGCCGCAAAACGACAACTTTCTGGCGCTTCAACCAAGCGCGCCTATCAAGTCCGCCGCGCTTGGGCCGATATCGCTTCCATGGACAGACTTAGCATTATCGGACTGCTGCTCGCGATCGTGGCGATCGTGGGCGGTAGCGTGTTGAAAGGCGCCGGTATTTCGTCGCTGTGGTCGCCGGCTGCCTTCCTGATTGTGATCGTCGGTACCGTGGCGGCGATTTTGCTGCACACCTCCCCGGCAGTTTTCCGGCGCGCCTTCAAGATCCTGCGCTGGGTGATCCAGCCGCCGGCCAGCGACCGCCCGCAGCTGCTCGCGCGCATCGTCGAATGGAGCAACATCGCACGCCGCCAGGGCCTGCTGGGCCTGGAAGACCAACTCCCGCGCCAGGACGACGCGTTTCTGCGTAAGGGCCTGCAGATGCTGGTCGATGGCGTGGAGCCCGAATCCATGCGGCATATGCTCGAGATCGAAGTGGACAACCAGGAGCGTCAGGATCTTGCCGCCGCCAAGGTGTTCGAAGGCATGGGCATCTATGCACCCACGCTGGGCATCATCGGCGCGGTGCTCGGCCTGATGGCGGTGATGAAGAATCTGGCCGACCCGGCCATGCTCGGGCACGGCATCGCGGCTGCGTTCACCGCCACCATTTACGGCATTGCCTCGGCCAACCTGCTGTTTCTCCCGGTCGCCGCCAAGCTCAAGAGCGTCATCCATTGCAGCACCAACGAGCGCGAAATGGCGATCGAAGGCTTGATTGCGATCGCCCAGGGCGAGAACCCGCGCAACATCGAATCGAAATTGGCCGGATACTTGCATTAAGCCCGCCATGGCCCGCCGTCGCAAACATCACGAAGACCATGGCAACCACGAAGCGTGGGCGATTCCGTATGCCGATCTGATGACGCTGCTGCTGGCGTTCTTCGTGGTGATGTACGCCATCTCCTCGCTCAACGAGGGCAAGTACAAGGTCATGGCGCAGGCGTTGACCACCGCGTTCGGTGGCTCGTCCAATGCGGCCAGCCCGGTGCAGATCGGCAAGACCCAGACCCTGGGGGCGGACTACGACCGCCCATCTGTGATCAAAGCCGGGGTGATCAAGGCCGGCGCACCGATGGCGGCCTCCAACGGCCCCACCGACCCCACCCTGCTGCCATCGATGGCCGCGCAGATGCGCATGCCGGTGTCGCTACGCAACCAGGCGCAACTGGCGCGTGCGCAGCGGCAGATGGATGCGGTGGCCGCGCAGCTGAGCAAGACGCTGGCGCCGCTGATCGACAAGAAACTCATCACCATCCGCCGCAACGATCTGTGGATCGAAGTGGAGATCAACAGCGACATTTTGTTCGGCACCGGCTCGGCCGCATTGGCCGGCACCGCCCGCGACACCCTGTCCACCCTCGCCTCCGTGCTGCGCGATGCGCCCAACGGCGTGCGCGTGGAGGGCTATACCGATAACCAGCCGATCGCCACCGCACAGTTCCCCTCCAACTGGGAACTGTCGGCCGCGCGTGCCGCCAGCGTGGTGCACCTGTTCGCCGACGACGGTGTCGCCCCGCAGCGATTGGCGATGGTGGGCTATGGAGAATTCCGCGCACGTGCCGATAACAGCACTGAGGCGGGACGGAATGCGAACCGGCGCGTGGTGTTGATCATCCTCGCTGATTCGGCTGGCTCACTCGCACCCGATCCGCCATCGCAGATGCATGCGACCGCCGCCGGGGCGCCGAAGCTTCCCAAGTCTGACGGCGGCCAAACGGCCGTCACCACCGAAAGCGGCACAAGTTCCGTCCCCGCCGTAATTCAAGGAGTGCAGTGAGATGCGTATCTGGGCAATCGCCAACCAAAAGGGCGGCGTGGGCAAGACCACCACGACGCTGGCACTGGGTCGCGGCCTGGCCGCGCTCGGCCACCGGGTGCTGTTGGTCGACCTCGATCCGCACTCCTCGCTCACCCGCGCGTTCGGCGTGGCGGTGGACCCGCCGCCGCGCGGGGTACTGGACCTGTTCGGCACCCCGCCGAGCGACCTGGCCAGCCTGTTGCACGAAAGCAGCATCCCCGGCCTGTCCTATGTGTGCGCGCAAGCCGCACTGGCCACGCTGGAACGTCGCAGCGCCAATCAGCCCGGTCTGGGCCTGGCCCTGCAGAACGCGATGACCCGCCACGCCGGCCAGCACGACTACATCCTGCTGGACTGCCCGCCGACCCTTGGCCTGCTGATGATCAATGCCCTGGCCGCTTGCGACCGCGTGGTGGTGCCGACCCAGGCCGAGCCACTCGCCCTGCACGGCCTGGCCAGCATGGTGCGCACCGCCGACATGGTGCAGCGCTCGCGTCGCCGCCCGTTGCCGGTGTCGATCCTGCCGACCTTGTTCGACCGCCGCACCCGCGCCGGCACCGACACCCTCAAGGAAATGCAGGCCACCTATGGCGCCGTGGTCTGGGAAGACGCGGTGCCGGTGGATACCCGTATCTGTAACGCCGCTGCGCTGACCGTTCCCGCCACCGGCGGCGACTATCAGGGCCGTGGCCTGTCTGCTTATCGCCGCGCGCTGGAATGGGTGCTGGCCGATGACGCGATGCCCATGGAGCAAGCCGCATGAGCAACCACACCGCCAACGGTGAGCTCGACGATTATCTGGAAGGCCTGCTGCACGATGCCGGCGTGGAGATCCCCGCGGCCGTGACTGCCGCTGCTGTCACCGCTGCGGTGGCGACTGCCGACATTGCCGCGACACCGGCGCTTGCCGACACCGATGCAGACGTCGCGCTGGCAGAGCCGCCCGTGCAGGCTGTCGCTGTGCCGGAAGCAATCGCCCCCGTGCTCAGCGCCGAAGCGATTGCCGCCGATTTCCTCGCCGAAATGGATGCCGACCCCGCCTTCGGACCGCCAGTCGTCGCCGCGCCGAGTGCCGCAGACATCGCCGCCGATTTCCTCGCCGAAATGGATGCCGACCCGGCCTTCGGACCGCCAGTCGTCGCCGCGCCGAGCGCTGCAGACATCGCCGCCGATTTCCTGGCCGAAATGGATGCCGACCCGGCCTTCGGACCGCCGGTCGTTGCTGCGCCGAGCGCCGCAGACATCGCCGCCGATTTCCTGGCCGAGATGGATGCCGACCCCGCCTTCGCCACCGCCGCGCCCAGCCCGTTCATGAGCACGGCAGATCTGATGGCCGAAATGGACGCAGACCCGGCCTTCGGCACCGCCGCCTCCAGTGCCGAGCTGTTGGCTGTCGATCTGTTGTCGGAGATGGATGCGGACCCGGCCTTCGGTCTTGCCGCACCGCCCGCGCCGGCACCTGCACGCCCGGCGCAAGCGCCGATCGCACCGCACCGCGCGCCGCCGCCTTCGATCTATCCGCAAGGCCTTGAGGCGCTGCTGGCGCCCGGCCAGGCCGAGCGCATCCATGCCGAACGGCGCGCGGCCGAACGCAGTACGCGCTGGCTGCGCCTGCGCTGCGGCGAACAGACGTATGCACTCGAATTGCTCAAGGTGCAGGAAGTGGTTTTGCCGGTGCCGCTGCTGCCATTGCGCGGCACCCCCAGCGCGATGCTCGGCATCATGAATCTGCGTGGCCAGGTGGTGCCGGTGATGGATCTGGGTATCCATCTCGGTGCATCGGCAGTGGACATGGATCTGCACACCCGCGTGGTGGTGCTGGAAGAAAACGGCGAGACCATGGGTCTGCGCGTGTCGGCGGTGGAAGACGTCACCAGCCTCACCGATCAGCAGATCGAGCCACCGGACAACGCACGCCTGTGCCGCATCTCCAACAACCTTTTCCGCGGCGTCGCGCGCCTGGGCCATCAGCCGATGATCCTGCTCGATGCCAGCCATCTGCTGCACTGATGCGCCGCATAGCTGACGCGCACATGCACGCACACAGATTCAACGTTAAAGCTTTCCCGCCCCCCGCCGTTAGTACGCATAGAACCGTCCGTTCGGAGCAACGATGAGCACAGTGACATTGGGTGAGGATCTCGGCATCGAGACCAGCACCGACCTCAAGCAAAAGCTAGCCGCAGTCCTCGCGGAGGATGGCGATCTGGTGCTTGACGCCGGTGAAGTCCGCCGCATCCACACCGCCAGCGTGCAGTTGCTCTGCGCCTTCGTGCAGGCCCGCCGCCAGGCCGGGTTGAACACCGAGTTCGATGGCTGCAACGACACTTTTAGAGATGCGGTCCGTCTGCTCGGCGTCACCGACGCGCTCGGACTTTCCGCATCCAATGACAACCTGAAATCTGTGGAGAACGCCGCATGAGCGCACGTATCTTGGTGGTGGACGATTCGGCGTCAATGCGCCAGATGGTCTCTTTCGCCCTCACCTCTGCCGGCTTTGCCGTCGAAGAAGCCGAAGACGGCGCCGTTGCGCTGGGCCGCGCGAAGGGCCAGCGCTTCAATGCGGTGGTGACCGACGTGAACATGCCCAACATGGACGGCATTTCGCTGATTCGCGAACTGCGCCAGCTGCCGGATTACAAGTTCACCCCGATGCTGATGCTCACCACCGAATCGGCGGCCGACAAGAAATCCGAAGGCAAAGCTGCCGGTGCCACCGGCTGGCTGGTCAAGCCGTTCAATCCAGAACAGCTGATCGCCACCGTCCAGAAAGTTCTGGGTTAATTCTCTCTCGCTTCACCATCGGATTTCGCACCCATGAGCATGGACCTGCAACGTTTCCACGCCACCTTTTTCGAGGAAAGCCGTGAAGGGCTCGACGCGATGGAGGCCGGGCTGCTGTCCCTTGAAGAGGGCAACCGCGACCCGGAAATCATCAACTCGGTGTTCCGCGCTGCGCACTCGATCAAGGGGGGCGCTGCCACTTTCGGTTTCGAGGCCGTCGCCGGCCTGACCCACGTGCTGGAGACGCTGCTGGACGAACTGCGCTCCAACAAGCGCCAGCTCGCACCCAATGCGGTCGATGCCATGCTCGGCTCGGTCGACGTGCTGCGCGCCCTGCTGCGCGAAGCCGAACACGGCACCCCGGCCGACCCGGCTGCGGTCAAGGCCGTGCACACCCGCTTGAACGCGGTGCTGGCTGGCGAAGCACCGGTGGCTGCAGTCGTTGCCAAGCCGAAGGAAGAAGAACCCGAAGCCTGGCATATCGGCTTTACCCCGGCGCCGTCGCTGTTCATGAGCGGCAACGACCCGCTGCGCATCATCCGCGAGCTCGAGCACCTGGGCCCGCTGCAGATTGCCGCCCGTCTTGAGCGCATGCCGGGCTTTGAAAACATCGATCCGCTGGAAGCCTACCTGGCCTGGGATCTGGGCCTGATCGGCAAGATTCCGCGCAGCAAGATCGAAGACACCTTTGCCTGGGTGGTGGACGATTGCGAGCTGGATATCCGCCCGATGGCCGTGCCCGGCCCGCCGCCGAGCCTGGCGGTCGACGCGGCTGACACTGCCGCCGTCGCGGTTGCAGCAACCGCCGCGGCAGAACCTGCCGCCGCCGTTGCCACGCCTGCCAAGGCCGCCGCTGCCGAAGCCGAAAGCTCCATCCGCGTCAGCGTCGACAAGGTCGATGCCCTGATCAACCTGGTCGGCGAACTGGTCATTACACAGGCCATGCTCAAGCAGGTCTCCACCGGCCTGGACCCGGCGCATGCCGAACAGTTGTTTGCCGGTCTGGATCTGCTCGAACGCAACACCCGCGACCTGCAGGAAGCGGTCATCGGCGTGCGCATGCTGCCCGTCGATGCGGTGTTCCGCCGCTTCCCGCGTCTGGTCCGCGACCTCTCCAGCCGCCTCGGCAAGCAGGTGCGTCTGCGCACGATTGGCGAAAGCACGGAACTGGACAAGGGCTTGATCGAAAAGATTGCCGATCCGTTGGTGCATCTGGTGCGCAACTCGATCGACCATGGCCTGGAAATGCCCGATGCGCGCCGCGCCTCCGGCAAGGACGAGACCGGCACCATCACCCTTGCGGCATCGCACCAGGGCGGTCACATCGTGATCGAAGTCAGCGACGACGGCCGTGGCCTCAATCGGGCCAAGATCCTGGAAAAAGCGGCCGAACGCGGCATTGCCGTGCCGGACAACCCGACCGATGCGCAGGTGTGGGATCTGATCTTCGCACCAGGCTTCTCCACCGCTGACGCAGTCACCGATCTCTCCGGTCGTGGCGTGGGCATGGACGTGGTTCGCCGCAACATTCAGGGCCTGGGTGGCGAAGTGCAGCTGGAAAGCAGCGCCGGCAGCGGTACCCGCGTGCTGATCCGTCTGCCGCTGACCCTGGCCATCCTGGACGGCATGACCGTCTCGGTTGCCG
This sequence comes from Xanthomonas hortorum pv. cynarae, assembly GCF_002939985.1. Lineage (GTDB taxonomy): Bacteria > Pseudomonadota > Gammaproteobacteria > Xanthomonadales > Xanthomonadaceae > Xanthomonas > Xanthomonas hortorum_D. The sequence goes on along the minus strand of NZ_MDFM01000004.1, from coordinate 86,696 downwards.
GCGAAACCCTGATCCTGCCGCTGTCCTACGTGCTCGAAGCGCTGCAGCCGGCGCCGGAAGATGTCCGCTCGATGGCCGGCGACGGCCGTGTGTTGCGCGTACGTGGCGAATATCTGCCGATCCTGTCGCTCACCAATTACTACGGTTTCGGCGGGCAACAGTCCTCCAAGGAATCGCTGGTGGTGGTGGTCGAAGGCGACGGCCAGAAGATCGCACTGGAAGTGGACGAATTGCTTGGCCAGCAGCAGGTCGTGGTCAAGAACATCGAAAACAACTATCGCCGTATCCCGGGCGTCTCCGGCGCCACCATCCTCGGCGATGGACGGGTCTCGTTGATCGTGGACATCGGTGGCTTGGTGCGTTCGTTGAAAGTGCCGCAGGCGGCGTAAGACGCAAAGCCGCAGAAGAAGGCACTAAGAGCGGCTAACAAAGCCTAGCGAGCGCCTGTCAGTGACTGCAGTGGTTTTGTCGGCCGTATCTTGGTGGATGCAGTCAGAATCTTGGTGGATGCAGTCAGACGTCCAGATCAAACACTGAGTGGGTCGAATGCGCGGTGCCCTCACCGCTCGCGGGACACGCCGTGAACCCGTCCCTGGGGGCTCGGTGGCGGCATCCATGCCGCCACACGGTCCCGCAAGCGGCGAGGACACCGCACCAGAGAGTCTGCTGGTTGCATTGTTTAAAACCAGGCATACCGACCATCTCGACTGGCCCTTGCCTGCCCACCGTCGCGGGACCTTACGCGGCATGGATGCCGCGCAAGAGCCTACACGGACGTACTTGCGGCGTGTCCCGCGATGGTGGGCGGGGCAAGGGCCCTGCAGCCAGACAGCAGATCAGCCGGCCTGCAGTAGGCTGGCGTGACGTAGTTTTGTTAGTCGCTCTAAACCGCGAAGGCCGCCGATGTTGTGCGGTAACGACAAAGCCCTGGCAGCGATGCCGGGGCTTTGTCGTTACCACGCACCCACTCGCCACACGCTGGCAATGACGCCGTTGCCGCCCTTGCCTGTCCCCATTGCACGACGCAACGCAACGCCTCATACGCAGCGCACCCGCCATAACAACGATGAACGCAGACGCATCGACGAACGCGCATCAGCTCAAGAAAACCCGCCAGCGAACGCTACCGCTGTACCTCTTTTCCTCCCTCCCTCCCCGAGAACACCATGAAATTTCTGCATTCGCTCAATGTCGGGCGACGCCTGGCGTTGGCCTTCACCTTGTTGATCGTTTTATTGGCCGGTTCCACCAGCCTGGCGTTATACGAATTCAAGACGGTCAAGAACCAGGTCTCGATCATCATCGAAATCAATAACCGCAAGGCGCAGCTGCTCAACCAGATGCGCGAGAGCAATATGCTGGGCGAGCGTTATATCCGCGACTTCATGCTGGCCACGCCGCAGCAACAGCCCACGATCGATGCGCAGCTCAAGGCCAATCGCGCGCACTACGCCGAGTTGTGGACTGCGCTGAAACGCCTGCCGACCACTGCAGATGGCATGCGTGCACGCCAGACCATCGAAGACAGCCTCACCGCCGCACGCGCCACCAACAACCGCCTGCTCGGCATGATCCGCGACGGCAATCTGGACGGCGCCAAGCAGCTGTTGAGCGGTGAAGCACAGCCGCTGCTGGAACGTCGCTCCAACGCAATTGCCGCCGCAGTGGAATTGCAGAACCAGCAGAACGCCGCCGGTGCGGCCGCCATCCTGGGCAGCGTTGCGCTGGCCAACCGCGCCCTGATCGCCTTCGGCCTGCTGTCGGCGTTCCTGGCCGCTGCACTGGCGTGGCTGATTTCGCGCAGTCTGGTGCGTCCATTGACACAAGCCACGCAAGTGGCCGAAGCGATCGCGCATGGCAAGCTGGACAACCCGATCGGCCCGCAGCCCGGCGACGAACCCGGCCAGTTGTTGACCAGCATGCGTGGCATGCAGGAACAGCTCAAAGCCGTCTCCGCGGCGCAGCAGGACATGGCCCGCCGCCACGACAGCGGGCAGATCAGCTTCCGCATGGACGAAGCGGTGTTTCCCGGCGAATACGGCAGCATGGTGCGCGACACCAATGCACTGGTCGAATCGCATATTGCGGTGAAGATGAAGCTTGCACGGATCATGTCGCGCTATGCGGTCGGCGATCTGAGCCAGGACATGGATCGACTGCCCGGCGAAAAAGCCGTGTTCAGCGACACCATGGATGCGGTCAAACGCAATCTTTCTGCGATGAACAGCGAAATCAAATTGTTGGCGCAGGCCGCGGCCAATGGCGATTTCAGCGTGCGCGGCGATACACAGCGCTTTCAGTACGACTTCCTCGCCATGGTGGAGAGCCTCAATCAGCTGATGGCCACCGCCGATGGCAACCTCGGCGCCTTGTCCAAGGTACTGCAGGCGATTGCCGCGGGCGATCTGACCGAGCGCATGCACGGCCAGTTCCATGGCGTGTTCGCGCAGATGCGTGACGATGCCAATGCCACCACCGAACAGCTGTCCGGCATCGTCGGGCGCATCCAGCACGCCACAGTGTCGATCACCACCGCTGCCAGCGAAATCGCCACCGGCAACAACGATCTGTCGCAGCGTACCGAGCAACAGGCGGCCAACCTGGAAGAAACCGCCGCCTCGATGGAAGAGCTTACTTCCACCGTCAGGCAGAATGCCGAAGGCGCGCGCCAGGCCAATCAGTTGGCGATCGGCGCGGCCAGCGTCGCCTCGCACGGTGGCGAGGTGGTCAACAAGGTGGTCGCCACGATGGCCGACATCGAAGCCTCGTCGAAGAAGATCGCCGACATCATCAGCGTGATCGACGGCATCGCCTTCCAGACCAACATCCTGGCCTTGAACGCCGCCGTGGAAGCGGCGCGTGCGGGCGATCAGGGCCGCGGTTTTGCCGTGGTTGCCTCCGAAGTGCGAACGCTGGCCCAGCGCTCGGCTGGTGCGGCCAAGGAGATCAAGCACCTGATCGACGATTCGGTCGGCAAGGTCGCCGAAGGCTCGCTATTGGTGAATCAGGCCGGCACCACCATGACCGAAGTGGTCGCCAGCGTGCAGCGCGTGACCGACATCATGGGCGAGATCTCCGCCGCCTCGCAGGAGCAATCCGCCGGTATCGAACAGGTCAACCTCACCGTGACCCAGATGGACGAGGCCACCCAGCAAAATGCCGCGTTGGTGGAAGAAGCCAGCGCCGCCGCGCGTGCGATGGAAGAACAGGCCGGTGAGCTCTCCGATGCGGTGGCGATCTTCAAGATCCAGCCGGACGCTGCGCTGGCTTCGGTAACGAACATCCCGGTCCTGCGGCGTCTGGCAGCGGTTTAAGGGAGCGAGGGCTGAAGGCGCCAGATTTAAAGCCCCTCTCCCGCCGGGGCGACAAGGCACAGCTTGCGCGCCATGGGCGCGCGTGCCTTGGAGCGCCCGCGCCGCAAGCGCGGGCCGGGGCGCAGAGCGGGGGTTGGGGTGAGGGTAAGGCGCCGCGGCCAATCACCAATCACCAATCACGCGCAATGCTGTCACAGCTACTAGACGCTTCGCGCACGTTGTCATTGACGCTCAAAACGCCCCGATCCTGTCGGGGCGTTTTGCTATCAGGCAAAAACCGGCAGACATGCCCCACCTTGCAACACCCCGGCCACATCGCAACACCCCTGAGATTCCCCCAACACTGCCGTTGGTCGAAAGGTGATCAAGCGCAAGCTCCTGCGGCCGATACACAGAGCAATGAGGGCAGTCTTGCCCGCGCTACGTTGAAGGAACTCCGCATGCACACCGCCAATTCCACACGCTCTGCCCGCCACATGCTGGGCTCCATGCTCGTCGTCGCGCTGCTGGCTGCCGGTGTGTCGTTGCCCCCCTCTTTCGCCGCACCGGCAGCGCCGGTCTCGGTGCTTCTGGACAACGTCCCGGTGAGCGCGCTGCAGTCGCTTGCCATCGATCTGGTGCAATTGCGCGACGACCAGCGTGCGCAGCTTGCCGCCTCGCATGACCTCGCACGCATCGATGCCTACGACGAGCGTCTGGGCCATCTGCGTCAACGTATCGCGCGGCATGCCGGTTACTTCCAGGCCACTGCACCACAAGGCGAACAGGCACGGCAGTTTGCGCTGGTGCAGCAGCAGTTGGGCCAGTATCTGGCGCAACACCGTCAGGCCAATCGCGCTCTGCACGATGGCGATCTGCAAACCGCACAAGCCTTGTCGCTCGGCCACGCCGGCGATACCCGCCACCAGTTGTGGAGCGAATTGCAGAACCTGCAGCAGTCCGTGGCAAGCGTCAGCAGCACGCAGCGCAACTAAGAGCGGCTAACAAAACTCCTGCGCATCCGCCGGACGCCTACCCCGCCACTCCTCGGTCGTGGCGGCACCGCAAGCCCATTCCAGCCAGCCCCCCACGCTGCGCCGATCCACGCGACCTGACGTCCAGGTCGGCGTGCGCTGCGCGCTGCGCGGCCCGACGGTGCGCGTAACCCGCTGCAGGCTTACCAAGTCGTGTGCCGGCGCGGGAGCAGCAATGGCTTCAAAGAATGGCTTCAAAAAAGCACTGCAAATCACCCACACACCAGCCGTCGGGCAACGCTCAACCTTTCTGCAGACGGGTCGCTATCCGACATATCCCGGTCACAATCCTTTCACTGGATACCCGCCATGACGTTTAAGACCACGATCGCAAACACGCTGGCCAACGTGCCGCTCAAGCGCAAGTTCCTGTTCCAGACTGCGTTGGTGGCGCTGGGCATCATCGCGCTGGCGGTCATCGCCGCGCGCATGCAGTACGTGGATCTCACCGATACGCGCCGCGATGGGCTCAAGAGCCAGATCGAAATGGCGATCGCGGTGGTCAATGGTTACGCCGAGCGCGCCGAAAAGGGCGAGATGGATCTGGCGACCGCAAAGAGCAGAGCGCTGGCCACCTTGTCCACGATGCGTGCACGCGGCGGTGTGGATTACATCTACGTCACCGACCAGGCGCCGGTGATGCTGATGCACCCCACTCGGCCGGATCTCAATGGCAAGCCGCTCAACGATGTGCTGAGCCCGGACGGCAAGCGCATCTTTCCGGCATTCGTCACTGCCGCGCAGGCTGGCGGCGGCTACGTCGATTACGCCTGGGCCAAGCCCGGCGAAAAAGAGCCGGTGCAGAAGACTTCTTACGCATCGCTGTACAAGCCGTGGGGCTGGGTGATCGGCACCGGCGTGTATCTGGACGACACCCAATCGCAGGCACTGGCCTTCACCGGCGTTGTCGCCGTGGCCGGCGGCGTGCTGGTGCTGATCAATCTGCTGGTGGGCTGGCTGATCGGCAATTCGATTCTGGAGCCGGTGTCGCGTGCGCTTGCCGCCATCAAGGGCGTGGCGCGTGGCGATCTGAGCGTGCGCACCGCCCAGCACGGCAGCGATGAAATCGGCCAGATGCTCAAGGCCACCGACGAAATGGTGCACACGCTGGAGCGCTTCTCCGCGCAGACCAAGGTGATGATGCACATGCACGCCGGCGAAGATGTCAGCCATCGCATGCCGACCGATTTCCCCGGTGTATACGGCGAGCTGGCCGGCGGCATCAACACCATGATCTTCGAACACCTGGACGCCATCATCGATGCGATCGGGGTACTCAACGAATACGCGCAAGGCGACCTGTCGCGCGACGCCGAACGCCTGCCCGGCACGCGTGCCGTGCTGCATGAAGCGATGGATGCAGCCAAGGCCAGCCTGCTGGCGATCAACACCGAGATCAAGCGCCTGGCCCAGGCTGCGGCCAATGGCGACTTCAGCCAGCGTGGCGATGCCACACGCTTCAAGCACGAATCGGCACGCATGATCAACGACCTCAACGCGATGATGGAGGTCAGCGACCGCAACCTGGGCAAGCTGTCCGAGCTGCTGGCCGCGCTGGCCGAGGGCGACCTCACCGCGCGCATGGACGGCCAGTTCCACGGCGTGTTTGCACGCATGCGCGACGATGCCAACACCACTGCCACGCAGCTGGCTGGCATTGTCGGACGCATCCAGCAAGCGGCTAGTTCCATCACCGGATCGGCCAGCGAAATCGCTGCCGGCAACAACGACCTGTCGCAGCGTACCGAGCAGCAGGCCGCCAACCTGGAAGAGACCGCCGCTTCGATGGAGGAACTCACCTCCACCGTCAAGCAGAACGCCGAGAGCGCACGTCAGGCCAATCAGTTGGCAATCGGTGCGGCATCGGTGGCATCGCAAGGCGGGCACGTGGTCAGCCAGGTGGTGGACACCATGTCCGGTATCCAGACCTCGTCCAAGAAGATCGCCGAAATCATCAGCGTCATCGACGGCATCGCCTTCCAGACCAATATCCTGGCCTTGAACGCGGCAGTGGAAGCCGCGCGTGCCGGCGAACAGGGCCGCGGGTTTGCGGTGGTGGCATCAGAGGTGCGCACGCTGGCACAGCGCTCAGCCGGCGCGGCGAAGGAGATCAAGCACCTGATCGACGACTCGGTCGGCAAGGTGGCACAGGGTTCGGCGCTGGTGGATCAGGCCGGCAAGACCATGGCCGAGATCGTGTCCTCGGTGCAGCGCGTGACCGACATCATGAGCGAGATCTCCGCCGCTTCGCAGGAACAATCGGCCGGCATCGAGCAGGTCAATCTCACCGTCACCCAGATGGACGAGAGCACCCAGCAGAACGCCGCGCTGGTGGAAGAAGCCACCGCCGCCGCCAACGCCATGCAGCAGCAGGCGCAGCAGCTTGATGAAGCGGTGTCCAGCTTCCGGGTAAGCGTTGCCTCGCCCGCACAGCGCGGCAGCAGCCGCGCTGGCGCGCGCGCGGAGGCCTTGCGCGTCGCCAGCTGACGACCGCCCGATCGCTCCCGCACCACCTCCCTTACTTCGAAGCCACGCCCATGCCCTCGTCCCCCACGCAATCCCGCTCCGGCGGCAGTCTGGCGTACCGCCTGATGCTCGGCACCGCCGTCGCTGCGTTGCTGTGCTTCGGCCTCACTGCGGCGATCAGCTACTGGCAAAGCAGTCGCGCACTGATCGCCTCGGCACAGACCACGATGCAGAACGCCGCGCGCTATCAGGCCGAGCAGATCGGCAGCGAGCTGGGGCAGGCGTTCACCACCGGCCAGTCGGTCGCCAGCGCCTTGCTGGCGCAGCGTGCCCATGGTGGGGTGAGCCGCGATGCGGCGGCGGCGATCGTGCACGACCAGTTGCAGAACCATCCCGAATGGGTGGGCATGGGGACGTTGTGGGAACCGCAGGCCTTCGATGGCAAGGACGGCGACTATGTCGATGCCAAGGGCCACGACAACACCGGTCGTTTCATGACCTACTGGGCCTATAACGGGCAGTCGCTGATCCGCGAACCGTTGGTCGGTTACGAAAAACCCGGCGACGGCGACTGGAACCTCAAACCCCGCGAGCTGGGCCGGCAGATCGTGGCCGGCCCCTACGATTACCAGATCGGCGGCAAGCCGGTGCTGATGACCACCTTGTCCACGCCCATCATGGATCAGGGCAAGTATGTGGGCGTGGTCTCGGTGGATTTCGCCCTGGCCGCGTTGCAGAAACGCCTGAGTGCGTTACGTCCGATGGACGACGGCTATGTCGAGCTGATCTCGCCTGCCGGGGTGATTCTGGCCTCGCGTGACGCTGCGCGGATCGGCAAGCCGGCCGACGGCGCCGACTATCGCGCGATGCTGGAGGCGACCAGGGCCGGCAAGGACTATCTGGATTTCACGCCGGATGCCGCCGGCACGGTCAGCGCCTATGTGCCGTTGCAGATCGGCCAGGCGCAGGAGCGCTTTGCGTTGGGTGTGGTGGTGCCGTATGCGGCGATCATGCAGCAGGCACATCGCCTGTTGTGGACCATTCTGGCGGTGGGCCTGGGCTCGGCACTCGTGCTGAGCGTGGCGTTGTTGGCGCTGCTGCGTCGTCTGGTGGTGCGCCCGCTCGATTCCGCTGTCAAGGTGGCCGATGCGATCGCCTCCGGCAAGCTGGACAACCAGATCAGCGTACAACGTCAGGACGAAGTGGGCCGCCTGTTGGGTGGCATGCAGCGCATGCAGGACGATCTACGCCACCGCATCGAGCGCGATGCAATGATCGCCAACGAGAATCTGCGCATCCGCACCGCGCTGGAACACTCGGGAATGGAAATCCTGCTCGCCGACGAACAGCACACGACCGTGTTCATCACCGAGGCGCTGCATACCTCGTTCAAATACGGCGAACCGGCCTTCCATGCCAAGGGCCAGCAAGGATTCAGCGCCGATGCGGTGGTCGGCAATCCGCTGGAATACGTGCTCGGCTGCGATGCAGATGGCAGGGCCCGCTCACAGCGTCTGCAACAGCTGCAGTCGGCCACCTCAGAGCGTTACTCGTTCGGCCCGGTGACGCTGGATCTGACCATGACCCCGCTGTACGCCGCAGATGGTCATCGCAGCGGCAGCATGCTGTTTTGGCGCAATGTCACCACCGAAGTCGGCACGCAGCAGGAAGTCGCCACGCTGGTGCAGTCCGCGTTGATGGGCGACTTCGGGCAGCGCCTCGCATTGGACGACAAGCACGGCTTCTACCTGGAATTCGGCCGTCAGCTCAACGGTTTGCTGGACACCACCTCGCAGGGCCTGGAGCGTATTTCCAGCCTGCTCAGCGCGCTGGCCGAAGGCGACCTCAGCGTGCGCATGGATGGCGACTTCCAGGGCGTGTTTGCGCGCATGCGCGACGATGCCAATGCCACCGTGGCGCAGTTGACCGAGATCGTGTCCGGCATCCAGACCTCGGCCACGCAGATCAATGCGGCCGCCAGTGAAATTGCCGCCGGCAACAACGATCTGTCGCAACGCACCGAACAACAGGCGGCCAATCTGGAAGAGACCGCCGCCTCGATGGAAGAGCTCACCTCCACCGTCAAGCAGAATGCCGAAAGCGCGCGCCAGGCCAATCAGCTGGCCATCGGCGCAGCCGGTGTCGCCTCGCAAGGTGGTGCGGTGGTGGCGAACGTGGTGACCACCATGTCCGCAATCGCGGTGTCATCCAGGAAGATCGCCGAGATCATCAGCGTCATCGACGGTATCGCCTTCCAGACCAATATCCTGGCCTTGAATGCCGCAGTGGAAGCGGCCCGCGCCGGCGAACAGGGCCGCGGATTCGCCGTCGTCGCCAGCGAAGTGCGCACGCTCGCGCAGCGTTCGGCCGGCGCGGCAAAAGAGATCAAACACCTCATCGACGACTCGGTCGGCAAGGTGACCGAAGGCTCGCTGCTGGTGCACCAGGCCGGCACCACCATGTCCGATATCGTGGCCAGCGTGCAGCGCGTGACCGACATCATGGGCGAGATTGCAGCGGCTTCGCAGGAACAGTCGTCCGGCATCGAACAGGTCAACCGCACCATCACCCAGATGGACGAAGCCACCCAGCAGAATGCCGCGCTGGTGGAAGAGGCCACCGCCGCCGCACGCACGATGGAAGAGCAGGCCGGGCAACTGGCGCTGACAGTGGCGCGCTTCACGCTGGAGACGACGCCCGGCATCGCCGTTGCCGCGCCCACGAAAAAATCGGCCAGCGCCGCAGCCAAGCGTGCAACCGCCACCGCGACGCGTGCACCGGCCTCACCACGTCGATCGAACAGTACGCCTGCGGCAACTGCCGGCAACGATAGTCAGTGGCAGGACTTCTGAATCCTGCACCGGTCGCCTGCGCAGCGCTGCGCGCGCGACCGTAATGCATGCCCTGCCCTATCGAAACGGGGTATTGCAGCAGCCTGGACTATGGAAACAGCGCGTACCGCATGACCGATTCTTCTTCATGAGTAAAGAATCTTCCGGCCGGGCCGCTAGCGTGCTGGACAACGTCTGTGCGTAACTCCGAGGTAAATGATGAACAAGTTCAACGACTGGCCGATCCGCCGCAAACTGATGTTTGCCTTCTGCCTGAGCGCCGTGCTGACTGCCCTGCTGGGTGGACTCGGCTTTTCACGCATGAAGCAGATGCAGCAGGAAACCGACCTGATCAATCAGGACGTGGTGCCGGTGCTGAGCCGCCTGTCCGAGTTGCGTGGTTTCGCTGGCGAATTCCGCGTCTATGAAGTGGGCCAGTTCGTCAATCTGGAAGATCCGGAACGCTATGCGATGTTCTTCAAGCGCATGGACGAGATCCAGGCCAAATACATCGAAACGCAGAAGGTCCTGGATACCAAGATCGGCGCCACCTCGCCGTTGAAGGCCGAGTACGCCAGGCTGACCGATGCCAGCACGCGCTACTTCGCGGCCAACCAGCAACTGCGCAAGCTCTATACAGACCCCGACCGCGCCGCGGCGATGGAATTTTCGCGCAAGCAGTCCGGCGAGATCCGCAAGGAACTGTTCGCCTCGGTCGACAAGCTCTATGCGCAGCAGTCCAAGGCATTGAGCGATATGGTGAGCGCCAGCGCAGCCTCGTTCAAACTCACCAGCGCGGTGCTGCTGCTCGGCACGCTGCTGATGGCGGCGTTGTCGGTCACCTTCGGCTGGTTGATCGCACGCAGCATCACCACCCCGCTGTCCAACGCACTGGGCGCCATCAAGGCGGTCTCGCGTGGCGATCTGAGCGTGCAGGTCAGCAAGACCAGCAACGACGAAATCGGCCAGATGCTGGAGGCCACCAGTGGCATGACGCAGATGCTGCGCCGCTTCAGCGACGAAACCGCGCGCATGTCGCATCTGCATGCGGCCGAAGACATCACCCACCGCATGCCGGAAGATTTCCCCGGCGTGTACGGCAACCTGGCCGGCGGCATCAACACGATGATCTTCGAGCATCTGGATGCCATCACCGATTCGGTGCGCATCCTCAATCAATACGCGCAAGGCGACCTGACCCAGGACGCACGCCGTCTGCCGGCCAGTCGCGCGATCCTGCATGAAGCGATGGATGCGGCCAAGGCCAGCCTGTTGTCGATCAACACCGAGATCAAGCAGCTGGCGCAGGCCGCCGCCGCCGGCGATTTCAGCGCACGTGGCGACGCAGCACGTTTCAAGTACGACTTCGCGGTGATGGTGTCGGATCTGAACTCGATGATGGAAGTCAGCGACCGCAATCTGGGCAAGCTGTCGCAGTTGCTCGGCGCCGTTGCCGAGGGCGATCTCACCGCGCGTATGGATGGCGAGTTCCACGGCGTGTTCGCGCGTCTGCGCGACGATGCCAATGCCACCACCCAGCGCCTGACCGACATCGTCGGCCGCATCAAGCACTCCACCTTGGCCATCAACACCGCCGCAGGCGAAATCGCCGCCGGTAACCAGGATCTGTCGCAGCGCACCGAGCAGCAGGCCGCCAACCTGGAAGAAACCGCCGCCTCGATGGAAGAACTCACCTCCACCGTCAAGCAGAACGCCGAACACGCGCGCCAAGCCAATCAGCTGGCGATCGGCGCAGCCGGTGTGGCCTCACATGGCGGCAGCGTGGTCGGCCAGGTGGTCACCACCATGTCCGGCATCGAGACCTCGTCCAGGAAGATCGCCGAGATCATCAGCGTCATTGATGGCATCGCCTTCCAGACCAATATCCTCGCGTTGAACGCGGCAGTGGAAGCGGCGCGCGCAGGCGAGCAGGGCCGTGGATTTGCGGTGGTCGCCTCGGAAGTACGCACGCTGGCACAGCGTTCGGCCGGCGCAGCGAAGGAAATCAAGAGCCTGATCGACGACTCGGTGAGCAAAGTGGCCGAAGGCTCGGCGCTGGTCAATCAGGCCGGCAGCACCATGAGCGAGATCGTCTCTTCGGTGCAGCGCGTCACCGACATCATGAGCGAGATTTCCGCCGCCTCGCAGGAGCAGTCGGCCGGTATCGAACAGGTCAACCAGACCGTCACCCACATGGATGAGGCCACCCAGCAGAACGCCGCGCTGGTGGAAGAAGCCACCGCCGCCGCGCGCTCGATGGAAGAGCAGGCGCAGCAGCTCACCGAGGCGGTCGCGCTGTTCCGTCTGTCGGCCGAGCTGGAAGCAGTGACACGCGCCACCCCGGTGGTGCGCCACATCACCGCCAAGCGCCCGGCCGCCAGCACCGCACCTGCTGCCAAGACGCCCGCTGCCAGGTCATCGGTGTCCAAGCTGGCTGCCTCCAGGCCGGCTGCCGCACGGTCGACCGCACGTACTGCCGCTGCAGCGGCACCGTCCAACGAGTCGGATTGGGCGGAGTTCTAAACGCACTCATCGGCAGGCTGCAGGCCGGTGACATCGAAGCCGCGCTCTTTCGAGAGCGCGGCTTTTTTATTGTCGCAACGTTTCGAAAGCAGCCTCAGCAATGAGATAAGGATAAACGCGTATATATAATAATATTTTACTTATGTATTGATTACTGGTCGGTCCAGCTCGACATTATCGACAATCTGGAAACTTTAATCTGGATTGCAAAACGATTTATTTGTCTACGCCGTCTTCACAAGCGTGACTCGACTTATATATTTCTGATATCGATGTATTAAGTAATCAGCATGACGCGCCGTTACTGCGCATAGCGACGCGACATACAGCAAGTGGTCGGCGCTACTCGGTCGCTTCCCTTCAATCGCATAACGCCATCCAGGATCTGTCATGACTGCACTTCTCCAACGCTACAACGTCGGCCCTCGATTGGCAGCGGCTTTTGCCGTGCTGATCCTGTTGTCTGGCGTCATCGCCTTTATCGGCTACCGCGGCCTGAGTTCGGCCCGCTCGCTGGTGGACCAGTTGGTGCACGAGAACATGACAAAGATCCGTCTGTCCAACGACATGATCAATGCCAATTTCATTATCGGCCTGCAGTTGCGCAATGTCGTGCTGCGCACCACCGATGCAGAAAATCGCGACTTCATTGCGAAGATCCAGTCTGCGCGTGCCGACTACACCAAGGCACGCGACGAACTCTATGCCATGCCGCCGTCCGAAAAAGGCAAAATCCTGCGCGCGGAGATCGATGCCCGCCGCGCCGAGGTCAAAGTCTTGAACGACAAAGTCATGGATCTGGTGATGACCGGTCATAGCGACGAGGCGCTGCCCTTGCTGCTGACCAAGGCCGCACCGGCAATGCAGCAGTGGCAGGACAAGATTGGCGAAAACATCTCTCTGCAGGACAAGCTCGCCAGCGAGGCCTCCGCTGACGCGCTGCAATCCATGGACGACTCACGCAAGCTGCTGATCGGCGGTTCGCTGCTGGTGGTGCTGCTGAGCGGTACGCTGGGCCTGCTGATCACCCGCAGCCTCACCCAGCCGTTGAGCCGCGCCACCCGCGCCGCAGAAGCGATTGCCGGCGGTAGCCTGGACAACGACGTCACCACGCAAGCCAATGACGAAGCCGGCCGCCTGCTCAAGGCCATGAACAAGATGCAGCTGCAATTGCGCAGCCTGCTCAGCGCACAGACCGATATGGCCAAGCGCCACGACGACGGCCAGATCAGCTTCCGCATCGATGCGGCAGCCTTCCCCGGCGAGTACGGCCGCATGGCCCACGACACCAACAACCTGGTGGGCTCGCACATCGCAGTGAAGATGCGTCTGGCGCAGATCATGGGCCGCTATGCAATCGGCGATCTGTCCGACGACATGGAAAAACTGCCCGGCGAAAAGGCCGTGCTCAGCGACACCATGGCGCAGGTCAAGGTCAATCTCGGTGCGATGAATACCGAGATCAAGCACCTGGCCCAATCCGCCGCCAATGGCGACTTCAGCGCCCGCGGCGATGCCGAGCGCTTCCAGTACGACTTCCGCGTGATGGTGGAAAGCCTCAATAACCTGATGTCCACCGCCGACGGCAACCTGCAGGCGTTGTCCGGCCTGTTGCAGTCGATCGCTGCCGGCGATCTCACCGCACGCATGAGCGGCGATTTCCGCGGCGTGTTCGCGCAGATGCGTGACGATGCCAATGCCACGGCCACGCAGCTGGCCGAGATTGTCTGCGGGATCAAGGCCTCGGCGATTTCGATCAAGGGCGCCGCCAGCGAGATCGCCGCCGGCAACCAGGATCTGTCGCAGCGCACCGAACAACAGGCCGCCAACCTGGAAGAAACCGCCGCCTCGATGGAAGAGCTCACCTCCACCGTCAAGCAGAATGCCGAAGGCGCGCGCCAGGCCAATCAGCTCGCCATCGGCGCGGCCAGCGTGGCCTCGCAAGGCGGCGACGTGGTCGGCAAGGTGGTGCAGACCATGAGCGGCATCGAAGCCTCGTCCAAGAAGATCGCCGACATCATCTCCGTCATCGACGGCATCGCCTTCCAGACCAATATCCTGGCCTTGAACGCAGCGGTGGAAGCGGCACGTGCCGGCGAACAGGGCCGCGGGTTTGCGGTGGTGGCCTCGGAAGTGCGCACCCTGGCCCAGCGTTCGTCTGCGGCGGCCAAGGAGATCAAGGGTTTGATCGACGATTCGGTCGAACGTGTCGCCGAAGGCTCGGCACTGGTGCACACCGCCGGCAAGACCATGGGCGAAGTGGTGGCCAGCGTGCAGCGCGTGACCGACATCATGGGTGAAATTTCCGCCGCCTCGCAGGAGCAGTCGGCCGGGATCGAACAGGTCAACCAGACCATCACCCAGATGGACGAAACCACCCAGCAGAACGCCGCATTGGTGGAAGAAGCCACTGCCGCCGCACGTGCGCTGGAAGACCAGGCCACCCAGCTCACCGACGCAGTGGCGGTGTTCAAGACCGATGTCGCCTATGCCCAGGCACCGGTACGCGCTGCAGTGCTGCGCCCGGCAGTGACCACGGCCGTCAAGGCCAAGGTCGCCGCAGCCGGTCGCAGCGCCGCGTCCAAGCCGCGTGCCGTGGTCACCGCGCCCAGCAACGACAGCAGCTGGCAGGAGTTTTGACTGAATGGAGCCGGCCGGCCATCGTGCCGGCCGGCTCAAGGCACAGCAGTGATCGGCCGATAAGCTGCGTACGCCCTTGAGAAGCATCAATGACCACTTCGCCCGCGCTGTCGACTCAGACTGCCCACCCCTCCCCGCGCCGCTGGAGCAGCCGCTGGGACGATCTGGCAATCGCAAGAAAGCTCGGCGCGATCGGTGTGCTTGCCTTGGCAGGCATGGTCATCCCGGTGCTGCTCTATCGCGGCAAGCTCAATGAAAGTGTGGCCATCAGCAGCAACGAACTGCGCAGCTATGCCCCGCTCGGGCAGATGCTGGGTTTGATCACCGACCTGCACGCCGCACATGTGGACAGCGGCAGCGCCGCCAGTAACGCCGCGCAACGCGCCAATCGCGATCTGCAACAACTGCTCGCCACCACCGCGCGCATGCCCGGTTTCGAACGCAGCCAGAAAGAATTGCTTGCCTTGCAAAAACGCCATATCGCCGGCGTTGCCGCGGAGGGTTATGCCGCACTGAGCGAGCAGGCATTTGCCGCGCTGGATGCACTGCGCGACGACAGCCAACTGGTCTACACCCCCTATATCGAGAGCTACCACCTGGTGGTGGCCACGCTGATCTACAGCCCCGATGCCACCGAGTCGCTGACCCGGCTGGACGCGGCCAACGACCCGTCGCAGGCAGCCGACAGCCGCGCCATGCTGCGCGAACAACTGGGCCAGCTCGCACGCAACCACCTGCGCTTTCGCCATGAGCTGGACAAGGCGATGGGCTTGCTGGAGCACCCCGACCCCGCCCTGGCGACTGCCGCCAAGACCGAAGCGGCGCGTGCAAGCGCGGCATTGGCTGCACTGCGCAGCGCGCTGGAAGGCAGCGATGCACAGGCCGATACGCGCTGGAATGCCGCGCTCGACGATCTCGGCCAGGCCATGCAGGACTTGAGCGGCGTGTCGTTGCAGGCCTTGCAGCGACAGTCCGAGCGTCACCTGGTCGAAGCTCGCACTGCGATGTGGCAAGCGATCGCCGGCCTGTCGGTGCTGGCCGTGCTGATTGCCGCCCTGGGCTGGTACACCTTGTCCAAGCTCACCCGCAATGTGCGCCGCGCCGCCGCGGTGGCCGCCAACATCGCGCAAGGCAGGCTGGACGAGCGCATCGCCGCGCCCAGCCGCGACGAAACCGGCCAGTTGCTCGACAACATGCGTCAGATGCAGGAACAGCTGCAGGCCGTGCTGGCCGCACAGAGCGAGATGGCGCAGCGCCACGACGCCGGCCAGATCGGCTATCGCATGCAGTTCGAAACCTTCCCCGGTGCCTACGCCACCATGGTGCGCGAGACCAACACGTTGGTCGGCTCGCACATCGCGGTGATGATGCAATTGGCGCAGATCATGTCGCGCTACGCCATCGGCGATCTGAGCCAGGACATGGATCGCCTGCCCGGTGAAAAGGCAGTGCTCAGCGACACCATGGACACGGTCAAGGGCAATCTGGCGGCGATGAACAGCGAGATCAAGTTGCTTGCGCAGGCCGCCGCCAACGGCGATTTCAGCGTGCGTGGCAATGCGCAGCGTTTTCAATACGACTTCCGCGCGATGGTGGACAGCCTCAATCAACTGATGGCCACCGCCGACGCCAATCTGACCTCGCTCTCCAGCGTGCTGCAGGCGATCGCCGCCGGCGATCTCACCACCCGCATGCATGGCGACTTCCACGGCGTGTTCGCGCGCATGCGCGACGATGCCAATGCCACCGTCATGCAGTTGGCCGACATCGTCGGGCGCATCCAGCATTCCACCGATGCGATCAACGATGCCGCCAGCGAGATTGCTACCGGCAACCAGGACCTGTCGCAGCGTACCGAGCAACAGGCGGCCAATCTGGAAGAGACCGCCGCCTCGATGGAAGAACTCACCGCCACTGTGCGCAACAACGCCGAGCATGCACGCCGCGCCAATCAGCTGGTGGTTGGCGCAGCAACGGTGGCCTCGCAAGGTGGCGAGGTGGTCGGGCAAGTGGTCGGCACCATGGCCGGCATCCAGGCCGCCTCCAAGAAGATCGCCGACATCATCGGCGTCATCGACGGCATCGCCTTCCAGACCAACATCCTGGCCTTGAATGCAGCGGTGGAAGCCGCGCGTGCCGGCGAACAGGGGCGCGGCTTTGCGGTGGTCGCCTCCGAGGTGCGCACGCTGGCACAACGTTCGGCCGGTGCTGCAAAAGAGATCAAGCAGCTGATCGACGACTCGGTGAGCCGGGTCGAACACGGCAACCAGCTGGTCGGCCAGGCCGGCCGCACCATGCAGGACATCGTCAACTCGGTACAAAGCGTCACCGAGATCATGCACGAGATCAGCGAAGCCTCGCAGCAGCAGTCGCAAGGCATCGAGCAGGTGGGCCAGACCATCGCACAGATGGACCAGGCCACCCAGCAGAATGCCGCGCTGGTGGAAGAAGCCACCGCCGCCGCGGGTTCGATGGAAGAACAGGCGCAGCAGTTGCGCGATGCTGTCTCGGTGTTTCAGTTACAGGCAGCCGCCGCACCCGCCCGGCTTGGTCGCGCCGCGTGACGGCGTGAGCCCATTGCACGCGGTCTTGCATCCAGCGGTCTGATGCAGCACGCCAGTACGCTGAAGCAGCTAGCGTGCATCCACGCTCAATCGGTGCTTTACCCAGCTTTTTGCAATGCGGCACCTTCGCAGTGCTTTTTGAAAGCGTGATCGCAAAGTGAATCCGCTGCCATCGGCGCGTTTCCGGGTATCGCGCCCCACCGGGCTTTCCGGGCAGGTTGTGCACATCCACGTCACTTCAATGACGGCCACCCATACGTGATGGGCCTTGCGAATCAAGCGGCAAGCAAGCCGGCCGTTACAGATCCCAAGCATGCACACCTGCCCTGCACTCGGTCGCGTCGTGACGACGTATCACATGCACCGATGATCGGCTCGCTCCATGCCCAGCCTCGCATTCCCTCACCTAGTGCCCAACGCGTCCGCGCCGACGCGTCTTGTCCTTCTTGCCACTGCCTCGAGACCCCACAATGATTGCTCTTCTTCAACGGTATAACGTCGGCAAGCGCCTGACTTTCGCTTTCGGCACGCTGATCCTGTTGTCATGCGCGCTGGTCGCCGCAGGCCTCTACACGCTGGCGCAGGCGCGCGACCGCATGGACACCGTGGTCAATCGCAACATCACGATCATGCAGCACGCGCAGGACATGACCAATGCCAACTCGGTCATCGCCGTGCAGTTGCGCAATATCGTGTTGCCGACCACGCAAGAAGACAATCTGCGCTTCTACGCCATCATCAAGAAGCAGCTCGAGAGCTATCAGCACACGCACGACAAGCTGTACGAATTTTCCGCCTCGCCGCAGGCCACCGAGATCCGCAACCGGATCGACCTGGCCAGCGCAGAAGCCGCCAAGGCCAACGAGCAGGTCGCGCAGCTGGGCCTGACCGGCAAGCCCGATGAAGCACTCACGCTGCTGCTGGCAAAGGCCGCACCGGCCACCGAGCAGTGGCAGAACGCGTTGGCAGACTATTCGGCGCTGCAGCGTCAACGCACCCTGGAGGCCTACGTCGCAACCACTGCCGAGATGGCGCGCGGCCGTGCCCTGCTGATCGGTGGCGGCCTGGCGGTGGTGCTGTTCAGTGTGTTGCTGGGCTTTCTGATCACCCGCAGCCTGGTGCGCCCGCTCACCCAGGCCACCCGCGCCGCTGAAGCGATTGCCAACGGCAACCTCGATAACGATGTGCGTACGCAGTCCAACGACGAAACCGGCCGCCTGTTGCAGGCCATGGATCGCATGCAGGGCCAGGTACGCAATCTGATCAGCGCACAGCTGGACATGGCCAAGCGCCACGACGAAGGCCAGATCAGCTTCCGTATGGATGCCGGCGCGTTCCCCGGCGACTACGGCCGCATGGCCACCGACACCAACGAATTGGTCGCCGCGCACATCAAGGTCAAGATGCAGACCATCCACCTGGTGGAGCGTTACGCGATCGGTGATCTGAGCGAAGACATGCCGCAGTTGCCGGGCGAAAAAGCAGCGATCACCACGGCGATGAATCAGGTCAAGTTGAACCTGTCGACGATGAATGCAGAGATCAAGCAGCTGGCGCAGGCCGCTGCCAATGGCGACTTCAGCGCACGCGGCAATGCCGAGCAGTTCCAGTTCGATTTCCGCATCATGGTGGAAAGCCTCAACCACCTGATGGCCACCGCCGACGGCAATCTGCAGTCGCTCTCCAGCCTGTTGCAGTCGATCGCTGCCGGCGATCTCACCGCCCGCATGACCGGCCAGTACCAGGGCGTGTTCGCCCAGATGCGCGACGACGCCAACGCCACCGCCGAACAACTGGCCGGCATCGTGGGCCGCATCCAGCTGGCCGCCAATGCGATTGGGTCGGCCTCGGGCGAAATCGCCTCCGGCAACCAGGATCTGTCGCAGCGCACCGAGCAACAGGCCGCCAATCTGGAAGAAACCGCCGCCTCGATGGAAGAACTCACTTCCACCGTCAAGCAGAACGCCGAACACGCAAGTCAAGCCAATCAGCTCGCCATCGGCGCCGCTGCCGTGGCCTCGCAAGGCGGCGATGTGGTGGCCAAGGTGGTCACCACCATGGCCGACATCCAGGGTTCGTCGAAGAAGATTGCCGAGATCATCAGCGTCATCGACGGCATCGCTTTCCAGACCAACATCCTGGCCTTGAATGCCGCAGTGGAAGCGGCGCGTGCCGGTGAACAGGGCCGCGGGTTTGCGGTGGTGGCCTCCGAAGTGCGCACCCTGGCGCAGCGTTCGGCCGGTGCGGCGAAGGAGATCAAGCACCTGATCGACGACTCGGTCAGCAAGGTCACCCAGGGCGCCACCCTGGTCGACCAGGCCGGCACCACCATGGCCGAGATCGTCGCCAGCGTGCAGCGCGTGACCAACATCATGAGCGAGATTTCCTCGGCCTCGCAGGAACAGTACGCGGGCATCGAACAGGTCAACCAGACCGTGACCCAGATGGACGAAACCACCCAGCAGAACGCCGCACTGGTGGAAGAAGCCACTGCCGCCGCACGCGCAATGGAAGAACAGGCCCAGCAGCTCACCGAAGCGGTTGCAGTGTTCAAGGTTGCCGAGCACACCGCGGTGGCGCGTCAGCTCTCTGCCATTGCCAAGGCACCGGCCAATGCCCGCTTCGCTGCGCGTCCGGCCGCAGGTGCCGGCAGCATCGCTCCGCCGCGTCGCAGCGTGACTGGCGCCTCGGCAGCAGCGGCCGATCCTAGCGATTGGCAGGAGTTCTGAGCCACGCCCCACCGCTGTCGGCAATGTGGTTTTAAGCGCGCCTCAGTGCCTCCACATCGCGCTTGAGATGGTTGCGCCTTGCGCAAACGTCTCAAGCACGCGCTCACGTAAGTCTGCATCTGCACCATCTGGATCTGGATCTGGATCTGGATCTGCAAGATGTTCACCACGGCACCGCCCTTGCGGTGCCGTTTTGCGTTATGCGCGACATCGCTGCCTGCACGTAACCCGCAGGCACTGCGGCAAGCGTGAAATCGCACTTCACATCGTGCACGTCACCCCGCGCCAAGCTTGGGTCAAAACCGCTATTTACGGCTGCTTTTTCAGGGTATTCCTGACACCTCCCCACCAATTCCCTACCTGCTCTACACATGGCGATCACATGGCTGAGACCGGGCTTTACCAGCCAGTTCTGCTTGCCTCAATGCAGCGCGCCTAACGCCGTTATCTGACCGATGCATCACACAAGGCATGACGCCTGACGCAATGCTCCAGCGCTGCGTTGTACGTCCTGCCACCCCAACGGCACATCCGCTCAGGTCCCTCAATGAACTGCTTCCTGCACCGCTTCAACGTCGGCAAGCGCCTCTCGCTGGCCTTTGGCGTTTTGATCCTTCTCTCGTGCGCGCTGGTGGCCGCCGGCCTGTATACGCTAAGCCAGGCGCGTGAGCGTCTGGACACCATCGTCAATCGCAACATGGCGATGATCCAGTACGCCACCGACATGCTGGATGCCAATGCCACCATCTCGTTGAACCTGCGCAACATCGTTCTGCCGACCACCACCGAACAGAACCAGCAGTTCGCCGCAGTGATCGACGCCCAGCGCATCCGCTACAAGGAACTGCGCGACAAGCTCTACGCGTTCCCCGCCGATGCGCACGACCAGGAGTTGCGCAACGCACTGGATTCGACCCGCGAGCAGGCCCTGGCACATAACCAGCAGGTCCGCGAGCTGGGCATGGCCGGCAAGGCCGACCAGGCCATGCCGATCCTGCTCGAACGCGCCGCGCCGGCTACTCAGCGCTGGCAGGATGCGATCCGCACCTACTCCGACGCACAGCGCAAGAGCAGCCAGTTGGCCTATGACCAGGCCAGTGCCTCGATGGCGCGTGGCCGTAGCATGCTGATCAGCGGCGGCGTTGCCGTGGTGCTGCTGAGCGCCCTGCTGGCCTGGATGATCACCCGCAGCCTCACCGGCCCGTTGAACCGCGCCACCCGCGCTGCCGAGGCGATTGCCGACGGCAAGCTCGATAACGCAGTGCACAGCGAGGCCAGCGACGAAACCGGCCGCCTGCTGCAGGCGATGGACAAGATGCAATCGCAGGTACGCAACCTGATCACCGCGCAGCTGGACATGGCCAAGCGCCACGACAGCGGCCAGATCAGCTTCCGCATGGATGCCGGCGCATTCCCGGGCGACTACGGCCGCATGGCCGGCGACACCAACGCGCTGGTCGACAGCCACATCCAGCTCACGCAGCGCCTGGCGCAGATCATGGGCCGCTATGCGATCGGCGACCTCAGCCAGGACATGGACGCGCTGCCCGGCGAAAAAGCCATGCTGACCGACACCATGGCGCAGGTGAAAACCAACCTGGCCTCGATGAATCAGCAGATCAAGCAGCTGGCGCAGTCCGCGGCCAACGGCGATTTCAGCGCACGCGGCGATGCGGCGCAGTTCCAGTTCGATTTCCGCGTGATGGTCGAGAGCCTCAATCAGTTGATGGCCACCGCCGACGGCAGCCTGCAGTCGCTGTCGGGCATCTTGCGGTCCATCGCCGCAGGCGATCTGACCGCGCGCATGGACGGCGATTTCAAGGGCGTGTTCGCACAGATGCGCGACGACGCCAACGCCACCTCCACCCAGCTGGCCGGCATCGTCGGGCACATCCAGCACTCGGCGACCTCGATCAATGCCGCCGCCAGCGAGATTGCCGCCGGCAACCAGGATCTGTCGCAGCGTACCGAACAGCAGGCCGCCAACCTGGAAGAAACCGCTGCCTCGATGGAAGAGCTCACCTCCACCGTCAAGCAGAACGCCGAAAGCGCACGCCAGGCCAATCAGCTCGCCATCGGCGCCGCAAGCGTGGCCTCACAGGGCGGCGCCGTGGTCAGCAAGGTGGTCGACACCATGAGCGGCATCGAAGCCTCGTCCAAGCGCATCGCCGACATCATCAGCGTCATCGACGGTATCTCGTTCCAGACCAATATCCTGGCCTTGAATGCGGCGGTGGAAGCGGCGCGTGCCGGCGACCAGGGCCGTGGCTTTGCGGTGGTCGCCTCCGAGGTGCGTACGCTGGCACAGCGTTCGTCCGCCGCGGCCAAGGAGATCAAGAGCCTGATCGACGACTCGGTGCAGCGTGTGGCCGACGGCTCGCAGCTGGTGGACCAGGCCGGCAAGACCATGGCCGAGATCGTCGCCAGCGTGCAGCGCGTCACCAACATCATGGGCGAGATTTCTGCCGCCTCGCAGGAGCAGTCGGCCGGTATCGAGCAGGTCAACCAGACCGTTACCCACATGGACGAAGCCACCCAGCAGAACGCCGCATTGGTGGAAGAAGCCACCGCCGCCGCCCGCGCGATGGAAGAACAGGCCCAGCAGCTCACCGAAGCGGTGGCCGTGTTCAAGATCGTCGAGCAAGGCCCGGTGGCACGTCAGCCATCGTCGATGGTCGCTGCGCCGGTCAATGCACGCTTCGCTGCGCGCCCGGCCGTCAGTGCCGCCAGCATCGCCCCGCCACGTCGCAGCGCCAACGGCACGGCGACCGCAGCGGCCGGGCCGAATGACTGGCAGGAGTTCTAAGACACACACACCGCAACCCGCAACACACGCCGCATTCAAGAACACCATTCGAGAGTAGTTTGATTCGTGGTCAACGAATCTTGAGGGTCGCTTCCTTGCGAGGGAGGCGGCCCTTTTTTTGTGCCGAGATGTTTCTTCAAATTAGCGCACGAGATGCTGGATGCAGACGCTGCCTGGTCGTGAAAACTCACCCGTCCTTAACAAATGGCAATCTTGCGCCCCTGCTGTGGAACCAAGCGAACGCGACAATTTGTGCCTAATTCAACATAAAACATCAATTTTGAGCATAGACGGCCGCTATCGACTTCACGCATCCGTAACGCCCTCCCCCGGGCAAGGTCGATTCCTCATGCATTCCTTCAACCGGCTTTCCGTTGGCACCCGGCTCTCCGCGCTGCTGACCCTGGTCATCGCCATTTCGCTGGGCCTGCTGGCCCTGACCATCTACCGCCAGTCCGCTGGCGATATCGAATCCCAGGTCAAGGCCGAACTGCGCTCCAGCACCCGGCTGATGCAGCAGTCGGTGGCGATGTACGACGTCACCCTGACCGAAAGCACCCAGCGCCTGGGCAGCGTGTTCGACGACATGCTCCCCAGCGGCGCACGCACGCTCGATACCGCCAGCACCGTCACCATCGGCGAACAGGCCACCCCGTCGCTGCGCGCCGGCAAGCAGGCGCTCAACCTCAATGTCAACGCGGTGGACCGCTTTGCGCAGGCCACCGGCGGTGTCGCCACGATCTTCGCGCGCACCGGCGAGGACTTCGTGCGTATCACCACCTCGCTGCGCAACAAGCAGAACGAACGCGTGATCGGCACCCTGCTCGACCGCAAGGGCAAGGCCTACGCCGCGTTGTCGCAAGGCAAGCCTTTCACCGGCCAGGCGCAGCTGTTCGGCGAGCAGTACATGACCCACTACCAGCCGCTGCGTAATGCGGCCGGCGAAGTGATCGGCGCGCTGTTCGTCGGTCGCAACTACACCCAGGGCCTGGCCGCGCTCAAGGCGCAGGTCAGCACCACCAAGCTCGGCCAGGATGGCTACTTCGTCATTGTCGACATGGCCCCGGGCGAGCATCAGGGACAGGTCATCGCCGCCCCACCGGGCACCCCGCCCGCCCTGGCGGCACTGGTGCCGGCCGAGCAGCAGGCGCTGTTGCAATCGGTGCTGGACGGCAAGCAGCCCAGCGCCAACCTGCAGTTGCGCGACGCTAAGGGCAACAGCCAGGCGTTCGAAGTCACCGCCCAGCGCTATGCGCCGTGGCAGTGGGCGGTGATCGGCACCCAGCCGCGCAGCGCCATCGACGGCCCGCTGGACGAGCTGATGGGCAGCATGCTGCTGTTCTCGCTGGTAGTGCTGGCGCTGTGCATCGCGGTGGTCTTTGTGGCGGCACGCAAGATGGTTACCCGCCCGTTGCTGGCGGTGGAGCGCGTGCTCGGAGATGTCGCGGCCGGCCGCCTGGACAACCCGATCGAGATCGATCGGCACGACGAACTCGGTCGCCTGCTGCTCAGCGCCCGCACCATGCGCGACGACCTGCGCGCACGTCTGGAACGCGACCACCTGATCGCCAGCGAAGCGCTGCGCGTGCGCACCGCACTGGACGACGTCAGCACCAACGTGATGATCGCCGACGCCGATCGCCGCATCATCTACGTCAATCGCCCGCTGCAGCGCATGCTCAAGGGCGTGCAGGACGAACTGCGCCGCGACCTGCCCCACTTCGATGCCGATGCGTTGATCAATGCCAGCATCGACCAGTTCCATCGCAAGCCCGAACATCAGGCACGCATGCTCGACCAGCTCACCGGCACCCACACCGCGCAGATCCATGTCGGCGGCCGCACCATGCGGCTGGTGGTCAACCCGGTGCTGGGCGCGGCCGGCGAACGCATGGGCTTTGTGGTCGAGTGGGCCGACCGCACCCAGGAAGTGCAGGTCGAAGAAGAAGTCGCGCGTATCGTGCGGGCCGCCGCCGCTGGCGACCTGAGCGAGCGCGTCGGCACCGAGGGCAAGCAAGGCTTCCTGCTGCTGCTAGCAGAGCAACTCAACGTGCTGCTGGACAACAATGCAGATGGCCTGTCGCGCGTGTCCGCGCTGCTTTCGTCGCTGTCGCAAGGCGATCTGACCGCGCGCATGGATGGCGACCTGCAAGGCGTGTTCGCCACCATCCGCGACGACGCCAATGCCACCGCCGACCAGTTGGCCGGCATCGTGCGCCGGATCAAGGATTCATCGCTGGCGATCAACTCCGCCGCCAGCGAAATCGCCACCGGCAACAGCGACCTGTCGCGTCGTACCGAGCAACAAGCCGCCGCGCTGGAAGAAACCGCCGCCTCGATGGAAGAGCTCACCGCCACCGTCAAGCAGAACGCCGACAACGCCGACCAGGCCAATCGCCTGGTGCTGGACGCAGCCGGCGTGGCGGCCAAGGGCGGCGATGTGGTCGGCCGCGTGGTCACCACCATGGCCGACATCGACACCTCGTCCAAGAAGATCGCCGAGATCATCAGCGTCATCGACGGCATCGCCTTCCAGACCAACATCCTGGCCTTGAACGCCGCAGTGGAAGCCGCACGTGCCGGCGAACAAGGCCGCGGCTTCGCCGTGGTCGCCTCCGAGGTGCGCAGCCTCGCCCAGCGCTCGGCCGGCGCCGCCAAGGAGATCAAGCACCTGATCGAAGACTCGGTCGCACGCATCGGTAGCGGTGCCGCACTCGCCTCCGAAGCCGGCAACACCATGCAGCAGGTGGTGAGCTCGGTGCAGCGCGTCACCGACATCATGGGCGAGATCACCAGCGCCTCGCGCGAGCAGGCCGCCGGCATCACCCAGGTCAACCAGACCGTCACCCAGATGGACGAAACCACCCAGCAGAACGCCGCATTGGTGGAAGAAGCCACTGCCGCAGCGCGCTCGATGGAAGACCAGGCCGCGCAGTTGGTGGACGCAGTGGCGGTTTTCCGTCTGGAACAACAAGACCAACTGAGCACCCTGCTGGCCAACGCACGCCACGCCTACCACTGATGTAAGTCAAACGCTCGATGAGTCGAGGGCGCGGCGCCCTCGCCGCTCAGCACGACCTGTCTGCACTGTCCAATCACTTAGCGAGACAACCAAAATTTCGAATCGTGGCGACGTCTAAAGGCCCAGCCTAGTCAGTCGAGCGCGCGGTGCCCTCGCCGCTCGCGGGACACGCCGTGAATCCGTCCGTGGAGGCTCGGTGGCGGCATCCATGCCGCCACACGGTCCCGCAATCGGCGAGGACACCGCACCAGAAAGTTGGTCGGTGGTCGCGCAAAAAGCTGTTTTTCGCGCGATGTGCATCGGACGTTGAGCCGGCGCTACGTCATCGAACAACGCGCATCACGCACTGCTCTTAATCGTGCGCACCGACCATCTGGACCGGTCCTTGTCCGCCCACCGTCGCGGGACCTTACGCGGCATGGATGCCGCGTAAGAGCCTACACGGACGTACTTGCGGCGTGTCCCGCGATGGTGGGCGGGCAAGGGCCCTGCAGCCAAGCCACAGATCAGCCGCTCCGCAGCCAATGCATTCCGCACCGCTCAACCACTCAAAGACAACCGAGATTTCGCGTCGTTGAGTCGCGGTCAAAAGCTTAGTCAGTCGAGCGCGCGATGCCCTTACCGCACCAGAGAGTCTGCTGGTTGCTTTGTTGAAAGCCATGCACACCGACCATCTCGACTGGCCCTTGCCCGCCCACCGTCGCGGGACCTTACGCGGCATGGATGCCGCGTAAGAGCTTACAAGGACGTACTTGCAGCGTGTCCCGCGATGGTGGGCGGGCAAGGGCCCTGCGGCCAAACCACAGATCAGCCGCTCCGCAACCGATGCATTCCGCACCGCTCGATTACCTAGCCGGCCACACCGGCCTAGCGGTGAGCGCAGTCGTTTTATGAGCCGCTGTTAAAGATTTGGTTTTGCCGCCGATATCAAGGCGACGCCGGGACAACCGTCCGGGCGCATTCCCGCATCCACTGTGCTGGTGCTCATGTCCCAAGGCGATACCTCAGAGCTGGACCACGACGCCGACCACCTTGCCGAAGGCGACGAGCGCTATCTGCTGCGCAACAAACGGCAGATCCGTGGCTTGCTGCGCCAGCTGCTCGACCAACGCGCCGGGGTGACCATGCACGTGGCCGGCCGCGACATGGCCGTGCCCACCGCCGTGCTCGAAGTGGACGAAGACGATGACTGCGTGATTCTGGACGGCAGCCATAACGAAGCTTCCAACCGCGCCATCGAAGATGCCAAGTATCTGCTGTGCTACGCGCAACTGGAACGGGTCAATATCCGTTTCCGTCTGGAAACGCCCGACCGGCTGGAACGCGACATCCACGTCGCCTTCCGCGCTGCATTGCCCGACGCCATGTATCACATGCAGCGCCGCGAATCGTACCGGCTGGAAACGCCGATCACCGATTCGCCCATCTGCACCATTCGTCAGGACGAAGCACAAGGCGGCACTCTCAACTTGCAGCTGCGCGTGATCGACATCAGCAGCGGCGGCCTGGCGGTGGCGATCGTGGACGGCATGCCGCTGCTCGAACCGCAACGCACCTACCGCAATTGCACGCTGCAGTTGCCCGACACCGCGCCGATCACGCTACCGCTCACCGTCTGCAGCCAATATAAGCAGTCCCTGCCCAACGGTAGCGAAGGCTTCCGTGTCGGCTTGCAGTTCAGCGATCTTCCGCGCGGTGCCGACGAAACCATCCAACGCTACATTTTCCGCGTCGACCGCCAGCGCAACGCGCGCAAGAGCGGCGTGTTCTGAACCCGCCCGTACCATGCACAGCGCACCGCTAAAGTTGCCGTGCGCTGCGCCGATGTTGCTAGGGCAACCTTTTCCACACTCTTTTTCGCACGCTTCTGCCGCATTTCTGCAGCAATCTGACACTCAGCCGCAACGCCCGGAGTTTCCATGAACGATAAAAGCACTGCCACCGGCACCGGTGGTGAATTCCTCAGCTTCGCTTTGGGCGAAGAACACTACGGCGTGGACATCCTGAAAGTGCAGGAAATCCGCGGCTACGATTCGGTCACCCGCCTGCCGGATGCTCCCGATTACATCAAGGGTGTGATCAACCTGCGCGGCACCATCGTGCCGGTGATCGACCTGCGCCTGAAGCTGCGGCTGAAAGAAGCGCGCTACGACGCCTTCACCGTGATGATCGTGCTCAATGTCGAAGACCGTGTGGTCGGCATCGTGGTGGACAGCGTCTCCGACGTGATCCCGCTCAACGACGACCAGATCCGCCCGACGCCTGAATTCGGCGCCGCCGTCGACACCCGTTTCATCTCGGGCATCGGTACCCAGGACGATCGCATGCTGATCCTGCTGGATATCGAAACCTTGCTGGACAGCGCCGAACTCGGTCAGCAGCAATTGGCCGAAGAAGCCGCCTGACGTATAGCGATCAAGGCACGTAACAAGCGCTAGTTATGCATGCTTAGTCAGAGCACGAAAGTCGTCGTGTAGCGCGCTACACGACGACTTTCTGCACGCAGCAAACCCGCCTGGGGGCTGCAGTGGTGCCGGCAGTCGCGGTTACGACCATCTGGTGTCGGGAGCCTCCCGACACGCGACGTGCGCCTAGAATGAAGTGAGATAGGAATCACGTTTTTTGGATTCAAGTTGAACGGCAGCTAGCCGATAGCTGAATAGAAGCCCGCGCACTTAAACGGGTCACCGTTCGACTTTTGATTCTGGAGAATCCCAATGAAGTTCCTGCTCTCGCTCCTCCCCGTCGCTGCTCTCGTCATCGTTGCTCCCACGCTTTCGGCTCAGTCGCAGGAAATGATTCCGCCGGAAATGGCCACCCGCTTCGTCGGCAAGGACGGCATGGTGTGCGGCAAGGTCGAAAAGGCCAAGTACGCGCAGAGCTCGGAAGGCGAACCCACCTTCCTGTACATGGGTGGCATGTTCCCGCGCCACACCTTCTCGGCCCGCATCGACGGCGCCAACCGCGGCAAGTTCAGCTTTGCTCCCGAATCCCTGGAAGGCAAGGACGTCTGTGTGCTCGGCAAGATCCAGCGCGACAGCTCGCGTGCCGAAATCGAAGTCAGCTCGCCGGCCAGCCTGAAGCTCGCCACCATCAAGTAATCGCCTCGCACATCGCCACGCCCTCGCGCGTGGCGATCTGCTGTTTGCGCTTATGCGGACTGACTTCTACGGGGAATCGTGTCAATGCAATGGATCAACAATCTGAAATTGATGCCCAAGCTGATGCTGGCGTTCGGCATTGTGCTGCTGATCTTGCTGGTGCAGGGGATCATCGCTTATTCGGGTCTGGCCTCGCTCAACAACGTCACCAGTGACCTGGCCGGCAACACCATGTCCAGCGTGCGCGAAGCAGGCGACCTGCGCGGCATGCTCGGCGAATACCGTAATGCTTCTTATCAAAGTTTGGTGCGCGCAAGCGACGCGGTGAAGCAGGAAGCCAAGCTCCGCGCCAAGCGGCTCGATGGCGAAATCGAAGCGACGATCAAGGGCTATCCCCGCCTGATCGAAAGCCCGGAGCAGAAGAAGCTGTTTGCGAGCTTCGTGGCAGACTGGAAGAAGGCCTCGGCCTCCTACGCCAGCGTCAACGAAATGCTCGAACTGAATCTGCCCGACGATGCCGTCGACACCTTCGTCGGCGAAACCCGCACCCTGCACAACAAGGCCAAGGATTCGCTGGCCGCGTTGATCGTCGAAGACAACCGCCTGGCACAGGCGGCCAAGAGCAAGGCCGAGAAGGTCCACGCCACCTCGGTCAGCTTGACCATTGTGGTGTTGCTGCTCGGTATCGCCGGTGGCCTGGGTCTGGCGTTTCTGTTCGCCCGTTCCATCGTCAAGAGCATGCGCGGCGCGGTCTCCACCGCCACCGAAATCGCTGGCGGCAAACTCGATGGCAAGATCAACGTGCAGGGCCAGGACGAAGTGGGCGAACTGATGCGCTCCATGCAGCGCATGCAGCGCGATCTGAAGGAACGCATCGAACGCGACCAGAAGATTGCCGACGAAAACCTGCGCATTCGCACCGCGCTGGACAAGTCCTCCACCGCCACCTTCATCACCGATACCGATCGCACCATCATCTACGCCAACGAAGCGTTCATGAAGCTCGTCGCGCATTACGAAGGCAGCATCCGTCTGGCATCGTCGGATTTTGAAGCCAGCAAGATCATCGGTCAGCACATCAGTTATCTCGGCCTGCCCGAGACGACCGTGCGCAAGGCCATCGCCGCACTGGAACGCGACGGCATCACCAGCTTCGAAGAACGCTACGGCGAGTTCGTGATGATGCAGACCGTCACCGTGATCAAGAACGAGCAGGACGAGAGCACCGGCGATGTCTGCGAATGGCGCGACCGCACCATCGAAGTCCAGGTCGAAGAAGAAGTCGCCCGTATCGTGCGTGCCGCTGCCAGCGGCGACATGAGCGGCCGGGTGGAAACCGACGGCAAGCAGGGTTTCTTCCTGCAGCTGGCGCAGCAACTCAACGGCTTGCTGGATGCCAACGCTGCCAGCCTGGAGCAGATTTCCTCGCTGCTGTCGGCGCTGTCGCGTGGCGATCTGACCGTGCGCATGCACGGCGAGTTCAGCGGCGTGTTTGCGCAGATGCGTGACGATGCCAATGCCACCGCCGAGCAGCTGGCCGACATCGTCGGGCGCATCAAGGTCTCCTCCACCGCCATCAACTCGGCGGCCGGCGAGATCGCCTCGGGCAATCAGGATCTGTCGCATCGTACCGAGCAGCAGGCAGCCAACCTGGAAGAAACTGCCGCCTCGATGGAGGAGCTCACCTCCACCGTGAAGCAGAACGCCGAAAGCGCCCGTCAGGCCAACCAGCTTGCCATCGGCGCCACCGGTGTGGCCTCGCAAGGCGGTGAAGTGGTCTCGCAAGTGGTCGCCACCATGTCCGGCATCGAAGCCTCGTCCAAGAAGATCGCCGACATCATCAGCGTCATCGACGGCATCGCCTTCCAGACCAATATCCTGGCGTTGAACGCGGCGGTGGAAGCCGCACGTGCCGGCGAACAGGGCCGCGGCTTTGCGGTGGTGGCCTCGGAAGTGCGCACGCTGGCGCAGCGTTCGGCCGGTGCGGCCAAGGAGATCAAGGGACTGATCGACGACTCCGTGCACAAGGTTGCCGAAGGCTCGGCACTGGTGCGCAAGGCCGGTGCGACCATGGCCGACATCGTGGCCAGCGTGCAGCGCGTGACCGACATCATGGGCGAGATCTCTGCTGCTTCGCAGGAACAGTCGGCCGGGATCGAACAGGTCAACCAGACCATCACCCAGATGGACGAAACCACCCAGCAGAACGCCGCGCTGGTGGAAGAAGCCACGGCCGCCGCACGCTCGATGGAAGAGCAGGCCGGTCACCTGGCCGAAGCAGTCTCGGTGTTCAAGCTGGACGAGCCTGCCGCGCCGGTCGCACGCGCCCGCCCGGTGGCGGTGGCCTCACGTCCGCTCGCAGCCAAGCCCGCCGCCAAACCGGCCGCGCGTGCAACGGCCGCGCCTTCGCGCCAGGCCAAGCCGCAGGCCGCACTGGCCGACGGTAACTGGCAAGAGTTCTGATTCACCGCCGTCACCCACACCGCCCCGGCCAAGCCGGGGCGGTGTGTTTCTAGGGTGTATTTCTGCCCTCTGTCGCAACGCGCATCTGCGCCATCATCCCCTGCTGCCGGCGCCATGCCGTAGCGCCATGCTCGACAAATCCTCGGCAACCGGCCCCAACCGCCCGCGACGGCGCAGATTGGTGCTTCAGTTGCATGACCACATGGCCGATATCCAGTACTAGCTAACGACGCGTACGGATATGACGACCACCTCGACTTCCGCTTCAGACACACGCGAATTTGATTTTGGCGACCGCGATTTCAAACGCGTGTGCGACCTGATCTATCAGCGTGTCGGCATCGCCCTGGCTCCGGCCAAGCGCGACATGGTGTATGGCCGTCTGTCGCGTCGTCTGCGCGTGCTCGGTCTGCGCTCCTTCCGCGACTACATCGACCAACTGGAAGCCGGCAACGACGAAGAGGAATGGCAGGCGTTCACCAACGCGCTGACCACCAACCTGACCTCGTTCTTCCGCGAGCCGCACCACTTCGACAAGCTGCGCGAAGAACTGCAAAAGCGCGCCTCGCAGGCACCGCTGAAGATTTGGTCGTGTGCGGCCTCCACCGGTGAGGAGCCCTACTCCATCGCCATCACCGCCTGCGAAGCGTTCGGCTCGCTGACGCCACCGGTGAGCATCATCGCCACCGACGTCGATACCCAGGTGCTGGAAACCGCCTCGCGCGGCGTCTATGCCATCGACCGCGTCGCCTCGCTGGATGCATCGATCAAGCGCAAGTATTTCCAGCGCGGCAGCGGCCCCAACGAAGGCAAGTGCCGGGTCATTCCCGCGCTGCGCCAGCTCATCGAATACAAGCAGTTGAATCTGCTGTCGCCGCGCTACGACGTCGGTGGCCCGTATGCGGCGCTGTTCTGCCGCAACGTGATGATCTATTTCGACAAGCCCACCCAGCGCGGCATCCTGTCGCGTCTGGTCAGCCACATGGGCGATGACGGCCTGCTCTATACCGGGCACTCGGAGAATTACCTGCACGCGGCCGACCTGATCCAGCCGTGCGGGCGCACGCTGTATCGGCGCGCTCCGCGCGCGGGAGCCGCTACATGAGTACCGCTGTGCAGGTCGACGATGTCATGCGCTACCGCGATTCGCGGTTCCAGACCATCACCGCCAAGCTGCTGCCCACCCAATACCTGGTGGTGGACGACGACACCGCGTTGACGACCACCTTGGGATCGTGCGTTGCGGCCTGTCTTCGCGACCCGGTATTGAAGATCGGCGGCATGAACCATTTCCTGCTGCCGGAAGGCCAGGTTGGCGATGGCGCACCCGCGCGCTACGGCAGTTATGCGATGGAGTTGCTGATCAACGACATGCTCAAGCGCGGCGCGCATCGCAAGCGGATCGAAGCCAAGGTCTTCGGTGGCGCCAACGTGCTCAAGGGCTTCACCAGCAACCCGGTGGGCACCCGCAACGCCGAGTTCGTGCGCCAGTACCTGCTGGCCGAGCACATCCCCATCATTGCCGAAGATCTGTGCGGCATCCATCCGCGCAAGGTCTGGTTCTTCCCGACGACCGGACGCGTTGTCGTGCAGCGGTTGCCGCACGCACACGAAGCCGAAGTCGCCGCTACCGAATCTGCCGTGCGCGCCCGTCTGTCCAAAGCACCGGTCACCGGTGGAGTGGAGTTGTTCGAATGACGCTGGAAACCCCTGTTCGCGTATTGATCGTCGACGACTCGGCGGTGGTGCGTCAGATGCTGACCGAGATCCTGTCGCGCGATGCCGGCATCGAAGTGATCGGCTCGGCCGCCGACCCGATCCTGGCGCGCGAAAAGATCAAACGGCTCAATCCGGACGTGATCACGCTGGATGTAGAAATGCCGCGCATGGACGGCCTGGTGTTCCTGGAAAACCTGATGCGCCTGCGCCCCACCCCGGTGGTGATGATTTCATCGCTGACCGAGCGTGGCGCCGACACCACCTTGCAGGCCTTGTCGCTAGGCGCGGTGGATTTCATCTCCAAGCCCAAGATCGATGTCGCGCGCGGGCTGGAAGGCTATGCCGAAGAAATCGTCAGCAAGGTCAAGATGGCCTCCAAGGCCAAGGTCAGCGCGCTCAATCGCCCCAGCGCGCCCAAGGTCACCCTGGACATGCAGGCCGCGCCGGTGGCTGGCAGCGCCCTGCGCTTCCGCACCACCGACCGCCTGATCGCCATCGGCGCCTCCGCCGGCGGCACTGAAGCCCTGCGCGTGGTGCTCGAACACATGCCTGCCGATGCACCGGCGGTGGTCATGACCCAGCACTTGCCGGCCAGCTTCAGCACTGCCTTTGCCGAGCGCCTCAATCGTCATTCGGCCATGTCGGTACGCGAAGCCAGCGATGGCGAAGCGATCCTGCCCGGCCACGCCTATCTGCCGCCCGGCGGCCAGCATCTGCGCATCATCCGCGACGGTGCCCGCTGGCGCTGCCGCATCGACGACGGCCCGCCGGTCAATCGCCACAAGCCGGCGGTGGACGTGCTGTTCCGCTCGGTCGCCGCCAACGCCGGCCCGAACGCGGTCGGCGCCATCCTCACCGGCATGGGCGACGACGGCGCACGCGGCCTGCTGGAAATGCTGCAGGCCGGCGCGCCCACGCTGGTGCAGGACGAAGCCAGTAGCGTGGTGTGGGGCATGCCCGGCGCCGCCTACAAACTCGGCGCCGCGCAGGAAGTGGTGCCGCTGGACCGCGTTGCCGAGCGCTTGATCGCGCTGTCGGCGCAGGCACGTTGATCCGGCATGAGCGCCCTGCCCCCGTCTCCGACCGACCAGGCGGAGGTTCCCGGCGCACCGGGAACCACATCGGTCGCTGCTGCGGATTCAACGGTAGATAGCGCGACAGAACTTGGCGCACTCGACACACCGTCGATCAAGGCCGGCCCGGTCACTGCCGGCATGGTCAAACCCGACGAACGTCCCGATGCCACGCGCTCGCGCCTGTTGGCCGAAGCGCTGGATGGCAGCAGCAGTGCGATCCTGATCTGCGATCTGCAATCGCACCTGCTCTATGCCAACGACGGCTTCCAGCGCATGTTCGGCTATACCGAGGCCGAACTGGTCGGCAAGCGCCCCTCGGACGTGCTCACCCGCGCGCAGAGCGATAAGAACGAGGTGGCACGCATCCGCGAACGCGCCGACTCCCTGCAGCAGACCCAGGCCGACCTGCTGGTCTATCGCAAGGACGGCACGCCGCTGTGGATCTCGCTCAACTTCAATCCGATCTACGACGCCAGGCACAACCCATCGCATTACGTGGCGGTGCTGACCGACATCACCGACACCAAGATGCACGAGGTGCTGCAGCACCGCGTGCTTGAGGCGCTGGTGCAGGAGCGCCCGCTGATCGAGGTGATGACGTTGATCTGCACCGAGGTCGAACGCATTGCACCGGACGTGCTGGCCACGGTGATGAGCGCGGACAATCAGGGCTGCCTGCATTCGCTGGCCGCCCCCAGCCTGCCGCCCGAATATTCCGATGCGGTCAACGGGCTGAAGATCGCGCCCGGCGCAGGCGCCTGCGGCACCGCCGCCTGGCGCGGCCGTGCGGTCATGGTGGAAGACATCGCCACCGACCCGCTGTTCGCACCGTACCGCGACCTGCTGCTGCCGATGGGCTTGCGCGCCTGCTGGAGCACGCCGATCCGCACCAACAGTTCGCGCGTGCTGGGCACCTTCGCGCTGTATTACCGCAAGGTGCAACGTGCCGATGCCTGGCATGTGCGGCTCACCGATCTATGCCAACAGTTGTGCACGCTGGCGCTGGAACGCGAGCAGATCCGCCAGCGCGTGCATCAACTCGCGTTCTACGACGCGCTGACCGGCCTGCCCAACCGCATCATGTTCAGCGCACGCGCCGAGCAGGCGTTGACGCAGGCCGAATACGCCAGCGAACCGGCCGCGTTGATGTTCATCAACATCGACCGCTTCAAGCTGATCAATGAAAGCCAGGGCCATGCCGCAGGCGATGGCCTGTTGCGCGACATCGCATTACGCATCGGCGAACAACTCACCGCCACCGCCATGCTGGCGCGCCTGGCCGGCGACGAGTTCGCGCTCGCCCTGCCGCAATGCAGTGCCGAACAGGCCAGTGCCGCGGCAGAGCGTTTGCTCTGCACCATCGCCGTGCCGTTGGCGGTCGGCCACATGACCGTGCATCCGTCTGCCAGCGTGGGCGTGGCGATGTTTCCCGAGGACGGTCGCGACATCAACATCCTGTTGCGGCATGCCGATCTGGCGATGAATCGCGCCAAAAAAGAAGGCGGCGGACGGTTCCGCTTTTTCAGTTCCGACATGAATCGCATGGCGCAGGAGCGCGTTGCGCTGGAAGCGGAGCTGCGCCAGGCCATTGGCCGCGATCAGCTGCAACTGCACTATCAACCGCAGCTGCACAGCGCCGCGCCGCACGCGCTGTATGGCGTGGAAGCACTGCTGCGCTGGAACCACCCGCAACTCGGCGCGGTGTCGCCGGCACGGTTCCTACCCGTGGCCGAAGAACAAGGCATGATGCCGCAGCTCAACGATTGGGTATTGCGCCGCGCCTGCCAGCAGGTCGCCGACTGGCGCCAACGCGGCGTGCCGGTGGCCCGTGTATCGGTGAATCTGTCGGCCAGCAGTTTCGAAAGTCCGCGCATGCTCAGCGACCTGCTCAGACTCATCGCCGACATGGGCGTGCTGCCCTCCGATCTCACGTTGGAAATGACCGAAAGCGTGATGCTCTCCGGGCAACCCGGCGTGCTGGAAAACCTGCATGCCATCCGCGAAGCCGGCATCTCGTTGTCGCTGGACGACTTCGGCACCGGCTATTCCAGCCTGAGCCATCTGCACCGCCTGCCGATCGACGAACTCAAGCTGGACATGAGCTTCGTGCGCGACATCGAACACAGCGAAGACGCTCGCGCACTCACCACCTCGGTGCTGCGCATCGGCGAGCATCTGCGCAAGCATGTGGTTGCAGAAGGCGTGGAAAACGAAGCGCAGCGCTTGTTCCTCGCCGACCTGGGCTGCGAAGTGCTGCAGGGCTATCTGTTCTCACGCCCGCTACCGGCCGCAGCGTTGGAAGCCTGGTTGGGTGCGCAGCCTTAGCGCGGCTGACACATTTACTTCTTGGCCATCAGACGGGCGCCGCTATTGCACGATGCGGTATGTACCACGCGTACATGCCAGTTTTGAGTGCGCCGTCCACGCCCAGACGCCCCGTGCTCGCGACGTTTTGTCAGCCGCTTCAAGGCCGTGAGATCTCGATTATCTTCGGACGCTTGGAAGCTATGCATGCGTAGGCTGCAGAGCGGTTTATCTGTGGCTTGGCTGCAGGGTCCTTGCCCGTAGGGTCGTTGGCTGCAGGGCCCTTGCCCGCCCACCCTCGCGGGACACGCCGCAAGTACGTCCGTGTAGGCTCTTACGCGGCATCCATGCCGCGTAAGGTCCCGCGACGGTGGGCGGGCAAGGACCAGTCGAGATGATCGGTGTGCGTGGTGCAAGCGATGCATGACGTGCGGTGTTCGGATAACGCTGCGGCCGATCAGCTTCTCAATGCAAGCCGAGCAACGGACAAGATTTTAAGAAAACAACCGACCAACTCTCTGGTGCGGTGTCCTCACCGCTTGCGGGACCGTGTGGCGGCATGGATGCCGCCCCCGAGCCTCCAGGGATGGATTCACGGCGTGTCCCGCGAGCGGTGAGGGCACCGCGCACCCGACCTACGTCGCTTGGGACCATCCTTCCGAGCGCTGCCTTCAAGCGTACATCGCGGCATTCACGCCAACACCTTGCCCCACTGTGCGCTTCAACCAACCCAACAACTGCGCAGTAACGAACGCCGGATTCTCCAGCGACGCGATATGCCCGGCATCGGGCACCAACTCGTAATCGCAGCCGATCACTTCGGCCATCAGCCATAGCTCTTCCGGCGGGCGCGGAATATCGTATTCGCCACCCAGCAAGAACGTGTTTGCCGGATTCAGCGCCGACAACGCCTCCAACCGATCGGCACGCCCGAAGATCAACCGGCCCAACGGCACCACCGACGCGCGCAGCTGCTCGGCCGACATCCCCGCCAATCGTTGCGCAAACGCAGCCGGCAACGCAGAGCTCAGATCGATACCGGAACGGAAAAAGATCGGCACGATTGCCTCGATCAATGCAGGCGTCACCTGCCCCGCCGCTTCGATCGCATCCAGCAGGTCGAAATAGCGTGTTCGAGTGGCCTGCGGCTCAGCGCCCAGAAACGTATCCATCAGCACCAGGCTGCACACGCGCTCCGGCGCAAGCAACGCGAGCTCTGCGCCCCACATGCCACCGACCGACAAACCGACCACCGCGCATTGCGGCAGTTCCAGCGCATCCAGCAATAGCAGCATCTGCTTGGCAAGGTCGCCAACCGTCTGCGTGCCCGCCGGCAGCGCCGCCGATTGCCCATGTCCCCACAGCTCGGGAACGATGACCCGATAGTGCTGCGAGAGCGCGTGAATCTGCGGCTCCCACATGGCCGCATCCCAGAGGTAGCTGTGGCCAAGCAGAACCGGAAACCCTTGACCGTATTGTGCGTAGTGCAGCGTTTGACCAGCGATCGTGCAAAGAGGCATTGGAAATCGTGAGAGCCATGGGAGCGGCGCCACTCTAGTCCCCTGCACTTCAGATTTTTGTTGCACCGCGACAGGCGAGTTAACTGCTATTGGCTTTAACTTCCGGCATCGTGGAGGCAAAGCGAAGTGACCACCCGAATAACGAAAAACGCCCGGCATTGCCGGGCGTTTTCGAACACCTGATCAACTATCTGAATCAGGCAGCGACGGTATCCGCGACATCCTGATATTCCTGGATCTGATCGAAGTTCATGTAGCGGTAGATCTGGTCGCCACTGGTCTTGATCACGCCCACATCGGCCATGTACTCATCCTTGGTCGGGATGCGGCCCAGACGCGAACAGATCGCCGCCAACTCTGCCGAACCCAGGTACACGTTGGTGTTGCGACCAAGGCGATTCGGGAAGTTACGCGTGGAGGTGGAGAACACCGTGGCGCCCTCGCGTGCCTGCGCCTGGTTGCCCATGCACAGCGAGCAGCCCGGCATTTCCATGCGCGCGCCGGCTGCGCCGAAGGTGCCGTAATGGCCTTCCTTGGTCAGCTCGGAGGCGTCCATCTTGGTCGGCGGCGCAACCCACAAACGTGTGGGGATATCGCGCTTGCCTTCCAGCAACTTGGCGGCGGCACGGAAGTGACCGATGTTGGTCATGCACGAACCGATGAACACCTCGTCGATCGCCGCACCTGCAACTTCGGACAGCGTCTTGACGTCGTCCGGGTCATTCGGGCAGGCCACGATCGGCTCATGGATGTCGGCCAGATCGATCTCGATGACGGCTGCGTATTCGGCGTCGGCATCGGGCTGCAGCAGTTGCGGATCGGCCAGCCACTCTTCCATCTTCTTGATGCGGCGGCCCAGCGTGCGCGCATCCGCGTAGCCTTCGGCAATCATCCAGCGCAGCAGGGTGATGTTGCTGGTCAGGTATTCGATGATCGGCGCCTTGTCCAGGTGCACGGTGCAACCGGCCGCCGAACGTTCGGCCGAGGCGTCGGACAGCTCGAACGCCTGTTCCACTTTCAGATTCGGCAAGCCTTCGATCTCCAGGATGCGGCCGGAGAAGATGTTCTTCTTGCCCTGCTTGGCCACGGTCAGCAGACCGTCCTTGATCGCATACAGCGGGATCACGTTGACCAGGTCACGCAAGGTCACGCCCGGCTGCATCTCACCCTTGAAGCGCACCAGCACGCTCTCGGGCATGTCCAGCGGCATCACGCCGGTGGCGGCGGCAAAGGCCACCAGACCGGAACCGGCCGGGAACGAAATACCGATCGGGAAACGGGTGTGCGAGTCGCCGCCGGTGCCCACGGTGTCGGGCAGCAGCATGCGATTGAGCCAGCTGTGGATCACGCCATCGCCCGGACGCAGCGACACGCCGCCACGGGTGGAGATGAACTCCGGCAAGGTGTGGTGGGTCTTGACGTCCACCGGCTTCGGATAAGCGGCGGTGTGGCAGAACGACTGCATCACCAGGTCGGCCGAGAAGCCCAGGCAGGCCAGGTCCTTCAGCTCGTCGCGGGTCATCGGGCCGGTGGTGTCCTGCGAGCCCACCGAGGTCATCTTCGGTTCGCAATAGGTGCCCGGGCGCATGCCCTCGCCTTCCGGCAAGCCACAGGCGCGGCCGACCATCTTCTGCGCCAGCGAGAAGCCCTTGCCGGTATCCGGCGGCACCATCGGCAGACGGAACAGATCAGACGCCGGCAGGCCCAGGAATTCGCGCGCCTTGGCGGTCAGGCCGCGGCCCACGATCAGCGGAATGCGGCCACCGGCGCGCACTTCATCGAACAGCACGTCCGACTTCATCGCGAACTCGGCGATCACCTGGCCGTTCTTCAGCGCCTTGCCGTCGTACGGACGCAGCTCGACCACATCGCCATGCTCCATCTGCGACACGTCCAGCTCGATCGGCAATGCACCCGCATCTTCCATCGTGTTGTAGAAGATCGGCGCGATCTTCGCGCCCAGGCACACGCCACCGAAGCGCTTGTTCGGAATGAACGGAATGTCCTCGCCGGTCCACCACAGCACCGAGTTGGTCGCCGACTTGCGCGAGGAACCGGTACCGACCACATCGCCCACATAGGCGACCAGATGGCCCTTGTCCTTGAGGTCGGCAATGGCCTGGATCGGGCCGCGCTTGCCGTCTTCTTCCGGCACGAAGGCCGCGCCGTCGCGTGCGTTCTTGAGCATTGCCAACGCATGCAACGGGATGTCCGGGCGCGTGGTCGCATCCGGGGCCGGCGACAGGTCGTCGGTGTTGGTTTCGCCCGGCACCTTGAACACGGTGACGGTCAGGCTCTGCGGCACTTCCGGCTTGCTGGTGAACCACTCGGCCTCAGCCCAGCTCTGCAGCACGGCCTTGGCGTGCGCATTACCGGCCTCGGCCTTTTCCTGCACGTCGTGGAAGGCATCGAACACCAGCAAGGTGTGCTTGAGCGCTTCGGCAGCGGTGGCGCCCAGCTCGGCGTTGTCGAGCAGATCGATCAACGGCTGGATGTTGTAGCCGCCCAGCATGGTGCCGAGCAGCTCGGTGGCACGCGTGGGGTTGATCAGCGCGGTGGTCTCGGTACCGAACGCCAGCGCGGCCAGGTACGAGGCCTTGACCTTGGCAGCGTCGTCGACGCCGGCCGGCACGCGCTGGCTGAGCAGCTCGACCAGGAACTCCGCTTCACCCGCAGGCGGGGCCTTGAGCAGCTCGATGACCTCGGCGGTCTGCTGCGCGGTCAGCGGCAGCGGCGGGATACCGAGCGCGGCGCGCTCTGCAACGTGGTGGCGATAGGCTTCCAACATGCGGATTCTCCGAAAAGACAACGTGTGAATGTGTAAAACGTGAATGTGTAAACGCGAAACGTGGATGCGTGCGGATCAGCTTGCGGGTTTGGGAACAACAATCTTCAAACCCTTGAAGTAGTCGCGGAAAAAGCCCTCGTCGCGGGTGATCAGCCCATCGCACTGGAGCATCGCGTGAGCGCCGATCAGAAAATCGGCCACCACCCGCTCGCGCTTGCCGCCACGCGCGCGGAAGCGTTTGTTCATATGGCCGGCGCGTACCGCCGCCGCTTCCTGGGTGGCTTCGTAGCGCACGCCGATCGAGGCCAGCGTTTCCATCAGGTCGACCTGGGTATCGAGCATGGCCAGCACCTCGGCCACCACCGCATCGCAGACCACCACCTCGTCGCGCGCCAGCGCATCGCCGATGCAGATCTCCGACACCTCGCCGTAGACCGCATCGCCGATCAGGATGTCCAGCAGTACCGAAGAATCCAGGGCGATCATGGGTCGAACGGATCCCCGGGCGCGCGGCCACGGATGGCGCGCATGGCTTCGTCGGTGTTGGTCAGGCCGTCGACCAGCTTGAACTTGCCGCGCACCTTGCGCAGCGCCTCGCTGACGTCCTTGCGCAGGATGATGCGGCCGCCGTCGAGCTCGATCTTGAGCGTGGTGCCCTTGGTCAGGCCCAGGGCATCGCGTACGGCTTTAGGCAGCGTGATCTGCCCGCGTTCGGCAACTGTGGCTTCCATGAAGGTGGCCCCGGCATAAAGTATGCAGCGATTCTACATACTTGACTTGTCGTACTCAAGGCCACATACCGAGTCTTGCAACCGAACGTACACACTGAATTAGTCACACTGTTCAGAACAAACCTACAGCCTGCTGCCATAGGAGTGATGCATGAGCGATTCCTTTTCCACCCGCACCTCGCTTGAGGTCCACGGCAAGCGCTACGAGTACTACAGCCTGCCAAAGCTGGGCGAGCGCTTCGATATCGGCCACCTGCCCTATTCCATGAAGATCCTGCTGGAGAACCTGCTCCGGCATGAAGACGGCGGTGTCACCGTCGGCAAGGACCACATCGAGGCGGTCGCCAAATGGGACCCCAAGGCCGAGCCCGATATCGAGATCGCCTTCATGCCGGCCCGCGTGGTGCTGCAGGACTTCACCGGCGTGCCGTGCGTGGTCGACCTGGCCGCGATGCGTGATGCCGTGGTCAAGCTCGGCGGCAATGCCGACCAGATCAACCCGCAGATTCCCTCCGAACTGGTCATCGACCATTCCGTGCAGGTGGATGTGTTCGGCTCGGCCGATGCGCTCGACCTCAACGGCAAGATCGAATTCCAGCGCAATCAGGAACGCTACGGCTTCCTGCGTTGGGGCCAGAAGGCGTTCGAAAACTTCAAGGTGGTGCCGCCCAACACCGGCATCGTCCATCAGGTGAACCTGGAAAACCTGGCGCGCGTGGTGATGAGCGCGGACAAGGACGGCACCCAGATTGCGTATCCGGACACCGTGTTCGGCACCGACAGCCACACCACCATGATCAACGGCATCGGCGTACTGGGCTGGGGCGTGGGCGGTATCGAGGCCGAGGCGGCAATGCTTGGGCAGCCGTCCTCCATGCTGATTCCGCAGGTGGTCGGCTTCAAGCTCAGCGGCAAGATGCCCGAAGGCGCCACCGCCACCGACCTGGTGCTCACCGTCACCCAGATGCTGCGCAAGGCCGGCGTGGTCGGCAAGTTCGTCGAGTTCTATGGCGAAGGCTTGCAGCATCTGCCGCTGGCCGACCGCGCCACCATCGGCAACATGGCACCGGAATACGGCGCCACCTGCGGCATCTTCCCGGTCGATGAAGAATCGCTGACCTATCTGCGCCTGTCCGGCCGCAGCGAGGAACAGATTGCGCTGGTCGAGGCCTACGCAAAGGCGCAGGGTTTGTGGCACGACGTGAACACCCCGCAGGCGCAGTACAGCGCCACGCTGGAGCTGGACATGGGTGAGGTCAAGCCATCGCTGGCCGGCCCCAAGCGGCCGCAGGATCGGGTGCTGCTGGAAGACATGCAGACCAACTTCCGTGAGAGCCTCAAGCCGTTCGTCGATGCGCGCAGCAAGCGCCTGACCGATATCAAACAGGAAGACCGCCTGAAGAACGAAGGCGGCGGCGGCACTGCGGTCGGCGCCAAGGCCTCGCAAGCCGAAGCCTCCAACGACAGCGGCGCCGGCTGGCAGCTGCGCGATGGCTCGGTGGTGATCGCGGCGATCACGTCCTGCACCAACACCTCCAACCCGGCAGTGATGCTCGGCGCCGGCTTGCTGGCGCGTAACGCGGCAGCCAAGGGCCTGAAGGCACAGCCGTGGGTGAAGACCTCACTCGGGCCAGGCTCGCGCGTGGTCACCGATTATCTGAGCAAGGCCGGTGTGCTGGCCGATCTGGAAACGCTGGGCTTCTACGTGGTCGGCTATGGCTGCACCACCTGCATCGGCAACTCCGGCCCGCTGCCGGACGACGTGTCGGCGGCGATCGCCAAGGACGACCTGGTGGTGTCCTCGGTGTTGTCGGGCAACCGCAACTTCGAAGGCCGCGTGCATCCCGAAGTGAAGATGAATTACCTCGCCTCGCCGCCGCTGGTGGTGGCGTACGCGATCGCCGGCACCACCGACATCGACCTCACCACCGACCCGCTGGGTACCGGTAGCGACGGGCAGCCGGTCTATCTGCGCGACATCTGGCCGAGCAACAAGGAAATCGGCGACACCATCGCCGCCACCGTCGGCCC
The DNA here is from genome assembly GCF_002939985.1 of Xanthomonas hortorum pv. cynarae. GTDB lineage: Bacteria > Pseudomonadota > Gammaproteobacteria > Xanthomonadales > Xanthomonadaceae > Xanthomonas > Xanthomonas hortorum_D. The sequence goes on along the minus strand of NZ_MDFM01000004.1, from coordinate 43,055 downwards.
GGAGATGTTCAAGCAGAACTACGCCGACGTGTTCAAGGGCGACAGCCGCTGGAACACCATTGCCTCGCCGGATGGCGCGCTGTACGAATGGGACGCGGCCTCGACCTACATCAAGAACCCACCCTACTTCGACGGCATGACCATGCAGGTCGGCCACGTCGAAGACGTGCACGGTGCGCGCATCATGGGCCTGTTCGGCGACTCGATCACCACCGATCACATCTCTCCGGCCGGCAACATCAAGAAGGATTCGCCAGCGGGTCGCTTCCTGCAGGAGCGCGGCGTGCAGCCGGCCGACTTCAACAGCTACGGCAGCCGTCGCGGCAACGATGACGTGATGGTGCGCGGCACCTTCGCCAACATCCGCATCAAGAACCTGATGTTCGGCGGTGAAGAAGGCGGCAACACGCTGTATTACCCCGCCGACGGTGGCCAGCCGGAAAAGCTGGCGATCTACGATGCGGCAGTGAAGTACAAGGCCGATGGCGTGCCGCTGGTGGTGCTGGCCGGCAAGGAATACGGCACCGGCTCGTCGCGCGACTGGGCGGCCAAGGGCACCAACCTGCTCGGCGTCAAGGCCGTGATCGCCGAGAGCTTCGAGCGCATCCATCGCTCCAACCTGGTCGGCATGGGCGTGCTGCCGCTGCAGTTCCTCGAGAACGAAAACGCGCAGACGCTGGGTCTGGATGGCTCCGAGGTCTTGGACATCACCGGCCTGCAAGATGGTGCCAGCCGTCGCGCCACCGTCGATGCCAAGAAGTCCGACGGCAGCGTCAAGCAGTTCCAGGTCAAGGTGCTGCTGCTCACGCCCAAGGAAGTGGAGTACTTCAAGCACGGTGGTTTGTTGCAGTACGTGCTACGCCAATTGGCTGCACGCAAAGCGGCCTGATCGCACAGCGCATTGCGCTTTACACGTTCAACGACACTCCCGCCGCTTGGCGGGAGTGTCGTTTCAGGCAAGCGCTCAACGCCCGGTCGGCTCCCACTGCGCGTGATACAGCTGCCAGTCGCCGCCCTGCAATCGCCAGCCGGTGGTCACCTGATACGTCTGCGCCTGCTCGGGTAGCCAGCGCCCGCTGCCACCGGTCAGCAACGCAGTGAAACGCACGCTTGCGGTGTCACCGCGCAGTTGCACATCCACCGGCCCCAGGGTCACGCCGATCTGTTGATTGCCCAGCATCTGCAGTTGCATCAATCGCCGCAGACCGGCTGCGTCCAGTCCTTGTTCGCCGATAAAATCCTCGGCCACCGGCGCCATCGCATCGCCGATCTCGCGTGCTTCGATCGCCTGATGCAGTTGCTCCAGCGTCGCACGCAACCGTTGTTCCGGCGCAGGCCGCGCGCAACCGATCAGCGCAAGCATGCACAGTACGGCGAGCCAATATCGCCATCGCAGTTGAATGCTGCCCTGCATCACACTTCGCCTTTTACATGCATGACTGTATGCTGCCACTTGCAGTCGTGCCGTGGAACACGCCGCGTCACGCACCGAACACCCTGGAGGGGGGCAGATGAATCAGGCACGTCCTTGGTTACAGAGTTATCCGGCCGGCGTCGCCGCCGAGATCGATCTTGAGCAGTTCCGCACCGTTGCGGAAGTGTTCGCCACGTCGGTCGCGCGCTTCGCCGATCGCCCCGCGTATCACAGCTTCGGCAAGACCATCACCTATCGCGAAGCCGATCAGCTGGTCGAACAATTCGCCGCCTATCTGCTTGGCGAACTGCAGTTGAAGAAAGGCGACCGCGTCGCCCTGATGATGCCCAACTGCCTGCAGTACCCGGTCGCCACGTTCGGCATCCTGCGTGCCGGTCTGACCGTGGTCAATGTCAATCCGCTGTACACCCCGCGCGAGCTGAAGCATCAGCTGATCGACTCCGGCGCCAGCGTACTGGTGGTCATCGACAACTTCGGTACCACCGTGCAGCAGGTCATCGCCGATACCCCGGTCAAGCAGGTGATCACCACCGGCCTGGGCGACATGCTCGGCTTCCCGAAAGCGGCGGTGGTCAACTTCGTCGTCAAGTACGTCAAGAAGCTGGTGCCGGAGTATCGCCTCAAGGGCGCGATCCGTTTCCGCGACGCGCTCGCGCTGGGCCGCAAGCACAAAGTTCCGACGCTGCAGATCGAGTCCGACGACATCGCCTTCCTGCAATACACCGGTGGCACCACCGGCGTGGCCAAGGGCGCGATGCTGACCCACCGCAACCTGGTCGCCAACATGCAGCAGGCCCACCAGTGGCTTGCCAGCACCGGCAAGCTGGAAGAAGGCCATGAGGTGGTGATCACCGCACTGCCGCTCTATCACATCTTCGCGCTGACGGCGAACGGGCTGGTCTTCATGAAGATCGGCGGCTGCAATCACCTGATCAGCAACCCGCGCGACATGCCCGGCTTCGTCAAGGAATTGAAGAAGACCCGCTTCACTGCCTTCACTGGGGTCAACACGCTGTTCAACGGGCTGCTCAATACGCCGGGTTTCGATCAGGTCGATTTCTCCTCGCTCAAGATGTCCCTCGGCGGCGGCATGGCGGTGCAACGCTCGGTCGCCGAACGCTGGAAGAAGGTCACCGGCCTGACCCTGGTCGAGGCCTACGGCCTGACCGAGACCTCGCCGGCCGCCTGCATCAACCCGATGGATCTGAAGGACTACAACGGCTCGATCGGCCTGCCGATTCCGTCCACCGATGCCTGCATCAAGGACGACGCCGGCGCGGTGCTGCCGCAGGGCGAAATCGGCGAGCTGTGCATCAAGGGCCCGCAGGTGATGAAAGGCTATTGGAAGAAACCCGAAGAAACCGCCAAGGTCATGGATGCCGAGGGCTGGCTGCACACCGGCGATATCGCCCGCATGGACGAACAGGGCTTCGTCTACATCGTCGATCGCAAGAAGGACATGATTCTGGTCTCCGGCTTCAACGTGTATCCGAACGAGATCGAAGACGTGATCGCCGAGATGCCCGGCGTGCTGGAAGTGGCCGCCGTGGGCGTGCCGGACGAGAAGTCCGGCGAGATCGTCAAGGCTGTCATCGTCAAGAAGGACCCTGCCCTGACTGCCGACGCCGTGAAGGCGCATTGCCGCGCCAACCTGACCGGCTACAAGCAGCCGCGCGTGATCGAATTCCGCAAGGAATTGCCGAAAACCAACGTCGGCAAGATTCTGCGTCGCGAATTGCGGGATGCGCCGAAGGAGTAATCCTACCTGCCATCGCAGGATAGAGGCCGTTCAGCCATCATCTCGCGCCCGCAATGCCGCAAGGCCTTGCGGGCGTTTGCTTTTGCACGCATAGAATCAGCGGTCGGCGCACGCTCCTCGTTCCTCTCACTCTCCGTCCGTAAGGCGGCCGGCCGGACGGTCTTCACGGAGAACCACCATGTCTGCAGTTCAACCTTTTGTTCGCACCACGATCGGTTCCACCCTACGCGTCATCGAAGAACTGCAACGCGACGTCTACTGGATTCACATGCATGCCAATCTGGACATAAATCCAGGTCGCGCCTGCTTCTCTTCGCGCCTGGTCGACGACATTACCGGCTACCAGGTCGACCTCAGCCAGCGCCTTCTCCATGCCGGTGCGACGTCCCCACACGTGGTGTTGGCATCGGACAGCGACGTTTTCAACCTTGGCGGTGATCTGGCGCTGTTCTGCCAGTTGATTCGCGAAGGCGATCGCGCCCGCTTGCTCGACTACGCGCAGCGCTGCGTACGCGGGGTGCACGCGTTTCACGTTGGCCTCGGCGCACGTGCGCACAGCATCGCTCTGGTCCAGGGCAATGCGCTGGGCGGCGGTTTCGAGGCGGCATTGGGCTGCCATACCATCATTGCCGAGGAAGGCGTGATGATGGGGCTGCCCGAAGTCCTGTTCGATCTGTTCCCGGGCATGGGTGCCTACTCTTTTATGTGCCAGCGCGTCAGCCCGCAATTGGCGCAGCGGATCATGCTCAATGGCAATCTGTACTCGGCTGAAGAACTGCTCGCCCTGGGGCTGATTGATCGCGTGGTCCCACGCGGCCAGGGTGTGGCTGCAGTGGAACAGGTGATCCGTGAGAGCAAGCGTACGCCGCACGCATGGGCAGCGATGCAGCAGGTACGCGAAATGACCACCGCCGTACCGCTGGAAGAGATGATGCGCATCACCGAGATCTGGGTAAATACAGCGATGCAGTTGGGCGAAAAATCGCTGCGCACGATGGACCGGCTGGTACGAGCGCAGTCGCGCCGCTCGGGACTCGATGCCGGCTGATGCGCCGGCCGCGCTATTCGCTATTACGGGGGGAGCACTCTTCGTCCTTGGCGCGCTTCACGCGTGCGTCGAGTGCGTCCTTTCCGGCCTGCAATTGGCCGCGCAACGCAGACAGCCGCTGCCGCCACTCTGCCTGTAATTGCCAGTCGGCCATGCGCATCAATTCGCCCCCGCTACCGGCAACCTGCGCCAGACCCAGGTTGCTGGCAACGCCACGCAATGCATGCGCGCTCTCACGCAACTGCTCCCAATCCGAACGGGTTCCATCACGCTCGATCGCACCGACGCAGTTCTGCGCGTCTTCCAGGCACTGACGCACGAACTGGTGTTCGAACTCATCTCCCATACCCAGTGCAGCCAGCTCGTCCAGCACACTGGCATCGAGCACACCATCGAACATGTCCGGGATCTGCACACTTGTTGTCGGCGTGACCAAGGGCCGCGTACTGACAGCCAGATCGGCCAAGGTATCCAGCAACTTCGCTGCAACAACCGGCTTGGCCAAGAACGCACGCGCGCCGGCTTGTTCGCATGTACGAATCGCGTCGGGCGTGACATCGGCACTCAGTACCACAACCGGGGTGTAACGCATTCCGCTGGCCTGCATTACCCGTAATTGCTTGAGCATGTCCAGACCACTCATGCCCGGCATGTGCAGATCGACGATGACCGCATCGAAATCTTCTTCAGCCATTGCGTCCAGTACCTGCTCGGCGCCGTTGACGCACCTCACCTTGTGCCCGGCCTTTTCCAGCAACCGCTGCAACACCATGCGGTTTGCTTCGTGGTCGTCGGCCACCAGCATGCGCATGCTGCGCACGCGCGCGCGATGACGCAGAAATGGATTGGAGAACGCGATGACGTTGGAGGCTTCCAGTTCGTCTTGCGTTCCCACGAGTGCGCCGCCAGACACCTGTGCGGGTGCCGCCTGCACAGGTGCGCCGATCGCCATCGGCAGTTCGAACCAGAACACGCTACCGCTGGGCTGGTTCTCCTTGAACCCGATGCTGCCGCCCATTGCCTCCACCAATCCCTTGGCGATGGTGGTGCCAAGCCCGGTCCCCTCATAACGCCGCGACAGGCCAACGTCGGCCTGCTCGAACGCGTCGAACAGCCTCGACCGCATATCCAGCGGCACCCCGATGCCGGTGTCTTCCACATCGAACCGCAGTCGCAGTGCGCTGCCGGCCGACACTCGCGTGATCCGCAGCAGCACATGGCCTTGCTCGGTGAATTTGACGGCATTGCCCACGATGTTGAGCAGTACCTGCCGAAGATGGCCAGTGTCACCCTTAAGCAAATCGGGAACGTCGGCAGCAACCTGGGTGCTGTAGTGCAAGCCTCGCGCCCTGGCCTGCGGCTGCAAGATCAGTCCAATCGCGCCGAGTAGCTCACGCAGCGAAAAATCGCGCTGGTCGATGCGAATCTTGCCGGCCTCGATCGCTGAAATGTCCAACACTTCTTCGACCAGCGACAGCAGGCTGCGTGCCGACGCCTGGATGGTGTTGACGCACTCCTTCTGCTCAGCATCCAGGCGCGTGGTTGCCAGCACTTCGGTCATGCCCGACAGCCCATTGAGCGGCGTGCGGAATTCGTGACTCATATTGGCCAGAAAACGGCTCTTGGCCTGATTGGCATGACGCGCCTCGCGCACCGCCCGTGTCATCGCACGCAACAGCGAATCGAAGTACAGCGGCACGGCGATCAGGCCCAGCAACAAGCCCCAGCTCAGGTATGGATTGGCTTTCCAATAGGGTGAAATCAGGATGGCGCTGAGGAAGCACAGGCTGCCCATCGCCGTAGCGGCGCGCAGATAGTTGCTGCCGTAGCGCAGACCGTTGCCGATGGTCACCCACATGCACACTGCGTATAACGGTGAGGCAGGCTCGCCCTGGATCGCCATGATCGCACCGGTGCAGGTGTAATCCAGCAGCATGCCGATCAGGCGACGCGTGTGGGACACCTGCGGTCGCAGCAGGATCGCCACCATCAGGCCAAGCGACACAACCAGCTCGCCCACCAGGATCAACCAAGTGGCAACCAGCGTGTCGCCATGCGTATGTTGGTAGCGCCAGCCCAGGTAAGAAATAAACAGGGTGGTGATGATGATACGGACCAGATTTTGCGCGTGCTCCGTGTCCGCCCGTCCTGACAGACGTTGCTTCAACCATGGCAGTGGAAACTTCATAGACGCCTCAGACGCGCGGTGGCGTCGATGGGGTTGGGATCCTTCCGTGCTGCGTCGCAGCGTCGATACCGGCAGCGGGCGGTGGCTCAATGATCGCCTGGTCGTGCTCGCGCAGCGTACGCAACAATGACATAGGAATGACGATCAACGCACCCAGCAGCGCGATCGCCAAGCCAAGCCGACCCTGCCAATAGCTACTGTTGGCCAGCGTTGCGCCGAAGCTGAGCGTGGCCATGGCCACCGCGTTGTGCAGGGCCTCGCTACCGAACCGCAGCCCATTGCCGATCGTTATCCAAAGCAACACGACATACAAGAATGCCATTGGCGCCCCCAGCCAGGTCATCGCCAGCCCGATCAAGCCGTAATCGGACAGCATCCCTAGCGTGCGACGCAGATGCGAGCGCTGTGGGTTTGCAACAATCCAGCCAAAGAGCACCAGCGCCATCCCCTGACCGATTGCGATCAGGCAGAACAGCTGCTGCAGCTGGTGCCTGGAGACCTGCCACTGCTGAGCGAAGGTCAGCGCATAGACCAGGATCAGCAGAATCAACACGATGCGCACCAGCGCCTGACCATGCTCGCTGTCGGCACGCCGGGCGAGTCGAGCGCGCAGCTGGCCAAGCACCGCCTTCACTTCACACCCCGGGTCGTGCCGATGCGGTCGAGAACTCCCCGCAGATCTGATCCAGCTGCGCGCGGCCGCGTAGCAGTGCATCCACGCAGCGCGGGTCGAACAGGCGGCCGCGTTGGGCGTACAGATACGCAAGCGCAGCGTCCATGGTCCAGGCCTCCTTGTACGGGCGCGGCGACAGCAGCGCGTCGAAGACGTCGGCCACCGCCACAATGCGCGCTTCCAGCGGAATCGCCTCGCCCACCAGTCCGTCCGGGTAGCCGGTGCCGTCGTAACGTTCGTGGTGACGCAGTGCGATCAGGGCGCCGACCTGGATGAAACGGTTCTGGCTGCCGCTGAGCAGCTCGTAGCCGATGCGCGGATGCCGCTTCATGATGCTCATCTCGTCGTCGGTGAGCTTGCCCGGCTTGAGCAGCACCGAATCGGGAATGGCGATCTTGCCCATGTCGTGCAGCGGTGCGGCCATCTCGATGATGCGCACCTCTTCTTCCGACAGGCCGAGTTGCTCGGCGATCAGGCCGGCCACGTGCGACATGCGCTCCAGGAACGCGCTGGTCCCCGAATCGCGGTACTCGATGGCGCGCGCCAGCCGCGACAAGGTTTCGCGTTCGCGCTCTTCGACCTCGTTCATGCTGGCCAGCAGGCGCTGTTCCAGCGACAGCGCGCGTTGCTTGACGCTTTCGCTCTGCTGACGCAGCTGCAGCAAATTGGCGCAGCGCGCGCGCAGTTCGCGCGGGCGGATCGGCTTGACCAGGAAGTCGATCACGCCGGCTTCCAGTGCGGCCTGACGAATCGGTTCGTCACCGACGATGGTGATCAGGATGATCGGAATATCGCGATGGCTCGGCAGCCGCCGTAGCCGGCGGGCGAACTCCAGGCCATCCATGCCCGGCATGCGATAGTCGAGCAGCAGCAGATCCACGCGTCCGGCTTCGCACCAGGCGAGCGCGTCGAGCGGGTCACCGAAGTCATAGACCTTCAACTCCGGTGCGATGTCTTCGATGACGTGACGCAGCATCGTCCGCGCAGACATCTGGTCATCGACAATAACGATGTTCAATCCCAGATCCGCCTTTTCCGACCAGCTTCCCCATGTATCCGTCGACGATACACCGACCGGATTCCCTAAAACATCCTGCATAGCCGTTGCTCCTCTGTCTCGAGAACGGGAAAGCGATAACGCCGACGGTACTGCCGACTCCCCCGACGATACGCCATTCGGGGCTCCGCTCAAGCATATGCAGTATCTGTGCCGTCGGCGACCCGACGGCGCAGAGCATCAGGCTTCCGGACGCATATACGGGAACAGCAGCACATCGCGGATCGAGGTGCTGCCGGTCAGCAGCATCACCAGGCGGTCGATGCCGATGCCCAGACCACCGGTCGGCGCCATGCCGTACTCCAACGCACGGATGTAATCAGCGTCGTAATGCATCGCTTCGTCGTCGCCACCATCCTTGGCCTGCACCTGCGCCTGGAAGCGCGCGGCCTGGTCTTCGGGGTCATTGAGCTCGGAAAAACCGTTGGCCAGTTCCTTGCCGTTGATGAAAAGCTCGAAGCGATCGGTGTACCCCGGCTCGGTGTCGCTGGAACGCGCCAGCGGCGACACTTCGACCGGATGATCGGTAATGAAGGTCGGCTGCACCAAGGTGTGCTCCACGGTGGCCTCGAAGATTTCCAGCAGCAGCTTGCCCCAGCCGTAGGACGGCTTGACCTTGATCTTCAGGCGCTCGCAATGGCCCAGCAGCGCAGCGCGATCGGTGCAATCGGCCGCGCTGATGTCCGGATTGTGATGGCGAACGGCCTCATCCATGCGCCAGCGCCGGAAAGCCGGCGCCAGGTCGATGTCGGCGCCATCCCAGTTCACCTGGGTGGTGCCCAGCACCGACTGCGCGGTATCGCGGATCACCTGCTCGGTCAGATCCATGATCTCGTGGTACGTGGCATAGGCCTCGTAGAGTTCGAGCATGGTGAACTCGGGGTTGTGCCGGGTCGACACGCCCTCGTTGCGGAAATTGCGGTTGATCTCGTAGACGCGTTCCAGCCCACCGACCACCAGCCGCTTGAGATACAGCTCCGGCGCCACGCGCAGGTACAGATCCAGATCCAGCGCGTTGTGGTGGGTGGTGAACGGCTTGGCGGTGGCGCCACCGGGGATGTAATGCATCATCGGCGTTTCCACTTCCAGGAAGCGGCGCGCGTCCAGCCAGGCGCGCATGGCGCGGATGATCTTGGAGCGCTTGATGAAGACCTCGCGCGCTTCCGGGGTCACGATCAGATCGACATAGCGCTGGCGATAGCGCTGCTCCACGTCCGAGAGGCCATGCCACTTGTCCGGCAGCGGGCGCAGCGACTTGGTTAGGAGGCGCAGCGCAGTGGCCTTGACCGACAGCTCGCCGGTCTTGGTGCGGGTCAACCCGCCCTCCACTGCGACGATGTCGCCGACATCCCAGCCCTTGAACGCGGTGTAGGCATCGCCCAACACATTGCCCTGCAGAAACAATTGCACCCGCCCGGACTCGTCCTGGATCTGCGCAAAACTCGCCTTGCCCATCACCCGCTTGGCCATCAGGCGGCCGGCCATCCTGACGGTGCGGCCGCTCGCTTCCAGCGCCTCGGGGGTCCAGGTCTCGGCATCGGCGAATTCGGCCTGCAGGTCGCCGGCGAACTGCTCGCGCACGAAATCGTTGGGATAGGCGATGCCCTGGCTGCGCAACGCGCCCAGTTTCGCGCGACGCTCGGCGATGAGGCTGTTCTCGTCGGCGGGGATCTGCGGCGCGGGGGTCTGTTCGGTCATGGCGGGAATCGATCTGCTGTGGGTCGGGCGCGTGCCCGGTGGGGAGTGAGGAACCGGACGTGCCGGTTGCTGCCTTGTTTTACGGTGGGACTGTGACGACTGCGCGGTGCAGCAGTGTCGACTGTTGGGCAATCTGCAGCCGCTGCACGATCAGGACGCATTGCGGCCGCAGGCGGCGCGAGGTCGATGCGCGCAGGCACATCGACCTCGCGCAGCGGTCAGGCATCCAGGCGTTTGGAGCCTGCCGCCAGACCGGCCTTGAGGCTGGCCTCGACGAATTCGTCCAGATCGCCGTCGAGCACCTTCTGCGTATCGCTGCGCTCGATGCCGGTACGCAGATCCTTGATGCGGCTCTGGTCGAGCACGTAGTTGCGGATCTGGCTGCCCCAGCCGATGTCGGACTTGGTGGCTTCCAGCGCGTCGCGTTCGACGTTGCGCTTTTGCACTTCCAGCTCGTACAACTTGGCGGCCAGCATCTTCATCGCGTTGTCGCGGTTCTGGTGCTGGCTGCGGCCGGTCTGACAGGCCACCACGGTGTTGGTCGGAATATGCGTGATACGCACCGCCGATTCGGTCTTGTTGACGTGCTGACCACCGGCGCCGGAGGAGCGATACACGTCGGTGCGCAGATCGGCCGGATTGATGTCGATCTCGATGTTGTCGTCCACTTCCGGCGACACGAATACCGAGGTGAAGCTGGTATGCCGGCGGTTGTCCGAGTCGAACGGCGACTTGCGCACCAGCCGGTGCACGCCGATCTCGGTCTTCAGCCAGCCATAGACGAACTCGCCTTCGATGCGGATGGTGGCCGATTTGATGCCCGCGACTTCACCGCCGGATACTTCCATCAGCTCGGTCTTCCAGCCGCGCGACTCGGCCCAGCGCAGATACATGCGCAACAGGATTTCGGCCCAGTCCTGCGCCTCGGTGCCACCGGCGCCCGCCTGGATGTCGACGAACGCGTTGGCGCCGTCCATCTGGCCGGAGAACATGCGCTGGAATTCCAGCTTCTCGACATGCACCTGATACTTGTCCAGGTCGGCAAGCACCGCCACGGCGGTGTCTTCGTCCTGCTCGCTTTCGGCCAGTTCCAGCAGGTCGGCGGCGTCGGCCAGGCCGGCCAGCACGTCGGCAATGCCGATGACGGTCTTTTCCAGCATCGAGCGCTCGCGGCCCAGGGCCTGCGCGCGCTCGGAATCGTTCCACACATCGGGATTTTCAAGCTCCCGGGTGACTTCCTCTAAACGCTCTTTCTTGACGTCGTAGTCAAAGATACCCCCTGAGCGAGAGCACGCGATCGTTGAGATCGGTGATGCGCTGGCGGATCGGATTGGTTTCGATCATGACGGACTTCCGGCAAACAAGCCCGGTAGTTTAGCAAGCGGGCGGCGGCGGCGGAACGCGGCGGTGGCCATGCCGGGTCGCAGCGTTCTGCGGGCACAGCAAGCATCGGGAAGCGCCGGTCGGTGCAGTCGGCAGCCTGGCCGGCGCACAGGTCAGGTGCCGGGGCGCTGAGTGACGCAGCCCGGACAAAGGCGGCTTTGCATACGATCGGCGCCGCTCCACTCAGCCAGCCGGTGCAGGCTCGGCCCGTTGCGCGACGGGCGCCTGCCCGGCCACTGTCCGCAACGCAGCCAGATAGCGGCGGCTGCATGGCAATACCGTTGCATCGGTCAGGTGCACGCGGGCATCGCCGGATTCCAGCGGTTCGATCGCCTGCACGCGTGTCAGCTTCACCAGGTAGCTGCGGTGGATGCGCACGAACATCGCCGGATCGAGTTTGGCCTCGATCGCGGCCATGGTGCTGCGCAGCGGGTAGTCGTGGCAGCGCACGTGCAGATTGACGTAGTTGCCCGAGGCCTGGACCCATTCGATGTCGGCGGTGGCGACCAGGAAGTCGCGTCCCAGCTTGCGCACCAGAAAGCGTTGCGGGCGATCCAGCGGCTCCACCGGCGCGCCTTCGTCCGGCGCGGCCAGCAGATGCGCCTCGCCCTGCCGACGCCGCCCATACCAGGCCAGCGTGTGTTGCAGCGCCACCAGCAAGGCGAAGGTGCGCAGATCCTTGGAGAGTTCGTACACCCACTGCAAGCGCCAGCCACCGAAGTCGTAGTGCGCCCCCACCGCGAGATAGACCAGCTTGCGCAACAGCACCATGCCGCTGACGTGCAGCAACCACCAGACCAGCCCGGCCGCCATATAAAGCGGAATGCGCCGCCGCCAGACATCGGCATGCAGCGGCCAGCGCCGGCATAGCCAGAGCAACAGCGGCAGGAGCAATAACGAGGCGGTCGCGCTACTCAGCTCCCAGGTCAGCACCTGCCACAACAGCAACGGCTGACCGTCGCGACGCGCCGCCAGCCAGACGGTCGCGGTGTTGCCGAGCGCGCTGCCATAGAAAACCAGCAACCAGATCAACGCCACCCAGCGCTTGCCTGCGCTGGGAGCGCCGTCGGTATTGGGTGGAATGGCCCCGGGAACAGGTGAATTCATCCGCGCATTCTAGGGAAACCGCACGCTTGCCGTCCCCGGTTCGTCCCTGCAGCGCCGCGATTGGTCACTCGGGGAGCGCGTTGTCACCCTTGGGGCAGCTACATGGGGCCGGATCTGACGAGGATGCAGGCATGCCCTCAACCGACACGACCATGACCGAGCGCCGCCACGATATCGACGCCTTGCGCGTCTTCGCCTTCGCACTGCTGATCCTCTATCACGTGGGCATGGCCTATGTGGCCGACTGGGATTTCCACCTCAAGAGCGTGCACACGGCGCAGTGGTTGCAGTGGCCGATGATCGTGCTCAATCGCTGGCGGATGCCGTTGTTGTTCATGATCTCCGGCATCGCGATCGGGCTATCGCGGCCGCAGGCCAGGCCCTGGCGTTTCGCCTTGCAGCGCTGCGGGCGGTTGCTGCCACCGTTGCTGTTCGGCATGTTCGTGGTGGTTGCGGTGCAGGCGTATTGCCAGGGCGTGAGCAACGGCAAGGTCAGCCCGGGCTTCGGAACCTTCTTGCTGCGCTATTGGCAGGTGCGGCCGTGGCCGGCCGGTAGCTTCGATGGTTGGGAGCACGGCATCACCTGGAATCATCTGTGGTATCTGGCCTACCTGCTGCCCTACACCATCGCGTTGATGGCGCTGGTATCGCTGACACGACCGCTGCGGTTGGCCGCGTTGCCTCGCTTGCCCGCTGCGCTGGCGGTGCCGGCACTGCTGCTGTTGCCGATCCTGTGGGAAGCGTTCTGCGTGTTGTGGGTGATGCCGCGCCACCCGCCCACCCACGCGCTGGTCGGCGACTGGTTCGTGCATGCCGAATCGTTCCCGCTGTTCGTGCTGGGGTACATGCTGGCACGCCGCGAGCGTTTCTGGGCTTGGGCGGTGCGGATGCGGTGGCTCACACTCGGCGCCGCGCTATTGGCGATCGACACCGAACTGGCAATCCGTTATGTCGGCATCCATGGACAACCGGCGCAACTGGGTGCAACGCTGGCTGCGCTGCCCTGGGAAAACGTGGAACACAGCGCACGTGCCGCCTACACCTGGCTGGCGCTGCTGACGATGCTTGGCTGGGCCAGGCACCGTTTGAACCGTCCATTCCGCTGGCTGCCTTACTGCACCGAGGCAGTGTTCCCGTGGTACATCCTGCATCAGAGCCTGATCATCGTGGCGCTCTACTGGCTGATGCCGTTGCACCTGAATGCCTGGCTGGAACCGGCGCTGGTGATTGCCGCCACCGTGATCGGCGGTCTGGCACTGCATGAATATGCGATCCGCCGCGTGCGCTGGCTGCGCCCCTTGTTCGGATTGCGTGGGCGCACGCAGCGTTCGACGAGGCAAGTCGACGTCATGCCGATGCCGTCATGAACGCATTGCGCACCGATGGCGCTGTTTGGCGCGCGATGGACTGGACGGCCTATCCGCAGCACCGCAAGATGCGCGCCGGACACGCTCTTTCGAAGAACACCATGCGCCCCACCCTGCTCGCCGCCACCTTGTTGCTGACGCCCGTCGCCGCCCTTGCCGAGGCCCCGGTCGGCATCGCCTTCGACCATGAAGACTGGACCATCGCCTGCGACAACACCCGCACCTGCCGCGCTGCCGGTTACCAGCCGGACGAAGGCGACAGTACGCCGGTGTCGGTGCTGCTGACCCGCAAGGCCGGGGCCGGGCAAGCGGTGACGGCCGAGTTGATGCTGGGCCAGTACGACGAGGTCAAGATGCCGGCGTCGCTCACATTGCGCATCGACCAGCGCGATCTGGGCAAGCTGGCGCTCAATCGCGACAGCGGCACCGCGCTGCTGACCAGCGCGCAGGTCACCGCACTGCTGGCCGCGCTGACACGCAGCAGCAAGATCGTGGCGCTCGGCAACGATGGTCGCCGCTGGCAGCTGTCCGACCGCGGCGCGGCGGCGGTGCTGCTGAAGATGGACGAATTCCAGGGCCGGCTGGGCACGCGTGGTGCGCTGGTGCGCAAGGGCGATCACGACGAAGCCGCAGTGCTGCCGGCTCTGACGGTACCGCAGGTGCGCGAAGCCAAACTCGCCGCGCCGCAAGCGGCCGATGCGCGCCTGGGCAAACTGCCGGCGCTCTATCAGGCGCTGCGTGCCAGCTTGCCGGCCAACGACGAATGCAAGGGGCTGGACGCAAGCACTGCGCCGGAACCGCTGACGATCACCCGGCTCAGCAGCGACAAATTATTGGTCTCGACCGATTGCTGGATGGGCGCCTACAACGTCGGCACCGGCTATTGGGTCATCAATGCGCGCGCGCCGTTCGCGCCCACCTTGATCACCACCCAGGCCAGCGGTCTGGATGAGGCGACCATCCTCGCATCGCACAAGGGGCGAGGTCTGGGCGATTGCTACAGCCAGGCCAGCTGGACCTGGGACGGCCGCCGGTTTGTGCCGACCTCCAAATCCACCTCCGGCCTGTGCCGGCTGGTGGCCGCGGGCGGCGCATGGGAATTGCCGACGCTGGTGACCGAGGTCAAGAAGTCACCTTGATCGATGCGAGGACAGTGCGAGTGAGTGCTAGCGCCAGTGCGCGCTTGCACTGTCTTGCAAGACGCTTTGAGCGGCGAATGAAACTACTTTGCGGCCATCAGGCGTGCGGCCGCTAGGGCATGTACCACCGCGCAAATGCCGCTTGTGAGTGCGCCGTCAAGTGCAGAGCGGCTGAGCTGCAGCTTGGCTGCAAGGCCCTTGCCCGCCCACCATCGCGGGACACGCCGCAAGTACGTCCATGTAGGCTCTTACGCGGCATCCATGCCGCGTAAGGTCCCGCGACGGTGGGCGGGCAAGGACCATCGAAGATGGTCGGTGTGCGTGGTTGCTAGCAGAGCATGACACGTGTTTCTCGGATCACGGCGCGTCCGGTCAGCTTCCCGGCACACGCCGAACAACACAGGCCTTTAAGAAAGCACCTACATACTTGTCATCGCGAATCGCGTGGGTCACTGGAAAACAAGATGACGAATTGTCGTGCCTCGACCAGGTCATGGAAACGACAAGCCGAGGCGGCAGCGTGGCCGGGGATTGGCGGAGAGCGGCACACGGATGTGCCGCGGCGGCGAGTCAGACAGGATGTCTGACCGAGCCGAGGAGCCGATCCCCGGCCGCGCTGCCGCCCCTACCGAAGCCAGCGGCTGCCGCCCCTACCGAGGCCAGCGACTGACAGCCGCGCGCTTAGAACCGTACCCTCAGCGCCCTACACGGACGGATTCACGGCGTGTCCAGCGAGCGGTGCGGTGAGGACACCGCGCCCTCGACCAACGCGGCTTGGAACCATCGCGCCAAGCCAGCAGATCAGGCCGTGACGGTTGCCGGCTCGCAATGTTCGACGATCAATTGCACCGCGGTGCCGCCGCGATAATCGTCGCTGACCAGGCGGTAGGCCAGCCGCACCATCCGACCCGGCTCACTACCGCGCCAGCCGTTGAAGTGGATCGCATTGAGCGGCTCGGCGCGCCCGGCGCAACGCAGCGTCAACTTGAGATGGCGCTCCTTGAGTACGCGGCACTGCAGCACCTCGAACCGACCATCGAATAACGGTTCGGGAAAGCCCTGCCCCCACGGCCCGGCCACGCGCAGCGCTTCGGCATGCAGGTGATCGAGTTCGTGCGCAGCCAGTTCGCCATCGCTGTGCAATTCGGCGTGCAGTAGCGAGGCATCCACCATCGATTGCACTTGCGACCGGAATGCCTGTTCAAACGTGGCCAGCGCGGCGTGATCCATGCTCAACCCTGCTGCCATCGCATGCCCGCCGAACTTCTGGATCAGGCCCGGGTGGCGCGCATCCACCGCCGCCAGCACATCGCGGATATGCAGGCCGGGAATCGACCGCGCCGAGCCGCGCAACAGGCTGCTGCCCGGCTCGGCCGGCGCCAGCGCGATCACCGGGCGATGCAGGCGGTCCTTGAGTTTGGAAGCGACCAATCCAATGACGCCGGGATGCCACTCGGCATCGAACAGGCAGGCCGCGATCGGCAATTCGCCATCGGCATCCAGCACCACTTTGGTGACGGCTTGCTCGGCGTCGTCGGTCATCAACTGCTGCACCGCGCGGCGCTCGGCGTTGATCTCTTCCAGGGTGCCGGCGATCTCGCGTGCGCGGCTCCAGTCTTCGCTGAGCAATAGCTCGATGCCCAAGGCCATGTCTTCGAGGCGGCCCGCGGCATTGAGGCGTGGGGCGAGCGCGAATCCGATGTCGCTGGCGCTCAGGCGCGCCACATCGCGACCGCTGGCATCGATCAGGGCGCGCAGTCCGATACAGCCCCTGCCCTCGCGCAGGCGGCGCAAGCCGGCCGAGACCAGCGCACGGTTGTTTGTATCCAGCGGCACCAGATCGGCGACGGTGCCGACCGCGACCAGGTCCAGCAACACCGACAGATCCGGTTCGGCGCGGTCGGCAAATGCGCCGCGCGCGCGCAACACACTGCGCAATGCCAGCAGCACGTAGAAAATCACACCAACGCCGGCCAACGACTTGCTCGGGAAGCTGTCGTTGGCCAGATTCGGATCCACGATCGCATCGGCAGGCGGCAACACCTCGCCGGGCAAGTGATGATCGGTGACCAGCACGGTCCAACCGCGCGCCTTGGCCGCGGCCACACCGGCATGACAGGCGATGCCGTGATCGACGGTGACCAGCAGATCCGGCTGCAACGCGGCCAGTTCGTCCACCAGCGCAGGCGACAGGCCATAGCCATGCACCATGCGATTGGGCACCGCGTGATGCACATCCAGCGCGCCGAGCATGCGCAAGCCGCGCACGCCAACCGCGCACGCGGTGGCGCCATCGCAATCGAAATCGCCCACCACCAGGATGCGGCGCTGGTGTGCGATCGCATCGGCCAGCAGCTCGGCAGCAACGTCGCTGTTGTGCAGCAACTCCGGCGACAGCAGTTGCCCCAACCGCGGATGCGCGCCTTGCGTATCGGTGACACCGCGCGCGGCATAGATGCGGCGCAACAGCGGCAACATGGAATCGGGCCAACTGCCGGCCTGCCCGGGCGGGCGCCGGACGATCTGCGGAGTGGACGTCATTGCGCCAGCTGTAAGCGCGGCTTGCGCCAGAAACGCCAGCGTTGCGCGTGCGTCAGCGAGACGGTCTGCCCGTCCTGGAAATCCAGTACCAGCCGATCCAGCTCGCCACGTGCCATGGCCGCCAGCAACGGCGCCACCGCGTCGTCGCTGAATTGCTGCAGCGACCGCAGATGACGCAGATCCACCAATGCATCCACGCGTTGTTCGCCCTGCGCATCGGCACCGGCCGCCAGGGCCAGCGCACGTAGCAGCGACTCGCGGCTGCGCACTTGCCGATGCGGCGAACTCACCGCATGCGGCAGCACGCCGCCGCCCCAGAACCACAGCGAATTGATCGCCGGTTTGCCGCTGGCCACGCGGCCTTCGTTCCAGGGATGTTGATGCAGCAGCACCTGCGCTTCGGTCAACAACGCGCGCCAGCGCCGGCCGACATCGCCGGCGGGAAGATGCTCGAACAAGTCGTCGCCGATCGCCAGATCCGGCGGCGCGAATTCCGGCAGCTTGGCATCCGGCGACAGCCGCAGATACCAGCGCGAGGGCGTTGGCGCATCCAGCAGAAACCCGGCATCGCCGAACATCGGCTTGAGGATGGGCAGCAACACCGCCAGGTCCTCGGCAGTGGGGCCGAGCGCCTCGCCGTAGCCCATCAAGCGCGCGCCCTGCATATCCGGCACCACATAGGCCGGATCGGCACGTACCCAGGTCGCGCCCGCGGCATCGCCGGCATCGAGCTGACGGGTCAGCGCTGCCACCGGCCAGTGCGCAGGCGTCAGCGTGAAGTGGCGTTGCAACTGCGCCACTTCGCCGGACTCGGTGCTTTGCTGGTCGGCACGCGCAAGCGCACGCGCCACCGGCGTGTCGCCCAACTCGCCGGGTAGACGGCGTGTTTCCGGCAGCAGCAGCGTTGCGGTCGTCATCGGTCGGTGGCGTCGATCAATGGCAGTCGATCAGTCCAGGCAATCAATCTAGATAGGCAACGCTGACGACTTCGTAGTCGCGCTGGCCGGCCGGCGCGTCGATGGTGACCGAATCGCCTTCCAGCTTGCCGATCAACGCACGTGCCAATGGCGAGGAGATCGCGATCATGCCCAGCTTGATGTCCGCTTCCAGATCGCCAACGATCTGGTAGCGCTTCTCTTCGTCGGTCTCGGTGTCGGCCAGCGTCACGGTGGCGCCGAACACGATCTTGTTGCCGGCCGACAACTTGGTGATGTCGATGATCTCGGCATGCGAGAGCTCGCCTTCCAGCTGCTTGATGCGGCCTTCGATGAAGCTCTGCTGCTCGCGCGCGGCGTGGTATTCGGCATTTTCTTTCAGATCGCCGTGCGCACGCGCTTCGGCGATCGCGCTGATCACCGCCGGGCGCTTGACCGACTTCAGCTGATCGAGTTCTTCGCGCAGACGCTGGGCGCCCTTCGCGGTCATGGGTGCTCTCATGCTTGCAGCTCCTTGTGCAGTTCCTGCAGCGACCACACAGGGCCGGTGCCGCGGAATTCCAGCGAATGCACCAGCGCCTTGGCGCCGGCGACAGTGGTCGAATAGGTCACGCGATGCTGCAGCGCTTCACGCCGAATCGAGAACGAATCGGAGATGGCGGCGCGCCCTTCGGTGGTGTTGACGATGTACACGATCTCGCCGTTCTTGATCGAATCGACGATATGCGGGCGCCCTTCGGCGACCTTGTTGACGATTTCGCAACTCAACCCGTTTTCCTGCAGCCAGGCGCCGGTGCCGCGCGTGGCGACCAACGTATAGCCACGCTCCACCAGCGCCTGCGCCACCGGCAACACGCGCTTCTTGTCCGGGTCGCGCACCGACACGAACGCCTTGCCCACCGGCGGCGCCTTGATGCCGCCGGCCTCCTGCGCACGCGCGAACGCGGCGCTGAAGCTGCGGCCCACGCCCATCACCTCACCGGTGGAGCGCATCTCCGGCCCGAGGATCGGGTCTACGCCCTGGAACTTGGCGAACGGGAAGATCGCTTCCTTCACCGAGTAGTAATCCGGCACGATTTCCTTGGTGGCGCCCTGCTCGGCCAGCGTCTTGCCGGCCATGCAGCGTGCGGCGATCTTGGCCAGCGGCATGCCGGTGGCCTTGGACACGAACGGCACGGTGCGCGAGGCGCGCGGGTTCACTTCCAGCAAAAACACCACATCGTCGCCGGCCTCATCGACCTGCACCGCGAACTGCGTGTTCATCAGGCCGACCACGTTCAAGCCTTCAGCCAGCATGACGACCTGACGGCGCAGCTCGGCCTGAGTCTTGGGCGAGAGCGAATAAGGCGGCAGCGAGCACGACGAATCGCCCGAATGCACGCCGGCTTCTTCGATGTGCTCCATCAAGCCGCCGATCAGCACGTTGCCGTCCTTGTCGGCAATGATGTCCACGTCCACTTCCACCGCGTTATCCAGGAAGCGGTCCAGCAGCACCGGCGAATCGTTGGAGACCTTGACCGCATCGCGCACGTAGCGCGCCAGGTCGGACTCGCCGTAAACAATCTCCATCGCGCGGCCGCCCAGCACATAACTCGGGCGCACCACCAGCGGATAGCCGATCTCGCGTGCCAGCACCAAGGCTTCTTCTGAATTGCGCGCGATGCGGTTCGGCGGCTGCTTCAATCCCAGCTTGTCGACCAGTTGCTGGAAACGCTCGCGGTCTTCGGCCAGATCGATCGAATCGGGCGAGGTGCCAATCACCGGCACGCCATTGGCTTCCAGCGCACGCGCCAGCTTCAGCGGGGTCTGGCCGCCGTACTGCACGATCACGCCTTTGGGTTTTTCCAGCTCGACGATTTCCAGCACGTCTTCCAGCGTCAACGGCTCGAAGTACAGTCGGTCGGAGGTGTCGTAATCGGTGGACACGGTTTCCGGGTTGCAGTTGACCATGATGGTCTCGTAGCCGTCATCGCGCAGCGCCAGTGCCGCATGCACGCAGCAGTAATCGAACTCGATGCCCTGGCCGATGCGGTTGGGGCCACCGCCCAGGATCATGATCTTGTCGCGATCGGTCGGCAGCGCTTCGCATTCGTCCTCGTAGGTCGAATACAGATAGGCGGTGCTGGTGGCGAATTCGGCCGCGCACGAATCCACGCGCTTGTAGACCGGGCGCACCTTGAGTGCGCGACGCAGCGTGCGCACCGATTCTTCGTTGGTGCCGGTCAACTCGGCCAACCGCGCATCGGAGAAACCGGCGCGCTTGAGCGTGCGCAGGCGCGCGGCATCCAGCGAAGCCATACCGTCGTCGGCGAGCTGCTGCTCATGGCTGATCAGTTCTTCGATCTGGTCCAGGAACCACGGATCGATGAACGACAGCGCGTAGATATCGGCCACGCTCATGCCGGCGCGGAACGCATCGGCGACGTAGAACAAACGCTCCGGGCCCGGCGCCTTGAGCTCGCGCTTGAGCGCGGCGATATCGTCTTCGCTGCTCAGATCCAGGCCGGTCGGGTCCAGCCCGATCTTGCCGGTTTCCAGGCCACGCAGCGCTTTCTGCAGCGATTCCTGGAAGGTGCGGCCCATCGCCATCACCTCGCCCACCGACTTCATCTGGGTGGTCAGGCGCGCATCGGCCTGCGGGAATTTTTCGAAAGCAAAGCGCGGAATCTTGGTGACCACGTAGTCGATCGACGGCTCGAACGAGGCCGGGGTCAAACCGCCGGTGATCTCGTTCTTCAACTCGTCCAGCGTGTAACCCACCGCCAGCTTGGCGGCGACCTTGGCGATCGGGAAGCCAGTGGCCTTGGAGGCCAGCGCCGAGGAGCGCGACACGCGCGGATTCATTTCGATCACCACCACCCGGCCGTTGGTCGGGCTGATACCGAACTGCACGTTGGAGCCGCCGGTGTCCACACCGATCTTGCGCAGCACCGCGATCGAGGCATCGCGCAGGCGCTGATATTCCTTGTCGGTGAGGGTCTGCGCCGGCGCCACGGTGATCGAGTCGCCGGTGTGCACGCCCATCGGATCGAGGTTTTCGATCGCGCAGACGATGATGCAGTTGTCCGCGGTGTCGCGCACAACTTCCATCTCGAATTCCTTCCAGCCCAGCACCGATTCTTCCACCAGCACTTCGGTGGTCGGCGACAGCTCCAGGCCACGGCCGACGATGTCGATCAGCTCTTCGCGGTTGTAGGCGATGCCGCCGCCGCTGCCGCCCAACGTGAAGCTGGGGCGGATGATGGTCGGGTAACCGACGCGGGTCTGGATATCCAGCGCTTCTTCCAGCGTGTGCGCCACTTCGGCCCTGGGGCAATCCAGACCGATCTCGCCCATCGCCACGCGGAACAGCTCGCGGTCTTCGGCCATGCGGATCGCTTCGCGCTTGGCGCCGATCAGCTCGACGTTGTACTTCTCCAGCACGCCATGGTCAGCCAGATCCAATGCGCAGTTCAGCGCGGTCTGCCCGCCCATGGTCGGCAGCAGGGCGTCGGGCTTTTCCTTGGCGATGATCTTCTCGACCGTCTGCCAGTTGATCGGCTCGATGTAGACCGCATCGGCCATGTCCGGGTCGGTCATGATCGTGGCCGGATTGCTGTTGACCAGGACCACGCGGTAGCCCTCGTCGCGCAGCGCCTTGCACGCCTGCGCGCCGGAGTAATCGAACTCGCAGGCCTGGCCGATGACGATCGGGCCGGCGCCGATGATCAGGATGGTTTTTAGGTCGGTGCGCTTTGGCATTTCTTTACTCGATGAAGGACTTGCGGCGAGCCGCAAGTACGGAAGAGTGGCCGCGGCGATCGCATCGCAACGCAGCGTGATGATTGATCGACTTGGCTGAGCCGAAAGCAGCGGTCATCCGGCAGATCCATAGCCGAGGCCGTGCAGGGTGTGCTGAAGCCATTGATACAGCCCGAAGGACGCGGCAAGGCTGCCCAGGATCAGCAGCCAGCCGATCGCGGAGGTCTTGCCCCAGCGGCGCACCTTGTCCGGGTCGCTGTTCTGCATGCGATGGTGAAAGGATTCCCCTCCAATCACATAGCCGACGCCGAACACGACGCACATCGGCACCATCAAGGCCAGCTTCATGCCGCCATGCAGCGTGATCGACTCGGCGCCAGCGCGTGCCTGCTCCAGCGGCATCCACACGCCCCAGTAAGCCAGGGCAGCGCCCACCAGCAGGATCAACACACCTATCAACCGAGCGCTCATGCGCGCTCGGCATCCTTGACCATCAATGCCACGAACCGATCGAACAACGGCCCCACGTCGCGCGGGCCCGGCGAGGCTTCCGGGTGGCCCTGGAACGAGAACGCCGGGGCGTCGGTCAGTGCGATGCCCTGATTGGTGCCATCGAACAGCGAACGATGGGTCACCCGCACATTGGCCGGCAACGTGCTTTCGTCGACCGCAAAGCCATGGTTCTGCGAGGTGATCATCACTCGCCCGCCATCCAGATCCTGCACCGGATGATTGGCACCGTGGTGGCCGGTAGCCATCTTGACCGTCCTGGCACCGGCGGCCAGCGCCAGCAACTGATGGCCCAGGCAGATGCCGAAGGTCGGCACCTTCTTGGCGATCAATTCCTGGATCGCGCTGATGGCGTAATCGCAGGGTTCCGGATCGCCCGGACCGTTGGACAGGAACACGCCATCGGGCTGCATTGCCAGCACCTCGGCCACCGGCGTGCGCGCCGGCACCACGGTGACGTCGCAACCACGATCGGCCAGCATGCGCAGGATGTTCAGCTTGACGCCGTAGTCATAGGCCACGACTTTGTACTTCAGCTCGGCCCGCACGAAAGTGTCTGAGTTCAGATCCAGCGAGCCTTCCTGCCAGGTGTAGCTGGTCTCGGTCGAGACCACCTTGGCCAGGTCCATGCCCTTCAGACCGGGGAAGCTGCGCGCGGCTTCCAGCGCCTTTTCGACGTCGATCTCGCCGGCCATCAGCGCGCCGTTCTGGGCGCCCCTCTGCCGCAGCAGGCGGGTCAGCTTGCGGGTGTCGATGCCGGAAATGGCCACCACACCACGGGCCTGCAGCCATTCCGGCAAAGCCACTTCGCTCCGCCAGCTGCTGGGGCGACGCGGCACATCGCGCACGATCAGGCCGGCAGCCCAGATCTTTGTGGCCTCGTCGTCCTGATCGGTGAAACCAGTGTTGCCGATATGCGGATAGGTCAGCGTGACCATCTGGCGGGCATAGGACGGATCGGTCAGGACTTCCTGATAACCGGTCATGGCGGTGTTGAACACCACTTCGCCGACGGAAAGCCCGTTGGCGCCTACGGATTCGCCCTCGAACACGGTGCCGTCTTCGAGGACAAGGATTGCGGGTTGGGTCACGTGGGGTCTCGCTCTGGCTGCCTGGGACTCCGATGCGCTTCCGGCCAAATTCCGGTTGCAGCAAAGCGCGGACGCGGTGCTGAGGACCGGTCCGACGCTGGTTCGGGCAAGCGAGAATTGTAAAGGCAAGTGCCCCGGCATGCCAGCCTGAAGAGCGCCCGATGCTGCAGTGACATCGCAACAGCGAGGTGAATGCGCTGCTGGAGCGGCTCGCCATTCATGCGCGGTTGCGCGCCGGGTTACAGCACCAGGTCACGCACCCGATAGCTGCCGGCCGGCTTGCCGATCAGCCGTTTGGCCGCATGCAGCGCACCACGCGCAAAGATGTCGCGGTTGCTGGCGCGGTGAATCAGTTCCACCCGTTCGCCCAGCCCGGTGAACTGCACCGTGTGCTCGCCGACGATATCGCCGGCACGCAGGCTGGCGAAGCGCGGCTGCGCGCCACTACCGGTTGCCGCTTCGCCCAGCGTCAGTGCGGTGCCGGATGGCGCGTCCTGCTTGTGCACATGATGCGCCTCGACGATATCGCAATCCCAACCCGGCAGGCTGCCGGCGGCACGCTCCACCAGCTCGGTGAGCACCGCGACACCGAGACTGAAGTTGGATGCCCACACCAACGGGATCTTGCCCGCAGCGTCGAGCAACGCAGCGCGCTGCACATCGTCCAGCCCGGTGGTGCCGGACACCAGCGGTTTGCCGCGTTGCGCACACAAGGCCAGGATCGGCGCGAAGCCTTGCGGCAGGCTGAAGTCGATCGCCACATCGAAGGCCGGCGCACCGCCGAGTTCGCTGGCGGCAAAGTACGGCACGCCGTCCACCACGCGTTGCGAGGGCGAGCGCCCCACCACCGCGCCGACGACGTGCAAGCCCTCGTCTTCGGCGGCCAAGCGCAGCAATGCCTTGCCCATCCGCCCGGAGGCGCCGTGGATCAGAACTTTCACAGGAGACGTTGTCATGGCGGCAGGCTAGCTAGGCGATGGGGGTTGTACAAGATAGCCGGGATTGGGGAGTCGGGATTGGGGATTCGGAAAACGCAAAAGCGCCGAGCAGTGCGATCGGTGCGCTTTGCAGTGGCGTGCTGGCCGAGGTTATGCGCCCTGCCCTGGTAACTCGGCCAGCGCCTCGCGCAACACCTCGCCCAGGATCCGGATGCCGGCATCGATCTTCTCGCTAGGCACGGTCACGAACGACAGCCGCAAGGTATTGGTCTGCGGCAAGGTGGCGTAGAACGGCGCGCCCGGCACGAAGGCGACGTTGCGCGCGATCGCACGGGCCAGCAGCGCCGTGCCATCCAGACCGGGCGGCAAGCTCACCCACAGGAACATGCCGCCTTCGGGACGGTTCCATTGCACCTGTGGCGGGAAATGGCGATCCAGCGCTTCCAGCATCAACCTGCACTGGCGTGCGTACAGCGCGCGAATTTGCGGGATGTGCGTCTCGAGAAAATCGTCCTGCAGCGTCTGGTAGACCAGGCGCTGGGTAAACGACGGGGTGTGTAGATCGGCCGCCTGCTTGGCCTGGATCAGCTTGCCTAGCACCGCCTCCGGTGCGACCACATAGCCCAGCCGCAGCCCGGGCGCGAGCACCTTGGAGAACGAGCCCATATAGATCACGCCCTCCGGGTTGAGCGAGAGCAGGCTCGGCAACGGCTGGCCGCTGTAGTACAGCTCGCCGTACGGATCGTCTTCGACGATCGGCACGCCTGCCTCGGCTGCGCGGGCGACCAGGGCCTGACGCCGCGCCAGTGGCAAGCGACGCCCGGTGGGATTCTGAAAATTCGGCAGGCAATACAGAAAACGCGCGTCCGCCAACATGGCGGGGTCCAGCGCCTCCACCACCACACCGTCGTCGTCCGAGGGCATGCCCACGAACGCCGGCTGGAACAACGAGAACGCCTGCAACGCCCCCAGGTAACTCGGCGTTTCCACCAGCACCTTGCTGCCTTCGTCGATAAAGACCTTGCCGAGCAAATCCAGGCCCTGCTGCGAGCCGGTGGTGATCATCACCTGGCTGGGCCTGATGATGGCGCCGTCGCGACTCAGGCGTGCGGCGACCCATTCGCGCAGCGGCGCATACCCTTCGGTCGGGCCATATTGCAGCGCGGCCTGCGGCGCATCACGCAATACCTGATCGCTGGCCGCGCGCATGCGCTCCACCGGAAAGGTGGCCGGCGACGGCAAGCCACCGGCGAAGGAAATCACCTCCGGCCGCTCGGTGATCTTGAGGATTTCGCGAATCGCCGAACTGGTCAGCGCCTGCGCACGTCGGGAGATCTGGAAGGAGGTCGTCATGGGTCAAGCATAGCGAAGGCCTGTGGCCGAGGCGCTGTGCAGTGCAGCGTGTTCAGTGACTACGCGGCGGCGTGGGCCCGCAGCTGTCGCAACCACCGCAGGCCGCCGCGCCCTGCGTCGCCGGTGGTGCCACGCGGCGCCCCAGCGATCGCATCCACCCAGGTCGCCCATCGCGCAGCAGACCCAGCGCCAGCGCGCCACGCATGCGTCGCAAGACGCCGGGGAACTGCTTCTTCAACACCACCCACAGGCTCAGCAGCACTGCGCATGCGATGACCACGTATTGCAGCGTGAGCGAGAGATCCATCTCAGCCGGCTCCGAGCAGCACGGCCACTTGGTAGGTCACCAGCGAGGCCAGATAGGCCAGCGCGAACAGGTACACCGCGCTGATGGTCATCTGCTTCCACGAGTTGGTTTCGCGCTTGATGGTCGCCAGCGTGGAGATGCACATCGGCGCGTAGATGTACCAGACCAGCAGCGACAGTGCGGTGGCCAGCGACCAGCCATCGCTGATCAGCGGCGACAAGGCTTGCGCGGCGGCATCGTCATCGGCGGCGGACAATGCATACACGGTGGCCAACGAGGCAACCGCCACTTCACGCGCGGCCAGACCCGGGATCAGCGCGATACAGATCTGCCAGTTGAAGCCCAGCGGTGCGAAGAAGATGGCCATCGCATGCCCGATGCGGCCGGCAAAGCTGTAGTCGATTGCCGGCAAGGTCGCATTGGCCGGCGCTTCCGGGAAAGACAGCAGAAACCACAGCAGCACGGTCAGCGCCAGGATGATGCCGCCGACGCGCTTGAGGAAGATCACCGCACGTTCCCACAGGCCCAAGGCCAGATCGCGCAGTTGCGGCACGCGGTAGGACGGCAGCTCCAGCATCAACGGATGCTCGCTCTTGTCGCGCCGCCACTTCTTCATCGTCCACGACACCAGCAAGGCACTGACGATGGCCGCGGCGTACAGCGCGAACAGGATCAGGCCCTGCTGATTGAAAATGCCCCACACGGTCTTCTGCGGAATGAAGGCGCCAATCAACAACGCGTAGACCGGCAAGCGCGCCGAACAGGTCATCAACGGTGCGACCATGATGGTGGCAAGCCGGTCGCGCGGGTCCTGGATGCTGCGCGTGGACATGATGCCCGGCACCGCACACGCAAAACTCGACAGCAAGGGAATGAACGAGCGCCCGGACAATCCGGCCGCGGCCATCATGCGGTCGAGCAGGAAGGCCGCGCGCGGCAGATAACCGGATTCTTCCAACGCCAGGATGAAGGCGAACAGGATCAGGATCTGCGGCAGGAAGATGATCACCCCACCCAGGCCGGCGATGATGCCGTCCTTGAGCAGACTGTTGAGCGGGCCTTCCGGCAGCGTGGCGCCCACCCACTCGCCCAGCATCGCGGTGCCGGCATCGATCAGGTCCATCACCGGCGTGGCCCAGGCATACACCGCCTGGAAGATCAGGAACATCACCACCGCCAGCGTCACCAGACCCCAGATCGGATGCAGCAACCAACGGTCCAGTGCGTCATCCACGCGCGAGGTGCGCGTCGGCATCGTCACCGCCGCACTCAAAATCTGACGTACCTGCGCATGGTAGTTACCGTCGGCCGGCGGCGTGGCAGCCGGTGCGATCAAGCTCGCGGCCTGCGCATCGATGCGCTCGACCAAGGCCTTGGCGCCACCGCGCCGCACTGCCACCGTTTCGACCACCGGCACGCCGAGCGCCTGTTCCAAGGCCGGCAGATCGATGACGATGCCGCGGCGTTGCGCGGCGTCGACCATGTTCAAGGCCACGATCATCGGCCGCCCCAACTCGCGCAGCTCCAGCGCAAAGCGCAAATGCAGACGCAGGTTGGTCGCATCCATCACGCACACCAACACGTCCGGCGCCGGCTCGCCCGGATAGAAACCGCGGCACAGGTCGCGGGTGATCGCTTCGTCCAGGCTGGCCGGTTGCAGGCTGTAGGCACCGGGCAGATCCAGCACCGCGAAGTCGCGTCCGGACGGCGCACGGAAATGCCCCTCCTTACGCTCGACGGTGACGCCGGTGTAATTGGCCACCTTCTGCCGGCTGCCGGTCAGCTGGTTGAACAGCGCGGTCTTGCCACTGTTGGGGTTGCCGACCAAGGCCAGGCGCAGCGGAACACTTGCCGCATTCATGCCTGTGCCCCTTCGATGCGCACCTGCACGCGCGCGGCCTCACTGCGACGCAATGCAAAACGCGTGTAACCGACCTGCACCAGCAACGGTTCGCGTCCAACCGGCCCGGTCGCCAGCACCGTCACTTCTTCGCCAGCGACAAAGCCCAGTTCACGCAGGCGCCGGGCAATCGTGTCGTTGGGGAGGCGATCCTCCACGGAATCCACGATGGCGGCGCGATGCAAGGGCATGTCGGACAGCGTCACAAAGACGGCCTGATTGTTAGGAATGGTTCTCAATTCTAGCATCGACGCACCGCGTCATGGCTGGGGCCAGCTGTGCCGCTATCATGGTTCGCATCCCATTCATGGACGTTGACGCAATGCAGGACACCGGCTTGATCGTGGAGGACCAGGGAGCGGTCCGCACGCTGCGACTGAACCGCCCTTCGGTGCACAACGCCTTCGATGCGGTCTTGATCAGCGCGCTCACCGAAGCCTTGCAGCAGGCCGGCCAGGCGGCGCAGATCCGGGTGGTCGTGATCACCGGTGCAGGCGGCGCCTTCTCCGCCGGCGCGGACCTGAACTGGATGCGCGGCATGGCCAGCGCCAGCGAGGCCGACAACGCTGCCGATGCACTGGCGCTCGCACGTTTGATGCGCACGCTCGACGAATTGCCCAAGCCGACCATCGCACGCGTCAATGGCGCCGCGTTCGGCGGCGGCGTAGGCCTGGTGGCGTGCTGCGATATCGCCATCGGCTGCACCGAAGCGCGCTTCGGTCTGACCGAAAGCAAGCTAGGCCTGCTTCCAGCGGTCATTTCGCCGTATGTGATTGCCGCGATCGGCGCGCGCCAGGCGCGGCGCTGGTTCGCCACTGCCGAAATTTTCGACGCCAGCACGGCGCAGTTGCTGGGCCTGTTGCATCAACTGGTTGCCGCCGATCAATTGGACATCGCGGTGGAGCGACAGGTCCGCTTGCTGCTGGCGGCCGCACCACTGGCGGCGGCCAGCGCCAAATCCCTGGTGCGTTCGGTGTTGCCGCCTGCCGACCGCGATGCCATCGATGCGGCCAATGCCGCGTGGATCGCGCGCCTGCGCGTCTCGCCCGAGGGCCAGGAAGGCTTGAGCGCCTTTCTCGACAAGCGCGCGCCGGCCTGGGTGCCGGAGGACATGGCATGAGCGCGTTCGTGCGCATTGTCGAAGTCGGCCCGCGCGATGGCTTGCAGAACGAAGCGCAACCGATCGCGACCGCCGACAAGATCGCCTTGATCGATCAACTCTCGGCCACCGGACTGCGCACCATCGAAGCAACCAGCTTCGTCAGCCCGCGCTGGGTGCCGCAACTGGCCGATGCGGCCGAGGTGTTTGCCGGCATCACCCAGGCGCCGGGGATTGCCTATCCGGTGCTGGTGCCGAACCTGCAGGGCTATGTGCGGGCACGCGCGGCCGGCGCGCAGGAAGTGGCGGTGTTCACTGCGGCGTCCGAAGCCTTCAATCGCACCAATACCAATGCCGGCATCGACGAATCGATCGAGCGCTTTCGCCCGGTCCTGGAACAGGCCGCGCTCGACGGTGTGCGCGTGCGCGGTTACGTCTCCACCGTGCTGGGGTGCCCGTATCAGGGCGCCGTGCCGGTGGCCGACGTGGTCAGTGTCGCGCAGCGGCTGTACGCGCTGGGCTGCTATGAAATTTCGCTGGGCGACACCATCGGCGTCGGCACGCCGGTCAAGGCGCGCCAGATGTTGGCCGCAGTCGCACAAGTCGTGCCGATGCAGGCATTGGCCGTGCATTTTCACGACACCTACGGCCAGGCGCTGGCCAATATCGCCGCCTGCCTGGAGCAAGGCGTGCGCGTGGTCGATGCGGCGGTGTCCGGCGCCGGCGGCTGCCCGTATGCCAAGGGCGCCAGCGGCAATGTGGCCAGCGAAGATGTGGTCTATCTGCTGCACGGATTAGGCATGCAAACCGGCATCGATCTGGCTGCCCTCGCCCGCACCGGCCGCTGGCTGGCGCAACTGCTCGGCCGCGAGACCGGCAGCAAGGTCGGCAAGGCGTTGGCGGCGGCTGGCTGAGGCGTTAACGCAACAGCTCGCCCGCAGCCTACTCACGCCCCCTGCCGCCAGGGCGATCGCCTGGACGCTTCGGCTAGAATTGCCGACCGCTTCGCCCACCGATCGCCGCCAGCCTCCATCGGCATCCAACGTTTCCCGGGGAACCACCGCATGCAGCCATCTTCTGTTCTTGCCATTGTCACCGGCGGCGTTTCGGGCCTGGGCTTGGCCGTGGCGCAGCGCATCGTGACCGACGGCGGCAAGGTCGCCTTGTTCGACGTCAATGCCGACAAGGCCGAGGCGGCGCTGGCCTTGCTCGGCGCCGGCAACGCGCATTACTTCGCCACCGACGTCACCGACGAGGCGCAGGTTGCCGCCAACGTGGCGCAGTCCGCGCAGGCGCTGGGCGGGCTCAACCTTGCGGTGAACTGCGCCGGCATCCTGGGCTCGGGCCGCGTGTTGGGCAAGGAAGCACCGATGCCGCTGGCGACCTTCCGCACCACCGTGCTGGTCAACCTGGTCGGCAGCTTCAATGTCGCCAAGGCGGCGGCCGATGTGATGCAGCACAACGCCGCCGGCGACGATGGCGAGCGCGGGGTGATCATCAACACCGCGTCGGTGGCCGCCTATGAAGGCCAGATCGGCCAGGCTGCCTACGCTGCCAGCAAGGGCGGCGTGGTCGGCATGACCTTGCCGATGGCACGCGAACTGGCGCGCTTCGGCATCCGCGTGATGACGATCGCGCCGGGCGTGTTCTGGACCCCGATGGTGGATGGCATGCCCGAGGCCGTACAGCAATCGTTGGCCGCGTCGATCCCGTTCCCCTCGCGCCTGGGCCAACCCGACGAATACGCCGACACCGTCGCCTTCATCCTGCGCAATCGCTATCTCAACGGCGAAGTGATTCGCCTGGACGGCGGCGTGCGATTGGCGCCCAAGTAGCCGGGAATGGGGAATCGAGAATGGGGAATCGTAACGGCGCCCTACTCTCAGCACCCCGTACTCGGCGTTTCCGATTCCCCATTCCCAACTCCCGATTCCCATGAAAGCTAACGACATCAAGAAAGCCAACGTCGTCGAATACAACGGCGGCATTTACCAGATCCGCGACATCGAACGCAGCTCGCCGCAAGGCCGCGGCGGCAATGTGCGCTTCCGCTTCATCACGTACAGCGTGCCGGGCGGGATGAAGACCGACGCCAGCTTCGATGCCGACGACAACCTGCCGGAAGTGGAGCTGCTGCGTCGTCTGTCCACGTTTTCGTACAAGGACGGCGAGGCCTTCGTGTTCATGGACGACGAGGACTTCACCCCGTACACGCTGGACGCGGATGTGATCGGCACCGATGCCGGCTACATTACCGACGGGCTGACCGGCATCTACGTGCAGGTGATCGACGACCAGCCGGTGGCGGTGCAGTTGCCGCAAACGGTGACGCTGGAAGTGATCGAAACCCCGCCCGAGCTCAAGGGCGGCACCGCCACCAAGCGCCCCAAGCCGGCCAAGCTCGACACCGGCCTGGAAATCATGGTGCCCGAGTACATCACCAACGGCGAGCGCGTGCTGGTCAACACCACCACCGGCGAATTCGCGGGCCGCGCCGACTGATGCGCAAGCTGTTCGTTGTGCTGACGCTGGGGCTGTTGGCCGCCTGCACGGAGCAACCCGCGCCGACATCCGCATCCAAGCCCGCGCCGGTGGCCTGCACCGACACCAAGGTGGACGACGAATGGCTGCAACATCCTCCGGGCCTGTGCGGCATGCCGGAGGATGTGCGCACGCTGGTGGAGGACTACGACACCTGCGAGCACTTCGCTGGGGAAGAGACCTAAGATGCCGACCGTCGACACGAGATCGAAGTGGCGATTGCGCAGTTCTGCACACCAGCGCCGGCGCGGCTGGCCAAGCTACTAAGGCAGTACCGCAGCGATGCGCATGTCATCGAATGGCTGCGCAAGTATTCGATACAAGCGGATCTGAAACCAGCTGGTTGAGGTATGCCGGTGTAGCCCTTCTCCCACCGGGAGAAGGTGCCCCGCAGGTGCGGATGAGGGTGCGGGAGCCTCGTGCAGCTGGACCCACACGAGAGCTTCGCCCCGTACCCTCACCCCAACCCCTCTCCCGATGGGAGAGGGGCTTGTACTGCTCAGCTAACCCGGGAGTCCGGGTCACTATTGCGCTTCCAGCGGCATGCCCATATCCGGCTGCACCTTGTCGGCAGCCGCATCGCCGCGTGCGAGCACACGCAGCCGCGCGCGCAAGCGCTCAACATTCGCCTCGCCCTGCTCCAATCCAATGCGCACGTCGGCCGGCAATTGCTGACGACCCAGCGCTTGCAGCTGCTTCCAACCATCGATCAACACGCCACTTTCTTGCGCCACGCGTGCGGTCAGTTGTTGCTGCTCGTCTGCCTGAGGCACTCCGTAACCGGACGTTCCCAGCAGCGTGGCCGGGTGACTGAGTTGCGCCTGCCGTGCGAATAACGCCTGTAGCTGGCCTTGCACAGCATCACGCCCGGCAGCACCCGGTTGCAGCAGGCGCTTGAGCGCATCGCGCGCCAGCAATTCCTGTCGCCGCAATGCAGCTTGTTCGAGCAGCAAGGCCGCTGCCGTCTCGCGCAAACCGCCTTGATCGAACCATTGCGCACGTGCATCCGGGCGTGCATCCAGCCATTGCTCCACGCTCGTCTGCGGCACCGGCATGCCGCGGCGGATCACCTCGAACATGGTCTGGTAATGCGCGGCTGCCGACTCGAAGTAATAACCTTGACGGATCGCTTGCGCACGGTCGTCCAGCACCTGCATGTCGGCGATGCCGGCGCGTTGCAAGCGATGCCGCACACCGCGCGGGGTGATCGACGACAACCTGGCTGCGGCCAGGCGTGGCACGCCGTCGTGCAGCAGCTTGTAGGTTTCCACCGCACAGTTGTTGCCGATGAAGTAATAGCGCCCGTCGTAGCTCCAATGCACTTGCGCCACGCGGGCGAGCAGCGCGGCGATTTCCTCGGGCGTGAGCTTCAACGGCACCGACGACAAAGCGCGCAGTTCGACCTTGGTGTATTCGTCGACCACCTGATTCAACGGCAGTACAAACAGCCGCGACGGATAGGAGCCGGTCAGCCCGCGCCAGCTGGAAATCTGCACATCGCCGACAAAGGCGCGAAACGACAACACGCTGTGATACTGCAGATCCATGCGGCAATCCGGACCAGGTATACGGCCAGGCGCACAGATCACCAGACGCAACATGCTGTGGCCCCAGCGACTCATCGGCTGCTCGTTGCCCTCTGCCAGCAAATAGTCCACCGCGTACACGCGCGCTGGATCCAGCCGCAGCAGCGACATCGCACCGGCATCGCTATCGGCCTGCAGGTACGGCAATGTCGTTTCGCACGCGCTGACCGCGCGTGGCGCGCCAAGTTGTTCGGTAAACCACGCAGACAGCGCCGGGCGCCGGCAGTGATAGTCGGCATCCAGCACGTAATGTTCGAGATTCACCGCAACAAACTCGGCGGGGCTACGCCGTTCGTAGTCGTCGGGGCTGCGATCGCTGAATTGATTTTCGCCACGCCCGAGCCGCCATGGACGCACCTGCCAGCCAGCCAGATCGCGCAGACGCGGATCGCGCGACAACCCGCCTTGCGGGCCACGATCGAGCACATGTGCCAGCTCGTGCACCACGGCCGCCATTGCCGCGCGCGTGGCCGGTGCGTCGATATCCGCCTGCGCCGTCGCCGATTGCGCGCTCCACGCCTGCAGCAACACGCGATCGAGCAGAACGCGCTGGCCGATCGCACGACCATGCACGTGCGCCGGTAGATCCGTGCGCCATTGCAGCTGGATCGGTGCAGTGATGCGCAGCGTCCACCCTGACGGCAGACGCTGCGTCACCTGTTCAACTAAGACATGCGTTGCTGCGATCTGCGCCGGACTGAGGTCCAACGGAACAACTTCAACATGCAACTCGGCCTGCGCCGCCGGTGCGATCACGGCGGCCAACCACAGCCACCCGCACCAGCGGCGCGAACTCACTGGGCCAGGATGGACTGAGTCAGTTGCAGGTCGCTGGACAGCCGCGCCGCATCGTTGCGGCTACGCAGCTGCAGCAGCGCCGCTTCCAGACGCGCGCCACGGATGGCGCCATCGCTGGCGACGAAGCCGGCCGCGTCTTCGCGTGCATCGGCAACCACTTTGTCGTCGCCCGAACTGCTGCTGTCGGACGAACCGGCCGACGATGCACCCGCCGAGGTACCGGCCAGGCTGGTTGCGAAAGCTGCCAGCGGCAGCAGCGTCAAAGCGCAAAACACGAGAGAGCGCATCATCGGCGTATCGATTCCATGTGAAGGTGGTGAGAGACTAACCGGCGCGCGTGGTGCCGGGCAGCTCGTCCATCTCGAACAGCTTGCCGGGATTCAGCAAAAGATGAGGATCGAGCACATGTTTGATGCCGCGCATCAAGGCGATTTCCGCTGCAGAGCGCGTGCTCCACAGGTACGCCTTCTTGACCAACCCAATCCCGTGTTCGGCAGAAATACTGCCACTAAAACGCTGCAAGGCCTGCGCCAGCAGCTTGGTGACGTGGTCGCAGGCAGCAACGAAATCGGCCTGCGTCATGTCATCCGGCTTGAGCACATTGATGTGCAGATTACCGTCGCCGATATGGCCGAACCACACCACATCGAAATGCGGATAGGCGTCATGCAACAACGCCTGCGTTTCGGCCATAAACGCCGGCATTGCCGAGATGCGCACCGACACATCGTTTTTATAGGGCGTGTAGCGCGCCAATGCTTCGGTAATGCCTTCGCGCAGCCGCCACAGCTGCGCAGCCTGCGCATCGCTCTGGCTGATCACGCCGTCGCTGACCCAGCCCTGCTCCATGCAGGTCTCGAACGCCGCCATCGCGGCGGCTTCCTGCACCTCGTCGCCAGCAGCGAATTCGGTGACCACGTAATAGGGGTGGAATTCCGCAAATGGCGCCTGTGCGCCATGCGCCAGCACATGTTCCAGCGCGCGGTCGGTGAAGAATTCGAACGCTTCCAGGCGCAGCTGCGCGCGGAACGCGGCAAACACCTGCATCAATACATCGAAGGACGGCAGCGCCAGCAGCATCACGTTGCTCGGCGGCGGCGGGTCGGTCAGCCGCAGTGTCGCTTCGACCACGATGCCGAGCGTGCCTTCGGAGCCGATCATCAGATGACGGAAGTCGTAGCCACTGGAATTTTTCACCAGCGCATTGTTGAGCTCGAGCAATTCGCCAGCGCCGCTGACCACCTTCAAGCCTGCCACCCATTCGCGCGTATTGCCGTAACGAATCACCCGGATGCCGCCGGCATTGGTGGCGATATTGCCGCCGATCGAACACGAACCGCGCGCAGCGAAATCCACCGGATAGACCAAGCCATGTTCGCGTGCGGCGTTGTGCACCGCTTCCAGCGGCATGCCGGCCTGCACGGCGAGCGTGCGGTCCACCGCGTTGAACTCCAGCGGCTTGTTTAGACGCTCCAGGCTGAGTACCAGCTCGCCGTTGGCCGCCACCGCACCGCCGGACAACCCGGTGCGCCCGCCCGACGGCACCACTGCCACACCTTGCGCATTTGCCCAGCGCACCACGGCCTGCACCTCGTCCACCGAACCGGGCAAGGCAATCGCGAGCGGGTTGGGCGTCCAGCGCCGCGTCCAGTCGCGGCCGTAATGCTCCAGGTCGGCCGGCTCGGTTTTCAAACGCAACGCAGGCACGGCCTGTTGCAACGAAAGGATGCGGGGATCGGTCATGGCACGCGGCGCTGCGGTAGGAACCGCACAGCCTGCCAGTGTGCGCCAGCCTCGTCCAGCAGCCGCACGTACTGAAGCTGCAGTGTTGGATTCAACTGAAACCGTTGCACCGCAAGGGCTTTGCCTGCGCAAACACTGCGTTGCGGCCGCCAAATCCGGCACCCCATCTGGCATAGTTGCCGACCCGATTGCTGCAGTACGCCCCCCTCATGTCGCCGAAGAGAACCTCGTTTCCCAAGCAGGACATCCGCGTCCTATTGCTGGAAGGAATCAGCCAGACCGCCGTGGATGTGCTGCGCGCCGCCGGTTATTCGCAGATCGAACTGCATGCCAAGTCGTTGCCGGAAGACGAACTCATCGCGCGTATCGCCGAGGCGCACATCGTCGGCATCCGCTCGCGCACGCAATTGAGTGCCGAGGTGCTGGCGCATGCCAAGCGCTTGATCGCCATTGGCTGCTTCTGCATCGGCACCAACCAGGTCGAGCTGGACACGGCCGAGCTGGCCGGCATTCCGGTCTTCAACGCGCCCTACTCCAATACCCGCAGCGTGGCCGAACTGGTCATCGCCGAGGCCATCCTGTTGTTGCGCGGTATTCCGCAGAAAAACGCCGAATGCCATCGCGGCGACTGGTCCAAGTCGGCCGCCGGCAGCCACGAAACGCGCGGCAAGGTGCTGGGCATCGTCGGTTACGGGCATATCGGCACGCAGGTCGGCGTGCTGGCCGAATCCTTGGGCATGCAGGTGATCTTCCACGACATCGAAACCAAGCTGTCGCTGGGCAACGCGCGTGCGGCGATCGATCTGAACGACCTGCTGGCGCGCTCGGACGTGGTGACCTTGCACGTGCCCGAAACACCGTCCACCAAGGACATGATCGGCGCTGCAGAAATTGCCCGCATGAAGCATGGCGCGCATCTGATCAACGCCTCGCGCGGCACCGTCATCGATATCGACGCGCTGGATGCGGCGCTGACCTCCGGCCAGATCGGCGGCGCGGCGGTGGACGTGTTCCCGATCGAGCCCAAGGGCAACGGCGATGCGTTCGAATCCCCGTTGATTGCGCACGACAACGTGATCCTGACCCCGCACGTGGGCGGCAGCACGCTGGAAGCGCAGGACAATATCGGTGTCGAAGTGGCCGCCAAACTGGTGCGCTACAGCGACAACGGCAGCACCTTGTCGGCGGTGAATTTCCCTGAAGTCACCCTGCCCGAACATCCCGACAGCCTGCGCTTGCTGCATATCCACCGCAACGTGCCGGGCGTGCTGTCCAAGATCAACGAACTGTTCTCGCGCCATAACGTCAACATCGACGGCCAGTTCCTGCGCACCGACGCCAAGGTGGGTTACGTGGTGATCGATGTCAGCGCCAGCGAGGCGCAGGCCACCGCGTTGAAGGAAGGATTAGCCCAGATCCAGGGCACCTTGCGGACGCGCATCCTGTATTGAGGGTGGATATCGCCGCCCGATATCCGCACCGCTTTACGCTACGCATGCTCTCTGACTGCGTAGGAACGTTTTCGCGAGGCAAAGCAGCGGGCATGTGCTGGAGCTGACCTCCCGATCCAGCATCGTGCACATCGTCTCGACATTGCGCAGACAATGAGAGCGAGGCTGCGCAGCATCCGATACCTGGCATCAGGCACACGTTCCGATCGCATCCAGTGCTAGTGTGCGAACAAGGCAGCGTTCGCAGCGCCACCTCTTTCAAGCAGCCGCTTTCCTAATAGGGACGATACGGATGAGGAGCAGGTTTCATAGCGCGTGGTCTTCGCCGAAGGTCGCCAGACACATCGAGCAGATCGTTTTTTTCATCACGCTGGCGTTGCTGCATAGCACGTACGCGCAGGCCAGTGTCTTGGAGCCTCGCTCTCGCTTTGCTCTACCGAGGGCATGCACGGCAACACGGCCCGCGACGGCAGGCCGCTTCATTTCTTTCAACGCCGGCCCTTGGAAGAGACTTGCAACGGCCGACGCCGTCATGATCGGCGATGGACAAAACGTCTCCATTGCCGTGTGCAACGAGCGCAATGCCAGCGTGGATAATGCCCGCATGACAGCTTCGTTGTTGCCTTTGCTGGTGTATGGCATAGGACGGTCCGCCGACGTCCGGCTGCTCGTCCGCCACAGTGGCAACCTCCACGTCTCAGGCCTGCTCGATATCAGTGACGACAGCGCTGCGCAAGCGCCGATGAGTCTGGTGACAGGACCGGTGGGCAAAAATGCGTATATTCGGATAGCGATTGAAGATTCAGCGAACATCCTGCTATCTC
Organism: Xanthomonas hortorum pv. cynarae; assembly: GCF_002939985.1. Classification (GTDB taxonomy): domain Bacteria; phylum Pseudomonadota; class Gammaproteobacteria; order Xanthomonadales; family Xanthomonadaceae; genus Xanthomonas; species Xanthomonas hortorum_D. The sequence goes on along the minus strand of NZ_MDFM01000004.1, from coordinate 4,843 downwards.
AGCCTGGCGCTGAAGTCCGCATCGGCCGTACCGGCCCGATGCCGCCGAGCCTGAGTTCATTCATGGACATACGCACGTCCAATCCCTCGGTGGCCCCTGCGATCGCCATCGAACTGCGCCGGAGTGCAAACGTTCTAGGCAGTCAAGGTACGCTGAAAATCGATCGAGCCTATTTGCCGTATGCCTCGCTTGTCTCGTCGATGCGAAGCGGCACGACCGGCGTGCATCTCGACCAGGCCGCAAATGTCGAGGCAGGCAGGATCGAGATCAGACAAGGCGCGTTATTGAGCAGTATCGTGGAGACGCCGTCTCTGGAGCGAGCCGATGTTCGCGTGACCATGCGCCAGAGCGGTAACCTTCATGCACACCAGGCGCTGGTCATCGATAATGCAGAACTGATCGATGAACCGATCGACGCAAAGCGCATTCGCAATAGCAAGGTCAAGGTCAGGCTGCGCGATTCCGGAAACGTCCGGGGCAACGGCTGCGTGCGTATCGACGAGGGAGAATTGGTCGATGAAACCCTGGACGCACCGTCTATCGGCAAGAGCAAGATTGCTCTGGATCTACAGGATGTTGCCAACGTGAGCGCACAGACGCTGACGATCCGGCACGGGGAACTGATTGACGAGATGATCGATAGCGACGACATCGACGCGTCCAGCATCCGGCTGCGGGCACGGCACATTGGTAATGTCGCGCTGAGCGGTGATCGAGGGGCTGCCACCCATTCGCAGCCGCTATCCGATTCCATAGATCGCTGCAGACCCTAGAACTCGCGCTTCGGGCGCATCAGTCCTGCAGCGATACACTGGCGGTGCCTCGGAACCTCTTGTCAGCTCAGCCAGACCAATGGGCGCGCCACCCACTTCCGCGCCATTCGCCGCAAGGAGGTATCCAGGTCCGGTTCCGCGAGCAGTTCGGCGATCGGCCTCCAAGCCAGGGCCAGCGACTCCTCGCTGACCTGGAAGTGCTCGTTCTCGCCGGCGACCACCAAATAGCGCGCATCGTAGTGCCAATGCCCGGCCACCTCGCCCCTTGCTGGAATCCAGTGCCGGTCCAGGTCAAAGATTGCCGGCTCCGCCAGGCGCAGCCCGCTCAATCCAGACTCCTCCTGCGCCTCGCGCAAAGCGACCTGCGCCAGATCGCGGTCGCCGTCGGCGTGTCCGCCCAGCTGCAGCCAACGCTGCAGCTTGCGGTGATGGGTCAGCAGCGCGCGCGTGCCATCGGCGCTGACCACCCACGCAGAACCGGTGAAATGACCTTCGACACGCTCGCGCACGAATGGATTACTGGCATCGTCCAGCAGTTGCGCGAATTGCTCGGCCAACTCGGCTTCGTCCGGCCAGCGTGCGCGATAGGCAGCCAATTGCTGTTGCAGCGTCGCATCCACCATCTGTCGTTCTCGGTCGCCCGTTGCGGGCCAGGCGCTCATTATCGTCGTTCATGCTGCGTACGTGCTTGTCGTGAGCGCGTAGCTTTGGCAAGGTAGGCCGCTTGCCTGTCCCACCGGGATGCGGCGCACCACCTTCGTCCGGGCGCCTGCGCCTTAGCTTTGCCACTTAGGGATGTACCGAATGCTGAAGTCTTTGTTGAGGGTCAAACCGATCGAACCCGCCGGACGTGTCGATGCGGGCGAACCGGTCGAAGGCAGCCTGCAAGGCGAGGCCACACTGCAACGCACCCTCACTGCCAAGCATCTGATCATGCTTGGCATCGGCGCGGTGATCGGCGCCGGCATCTTCGTGCTGACCGGCCAGGCCGCTGCCAACCACGCAGGACCGGCGGTGATGCTGTCGTTCGTGTTTGCCGGCATCGCCTGCGCGTTCGCCGGCCTGTGCTACGCCGAGTTTGCCGCGATGATGCCGGTGTCCGGCAGTGCCTATTCGTATTCATATGCCACGCTCGGCGAGGGCATCGCCTGGTTCATCGGCTGGTGCCTGGTACTGGAATACCTGTTCGCCGGCTCCAGCGTCGCCGTCGGCTGGTCTGCCTACCTGATCAGCTTTTTGACCGGCACGCTCGGATTGCCGTTCCCGGCGGAACTGGCCGGTGCGCCATTGGCCTGGGACGGCCATAACTTCGTCAGCTCCGGCAACCTCATCAACCTGCCGGCCGTACTGATCGTGGCTGCAGTGAGCATGCTGTGCTACGTCGGCGTCACCCAGTCGGCGTTCGCCAATGCAATCGTGGTGGCGATCAAGGTGGTGGTGATCTGCCTGTTCGTCGGCTTCGGCATTTCGTATATCGACCCGGCCAACTGGCACCCCTTCATCCCGGAAAACACCGGGCCGGGCAAGTTCGGCTGGGACGGGGTATTCCGTGCGGCGTCCATCGTGTTCTTCTCTTACATCGGTTTCGACGCGGTCTCTACCTCCGCTGGCGAGACCAAGGATCCGCAGAAGAACATGCCGATCGGCATCCTGGTGTCGCTGGCGGTCTGCACCGTCATCTACATCATCGTCTGCGCGGTATTGACCGGCTTGCTGCCCTACACCCAGCTTGGCACCGCCAAGCCGGTGGCCACCGCACTGGAAGCGCACCCGCAGCTGACCTGGCTCAAGACCGCCGTGGAAATCGGTGCGATCGCCGGCCTGTCCTCGGTGGTGCTGGTGATGCTGATGGCGCAGCCGCGCATCTTCTACACCATGGCCAAGGACGGGTTGATGCCCAAACTGTTCGGCAAGGTGCATCCGAAGTTCCACACGCCCTACGTCGGCACGATCTTCGTCGGCGTGGTCGCGGCGCTACTGGCCGGGTTGATCCCGCTCAGCGTGTTGGGCGAACTGGTGTCGATGGGCACCCTGCTCGCCTTCGCCACCGTGTGCGCCGGCGTGATGGTCTTGCGCTTCACCAAGCCCGAGCTGGAGCGCCCGTTCCGGGTGCCGCTGGCGATGGTGATCTGCCCGCTGGGCGCGCTGGCCTGCCTGTTCCTGTTCTTCCAGGCCTTCCAGGAGCACTGGAAAGTGTTCGTGGGCTGGACCGTGATCGGTCTGTTTATCTATTTCGGTTACGGCATCCGCCATAGCCGTCTGGCCCGTAAGGTGTAACTGCGAGTCCCTCGCAAGAGCCCGCACCTCCACATGCGGGGATTTGGTAACGCGAACCCCTCGCACACGCCCGCACCGCCATGTGCAGGGATTCAACAGGAACCGCTGCATGTTCAAGCAACTCTGGGCCACCAAACACCCGCACGCCAGCCATGAGGCGGCCGACGGGCTCGGCCTGCAACGCGCGCTCGGGCCGTGGGGATTGACTGCACTGGGCATTGGCGCAGTGATCGGCGGCGGCATCTTCGTCATCACCGGCCAGGCGGCCGCCGACCATGCCGGCCCGGCGATCATGCTGTCGTTCGTGCTGGCGGCGGTGTGCTGCGCGTTCTGCGCGATGGCCTACGCCGAGTTTGCCGCGATGGTGCCGGTCTCCGGCAGTGCCTACACCTATACCTACGCCACCTTCGGCGAGCTAGCGGCCTGGTTCATCGGCTGGATGCTGGTGCTGGAATACGGCGTGTCCGCCTCGGCGGTAGCGGTCAGCTGGACCGGCTATTTCCTCAGCCTGCTGGAACATTTCGACATCCATCTGCCGGCCGCCCTGGTCAGTGCGCCGCTGGACGGCAAGCTGCAGCGCACCGGCGCGATCGCCAACCTGCCCGCGGCCGGGATCGTGCTGCTGCTGACCTGGCTCTGTTATGTGGGCATCCGCAAATCGTCGGCGATGAACATGGCCATGGTGATCCTCAAGACCGGGCTGATCCTGCTGGTGATCGGGGTGGGCTGGAAATACGTGGACACCGCCAACTGGCACCCGTTCATTCCGGCCAACGAAGGCCCGGGCAAGTACGGCATGGAAGGCGTGCTACGCGGCGCGGCGATGGTGTTTTTCGCCTATATCGGCTTTGAGGCAGTGTCGGTGGCGGCGCAGGAATCGCACCGCCCGCAACGCGATCTGCCGATCGGCATGATCCTGTCGCTGGTCATCTGCACCGTGCTCTACATCGCGATGGCGGCGGTGATGACCGGGCTGGTGCCCTACACCTTGCTGGGTACCGACGAGCCGGTGGTGACTGCGGTGGCGGCGCATCCGCAGCTGGCCTGGTTGCGGGTGATCGTGGAAGTGGGTGCGTTGATCGGGCTGTCGTCGGTGGTGCTGGTGATGATCATCGGGCAGCCGCGCATCTTCATGATCATTGCGCGCGATGGGCTGCTGCCATCGATCTTCACCCGCATCCATCCCAAGTACCGCACCCCGCACGTCAATACCGTGATCACCGGTGTTGGCATTGCCTTGCTGGCGGCGGTGTTCCCGCTGGATGTATTGGGTGAGTTGACCTCGATGGGCACGCTGATCGCGTTCGCGGCGGTGTGCGCGGGCGTGTTGATCCTGCGCCGCACCCACCCGGAACTGCCGCGCCCGTTCCGCATGCCGGTAGCCTGGCTGATCTGCAGCGCCGGTGTGTTGAGCTGTCTGGCCCTGCTGTCGGCGATGACGCTGCACAACTGGATGTTGATGGGGGTGTGGACGCTGGTCGGGCTGGTGGTCTATTTCGGCTACGGCTATCGCCACAGCCGTCTGCGGGACGGTCGCTGATTACTTACGTGGGCTGAGAGCGGCTGACAAAACGGCTGCGCTCCGGTGTAGGGCGGAGCGGATGATTTTCGGCTTGTCTGTAGGGCCGATGATCTGGGGCTTGGCTGCGGGGCCCTTGCCCGCCCACCATCGCGGGACACGCCGCAAGTACGTCCATGTTGGCTCTTAGAACCTGTTCAAAGTCTGCCCGAAATATCCGATCATATGGAGATGAGAGCACGCTATCCCAGTGACATCAGCCGTGAGCAGTTTG
>NZ_MDFM01000003.1 GCF_002939985.1 Xanthomonas hortorum pv. cynarae | reverse complement strand
TGCAGAAGTCCCAGATCGTGCGCATCAAAATCGAAGCAGTCTCGCTGGACTCCACCAGCGTCAAGGTCCATCCCGATGGCACGGGTACATTAAAAAAAACGGCCCGCAGGCCGTCGGCAAGTCCCGCAGTGGATGGAACACCAAGATTCATATGGTTGCCGCAGATGCTCGAACAGCCATCACCTTTGGATTGACGCCTGGCAACGTGCATGACGCACCTGCAGGCCGCGCGTTGCTTGAACACCTCGGGCCAGTGGAGCGGCCGATTCATTTGTTGATGGACCGTGCTTATGAAGGCAACGAAACCCGCCAGTTGGCGCTCGATCTTGGCTTCGTTCCGGTGGTTCCACCGAAATCCAATCGGGTCGAGCCTTGGGAATACAACCGGGAGATGTACAAGCGGCGCAACGAAGTAGAGAGACTGTTCCGTCGCTTGAAAGGCTACCGCCGGATTTTCTCGCGCTTCGAGAAGCTGGATGTCAAGTTCCTTGGATTCCTCAGCTTCGTCCTAGTCGTTGATGGGCTTCGGATGTGTTAACAGGCCCTAGTTACATATCGCATAGACCGGCAGCGGCGATCGCAGCGACTGCACGCCGTTGCTATGCACCGCCGCGCGCAGTCACGCGCGTGGCTTCAATCCGAAGGAGAAGGCTATGACCTTCAATGCCTTACTCGCCAATCAAATCAGCGAGATGGTTGCTACCAGCATCGTCCAGCTCAATGAAGACGACCTGATGCCGGGCGATGTCACGGTGGCTATCGACTACTCCACCGTCAACTACAAGGACGCGATGGCAGTCACCGGGCGTGGCCCGATCATTCGCAATTTCCCCTTGATTCCGGGCATCGATTTTGCCGGCGTGGTCCAGGCATCCACTTATCCAGGCATTGCGATAGGAGATCGTGTGCTGGCCAATGGCTGGGGATTGAGTCAGACCCATCATGGCGGCTACGCGCAGAAGGCGCGGGTGCCTGGCGATTGGTTGGTCAAGATTCCGGACGCATTTTCCACGCGCGATGCGATGGCGATTGGTACTGCCGGCTACACCGCCATGCTGGCGGTGCTGGCATTGGAGCACGGCGGGCTGACACCCGAACGCGGCGACATCCTGGTCACCGGCGCAAACGGCGGTGCCGGTTCGGTCGCCATTGCCTTGCTGTCGGGCCTGGGCTATCGCGTGCTCGCCTCCACCGGCCGCCTGGAGCAGGCCGAGTATCTGCACAGCCTGGGCGCCGCCGAGATCATCGACCGCGCCAGCTTGTCCGAGCCCGGTTCGCCGATCGGCAAGGAACGCTGGGCCGGTGTGGTGGATGCGGTGGGCAGCCACACGCTGGCAAACGCGCTGGCGCAGACGCAGTATCGCGGCGTCGTCACCGCCTTCGGCATGGCGCAAGGCGTTCAACTGCCGGCATCGGTGCTGCCTTTCATCCTGCGCAATGTCACCCTGGCCGGCATCGATTCGGTCAACGCGCCGCAAGCCGTGCGCGTGCAGGCCTGGTCGCGTCTGGCGCGTGATCTGGATCTGGACAAGCTTGCAACGACGATCCACACCATCGGCCTGGCCGAGGTGCCGCAGAGTGCTGTCCAGCTATTGGAAGGCAAGGTGCAGGGGCGCACTGTGGTGGACGTGAACGCATGAGCACGCCCACCGCGTCACGTGCGTTCCGCTCCCTGGCCACGTTATCGGCGTTGTTGCTTTTCGCCTTGGGCGCCGCCTGGTTGCTTGCGCCTGCGACCATGCTGGCCAACTGGGGCGTCGCGTTCGACAGCGATGCGCTGGGCCTGGTCGGCCGCCGCGCCGCGCCGCTGTATGCCGCCATCGGCGTCATGCTGGTCCTGGTGAGAAACGCGCCGCCGTCGCCGGGCCGCCGGGCGGTGATCGCAGGCTTCGTCACCGCGTGCCTGCTACTGGCAGTGCTGGGCGTTGCGGAGTGGGCTGCCGGTCACGTCAACGCAGGCATCTTTTCGGCGGTCGCGATCGAAGTCGGCTTTCCGCTGGCGTTCCTGCTGGTGACACGTGCCGATGCCGCACAGCGCCGAAACAAGCACGCGCGCTGAGTGCATGCCTGACAACACCCGGTGGGGTGTTGTCAGGCGAATCCACGTTCATCACGCGCGCTATGCGCGGTGCCCGCTCATTTCCTGACCGGCATCCTTGTCGAAACGCACATGCCACCAGGTGGCGCTGAGCGAAATCAGACTCACCACGCAGAACGCCAGCGAGAAATCGCGTTGCTGCGGTTGCAGATGGTCGCCGGCCAGCATCGCCAGTTTGAGGATCATCGCGCCGGCGCACACGCCCACCGAGAGCATCAGTTGCTGCAGTGTGGTGTACAGGCTGCTGGCGCGGCTCATGCGCGATGCGGGGACGTTTTCGTAAGCGATGGTGTTGTAGGCGGCGAACTGGAACGACATGAAGGCGCCGCAGCACAGCAGCAGGCCGAACATCAGGGCCTGCGGCCAGTCGGGCCGGAAAAAAGCGCACACCATGTAGCCCAGGCTGGCGAGCACGCCATTGCCGATCAGGCTGTTGCGATAGCCGAAGCGGCGCAGCAACTGCGGGGTGATGCTGCGCATCAACAACGCGCCGAGCGCGGTGGCCAGAATCAAGCGCCCGCTATGCGCGGCGCTCATGCCGAAGCTGATCTGGAATAGCAGCGGCAGCAGGAACGGATGCGCGCCCTGGGTGATGCGCATCAGCGCACCGCCGATCACCGACAGCCGAAATGAGTCGATGCGCAGCAAGCTCAGATCCAGCAGCGGGGCAGGGTGGTGGCGTGCATGCCAAAGATATCCCAGGGCCGCGCCGCCGCCGATTGCCAATAGCCAACTCGCTTTGCCGATACCGTCTTCCTGGCTGACCATTTCCAGGCCGAACAACAGACAGCCCAATGCGGTGCCGCACAGCACGAAACCGCGCAGATCGAAGCGGGCAGGGGCCGACTCGGTGGGAATCTCCGGGATGAAACGGCGCACCAGCAAAAAGCCGGCGATGCCGATCGGCACGTTGATGTAGAAGATCCAGCGCCAATCCAGATACGAGACGAAAAACCCGCCCAGCGGTGGGCCGAGCATCGGGCCGATGAAGGCCGGCACCAGCGTCCAGGCCATCGCCGACACCAGATGCCGGCGCTCGACGGTGCGCAACAGGATCAACCGGCCGAGCGGGGCCATCATCGCGCCGCCGGCGCCTTGCAGCACGCGCGCGGCGACCATGGTGGGCAGGCTGTCGGCCAGCGAACACAGGATCGAGCCGCCGACGAACACCCAGATCGATGCACCGAAGACGCGACGCAGGCCGAAGCGGTCGGCAATGGCGCCGCTAGCCGGAATCAGCACCGCCAACGCCAGCAGATAGCTGGTCATGGCGATGCTCATGGCCGGCGCGGCGACGCCGAAGTCGCGCGCCAGGGTCGGTAGCGCGGTCGCCAGCACGGTGGCGTCCATCTGCTCCATGAAAATGGCGCAGGCCAGGATCAGCGAGATGATGCGGTAATCGGGATAACGCGGCGGCGGCAGGGCGCCGGCCTCGGACACGCTGGAGGGCATCGGACTCTCGGTTGCGGGGTCGCATCGCTGGCGCCGCAGACGGCAACCGGATCGGCCCGCGTCGCACGGTGTTGTGCGGCGCAACACGCGCATTGTCCGCTCGTGTGGGGCGGGGTTCAAGCGCACGTGGGTAACAGTGCGTGTGTGGTGATGTAGATGTGGTGGTTTGGGTGTTGGATGGCGGGTGTCGGTGTTGATGCAGAGGTTGGCGGCTAAGGCGGCTGATGGTCACGCAGTACGCGAGCAGTTAAATGGCGCGCCTGGCTGACCGACCCTGGCTGGCCGTACCCTCATCCGGCGCTGCGCGCCACCTTCTCCCGATGGGAGAAGGGATCGCAAAGCCCCTCTCCCTCCGGGAGAGGGGTTGGGGTGAGGGTCCGGCGGAAGACAGCCAACTTCAAATCAACGCTGTACAGCCGGGCTGTCCCAGGCGTCCTTGATCTGCAGGATCTGCGGCAAGGCCTCGCGGAAATGTTGCACCAGGCGCGGTTCCAGTTGTTTGCCGGCCATGCTTTCCAGCTTGCGCACGGCATCTTCCACCGTCCATGGGGCCTTGTAGGCGCGCCGCCCGCATAGCGCGTCGAAGACGTCGGCCACCGCCACGATGCGCGCGGATTCGGGAATGGCATCGCCGGCCAACCCCTTGGGGTAGCCGCTGCCGTCCCAGCATTCGTGATGATGCAGCGCGATTTCTGCGGCCAGTTGAAACACCGGGCCGCGGCCGTGACGCAGCAAATCGTGGCCGATCTGCGGATGCTGCAGCACCACCGAGCGTTCGTATTCGTCCAGCGCATCGGGCTTGTGCAGGATGCTGCCGGGCACGGCGATCTTGCCGGCATCGTGCAGGGGCGCGGCGTCCTGCAGCAGCTGCGCCTGTTGCGTGGACCAACCGACTGTTTCGGCCAGCACGCGCGCATACACAGCCATGCGCCAGATATGCGCGCCGGTGTCGGCGTCCTGTCCCTGGCCGGCGGTGCCGAGCAGATGGATCGCATCGCGGTACTGCTGGGCCAGGCGCGCATTTTCTGCCAGCTTCAGTTGGGTGGCGATGCGCGCCTTGAGCAGCGCGGGCGAGTAGGGCTTGCTGATGTAATCGGCCGCGCCCGCTTCCAGCCCCGCGCGTTGGTCCTGCTCGCTGCTGCGCGAGGTCACGAACAGGATCGGGATGGTGGTGCTGGAGGGTTGCTGCTTGAGCGTGCGCGCCACCGCATATCCATCCATGTCGGGCAATTCGACATCCAGCAGGATCAGCGCCGGCGCGTGGCGGCTGACCGCATCCAGCGCCTCGCCGCCGGATTTGGCGAAGACCAACGGGAAATCGTCTCGCAGCAGCTGGCGCAGGGTCGCCAGGTTGCTGGATTCGTCGTCGACGCAGAGCAGTGGACGGGACGGCATGGATGGATCCTTGCGAACCGGCGCGTGCGGCGGTCAGCGGAAGTGAGTGGCCTGCCAGTCGCGCAACGTGGCTTCGGCGCGACGGAAGTCGAAATCCTCGATGGCGCGTTGCAGTTCCTGCTGCAAGTTACCCGGCAACTGTGGCGTGCAGATCAGCAACGCCTGGTCGATCTTGTCGGCATCGTCGCTGGCAAACGCCGCCTGCAGGATCTGCACGCTGTCGTCGTCCAGCGCAAGACCATCGTCGACAATGACGTCGTCGTCCTCGCTGCCTTGCAGGAAGGCATGGATCGCGGTGGCGGTGCGCTGCATGGTGTCTTTGAGCGCAGTCAACGCCGAGGTGAGGTCGTGGCCTTCATCGATGCGGTTTTCCAGATCGCCGGCGGCACCGGCCAGCGCTGGTAATGCCAGCGACCCTGCTGCGCCGCGCAGCTTGTGCGCCAGCGCACCGATGGCGGCCAGTTCGTTGTTGCGCAGATGCTCGGCGGCGGTTTCGGCCGGGTCCGGATTGTCGCGTAGCAGTTTGAGGAGATAACGCGCATACGGCTCGCGTTCGCGCCACAGGCTGCGTGCGCGCGCCGCATCCAATAGCTCCGAATCGGCGTGTTGCCACTCAGGGCCGGCGTGCAGCTCGGCCTGCGGGGCAAGCGCGGGAATGCGGTGCAGTGCAGGCTGCAGGAAATGGCGGATGGCAGCGATCAGTTCCTCCACGTTGAAGGGCTTGGCGATGAAACCGTTCATGCCGGCTTCCAGTGCTTTTTCCTGTTGCGGACGAAACGCACCGGCCGTGAGCGCAATCACCGGCAGACTGGCCAGGGCAGGGATCTGCCGCAGCCGTCGCGTGGCTTCATAGCCGTCCACCACCGGCATCTGCACATCCATCAGCACCAGATGAAAAAGATCCGGCGCGCGCTTGAGCGTGTTGATGGCCTGCTCGCCATCGTGCGCCACGGTGACCATGGCGCCTTCGCCTTCGAGAATGCGTTGTGCCACTTCGCAGTTGATCTCGCTGTCGTCCACCAGCAACAGATGCGCGCCTTCCAGCCGGCGTGCGACGAAAGCGGGTGTGGCGGCGCGCGCAGCGGCGCGCCCTTCGAACAGTTGTTCCACCAGACGATGCAGCGCTGCACTGGTCACTGGTTTGGTCATCACCGCATCCAGACCCTGTTGCTCGGGATGTTGCTCCAGCAGGCGGCGCTCGTACGCGGTGACCATCACGATGACCGGATGCGGGCCGGGTGTTGCACGTGCGCGTATCTGGCGCGCGATCGCCACGCCATCGATATCGGGCATGCGCCAGTCGAGCAGGAAGATGTCGTAAGGCTCGCTGGCCTGTTCGATCGCCTGCAACGCGGCCTGGCCGTTGGCCACCGCATCCACACGCCAGCCGAGTTCGGTGGCGATACGCACCAGATTGTTGAGCGCCGCATCGTGGTCGTCGGCGATCAGCACGCGTGGCATCGACTCCAACGGCAACGTCGGCAACTCGCGCTGTGCCTGCGGCGGTGGGGATTTTTCCAGCGTCACCACAAAATAGAATTCGCTGCCGCGGCCGGGCACGCTTTCCACTTCCAGCTCGCCGCCCATCAATTCGATCAAGCGCCGGCTGATGGTCAGGCCCAGGCCGCTGCCGCCGTAACGCCGGCTGGTGGAGGTGTCGGCTTGCAGAAACGGCGAAAAGATCAGGCTCTGCTTTTCCTTGGAAATGCCGATGCCGGTGTCGCGTACCGAGAACAACAGCTTGAGCTTGTTCGGGTCGCCACTGGGGAAGCGCCGCACCGACAGCACCACCTCGCCCTGTTCGGTGAACTTGATCGCGTTGCCGACCAGATTGACCAGCACCTGATTGATGCGCAGTGCATCGCCGAGCAGCCAGCGGCTGTCGCGCGGCAACGGTTCGACAATCATTTCCACCGGCTTGGCGCTGAGCGAAGAACGCATCAGGTCGGCGATATTGTCGAACAGCTGGTTGAGGTCGAACGGTGCGCGCTCCAGATCGATGCGCCCGGCTTCGATCTTGGAAAAATCCAGGATGTCGTTGATGATCTCCAGCAGCGAGCGTGCAGACCGATCGATCTTGGCGACCATGTCCAGCGCCGCAACAGGCAGCTCGCTGCGTTGAAGCAGATACAGCATGCCCAGAATGGCGTTCATCGGGGTGCGGATTTCGTGGCTCATGTTGGCCAGGAAATCGGACTTGGACTGGTTGGCGCTCTTGGCCGCGTCCATCGCCAGACGCAGCTGTTTTTCGTGCAGTTTCTGCTCGGTGAGATCCACCGCCACGCCCAGGTAGCCGATCACCTGATCGTTGTCGTCGCGCAAGGTGCTCAGCGTGAGCAACACCGGCAGGTGACGGCCTTCGTGACTGACGTAGGTCCATTCGCTGGTGTCGCTGCGGCCGAGGCTGGTCAGCGCGGCCACCGCTTCCAAGGTGTGCGCCACCGGTGTGCCGGTCTGGTCGGAGAGCAGATGCGCCCGGTCCTGCAGTTCTGCGGGCTCGATGAACTGGCTGGCCTTGCGTCGGCCGATGACATCGTCGGCCCGATAGCCCAGCAGCTTTTCTGCGGCCGGATTGAACAGCGTGACAAAGCCGCTGGAATCGGTGGCGATGATGGCGTAACCGGCATGCGCCAGAATCGCGCGCTGCAGCGCGGAGAATTTCACCAGCTCGCTGGTGCGCTCGGCCACCTGGTGTTCGAGCGATGCATTGAGTTCGACGATGCGCTGGTGCGAGCGTACCCGCTCGGAGATGTCGCGGAAGAAATGCGAATGCCCGGTGAGGGTGTCGTCGCCTTCGAGGATCGGCGCCTTGCTGGCCAGTACATAGACTGCGTGGCTATCGCGGTGGCGCATGATCTGCGCTGCAGAGGTCATCACCGGATGTGGCTCGTCGGGGTGTTCGACTTCCGGGACCGCATACGGTTGCGGCAACAACAGCGTTGCCAAGGTGCGGCCGATCGCCTCTTCCGAGCTGTAACCGAACATCGTCTCGGCAGCCGGATTCCAGTGCGTGATGCGTCCATCCGGGGTTTCGGCAACGATCGCTTCGCTGGAGTTGCTGACCAGTGCAGCCAGTTCCATCTGTTTGCGCAGCACTTCTTCGCGGCGCAATCCGTTGCTGAAATACAGCCAGAGCAGCGCGGCGAACAGCACCGAGCCACCCATTACCAGGCTACCCATCAACCACGGCGAGGTCTGATGGAGCGAGGCGAGAAAGCTGGCAGTGGGGTGGGCGGTGATGATCCAGGTGCGCCCATAGATCGGCAGCAACTGGACAATCGGCGGACGACGCGCACTGTCGCTCGACGGCGTGCCGCTGCGATAGAACGTGTGGGTCGGCTCGTTCCTGTCGGACAGATCCAGCGCAACGTCGTCGCGTTCGCCCAGCGTGCTTTGCACCATCTGTTCGACGCTGAAAGGCGCGTAGACCCAGCCGGTGGTCGCAAGCATGCGTTGTTGCGGCGTCTGCAGCGGCATGCCTTCGCGATAGACCGCGAGCAACACCAGAAATCCGCTTTCGCTGGGAATGCGATACCCCGACAGCGAGACCGGCGAGGTCATGATTGGCTCACCGCTGCGCGATGCCTGCGAGGCAGCGGCACGCCGGCGCGGCTCGGAGGCGATGTCCAACCCGAGCGGCCGGTTGCCCGAGGATTCGGGTTCGAAATACAGCACCATGAAACGTTCGCCATCCCAGGGCGCCAACGGGCGACGATGGATATCGGGCGCACCGTCTGCACGCGCAGCCTGCAGAAAGGCCGCTTCGTCGGCGGGCGCCACGCGATGGATATAGCCGTAACCCAGCACACCGGGGAACTCACGCGAATAATCGCGCGAGCGGCTGTACTGGGTGAAGCGATCGCGACTGATGAGCCCGCTGCCTGCGCCGATCACCGCGCCGCGTGCGCCGCGCAAGCCATGTTCGAAGGTATACATGCGCTCGCTGATGTTGCGCGACAGGTTGCGCACCACATCGTTGAAACGCTGCTCACGCTCGAGTTCGTTATGCCGATGCACCGCAAGCCCGGTCAGGATGGCGGCGATCAAACCTGCGGTGAGAATCAGCAGTGCACCGATCGAGGTACGGCGCCCGTACTTCCTGCGCAGATCCCAGCGGCCATTCGGCATCTTGTTTCCTTTGCCTTGCTGTTGCGTGCCCAGTGTCCTGGCCGACAGCGAGGTCGGCCTCGTGGTACCGCTTGAAGATGATCCAGTCCGTGCAGCACTCCCCTGGTGCTGCAACGTGCCATTGGTGGCCGGTAAATAATAGGTGGCCGTCAGCGGCTGGCCGTGATTGGGCAGCTGTCAGTGAGTGATCAGGTCACTGCCAGTGCATCAGAACGCAAGCCAGATCGACAGCGCATGAAGAGCAAGGCCAATCAATCCACCAACCAGCGTTCCATTGAACCGAATGTATTGCAGATCGCGTCCGACACCCAATTCCAATTGTTCGACGAGGTGACGTTCGTCCCAACTTTTCATCGTCGATGCAATATGTTCGGTCACCGAGACCCGCAAGCGCGAGGTGAGTTTGTCAGCAGCCTGCAACATATGCTGATTGAGTGCTTCACGCAGTGAGGGGTCCGACGACAACGCCTGGCCGAGCGATTGCATCGAGCGCTCCATATGCGCGGCCATCGACGATTGTTCACGCGCCAGGTCGTTGCGCAGCGCATCGCGAATCTCGCCCCACAGGCCTTGCACATACTCCTGCAGCGCCGGGTGTTCGATCGCGCGCTGCTTGAGCTCTTCCACGCGCACGGCCATTTCCGGCTCGTCGCGCAGGCGCGCGATGTAGCGCTGCAGCCACGCTTCGTAGTCGAGCCTGATTGGATGCTCGGGCGTCTTGAGAATGTCTTGCAGTTCTTCGATCGCTGCACGCGCCATGCGGTCGGCCAGGCTGTCGCCGATCTCTTCGATCGGCTTGACCCAGTTCACCGTGCCGACCAGCTTGGGCCACTCGCGGCGTGCGTAGCGCACGATCAGCGCCGAGGCACGCGTCTTGACCTGTTCCTGGTCCAGCCATTCACCCAGCCGCAGCAGGACTTCATCCAGCAACTTCTGATGACGGCCGTCGGTGGTGAGCAGCGCCATCACATCGCCGGCAGTGGCGGCGGCATTCCATTTGCGCAGGCGGTCGACGACGAAGCGTTGGATCGCGCCACGCACGGCTTCTTCGTCCAGCAACTCCAGCGCCTGCTGCATCCAGCCGCGCGCCATCTGCGCGAGCATGCGGGCCTGCTCGGGTTTGGCCAGCCATTCGCCGAGCCGGCTGGCCGGGTCGAACACGCGCAGCTTGTCCATCAATGCATCGGGGGCGAGAAACTGGTCGCGCACGAAACCGGCCAGGCCGTCGGCCAGGCGGTCCTTGCCGCGCGGCAGGATGGCGGTATGCGGAATCGGCAGGCCCATCGGACGGCGGAACAAGGCCACCACCGCGAACCAGTCGGCCAGCGCGCCGACCGTGGCCGCCTCGCAAAAGGCCGACACCCAGGCCCAGATGCCTTGCTCGCCCATCAGGTGACTGACGACAAAGCCGACAAACATGGCCAGCAACAGGGCCACCGCCAACAGCTTCATGCGCTGCAGCTGGGCACGACGGGGATCGTTGGGGCGGGGAGTGCTGACGCTTGGTTCCATGCCCTGAGTGTACCCAGTCGCGTGCGGATGGCATGTCCACGGCGATGCCTGACAACGCTGCTGGCGTCGGCGTAGGAGCGCCCTCGGGCGCGATGGCGTTACCGGGAAAGCTTCATCGCGCCCGAGGGCGCTCCTACGGGTGGTTGCACCGATCGGTTGCGGGCGGTTTGCCGTTCGCGATTGCGGCGTGAGGGTTCGGTAGGAGCGCGCTTGCGCGCGATGGTGTTATCGGGAAAGCCTCATCGCGCCCAGGTGCGCTCCTACGGGTGACGCGCTGCGGTCTGTCGTGCGCTCAGCCGCGCAGACGCTCCAGCTGCGACTGCAGCGCGGCTACCTTGGCCAGTAGCGCGGCGTTTTCGTTTTCCAGCTCGGTGACGCGGCGCTGCAGCGCTTTCACATCGCGGCGTTCGGCTTCGTCACCTTCGGCTTCGTCGGATTTGGGTTTGCGCTTGGCATCGCGCACCCGTTTGGCGGCCTGCTTGAGCTCGGCCTTGCCGGCCTGCGCGGCGGCGCGTTGCTCGTCCTCGGACAAGGTCGCCACGGCGGCGGCGGCGCTGATCGAAATCTCACCGGCCCGCACCGCCTGCACCACTTCCGGGGCGGCCTGTTTGTGAATGCGCTCGATCATCACCACCTGGTTGTTGCTCAGGCGCGCCTCGCGCGCCAGCTCGGCGCGGCTGACCGGGGTGGAGGTCTCTTCCCACGGTGGGCTGTCGCTGTCTTCAGTGCTGCGTGCGGCGCTGTCATCGAGGCCGGTGTCGGGCTGGTCATCTCCGACCACCGGCGCTTCGGCAGCGGCGTCGGCATCGCGCTGGGTACGTTGGCGCGCAGCCAGGATCTCGCGCTTGCGCAGCGCCAGCACGCCACGCTGGAAGTCCGACACGCTGCGCCGGCCCAGGTGCTGCTCGATCATCCACAGATGCACGTCCTGCATCGACTGGAAGCGCGGGTTCTGCACGGTCTGGAACGGCAGGCCGTGCTTCTGGCAGATGCCGTAGCGGTTGTGGCCATCCACCAGCACATCGCCCCACAGGACCAGCGCATCGCGGCAGCCTTCGGCCAGCAGGCTGCGTTCCAGCGCTTCGTGTTCGTCGGGCGTCAGCGGGTCGATATAGGCCTTGAGTTCTTCTTTGACAACGATGTTCATGCGGCAACTGCGGGGAAGTGCGGGGCCGGCATTGTAGTGAGCCTGCACCGGCTTTGCGCGCTTGACCGCGACGCGCCCGGACGCTACACGCGGGCGCTTACGCTGCTGTCATCGAGCCGCTGTCATCAAGCAATGCTGCGCAGGATCTTGCCCAGCGTTTCGACGATCTGCCCGATCTGCTCGGGCGTGACGATCAGCGGTGGCGACAACGCGATGATATCGCCGGTGACGCGCACCAGCAGGCCGCCGTCGTGGAAGCAGCGCTCGAACACCTCGTAGCCACGTGCGCCCGGCGCACCGTCGCGCGGTGCCAGCTCGATCGCGCCGATCAGGCCAACGTTGCGAATGTCGATCACGTGCGGCAGCCCGCGCAGGCTGTGCAGCGCGTCTTCCCACTGCGGTCCAAGCGTGATCGCGCGTGAAAAAAGATGTTCTTCGGCGTAGGTGTCCAGCGTGGCGATCGCCGCGGCGCAGGCCAGCGGGTGGCCGGAATAGGTGTAGCCGTGGAAGAGTTCGATCGCCGCTTCCGGCCCATCCATGAAGGCAGCGTGGATCGTATCTGCCACTAGCACCGCACCCATCGGCACCGTACCGCTGGTCAGGCCCTTGGCGGCGGTGATCAGGTCCGGGGTGACGCCGAAGCGCTGCGCCGCGAACGCCTCGCCGACCCGGCCGAAGCCGGTGATCACTTCGTCGAACACCAGCACGATGCCGTGGCGGTCGCAGATGGCGCGCAGCCGCTGCAGATAGCCTTCCGGCGGCAGGATCACGCCGGCCGAGCCGGACACCGGTTCGACGAAGACCGCGGCGATGGTGGAGGCGTCGTGCAAGGTGATCAGCCGTTCCAGATCGTCGGCCAGCTCGGCGCCGTGCGCAGGCAGGCCACGTGAGTAGGCATTGCGTTCGATATCGAGCGTGTGCCGCAGATGGTCGGTGCCGGCCAGCAGCGGGCCGAACCATTTGCGGTTGTTGGGCAGCCCGCCGATCGACATGCCGCCGAAGCCGACCCCGTGATACGCCTTCTCGCGGCCGATGAAGCGGGTGCGCTGGCCCTCGCCGCGCAGGCGGTGATAGGCCAGCACGATCTTCATTGCACTATCCACCGCCTCCGAGCCGGAGTTGGTGAAGAACACATGGCCCAGACCCGGCGGTGCGATCGCGGCAAGCCGCTGTGCCAGCACGAACGGCAGCGGTGAGCCCATCTGGAAGGTCGGCGCAAAATCCAGCGTGCCGGCCTGCGCGCGGATCGCCGCCACGATGCGCTCGCGGCCATGGCCGGCGTTGCAGCACCACAGGCCGGCGACGCCGTCCAGGATCTGGCGGCCGTCGACATCGCGGTAGTACATGCCGGCTGCCGATGCCAGCAGGCGCGGGCGCGCCTTGAACTGGCGATTGGCGGTGAACGGCATCCAGAACGCGTCCAACTGCGAGGGTGCCTGTAACGCATGCGCCTGGTCGCTCAGCGGGTGGTCGTGCATTGCAGGCTCCATCGCGGGGATGGCATGACTGTACGGCAGGCGTCGCGTCGCCCGTCACCCCTGGGAATGCCCGATTGCGACGCCGATTCCGCGACACGCGTCGCGCGGACTGGAAGGACTAGTCAATTAGTCGCAGCGTCGGCCGCTAACCTCCGGGAATGCCTTGTGGCGCGGGCTGTGGCGGGACGCGGGCAGGGTATGGGGCTGGGTCGAAGCATTGCAAAGATCCAGTGATCGCCGATGATGCGCCAGACGACTGCCTGTTGGGCCTGGTAGTCGCTGCTGCCCTTATCGCAACACGCCAATCGATCGCAGCCATCAATCGTATTCGGGGCCGCTGACACACTCTTCGCGCAGTCGTTTGTCGGTCGCTCTACATCGCACTCATCGTATTTTTTGGGGAACGGAATGACACAAGGGTCCACCGTGGCGACAGCCAGCGCAGACGCCGGTCTGCTATCCAAGGAGCGCATCATTGCGCGTCCGGGGTTCAATCGTTGGTTGGTTCCGCCGGCAGCGCTGGCGATCCATCTGTGTATCGGCATGGCCTACGGCTTCAGCGTGTTCTGGCTGCCGTTGTCCAAGGCGTTGGGCATCACCGAGGCGATCGCGTGCCCGGCCGACATGGGCCTGTTCGCGCGCATGGTCGCCACCACCTGCGACTGGAAGATCAGCGAGCTGCAGTGGATGTACACGCTGTTCTTCGTGCTGCTGGGGTGCTCGGCGGCGATCTGGGGCGGTTGGCTGGAACGCGCCGGCCCGCGCAAGGCCGGTGTGGTCTCGGCGCTGTGCTGGTGCGGCGGGCTGGTGATTTCGGCCGCCGGCATCCACTTCCATCAGATCTGGATGCTGTGGCTGGGCTCGGGCGTGATCGGCGGGATTGGTCTTGGCCTGGGTTACATCTCCCCGGTGTCGACCCTGATCAAGTGGTTCCCCGACCGCCGCGGCATGGCGACCGGCATGGCGATCATGGGCTTCGGCGGCGGCGCGATGATCGGCAGCCCGCTGGCCGATGCGCTGATGCGCCACTTCGCCACGCCGACCTCGGTGGGCGTGATGGAAACCTTCCTGGTGATGGCGGCCCTGTACTTCGTCTTCATGATGGCCGGCGCGTTCGGCTACCGCGTCCCGCCGAGCGGCTGGACGCCGGCTGGCTGGACCGCACCGGTGGCCAGCAGCAACGCCATGATCACCGCCAACCACGTGCACGTGAGCAAGGTCTGGGGCATCCCGCAGTTCTGGCTGCTGTGGGGCGTGCTGTGCCTGAACGTCTCGGCCGGTATCGGCGTGATCGGCATGTCCTCGCCGATGTTGCAGGAAGTGTTCGGCGGCCGGTTGATCGGCGTGGACGTCGGCTTCGGCAGCCTGGATCCGACCCAGCTGGCCAGCATCGCCGCCATTGCCGCCGGGTTTACCGGTCTGTTGAGCCTGTTCAACATCGGTGGCCGGTTCTTCTGGGCCAGCATGTCCGACAAGCTCGGCCGCAAGAACACCTACACGCTGTTCTTCGTGCTCGGCATCTGCCTGTACGCCGCTGCGCCGTCGGCCGGTGACGTGGGTGGCATCGCGCTGTTTGCCGGCATCTTCTGCATCATTTTGTCGATGTACGGCGGCGGCTTCGCCACCATTCCGGCGTATCTGGCCGACCTGTTCGGTACCCAGATGGTCGGCGCCATCCACGGCCGTCTGCTGACCGCCTGGGCCACCGCCGGCATCCTTGGCCCGGTGGTCGTCGGCTATATGCGCGAGTACCAGCTGGCGCACGGCAGCCCGCCGTCACAGGTCTACAACACCACCATGTACATCCTCGCCGGCATGTTGGTGCTCGGTCTGATCTGCAATCTGTTGGTGCGTCCGGTGGCCGCGCGCCACTTCATGACGCCCGACGAGCTGGCGCGGGAAAAGCAGCTGGCGCACGAAAAAGTGGACCGCAGCGGGCATGGCGTGTTGCCGCCCGAGCAAATGGCGCGCATCGGGCACGGCGGTAATCCTGCACTGGTGGCGTTTGCGTTGCTGGCGGTCGGTATCCCGATGCTGTTCGGTATCTGGGTCACGCTGCAAAAAGCCTTCGTGCTGTTTCATTGAGATGAGATGACCACTTCGTCTGCCCGCTCCGTGCGCCCCGGTAGTGTGGTGCGCACGGTCCGTCGCCACCGCGGCGGTCGCAGCGCCACGGTGCAGGACATGGTGGCGGCCGAAATGCCGGTCGCCTTCAATTACAACGGGGTGCCGTTCGCGGTGATGATGGCCACGCCGGAGGACCTGGAGGATTTCGCGCTCGGGTTTTCGTTGAGCGAAGGCATCGTCGATCATCCGCAAGACTTGCGGGTGATTGCGGTGGAGACGTTTCTGGAAGGCGCCTCGTTGCAGATCGAGATTCCGCCCGAGCGCGCCGCCGCGTTGGACCAGCGGCGGCGCAATCTGGATGGACGCAGTGGTTGCGGGGTGTGCGGCAACGAATCCATCGAAGCGGTATTGCGTGTGCCGCCGGTGCTGCAATCCTCGCTGCAGATCGATGTGGATGCTCTGGCGCGCGCGTTGGATGCATTGCATGCGCAGCAGCCGATCGCAGCGCAGACCGGTGCCGTGCACGCCGCCGGTTGGGCCGATGCGCAGGGTGTTCTGCGTTACGTGCGCGAAGACGTTGGCCGGCATAACGCGCTGGACAAGTTGATAGGTGCCTTGGCGAGTGACCGCGTCGATGCAGCGCAAGGGTTTGCGGTTGTCACAAGCCGCGCCAGTTACGAAATGGCCATGAAAGCCGCGCAGGCCCGGATTCCGCTGCTTGCAGCGATTTCGGCACCGACCGCGCTGGCGATCAGCCTGGCCGACAGTGCGGGACTGACCCTGATCGGGTTTGCCCGCGATCACGATTGTGTCGTTTACAGCCATCCGCAGCGCCTGGATCTGGGCGTTGGCGTGGGAGAGCCCGCATGAGCAAGAAAACCATCCAGCAGTACGACAATCCCGCCGGCGGCTGGGGCGCATTGCGCTCGGTAGCCAAGCACCTGATGGAACAGGACATCGCGGTGCAGGGCGCCAAGACGTTGCTGCACGCCAACCAACCGGACGGCTTCGACTGCCCCGGCTGCGCCTGGCCCGATCGCGATCACACCTCCACCTTCGAATTCTGCGAGAACGGCGCCAAGGCCGTGGCGGCCGAATCCACCGCGCGTCGCGCCGGCAACGAGTTGTTCGCCGCGCACAGCGTCAGCCTGTTGTCGCAATACAGCGATTACTGGCTGGAAGGGCAGGGCCGCCTGACCCACCCGATGCGTTACGACGCGGCCAGCGATCACTACGTACCGGTGAGCTGGGACGATGCGTTCGCGCAAATCGCCAGTCACCTCAATGGCCTGGCGACCCCGGACGAGGCGATCTTCTACACCTCCGGGCGCACCAGCAACGAGGCGGCGTTTCTGTATCAGTTGTTCGTGCGCGAGTTCGGCACCAACAACTTCCCGGACTGCTCCAACATGTGCCACGAGCCCTCGGGCACCGCGTTGCGCTCGCAGATCGGCGTGGGCAAGGGCACGGTGTCGCTGCACGACTTCGAACTGGCCGATGCCATCTTCATCTTCGGCCAGAACCCTGGCACCAATCATCCGCGCATGCTCGGCGAATTGCGCCAGGCCTCCAAGCGCGGTGCGGCGATTGCCGCATTCAATCCGCTGCGCGAGCGCGGGCTGGAGAAATTCGCCGACCCGCAAGACAAGCTGGAGATGCTGCACAACGGCTCCACGCGCATCGCCTCGGATTATTTCCAGCTCAAGATCGGCGGCGATCTGGCGGCAATGAAGGGCATCATCAAGCACGTGCTGGAGCGCGATGCGCAGGCACAGCGCGATGGCACGCCGCGTTTGCTGGATCTGGAGTTCATCGCCGAGCACACCGCCAACTTCGACGCCTTCGCTGCCGATGTGCATGCGGAAGCCTGGGACACCATCGTCGAAGAGTCCGGCCTGGACGAAGCGGCGCTGCGCAAGGCCGGCGAAATTTATCTCAACGCCGAGCGCGTGATCGCCTGCTGGGGCATGGGCATCACCCAGCACAAACACTCGGTGGCCACCATCCACATGATCACCAACCTGCTGTTGCTGCGCGGCCATCTGGGCCGCCCCGGCGCAGGCGTATGCCCGGTGCGCGGGCACAGCAACGTGCAGGGCGACCGCACGATGATGATCTACGAAAAACCGCCGGCCGCCTTCCTGGACAAGCTGCAATCGGTGTTCGGCTTTGCGCCGCCGCGCGAAGACGGCTTCGACACCGTCGGTGCGATCGAGGCGATGCTGGACGGGCGCGGCAAGGTGTTCTTCGCGATGGGCGGCAATTTCGCCGCCGCCACGCCGGATACCGATGCCACGCATCGCGCGCTGCGCAATTGCGAACTCACCGTGCATGTCACCACCAAGCTCAATCGCAGCCACCTGGTGCATGGCCGCGATGCGTTGATCCTGCCGTGCCTGGGCCGTACCGAAATCGACATCCAGGACGCCGGCTCGCAAGGCGTGACGGTGGAAGATTCGATGAGCATGGTGCACCTGTCGGCCGGCATCAATCCGCCGGCCTCGCCTGACCTGTTGTCCGAGCCGGCGATCGTGGCGCGCCTGGCCGAGGCGACGTTGGGTGCGCGCAGTGCAATCCGCTGGCGTTGGTTGGTAGGCGACTACGACCGGGTGCGCGATCTGATCGCGCAGGTATTCCCGGACTTTGCCGACTTCAATCAGCGCGTGCGCACGCCGGGCGGATTTCGTCTGTCCAACACTGCGCGCGATCGCCATTGGGTGACGCCCGAGCAGCGCGCAGTGTTCAAGCCGCACGCAGTGCCGACCGATAACCCGATCCATCGCGCACGTCGCAGCCACAGCGACCAGATGGTGTTTACGCTCGCCACCACGCGCTCGCACGATCAATACAACACCACCATCTACGGCCTGGACGATCGCTATCGCGGCGTATTCGGCGAGCGCCGCGTGCTCTTCATCAACGGCGCCGACATCGCAGCGTTGAACATGAAGGCTGGCGATTGGGTGGACCTGGAAAGCCTGTGCGAAGACGGCGTACACCGCGAGGCGCGCCGCTTCCTGCTGGTTGACTACAACATCCCGCGCGGCTGTCTGGCGGCCTACTACCCGGAAACCAACGCGCTGGTGCCGCTGTCCAGTTTCGCCGACGAAGCACGTACGCCGACCTCCAAGTCGATTCCGGTGATCGTGCTGCCGCATCGCGCCGAAACTGCGGATGCCGCATCGCGCGATATCGGGGCCGTGCTTGTCCGCTGATCCACAGCTCACCGCACAGCTGCTCACCGCGCTGGCCGACACGCCCGACGGCGTGTCGCTGGCGCGGTTGTGCAAGCAATTGTGCGTGCGCATGAGCGTGCTGCTGCGCACATTGGCCTGGCTGGGCAGCGCCAGTCTTGATGGCCAACCTGGTCCGGGTTGGATCCAGGTGGAAGACCGCGGCGAGCGGCAATTCGCGCTGCTGACGCCTGCCGGGTTGGCAGCGCATGCGCAGCGCGAAACGGCGCAAGCGCCACCCGTTGACTAAGAAAGTTGCTGGTTGTTTGCATGCAACCATGCACACCGACTTTCTCAACATGCACACCGACCATCTCGACAGGTCCTTGCCCGCCCACCGTCGCGGGACCTTACGCGGCATGGATGCCGCGTAAGAGCTTACAAGGACGTACTTGCAGCGTGTCCCGCGATGGTGGGCGGGCAAGGGCCCTGCAGCAAAGCTGAAGATCATCGGCTCTAGAACTGATCTATCCGCAAGTGCAAATACTTCAAGACGACCGAGATTTCGAGTCGTCTCGTCGTTCGATGCAGTCAAATGCTTACGTCAAAAGCCTGGTTAGTCGAGAGCGCGGTGCCCTCACCGCTCGCGGGACACGCCGCAAGTACGTCCATGTAGGCTCGGTGGCGGCATCCATGCCGCCACAAGGTCCCGCAATCGGCGAGGGCACCGCACCAGAAAGATTGCTGGTCGCTTTGTTGAAAGCCATGCACACCGACCATCTCGACAGGTCCTTGCCCGCCCACCGTCGCGGGACCTTACGCGGCATGGATGCCGCGTAAGAGCCTACATGGACGTACTTGCGGCGTGTCCCGCGATGGTGGGCGGGCAAGGGCCCCGCAGCCAAGCTGAAGATCATCGGCTCTACAAGCGATCTATCTGCATCGTCCAAACGCTCCTGACTTTCCGTGTGTCCCACGATGCTGGGCGGGCAAGGGCCCTGCAGCCAAGCCGAAGATCATCGGCTCTACAAGTGATCTATCTGCATCGTCCAAACGCTCCTAACTTTCCGTGTGTCCCTCGATGCTGGGCGGGCAAGGGCCTTGCAGCCAAGCCGAAGATCATTGGCTCTACAAGCGATCTATCTGCATCGTCCAAACGCTCCTAACTTTCCGCGTGTCCCACGATGCTGGGCGGGCGAGGGGCCCTGCAGCCAAGCCGAAGATCATCCGCTCTGCAAGTGATCTATCCGCACTCCTCCACCGCTTCAACCGAGATCTCACAGCCCTGCTGCCACAAAGCGGACGGTCACGCCTGTAACTTTTCCCAGGCCGGTTGGTCCGCGCAAACCGTCGCGGCAATCTGCCAGAATCGGCCGTCTTGTCTTGTCTGGATGTCGATCAACGATGACTGCCGCCGCGCCGCTCGCCTCGCCCATCAATTCGCCTGCGCGCGTGCTGTTCGCCAGTTTGATCGGCACCACCATCGAGTTCTTCGATTTCTATATTTACGCCACTGCCGCAGTGCTGGTGTTCCCCACCTTGTTCTTTCCTGCCGGCGATGGCAGCGCCGCGATGCTACAGTCGCTGGCGACATTCGCCGTCGCATTTGTCGCGCGGCCGGTGGGCTCGGCCGTGTTCGGCCACTTTGGCGATCGGGTCGGGCGCAAGGCCACGTTGGTGGCGGCGCTGCTGACGATGGGCTTGTCCACGGTGGCGATCGGCTTGCTGCCCAGCTACGCGCAGATCGGCGTGTTTGCGCCCGCGCTGTTGGCGTTGTGCCGCTTCGGACAGGGCCTGGGTTTGGGCGGCGAATGGGGTGGGGCGGTGTTGCTTGCTACCGAAAACGCGCCGCCGGGAAAACGCGTGTGGTATGGCATGTTTCCGCAGTTGGGGGCGCCGCTGGGCTTTCTATTGTCCACTGGCACCTTCCTGGGCATGGGCGCAGTGCTTGACGATGCGCAGTTCATGCAATGGGGCTGGCGTGTGCCCTTTCTGGCCAGTGCATTGCTGGTGCTGACCGGCTTGTGGGTGCGCCTGAGCATCACCGAGACACCGGATTTCCAGAAGACCCTGGACCACAAGACACGCGTACGCCTGCCATTGGGCACGGTGATCACCCAGCACTGGCCGGCCTTGATCATCGGCACGCTGGGTGCGTTCGCCACCTTTGTGCTGTTCTATCTGATGACGGTGTTCGCGCTGGGTTACGGTACCAAGACGCTGGGTTACGACAAGGAGCAGTTTCTGCTGCTGCAGATGGCCGGTATCGTCTTTTTCGCGATCGGCATTCCGCTTTCGGCCAAGTTTGGTGATCGCCATGGTGCACCGCTGGCGATGATGCTGGCCAGCATCGCGATCATTGCGTTCGGGCTGGCGTTTGCGCCGTTGTTTCAGGCCAATCATCCGTTGCAGGTGTTGATCTTCCTGGGGTTGGGCTTCTTTTTCATGGGCCTGACCTACGGCCCCTGCGGCACGCTGCTGGCCGAGTTGTATCCCACCGAGGTGCGTTACACCGGCGCCTCGTTGTCGTTCAATCTGGCCAGCATTCTGGGTGCGGCGCCGGCACCGTATGTGGCCACGCAACTGGCCGCACGTTATGGCGTGCAGGCGGTCGGGCAGTATCTGGGGGGCGCTGCGGTGCTGAGTCTGTTGGCGTTGATCGCGGCGCGTGCGATGCGGCGCCGTTCCAGCCAGGCACATCCGTTCGTGTAGGAGCGCGCTGGCGCGCGATGAAGCGCTATCGATCATGCTTGATTGCATGCCGGCAGGCGCTTGCTGCGCGGCTCAGCCGGCCTCGATCAGACTGCCAGACGGACCTGATTGCGACCGCCGGCCTTGGCCAGATACAGGTGCTTGTCCGCCTCGTTCAACAGATGATGCAGCGACTGGTCGCCTTCGCTGGCGATGCATACGCCGATGCTGACCGTCATGCTCAGCGTTTCGTCGCCCACGCGCACGCGCAAGGCGCTGATGCGCTCACGCAAGGTTTCGAAATAGTCGCTGGCGTTGGCGACATCCAGCCCCGGCACCAGCAGGCAGAATTCTTCGCCGCCGAAGCGCGCTACCAGATCCTGCGGCCGCGCATGCCCGGAGACCGAGGCGGCCACCGCACGCAATGCCTGGTCGCCGGCTTCGTGGCCCCAGGTGTCGTTGATATGTTTGAAGTGGTCGATGTCCACCATGGCCGCAGTCACCGTCTGGTCCTGCGACAGCAAGGCGGGGATCACCCGCTGGCTCTGTTCCAGAAAATAACGCCGGTTGGGCAGGCCGGTGAGGAAGTCCCGGGTAGCCAGATCCTGCAGCGTGCCGATCAGTTCCAGCTGGTCCACGTTCTGCGACACGCGGCAGAAGAATTCTTCGCGTGAGAATGGTTTGCGTAAAAAGTCGTTGGCGCCGTTCTTGAGAAAACGCGGGATCAGCGACGAATCGCTGTCGCCGGAAATGCCGATCACGGCAACCTTGTCGCGTGAGCGGATCGCACGCAGCCGGCGGGTGAATTCCACGCCTTCCATGCCGGGCATTTCCTGATCGACGATGGTCAGTCGAATGCCGGGGTCGCGCTCGATCGCCTGCAGGCCGGAGGCACCATCGGCAGCGAGCACCACGCGGTAGCCGTACATCGACAGCAATGCGCCGGCATAGGTACGCGCAGACAAGGAGTCGTCCACCACCAGCGCGGCGATACGCCGATTGCGCTCCAGGCGCTGCACCAGCCAGGCCAGATATTCGATCGCACCTGGCGCATTTTTGAGCACGTAATCGATGATCTGCTGCTGCAGCACGCGCTGGCGCAGATCCTCGTCGTAGACGCCGCTGACCACCACGGTGGGCAGTTTGCGCGAGAGGAAAAATTCCACGACCTTGTCGCGGTCGCCATCCACCAGCACCAGCCCGGTCAGGACCAGGAACCAACCATCTTCTTCGTCGAGTACGCGCGCCGCTTCGGCCAGGGTCGAGACAACCGTCACGGGCAGTTCCACGCGTTGCTCGATGGCTTCGCGCAGCATGCTGGTGAACGTGCGCGAGTTTTCCACCAGCAACACGCGTTGCGGCAAAACTGCGCTTTCACTATTGCGATGTAAGGTGCCTGGGGACATCGGTTGGCCGTGCGGATCGAACCGTCATACCAGCTAACGGCTCTGCTCGCCAAAACTTGAGTGCTTCGTCTCAAAGTGGCGAAGACTAGGAGTGGCTAACAAAACCTAGCGAGCGAGCGCCTGTCAGTGAGTGCAGTGGTTTTGTCGGCCGCATCTTGGCGGATGAGATCCAGATCAAACGCTGCGTGGGTCGAGGGCGCGGTGTCCTCACCGCTCGCGGGACACGTCGCAAGTACGTCCATTTAGGCTCGGTGGCGGCATCCATGCCGCCACACGGTCCCGCAAGCGGTGAGGACACCGCACCAGAGAGTTTGTCGGTTGCTTTCTTAAAGCTTGTCCATCGCTCGGCTTACATTGAGAAGATGAATCAGGCGTGCCGTTATCTAAGCAACCCACGTAAGGCATTGCTTGCACCATGCACACCGATCATCTTGACTGGTCCTTGCCCGCCCACCGTCGCGGGACCTTACGCGGCATGGATGCCGCGTAAGAGCTTACAAGGACGTACTTGCGGCGTGTCCCGCGATGGTGGGCCGGCAAGGGCCCTGCAGCCAAGTCGCAGCTCAGCAGCTCTGCAATCGAACAACGTGAAGTAGTTTTGTCAGCCGCTCTCAGGCGCAGATCACCACAGCGCATCGCGTAGCCGGTACCAGCTCATCGCCGCCACCAGCAAGGGAGTACGCATGAGCCGTCCGCCAGGGAAGGGCAGATGCGGGATGCGCTCGAACACGTCCAGACGTTGGCTTTGACCGGTGATGGCCTCTGCGATGACATGACCGGCAAGGCCGGTGGCTGCCACGCCATGGCCGGAGAAACCCTGCGCGAAATACACATTGGCTGCCAGCCGGCCCCAGTGCGGGGCGCGGTTGCGCGAGATGTCCACATAGCCGCCCCACAGCGTTTCCAACGGCACGCCGCGTAGCTGCGGGAACACGGTGTGCATGCGCTGCGTCATCAAGCGGTTCAAGCCGGGCGGCGGGCGCGAGGAATAACTGGCGCGGCCGCCGAACAGCAGCCGGTGGTCGGCGCTGAGCCGGTAATAGTCCAGCGCCCAGTTGGTATCGGCCACGGCCATGTCGTTGGCGATCAAGACGCGTGCGCGCGCCTCACCCAGCGGCGGCGTCGCGCCGACATAGGTGCCCACCGGCATGATGTGGCGTTCCAGCGATGTGGAAATGCCGTGTAACAAGGCGTTTCCGGCGATCACGCCGAAGTCGGCGCTGACGCTGCCCTGGGCGGTGTGCATCACCACGCGGTCGCCGTGGCCCAGCCGGGTCACCGCCGAGTCTTCGTAGATGCGCACGCCGGCCGCCAGCGCCGCACGCGCCAGACCGAGCGCGTAGGCCAGTGGGTGCAGATGGCCGCTGGCCGGGTCGAACATCGCGCCCAGATACAGCGGGCTGTCCAGTACCTGCCGGGTGCGGGCGCGGTCCCACCATTCCAGCGGGTAGTCGTAGCGCTCGGCCATGCGCACGATGCCGTGCTGCAAGGCCTGCACCTGGCGCGGTTTCAGCGGCACGTGGGCGTGGCCGTCGCGCCAGTCGCAGGCGATGGCATGACGCTCGATGCGCGCGCGCAGCAGGCGCATGCCATCGCGTGAGAAGTCGAACAACAGCCGCGCATCGGCATTGCCGACCAGTGCTTCCAGCGTTTCCTGCTCGCAGCCGTAGCCCACGATGGCCTGGCCGCCGTTGCGCCCGGACGCGCCCCAGCCGATGCGCCTGGCTTCCAGCACGATGACCTTGTAGCCGGCCTCGGCCAGGGCCAGGGCCGCAGTGAGGCCGGTGTAGCCGGCGCCGAGAATGCAGACATCGGCGCGTTCAATGCCTTGCAGGCACGGCTGTTCCGGCAAGGCGGGCGTGCTGCGCGCGTACCAACTGTCGGGATAGCCGTTGCCCGGCGTGTCGGTGTCTGGCAGTTGTGTGGCCGCGCCGCCCATCACACGGTCCGCAGATACCGGGCGTAATCCAGATCCGGCACCAGCGCCTGGTAGTCGAGCAATTCGCGTTGTTTCTGCTGGCCGAACACATGCTGGAACTGGCTGCCGAACTGCTCGCCGATGAAAGGGCTGGCGCCAAATGCATCGACTGCGCCTTGCCAGGTACGCGGCTGGAACACCGCTTGCGCATAGGCATTGCCGGTGACCGGCGCGGTGGGCTCGCCGGGGTGCTGCAGGCCATCCAGCATGGCGGCGAGCACAGTGGCGGCGACCAGATACGGATTGGCGTCCGCGCCGGCAATGCGGTGTTCGATCCGGGTATTGCGTGCATCGCTATGCGGGATGCGCAGCGCCACGGTGCGATTGTTGAAGCCCCAGCTCGCATCCAATGGTACGAAGGCATTGCTGACGAAGCGTCGATAACTATTGGCGTGCGGTGCGAACACCAGCAGCGAGGCATCCGCATGCCGCTGCAGCCCGGCGATGGCGTGGCGCAGGCTGTCGGCTGGCGCATCGGCGCTGCTGGCAAACACGTTGTGGCCATCGGCATCGAGCAGGCTCACGTGCAGATGCAAGCCGCTGCCGGCCTGGCCCGGGAACGGCTTGGCCATGAAGCTGGCGAGCTTGCCCTGCTGCTGCGCGATCGCCTTGATGGTGCGTTTGAGCAGCAGTGCCTCGTCGCAGGCGGCCACCGCATCGGCGCGATGCTGCAGGTTGATTTCGAACTGGCCGGGTGCGTATTCGGCCACCGCCGTATCGGCCGGGATGCCTTGTTGCCGGCAGGCGGCGGTGACTGCATCGGTGAAGCCGCGCTGGTGGTCCAGGTCCTGCAGCGAATACACCTGGGTGCTGTCGCTGCGCTCACCGGTGACGGGGTCGCGCGGGGTCTGCGGACGCCCCTGCGCATCGGCCACTGCGTCGAACAGATAGAACTCCAGCTCCACCGCGATCACCGGGGTCAGGCCGAGCGCGGCAAAGCCACGCAACACACGCTGCAGTACCGCGCGTGGTGCGACCTTGAACACACTGCCGTCGTGGTTGTGCATCGCCAGCAGCAGCTGCGCCATCGGCTGCGGTGCCCACGGCACCGGGCGCAGCGAGCCTTCGATCGGCCGGCAGATGCGGTCGGCATCGCCGATGGCGTAGCCCAGCCCGGTTTCTTCCACGGTATTGCCGGTGATGTCGGTGGCGATCAGCGACATCGGCAGGCACACGCCATCGCGATAGATCTTGCCAAGCGCCTCGCCTGTCACACGTTTGCCACGCAGTACGCCGTTGGTGTCGGGCAGCAGCAGGTCGACCGATTCGCAGCCATCGATGCGCGCCAGCGTGGCGGCATCGGCAGCAGGCAAGGACGCGGCGAAGTTTTCGGAAGCCATGGGCACCACCTGCGAAGTCGCCGCTCAGCCTAGCAAAGCATGCGTGAGCAGTCGCAACCGCAGTCGCGTTGCGCTTGGCAATGCGTGCGGCGGAGCGGTAAGTTCGGCTGCATCGCAAGTGCATTGCACCTGACGTTCAACGCTCTACACCGGGATGTCTGCATGGCTGTCGTTCCACTGGTTGGGTTGCCGACCGATCGCATCCAGCAAGGGCCGCATCCGTTTCTGGCTGCTGGCGAAAAGTACATTCGCGCGGTGGTAGATGCGGCGGGCGCGATGCCGGTATTGCTGCCGAGCCTGCAGCCCACGCTGGAGGCAGGTGTGTGGCTGGATCGGTTGGATGGCCTGTTGCTGACTGGTGCGGTGAGCAATATCGAGCCGCATCACTACAGCGACGAGCCCAGTTGGGAAGGCAACCTGCACGATCCCGCACGCGATGCCACCAGCCTTGGCCTGATCCCGCAGGCGCTTGCACGTGGCCTGCCGGTGCTGGCGATCTGCCGCGGCCTGCAGGAGGTTAACGTGGCGCTGGGCGGGCGCTTGCATCAACGCGTGCAGGAGGTGCCCGGCCTGGCCGATCATCGCGAAGACCGCAGCGCACCGCTGGACACGCAATACGGCCCGGCCCATCTGGTGCAGCTGCAACCCGGCGGCTGGTTGGCCGGCATGAGCGAGACCGCGCAGGTGTGGGTGAATTCGCTGCACGGGCAGGGTATTGCGAAGCTTGCCGATGGGCTGGTGGTCGAAGCCACTGCACCGGATGGCCTGATCGAAGCCTTTCGCGGCGCCGGGCCGGGCTTTTTGCTCGCGGTGCAATGGCATCCGGAGTGGCGTGTCACACAGCATCCGTTCTACCGTGCCATCTTTCAGGCCTTCGGCGAGGCCTGTCGTCAATACGCCGCTCAACGCGGTCAGTGAGGTTGCATGTCCATCCGCACACGTTCGCGCAAATCCACGCCCAAGCAGCCGGAGAGCGCGCTGCGCCGCTGGCTCAAGGAGCGCAATATCACCGAGGTGGAGTGCCTGGTGCCGGACATCACCGGCAACGCACGCGGCAAGATCATCCCCGCCGACAAGTTCTCGCACGACTACGGCACCCGCCTGCCGGAAGGCATCTTCGCCACCACCGTCACCGGCGATTTCCCGGACGATTATTACGAGCTGACCTCGCCATCGGATTCGGACATGCATCTGCGCCCGGACGCCTCCACCGTGCGCATGGTGCCGTGGGCGGCCGATCCCACCGCGCAGGTCATCCACGATTGCTACACCAAGGACGGCCAACCGCATGAGCTTGCGCCGCGCAACGTGTTGCGCCGCGTGCTGGACGCGTATGCCGAGGTGAAGCTGCAACCGGTGGTGGCGCCGGAGCTGGAATTCTTTCTGGTGCAGAAGAACACCGACCCGGATTTCCCGTTGCTGCCGCCGGCGGGGCGCTCCGGTCGCCCGGAAACCGCGCGGCAGTCGTATTCGATCGATGCGGTCAACGAGTTCGATCCGATCCTGGACCTGATGTACGACTATTGCGATGCGATGGAACTGGACGTGGATACCTTGATCCACGAATCCGGCGCGGCGCAGCTGGAGGTCAACTTCACCCATGCCGACGCGCTCTCGCGTGCCGATCAGGTCTTCATGTTCAAGCGCACCATGCGCGAGGCCGCGTTGCGGCATGGCGTGTACGCCACGTTCCTGGCAAAACCCATGGAAACCGAGCCGGGCAGTGCGATGCATATCCACCAGAGCCTGTTGCATACCGGCACTGGCAAGAATGTGTTCAGCGGCAAGCGTGAAGGCGGCTTCAGCGACACCTTTGCGCATTATCTCGGTGGCCTGCAGAAATACATTCCGATGGCGATGGGGTTGCTGGCGCCCAACGTCAATTCCTACCGGCGGCTGATGTTCGGCGAGGTGTCGCCGAGCAACGTGCTGTGGGGGTTCGACAATCGCACCTGCGGGCTACGCGTGCCGATCGATACTCCGCAAAACATGCGGGTGGAAAGCCGATTTGCCGGTTCCGATGCCAATCCGTATCTGGCGATGGCAGCGACCTTGGCGTGCGGGTTATTGGGCATCCGCGAGAAGCTGGAACCGACTGCGCCGATCAGCAGCAACGGCAAGGAGCAGGGCTACGATCTGCCGCGCTCGCTGGGCGAAGCTCTAGACGGATTGGAGGGCTGCGATGCATTGCAGGAGATGCTGGGTCGGCGGTTTGTGCGCGCCTATATCTCGGTGAAGCGGAAGGAATACGAGACGTTCTTTCGTGTCATCAGTTCGTGGGAGCGGGAGTTCTTGCTGTTGAATGTCTGAGGCGTTTGCGCCTCGCGCAGCGTGCTGCTTCGTCTCCTTCTCCCATCGGGAGAAGGTGCCCGAAGGGCGGATGAGGGTACGGCATATAAGGATGCATGATGCCTCGCGCGTTGGACATTGCGCACCGCCTCGTCCGCGCGTTTTCACTCCCTGTTCGGCATGCGCCACTGAAAGCATCTTGTGCCCGGCCGATCGACCGTAGACTGCACGTACCCCGCAGCCGGAGTGCCCATGGATCCGCAAGCACTGAAGACCTTGCAGCAACTCGATGCTGCCCATCACCTGCATCCGTTCAATGACAACGCGGCATTGGCCGACAAGGGCACGCGCATCCTGACGCGCGGGCAGGGCGTGTATGTGTGGGATGCGGACGGCAACAAGTTGCTGGATGCGTTCGGCGGATTGTGGTGCGTGAATGTGGGCTACGGACGCAAGGAGCTTGCGCAGGCAGCGGCGCGGCAGATGGAGCAGTTGGCGTACTACAACAGCTTCTTTCAGTGCACCACCGAGCCCACCATCCATCTGGCCGCCAAGCTGGCGGAGCTGACGCCGGGCGATTTGAACCATGCGTTCTTCGCCAACTCCGGCTCGGAGGCCAACGACACCATCCTGCGGCTGGTGCGGCACTTCTGGGCGGTGCAGGGGCAGCCGGAAAAACGCATCTTCATCGGCCGCCACGACGGCTATCACGGCACCACCATGGCCGGCGCCAGCCTGGGTGGCATGAAAGGCATGCACAAGCAGGGTGGCTTGCCGATTCCGGATATCCACCACATCGCGCCGCCGTATCACTTTGGCGATGGCGGTGAGATGGATCCCGAAGAATACGGGCTGCTGGCAGCGCGCCGCTTGGAAGAAAAGATTCTGCAGCTCGGCCCCGAGAACGTGGCAGCCTTCATCGGCGAGCCGATCATGGGGGCGATCGGGGTCTACATCCCGCCGCGCAGTTACTGGCCGGAAATCGAGCGCATCTGCCGGCGCTACGACGTGCTGCTGGTCGCCGACGAAGTGATCTGCGGCTTCGGCCGTACCGGTGCCTGGTTCGGTGCGGATTACTTCGGCTTCCAGCCCGATGTGATGACGCTCGCCAAGGGCATCACCTCCGGCTATATCCCGTTGGCAACAGCGATGTTCAACGATCGCGTGGCCGGTGTGCTCAAGACGCACGGCGGCGAGCTGGCGCATGGCGGCACCTATTCCGGGCATCCGGTGTGTGCGGCGGTGGCGTTGGAGAATGTGCGGCTGTTGCAGGACGAGGGCATCGTGGAGACTGCGCGCACCCGGATTGCGCCGTATCTGGCGCAGCGCTGGGCCGAGCTGGGCGAACATCGCCTGGTGGGCGAGGCACGCATCGCCGGGCTGGTCGGCGCACTGGAACTGGTGCCCGACAAGCGCCAGCGCGGGGTGTATTTTCCCGAGCGCGGCCGGGTAGGGGCGCTGTGCCGCGACTTCGCACTAAAGCGCGGGCTGATCCTGCGCGCGACTTACGACGCCATGCTGCTGTCGCCGCCGTTGATCATCACCTGCGAGCAGGTCGATGAGCTGTTCGACAAGGCGTGGGCGGCGCTGGAAGATACCGCGCAGGCGCTGGGCAGATGAGTGGCCCTCATGGCGCGCGCACGTCAGTTGGGTGCGAGTGACGCGTGGAAACCACAATGGTCGAATGCGGTATGCCGCCCCGTCCAATGGCCGCGCCCGCCAGGTGCAGCACACCTCGTTTTCGATAGCCGCTGCAAGCCAGGGAAATAAGCTGGGCAAACAGAAACCCGATGCGTAGGCTGGAACGCTCACCGGCCACACCGCCGGCCCCGCCATGACCGCACTGCTTTGGAGATCCACATGACGTTGCGACTGCTCGCCCTGACGCTGTCCACCACCTTGTTGGCTGCCTGCGGCGGCGGCACTGCGCCAGGTAACGCCGACGCACGGGCCAAAGTGCTCAACGTTTACAACTATTCGGACTACATCGCCGAAGACACCATTCCCGCGTTCGAAAAGAGCAGCGGCATCAAGGTCACCTACGACGTGTTCGACAGCGACGAAATGGTGGAAGCCAAACTGCTCGCCGGCGGCAGCGATTACGACGTGGTGGTGCCCACGCTCAGCTTCTTCGGCCGGCAGATCCAGGCGGGCGTCTTCCTGCCGTTGGACAAGAGCAAGATCCCCAATCTGGCCAATCTCGACCCGGACATCATGCGCCGCATCGCCGCGCAGGATCCAGGTAACGCCTTCGGCGTGCCGTACATGATCGGCACCACCGGCATCGGCTACAACGTGGACAAGCTCAAGGCCGTCTTCGGCAGCACCGAGGTCGCCAACAGCTGGGATCTGGTATTCAAGCCGGAAAATCTGTCGAAGTTGAAGGATTGCGGCGTCACCATTCTCGACACGCCCTCGGACATGATTCCGATCGCGCTCAATTATCTGGGTCTGGATCCGCACAGCACGGTGCCGGCGGAGATCGAAAAAGCCGCCGCGCTGATCAAGACCATTCGCCCGTACGTGCAGAACTTCCACTCCAGCCAGTACGTGACCTCGCTGGCCAACGGCAATACCTGTCTTGCAGTGGGCTGGTCGGGCGACATCATCCAGGCGCGCGACCGCGCGGTAGAGGCCGGCAACACCGTCAAGGTAGCCTATTCGATCCCGAAGGAAGGCGCGCCGCAGTGGTTCGACATGCTGGCCATTCCCAAGGACGCCAAGCACCCCGACAACGCTTACGCCTTCATCAATTATCTGTTGAAGCCGGAGGTGGCCGCAGCCAACAGCAACTTCATCCATTACGCCAATCCGGTGCGCACCGCCACCCCGCTGGTGGATGCGGCGATCCGCAACGACTCCACCATCTACCCGCCGCCGGAGGTGACCGCCAAGATGTTCACCTATGCGATCAATCCGCCGGAAGTGGACCGGCTGTACACGCGGCTGTGGACCGAGATCAAGACCGGTCGTTGAGGCGGCGGTGGGTTGAAGGCGCGGTTGCGTTGCCAGGTCTTCATAAAGAACCAATCAGTCCAAGCGGCAGCTGACCAGGCTCGTCACGCAATCTGTACCGGGCGGTTCAAATAATTGTATGGTTGCGCCGCCTTCGCCGGACCGCTTTTGCGGCACGTCGTTGCGCGCGCCTCGCCCACGACACAGGACGCCTGACTTTGAGCAACCACGATCACCCGTCCAACGACGGCCAGGCTTCGGCCCAGGATGCCCAAGGCAATGCTGCACACAATCAGCAGGAGCCGCCCAAGCCCTCGCCGTTGAAGAACCCCAAGGTGAAGTGGACGCTGATCGTGGTCGGCCTGCTGCTGGTGGTGGTGCTGGCGCTGTGGCTGGCCTACTACCTGATCAAGGGCCGCTACATGCAGAGCACTAATAACGCCTATCTGCAGGCCGATTCGGTAGCGGTTGCGCCGCGCGTCAGCGGCTATGTGACCAAGGTGATGGTGGGCGACAACCAGATCGTGGAGGCCGGCCAGCCGCTGCTGCAGATCGACGACCGCACCTACCAGGCCACCCTGCAGCAGGCCGAAGCGGCGATTGCCGCGCGCCAGGCCGATATCGCCGCGGCAACCGCCAACGTGTCCGGGCAGGAGTCGTCGCTGGTGCAGGCGCGTAGCCAGGTGACCTCGGCAGCGGCAAGCCTGACATTCGCCCAGGCCGAAGTGAAGCGCTTCGCTCCGTTGGCCGCCTCGGGTGCAGACACCCACGAACATCAGGAAAGCCTGCAGCACGAACTGGCCCGCGCACGCGCCCAGTACGACGCGGCGCAGGCACAGGCCAAGGGCGCGCAGAGCCAGATCCTGGCCAGCGACGCACAACTGGAACAGGCGCAGGCCGGCGTGAAGCAGGCCACCGCCGATGCCGACCAGGCCCGCGTGGCGGTGGAAGACACCCTCCTCACCAGCCGCATCCGTGGCCGGGTCGGCGACAAGACCGTGCAGGTGGGCCAGTTCCTCGGCGCCGGTACCCGCACCATGACCATCGTGCCGCAGCAATCGCTGTACCTGGTTGCCAACTTCAAGGAAACCCAGGTCGGCCTGATGCGTCCGGGCCAGCCGGCCGAGATCGAGGTCGATGCGCTGTCGGGCGTGAAACTGCACGGCAAGATCGAAAGCCTCTCGCCGGGCACCGGTTCGCAATTCGCATTGCTGCCGCCGGAGAACGCCACCGGCAACTTCACCAAGGTCGTCCAGCGCATTCCGGTGCGGATTCGCGTGCTGGCCGGTGACGAGGCGCGCAAGGTGCTGGTGCCGGGCATGTCGGTCGAAGTCACCGTGGATACGCGCTCGGCCAAGGACGCCAAGCAACGGGCCGAGGAGGAATCCGATCGCGTGCAGGCGCAGGAGCGCGCGCGATGAGTGCAGCCGCAGCCACCGGCCCGCGTGCCGGCGGCAGCGCCCAACGCGAGAAGGCCGAACCGGGCGCCTGGCTGGCGGTGCTGGCCGGTACCATCGGCTCGTTCATGGCGACGCTGGATATCTCCATCGTCAACGCGGCGCTGCCCACCATCCAGGGCGAAGTCGGCGCCAGCGGTACCGAAGGCACCTGGATTTCCACCGCCTACCTGGTCGCCGAGATCATCATGATCCCGCTCACAGGCTGGTTCGTGCGCACGTTGGGCCTGCGCAATTTCCTGCTGATCTGCGCGGTGATGTTCACCGCGTTTTCGGTGGTGTGCGGCTTGTCGACCTCGTTGACGATGATGATCATCGGCCGCGTCGGGCAGGGCCTGGCTGGCGGTGCGTTGATTCCCACCGCGCTGACCATCGTCGCCACGCGCCTGCCGCCCAGCCAGCAGACCATGGGCACCGCCTTGTTCGGCATGACCGTGATCATGGGCCCGGTGATCGGCCCGCTGCTGGGCGGCTGGCTCACCGAAAACGTCAGCTGGCACTACGCGTTCTTCATCAACGTGCCGATCTGCGTTGGTCTGGTGGCTTTGTTGCTGCTCGGGTTAAAGCATGAAAAAGGCGATTGGGCCGGCCTGCTCAATGCTGACTGGCTAGGCATTTATGGCCTCACCGCCGGCCTGGGCGGGCTCACCGTGGTGCTGGAAGAAGGCCAGCGCGAGCGCTGGTTCGAATCCAGCGAAATCAACATGCTGAGCCTGATCTCCCTAAGCGGATTCATCGCCCTGGTGATTACCCAGTTTCGCCGACGGCCGCCGGTGATCCGGCTGTCGTTGCTGCTGCATCGCAGCTTCGGTGCGGTGTTCGTCATGATCATGGCGGTGGGCATGATCCTGTTCGGGGTCATGTACATGATTCCGCAGTTTCTGGCGGTGATCTCCGGCTACAACACCGAGCAGGCCGGCTACGTGCTGCTGCTGTCCGGCCTGCCCACCGTGCTGCTGATGCCGATGATGCCCAAGCTGCTGGACGTGGTGGATGTGCGCATTCTGGTGATCGCCGGGCTGATCTGTTTTGGCGCGGCCTGTTTCGTCAATCTGTCGCTGACTGCCGACACCGTGGGCATGCATTTTGTCGCCGGCCAGTTGCTGCAGGGCTGCGGGTTGGCGCTGGCGATGATGTCGTTGAATCAGGCCGCGATTTCGTCGGTACCGCCCGAGCTGGCCGGCGATGCATCGGGCTTGTTCAACGCCGGCCGCAACCTGGGCGGCTCGGTGGGCCTGGCGCTGATCTCCACCTTCCAGGAGCGCCGCATGACCTTCCATACCGAAACCATCGGCAGCGCGATCACTGCCAATGCCTCACGTGCGCAGGACTTTCTCTCTGGCCTGACCGCGCAGATGCAGGGCAGTGCCGGTGCGGAGGCCGCGATCCGCTCGATCGCGCAGCTGGCGCGCCTGGTGCAGCAGCAGGCGCTGGTGATGACCTATAGCGATCTGTTCTGGATCTTCGGCGTGATCGTGGTCTGCACGATTCCGCTGGCCTTTTTGCTCAAGCCGTTACCCAAGGGGGCGCACCTTGCAATGCACTGATTCCATGCGCCTGATCCGCATGCCGCTGGCAGCCGCGCTGAGCGCGGTGCTGCTCGGCGGCTGCATGCTCGGCCCCAACTACACCAAGGCGCCGGTCGTGGCCGATGCGGCCATGCAGGCGTCGGCATTGCATCGCGCCAGTGGCGCCGAGGTGGTCGTCGCTGCGCCGTTGAATCACTGGTGGGAGGAGCTGCACGATCCGATGCTCACCCAACTGGTCACCCAGGCGTTGGCCGACAGCCCCAATCTGCGTGCCGCGCAGGCGCGGTTGTTGGCTAACCGCGCACTGGCACGCCAACGCCGCGCTGAGCGCTTGCCCAAGCTCAACGCCAGCGCCTTGTACGCGTATGCCGAGCCGCCGCAGACCATCGTCGATACGCTCGGCGAATTGCAAAATGGCGAAAACAGCCAGCCGCCGGCCGCGGGCGAGGAAGAGGCGAGTCTGGACAAGACCCAGATCTACAGCGTCGGTTTCGATGCCAGCTGGGAGCTGGATCTGTTCGGCCGCCGCCGTCGCGCCGCCGAAGGTGCCTTGGCACAGGCGCAGGCCTCCGAAGCCGAGCTGGCCGACGCGCAGGTGCAACTGGCTGCCGAAGTCGGGCAGGTCTATCTCAACTACCGCGGGCTGCAGGCGCGTCTGGCCATTGCCGACGCCAACCTCGACAAGATCGGGCAGACCTTGCGGCTGACCCAGCAGCGCCGCGAACAAGGCGCTGCTTCGGACCTGCAGGTCGAGCAGATCGCCACGCAAGTGCAGCAGCAACAGGCGCAACGCCTGCCGCTGGACCTGCAATCGCAGGAGGCATTGGACCAGCTGGCGTTGATGGTCGGGCGCGCGCCCGGTGCACTGGATACGCAATTGAGCACAGCGCAGCCGTTGCCGATGTTGCCTACCCAGGTGCGTGTGGACGATGCCGGTGCGTTGATCCGTCGCCGCCCCGACGTGCGCAAGGCCGAGCGCGAGCTGGCTGCCTCCAGCGCGCAGATCGGCGAGGCATTGAACGGCTATTTCCCGCAGGTGACCCTGCTGGGCGGTCTGAGCTGGGTGGCCGGTTCGCCTGGCGATTTCAATTCCGATGCGCTGACCACGCTGGCGGTACCGATGTTGCGCTGGTCGATCTTCGATTTCGGCCGCACCAAGGCGCAGGTAGCGCAGGCGCGTGCCGGCAATGCCGGTCGCGAGGCCGCGTACGAGGGTGCGGTGCTGGCCGCGTTGCAGGATGCCAATTCGGCGTTGGCGCGCTTTGGTTCGGCGCGCAAGCAACTGGTGGTCGCACGCCAGGCCGAAGCCTCGGCCACGCGCTCGGCCGGGCTGATGCAGCAGCGGCGCGATGCAGGCGCCACTTCGTCGATCGACCTGCTCGACGTGCAACGCCAGCAACTGTCCGCGCAGGACGCCGCCGCGCAGGCGCAGGTGCAGTTGCTGGTGAACTACGTGGCCTTGCAGAAAAGCCTGGGCCTGGGCTGGAGCGAACCGGCGCAGGAGGCGCGCTGAGCGATTCCTGATGCGGCGGGCGCAAGCGCTGCAGCCGTAGTCGGGTTTTGCCATGATGCGGTGAGTGGTCGCCAGTGCGGTCCTCGCGCCTTTGCAATCGAGAGGTTTCATGGCAGTTCCCGAGCAACTCTCCACCAGCGACACCGCGTATCTGAGCATCAGCGAGGTCCGCAAGGAGTTCGACGGCTTCGTCGCGGTCGACGATGTCAGTCTGCAGATCCGCAAGGGCGAGATCTTTGCGCTGCTGGGCGGCTCGGGCAGCGGCAAGTCCACGTTGCTGCGCTGCCTGGCCGGTTTCGAACGGCCGACCAAGGGGCGCATCGTGCTCGATGGCC
This sequence comes from Xanthomonas hortorum pv. cynarae, assembly GCF_002939985.1. Taxonomy (GTDB): domain Bacteria; phylum Pseudomonadota; class Gammaproteobacteria; order Xanthomonadales; family Xanthomonadaceae; genus Xanthomonas; species Xanthomonas hortorum_D. The sequence continues at coordinate 193,740 of NZ_MDFM01000003.1, read as the reverse complement.
AACCCATCGACGCGCTACCGCCGTACGAGCGCCCGATCAACATGATGTTCCAGTCGTATGCCCTGTTTCCGCACATGAGCGTGGAGCAGAACATCGCATTCGGATTGAAGCAGGAAGCCTTGTCCAGATCCGCCATCGCCGCGCGTGTCGGCGAGATGCTGGAGCTGGTGCAGCTCGGCAGCTTGGCCAAGCGCAAGCCGCATCAATTATCCGGCGGGCAGCAGCAACGCGTGGCGTTGGCGCGCTCGCTTGCCAAGCGGCCCAAGCTGCTGTTGCTGGACGAACCGATGGGCGCGCTGGACAAGAAACTGCGCTCGCAGATGCAGCTGGAACTGGTCAACATCATCGAGACCTCCGGCGTCACCTGCGTCATGGTCACCCACGATCAGGAAGAGGCCATGACCATGGCCACCCGCATCGCGCTGATGGACAAGGGCTGGATCCAGCAGGTCGGCACCCCCGACGAGATCTACGAACAACCGGCCAACCGCTTCGCTGCCGAATTCATCGGCTCGGTCAATCTGATCGACGCGGTCATCGTCGAAGACGAGCCGGATTACGTCGGTTTGAAAACCTCCGCGTTCGACGCCTGCATCCGCATCGGGCATGGCATCACCGGGTTCGCAGGGCAGTCGGTCGCGTTTGCGCTGCGTCCGGAAAAACTGGTCATCGGCAAGAACGAACCCGCGCAGGCCTGCAACAAGGCGCAGGGCGTGATCGAAGACATTGCCTATTTCGGCAGCCATTCGGTGTATCACGTGCGCTTGCCGAGCGGCTTCAAGCTGATGGCCCATTTCGCCAACCGCCAGCGTTGGGCCAGCGAAGCGCTGACCTGGGGCGATGCGGTGTGGGTGGGTTGGGGCGAGGACGACGGCGTGGTGCTGACCGCATGATGCGCCGACTACTCCGTCGCGCACTGCCGGGCGCACGCTGGGGCGTGATCGCCGCACCGTATCTGTGGCTGCTGCTGTTCTTTGCCATTCCGTTCCTGATCGTGCTGAAGATCTCCTTCGCCGAGCACGCCACCGCAATGCCGCCGTACACGCCGCTGTTCGCCGTAGCTGCCGATGGCGCGGTCAGCATCAAGCTGCATCTGGGCAACTATCTGGCCTTGTTGCGCGACAGCCAGTACGTGGCGGCGTATGCGAGTTCGATCAAGATCGCAGCGATCTCCACTGCGCTTGCGTTGCTGATCGGCTACCCGATGGCCTACGTGATCGCACGGTTGCCGCTGGCTACGCGCAACGTGGCGATGATGCTGGTGGTGCTGCCATCGTGGACCTCGTTCCTGATCCGCGTGTACGCCTGGATCGGCATCCTCGACAGCAACGGATTGCTCAATCAGGCGCTGCTGGCACTGGGCGTGATCCGGCAGCCGTTGCACCTGCTGTACACCCCGATCGCCGCCTACATCGGCATCGTCTACTGCTATCTGCCCTTCATGGTGTTGCCGCTGTACGCCAATCTGGTCAAGCACGATCAACGCTTGCTCGAAGCGGCCTACGATCTGGGCGCGCGGCCGTGGCAGGCGTTTGTGCGCATCACCTTGCCGCTCTCGCGCAACGGCATCGTGGCCGGCTGCATGCTGGTGATGATTCCGGCAGTGGGCGAATTCGTCATTCCGGAAATGCTGGGCGGCCCAAACACCTTGATGATCGGCCGCGTGCTGTGGGGCGAGTTCTTCAACAATCGCGACTGGCCGGTAGCCGCTGCGGTGGCCACGGTGATGCTGCTGTTGTTGCTGGTGCCGATCGTGATTTTCCACCGTTATCAACAGCGCGAGCTGGAAGGGCGGCTCACATGATGCGCGCGCCTCGCAGCGGACGCGTGCTGGGCGGCAGCGTGCTCGCGCTGGGTTTCGGCTTTCTGTATCTGCCGATCCTGTTGCTGATGGTGTACTCGTTCAACGCCTCGCGCCTGGCCACCGTGTGGGGCGGTTTTTCCACGCGCTGGTATGGCGAATTGCTGCGCGACCGCCAGTTGCTGGACGCGGCTTGGGTCAGCCTGGAAGTGGCATTCTGGACGGCGTGTGCATCGACAGTGCTGGGCACCATGGCGGCCATGGCAATGGTGCGCATGCGGCGCTTTCCCGGCAAAACCGTGTTCGGTGCCTTGATTACCGCGCCTTTGGTGATGCCGGAAGTGATCATCGGCTTGTCGATCCTGCTGTTGCTGGTGTCGATGGGCGGGGTGCTCGGTATCGCACCGCGCGGGGCGGTCGCGATCTGGGTAGCGCATGTCACCTTCACCGTCTCGTTCGTCACGGTGGTGATTTCCTCGCGGCTGCAGGAGCTGGACCGTTCGCTGGAAGAAGCCGCGATGGATCTCGGTGCGACACCGCTGAAGGTGTTCTTCCTGATCACCTTGCCGATCATCGCGCCCGCATTGGCCTCGGGCTGGCTGCTCGCCTTCACGCTATCGCTGGACGATGTGGTGATCGCCAGTTTCCTGGCCGGCCCCAATTCCACTACGCTGCCGATCAAGGTATTCGCCTCGGTGCGGCTGGGCATCAGCCCCAAGATCAATGCGCTCGCGACGGTGATGGTGCTGGCGGTGTCGATCGCCGCGGTGATCGGTTGGTGGCTGTTGGCGCGCAGCGAAAAACGCCGTCAACGCGATGCACAGTTGGCTTTGCAATCCGCTCTCTGAGCGCGTGCCGGTAGTGGAGCGGTAGCAGGCAGCGCTTACATCGACGTGGACTGCACCGCTCGGAACTGCGGTGCACGCGGGGTACATGTGGGTGACGGGCGCCTGCCTTGCTGTTGCGCTGTTGTTTCGTTGGCTGCGCTTACTTGGCCGGAGGCGTATAGCCGCTATCCCATGGCTGCGGTTTGGTCAAAAAGCACTGGTACTCGGCGCTGATTTCGTAACCCTGCTGCTCGGTTCTGGGCTGTTCGGCGGTGCCGTCCTTGCTCTTGGTTTTGCCGTCGCCCTTGTCGTTCTTGCGTTCCTGTTTGCTCGGATAGATCGTGACCATGTTCGGCGAGGAACTGGCGGTCACAAACTGGCGGATGGCAGTGTCCGAGCAGGCCCGCAGTGCCTCCTCCTCGCATGGCTGGGCAGGGTTGGGCAGGTTGTTGGTACAAGTCACGGTCACGAATCCGTTCGCGCTGGGGCGTGGCCCGCGCATCACGTCCTGGATGAACGCGCAACCGGGCAGGGATGCGCTTACGACGATCGCCAACGCAGTGCAAAAGAACAAGCGCATCGAGGTTCTTCCGTGAGTGATCGATTCTGATCAGAGCCGGAATGCTAGAGCATTTCTGGCCCTGTCATGCCATTGCGCAAAGTGAAGTTGGGCCACTGGCGACAGTCTGTTTCGGGCAGGCGCTTCTCGGCGGTCATGTTGGTCGTCGCAAGCGCCATGTGATCGCGCTGCGGCATTCCGTCGCGGTGCCGGCAAACACAGCGTTGCAGCGATTTCAGATGGTTGTGACGCGGCTGCAACTTCCCGGCGACTAGCATGGCCGCCTTGCTACAGGAGACCGTCATGTCCTACGACACCGTCAATCCGGCCAACGGCCAGGTCGAACACACCCAGCACACCCTGGATGCCGCTGCCATTGAAGCGCGTTTGGCCGCTTCCGCCAAGGCGTTCCCCGCTTGGGCGGCCTTGCCGCTGGCCGAGCGCGGCGCCTTGTTGCGGCGTGTGGGCGAAGAACTGAGCAAACGTCGCGACGATCTGCAGCGCATCATGACTGCCGAGATGGGCAAGCTGCGCGCTGAAGCGTTGGCCGAGGTCGACAAGTGCGCACAAGCGTGCGCGTATTACGCTGAGCATGCGGCCGACTATCTGGCACCGCGCGATATTGCGACCGAAGCGCAATCCAGCTACGTGCGTTACGAGCCGTTGGGCTGCGTCTTTGCGGTGATGCCATGGAATTTCCCGTTGTGGCAGGCGTTTCGCTTTCTCGCACCGGGCCTGATGGCCGGCAACGTCGCGTTGCTCAAGCACGCCAGCAATGTGCCGCGTTGCGCCGATGCGATGAAAGAAGTGCTCGATGCTGCTGGTATTCCGCCGGGCGTGTTCGATGTGCTGCATATCGACAACGACCAGGCGGCTGACGTGTTGCGCGACGATCGCATCGCCGCAGTGACGCTCACCGGTAGCGAGCGTGCGGGCCGGTCGCTGGCCGCAAACGCGGGCGACCAGTTGAAGAAGTGCGTGATGGAGCTCGGCGGCAGCGATGCCTTCGTGGTGCTGGAAGACGCCGATCTGGAGCACACCGTCACGTCTGCCGTGCAGTCGCGTTTCGACAACAGCGGGCAGACCTGCATTGCCGCCAAGCGCTTCATCGTGGTGGACGCGATTGCCGATCAGTTCATCGAACGCTTTGTCGCTGCCGCGTCCAAGCGCGTGCTCGGCGACCCGCAGCAGGAAACCACCACGCTCGCGCCGATGGCACGCGCCGACCTGCGCGACGAGTTGCACAAGCAGGTGCAGGCCAGCGTGGAGAAGGGCGCAAAGGTGCTGCTCGGTGGCGAGCCTGTGGCTGGCTCGCATGCAGGCTATCCCGCCACCATTCTCGACCGTGTTGCCCCGGGCATGCCGGCTTACGAGGAAGAGTTGTTCGGCCCGGTCGCCTCAGTGATCCGCGTGGCCGACGAAGCAGAAGCGGTGCGTGTGGCCAACGACACCACCTTCGGACTGGGCGGCAGCGTGTGGACGGCAGATGCCAAACGCGGCGAGCGCGTGGCGCAGCAGTTGCAATGCGGTGCGGCGTTCGTCAACTCGGTGGTCAAGAGTGATGTGCGTTTGCCCTTCGGTGGGATCAAGCGCTCCGGTTTCGGGCGCGAGCTTGCCGAGCATGGCATTCATGAGTTCATGAATATCAAGACGATCTATGTGGCTTGATTGCTGGGATTGGTGAGTCGGGATTGGGAATTCGCACAATCAGGATTTGTACAAGCGATGCACTTCCCTTCTCCCGTCGGGAGAAGGTGCCCGAAGGGCGGATGAGGGTACGGGTTACACGCCGTAGTTGATGGTTGCTTAAACAAGCAAACGCGGAAGCAGGGGCTTGAGGCAAAGCCAAGGCCAAGGCTTCCGCGCCTTGCGACGCGGGTTACTTTTGTTTCGGCAAAAGTAACCAAAACCATGTCGCCCGACGCGATCCGGTGCGATGGAGCCGCACCGGTGCCCTGCGCTCCTCGCCACGCGCGGCACGGTGCCCAAACTCGCTACGCTCAGACAGGGCGCCTCTTCGGCCACGCGTGGCTGCGGTGCTCGGCTCGCTCTAGGGCGAGGGGAAGCCAACAGCCAACAGCTAGAAGCCGACAACTGGAAGCGAAAGAGCAAATACTTAGACGCTAGACGCTAGACGCTAGACGCGATGGCGCAGGCATAAAACACAAGCTAAAAACCAGCGGTCAACGATGCGGCTCTAACCAATCCCGAATCCCAACTCCCCAATCCCGGCCGCAAAGCGGCCTCACAGCCACCGCGCGCGCTTGAACAGGCGATACAGCACCAGGCACGAGCCAACCACACCGGCCACCAGCAATGGATACGCGTAGCGTTTGTCCAATTCGGGCATGTGAGTGAAGTTCATGCCGTACCAACTGGTGATCAGGGTAGGTGCGGCCAGCAATGCGGCCCATGCGCCTAAGCGTTTGACGGTCTCGCCCTGCGCGAGCGTCACCATCGACAGGTTCACACTCAGCGCAGTGCCCAGCATTTCGCGCAAGGTGTCGATGGCGTCGTTGATGCGCACGGCGTGATCGAGCACGTCGCGCAGGTAGATGCCGACTTCTTCGTGGATCAGCGAGCCCGGGTTGCGCTTCAGGTGCGAGAGCACGTCCTGCAGCGGCGCCACCACCAGCCGCATCTTGTTGAGTTCGCGCTTGAGTTCGTACAGGCGCACCACGGTCTCGCGCTTGTAGTTGTCGGCAAAGATGTCTTTTTCCAGGCCTTCCAGCGTGTCGCGGAACTCGTCCATGATCGGCAGGTAATTGTCGACCACAAAGTCGAGCACGCCGTACAGGCAGAACGAGGCGCCCATGCGCAGCATCGCCGGTTCGCGTTCGACCCGGTGCCGCACCGGCGTATACGACAGCGAGGCACCATGCCGAACGGTCAACAAGAAGCGTGTGCCGAGAAACGCGTGCGTCTCGCCATAGCGGATGCGCTCGTTCACCAGCTGGGCAGTATTGACCACCACGAACAGCGAATTGCCGTAGCTCTCGGCCTTGGGCCGTTGGTGCGCCTTGAGCGCATCTTCGATCGCCAGATCATGCAGGCCGAACTCGTCCTGCAGCTTGTGCAGCACAGACTCCTGCGGCTCGTACAGACCGACCCAGACAAAGCCATCCGGGCGCTGCAGCACGTCGCTGATCTGCTCCAGGCTGATGTCGTGGCGTTCGGCATCGCCATCGTAATAGGCGCAGGTGATGACGCAGGACGGGTTGTCCGGATGGCGGCCGTGATGGTTCATGGGCGCATCCTGGATCAGCGCGTGCGAACGGACAAGTCACGCCGCCTTAGAGCGATCGCGAGCGCGGCATGAATCGGCAACAGCAGCAACACCCATTGCAGGTTGTCCTGCGCCTGGAACGACAGCCAATGAATCAGCAGGGCCGCCAATGCGGCGGCGGCAACCACCCAGCGCAGCACGTCGAACCAGCGTCCGGGCCGGCGCCCGCGCAGCACTGCGATGCCACCGATCAGCAGCAGCGCGCACAGCGGGTTGACCAATAACAGGTTGCGGTTGGCCCAGGCCGATTGATGCGCCGTGAAGTCCCATAGATACACCAGCAGCCCGCCGCCGATCGCGCACAGCAGCCAGTACGGCAGCGCAAGTGCGGCCAACAGCCGCTGCCTGCGACCGAGTGCCAGTACGCCGGCAGCGACGATCAGACCCGTCAGCAGCCACGGCCACCAGTGCCGTCGCTGTTCGTCCGGCTCCGGTGCGATGCGATGCGGCAGCAAGACCTGGGTGGATTGCACCAACGGCCGCCCCGCGCTGTTGTGCACCTGGGTCAGGCTGTCGGCCAGGCGCATCGGCACGAAGGCTTCTTCCCAGCGCGACAACGGGCGATCTGCGTACGGCCCCAGGCCCAGGTCGAAGCCCAGCCACATCCACGGGGCAGGGGAGGCCAGGCGCACCGCTTCGCTGCGGAAGGTGTTGCCGCGCGAGCGACCGGCCAGCTGCGATTTCAGCGCGCCGCCCATTGCACGGTCCAGCGTGTCGCGGACCATCGTGGCGCAGTTGGCCACGAAATAATCGTAGTGATAGCGCGCGTTCTCGGGCTGGCTGCGCACGGCCAGCCCGTCGGCCAGTGCGCGCGCCTGTTCGGGCGGCAGATCCAGCCACTGGATACTGACCCCGCGGCCGATGGCGCGGTACTGCTGCAGGTCTTCCTCCAGTGGCAGTGCCACCAGGTAATACATCATCTCGCCGCGGGTAAAACGCGGAATAAAGTCCGGCTCGCTCGGGTCGAAAAAGCCGAAGTTGTACGAGGTGGCCTGCTGCGTGATCGGGTCCACGACCACGATGGCATCGTGGCCGAAGCGTTCGAAAAACACTTCGCCGGGCTGCATGGTGACCACGCCAACGCGCGGTGCCGGCGCGGTCGTTTCGACGGGCGCCTGAGCGACTGCCACGGGTGCGATCAGCAACGCCAACAACGCCAGGATGCAGAACGCAGCCCATCGCCGAACGCTGCCGCGGCGTAACGCTGCAGCGGAAATGCCATGCAACGGGTTCAAGCGTCGTCCTGCGGGTCGGGCGGCAACATGGTGACGTGGAAGGCATGCACGCGCCGCGCATCGGCTTTGGCCACGCGGAACGCAAAGCGCCCCAGGGTCAGCTCTTCGCCGGTTTCCGGAAGATGGCCGATCGCATCGGTGACCAGGCCACCGACGGTGTCGTACTCGTCATCGGGGAAGTCGGCACCAAAGCGCTCGTTGAAGTCTTCGATCGGCGTCAGCGCATCGACCACGTAGCGGCCATCGGCCTGGATCGCGATCAGCGAATTCTCTTCTTCGGCATCGTCGTGCTCGTCGTCGATCTGGCCGACGATCTGCTCCAGCACGTCTTCGATGGTAACCAGCCCGGCGACGCCGCCGTACTCGTCCACCACGATCGCCATGTGGTTGCGCGACAGGCGGAATTCCTTGAGCAGCACGTTGAGCTTCTTCGACTCCGGGATCAGCACCGCCGGGCGCAGCAGCTCGCGCACGTTGCCAGGGCCGTTGTCGGCGACCACGCCGCGCAACAAATCCTTGGCCAGCAGGATGCCGAGCACTTCGTCCTTGTTCTCGCCGTGCACCGGGAAGCGCGAATGGCCGGATTCGACCACCTGCTGCATCAGGTCCAGAAAGCGCGCCTCTACGGGCAGCGAGACCATTTGCGAGCGCGAAATCATCACGTCGCCCACGGTGAGCTCGGACACGGAGATCGCGCCTTCCATCATGCGCAAGGTGTCTGCGGCGATGAGACCGTCTTGCTCGGCGGTCCGCAGCAGCGCGACCAGTTCGTCGCGGGTGTGGGGTTCGCCAGAGAAGGCAGCGCTCAGGCGCTCGAGCCAGCTACGGCGTTTTTCGGGTGTTTCTTGGGATTGGCTACTGTCGTCTTCGGACATCGTGACGGGGGACGGCACCCGGCAAACCAGGCGATAGCGGTCAGTCTAACAGGAAGCCGCTAAGGCGCTGTGGACAGGGCGCAGGGGCGCCCGCTGTCAGGGCAGATCCAGGCTGTAGCCGCAGCCGACCACGGTCTTGCCGGGGTGGGATTTCACGTTGGAGACGCTGAGCACCACCGATTCGATCATCGCCTCGCCGGTCTTGGGGTTGGTGGTGTCTTCGCTGACCAGCTCGCGGCCATACATGATCTTGTCGGCGTTATCCACACCCAGTTCCAGGTTCAACTGCTTGGCCAGCGGGCGCGGGTCGGGCAGGTCCAGCAACGCCATGATGCTGGCGCCGGAAAACGCGATGTGGGTAGTGCTGTGACCGAACACGGTAATCGGCGTGTTGAGCGTGTATTCGGTCATGAACAGGTTGGCCTGCTCCAGCGGCGTCCAGCCCAGCGCGACCGCCTTGAGCGGGTCGGCCAGTACCGGCGCCAGCGCGCTGAAGTCGCCGATGCGCTGGCGGCATTCGATCAAGGCCGGCAGGTCCGGACGTACCGGCGCGGCCTGGGCCCAGGCGGTGGAGGAGGTGAGCAACAGCAAAACAGCTGCGACGCCGGCACGCATCAAAGTTCCCCCGCGTACGGGTCGTCGATACCTAGATCGGCCAGGATCTCGCGTTCGAGTTGTTCCATCGCATCGGCCTCCTTGTCGTCTTCGTGGTCCCATCCGAGCAGATGCAAGGTGCCATGCACGGTCAGATGCGCGTAATGCGAGGCCAGCGATTTGCCTTGTTCGGCCGCCTCGCGCGCCACCACCGGCGCGCAGATCACCAGATCGCCCAGCAGCGGCATCTTGACGCCCTTGGGCAGGCCTTCGGGCAACTCGGCCGGAAAACTCAGCACATTGGTGGCGTAATCCTTGCCGCGGTAATGATGGTTGAGCGAGCAGCCTTCCTTCTCATCGACAATGCGCACCGCCAGATCGGCCTCGCGAATACGTCCCTTCAGCGCGGCGGCCACCCACTTACGAAAACTCACCGCCGAGGGCAAACCGGCGCGCGGCAGCGCGTAACTGACAGCGACGTCGAGACGGATGGGGCCCTTGGTCATGGGGAACACCAGCATTCAGAGCAGGCAGGGGTGACAAGTATCGCGCGAGTGGTGTCTTGCTGCGACGCCTGCGCGCGCGTCCGTAAGCGATCGGTCGGACATTAGCGGACGCACTCGACTAGCACTAGCACCAGCGCACCGCCGTCGGCGACGCGATAGAAAGCACTGCCCATCGGCCCGTTTTGGCAATGTGGATCGACCCGCCTGACCTCGAGGGCAGGCGCGAAACCCGGTGGCGCCTGCGTCCATATCGCGGCTTGGCCATGCTCCAGCAAGCGACCGACCAGATAGCGCGCGTCGGCGCTTTCCTTGTCCTCCCGAACTATTGCGCATCCGAAGCGGTCGTGCGCCATGCCGGTAGAGGCAAGTAGCGCCTGCGCCCGTGTGCCTGCAAGTAGTGCCTGCCGCTGTGTATCGTCGTCAGCTGCTGCAACGGGTAGTGCAGGCTTCATCAGCGCGATTTGTTCCAGCTCGGCCCGGTCCAACAGGATGCTCACTTGCGCAGCGGCCACCGACACACAGGAAGCGGCAAGTTGCTGTCGCAGCATGACGCGCGTCGTCGTGTCAGTCTGTTCGGATACTTGCGCCTGCGCCGATCCCTGGCAAGCCAGCACCAACCACATCCCCAACAGTAGACCGGTGCCATGCATGGTCAATCGGTCGCTGGCGGGAGCAAGGCGCTATCGCGCTTCTCGTAGGCAGTCACGATGCGCTGCACCAGCGGGTGGCGCACCACGTCGCGTGCTTCGAAAAAGGTGAAGCTGGCGCCGTCCACATCGCGCAACACTTCCACTGCATCGCGCAGGCCGGATTTGACGTGTTTGGGCAGGTCGACCTGGGTCAGGTCGCCGGTGATCACTGCGGTGGAGCCGAAGCCCAGGCGGGTCAGGAACATCTTCATCTGCTCGATGGTGGTGTTCTGCGCTTCGTCGAGAATCACGTAGGCATCGTTGAGCGTGCGGCCGCGCATATACGCCAGCGGCGCGATCTCGATGACGTTGCGCTCCAGCAGCTTGACCACTTTTTCCACGCCCAGCATTTCGTATAGCGCGTCGTACAGCGGGCGCAGGTATGGGTCCACCTTCTGGCTCAGATCGCCGGGCAGAAAGCCAAGTTTTTCGCCGGCTTCCACCGCTGGGCGCACCAGAATCAGTCGCTGCACGCGCGATTCGTTCAAGGCTTCCACGGCGCAGGCGACCGCCAGGAAGGTCTTGCCGGTACCGGCCGGGCCGATGCCGAAGTTGATGTCGTGGGTGGCGATCGCATGCAGGTATTTGGCCTGGTTGGCGCCGCGTCCACGTACGGTGCCGCGCTTGACCTTGATCGCCACGTCCTGGGCTTCGTAGGAACGCTCGACCACGTGTTCGACGTTGGCATCGTTCAGGCGCAGATGGATCGCGTGGTTGTCGAAAACGGTGGAGGCGGCCTCGTCGTACAAGGCGATCAGCAGCGTCTGCGCGGCGGTGATCGCCGGCTCCGGGCCGGTGACACGGAAGATGTTGCCGCGGTTGGCGATCTCCACGCCGAGCTTGAGTTCGATCTGGCGCAAGTGCGCGTCGAACGGGCCGGCCAGATTGGCCAGGCGCTCGGTGTCGTCGGGTTCCAGGGTGAAGTCGCGGTGTGCAGTTGAGTTCATGGTCGGCTCGGACAGCGCATGCATGCGGCGTCGGTAGGGCGGTACGAAAAGGGTAGCGCGCAGCGTGTGATCCCACCAACATGCCCGGCGGCACGGCGGCGTGACCATGCGCGCGCCCGCCTGCGCGTTCGAGTTCTCCACAAGCGCTGTGGAGTCACGCATCCACAACCTGTGGATAGAATTGGTGACGCTTACTGGCGTAAGGCCCGGCAGGGTGGTGGTGAAAAAATCGCCAGTGTGCGTGCGCTTGTCCACAACCGATGTGGATCGAATTCGGTAAAGCCTGTGGGTAAGTGTCACGCGGCCTTGTGTAGCAAGGCGTTGTGGATGGGTGGCGAATTTTTCGCCACCAGTGCGCGCAGCGAGCGACGCGACGGATCATGTCGATGCTTGTCGTTGTCTGCGACTGCAAGGAATAGCTCAGGTGAGCCGCATGAGCGTGGCTGGCGCAGGTTGTACGGATCGCGGGCAACGCGTGATGCAAGCGATGCCTTCAACATGGCGCCGAGCAATCCGGCGCCTGCGCTGCATCAGCGTGCGTTTTCATCCAGGTGGATACGACCACGCAGCGAATTGCTCATTGCCTCGGTGATCACCACATCGACGAATTGCCCGATCAAGCGCGCATTGCCGGGGAAATTCACCGGGCGCATGTTCTCGCTCTTGCCGGTCAATTCGTTGGGATCGCGCCGCGAGGGGCCTTCCACCAGCACCCGCTGCACGCTACCGACCATGGACTGCGAAATACGTGTGGCATGCGCATTGATCTGCGCCTGCAAACGTGCCAGGCGCGCCTGTTTGACGGCATCGGGCATGTCGTCCTGCAGATCCGAGGCCGGCGTTCCAGGGCGACGCGAATAGATGAAGGAAAAACTCTGATCGAAGCCCACGTCTTCGATCAACTTCATGGTCTTTTCGAAATCCGCTTCGGTTTCGCCGGGGAAGCCGACGATGAAGTCCGAACTGATCGAAATGTCCGGGCGCACCGCGCGCAGCTTGCGGATCTTGGACTTGAATTCCAGCGCGGTGTAGCCGCGCTTCATCGCCGACAGAATGCGGTCGCTGCCAGCCTGTACCGGCAGGTGCAGGTAATTGGCCAGCTGCGGCACGTCGCGATACGCATCCACCAGCGAATCGGAAAACTCCAGCGGATGCGAGGTGGTGAAACGAATACGACCGACGCCGTCGATCTGCGCGATGGTGCGAATCAGCAAGCCCAGATCCGCGTACTGCGCGGCGTCTCCCGCATCGGCGCCATATGCACCGCGATACGCGTTGACGTTCTGGCCGAGCAGATTGATCTCGCGCACGCCTTGCGCGGCCAGTTGCGCCACTTCCACCAGCACGTCTTCGAACGGCCGGCTCACTTCTTCGCCGCGGGTATAGGGCACCACGCAGAACGAGCAGTATTTGGAGCAGCCTTCCATGATCGACACGAACGCCGACGGGCCATCGGCACGCGGCTCGGGCAGGCGATCGAACTTTTCGATTTCCGGGAAGCTGATGTCGACCTGCGACTTGCCCGATTCGCGCCGCGCGCGGATCAGCTCGGGCAGGCGATGTAGGGTCTGCGGGCCGAACACCAGATCCACATACGGCGCGCGCTTGACGATGGCTTCGCCTTCCTGCGAGGCCACGCAGCCGCCAACACCGATGATCACAGGCGTGCCGCCGGCCTTGTGCCTGCTCTCCTTGAGCAAGCGCCAGCGGCCCAGCTGGCTGAACACCTTTTCCTGCGCCTTCTCGCGGATGGAGCAGGTATTGACCAGCACCACGTCGGCGTCTTCGGGGTTGTCGGTCAGCTCCAGGCCTTCGGAGGCGGCGAGTACGTCGGCCATCTTGGCCGAGTCGTACTCGTTCATCTGGCACCCGTGGGTCTTGATGTACAGCTTGCCGCGCACCACGGCGGGCGCTGCCGGGCGTGCCACGGGCAGCGGCAACAGGGCAGGTGCGTCCACGGTGGTGGCCGCGGACAGATCGGAAACGGATGTCCCGGGCATGGCGCTTATTCCAGGCGGGTAGAAGATAGCCGCGTAGTTTACCCGCTTGCGCCGGCTGCGTCCGGATGCTCAGGGCCTTGCATTGATCGCCTCGGCGCGGCCGAATGCCGGCCGGTCGGCCATGCGTGCAATATAGGCGCGGGTCGTGGCAGGCGGATCGACCAGGCCGAAATCGACCATCCAGCCCAGCGCGCCGCCCCACAGCACATCGGCCGCGCTGCAGCGCTGGCCCAGGAGATAGTCGCCCTTGGCCAGCTGCGCATCGATCACCTGCAGCACCGTGGCGCAGTCGGCGTAGGGCGAGATCGCGCGCGGCGGCGCGTCGCGTTTCATCGCGCGGTCGATGATCGCCGGCTCGAACGCCGAACCGTAGAAGGCCAGCCAGCGCAGATAGGCGCCGCGATCGGCATCGCCCGATGCTGGCGACAGGCCGGCTTCCGGATACAGCTCGGCCAGGTACTGATAGATCGCGCCCTGTTCGGTGACCACGCTGTCGCCATGCCGGATCGCCGGGATCTTGCCCATCGGGTTGATCGCCAGGTACTCAGGTGCGAGCTGTTCGCCTTTTTCCAGGTCGAGGATCTGCAGGCTGTAACTGGCGCCGAGCTCTTCCAGCAGGACCAGCACGCCGCGCGAGCGCGAGCGGGGATTGTGGAAAAGTGTGATGTGGCGGTCGTCGGGCATTGCGAGTCCTTGGTGGCCAGGAGAAGAGTGCAAGTAGCGGGCATTGGTGCAGCGACACGTGATGACGCAATCCTATACAGCTATTGCGGACACTTTCTGTCCGCAATACGGTGGCGCGATGGCCTCGACCGCTGCCCGCCTGTTGCGTCTGCTTTCTCTGCTGCAGGCGGCCGGAGCTGGTCCGGCGTGGCCCTGGCTGAGCGCCTGGAAATTCATCCGCGCAGCGTGCGGCGCGATATCGACCGCCTGCGCGAGCTTGGCTACCCGATACAGGCCGCGCCAGGAACCGGTGGCGGCTATCGGCTAGGGCAGGGCGCAGCCGCCTTGCCGCTGTTGTTCGAAGAAGACGAAGCGCTCACCGTGGCGATCGCCTTGCGCGCGGCCGCGCCGACGATCCGCGACATGGACGCGGCAGCGGCGCGGGTGCTGGCCAAGCTCGATCCGCTGTTGCCGCGACGCAGTGGCCAGCGCGCCAGCGCCGCGCATGCGGCCATGGCCAGTCTGCCGATCATGGACGCCAGCGCGTTGGTGGACGCGGCACTGCTGGCGCAACTGGCCAGTGCCTGCCGCGACCGCATTACCTTGCGGCTGGACTATCGCCGCCACTCTGGCGCGCCGATCACCCGCTGCGTCGAGCCGGCGTTGCTGGTGAATTACGGGCGGCGCTGGTACTTGCTGGTCTGGGACTGCGAGCGCCAGGACTGGCGCACCCTGCGTGCCGACCGTATCGATCAGGCCGTCGCGACCGGCGCGCAGTTCGCCGCCCGTGCGCTGCCGGAAGAACCGCTGCAGTTGTTGCGCAAGGCGATCGGCGAGTCGCCATTCCCATGCCGGGCGCGGGTACGCCTGCAAGGCACGCTTGATACACTCGCCGCCCGTATTCCGCCCTGGCTGGGGGCGCTGGAAGCCGACGGCCCCGCGCATTGCTGGCTCGGTCTGGGCGCCCCGAGCATGCCGGCCCTGGCGGCCAATCTGCTGTTGCTCGAACTGCCGTTCGAGGCGATCTCTCCTGCCGATATGCGTGAACCCCTGACCCAGGCCCTGAACGCGTTGCGCGCGCAACTGGACCAGCTGCCCCGGTAACGCCTGCCGACACTTGGCAAGCCCAGGGCAAGCTGGGACACTCCGCCACATGAAGGGGATGTCAAGAGTGCTGGGGCTGTTACTTGTCACGTTGTCGGCGGCGCCGGCCAGCGCCGGCACCCTGTACAAGTGCGTCAGCGGCGACGGCATCACCAGTTATTTGAGCAAGCGCCAGAGCGGCGCCACCTGCAGCGTCATCAGCAGCTACACCCCGGATCGCTCTGCCCGCCGCACACCGCCTGCCTCGGCACGCCCGACCTCAGGCCTGGTCGCCAGCCCGGCGCGCAGCATCGCCAACATCGACAGCGGCGCGCCGGCCACCATCATCAGCCAGCCGGTCAGCCAACCGCCGCGTCGCGCTGCCGAGGTCGCTTCAGCCGTGGTGCCGCGCGCGCTGCCGGTGTCGGAGACGTCCATCGTGCAGGCGCCTGCCGCCGCAACGGCGGTCAATCCGCGTCGGGTGGTCAGCGGGCAGGTCTATTCCTATATGAAGGACGGCGTGCGCCACTACACCAGCGCACGCCCGCGCCAGGTCGCCAGCATCGAAGGCCTGCACACCATCCACTACAGCTTTATCGAGACCTGCTACGCCTGCGGCGCCAAGCCCGGCGTCAACTTTGGTGCGATCCGGCTCAACACCAATGCCTACCAGCAGGAAATCACCGCGGCGGCGCGTGAGTTCGGGGTCGAAGAAGCGATCGTGCGCGCGATCATCCATGCCGAGTCGGCCTACAACCCGCTGGCGCTCAGCCGTGCCGGCGCGCAAGGGTTGATGCAGCTGATGCCCGGAACCGCGCGCCGCTTCGGCGTCAGCGACGCCTATGATGCATCGCAAAATATTCGCGGCGGCGTGCAGTATCTGTCCTGGTTGTTGAAACGCTTCAACGGCGATCTCACGCTCGCCGCCGCCGGCTACAACGCGGGCGAGGGCGCGGTGGATCGCTACGGCGGCGTGCCGCCTTACAGCGAGACCCAGCGCTATGTGCAACGCGTCGGCCTGCTGGCCGGTCGCTATCGCGGGCAGGGCACGGCAGCCAACTGAGCTGCGTGCGTTATCGACACGCATCTGCATGCAGCGTTTGCACAGCGCAGCTCCGACTGCGTACATTGCATTGTCTGTGCATTAAGCGTTCCGCTACACTGCGGTCGATTCATCGCGGCTGGACCCCCCGCCAGCCGTTGGCAGCCTCACGCTACCTAATCAAGATCGGAGAGCCGGATGGCCAACGATGGGGTTAACGCACCTGCTGATCTCGGGCGTCGTCGGTTTTTGACCGCGACAACCTCCGTGGTCGGTGCGGTCGGAGCAGGATTTGTTGCAGTTCCGTTCGTGAAGTCGTGGAATCCAAGTGCACGCGCCAAATTGGCCGGCGCACCGGTGACCGCCGACATCAGCGCCTTGCAGGAAGGGCAACGGCTGGTTCTGGAGTGGCGCGGTCAGCCGATCTGGATCGTCAAGCGCTCCAAGGCGATGCTCGACGCACTGCCCTCGCTGGACGACCGGCTCAAGGACCCCAAGTCCGAGAACAAGGACCAGCAGCCGGACTACGTGCTGAAGAACCCCGAGTACCGCTCGATCAAGTCCGATATCTCGGTATTGGTGGGCCTGTGCACGCATCTGGGGTGTTCGCCGGAGATGGTCGCCGAGATCCGGCCCGAGCCCTATGACCCGCAATGGAAGGGCGGCTACTTCTGCCCCTGCCATAAATCGCGCTTCGACATGTCCGGCCGCGTCTTCGATGGCGTGCCGGCACCGATCAACCTGCTGGTGCCCCCACACCACTACGTGGACGACAACACGCTTGTCATCGGCGTCGATCCGGATGGCGCCGGTACGTCGGCCAAAAGCACGGGGGCTGCCTGATGAGCAATATTCTTGTCCGTACCGCGAACGGCGTGTTCGAGTGGGTCAACGAGCGCGCGCCCGGCCTGATGCCGGTCTATCGCAAGCATGTCAGCGAGTACTACGCGCCGAAGAACTTCAACATCTGGTACTACTTCGGCTCGCTGGCGATGGTGGTGCTGGTCAACCAGATCGTCACCGGCATCTTCCTGACGATGCACTACAAGACCAGCGCTGCCGATGCGTTCGCTTCGATCGAATACATCATGCGCGACGTGGAGTGGGGCTGGCTGATCCGCTACATGCACAGCACCGGCGCCTCGCTGTTCTTCATCGTGGTGTATCTGCACATGTTCCGCGGGCTGATGTACGGCAGCTACCAGAAGCCGCGCGAGCTGGTGTGGATTCTCGGCATGCTGATCTATCTGGTGCTGATGGCCGAAGCCTTCATGGGCTACGTGCTGCCCTGGGGGCAGATGTCGTTCTGGGGCGCGAAGGTGATCATCTCGTTGTTCGGCGCCATTCCGGTGATCGGCAATGGCTTGACCGAATGGATCATGGGCGACTATCTGCCCGGCGATGCCACGCTCAACCGCTTCTTTGCCTTGCACGTCATCGCCTTGCCGTTGGTGCTGTTGTTGCTGATCGTGCTGCACCTGGGCGCGCTGCATGAAGTGGGCTCCAACAATCCCGATGGCGTCGACATCAAGAAAGGTCCCAAGGGCAATCGCTGGGATGCGCACAAGCCTGCCGACGGTATCCCGTTTCATCCGTATTACACGGTCAAGGATCTGGTCGGTGTCGGCTTCCTGCTGCTGATCGCGGCCTTCATCATCTTCTTCGCGCCGGCGTTCGGCGGTCTGTTCCTGGAGCACGACAACTTCACCGAGGCCAACCGGCTGGTGACCCCGGAGCACATCAAACCCGTGTGGTACTACACGCCGTACTACGCGATGTTGCGGGTGGTGCCCAACAAGCTTGGCGGCGTGGTGGTGATGTTCTCGGCGATCGCGATCCTGTTTCTGGTGCCATGGCTGGATCGCGCCAAGGTGCGTTCGATCCGCTACCGCGGCTGGATCTCCAAGGTCGCGCTCGGCGTGCTGGTGGTGTGCTTCGTATGGCTGGGCGTAATCGGCTCCGGGCCTGGCACCGACGCACACGAGACCTATGTCGGGCGGGTGCTGACCTTCCTGTATTTCGCCTTCTTCATCACCATGCCTGTGTGGACACGGATAGATAAGACCAAACCGGTACCGGAGCGGGTGACCACGCATGACTAAGCACATCGTGAAGTCATGGAAGTCACGCGTGGTTGCGCTGCTGTGCGCTCTGGTCGTTGCCGGCGGCGCGATGGCGGCCGAAGGCGGTGCGGTCCATCAAGCCGGAAACGATCTAAGCGATCGTGCCTCGCTGCAACGTGGGGCGCAGTTGTTCATGAACTACTGTTCGGGCTGCCATTCGCTGAAATACCTGCGCTATTCGCGCATGGCCAGCGATCTGGGCTTGAGCGAAGCGGAGGTCATGGCCAACCTCAACTTCACCGGCGCCAAGATCGGCGAGCACATCGAAGGCACCATGCCGCACGATGCAGCGACCAAATGGTTCGGCAAGGCGCCGCCGGATCTGAGCCTGATCGCCCGCGTGCGCGGCACCGACTGGGTCTATACCTACCTCAAGTCGTTCTATCTGGATCAGACCCGTCCATTGGGCTGGAACAACCAGTTGTTCCCGAACGCGTCCATGCCCAACCCGCTGTGGGAACTGCAAGGCCTGCAGCTGGCGCAGTACGGGCCGCCGGACAAGGCCACCGGCGACAAGCCGGTGCAGGCGCTCAAGCTCGGTCAAGCGGGACGCCAGACACCAGTCGAGTTCGATCAGACCGTGCGCGATATCTCCAACTTCCTGGAATACGCGGGCGAGCCGGCGGCGCTGAAGCGGCAAAGCATGGGCGTGTGGGTGATTCTGTTTCTGGCCCTGCTGACCTTCATCGCCTATCTGCTCAAGAAGGAATATTGGAAGGACGTGCATTGATTAGGCTGTAAATCCTGCGGCGGCCGCGCACTGCCGCAGCCGCCCGAAAGCAGGTACACAACCTGGTAATCGCCAAGCGGATGTGGACGCTGTGGAGGAACCGGAGTGTCCGAGTGGTACATGCGATTCCGAGCACGGGCTGCGCCTGTTTGGGTGTCGCGCAGTCATTTTTGTTAGCCGCTCTTGGCACTATCTCGATAGTCCAGGTCGTGTTGGTCGGTTGGTCGGAGGGCGCGATGTCCTCACCGCTCGCGGGACACGCCGCAAGTACGTCCGTGTAGGCTCGGTGGCGGCATCCATGCCGCCACACGGTCCCGCAATCGGCGAGGACACCGCACCAGTAGAGTGAGTCGGTGCTTTGTTGAAAACATGCACACCGACCATCTCGACTGGTCCTTGCCCGCCCACCATCGCGGGACCTTACGCGGCATGGATGCCGCGTAAGAGCCTACACGGACGTACTTGCGGCGTGTCCCGCGATGGTGGGCGGGCAAGGGCCCTGCAGCAAATCTGCAGATCAGGCGCGAACCAACGTGCCGATGACGCTACAAGGACGTACTTGCGGCGTGTCCCGCGATGGTGGGCCGGCAAGGGCCCTGCAGCAAATCCGCAGATCAGCCGCGAACCAACATGCCGATGACGCTACAAGGGCTTACTTGCGGCGTGTCGCGCGATGGTGGGCGGGCAAGGGCCCTGCCGCAAACCCGCAGATCAGCCGCAAACCCACCTGTCGATGATGCGTAATCGCCTGGCACGCCCGTCATTCAACAAGACAACATGGCCTGTTCGTGTTTTGAGGCCTTATCACCCTTGGCTTTTGCGTGACGTGATTGCACACTCGAAGGACCGTGGTGACGGTCGGCGTTGGGCCGGCTGCGCCGATGCGGCCGGCGGATTCCGGTCGTCGGAGAGCCTTGAATGGCGACGAGTGTGCGTATGCGAAATACCTTGACTTTGTTTTCGTCCAACGACGACGTGTTGTGCCACCGGGTCCGCTTGGTCCTGGCGGCGAAAGGGGTGACCTACGACCTGGTGCCGGTCGACCCACAAAATCCTCCCGAAGATCTGATCGATCTCAATCCCTATCACTCGGTTCCCACCCTGGTCGAACGCGACCTGGTGCTGTACGCCGCATCGGTGGTCAGCGAGTACCTGGACGAGCGCTATCCGCATCCGCCGCTGATGCCGGTCGACCCGCTGTCGCGCGCGCGCCTGCGTCTGGCGATGCTGCGGATCGAGCACGACTGGGTGCCGCAGGTGCAGGCCATCCAGCTCGGCAACAAGACCCAGGCCGAAGCCGGCCGAAAGCGCCTGAAGGAACTGCTCACCGCCTCGGTGCCGCTGTTCAAGGCCAGCAAATTCTTCCTCAATCCGGAAATGAGTCTGGCCGATTGCGCGATGGCGCCGATCATCTGGCGACTGGACGCATTGGAAATCGGGCTGCCCAAGGACGGCAAGGCGATCGAGGACTACGGCAACCGGATCTTCCGCAATCCCGGCTTCATCCGTAGCCTCACCGATCAGGAACGCAAACTGCGCGACATGCCGGGCTGATGCGAGGGCTGTATGCCAACAGACCGAGGTCCGATCGTAGCGCCGCCGCTACGGGTCGTGTGCGGGTAAAATGACGCCATGAGCGAAGATTTCCCCCGCATGACCAGCCATCGCCCGTACCTGTTGCGGGCCTTGGTCGAATGGATCAACGACAACGGCATGACGCCGCACGTTCTGGTGGACGCAGGCTTGCCTGGCGTGCAGGTGCCTGCCAGTGCCGTCAAAGACGGCCGCGTCGTATTGAACATCGCCGAGCGCGCCGTGGTCGGGCTGCAGGTCGACCACGAAAGCGTGCGTTTTACTGCACGCTTCGGCGGCGTCAGCTATCCGGTGATGGTGCCGATGGCCGCCGTGCTGGCGGTGTACGCACGCGAGACTGGGCAGGGCATGGCCTTGCCGGACGACATCCCGGGCACCAGCACCGAGCCACCGGATCCCGGTGCACCGCCGCCACCGAGCCCGGCTACGCCGGACGAGCCGCCGAGTGCCGGCAAGCGCCCGCATTTGCGTGTGGTCAAGTAAGTGGACGTCCGGGCGCGCATTGCGCGTCCGGCGTTCGATGTGTGGCAGGCGCTTCGGTTACTGATGCGCACTGTGCGCGTGCGGCACAGATGGACAGACGTGCCGTTGGACAGGCGTGCTGCAATCGACGCATCGGTGCTGTCGATGCATGATCAGTGCTGAGCAGACTTCAGTGGCGCATGATCAAGCGCAGAAGATGCATTCGGATCTGCGCAAGCCAGTCAAGCCACACTCAATTCAAACGCTGATGGTCCGGGCTCAACGGCGTCACCGTTGCCACTTGTGGTCCGGTGAAGGCGATCAGCTGATCGCCGCGCAGCACCAGGCGGCCACTATGCCGGTCGATGCCATCGTGCGAATACTCGAACCGGAACGTCCGCTCGAAGCCCAGCCAGCCATTGGGCTTGCGGTAGATGCGGATGTTGGTGGAATGCACGCTCTGGTCCAGCCACTGCACATCGGCGGCGCGGCAGGCATTGCGGCCGAGGGTGTCGGCGCGTTCGGCAGCGGCACGCGAGGAGTTCCAGAACGCGAACAGCGCTGCGCCGGCAATCATGAACAGGATGAGACTGGGCATGGCAGCCAATGTGCCATGGCAGCGGGCCGGTCCACAATGGCCTTTTCGCGCGGCACCGTTGTAGGTGCGCGCACATCAAGAAAGCCACCGATGCGCCATCTCGAACGCCTGAGCGTTGACGACAGGCTTGCCGGCGTCACCGCTCGCGACGAGATGCCGCTGCGCCATTAAAACGCATCGCGCCATGCACGCTTCGCAGCTGGAAGGGTTTCTTCGGCGGTGGGTCGGGATGTAGCGTGTGTGTCCAATATCATGGCCAACCTGAGTCGGTCAGCCACGACAGGGACAAAACGCTTCAAACCAATGCAGTCTGTCCGGCATTTTTCGCTGGGCGCCATCGTGCCAATACACGTGTAAAGGGGAAAGAGCTCATGTCACGTCTTCCCATTCCTTCGTCCTCCGGCGTGCCGTCAACGAGCCGGGTGCCGGTCGATGATCAGGTTGGTCAGCATCACGTTGCGGTACCCGATTCTTCGCACCCATCCGCGTCCCCCCCTCACCCCGGCGCCGGTCCGCTTGCCGGTCTTTCTTCCCGGTCTCGGTCTCCGTTGCGTTCCCGGGCTCAGCCATCTTCACAGGTCCACAGTCAAGCGGAGGGCAGTGCCAGTGCGTCTGCCCCGCCCCCTGCGGAAGCGTTTGATTTCGTGGCTTGGTCCGAGGCCATGCGCGCGTTGCAAATCCACGAGAATTCGCAATTGGGGGGCACGGACGAGTCGCCGCCGCGGGCTCTCGGGGAGCAGGTTGATCATTGGCTGACAGCGGCCTGCCAGCCGTGCCTGGAAAACGCGCACGCGTTCGATGATGAGTCTAACGCGGGACAGTTTTCCGAGCTTCTCGAGAAGCGCTATGAAGCAACAGCGCACCAGTCGGAAATTGAAAAGGGTGAGGTGCTGCAACTGGGAGCGGAAGTGATCAACGCAGTCGCCGCAGATCCTGAATTACGCAAGCTGGTGTTTGCAATGGCGGAGAGTGCGCTTGGGACATGCCATGACAATGTTTCAACCGGATTCTCGGCCATCGTCAATACGGTTCGTAATCACCAGATGTCACTAGCCGTGAAGCAAGGAAGGCTCAATGCTGCCGGGTTGCAGGCTTGGGCGAGCCGGCAGTTTCGCCTGGATGCGCTCGAGTCGGAAGTGCATCGCTTCATCGAACATTCCATCAAAGCCTGCACGACGGAGCTTGAACAGTTCTCAAGTGCACTTGCGCTACAGGCCTGCGTAGCGGATATCCACAGCGGTCTAGTAAACTTGATTGAAAATTTTCAACTACTGGCCCCACTCGACCCGAGAATCGGCGAGCTGATGGCTAGGCTTGAGCAATCCGGGTCTTCAGACAGTGAGGATTCAAGGGAACTTGCTTCCGTGGTACAAGACATTTTTGCGAGGTACGTGGCGGGGCAACTGCCGGCCGCGCCGACTGACCCTGGGGTGCAGTATGTGGTCGGGATGATGCAATATTTGATTCAACGTCGAAGTGAATATGCCCAGCTCGCAAGCAATGGCGAGGCATTAAGGCAATATGCCCAGCTCGCAGACAATGGTGGGTTGCCAACCGAAGAGCAATCACTCAGGCAGTCGCAGCTTGTCCAAAGGTTGAAGACGCTTGAAGATGAGCCGGTGGAAACGATGATGCATGCCAAGGTGATGTTGAGTGAGGAGCTCGATTTGCCGAACGTGCCGTCATCGATGATATTCCAGCCGATAAGTGCGTTGACCAATGAAGATTTGACCACGCTAGCAAGCTCTGTTCGCGAGCGCGAACGGGATAAGGATGCATTCGGTGATTTTCTGTTGGCTAACGAGACGTGGAGAGCGGGGGTCAAGCAATTGTATGCCGCTGAATACGAGGCATTGATGGAGTCGTTCAATAATGATGCGTTCTATGAGCTGGACGTGCCGCCCGGCGATGACGCGCATGTGGCTGAGTCGATAAAGTATAATGAGCTTGCTTCAGACTTTTTGGATCGCAAGCAGAAGGCGGAAAACGCCTGGCTTCGGGAAAAAGTTGGTTCAGATATTTCGGGCTAGTCAAATTCACATGCACCAACCACGATAAATAGCGGACCTGTGCTGGACCTTTGATTATCCCTTGCGGGATGCTGGTGAACCTAAACCGATGGTAGAGCAACAAGGGCGTGACGCCAGTCCAGTGCACACCGGCAACGCATCATCCGGCATGCCCGCTATGAAGGGAGCACGCACGTGCCGGGCTCGCTCGCGTCTTACGGCATGGGGCTGAGCCTCAAACCGGCCACCCGCCCGCCATGCTGGGGCCGACAGCCTCAATGTCGGGCATTGGTTGGGCGGGCCGAGCGGCTACACGGTGGGGGCGCTTTGAATCGATTGCCGCCAAGGCCACATCAGTCTTGCATGCGTTGCACCGCACCCCCATCCATAGCAGTCCTGCCGAGTTGAATCCGATTGCCGCGCGGCCGGTTGCCGTCGCGGCTTTGGGCACCATCCATGCATCCTGTTCTGCAGCAATTTCATCCTGTGGTCGCTGCGTGGTTTGCGCGGACCTTTGCTGCGCCCACGCCGGCGCAGATTGCCGCTTGGCCGTCGATCC
Organism: Xanthomonas hortorum pv. cynarae; assembly: GCF_002939985.1. Lineage (GTDB taxonomy): Bacteria > Pseudomonadota > Gammaproteobacteria > Xanthomonadales > Xanthomonadaceae > Xanthomonas > Xanthomonas hortorum_D. The sequence goes on along the minus strand of NZ_MDFM01000003.1, from coordinate 169,559 downwards.
AGGCCGGGCGGCACACGCTGGTGGCTGCGCCGACCGGTTCGGGCAAGACGCTGACCGCGTTCTTCGCCGCCATCGATGCGCTGATCCGCGATGGTCTGGCCAACGGCGGCGCATTGCCGGACGAAACCCGCGTGGTCTACGTGTCGCCGCTGAAGGCGCTGTCCAACGACATCCATCTCAATCTGGACGCCCCGCTGCAAGGCATCCGCGCAGCCCTGCGCGCAAGCGGTTTGCCGGATGTGGCAGTGCGCACGGCGGTGCGTACCGGCGACACACCGCAGCGTGAGCGGGCCAGACTGCGGCGCGTGCCGCCGCATATTCTGGTGACCACGCCGGAGTCCTTGTATGTGCTGCTGGGCTCGGCCTCCGGGCGCAACGCGCTGCGGCACGTGCGCACCGTCATCGTCGACGAAATCCATGCGGTGGCGGCGGACAAACGCGGTAGCCATCTGAGCCTGACGCTGGAGCGCCTGCAACGATTGGCCGAGCGCCCGATCACCCGCATCGGGCTGTCTGCCACGCAGAAGCCGATTGAAACGGTCGCGCAATTTCTGGTCGGCGTCGGCGAAGACGGGCAACCTCCACCGCAGTGCGACATCGTGGATATCGGCTACACCCGCACGCGCGACCTCGCGCTGGCCTTACCGCCGACGCCGCTGAGCGTGGTGATGTCCAACGACCAGTGGCTGCAGGTGTATGCCGAGGTGGCTGCGCTGGCGCAGCAACACCGCACCACGCTGGTATTCGTCAACACACGGCGCATGGCCGAGCGGGCCGCGCGGCATCTGGGCGATCTGCTAGGCAAACAGCGCGTGGCCGCACATCACGGCAGCCTGTCGCGCGAGACGCGCCTGCTGGCCGAGCAGCGACTCAAGGCTGGCGAATTGACCGTATTGGTGGCCACCGCATCGCTGGAACTCGGGCTGGATATCGGCGATGTCGATCTGGTCTGCCAGCTCGGCTCGCCGCGTTCGATCGCCACGTTCCTGCAACGCGCCGGACGCGCCGGGCATGCGGTCGGTGGCACGCCGAAGGCGCGGCTGTTTCCGCAGACCCGCGACGAGTTGGTCGAATGCGCTGCGCTGCTCGATAGCGTGCGCCGCGGCGAGCTGGACGCGCTACGGATTCCGCTCGCGCCGATCGATGTGCTTGCACAACAACTCGTGGCCGAGGCCGCCTGCGAGGACTGGGAGGAAGATGCGCTGTTCGCGCTGGTGCGCCGCGCGTGGCCATTCGCTCAGCTGTGCCGGGAGACGTTCGATCGCGTGGTGGGCATGCTGTGCGAGGGCTTCAGTACCCGGCGCGGGCCGCGTGCGGGTTATCTGCATCGCGATGCGGTGCACCGCCGCCTGCATGCACGCCGTGGCGCGCGCATGACCGCGCTGACCTCCGGCGGCACCATTCCCGAAACCGGCGATTACAGCGTGGTGCTAGAGCCGCAGGCGGAAAAGATCGGCACGGTGAACGAAGATTTCGCGGTCGAAAGTCTCACCGGCGATGTATTTCAACTCGGCAATGCCAGCTACCGCATCCTGCGTGTGGATGCGGGCCGCGTGCGGGTGGAAGATGCCAAGGGCGCGCCGCCGAACATTCCGTTCTGGCTGGGCGAGGCGCCGGGCCGCAGCGATGAATTGTCGGCGGCGGTGTCGCGGTTGCGTGGCGAGATCGCCACACGGCTGGACAGCATGCCCCTCGATGCCACGCCGTTCGAAGGCGCGCTACTCGACAGCACGCCACGCGCCTCCGCGCCACATCAAGCCGCCTGCGATTGGCTCTGCAGCGAGTTATGTCTGGCCGCCGAAGCCGCGCGCCAACTGGTGGACTATCTCGCGCACGCCCGCGCGGCGCTGGGCACTATGCCGACCCAGCAATGTCTGGTGATGGAGCGCTTCTTCGATGCCAGCGGCGGCACCCAGCTGGTGATCCACTCGCCGTATGGCAGCCGCATCAATCGCGCGTGGGGGCTGGCGTTGCGTAAGCGCTTCTGCCGTACCTTCAATTTCGAGCTGCAGGCCGCGGCAACCGAAGATGCGATCGTGCTGTCGCTGTCCACCAGTCATAGTTTTGCATTGGAGGAGGTTGGCCGTTATCTGCACTCGTCATCGGCCGAGCATGTGCTGATCCAGGCGGTGCTGGATGCGCCGCTGTTCGGCGTGCGTTGGCGCTGGAATGCGACCAATGCGATGGCGTTGCCGCGCTTCACTGGCGGCAACAAGGTGGCGCCGCAGTTGCAACGGATGAAGTCCGAAGATCTGCTGGCGAGCGTGTTCCCCGATCAGGTGGCCTGCGCGGAGAATCTGGCCGGCGAGCGGCAGGTGCCGGACCATCCGTTGGTGACGCAGACGCTGCAAGACTGCCTGCATCAGGCCATGGACAGCGAAGGCTGGTTGCAGGTGCTGCGTGGGCTGGAATCCGGTGCGATCACGGTGGCGGCGCGCGACCTGGCCGCGCCATCGCCGCTGGCGGCCGAAGCCTTGAACGCGCGTCCGTACGCGTTTCTGGACGACGCGCCACTGGAAGAGCGCCGCACCCAGGCGGTGCAAAACCGCCGCTACACGCCGCAGACCAGCGACGATCTGGGCCGGCTCGATCCCGATGCCATCGCCTCGGTGTGCGAGGAAGCCTGGCCGCAGCCGCGCGATGCCGAAGAAATGCACGAAGCGCTGGTCGGACTTGGCGTACTGCCCGGCGACGAAGCTGCCGATGCGCAATGGCAGGCCTGGTTGGCTGCGCTGGCTGCCGATGGTCGTGCCAGCTGTATCGCGGTGAACGGTGCGCCCGCGCTATGGATCAGCGCCGAGCGCATCGACTGGTTCATGCCGCTGTATCCAGATGCGTCGCCACAACCGCCGTTGCAGGCGCCGGCCGATTGCCGTGTCGCCGAGTGGGAACGCGACTGGGCTGTGCGCGAACTGCTGCGCGGGCGCCTGTCTGCGATCGGCCCGGCGCAGGTGCCGGCATTGGCGGGCGCACTGCATTTGCCGGAGGCCGAGATCGTGCTCGCGCTGGCGGCATTGCAGCGCGAGGGCTATGTCATGGCCGGGCAGTTCAGTGCGCAGGCGCAGGCTGAAGAATGGTGCGAACGCCATCTGTTGGCGCGCATCCATCGCTACACCCTGGGGCGCTTGCGCCGCGAGATCGAACCGGTGTCGCAACGCGATTACGCGCGCTTTCTGTTCGAGTGGCAGCACCTCGACAGCGCCAGCCGTGTGGCCGGGCCGGATGCTTTGGCCGGTGTTGTCGGGCAGCTGGAAGGCTTCGAAGCGCCCGCGCTGCTGTGGGAGAGCGAGCTGCTACCTGCGCGCGTACGCGACTACCAACCGGCGTGGCTGGACGAGTTGTGCACGGCCGGGCGCACCGTGTGGGCACGGCTGCGTCCCGGCGGCGGCCGCAGCGGCGCCGCGTTGCGCGCAACACCCATCGTGTTATTGCCGCGTCGCGAAGCGCAGCGCTGGAGCAGCCTGGCACGGGGTGTCGATGACGCACCGTTGGGCTCGCGCGCGCAGCGCGTGGCAGAGGTGTTGCAGCAGCAAGGCGCGTTGTTCTTCGATGAGATCGCCGATGCCGCCCGCTTGATGAGCACCGAGTTGGAAGACGCGTTGAGCGAGCTGGTGATGCGTGGCCGCGCGCATTGCGATAGTTACGCCGGGCTGCGTGCGCTGCTGGTACCGGCGTCGAAGCGGCCGAGCGCGCTGTCGCGCCAACGTCGCCGCGCCAGTGCACTGGGCATTCGCGATGCCGGTCGCTGGGCGCCGGTGCGCACGCTGCCGGAATTACCGTTGGCCGAAGCCGGCGAGCGGCATCAGGAAACCCTCGAACACGTTGCGCGCACGCTGCTGCGTCGTTATGGCGTGGTGTGTTGGCGGCTGCTCGAACGTGAGGCTGCATGGTTGCCGCCGTGGCGCGAATTGCTGCGCATGTATCAACGGCTGGAAGCGCGCGGCGAGATCCGGGGTGGTCGCTTTATAGGGGGCCTGTCTGGCGAACAATTCGCGTTGCCGGACGCGATTGCCGCGTTGCGCCGGGTGCGTGCGCAGCCGCTGCAAGGGCAGTGGGTGTGCGTGAGTGCGAGCGACCCCAGCAATCTGCTCGGCAGTCTCCTGCCGGGTGAGCGCATCGCGCGCGTGCCGGGCAATCGCGTGGCTTATCTCGATGGCCTGCCGGTGGCGGTGTGGGCGGCAGATCGCTTCCAGCCGCTGCAGGAACTCACCGCTGAGCAAGCCGAACAGGCACTGCGCTTGCTGCAACGTGGCCCTGGCGCTGCCGAGCAGACGCCGATGGAGCAATGGCTGGCTCAGTCGCCCGGCAGCACCGCGCGCGCGCCGGTCACGCGCGGAAGCGGACGCGACAAATAGCGGCTATCGGGGACCAGCCAGCGCCACGGCGCATCCATCGCCTTGCGGATGCCGATGCGCGGCGTCGTCAGCGGGATCGATGGTGGCGGCAGGCCATCGTCTTCGATCCATAGCCGCGCGCTTGCGCTGGTCAGATCCAGCCCGTTATCGGCAGCCGTGACGCCGAATGCCTGGGCCAGGCGACCGGGGCCGGTGGTCAAGGTCTTGAGCGGGGCAGCGTTACGTGCAGCCTGCATGAAGGCGATCCCGACCAGCGACTCGAGCGCGCGAATCAGCACCGCATGGCCAGGCGCGCCGCCGCACACCGCGTTGATCGCCCAATGCATGCCGTAGATGAGACACATACAGATGCCCGGGCGCACCGAACATCACCTGCGTGCGTGGAGTCATGCCGCGGAACGAATGCGCTGCCGGATCTTCGCTGCCGCAATACGCCTCGACCTCGGTAATGCGCCCGCGTCGTCCGTCCGCACTGACCAGTACCTTGTTGAGCAATTGCGGTGCGACGCTGCGTGCGTCGTGATCGTAAAACGTGCGCGGGAGTGGTCGAGGCGACATGCACGCAGCCTAGCGGCGCGGGCGTGATGTCGCTGCGGGTGTCCCTCGGGACTGTCCCGGACAACGCGCGAATCGCGGGTAGGATTTTTCCGAATGTGGGCTATTGCGAGCGCATGACCGGTCACAAAAGCGCACATCCGACTGCCTGAATAGGCATCGCGGCAATGCCCGCATCTCAAGCGCGTTTTGCTGGCGCCGATAGCCATTAACGAACGGTTTAGAAACGCCGCGTCGTCGTGATCGCTACCTCGCAGCACGCCATCGCTTGTCCTTGCAGCGCTTGTCGCGCGCACCATCCTCAAGAGAACTTTCCAATGTTAGGCAACTTCAGAATCGGAACCAGGCTGATCGTGGCGTTCCTGATCGTCTCGGCGATCGGCGCATGCATCGGCTGGGTGGGCTATTCCAACTCCGGTCGTATCAGTGACCTGTCGAGCTCGCTGTACGAGCGCGAATTACTGGGCTTGTCGAACGTGAAAGAGGCCAACATCAACCTCATCTATGCCGGCCGCGCACGTGCCAATCTGTTGTTGGCCAGCAGCGCCGAAGAACGCCAGTCGCATGTGCAGAGCATCGACAAGTACACCGCCAGGGTGGTCGATCACATCACCCGTGCGCGTGGCAGTTTCGAAACCGAAGAGGGCAAGACCAAGCTGGCGCAGTTCGATCGCGCCTGGCAAAAGTATCTGGACGAGCGCGGCCGCTTTATCGAAGTCGCCAACCGCGAGGCCTTGCGCGAAACCAATCCGGAATTGGCGGCGCTGTCGCGCGCCGTGCGCGCCAGTTCGGATGAAGTCGACAACCTGATGACCGATCTGAGCAGCCTGCGCGAGCGCAGCGCGGCATCGGCCAATGCGGAAACCGGTGCTATCCATGCACGCGCTTCGAAACTGCTGATCGCCATCATTTGTGGAGGTGTGCTGCTTGGCGCGATATTAGGTGTGGTGATCAGCCGTAGCGTCACCGGCCCGATCCGCCGTGCAGTGGCGGTTGCCAATGGACTGTCGGAAGGCGATCTGAGCATGCGTATCGAGGTGCAGGGCCGCGATGAAACCGCGCAGTTGCTCGAAGCCATGCGCACCATGGTGCAGAAGCTGTCGCAGGTGGTCGGCGAGGTCAATACCAGTGCCGAGACCCTGGCCAGTGCATCGGAAGAAGTCAGTGCCACTGCGCTGAGCCTGTCGCAGGCCGCCAGTGAACAGGCCGCCGGTGTGGAAGAAACCAGCGCCTCGCTGGAACAGATGACCGCATCGATCAGCCAGAACACCGAGAACGCGCGCATCACCGATGGCATGGCCACCCAGGCCGCGAAAGAAACCATCGAAGGTGGCGAAGCAGTGGTCGCCACCACCCAGGCGATGAAGCAGATCGCGCAGAAGATCGGCATCATCGACGACATCGCCTATCAGACCAATCTGCTCGCGCTCAACGCGGCGATCGAAGCGGCACGCGCCGGCGAACATGGCAAGGGCTTTGCCGTGGTCGCCGCCGAGGTGCGCAAGCTGGCCGAACGCAGCCAGGTGGCCGCGCAGGAGATCGGCGAAGTGGCAAGTTCCAGCGTGGAATTGGCCGATCGCGCAGGGCGTTTGCTGGACACCATCGTGCCCAGCATCAAACGCACCTCGGATCTGGTGCAGGAGATTTCTGCCGCCTCCGAAGAGCAATCTTCCGGCGTCAGTCAGATCAACTCGGCGGTGGTGCAGCTCAGTCAGACCACCCAGCAGAATGCCAGCGCGTCCGAAGAACTGGCCGCCACTGCCGAAGAGATGAGCGCGCAGGCCGAACAACTGCAGCAGAGCATGGCGTTCTTCCGCCTGGGCGGGCAGGGGCCTGCGAGTACGCCGCCCAAGCGTGGCAAGGCGGTCGCCGCACGTCCGGCACGCGTCGCAGCTGCACGTGGTTGGCGCAGCACTGCAGCGCCGGCCTACTCCATGTCCGAGGGCCCGGACGAAGGCCAGTTCGCCCGCTTCTGAGAGACCGATCGATGACTGCACAGACCCCCGATGTGATGCCTGGCGATGCCGATGCGGCGGCCCAGTACCTGACCTTTCAACTGGCCGGCGAAACCTTCGCCATCAGCATTCTCGGCATTCGCGAAATCATCCAGTACCGCGCCCCCACGCCGGTGCCGTCGATGCCGGCCTGCGTGCGCGGGGTGATCAATCTGCGCGGTGCGGTGGTGCCGGTGGTGGACCTGCAATCGCGGCTGGGGCGTGCCGACAGCGCCATCGGCAAACGCAGCTGCATCGTGATCCTGGCCACCGAACAGGCACAGGGACCGCAGGTGATCGGAGTGTTGGTCGATGCGGTCAACGCGGTGATCGAACTGGCCGATCAGGACATCGAAGCCGCGCCCTCGTTTGGTACGCATATCCGCCGCGATCTGCTACGCGGCATGGGCAAGGTCGGCGAGCGCTTTGTGGTGTTGCTGGAGATGGAGCAGGTGCTGCATGTCGAGGAGATTGCCGGCACTGCCGATGCACTGGTCGCCTAAGCTGCAGCCTCGCCAGACGCCTGAACCAGGCATCTGGCGCGAGCGCTACCAATCAATCCTGCAGATACCAACCAGCGAAGCGATGCACGCGGTTGCGTCCGCTGCGTACCGCGATCTGCAATGCATGCCGCGCGCGCGCCAGCAAGGCGTTGGTGTCGTGCAAATCGCAGGCAGGTGCATCCACCAGCCCGATGCTGACCGTCAACGGAGCATTCGGCCAGGTAGCCGTTTCGATTGCCGCGCGGATCCGTTCGGCGGTTTCCACAGCGACCTGCGCCGACGTCGACGGCAATGCCACACACAGCTGATCCGAATTCAATCGGGCCACACTTGCGGTAGGCGGCAGCTGTGCTTCGATCATGCTTGCGGCCTTGACCAGTGTTGCATCCGCTGCAGCCGCGCCGGCCTGCAATTTCTGCCGTTTGAAGCCATCCAGATCGATCAGCAGAAAGCCGAGCGATAGCTCAGCCGAAGCACTCGGCGCGTCTGCAAGCGCGTGCACTGCGCGCTCCAGACCGGCGCGATTCCACAAGCCGGTGAGTTCGTCGCGCAGCGCGTCCAGCTCGACCAGCTTGGCTGCGTGGCGCAACTCGATGGTAGTGACCACTTGCCGCGCCAGCGCCTTCAGCGCATCGCGTTCGGCCACCGACAGGCGCCGCGGCGTGCGGTCCAGCACGCACAGGGTCCCCAGCGCGATACCGTCGGAGGTCAGCAGCGGGGCACCTGCATAGAAGCGGATCTGCGGTTCGCCGGTGACCAGTGCATTGTCGACAAAACGCGCGTCCAGATGGGTGTCACCGACTTCCATCACCTGATCGGGTTCGAGAATGGCGTGCGCGCAGAACGACAGATCGCGCGGCGTTTCGCGCGGCTGCATGCCGATCCTGGATTTGAACCACTGGCGTTGCGTGTCGATCAGCGAAATCAGCGCCATTGGCGTCCGGCACACTGCCGCAGCGATCGCGGTGAATTCGTCGTAGCTGGGCTCGGGCGCGGTATCCAGGATCTGGTAATCGTGCAGTGCGGCCAGGCGATCGTCTTCATTGGCCGGCATGCGCGCGCCGAAGGTCGCATTGATGCCGCCTGGCAACAGTGTCGCGTGGTTCAGGCTCAACGCGGGCGCGTCGGGATTCTGCATGCAAATGACCACCAGGACAGGGCGCCGTCAGGCGATGAAAGACAAGGTGCGAGCACGGCGATGGCCGGTACAACCGAGCCATCGCCTGACTGTTGGAACCAGCGCGCCAGCCACCCTAGCGGCGAGCGCGTGCCTAGATCTTGCCACAGGAGCCGCTGCGCGGACGCATCACTCGCCCTGACCGGCGTTGCCGTGCGGACGGCGGTTGTTTTCTTTGTCGATCTGCAAGTCCTTCTGGCCCGGGCGCTGCTTGGCGGCCTCATCGTGCTGACGGTCCTGCTGGCTTTCGGCAGCGCCATGCTGATTCTCTGTGACGTTGTCGGGCTGTTTCTGCTCATTGCTCATGGCGTGCGTCTCCAGGGTCGATGAAGAAACGGACGTTAGCGCGCGCGGTGTGATCCTGGCGGCATGGTTCCGTTGTCACGGCTGCGCACGCTCAAAAGCCCAGGTCGGCGCGGAGTGAGTAACCCGAATGCCGCCAGCCCGCGACAAACAAAAAATCCCCGGCAACCAGTGGTTGCCGAGGATTCTTTGAAAATCAATGGTGGAGCGGAAGGGGATCGAACCCTCGACCTTCGCGATGCGAACGCGACGCTCTCCCAGCTGAGCTACCGCCCCACGTGCTCTGGATTCTAACCATATGCCGCGCGGTTCGCCAAGGGCTGGCTTGAGGTGTCGTACCGCACCGTCAAAGATGCGATCCGGGTCAATGACGCGCTGCAATCACTCGCCGATCAACGGGAACTTGAGGTCCGGGTTCTTGGCCTTCCATTCCTTGTACGACACCGAGCCTTCCCATGCAGCGAAGGCCTTGGGCGTGCGGCCGCGTCCGGACCAGGTTTCGCCGGTGTGTGGCAGTTCGTACTTCGGCTTGACTTCGCTACGACCGCTCTTGACCACTTCCTTGCGTGCGGTGCCGGCGCCCAGGTAACCGGCGATATCGTTGCGCTGCTTGGTGTTGAAGTGGCCGGCGAACTGTTCGAGCAGCGAGACGATGGTGGCATGCGCAGACGATGCTTCGCTTGCGCGCTCGGTCTTCTCCTGTTCTTCCAGCTTCTGCAGTTCCTCCAGCAGCTTGGCTTTGGCTTGTGCGATGGAATCCAGTTTCGAAGTGGTATTGCTCACAGAGGTATAGCCTCGGAATAAAAAAGTAGTGGAGACGCCGCCCAGAGGGCGCGCGTCATTATGGCATGCGGCCTGTCGGCGGCCGTTAGCTGCGCGGGTGCCTGCTCAGGGTGTGAAACCCCTGTCGCCGGGCCTGTGCGGTCGCTTTTTGCAGTACCGCGACAGGTGCCGTCCAGGGGCTGCCCATGCAGCAAACCTGGCCGTCACCATACAGCGAGCGATACCTTACTGCGATCACCGCGCGGTAGCGTCATCCAGCAGCGGCAGCACTTGCGCCTCCAGCACCTCGCGGCGCCATTGGCCCAGCGGGGCAGGCCAGCTGTGTTGTTCGATCAGGCTCTCCAGGTGCCGGCGCGAGGCCAGGATGCCGTCCGGCAGGCCCAGTTCGCGGCTGCGCTGCGCCACCGCGTCCTGCAGACGCTTGAGCACCGCCTTGTTGCCGTCGGTGGCGGCCTGCGCCAGCGGCGCATGGTCCTCGTCCGGCAGCGGCGTGTTGAGCGCTTCCCACACTGCGGCCGCGAGCTTGCGCGGTGCCTTGGGGAATTTGTCGAACTGGCGCAGCAGTGCGTCCAGATCGTCGGGCGGAAAACGTGCCAGCTGGCTGGCCAGTTCGTTGTCCAGGATCCAGCTGCGTGGGCGGTCGCTCTGACGCGCCTGCAGATCGCGCCAGCGCAGCAGCCGCAGCAGCCGACGCTGCGCGGCAGGTTCCAAAAATTGCGCGGTGCGCAGGCTCACATGCGGCCAACGCTCGCCATCGTCGTGCTCCACCGTGGCGAGCAGGCGCTCGGCATCTTCGGCCAGCCAGCCCAGGCGATCCTGCTCGGTCAGACGGCGGCTGAGTTCGTCATGGATCGCAAACAGATAGCGCACATCGTCGGCGGCGTATTCGAGCTGCGCGGGCGAGAGCGGGCGGCGCATCCAGTCCGAGCGCGTCTCGCCCTTGGTCAGCAAGGTGCCGGTCACTTCCTGCACCAGCTTCTGATAGCCCATGCCACCGCCCACACCGGCCAGCGCAGCAGCGATCTGGGTATCGAACAACGGCCGCGGCAACACCCCGCAGGCGCATTTGAAGGTGACCAGATCTTCGCTGGCGCTATGCATCACCTTGACGATATCGGTGGCGGTCAACCATTCTCCGAGCGCCGCGTTCATGCCCGGAATCAGCGGGTCGATCAGCAGGATCTCCTCGCCGATGGCCATCTGCACCAGCGCCAGTTGCGGCCAGTAGGTGCGTTCGCGAATGAATTCGGTGTCCAGGCCAATGCGGGACGGACGCGCTGCGTGCAGGCGTTGCGTCAGCTCGGAGGGGTGGGTGATCCAATGGGGCACGTGATTTCCGTCGACAGCGAGGGTTTGCGCAGAACGCGCAGAATAGCCTAACGTCGCGATCGCCTGTCGTGCGGCAGAGCACTGGAAGGAGCAGGTGGTGGGTGAGTGCGGTAACCGGATGGCAGCGTGGGGACTGGTCGCGTTAAGCCTGTGCGCCTGTTCGCGTGCACCCACGCCAGCACCTGCCGCTGCGCCACAACCTGCAGCCGCAGCTGCGGTGCCGAGCAAGCCGAATGTCTCGATCAGTGGCGAAGAATCCGCCGAGACCGTGGCGCAATGGCAACCGCCGGCAGTGGACCTGGGCGACGAACCTTTGGCGCAGGCGCGCAAGCGTGCCGACCAGGCCTTGCAGGAAGATCGGCTGTTTGGCAGTGCCGACGATGCGATCCCGTTGTATCTGGCGATCCAGCAACGTGCCGACGGCAAGGATGCGGCCAGCCGTCGCGGGCTGGAGCAGGCGCGGCGCCGGCTGATCGAGCGCGGCGAGGACTTGATCGAACAGACCGAGCGCCAGGACGATGCGCTCGAGCAGGCGCGTGAGCTGGCCATCGTGGCCCTGGCGCTGGCGCCGCAGGATCCCAAGGTGCGCGCGCTGCAGAGTGCGGTGGAAACCGCGCAGCGCGTGCTCGGCTTCAACCGTGCCGGCGAAGAAGATCTGCGCGGTGGGCGGCTGGGCGAAGACGGCAATGGCGCGCTGGTGAATTTTCGCGATGCGGCCCGGCTGGACCCCGACAACCCACGCACGCGGCAGGGACTTGCGGCCGTGGAAAGCGGCTTGCTGGCACGTGCCGAGCAGGCTGCCGAGGCAGGCGATTTCATCGCTGCGCGTTACTGGTTGCAGATGGCCGGGCAGGTGCGCGAGCGCGCGCCGACCATTGCCGATGCACGGGCACGCGTGGAGCGCATGCGCCACGCACAGATCGCCGCCTTGCACGATGCCGGCCTGCACGATCTGAACTCGCCGCGGGGGCTCAAGCCGGCCGGCGAGAAATTGGCCGAAGTGTTGCGCATCGCCGACCCGGGCGACCCGGTGGCCGGCGATCTGCGTCGTCGTCTGGAACTGGCCACTCATTACGGCAGTTTTCGCCCCGGGCAGGTGTTCACCGATGGGCTCAAAGTGGGTGGGCGTGGGCCGCAGATGATCGTGGTGCCGCATGGCGCGTTTCAGATGGGTGCAGGCGACGCCGAGCCGGGGGCGTCCGACAACGAGCGCCCCGCGCATTACGTGCGCTTCGCGCGCGGCTTTGCGCTGTCGATCACTGAAGTGACCGTCGCCGAGTTTCGTCAATTCATCGAGGCGACCGGCGCACGCCCGCGTGCCACCCGACGCGGGCATTCGGTGGTGTACGACGAGCGCAGCGGCAACTTCATCCGCCGCAGCGGGGTGGATTGGCAATCCGACTACAACGGCGCGCAGGCCGCACCCAACAGCCCGGTGATGCACGTCAGCATCCGCGACGCCGAAGCCTATGCGAGCTGGCTATCGGAACAGACCGGCCGCCATTACCACGTGCCCAGCGAGGCCGAGTTCGAATACGCGGTGCGCGCCGGCACCACCGGGCGTTATCCGTGGGGCAATGCCGGCTCGCCGCCGCTGGATGCGGGTAATTTCACCGGCGGCAACGATGTCTCGCGCAGTGGCCGGCACTGGAACAATGGCTTTGTCGGCTATGGCGACGGTTTCTGGGGGCCGGCGCCGGTGGGCAGCTTTCGCGCCAACGCCTGGGGCCTGCACGACATGGGCGGCAACCTGAGCGAGTGGGTGGCCGACTGCTGGCATGCCAGCTACCGCCGCGCGCCGGCCGACGGTGCGGCGTGGTTCAACCCCGGTTGCCGGCAGCGCATGATCCGCGGCGGCAGCTGGGCCAATTCTCCGCAGCAGACGCGCGCGGCCTGGCGGCAGTCGCAGGACTCCGATAGCACCAGCGCGCGCATCGGTTTCCGCGTAGCGCGCGGTATCTAGGGCGGCGGTCCGGGCGGCATGCCTGTCGCCGCCAAGGGTGTGATCGCAGCAGCGCAGATCGACGTTCTTGGCGCCAGTCGGGGTGCGATTGCCGCGCGCCGGTTGCAGCTTCCCGGTGAGCGCCGGTCCGGTGTTGTTTACCGCTGACCAAGGGTCACCCGGTGTGCAGGCTTAACCCCAGCGAACAGCCCCCGAACCGCTCCGGAACCCACGGGGGTTCGCTGCGGTCTGCAGTGCCTGCACTTCTGAAGGATGGCTGCGATGAGCTGGGAAATCCGTTTGTTTCGTTGGCTGATCGCAGTGCTGCTGATCGGTGGCAGCGGCTACGCAGTAGCGCGGCATCTGCAGGATGGAAATACTGCCGGGCATTACGGCTCGGTCGAAGTGGTGCGCCCCGAGGGCACGCCCAAGGCGATGGTGGTGCTGTTGCCCGACAGCGGCCATGCCCAGGACGGCCAGCGGCTTGCCGAGATGTTGAGCAACGACGGCGCGTTGGTCGCGGTAATCGACACCGCCAGCTACCGCGAACGTGTGCGGTCTCACCGCGCCGCCTGTAGCTCGCTGGCCGACGATGCCGAGCGGCTGGGCAAGAAGTTGCTGCGCGCCGAGCACGTGGATGCGTTCCTGCCGCCGGTGCTGGTGGGGCAGGGCGATGGTGCGGTGCTGGCACGCCAGGCGCTGGCCTCGGCCGCGCCGGACGTACTGGGGGGCGCGGTTGTCGCCGATGGCGGCACCAGCGATGTCGGCCTGGCCTGCGCACGCGATGTGCCCGATGCGAATCAGGGCTTCCTCGATGATCTGGTCGACGACGCCAACCCGATGCAGATTGCCGCCGCCACCCTTGGCCATTTCCAGGCAGCGCAGGCGCAAGGGGTGGGCGATCTGCCGTTGGTGGAACTGCATGCGCCCGGCAGCGACCGCTTGGTGGTGATGCTGTCCGGCGATGGTGGCTGGCGCGAACTGGACAAAGGCATCGCCGCGCAGTTGCAGCAGCAGGGCGTGTCGGTGGTGGGCTGGAACAGCCTGCGCTACTTCTGGGGCAGCCGCACGCCGCAGCAGGTCGGGGCGGATCTGGATCGGGTGATCGCCACGTATCGGCAGCGCTGGCATATCCAGCACGTCGCCTTGGTGGGCTACTCGTTCGGTGCCGATGTGCTGCCGTTTGCCTATCCCGAACTGTCGCCGCAGCAGCGTGCCTCGGTGCAATTCGTCAGCTTGCTCGGTCTTGGTCACCAGGCCGATTTCAAGGTGCGCGTCGGCGGCTGGCTTGGGTGGCACAACGATGCCGAGCGCGATGTGGAACCGGCGATCCAGTCGCTGGACGCGCATCGCCTGCAATGCATCTACGGCGATCAGGAAAAGGACACGCTGTGCCCTGAGTTACGCGCACGCGGTGTCGAGGTGGTTGCGCGCCCGGGTGGCCATCACTTCGATCACGATCCTGCGGTGCTGGCCGGCGTGTTGCTGCAAGGTTGGCAGCATGCGGTGCAGACGTCCACGCCCAGCCGTGGTTGAGGGGCGACGCGACTAACAGAACAGCACACGATCGAGTTGCCAGGTGCGATGCCCTCACCGCTTGCGGGACCCTTGGTGGCATGGATGCCTCCAAGCATTCTTCATGGACTGATTCACGGCGTGTCCCGCGAGCGGTGAGGGCCTTGCGCCCTTGATGCGCTGAACTTTTTGAACCGTGCATTTGATTGCATCTCGACGACGCTACGACGCGAAGTCTTGTTTGTCCTGTAGTGATCGAACACCTTGGATACATGGGGTGCAGAGCGCTGATCTGGGGGTTGGTTGCAGGGCCCTTGCCCGCCCACCATCGCGGGACACGCTGCAAGTACGTCCTTGTAAGCTCTTACGCGGCATCCATGCCGCGTAAGGTCCCGCGACGGTGGGCGGGCAAGGACCAGTCTCGATGGTCGGTGTGCATGGCTTTCAACAAAGTAGCCAGCAAACTGTCTGGTGCGGTGTCCTCACCGATTGCGGGACCGTGTGGCGGCATGGATGCCGCCACCGAGCCCCCAGGGACGGGTTTACGGCGTGTCCCGCAAGCGGTGAGGGCACCGCGCCCTCGACTGATCGACATGTCGAGACAGCGCTCAAGCGGGTTTGTTAGCCACTCTTAAGCCGTCGCTGGATTCGACCCGCACCTCGATGCTGCCATCGGCCAGCTGCGCACGCAGGCGCTCGCCGGGACTCACCTCGCCAGCGCTGCGTACCACGCTGCCATCGGTGGGGCGGGTAACGATCGCATAGCCGCGCGCCACGGTGGCCAGCGGGCTGACCGCTTCCAGCGAGCGCGCAAGACCACGCAGCCGCAGTTGATCGTGTTGCAAACGTCGCTGCATGGCTGCCTGCGGATGCAAGGCCTGCAGGCGCTGCTGCAAGTTGGCCAGATCGCGTTGCGGGTTGTGCGCATGCAGGCGTGCCTGCCCACGTTGCACACGTGCCTGCAGCCGCTCCAGTACCTGGGTCATGCGTGCACGCAACTGGCGGCCGGCATCTTCCTGTCGACGGTGAAGCAGTTGCAGCCGCGCCTGCGGGCTGTGCGCACGCAGACGCAATGCAAGCCGGTCAGCGCGCTGCATCGCGTTGCCCAGCGCGTGTTGTTGCAGCTGAGCCATGCGCGCATGTGCACGCCGCACGCGGGCGACCAGCTCGCGTTGATCGGGCACCAGCAACTCGGCGGCCACCGAGGGCGTAGGCGCACGCACATCGGCAACGAAGTCGCTGAGGCTGAAGTCGGTCTCGTGGCCAACCGCCGACACCACCGGTGTCTGCGCGGCGGCAATTGCGCGGGCCAGGCGCTCGTCGTTGAACGCCCACAGATCTTCCAGTGAGCCGCCGCCGCGGGTGATCAAAATGACGTCGTAGCGCCCGGAGGCGTCTGCGCGCTGCAGCAGCGAGGTGATCTGCGCGGCGGCGCTGTCGCCTTGCACCAGCGAGGGCAGTAGGTCCACTTCCAGCAGCGGAAAGCGGCGCGCCAACACGCTGAGCACATCGCGCACCGCCGCACCGCTGGGCGAGGTGATCACCGCCAGGCGCCGCACATGCGCCGGCAACGGCTGCTTGCGCTCGGCATCGAACAGGCCTTCGGCGGCCAGGCGTGCGCGCAGCTCGTCGAAGGCGCGGCGCAAGGCGCCTTCGCCGGCTTCTTCCATGTGGTCCAGCACCAGCTGGTAGTCGCCGCGTGCCTCGTACAGGGTGAGACGTCCGCGTGCGAGCACGCGCAGGCCTTCGCGCGGCTGGAACTTCAGCCAGGTGCTCTTGGGCTTGAACATCGCGCACCGGATCTGCGCACGTGCGTCCTTGAGCGTGAAATACAGATGGCCCGAAGACGGGCGCGTGACGCTGCTCAGCTCTGCTTCCACCCAGACCAGCGGGAAGCTGCCTTCCAGCAGGTCGCGCGCCAGGGTGTTGAGTTGGCTGGGGGTGAGGATCTGTTCGTTGCGGTCGGCCATCGCGGCATTATCCCGCAGCGGCGATGCGCATGCGTGAGTGCATCTCGCGGACGCTCACAGGCCGTGTTGCGCCAGCGCCCAACCCACGTGTTCGCGTACCAGTTCCGAATCGTCGTTGCGACGGGCTTCCAGTGCCGCCAACACCTCCGGCGTGCCAGGCGCATTACCCAGCCCCACTGCGATATTGCGCAGCCAGCGTTCGTGGCCGCTGCGGCGGATCGGGCTGCCCTCGGTACGGCGCAGGAACTCGTCCGTGTCCCATGCAAACAGCTGCGGCAGCGTCGCCACATCCAGGTCGTTGCGGGCACGAAAATCGGCTTCGTCGGTGCGTTGGGCGAACTTGTTCCACGGACAGATCAGCTGGCAGTCGTCGCAGCCGAAGATGCGGTTGCCGATCGGCTTGCGCATTTCCTCAGGAATGGCGCCGTCGTGTTCGATGGTGAGATAGGCAATGCAGCGGCGCGCATCCAGCCGGTGTGGGGCGATAATGGCCTGGGTCGGGCAGATGTCGATGCAGCGCGTGCAGGTGCCGCAATGCGCAGTGGCCGGGGTATCGATGGGCAGCGGCAGATCGAGGTAGATCTCGCCCAGAAAAAACCATGAACCGCCATTGCGATCGATCAGGCAGGTGTGTTTGCCGATCCAGCCCAGCCCGGCGTTGCGCGCCAATGCGCGCTCCAGCACCGGTGCGGAATCGACGAATACGCGATAGCCGAACGCGCCGACTTCGCCCTGGATGCGCTCGGCCAGTTTCTGCAGCCGGTTGCGCATCAGCTTGTGGTAATCGCGCCCCAGCGCATATCGCGCCACATAGGCGCGGCGGCCGTCGTGCAAGGTGTTCCAGGCTTCGGTGTCGTCCTTGCGGCCGTAGTCCATGCCCACCGACAACACGCGCAAGGTGCCGGGCACCAGTTCCTGCGGGCGCGAACGCTTGTCGCCGTGCTGGGCCATCCAGTGCATGGTCCCGTACAGGCCTTCTTCCAGCCAGCTGCGCAGATGTACCTCGTCTTCGCCCAGTTCGATGCCGGTGATGCCGCAACGTTGAAAGCCGGCCTCGCGCGCAAGCGCACGGATGCGCGCGGCAGCGTCGGTGGGGTCGGGGCGGGCGAGGACGGCAGACATGGCGACAAGTATAGAATTCCCGGCATGTACGTACCGCTCGATCTTTACGACACCACCGCCGCGCGCAGGTTGGATGCGCAGGCCACCGCGCTGCTCGGTGGCGATGGCTATTTGTTGATGCAACGCGCCGGGCAGGCCGCCTGGCAGTACCTGCTGGAGCGCTGGCCGCAAGCGCGCCGCATCGTGGTGGTGTGCGGCACCGGCAACAACGGTGGCGATGGCTATGTACTGGCGCGCCTGGCGCAGCGGGCCGGGCGTGATGTGCGGGTGGTGCATCTTCCAGGGCACGGCCCGGCCTCGGCGCTGGCACAGCGGGCCTGCACCGATTACCTGGGCGTTGGTGGCGCGATCGCATTGTTTCCGTCTCCGCTGGCGCAGGCCGATGTGATCGTCGATGCGCTGTTCGGCATCGGCCTCAACCGTGCGCCGGATGCTGACACCGCGTCATTGATCGAGGCCATCAACGCAGCCGGCGTGCCGGTGTTCGCGCTGGATGTGCCCAGCGGCATCGATGCCGATCACGGCGTGGCCTTCGATGCGGCGGTGCGCGCAGAGGTCACCTTGCAGTTCATCGTGCCGCATATCGGGCTGTACACCGGCGATGCGCTGGAGCATGCCGGCGAGTGCGCGATTGCCTCGCTTGAGGTGCCGGATGCCGCGTTCGATGGATTGGCGCCGGCTGCGCATAGTTGGGATATCGACGCCTTGGCCGCGCAGTTGCGGCCGCGCCGACGCAATACGCACAAGGGCGAATCCGGGCGGGTGCTTTGTGTTGGCGGCAATCTTGGCAGCGGCGGCGCGATCATGCTGACGGCCGAAGCGGCCTTGCGCAGCGGGGCAGGGTTGGTGCAGGTCGCCACCCGCGCCGAGCACGTTGCGCCACTGCTGGCGCGCTGCCCGGAAGCGATGGTGCGCGCGGTGCAGGCCGATGACGAGATCGCCGCACTGGCCGATGCGGCCGACGTGGTCGCACTGGGGCCGGGCCTGGGTCAGGACGCCTGGGCGCAGGCGTTGTGGCATGCGGTGCTGGCCTCGGATGCTGCGGTCGTCATCGATGCCGACGGCCTGAATCTGCTGGCTGCCAACGCAGTGCCGAGCCGCGGGCCACGTGTGTTGACCCCGCATCCCGGCGAGGCCGGCCGTTTGCTTGGCCTGTCCACCGCACACGTCCAGCGCGACCGTCTGGCCGCCGCAGACGCCTTGGCCAAGCGCTTCGACGCGGTTGTGGTGCTGAAAGGCGCCGGCAGCGTGATCGCGGCGCCGCATGCCGTGCCCCGCATCATCGACGCGGGCAATCCGGGCATGGCGGTGGGCGGCATGGGCGATCTGCTGACCGGCGTGATCGCCGCCTTGCTGGCGCAGGGTTGGTCGCCGTTCGATGCCGCCAGCCTGGGCGCCTTGTTGCATGCCTGCGCTGGCGACGCAGCCGCGCGCGATGGCGAGCGCGGCCTGCTGCCAACGGATTTGTTACCCGAACTGCGCCGCCTCGCCAACGCCGGAGCCATTGCATGAGCCAACTCACCGCACAACTGGTCGATGCGCAGGCCACCGAAACCCTGGGTCAGGCCCTGGCCGCAGTGCGCCCCACGACTGCGATGGTGCAGCTACATGGCGATCTCGGCGCCGGCAAATCCACCCTGGCGCGCGCGCTGTTGCGCGCACTCGGCGTTACCGGGCCGATCCGCAGTCCCACCTACACCTTGGTCGAGCGCTATCCGCTCAGCACTGGTGATGAGGCCTGGCATCTGGATCTGTACCGTATCGGGCATGCCGGCGAATTGGACTTTCTCGGGCTCGACGAGGGCAGCGCGAGCCTGTGGCTGGTCGAATGGCCGGAACGTGGCGCAGGCGCACTGCCGCCGGTGGATCTGGACGTGGAACTGGCCGTTGAAGGCGAGGGTCGCAGCGTCACGCTGCTGGGCCGTAGCGAAACCGGACGCGGCTGGCTGGCACGTCTGGCACAGCACCCTGAGTTGCAGGCGCTTTCTGTCGGCTCACAAGAACAATGAACGCCAGGTTGTGGATTATTAAGGGAAATCACCTTGCAATTGACACTATTGGGTGATTGAATCCAGCCCCATGACACCGGGGATCCGCCAGTTCTGTGTTTCCGCCCTGACCGCCAGCCTGAGCCTGGCGGTTTTTGCTGCGTGGGCCGGCGAAATCAAGAGCGTTGGTGTCAGCACCGGTGCAACCGGCACGCGCGCCGAGATTCAGCTTGCCGGCAGCGGCGGCTTCAAGACGCTGTCGTTGGCCAACCCCAATCGGTTAGTGGTGGATTTCCCCGATTCTGCGGGCGTGCGCGGTCTCAAGCTGCCTGGCGCTGCCGGTCTGGTGACTTCGGTGCGCACTGGCCAGCCGGTGCCGGGGACGTTCCGGGTGGTGTTCGAGCTGGCAACGCCGGTTACGCCGCTGAAGCCGCAGATGCAGACGCTGGGCAGTGCCTCGACCTTGGTGATCGAGTGGCCGGGCGATCCGACGCCGGTTGCGTCCACGGCCGCCACCACGACGGCAGCGCCTACGGCAATGCCGGCGCCGCGCCCGGTCACTGCGCAGCCGGTGAATGCACAGGCCGAGGCAGCGCGTGCGACTGCAGCCTTGGCTGCATCTGCGCAGCGCGCCTCATCCGCGCCACCGCCGCAGGCACCAGCACCAGCACCAGCACCGTACGTGCCTGCATCGGCCATGCCTACCGTCACAACGGCACCCGTTCCGACAACGGTCGCCACTGGCGTGCCGACGCCGCGTCCCGGCGTTGCCACGAGCGCGGTGACGACCAGTACGGCTATGCCGGCAAGCGCCGGCAGCAATACGCCCAATCGCGTCACGGTCACCACTGCCAATGCACCCACAGGCGTGCCGATGACTGGCGGTAGCGCATCGCCCGCTGCGATCTTGAACGGTGCCACTGCGCCGATGGGCGTTGCACCCGGCAACACCGCGGCAGCCATGCCGAACGCGGCGTCAGGCGTGGTTGCGGGCACAGACAGCGACGATATCCCGCCGCGCCCGGTACTTCCCAGCGAAGCCTCGCGGATCAAGATGGCGCCGGGCATGCGCCCGTTGATCGTGGCAATCGATCCCGGCCACGGTGGCCAGGACCCGGGTGCGATGGGCCCGACCGGCAAGCGCGAAAAAGACGTCACCCTGGCGGTCGGCCGCGAACTGGCGCGCCAGATCAACGCCACGCCCGGCATGAAGGCGTACATGACGCGCGACACCGACGTGTTCATTCCGCTGCCGATGCGCGCGCAAAAAGCCCGTGCCGCCAAGGCCGACATCTTCATCTCGATCCACGCCGATGCCGCAGAAAATCGCAGTGCAACCGGCTCATCGGTCTACGTGCTGTCGACCAAGGGTGCCTCCTCGCAGCGCGCGCGCTGGTTGGCCGACAAGGAAAATGCTGCCGACCTGGTCGGTGGCGTGCGCCTGCAGCAAACCGAAAGCACGCTTGCCAACGTGTTGCTGGATCTGGCGCAAAGCGGCCACATGAAGGCTTCCGAAGATGCTGCCGCCCATGTGCTGGGCGGGCTCAAGCGGATCGGCAACAACCACAAGCCGTTTCTGGAACGCGCCAACTTCGCGGTACTGCGGACCTCGGACATGCCGGCGATGCTGGTGGAAACCGCCTTCATTTCCAATCCGGATGAAGAGCGTCGCCTGATCGATCCGGCCTACCAGCGCAAGATCGCCTCGGCCGTGCTGGATGGCATCGATACCTTCTTCACCCGCCAGCCGCCACCGGGCACGCTGTTCGCCGCGCGTGCGCAGGCCGAAGCCGATGCAAGCGCCGGCACCGTGGCCGGCGGTAGTCGCTGACCCGCTCGGCTATCATTGCGCACTGATTCCTTGATGACGGCGCCTGCGCGCCGCCGGATTGCCGTGCCGACGTCTGTCTTGCTTGCTACACCCTCGATGCGCTTCCCAGTTTGCGACCAGCGCGAGTGCCTGCGCTGATGGCGATTCGTCAGCTGCCCGACATCCTGATCAACCAGATTGCCGCCGGCGAAGTGGTCGAGCGGCCTGCATCGGTGGTCAAGGAGCTGGTCGAAAATGCGCTCGATGCCGGCGCCACCCGCGTGGATATCGAGCTCGAAGAAGGCGGCGTGCGCCTGATCCGTATCCGCGACAACGGCGGCGGCATCCCGCCGGACGAACTGCCGTTGGCGGTGTCGCGGCATGCCACCAGCAAGATCGCCTCGCTGGACGATCTGGAAACCGTAGCCACGCTCGGTTTTCGCGGTGAAGCCCTGCCGTCGATCGCCTCGGTCAGCCGCTTCACCCTGGTCTCGCGCCGCCACGATGCCGAACATGGCTCCGCGTTGGAAATCGAAGGCGGCCGCCTGGGCGAAGTGACGCCGCGTGCGCATGCGCCGGGCACTACGGTGGAAGTGCGCGAGCTGTTCTACAACGTCCCCGCGCGGCGCAAGTTCCTGCGCGCCGAGCGTACCGAGCTCGGGCATATCGAAGAGTGGCTGCGCTCGTTGGCACTGGCGCGGCCGGATGTGGAATTGCGCGTGGCGCATAACGGCAAACCCTCGCGCCGCTACAAGCCGGGCGATCTGTATTCGGATGCGCGTCTTGGCGAAACGCTGGGCGAGGATTTCACCCGGCAGGCCTTGCGCGTGGATCACAGCGGCGCCGGTCTGCGGCTGCATGGTTGGGTCGCGCAACCGCATTACTCCCGCGCCAGTACCGACCAGCAATATCTCTACGTCAACGGCCGTTCGGTGCGCGATCGCAGCGTGGCGCATGCGGTGAAGATGGCCTATGGCGATGTGCTGTTCCATGGCCGCCAGCCGGCGTATGTGTTGTTTCTGGAACTGGACCCGGCGCGCGTGGACGTCAACGTGCACCCGGCCAAGCATGAGGTGCGCTTCCGCGAGGCGCGGCTGATCCACGATTTTGTGTATCGCACCTTGCAGGATGCGCTGGCGCACACGCGTGCCGGCGCGATGCCAAATAGCATCGGCACGGAAGGCACCAGCGATACAGGTGCTGCACCGAGTGGGATGGCCAACACTCCGAACTACGGTGGCGCAACCGGCAGTGGTGGCGGCACCGGCTACGGCAACTGGACGCCATCGCAAACACCCTTGGGCCTGCGCGTGGATGAAGCGCGCGCCGCGTACAGCGCGCTGTACGCGCCGCCATCGGGCAGCGCACAGCAGCAGTCCGCGGCCATGCAAACCTTCTCCGGCACCGGCTTGCCGGCGACTTCGCACGACAGCGGTGTTCCGCCGCTCGGCTATGCGGTTGCGCAATTGCACGGCATCTACATCCTTGCCGAAAACGCCGAGGGCTTGATCGTGGTGGATATGCACGCCGCGCACGAACGCATCGGTTACGAACGGCTCAAGAACGCGCACGACAGCATCGGTCTGCACGCGCAGCCGCTGCTGGTGCCGATGACGCTGGCAGTAGGCGAGCGCGAAGCCGACACCGCCGAGCGCGAAGCCGATACGCTGGCCAGCCTGGGCTTCGAGATCACCCGCGCCGGCCCGCAATCGCTGCATGTGCGCAGCATTCCCGCGCTGCTGGCCAATGCCGAACCGGAAGCGCTGCTGCGCGATGTGCTCGGCGACCTGCGCGAACACGGTCAGAGCCGCCGCATCGCCACTGCGCGCGACGAGCTGCTGTCGACCATGGCCTGTCACGGTGCAGTGCGCGCGAATCGACGCCTCAGCGTCCCCGAAATGAACGCGCTGCTGCGCGATATGGAAGCCACCGAGCGCTCCGGCCAATGCAACCATGGCCGACCGACCTGGGCACGGTTTACGCTGGGCGAAATTGATCGTTGGTTTCTCAGGGGGCGTTGATGGCTGGGTTGCACAAGGGGAAACGCTGGCTGCTCGGCATGCTGGTGTTCATGACGCTGGCCGGGTGCGGGCGAGACGCACCGCCGCCGGCGGCGCCCGTCGCCCTGGACAAGACATTCCTGACCGACAACGCCGCCTGGCGCGAAGCCCGCCTGGCAGAGCTGCGTGCGCCAGACGGCTGGACCAGTCTGGTCGGCCTGCACTGGCTATCGCTGAAAGCGCACTACATCGGCAGCAGTGCCGACAGCGGCATCAAGCTGGCGGTCGGGCCGCCCAAGATGGGCATGGTGTCCTCCGAGGCCAACACGGTCTGGTTCGTGCCCGAGCGCGGCGTAGCGCTGACCGTCGATGGCAAACCGCTGACCGGCAGGATCCGCTTCCACTCCGATGACGACCCACAGCCGACCTTGATCCATTTCGATGACGGCAAGGGCGTGTTGAGCCTGATCCGTCGCGGCGACCGCAATGCGCTGCGGGTCAAGCATGCCGATGCACCATCGCGCACCGGCTTTGCCGGTTTGGAATACTGGCCAGTCGATCCGTCCTGGCGTATCAGCGGACGCTACGTGCCCAACGATGTCGGCAAGACCATCCCGATGGTGGATATCGTCGGCATCAGCAGCGAGCAGCCGAACGCCGGGGCAGTCGAATTCGAGCGCGACGGCAAGCCCTATCGGCTGGAAACCATCGGCGAACCGGGGCGGCCGATGTTCGTGGTGTTCGCCGACCGTCCCAGCGGGCATGGGAGCTACCCGGCCGGGCGCTTTCTGGATCTGGATGTCGCCGATGCCTCCGGGCATGTGGTGATCGACTTCAATCGCGCCTACACCCCGCCGTGCGCGTTTACGCCGTTCGCGACCTGTCTGTTGCCGCCACCGGAGAACCGTATCGACCTGGCCGTATCGGCGGGCGAGAAGGCTTACAAGGTGCCGCACTGACGTGGAGAAAATCGACGTGGTAAAGACAAGCGCGCGAACCCGACTTGCAACATGGTGCAGCAGCGGACTGATCTGCGTGGCGCTGTGGAGCGGGGCGGTGGCACCGACCTGGGCGCGTGCCGGCGGCGAGGCTGCGGCCGGACCACCAGTGCCGTTGTTGTGGAAGGTCGATGGCAAGGGCGGCACGTTGTATCTGCTGGGCTCGTTCCATGTGCTCAAGCCCGGCGATTACCCGCTGTCGCCGGACGTCATGCAGGCCTTCGCCAAGGCCGACCGGCTGGTGTTCGAACTACCGCCATCGGATGCGCAATCGCCGGAGCTGGCCGGCCGCATGCTGCAGGCGGCAAGGCGCAGCGACGGGCGCCGGTTGCAGGACGCGCTCGATGCAAAAACTTGGCAGGCCTTGAGCGCCTACGCGCGCAAATACGGCATGTCGCTCGACACCCTGCAGCCACTCGAGCCCTGGTTTGTCGCCTTGACGATCAGCCTGGCCGAGATGAGCCGGCAAGGCATGGACCCGAACGCCGGTCTGGATCATTACCTGATGGAGCAGGCGCAGGCCAAGGGCAAACCGGCCGATGGCCTGGAGCGGGCCGAACAACAGATCGCCATGCTCGATGGCATGTCGCCCACCGAGCAGCATCAGTTGCTGGAAGAGTCGCTGGACGAGGCGGAGGCCACCGATCAGGTGCGTCAGCTGCACACGGCCTGGCGCAATGGCGATGTGCATACGCTATCCACGCAAATGGCCGAAGACATGCGTCGGCAATACCCGGCGCTGTATCAGGACATCAACGTCGAGCGCAATGCGCGTTGGGTGCCGCTCCTGGAGCAACGGCTAGGTAAAGGCAGCGGAACCACGCTGGTGGTGGTCGGTACGCTGCATCTGCTGGGTAGCGACGGCGTGGTAGAGCGTCTGCGTGCACGTGGCTACCACGTGGAGCGGATCTGCTCGGCCTGCACGGAGCAGGCCGGCCGCTGATCTGGCTGCGCCGGCAGCGTGTCACGCGCCCGCGCAGCAGTCGTCTTTCAGCCGCGATTGCGGGCCTTGCCGGTGGTGCCCGTGTTGCTGGACGTGCCGTGTGTACCGGTTCCCTTGTGCGTGCCGGTCCCCATCGGGCCGCTGCCCACACCCGTGGAGCCCGGTGGTGTCGGCGGCATGCCAGGGCCACCTGGACGACCGAAGCCGGCTCCGAAATTGCGCTGGAATTCCTGCCACAACTCCAGGTTGCGCTCGGTCAGCTGATTCATCATTGCCCACGGGGTCTGCCCAAGCAGGTTGCCCATCTGCTGGCGGAACTGCTGCTGCTGATCCAGAAACACCTGCATGCTGCGCTCCAGGTAGTTGCCCATGAAGCCCTGCAGCGAGTCGCCGTAGAAACGGATGATCTGACTCAGCAACTGGGTGGAGAGCATCGGCTCGCCGTCCTGTTCGCGGTCGGCAATGATCTGCAGCAATACGGCGCGACTGAGGTCTTCGCCACTCTTGGCGTCGCGTACTTCGAATTCTTCGCCGTCGATGATGAGCTGACGCACATCCTCTATGGTGATGTAGCTGGAAATTTCCGTGTCGTAAAGACGGCGATTGGGATACTTCTTGATGATGCGAAGTCCGGCCATGGAACGTTCACTCACAACGATAGTGCGCGCAGGATGGCGCACCGCAACAGCGCTTGCAACAGCAAAAGGCCTTATTTTCTTAAGCAGACACCAAAAAAATGCTGCGCAGCATGATTTCTAAGGAAATTTCATGCTGCAGCGCGAAGGTGCAGCAAACGCTACCAGCCCATGTGATGGCCGCCGTTGATATCCAGGTTGGATCCGGTGATCCAGGCGGCCTCTTCTGCGACCAGGAATGCCACCGCATAGGCGATCTCTTCCGGGCGACCCAGCCTCCCCGTGGGGATGTCGGCAACGATCTTGGCGCGCACCTCTTCCGGCACCGCCATCACCATGTCGGTGGCCACGTAGCCTGGCGAGACGGTGTTGACGGTCACCCCGAATGCCGCGTTTTCGCGCGCCAGCGAGATGGTGAAGCCGTGCATGCCGGCCTTGGCGGCGGCGTAGTTGGCCTGCCCGTACTGGCCCTTCAATCCGTTGATGGAGCTGATCTGGATCACCCGCCCCCAGCCGCGCTTGCGCATGCCCTCGATCACCGGGCGGGTGACGTTGAAGACCGAATTGAGGTTGGTATTGATGACCTCATGCCACTGCTCGGCGGTCATGCGGTGGAAGGTGGTATCGCGGGTGATGCCGGCGTTGTTGACCAGTATTTCGATCGGCCCGAGTGAGGTTTCCACTTCCTCGACCAAGGCGCGCGCATGTTCGGAGGAGGCCACATCGCCGCGAAACAGGGCGAACTCGTAGCCCTGCGCCTGCATGCGCTGCTGCCATGCGCGGGCTTTTTCGGCATTGCGGAAATTGCTGGCGACCCGGTGCCCCTGGTCGGCCAGGCGCTTGCAGATGGCGGTGCCAATGCCGCCGGTGCCGCCGGTGATCAATGCGACGCGAGATGTCATGACGACTCCAATGAACAGATGGTAGGCGAGTGGGACGCGGACACTGGCGCCGCGCCCGGTTGCCGGTGCTGGGTCGCAATTCTAGTCACGCAGGCGCTGTGATGCGCGTTCGGTCACGTTCGGATGTGGTGGCGGGGCAGCAGTTGAGGCGAAAAATGCTGCACGGCATGTTGCAGCAGTGTGTCGACTGCAGCATGCCGCGGCAGTGCTGCCGCGTTCTGTCCTAGTGCGGCCCAGGCGGCGTGCAGGGCCGGCAGCGGGTCGGCATCGTCCAGTGCGGGTGCGTCATGCGACTTGGATAGCTTGCGGCCGTCGCCATCCAGGATCAGCGGTAGATGCAGATAGCGCGGCTGCGGCAGGCCCAGGGCGCGCTGCAGCAGCAGCTGGCGCGGGGTGGAGTCGAGTAGGTCCGCGCCACGCACCACATCGGTGATGATTTGCGCGGCATCGTCCACCACCACCGCCAGCTGGTAGGCCCAGTAGCCATCGGCGCGGCGCAGCACCACATCGCCCACCTCGGCATATACGTCCTGCATCACGTGGCCCTGCAGTGCGTCGTCGAAGCCGACCGGCGCCTGCGGCGGCACCCGCAGGCGCACCGCGCGGCGGGTACCCAGCGGCGCTACACAGGCATGGTGGATGCCGCCCATGCCTGCGAGGTCGGCGCGGCTGCAGCTGCATTCGAAGGCCAGCCCGGGCTCCAGCAACGTGGTCAGAGCCGCGGCGTACTGCGCGTCGCGATCGGATTGATATATCACCGGGATGTCCGAGCTCAGCCCGAATGCCGCCAACGTGCGCAACTGGCGTTGGGTGGCGCCGGGCTCGGCACGCGGCGGGTCGATGTCTTCGATGCGCACGCACCACTCACCGCCGGCATGCCGCGCGAGTAGCCAGCTGCCGAAGGCCGCCAGCAGGGAGCCGAAGTGCAGGGGGCCGGTGGGGGAGGGCGCAAAGCGGCCGCGGTAGCTGGGTGATGACATGGGCAGCTGAATCTTCGGTCAGATGCTTGCTTGATTTCAAGCGCTGGCGGCCGCAAATCCGCAGCAGTTCATTCCCGCATGTGTGGAGTCATCGCGCCATGTTCAACCGCATTTTCCTGTTTCTGCTGACCAATTTTGCGGTGCTGATGCTGGCCGGCATCGTCATGTCCGTGCTGGGCGTCAATCCCGCGCAGATGAGCGGCTTGTTGGTGATGGCGGCCGTGTTCGGTTTTGGTGGGTCGCTCGTTTCTTTGCTGCTGTCCAAGTTCATGGCCAAGCGCAGCACCGGCGCCCATGTCATCACCGAGCCGCGCACGCCGACCGAGCGCTGGCTGCTGGAGACCGTGCGTCGCCAGGCGCAGGCGGCCGGCATCGGCATGCCGGAGGTGGCGGTCTACGACGGCCCGGAGATCAACGCCTTCGCCACTGGCGCCAATCGCAACAATGCCTTGGTGGCGGTGTCCACCGGCTTGCTGCAGAACATGAGCCAGGACGAGGCCGAAGCGGTGTTGGGCCATGAAATCGCGCACGTCGCCAACGGCGATATGGTCACCATGGCGCTGCTGCAAGGCGTGCTCAATACCTTCGTGATCGTGCTGGCGCGTGTGGTCGGCGGTGTCATCGACGGCGCCATCTCCAGCAATCGCGAAGGTGGCCGCGGTTTTGCGTATTACATCATCGTGTTCGCGCTGGAGATGGTATTCGGTTTGTTCGCGACCATGATCGCAATGTGGTTTTCGCGCCGTCGCGAGTTTCGTGCCGATGCCGGTGGTGCGCAGCTGGCAGGGCGCAGCAAGATGATCGCCGCGCTGGAGCGCTTGTCGCTCAATCACGGCCAGAACACCTTGCCCTCGCAGGTGCAGGCGTTCGGGATCTCCGGCGGTGTAGGCGACGGCTTGCGTCGTCTGTTCCTGAGCCATCCGCCGCTGACCGAACGCATCGCTGCGCTGCGTGCCGCGAACGGTACTGCGCGATAAGGCGGCACTGCTGTCGATTGTCTTGAAGTGGCTGGTCAGCGCGGATAGATCGGTTGTAGAGCGGCTGATCTGTTGATTGGCTGCAGGGCCCTTGCCCGCCCACCATCGCGGGACACGCCGCAAGTACGTCCCTGTAGGCTCTTACGCGGCATCCATGCCGCGTAAGGTCCCGCGACGGTGGGGCGGGCAAGGACCAGTCGAGATGGTCGGTGTGCATGTTTTCAAGCGGCAGCAAACTGTCTGGTGCGGTGTCCTCACCGATTGCGGGACCGTGTGGCGGCATGGATGCCGCTACCGAGCCCCCATGGACGGGTTCACGGCGTGTCCCGCGAACGGTGAGGGCACCGCGCCCTCGACTCACCTAGCTTTGATCGTTGGTCTTTCGCTTGCCTCGGCAAGGCCTCAGCCGAACTCGTAGTTCATCAACGGCCCGGTCGGTGCGACGAAGTCGCCTTGCACATAGTCCACGCCGGCACTGAAGAAGCTGCTCATCGACTGCGCATCGGCCACGAATTCGGCCACGGTGAGGATGCCGGCCGGTTGCGCGCGCGAGGTGATCTCGCGAATTTTTTCCTGACTTTCGCGGGCCGATGCGACATCGCCGGTGATGCCGCGATCCAGCTTGAGAAATGCCGGCTGGAAGTGCGCCAGCAACTGGAACGAATCCAGGCCCGAACCGAATTGTTCCAGCCCCACCTTGCAGCCCATCGAAGACAGCGAGGCCAGAAACTGCTGGGCGTTGCGCAGATGCGTGAACACCTTCGATTCCGGCGTCTGCAGCCACAGCCGCTCGCCGGGCACGCCATACACCGCCAATTGCTCGCGGATGGTGTCGATCATCTGTGGGTCGGAGAACGAGTTCGGTCCGATCCGCACCAACAGGTGTGTCTTGTGTCCGGCACGCTGCCGCTCGCCGAGCTGGCGAATCGCGCGCGCCACCACCCAGCGGTCGATTTCGGTGATCAGGTCGTGCTCTTCGGCGATGGCGATAAACGCGTTCGGCGACATGATTTCGCCATTGCGTTCCAGCCGCAGAAACGCCTGGTACAACTCCACCGGTTCGCCCTGCAGGTTGAGAACAGGCTGGTAGTGCAGCGAGAAGCCATCGCCGACCAGTGCTTCGCGCAGCTGTTCTACCCAACGTTCGATGCGTTCTTCTTCGGCGCGATCAGAGGCGGCCGGGTCATAGATGCTGACCGCATTGCCGCCGAGCTCGGCAGTGGTGCGTACCGCCTCGGTGCCGCGATTGAGCACCTGGCCGATGCTGGCGATCTTTTCGCCGATCTGCACCCCGCCAATGCTCACCGTGACCGTGGCCGAGCGCGCGCCGATGCTGAAGACATGCTGCGCGAACGCATCGCGCACCATTTCTGCCAATGCGTGGGTGCGCGCGTAGTTGCCGTCCATCAGCAACGCAAAGCTGTGCTCGCCGAAGCGCGCCGCCACCACGCTGTCATCCAGCACGCTGGCCACGTGCGCGGCCAGGGCGGCGATCAACGCGTCGGCCGAATCCAGGCCGATTTCGGGCAATAGCCGCGCGTAATGGTCCGGCTCGATCAGCAGGAAGCCGGATTGGCCTTCGCTGCGACCGGCCCGTGCCACCGCCTGTTCCAGCGCGACCATGAAGGTCGGCCGGTTGAGCAGGCCGGTGACCTGATCGCGCTGGCGCAGATCTTCGACCTCGCGTGCCAGTTCCGGGTCGAATTCCTCGCGGCGGCGGAACACCACCTGGATGCACGGCTCGCCTTCATACGTGGCGGTGGCAAATTCCATCGTCGCCGGAAAGGTGTCGCCTTCCAGTCGGCGCGCGTCGACCTTGTATTGCGCCGGCGGCGGTTCGCCCTTGGACAGTGACTTGAGCAATTGCTTGAAATCGTCGACGTATTGCGCGGCGATCATGTCCAGCAACGACACGCCCTCGACATCCTCGAACGACTCGAAGCCGAATATCTCCAGATACGCCTCGTTGGCACGGATATGCATGCCCTCGTGCACGTAGGCGATGGGGTCGCGCGAAGACGCGATCAAGGCATCGCACCGCCGCTCGGTTTCGCGCATCTGCGCTTCGATGCGGCGCAGTCCGCGCCGGGCTTGCAGATCGGCCCATTCCGAACGCACCAGTGCCAGCAGATGCTCCGGACGATGCCGCAGCACGAGCGCGCGAATGCCGTGCGAAGCAGCCTCGACCAACGCGTTTTCTTCGATCCGTTCGGCCAGCAGAATGATCGGAATGTCCTTGCCGCTGCTCGCGATCTGCTGCTGCAGCGCGTTCATCGGAATCTGCAGCGCCTGGCCATGCAGGGCCAGATCGATCTGGCCGGACAACATGCTGGCGAGGTCTTCCAGGGTCTGCGGCCGCGATGGACGCACTGCAATGCCGCCGTTGCGCAATGCGGTCACGATCGCCTCCGCGCTCTCCACACTGTCGTCGACGATCATCAGGCGGAGGGTGAGATCTTTATCTTTCTGCATGCGCGGCTTCCTGGAGACGGCTCTAAATACACGAAGGGGGTGGGAGGCGTCCATGTGTGTGGACAAGCCCGCATCCGGGGTGAGACTTGGTCCACGTTTCTATCACCCAGCATAGGCTTAAGCGACGCTTCCTGCGGCGTGACCGGATGCCCATGCCCACTGAAAGTTGTAGCCGCCCAACCATCCCGTTACATCCAGCACCTCGCCGACGAAATACAAGCCGGCCACCAGACGCGACTCCATGGATGCACTGGAGACCTGGTTGGTATCGACACCGCCGAGCGTTACTTCAGCGGTACGGTAGCCTTCGGTTCCGCTGGCGGCCAGCGGAAATGCGCCGAGCAGGTCGGCCGCGCTCTGCAGTTGCGGCGGATCGAGCTGACGCACCGGCTTGTCCGGCAGCCACACTTCGCACAGGCGCTGCGCAAAGCGTCGCGGCAGCACATCGGCCAGTACATTGCGCAGTTCGGTGGCGCCGCGTTGATTTTTTTGTTCGCGCAACCATGCTGCAGCATCCTGCCCGGGCAGCAGGTCCAGGCGCAGATCATCGCCGGGCTGCCAATACGAGGAGATCTGCAGGATCGCCGGGCCACTGACGCCGCGGTGGGTGAGCAGCATGAAGTTGCGGAAGCTGACCCCGTTGCAGTGCGCCTCAATCGGCAAGGCCAGCCCGGACAACTCCTGCAGCCGCTCCTGATGCTTGCCACTCAGCGTCAGCGGAACCAGCCCGGCGCGTGTCGGCAGCAGCTCGTGGCCAAACTGTTTGGCCAGCGTATAGCCGAAGCCGCTGGCGCCCATGCTCGGAATCGACAGCCCGCCGGTGGCCACGATCAGCGATTGCGCCTGCACGCGTCCCTGGCTGGTTTCGGCACTGAAGCCTTCGCTGCCACGCTGGACCGAGAGCACCTGGCAATCGGTACGCACCTGCACGCTCGCCGCGTCGCATTCGTCCAGCAACATGCGCACGATCTGCTTGGACGAGATATCGCAGAACAGCTGGCCCAGCTCTTTCTCGTGATAGGCGATACCGTGGCGCTCGACCATCTCCACGAAATCCGCAGGGCTGTAGCGGGCCAACGCAGACTTGCAGAAGTGGCGATTGGCCGACAAAAAATTGCCGGGCGTGGTGCCGGTATTGGTGAAGTTGCAGCGCCCGCCACCGGACATCAGGATCTTCTTGCCGACCTTGTTGGCGTGGTCGATCACCAGCACCTGGCGGCCACGTCGGCCGGCGGTGAAGGCGCTCATCAGTCCAGCCGCGCCGGCACCGATGACCAGCACGTCGTAACGCGTGCTCATTCGGCCGGGGCTTGCCGCACCATCGGAGTCAGGGTGACGCTGCCGTGGTCGGCCAGCATCTGCACCTCGCCGTCCTGGATGATCACATCGAAGCGCATGCCGCGCTGGATCAGGGCGCCAAGCGCCTCGGTGGCCTGCGAATCGAGTTCCAGCACGCGCAGGTTGCGTTGTCGGCCGAGCGCATTGGCCTGCTTCTTCCACCAGGTTTCGGTGGCCTGGCCGCCGTAGCCGATCACCACTGCCTCACGCGAGCGATTGCAGGCCTTGCGCACGCGGCTTTCGTCCGGCTGGCCGAGGTCGATCCACAGATCCGGGTCGCCGGTGTAATCGCGCCGCCATAGGTCGGGCTCGTCGTCGTTGCTCAGCCCGCGGCCGAACTCCAGACGGTCGTCGGCAAACAGCGCGAACGCCAGCAGCCGCACCATCAGGCGCTCGTCGGTTTCGGAGGGGTGCTGGGCCAGGGTCAGCGAATGGTTGGTGTAATAGCCACGGTCCATGTCGCTGATCTGAAGTTCCGCCCTGCGGACGGTGGCGGTAAGAGCCATCAGGATGCCGGTTGCAAAGGGCGCTCATGATACGCCGCCGCTGCAAGGCCGGCGTGCTGCGCTAGGTGCGCGGATGCGCGGCCAGCCAGCGGTCCAGTTGCGCAGCAAATGCCTGGCGGTCGCGTGCATGCAGCGCAGGCGGCCCACCGGTGGCGACGCCGGCACCGCGCAGTTCTTCCAAAAAGCTGCGTACCGACAGGCGCTCCTTGATGGAGTTGTCGGTGAATGGCTCGCCGCGCGCGCTGATGGCGGTCGCGCCTTGCTCCAGGACACGGGCGGCCAATGGAATTTCCTGCGTGACGACAAGATCGCCGGCGGCAACCCGTTCGGCAATGGCATCATCGGCCGCGTCCGGTCCGCCCGGAACCTGGACGGCGCGCACATGCGCCAGGCGTGGCGTGGGCAGGAAATGATTGGCGACCAGGGTCACTGCGGTGCCGGTGCGCACGGCAGCTCTAAACAAAATGTCGCGGACCACGGCAGGACAGGCATCAGCATCGACCCAGATCTGCGCCTGGGTTGGCGTACTAGGCGTATTCATAAGGTGATATCGATAGGGAAGGGACCTGACATGCGGTCGGATTTGGCCCGATAGTAAAAATTTTGACGCGGGGTGTCGCTTTTTATCGGAATCGCGAGTATTGTGCACGCACTGTGTTTGCAAGGGTCACCGTGAATCGTGGCCTGATGCAGCCGGATCGTTACAGATCTCGCTTCATCGTTCCGCTTTACCAACGCCTGCAACTCAGTCTCAGCTCCGGCTTTTCGGACGCTGCGATTTATCCATCTATAGTTCAGGAGTTTGTAAATGTCAGATCGTCAGAGCGGTACCGTGAAGTGGTTCAATGATGCCAAGGGCTTCGGCTTCATCACCCCGGAAAGCGGCCCGGACCTGTTCGTGCACTTCCGTGCCATCCAGGGCACCGGCTTCAAGTCGCTGCAGGAAGGCCAGAAGGTCACCTTCGTCGCCGTGCAGGGCCAGAAGGGCATGCAGGCTGACCAGGTGCAGGCGGTCTAATCCGTCTGCAACCGTAAGGTTGCCAAAAACGCCGGTCGCGCAAGCGACCGGCGTTTTTTATTGGGCGTCGTTTGAGCAATGCGCTTACATCGTCAGCAGCGCGGTGACTGCAGGCGCGAGTGAGCGCGGCGACGACGCATGGATGGGTAGGATGTGCGCTTTCCGCGCGCAGCCCTTCTCATGATCACTGTCCACCATCTCAATAATTCCCGTTCCCAGCGCGTGCTGTGGCTGCTGGAAGAAATGGCGCTGCCGTACCAGATCGTGCGGCATGAGCGCGACCCCAAGACCATGCTGGCGCCTGCCGCATTGCGTGCGATCCATCCGCTGGGCAAATCGCCGCTGATTGTGGATGGCGATCTGACCGTGGCCGAGTCCGGCGCGATCATGGAGTACCTGACCGAACGCTACGACACCGAATGCGCCCTGTCGCCATCGCCGCGTCCGCAGGATTCGCCGGAGCGCATGCAGTTTCGCTACTGGATGCATTACGCCGAAGGCTCGGCGATGCCGCCATTGTTGATGACGCTGATCTTCGCGCGCATTCGCAGTGCGCCGATGCCGTTTTTCGTCAAGCCCATTGCACGCGCGATTGCGGACAAGGCGATGTCGGGCTTCGTCAGCCCGCAACTCAAGCTGCATCTGGATTGGATGGAGCAATCCCTGCAGGCCAGCAACTGGTTCGCCGGTGAGCGCTTTACTGCGGCCGACATCCAGATGAGCTTTCCGGTGCAGGCCGCCGCGGCGCGTGGCGGCGGGTTTGAAAATTATCCGCGTTTGCGCGCGTTTCTGGAGCGGATCGAAGCGCGTCCGGCGTATCAGGCGGCGCTGAAAAAGGCCGGCCCGTTCGAGCTGATGGGACGCAAGTCCCCAGAGTAATGCTGGCAGCGGCTTGGCGAGCCGTAATGCTGCGGCAAGCTAGAGATCACTTTGCTTGCCGCCATTCGTCTGGTTTGCGACTCCCCAATCCCGACGTCCAATCCCGCGCGCAACCACCTGCGCGCGCACGTCCAGACCTCAGGGCGCGCGACACTGCCGCAGGAACTGCAACGTGTCGCGCATCACTTGCGAGTCCTTGCGGAGTGACAGCACCAAACGCATATGGCCCATTCCTGGATAAAAAATGCGGTGCGCCTGGACACCTGCCTGTTGTTCGGCTGCTGCGAGAACCGTGCTGTTACGCGGTTCCACCACGTGGTCGGCATCGCCGTGCAGCAGCAACATCGGCGGCTCGTCCCCATCCACATGACGAATGGGTTGTGAGGCTTCCTGTTCGGCAGGTGAAGTGCCGAAGATCTGGATCAATTCAGGGTCGGTCATCGGCGAGAAGTCGTAAGGGCCTGCGAGGCCGACGAAACCGCAGAGTTGGCGTGGCTGCATGCCCTGTGCCTGCAGCCATCGGCGATCGGTGGCGAGCAGTCCGGCGATGTGCGCACCTGCGGAGTGGCCCATCACGGCCAGGCGGGCTGGGTCTCCGCCGTAGGCGCGTGCGTGCTGGTGGCTCCAGGCGGTGGCCTGTGCGGCATCGGTCATGAAGCCGTCCAGCCGGACCTGCGGATACTTTCGATAGTCGGCCACCATCACCACCACGCCCTCGCGGGCCAGCGAGCGGCCGAACCAGCGATAGTTGGCGCGGGCGCCACGCTTCCAGGTGCCGCCGTAGAAAAACACCACCACCGGCGCATCGACGGCGCCGCGCGGTTGGTAGACGTCCAGCGCCAGACCGTGTTCCGGGTCGAAGACCTGGTTACGGTGTTCGGTGACGCCGCTGCGGCTGGACGCGGCGTTGATGCCGCCGTAGAACACGCTGCTGCAGGCGCTCAGGCTTAACGAGCCCAGCAGCAGAAGGGTAGGGCGAAACCAACGGGAAGTGTGCAAGCGCATGGGTAGGGTCGCTGTAATAACTGAGATGAGTAAATCTGAGGCCGTGATGAGCAAGTGCGAGTGCAGCTGGATCCTGACTGTTCAGCGTGTCTCGAATCGGATACGAGGCAGGTAGCGAATAGGATGCGCTGTTCACCCATGCGAAGTTCACCCGCTCTGGCCTAGGCTTTTTGCCATGACAGATATCCAGTTCGACAACCGACTGCGTCAGCAGTTGCCTGGTGATCCGGAAGAAGGGCCGCGTCGCCGGGATGTGGTCGCTGCCTGGTCGTCGGTGTCGCCGACGCCGGTCGCAGCGCCAAGGCTACTGGCCTATTCCGCCGAGATGGCGCAGCAACTCGGGCTGGACGAGGCCGAGCTTGCCAGTGCCCGTTTTGCCGAGGTGTTTGGTGGCAACGCGTTGTATCCGGGCATGCAGCCGTGGGCGGTCAATTATGGCGGGCACCAGTTCGGGCATTGGGCCGGCCAGCTCGGCGATGGCCGTGCGATCTCGCTGGGCGAGGCGATCGGGGTCGATGGTGTTCGCTACGAATTGCAGCTCAAGGGCGCTGGCCCGACGCCGTATTCGCGTGGTGCCGATGGGCGCGCCGTGCTGCGCTCGTCGATTCGAGAATTCCTGTGCAGCGAAGCGATGCACCATCTGGGTGTGCCGACCACGCGCGCACTGAGCCTGGTCACGACCGGCGATGCAGTGGTGCGCGACATGTTTTACGACGGCCGGCCGCAGCGCGAGCCTGGCGCCATCGTATGCCGGGTGGCGCCATCGTTCATCCGCTTCGGCAACTTCGAATTGCCCAGTGCGCGCGGGGATAGCGCGCTGCTGCGGCAGTGGGCGGATTTCACCATTGCACGCGATTTCCCGGAGTTGGAAGGTGCTGGCGAGAATCTGTACGCGGCCTGGTTTGCGCAGGTCTGCGAGCGCACCGCCGTGATGGTGGCGCACTGGATGCGGGTCGGTTT
Organism: Xanthomonas hortorum pv. cynarae; assembly: GCF_002939985.1. Lineage (GTDB taxonomy): Bacteria > Pseudomonadota > Gammaproteobacteria > Xanthomonadales > Xanthomonadaceae > Xanthomonas > Xanthomonas hortorum_D. The sequence continues at coordinate 132,600 of NZ_MDFM01000003.1, read as the reverse complement.
CGTGCATGGGGTGATGAACACCGACAACATGTCGATCCTGGGCCTGACCATCGATTACGGCCCATATGGCTGGGTCGACGACTACGACCCGGACTGGACGCCGAATACCACCGATGCGCAGGGCCGGCGTTACCGCTTCGGCACCCAGCCGCAAGTGGCGTACTGGAACCTGGGACGCCTGGCGCAGGCGCTGGCGCCACTGTTTGCCGATGCGGCGCCGTTGCAGCAGGGGCTGGACCACTTCCGCGATACCTACCTGGCCTGCGACCGCCGCGACACCGCGGCCAAGCTGGGTCTGGCCGACTGCCGCGACGAGGATCTGCACTTGATCGATGTGTTGCGTGAATTGATGCATGCGGCCGAGATGGACATGACGCTGACGTTTCGTGGCCTGATCGAGTTGTCGCCGGAGCATCCCGACCCGGAGCTGCTGCGCGAAGCGTTCTACGACCAGGACAAGCGCCTTGCGCACGCCGGGCAGTTGCAGGAATGGCTGCAACGCTATGCCACACGGCTGGGTCAAGACACACTATCGCCGGACCAACGCCGCGAACGCATGCGCCTGGCCAACCCGCGCTACGTGCTGCGCAACTATCTGGCGCAGCAGGCGATCGATCTGGCAGAGCAGGGCGATCCCTCCGGCGTGCAGGAACTGCTCGAGGTCATGCGCCGGCCCTGCGACGACCAACCGGGCCGCGATGCGTTTGCCGCGCGGCGGCCGGAGTGGGCGCGCGACCGCGCCGGCTGCTCGATGCTGTCGTGCAGTTCCTGACGCACTCAGATGCACGTATGTCGTAAACGCGGCGTCACGGGTCTGCGCAGCCTAGAATAGGGTGGTCCCCACCGGCCTTGACGCCATCGCCACCATGACTGACTGCACCCGCTGCGCCGGCACTAATTCTTCCGGACCCAACCATTGGGCTGAACGGATCCGCGATATCGCCGACTTTCCCAAGCCGGGCATCGTCTTCAAGGACATCAGCCCGCTGCTGTCGGACGGCCCGGACTTTGCCTCGGCGCTGGACGAAATGGCGCAGCCCTGGCGCACCACGCCGCTGGACGCGGTCCTTGGCATCGAGGCGCGTGGTTTCATTCTGGGCGCGGCGCTGGCGCGCGAACTGCGCACCGGTTTTGTGCCGGTGCGCAAGCCAGGCAAGCTGCCCGGGCGGACGTTGGTCCAGGAATACGCGCTGGAATACGGCACCGATCGCATCGAAATGCACGAAGACGCGTTGCCGCGTGGCGCGCGCGTGTTGATCGTCGATGACGTGCTCGCCACCGGCGGCACGCTGCGTGCGGCGCTGGGGCTTGCTGCACAGCTGGAACTGGAAGTGGTCGGTGCGGCGGTGCTGGTCGAGTTGCTGGCGCTGCAGGGCCGCAGCAAGTGGGCCGATGACGTGCCGTTGCTGGCCACGTTGAGCTACTGATTCACACAGCTTGCTGATTGAGCGGCTTGCCGATCGAGCGTCTGGCTACATGGATGCGCGAGAGTGCGCATCCATGTAGATCGTGCGGCAGGCGCTTCAGCACCTCCGCTTAATCGTATGGCGGCAGGGTATCTGCCGGGCCGCTGATTACAGCTTGCTGACCCGGAACCGACGCCCCTTGATCTTGCCCGCATGCAGATGCGCCAGTGCCTTGGCGACGTGCGCGCGGGCGATGGCGACATAGGAGCGGGTGGGGTAGATCGCGATCTTGCCGATCGCCGCGCCCGAGAGCCCGGCTTCGCCGGTCAACGCGCCGAGAATGTCGCCTGCGCGGAGTTTGTCGGTCTTGCCGCCGTCGATGCGCAAGGTGGTCATGGCCGCCTGCGGCAGCTGTGCCGGGCGCGCGGTGGCCAACGGTGCACGCGACCACTTCAACGGCTGGCCTTGTTCGGCTTCCAATGCCTGGGCGCGCCCTGTTTCGCGTGAGGCCACCAGGCTGAGTGCAAGCCCGCGCTTGCCCGCGCGCGCAGTGCGGCCGATGCGGTGGCGGTAGGTTTCGGTGTCGGTGGGCAGCTCGTAATTGACCACCGCCGCCAGGTCTTCCACGTCCAGTCCGCGCGCGGCCACATCGCTGGCCACCAACACGTTGCAGCTGCGATTGACGAAGCGCACCAGTACTTCATCGCGGTCGCGCTGTTCCATGTCGCCATGCAGGGCCAGCGCAGAGAAGCCGAATTCCTGCAGCGAGCCGGCCACTTCGTCCACTTCCTTGCGGGTATTGCAGAACACCACGCTGGACTCGGGATTGAAGCGCAGCAGCAGCCCGGCGACGGCTTTCTGTCGATAGGTCGGGTCGACCTCGAAGAATTGCTGGTCGATTTCCGGCGCGTTGTCGGCGCCTTCGACGGTGATTTCGATCGGGTCCTTCAGGATCTCGCGCGCAAGCGTACGGATGATGTCCGGGAAGGTGGCCGAAAACAGCAGGCTCTGACGGTGTTTGTCGCAGCGGCTGGCGATCTCGCGGATGGGTTCTTCGAAGCCCATGTCGAGCATGCGGTCGGCCTCGTCCAGCACCAGCGTGCGCACGCCGCCCAGATGCAGCGCGCGCTTGCGCGCAAGTTCCTGGATACGCCCGGGCGTGCCGACCACCACTTGCGGGTCGTGCGCTTCCAGCGAGGCCAGTTGCGGGCCCAGCGGCATGCCGCCGGTCAGTACCACTAGTTTCATGTTCGGAATGCCGGTGGCCAGCTTGCGCAGCTGTTTGCCGACCTGATCGGCCAGCTCGCGGGTGGGGCATAGCACCAGCGCCTGCGCGCGGGTCAGCGCGGGATCTAGCTTTTGCAGCAGGCCCAGCCCGAAGGCGGCGGTCTTGCCGCTACCGGTGGGGGCCTGTGCGATGACGTCGAGCCCTTGCAGGATCGGCGGCAGGCTTTGCGCCTGGATGGGAGTAAGGACGGTGTAGCCAAGGGCGTCGATGCCGGGGGCCAGGGCCGGCGACAGCGGCAGCGCGGAGAATTCGTTCATGGCGCATTTTAGCGGGAATCGGGAGTGGGGAATGGGGAATCGCAACGGCGAGGCTTTTCCATTCCCGATTCACCATTCCCGATTCCCGTACAATTGGCCCATGCCTTTAATCACTCTGCAAAGCGTCGACTACAGCGTCGGCGGCCCCTTGTTGCTGGAAAAAACCGACCTCACGATCGAGCCGGGCGAGCGTATCGCCCTGATCGGCCGCAACGGCGCCGGCAAATCGACCTTGATGAAATTGATCGCCGGCGAGCTCAAGCCCGACGACGGCGAAGTGCGCGTGCAACAGGGCGTGCGTATCGCGCGGCTGGAGCAGGAGGTGCCGCAGGGCACCGGCGGCAGCGTGTTCGAGGTGGTGGCCGATGGCCTGGGCGAGCTTGGCCATTGGCTGGCCGAATTCCATCAGCTCAGCCATGCCGAGGTGTTCGATGGCGATGCGTTCGGCAAGGTGCAGGCCAAGATCGACGCAGCCGACGGTTGGGCGCTGGATCAGCGCGTCACCGAGACGCTGACCAAGCTGGAACTGGATGGCGATGCCGAGTTTGCGCGCTTGTCCGGCGGCATGAAGCGCCGCGTGCTGCTGGCGCGCTCGCTGGTGTCTTCGCCGGACGTGCTGCTGCTGGACGAGCCGACCAACCATCTGGATATCGAAGCCATCGATTGGCTGGAGTCGTTCCTGAAAGGCTGGAACGGCAGCGTGTTGTTCGTCACCCATGACCGGCGCTTCCTGCGTGCATTGGCCACGCGCATCGTCGAAATCGATCGCGGCCAGGTCACCAGCTGGCCCGGCGACTGGGCCAATTATGAGCGCCGTCGCGAAGAGCGGCTCAATGCGCAGGCGCAGGAAAATGCGCGTTTCGACAAGATGCTGGCGCAGGAAGAAATCTGGATCCGGCAGGGCATCAAGGCGCGGCGGACCCGCGACGAAGGCCGTGTGCGGCGTCTGGAATCGATGCGCAACGAACGTGGCCAGCGCCGCGATCTGAGCGGCAATGTGCGCATGGAAGTCTCGCAGGGCGAGTCGTCCGGCAAGAAGGTGATCGAGACCAAGGAGGTCGGTTTCGCGTTCGGCGCGCGCACGATGGTCAAGGATTTTTCGACCATCATCCAGCGGGGCGACCGCATCGGTCTGATCGGCCCCAACGGCAGCGGCAAGACCACCTTGCTCAAGCTGTTGCTGGGCGACTTGCAGGCGCAGCAGGGCGAAATCCGCATCGGCACCAATCTGCAGATCGCGTATTTCGATCAGTACCGCTCCACGTTGCGCGAGGACTGGAGTGCGATCGAAAATGTGGCCGAAGGCCGCGATTTCATCGAGATCAACGGCAAGCGCAAGCATGTGCATGCGTATCTGCAGGACTTCTTGTTCACCCCGGAGCGCGCCCGCGCGCCGATCACCCGTCTCTCCGGTGGCGAACGCAATCGCCTGCTGCTGGCGCGGCTGTTTGCGCAGCCGTCCAACCTGCTGGTGATGGACGAACCGACCAACGATCTTGACGTGGAAACGCTGGAACTGCTGGAAGAGCTGCTCGGCGAATACACCGGCACCTTGTTGCTGGTCAGCCATGACCGCGACTTCCTCGACAACGTGGTGACCTCCACGTTGGTGATGGAAGGCGAGGGCCTGGTCGGCGATTACGTCGGTGGTTACAGCGATTCGCTGCGTCAGCGTCGCACCCCGGCGCCCAATGCAATGGCGGTTGCCAAGGCATCGGCGACGGCGGCTGCGACTACGCCTGTGGCGCCTGCTGCCGCACCGGCGGAAGCTGCGCCCAAGCGCAAGCTCAGTTACAAGGATGCGCGCGAGCTGGAACAGTTGCCGGCCTTGATCGACAGCCTGGAGCAGCAGGTCGCAGCGCTCACCAATGCGATGAACGACCCGGCCTTCTATCAGCGCGACAGCGCAGCGATGGCCGCGCATACCGCCGCGCTGGGCGATGCACAGGCGCAGCTGGATGCGGCGTTCGCGCGCTGGAGCGAGCTGGATAGTTGATAGCTTAACCGGCGTACGACTGCGTTCCGGTCTTTGGTTTTTAGGCGCGGCAAACAAGCATCGCGAGCTGATAGATGACTTGTAGAGCGGCTGATCTGCGGGTTTGCTGCAGGGTCCTTGCCCGCCCACCATCGCGGGACACGCCGCAAGTACGTCCGTGTAGGCTCTTACGCGGCATCCATGCCGCGTAAGGTCCCGCGACGGTAGGCGGGCAAGGACCAGTCGAGAGCGTCGGTGTGCATGGTTGCAAGCAGTGCAATAAGCGCATTTTTTGGATGACGGCGCGTCCGATCAGCGTCGCAACGCGAATGAATAACAGGCAGGCTTTCAACGAAGCGACCTACGAACATTCTGGTGCGGTGTCCTCGCCGCTTGCGGGACCGTGTGGCGGCATGGATGCCGCCACCGAGCCTACATGGACGTACTTGCGGCGTGTCCTGCAAGCGGTGAGGGCACCGCGCACTCGACTAACCAGCCTTTGATTCGCATCTAGATTTCGCTGCCAGTCCCGACAGTGCGTCATTCGCCAACGAAGGCGAGTGCGGCCAACATGTTGCCGCCATCGCTACAGCGTTTGTTAGCCGCTCTCAGTCGCAAGCACTCGCAGGCGCCACAAATGCTGCAAATGTGAGCCCGCGCGCGGCCCAGGCAGTGGCGGCTTCATCGAGAATATCCAGCAAGGTGTTGCGATCGTTCGGTGCAGTGCGCGCGAGTGCGTCTGCGCCGTTGATCAACAGCGCATAGCCATGTGATGCGGGCAGCCAGGCCAGGTCGCGCAAGGCATCGGAGAGCGCGTCCCAGTTGCGACCGAAGCTGACCGGGAAATCCAGTTGGGTGGCCAGGCGCATCAGCAACATGTGCTTGTCGCTGCAGCTGGCCAGATCCACACGCAGGATGCGCAGGCCGGCGTCGCGGGCGAGCGCGGCCATGGTGTCCAGATCGTCGGTGTCGGCTTGATAGACGCCTGATTGTTGCGGATCGGACAGGTCCAGTGCGAAGTCGCCTGCGCTCATGGAGCCTGCTCCGGCGTGGGGCCCTTGAACGATTTAAAGCTCTGGTAATGATCGTCGCTGTAGTACCACGCTTGCGGCGGCGTGCCGCCAGTGACGATGCGGCGTGCGCCGCGGTCAGGGCTACCGGGCGTCTCCACGGTGTACTCGTGGTAGTAGCCGCGCTCGCGCTCGGGCAGGCGTTGTTCGCGATTGCCGAACACGCTGCCGTCCTGCGCATGCGGGAACGGCCCGCCGCGCTTTATCAATACGATAGTGGCCATCGCTTCGGTCGGCAGAAAACCCGGAAGACCCTGCTGCCGAGGCGTCTGTTCGGGCGGCGCTGTTGCGGCGATCGGCGCGTTGAGCTGCGGCGCGAACTGCGGCTTGGGCGTCTGCATCACGCGCACGCCCCACAAGCCGGCGACGAGCAGCACGATGGCGACGATCAGCAAAGCGGGCTTACGCATGAAGACGATCCGGAAGCGATTGTGGAGACAGCAGATCAAGTATGCCGTCGCGCGACTGTGTCGACTTTGAACGCCGCGGCATGTGTACGCCTACGCGATTCACGCCCAAGTAACCGGGGCATGGTGCAAGGTGTGGAGCGAACACGACGCGGTGTGCGATGGGATGAAGTTTCCCTGCCAGCACTCTTGGTAAGCGCCGCCGCCGTCCCTACTATTTATCCCGCAACGCCCGGTCTTCGCCGGGCGGCAAGTCCAGGAGACACGCATGGCTTACACCCTTCCGCAATTGCCTTACGCCTACGACGCGCTGGAACCGAACATCGATGCGCAGACGATGGAGATCCATCACACCAAGCATCACCAGACCTACATCAACAACGTCAATGCGGCGCTGGAAGGGACCGAGTATGCGGACCTGCCGGTCGAAGAGTTGGTGTCCAAGCTGAAGAGCCTGCCGGAAAATCTGCAGGGCCCGGTGCGCAACAACGGTGGTGGCCACGCCAACCATTCGCTGTTCTGGACCGTACTGTCGCCCAACGGTGGCGGCGAGCCCAAGGGCGAGGTCGCCAAGGCGATCGACAAGGACATCGGTGGTTTCGAGAAGTTCAAGGAAGCCTTCACCAAGGCCGCCGTCAGCCGCTTCGGCTCGGGCTGGGCGTGGTTGAGCGTGACCCCGGACAAGAAGCTGGTGGTCGAAAGCACCGCCAACCAGGACAGCCCGCTGTTCGAAGGCAACACCCCGATCCTGGGTCTGGACGTGTGGGAACACGCGTACTACCTGAAGTATCAGAACCGTCGCCCGGAATACATCGGCGCGTTCTACAACGCGGTGAACTGGGAAGAAGTCGAGCGCCGCTACCACGCTGCGATCGCCTGAGTTCTGTCGTGGCGCCGTCACAATGGCGCCATAAACAAAGAGGCCGGGAGAGATCCCGGCCTTCTTTGTGTCTGCGATCTGCTTTGTAAGAGCGACCCTGGTCGCGATGGGGCTTTCAGTGGAAGGCTTCGTCGCGCTCTGGCGCGCTCCTACGTCGTGCGGTGCCGATTGGCTTGGCATCGGACTGGAACGGAGAGGCCGGGAGCGATCCCGGCCTTGTGCGTTTGCCGTTAGCTGTTGTAGGAGCGACCCTGGTCGCGAGGGGCTTTGCCGGGAAAGCCTCATCGCGCTCGGGCGCGCTCCTACGTTATGCGGGCGTCGAGCAGAACTTGGGGTCGGGAGCGATCAGAACTTGGCGTCGAACTCGCGCGCGTAGCCGGTGTTGACGATGACCTTCTGCAGCGCATCGCTGATCTTGATGTTGCCGGCCACGATCTGCTGCGTTTCCGGGCCCATGTTGTCCATGCGCGGCGGGGTGGCGCCCTTGTAGTCGCAGACCCGGCCACCGGCTTCGCGTACCAGCAGCACGCCGGCGGCGATGTCCCAGGCTTTGACGCCAGCTTCGAAATACGCATCGGCGCGGCCGCAGGCCACATAGGCCAGATCCAGCGCGGCAGAACCGGTGCGACGCACATCTTCGGCCTGCACCAGCAGCGCATCGACGCACTTCAGCTGCGCACTGATGCGTGCACGCTCGCGCGGCGGAAAACCGGTGTGGACCATCGCCCCTTCCAGGTCCTTGCGTTCGGCAATGCGGATGCGGCGGTCGTTGAGCACCGCGCCGGCACCGCGGCTGGCGGTGAACAGCTCGTTGCGCAGCGGGTCGAAGATCACCGCATCGGTAGGCTCGCCGTTTTCCACCAGCGCGATCGACACGCAGTAATGCGGAAAGCCGCGCAGATAGTTGCTGGTGCCATCCAACGGGTCGATGACCCAGGTGTAGCGGCCACTCTTGCCGCCCTGCACGCCGCCTTCTTCGCCGAACACGGCGTACTCGGGGTAGCCGCGCTTGAGTTCCTTGATGATGACCTTCTCGGCATCGGCATCGACTTCGCTGGCGTAATCCATGCGGCCCTTCTGCACCACATTGAGCGAGTCGAGCTTGTTGATACCGCGCAACAGCACATTGCCGGCGAGGCGGGCGGCTTTGACCATGACGGTGACGGCGGGTTTCTGCATGGTTAAAGCTCCCGTGAAGGCAGAATTGAAGAATTGGCGAAGGTAAAAGAGCGGTCCGGCACGAAACCGGTCGCGCAGTTTACCATCTACGACCGAACAGCTCCCCAATCTCCGTTCATGTCCGTCAGTCAGCGCATCCGTTTTGTTCTTGTCGGTACCCAGCATCCAGGCAATATCGGCGCCGCCGCGCGCGCGATGAAGACGATGGGGATCTCGCGTCTGGTGCTGGTCGCTCCTGAGCGCGCCCTCGACGAAGACGCCTACCGGCGCTCTGCCGGTGCCGAGGACGTGCTCGGCGATGCACCGGTCTTCGCCACGCTGGGCGAGGCGGTGGCCGATTGCACGCTGGTGATCGGCTGCACCGCGCGCGCGCGCCGGGTGGCCTTGGAAGAGTTGCTGCCGGACGCCGGCGCACGCCGTGCCCTGGCCAAGGCCGGCGAGCCGGCGGAAGTGGCGATCGTGTTCGGCCGCGAGCGCACCGGGCTGACCAACGACGAGTTGCAGCTCTGCCACGCGGCCGTGCATATCCCGTCCGACCCGGCTTTCAGTTCGCTCAACCTGGCCGCCGCAGTACAGGTGCTGGCCTATGAAGTGCGGCTGGCACAGTTGGAAGCGGGCCAGGCGGAACCGGCGCCGGCAGCCACCACCGGCGCACTGCGCGAAGGCCCCGCCAGTCACGCGCAACTGGAAGGTATGTTTGCCCAGTTGGGCGAGACGCTGGACGACATCGATTTCCACAAGGGCCGCGCGCCGGAGTCGGCGATGCGCAAGCTGCGGCGGCTGTTGTTGCGCACCGAGATGAGCGAGCAGGAGGTGCGCTTGCTGCGCGGCATCCTGTCCGATGCCCAGCGCATGGCCATGCTGGCAAAGCGGGCCGGAAACTGACGTCTGTCACATCTTGAGAGATTCGGCTAGGCTGTCGGCGGCTCTAGGGAGTGTCCTTTTTGCGCGGTCTACGATGGTGTCTGATTGCCTGTTGGCTGCTCGCTGGGGCGGGCTTTGCCGTGACGGCGGCGGCAGCGCCTTCTTCGGTCCTGGTGCTTGGCCGGATCAGCGACGATCCCGCCACCCATTACGAGCAACTCAAGCCCTTGCTGGACTATGTGGTGCCGCGCATGCGCGTGGTCGGCATCCGCCGTGGCGAAATCCTGATGGCGCCGGATGCGCGGCAGATGTCCAGCTATCTGCGCCGTGGCCGGGTCGATTGGGTCAGCGAAACCACCGGTGCGGCGATGCTGCTGGAACAGCGCGGCGGTGCGCATCCCTTGGTGATGACCGAGCGCGGCGGCATGCGCGAGTTCCACACCGTGTTCTTCGTGCGCCGCGACAGCTCGATCCAGTCGCTCAAGCAATTGCGCGGGCACACCCTGGCGCTGCAGAACGCCTCGTCCACCAGTGGCTATCTGCTGCCGATGCTGGAGTTGCTGCGCAACGGCATCGCCTGCGATGTGCTGCTGTCGCCGGACGATACCCAGGTGCCGGGGTCGGTCGGTTATTTGATGGTCGGTACGAAATTGAACGTGGCCGCATTCGTGCACAAGCGCCTGATCAATGCGGGCGCTTTCAGCAATGCCGATTGGGACGACGAACGCCACTTGCCGGCGACCTTCAAGCGCGACTTCCGCATCGTGCACCGCAGTGCGCCGGTGCCGCGCGCGGTGGAGATGGTGCGTACCGGGCTGGACTCGGCGGTGGAGCGGCAGTTGCGCATCGTCTTGCTGCAGGCCGCGTCCGACCCGCAAGCCGGCCCGGCATTGAAGCGCTTTTTCGGCACCACCGCATTCCATCCTCTGGATGACAACAGCCGCCGACGCCTGAATGCGTTGAGCGCCGGTGTGCAACGTGTCAGGGACCAGGTGGAATGACTCAGGTGCGCTTTGGGTTGCAGGCACGTTTTCTGTTGGTGATGGCGCTGACGCTGCTGTTGGTCGGCGCGATTCTGGCCTCGTTGCTGCAACGCCAGAGCGCGATGCAGCGCGAGGTGCGCGGGCTCAGTGCGCAGATCCTGCACGAGCTGTTTGATCGCAGCCTGCGCTCGCGTGGCGAAACACTGGCCACCGAGCTGGCGGCCGGCCTTGCCAATCCGCTCTACTACTCCGACCTGGGAGCGGTGGGTGCATTGGTGCGCAACGCCTCGCGTCAGCAGGTGGTGAGTTACGTGCTGGTGTTCGACCGACGTGGCCGGCTGGTGCACGACGGCACGCCGACGCTGCAGCGCTACGGTCAGACGATGAACGACCCGCTGGCGTCCAAGGCGGCCAGCGCGCGAGCGATGTTGCTGCAATCCTCGCCCGAGGTGCTGGATGTGACGGTGCCGATCAAGATCGGCGACCAGCGCATCGGCGGCGTGCGCGTGGGCATGTCGCGCGAGCGGGTGCGCAAGATCGAGTCCGGCGCGAATCTGACCCTGGTGCAAAACCTCAACGCGATCGGCAAGCGCGATCTTGGCTGGCTACTGGTGCTGCTGGCTGCATTGGTCGCGTTGGGTGTGTTGCTGGCCATCTACGTGCAGCGCACGCTGGTGGCGCCGGTACGCTTGCTGGCTGCAGCGGCCAAGCAGATCGAGCGCGGCGACTACGCAGTGCAACTGCCGCCGCATCCGCGCAACGACGAAATCGGCGAGCTGATGTCCGCGTTCGGGCGCATGAGCGAAAGCATCGCCCGGCACGATCGCGAAGTGCGCCACATGGCCTATACCGACGCGTTGACCGGACTGACCAACCGGCTGGGCTTTCGCGAAGGCCTGGACCATCTGCTCAATACCGCGCGCAGCACCGACAGCAAACTGGCGCTGCTGTTTGCCGATATCGACGACTTCAAGCGCGTCAACGACACGCTTGGGCACGAGGCCGGCGATGAGGCGCTGCTGCAGTTCGCCAGCCGTATCAGCCGGGCGGTGGGCGCCCTGGGTGGCGACGATGCGATTCTGGCGCGCTTCGGCGGCGACGAGTTCGTGATCCTGCTGCAGAGCGGCGATGTCACGCTGCTGGCCGCCCAGCTCGCAGACCGGCTGGTGCACGAGTTGAGCCGGCCGTTGAATGTGCAGGGCCGCGAGGTGTTCCTGGGCACCTCGATCGGCATCACGTTGTTCCCGGACGATGCCAACGATGCCACCGCGCTGTTGAAGAATGGCGACATTGCGATGTACCAGGCCAAGGTCGCCGGCAAGAATTGCCATCGTTTCTACAGCCGCGCCGCCGATCATGCAGTCGAACGCCGTGTGCATATGGAGCATGAGCTGCGCGGGGCGTGGGAGCGCGACGAGCTGCGCCTGGTCTATCAACCGATCTACCGCACCATCGACCGTGTGCTGGTCGGGGTGGAGGTATTGCTGCGCTGGCAGCACCCGGCTTTGGGCACGATTCCGCCGTCCACTTTTATCGATATTGCCGAGCAGAGCGGCCTGATCGAAGTGATCGGCCCCAAGGTGCTGCGCGCGGCCTGCCTGGAAGCGGCGCAATGGCCGGAAGTGGGGGAGGGCTTGTTCATTTCGGTCAATGTCTCGCCGCGTCAGTTGCGCAGTGGCGATCTGATCGACACTGTGGCCGAGTGCCTGGCCGAATCCGGATTGCCGGCCGCACGCCTGCATCTGGAACTGACCGAAACCGCAGTGATCGGCGACGAGATGATGGCCGCCAGCCTGCTCGATCAGTTGCACCGCACCGGGGTGAAGGTGTGGCTGGACGACTTCGGTACCGGCTTCTCCGGCCTGAGCCATCTGCGCCAGGTCCCGGTGGACGGGGTCAAGATCGACAAGAGCTTCATTGCCGACCTGCAGCGCGACCCGGACGATCTGGCGTTGACCACGGCCATCATCGGCATGGCGCACTCGCTGGGCATCACGGTGGTGGCCGAGGGGATCGAGCAGGAAGCACAATTCAATCTGCTGCGCGATCGTGGCTGCGACCTGGGCCAGGGCTACTGGTTCAGCCGCCCGCTGAGCCCGGCCGATTTGGTCAAGCTGATCGCGGCGGGGTGAGTGGCGTAGGAGCGCACCTGGGCGCGATGGGCGTTACCGGTAATGCCCATCGCGCCCAGGTGCGCTCCTACAGGTCCCGTGGTGCCTGTACGCCTGCCGGTGGTGGTGACGATTACAGTGGCCGTTTGCCGGTATCGCCGGGGATTTCGCGCACCAGGCGCGGCACCAGGTAGCCGGACAGGCGCGTGGCCAGCTCGGTATGCAGGGCGCGTGCATGTGCATCGTCCACTTCGAAATGCGCGACCCCTGCGACCCGGTCGAGCTGGTGCAGGTAATACGGCAGTACGCCCGCGGCGAAGCTGCGCTCGCTCAACGCGGCCAGTGCATCCACGCTGTCGTTGACCCCGCGCAGCAGCACGGCCTGGTTGAGCAGTTGCGCGCCGGTGTCGCGCATGGCACGCATGGCGGCGTCCACGGTGGAATCGAATTCGTTGGCGTGGTTGGCGTGTATCACAAAGGCCACCGGCCAGGGCAGGCTGCGCAGCCAGGCCAGCAGCGGCGCATCGACGCGCTCGGGCAGCACCACCGGCAGCCGGCTATGGATGCGCAGGCGTTTGATGTGCCCGATGGCGGCCAGCGCGTCGGTGAGTTCGGCCAGTTTGCTGGTGGCCAGCGACAGCGGGTCGCCGCCGGACAGCAGCACTTCGTCGATGCCGGGGTCGGCGGCGATCGCGGCCACCGCCTCGCGCCATCCATCGCGCGCGGCGGTTTCCTCGGCATACGGGAAGTGGCGGCGGAAGCAGTAGCGGCAGTGCACCGCGCAGCTGCCGGTGGCGATCAGCAGGGCGCGCCCGCGGTATTTCTGGATCACACCGTCTGCGATCTTGGCGGCGCCATCGCCGACCGCATCCAGGCCGAAGCCCGGTACCAGCCGCATTTCGGCATCCAGCGGCAGCACCTGGCGCAGCAATGGATCGTGCAGGTCGCCACGGCGCATGCGCGCCACGAACGCGCGTGGTACCCGCAGCGGGAACTGGGCGGCTGCCTCTGCGCTGATGCCGGCAGCCGCCGCGTCCAGGCCCAGCAGCGCCAGTAGCTCGCGTGGGTCGCGCACGGCATCGCGCCACTGCTGCTGCCAGCGGTGCGGCTGCAGGGTGGGAGGCGGAGATGGCTGTAAGGCGAGGGGGGCTGCGGGTATCATGTGCGGTCACAAAACCAATGCCCGCCGGTTGCGGCGGGCGCCCCATTCTAATCCGACCTGCCACGGCCTGTGGCAGGTCGTGGTCTTATCGAGGAGCTGCACCATGGCCACTGTTGGCATGAACGACGTCAAGAACGGCATGAAGATCCTGGTCAACAACGAACCGGCGGTCATCACCGAGACCGAATACGTCAAGCCGGGCAAGGGCCAGGCCTTTACCCGTATGAAGTACCGCTTCATCAAGTCCGGTCGCGTGGTCGAAATGACCATGAAGGCCACCGACGACGTGGAAGTGGCCGACGTCGTCGATACCGACATGCGTTACCTGTACAGCGATGGCGAGTACTGGCACTTCATGGACCCGGAAACCTTCGAGCAGGTGCAGACCGACAAGGCCGGCATGGGCGGCGCCGAGAAGTGGCTCAAGGGCGAGGAAGACTGCATCGTGACGTTGTGGAACGGCGCGCCGATCTGGGTGCAGCCGCCGAACTTCGTCGAGCTCAAGATCACCGAGACCGATCCGGGCGTGCGCGGCGATACCTCGGGCGGCGGCGGCAAGCCGGCCACGCTGGAAACCGGTGCGGTGGTGCGCGTGCCGTTGTTCGTCAATCAGGACGAAATCATCAAGGTCGATACGCGTTCGGGCGAATACTCGGCGCGCGTCAAGTAAGCCGGATGCGCCCGGGACGCTGGCCTGGTCGAGCGGTACGCAGTGCCGGTGTCCTGATGGGGCTGTGGGCTGCGCTCGCAGCGTGCCCGGCCTTTGCGCAAGCGGCTGCCGCAGCTTGCGGCGCCGGTGATGTGGCCGCCGTTGCGGCCATTGCAACCTCCGGTGTCGTGGGCGGCGCTGCAGCCACGGTACCGGTCGAGCGTGCGGTGGCCCAGACCTGCAAGCCGTGGCCGAACGATGCGGCGATCCGGCTGGCGGCAATCGCATTTGCTGGCGACGCCCAGACCGTGCCTGGCGAGCGCGACATTGAGTTGCGCGTGGCCATGCTCGATGCGGCCAGCGGCAAGGTGCTGGCGTTCTACGCGCAGGACATGGGTGAAGACGCCGCCTTCGAACTCGATGCAGACAGTTTGCGTCTGGATACCGCGCGCTACGACCTGGCCAAGGGCGTGCGTGCGATCGGCGTGGTGATGCATAGCGCCGCGCACGGGCCCAGCTGCCCGGATTTTTACAGCAATCAGGCATTGACCTTGCTGGTGCGCGAGGGGCGCAGCTTGCGCCCGGTACTGCAACGCGATCTCTATGCGTGGCAACGTGTGAAAGGCGAGCCGTGCAGTGTGGGGAAGAGCGATGTGATCACCGAAGTCGCCAATCTAAGCCTGAGCATGGCACCGCAGGCACATGCCGGCTATGCGGACATCGTGCTGACAGCCAACGTATCTACCGCAGAAAACGTAGCTGACAGCGACACCATTACCGAACGCACCCGTCGCGTGCGCCAAGTGCTGCGCTACAACGGCCAGCGCTATGTGCCTGTGGCCGGTGGCGATACCAGCTGGCCGTTCGACAACTAACCCTTTATGGATCCGCTCATGACCAATGCCCCTCCCGAAGCGTGCGACCTGTTGATCGAGGCCGGCTACGTGGTGCCGATCGAACCGCATGCGGTGGTGCTCGAAAACCACGCGGTGGCGGTCAGCAACGGCGCCATCGTGGCGATCCTGCCGATTGCCGAAGCACGCGCACGGTTTGCGCCGAAGCAGACCGTCTCGCGCCCGGAGGCGGCGCTGATGCCGGGCCTGGTCAACGCGCATACGCATAACCCGATGACGCTGCTGCGCGGCATTGCCGACGATCTGCCGCTGATGGTGTGGCTGCAGCAGCACATTTGGCCGGTGGAAGCGGCGGTGATCGGGCCGGAGTTCGTGGCCGACGGCACCACGCTGGCGATCGCCGAGATGCTGCGCGGCGGCACTACCTGCGTCAACGAAAACTACTTCTTCGCCGACGTGCAGGCGGCGGTCTACAAGCAGCATGGCTTCCGCGCACTGGTGGGCTCGGTGATCATCGATTTCCCCACCGCATGGGCCTCGTCGGACGACGAATACTTTGCGCGTGCCGGTGAATTGCACGACCAATGGCGCGAAGATCCGCTGATCAGCACAGCGTTTGCGCCGCATGCGCCGTACACGGTGAACGATGCTAACTTCGAGCGCGTGCGCATGCTGGCCGATCAGCTCGATCTGCCGGTGCATCTGCATACCCACGAGACCGCGCAGGAAGTGGCCGATTCGATCAAGCAATACGGGCAGCGCCCGCTGGCGCGACTGGATCGCCTGGGCCTGGTCAACGACCGCCTGATCGCCGTGCACATGACCCAGCTTACCGAGGCAGAAATCCATCTATGCGCCGAGCGCGGCGTGAGCGTGGTGCATTGCCCGGAATCCAATCTCAAGCTGGCCTCGGGGTTTTGCCCGGCCTGCGCGCTGCAACGTGCCGGCGTAAACCTGGCCATCGGCACCGACGGCTGCGCCAGCAACAACGATCTGGACATGTTCAGCGAGAACCGCACCGCGGCCATTCTGGCCAAAGCAGTGGCCAACGATGCCACTGCGCTGGATGCAGCCACCACCTTGCGCGCGGCCACGCTCGGCGGCGCGCGTGCGTTGGGCTTCGGCGACAAGATCGGTTCGCTCGAAATCGGCAAGCAGGCCGATCTGGTCTGCGTGGATCTGTCTGCATTGGAGACCCAGCCGCTGCATCATGTGTTGTCGCAACTGATCTATTCGGCCGGCCGCCATCAGGTCACCGATGTGTGGATCGCCGGCAAGCCCAAACTGGTACAGCGCGAGCTGGTCGACATGGATATCGCCGCTCTGGTCGCCAATGCGCGGCAGTGGCGCGACCGCATCCGCACCGTCCGCGCCTGAGCGCGCCTCATCGCAACACGGAGCTCCGCATGAATCCGAATACTCACACCACCTCCGGCAATTTTCACCAGAGCGAGCTGGATAAATTCGCCGCGCTGGCAACGCGCTGGTGGGATGCCGATGGCCCGCAGAAGCCGCTGCATGCGCTCAATCCGGTGCGTCTGGATTACGTCTCCGCGCGGCTGGATCTTGCCGGCGCGCGCGTGCTCGATGTCGGCTGCGGCGGCGGGTTGCTCAGCGAGTCGATGGCGCGTCTGGGCGCACAGGTCACCGCGATCGATCTGGCCCCGGAGCTGGTCAAGGTGGCGCGCCTGCATAGCCTGGAATCGGGCGTGCAGGTGGATTACCGCGTGCAGTCGGTGGAAGACCTGGCCGCAGAGCAGCCAGGCAGCTTCGATGCGGTAACCTGCATGGAAATGCTCGAGCACGTGCCGGACCCGACCGCGATCATCCGCGCCTGCGCCAGCCTGCTCAAGCCGGGCGGCAAGCTGTTCCTGTCCACCCTCAATCGCACGCCGGCCGCGTTCGCGCTGGCGGTGGTCGGTGCCGAATACATCGCGCGGTTGCTGCCCAAGGGCACCCATCACTACAAGGATTTCATCAAGCCGGCGGAACTTGCGGCGTGGTTGCGCAGCGCCGAGCTGCAACTGGAAGACGTCAGCGGCATGCTGTACGAGCCGTGGCGCAATCGTGCGCGGCTGTCGTCGCGCACCGAGGTGAATTATCTGGCTTACGCGGTCAAACCGTGACGAGCAGGGATTGGGGAGTGGGGAGTCGGGATTGGCAACAGCAGGTGGGTGCTTGATGTCTGCGCATTCCCACCTTGCGGATGGCGAGACGCAGCCGTCCAGCGGCGGGGCGTCTATGAATTTCCCGCGTGCGGTGTTGTTCGATCTGGATGGCACCTTGCTTGATAGCGCGCCGGACATGCTGGCCACCGTCAACGCGATGCTGAGCGAGCGGGGACGTGCGCCGATCGCGTTGGCGCAGCTGCGCCCGGTGGTGTCGAAAGGTTCGCGCGCGATGCTGTCAGTTGCGTTTGCCGAACTCGATGCGGACGCACGCGATGCCTTGGTTCCTGAATTCCTGCGTCGCTATGAGGCCTTGATCGGCACGCAATCGCAGCTGTTCGAGGGTGTCGAAGAGTTGCTGCTGCGGCTGGATCGTGCGGGGTGCGTGTGGGGCATCGTCACCAACAAGCCCGAATACCTGGCGCGGCTGATCCTGCCGCAACTGGGCTGGGAACAGCGCTGCGCGGTGTTGATCGGCGGCGATACGCTAGCCGAACGCAAGCCGCATCCGTTGCCGTTGCTGACAGCTGCCGAACGCATCGGCATTGCGCCTGCGCAGTGCGTCTATGTGGGCGACGATGAGCGCGACATCCTGGCCGCACGCGCGGCAGCGATGCCATCGGTCGCGGTGTTGTGGGGCTATCGGTTGCACGATGACGATCCCTTGAGTTGGCAAGCCGATGTGTTGGTCGAGCAGCCGCAACTGTTGTGGAATGCCGCGGCGTGGCCGCAGCCCTGATCTTCTTTCGTTTTTTTCTGGACCCGCCATGAGCCAATCCAGCGCTCTCGACAGTTTTCTCGACAAATGGCGCACCCGCTGGCCGGAATGGGCGGTTGCCGAGCCTTTCATTCCGCAACTGCAACGGCCGCTGGCTGCCGCCTGGTTTGCCTTGTTGCAGGAATGGGAAGACATCATGAATATCGCCGGCGACCCGTTGCCGGCCGATGCCAAGCTGGCGTGGTGGCAGCAGGAGCTACGCGATTGGTCGCAGCAGCGCTCGCGGCATCCGCTCGGGCGCGTGCTGGAACCGGTGCGTGCGCCGTGGGCGCAATTGGCCGACACCTTGCCGGCGATGCAGGATGCCCGCGTGCCGCCGCAATCGTTGCAGCAAGCGCTGGACACCTTGCGCGCCTTTGCCGAGGCCGTGGTTGCAGTCGAGGCGGTGATGTTTACGCGCAACCAGTCTGGCGATGGCACGGCGGTGGCGGTGCAATGGCTGGACGCACGTCAGCGTGTGGCCGGCGACAGCGCAACGCCCGGTGGCATGACAACCGCCGCATGGCGCGCGCAATTGCTGCAGGCCTGGCCGCGCAAGCCTGCGTTGGCGCGGCCGCATCGGGTGTGGTCGCGGCTGGCACGTTTGCGCTTGCAGCGCGAACTCGCCGGGAAGGCGGCGTATCCGCCGCCGGTGCAGCAGCTCTGGCATAGCTGGCGTGCGGCCAGCGGTGCGGACTAAGAGCGACTAACAGAACTACTGTGCTCACCGCCAGTTTTGTGGTTCCCCAACAGCCACGACCATGTTGACCGGTGTGATGCCTTCGACTGACTAAGCTTCTTATCGCATTTAATTACGCTACGACTCGCAACCTCGTTCGTCTTGAAGCGATGAGAGAGTGTGGATAGAGCAAATTGCAGGGCGGATGATCTGCGGGTTGGTCGCAGGGCCCTTGCCCGCCCACCATCGCGGGACACGCCGCAAGTACGTCCGTGTAGGCTCTTACGCGGCATCCATGCCGCGTAAGGTCCCGCGCCGGTGGGCGGGCAAGGACCAGTCGAGATGGTCGGTGTGCATGGCGCAAGCCATGTATGACGTGCGTTGTTTGGCTAATCGCCGTCCGATCAGCTTTTCAACGCAAGCCGAGCAACAGGTAGGCTTTTAGTCAACCACCGACCAACTCTATGGCGCGGTGTCCTCGCCGATTGCGGGACCGTGTGGCGGCATGGATGCCGCCACCGAGCCTACATGGACGTACTTGCGGCGTGTCCCGCGAGCGGCGAGGGCGCCGCGCCCTCGACCAACCGAGTGTCGATGCAGGGTTGCAAGCAGTGCATGCAGCACTGCTTCAAGCAAGATCAGATCGGCGAATCAGGCAATACCGAGTGGTAAGCAATGAAGGCGTCATTGCACTGCAGCG
Organism: Xanthomonas hortorum pv. cynarae; assembly: GCF_002939985.1. Taxonomy (GTDB): domain Bacteria; phylum Pseudomonadota; class Gammaproteobacteria; order Xanthomonadales; family Xanthomonadaceae; genus Xanthomonas; species Xanthomonas hortorum_D. The sequence goes on along the minus strand of NZ_MDFM01000003.1, from coordinate 113,211 downwards.
GTGTGCCCGGCCCAGGCTTGCCTTGCAGTTGCACATCGTTGGGCACCGACTCCGACAGCTGATCGAAGAAGCTCACCGGGCCGCCCTTGAAGGTGAAGTGCGTCGCGCCCGGATTGCTGGCCGGTCCGCCGAAATGCGGCTTTGCGAACGAGATCGGGCCACCTTCCAGCACCACGTTGTCCAGCGAAAGGGTGATCGGCAAGGTGGTGGTCGCATCGCGATAGCCGTAGAAGCTCAGCTGACCGCCGCCAAACGCCTTGGAACCGAGCGAGTGCACGTTGGTTAACGCAATACCGCTGAAATTGGGCAGCTTGTTACGCACCGCTGCATTGGCGTAGTTGGCATCGAATACCAGCGGCCTGGCAACGCCGCGCATGCAGACGTTTTCGAAACTGATGTCGTAGACCTGGCCGCCACGGCTACCATCGGATTTGATACGCAAGCCGTTAGCCGAATACGGATCGGAGTTCACGTCGTTGCTGTTGAAGCCATCGATGCTCAGGCCGCGCACGGCGATATGGCGCATGCCCGAATCGGTTTCGCTGCCCAGCGAAAAACCGTGCGTGTAATAGAACTGGTTGTAGGCGAACAGCATGTTTTCCGAGGCGATGCTGCGCTTGCTGCTGGCATGCGCCTTGATTGCCACGCCATCGTCGCCGGTGCCGATATACGAGTAGGCCAGCAATACCTTCTTGGACTGGCCAGGGTCGAAGCCATCGGTGTTCTTGGCTGTTTCCGGAGTGAAGCAGGTCGCATGCGGATTGACATCAGGCGTGCTGCCGGCCGGGCAGCGATAGCCAGGACGTGAGTAGACCAGGCTGGGGGCGAGAATCTTGATGCCCCATGCCGTCAAGCCGACCACGTTATCGGTGGTGACGTGGAAGTTGGGCGAGTTTTCCAGGGTGATGTCGTACAGGGTGAAGTCGCTGCTGTCGTCGATCTGCAGCAAGCGCGGCACGTGCTGGCTCAGTCCCTTGGTGACGTTGAGATAGGCCAGATCCCACCAGCTGGCGGTGCCGGCATTGGGTCCGGCGGTGAGCGTGCTGCCGCCGCGGCCATCGATCTTGCCGGCACCCACAATCGCACTGTTGGCGGTGTCGGCGACGTGGATCAGCGGGTTGCAGGATTTGGCCTTGTCGCTGGTCGCGGTGCCACAGGTGCCCAGGCCATTGTCGTAGTCGCGCGGATTGCGCGAGCCGAACAAGGTGACGCCGCGATCGATCCATAGCGTGACTCCGCTCTTGATCGTCAACGGGCCGCTCAATACGCCAGATTCGCCGGCATCGCCGGTGACCAGACGCACGGCGCTGCCGGCGGGGCAATCATCGATGGCCGCCTGCAGACGCGCGGTATCGCGCTTGGATTGCGCAGGATCACTGTCGAGCGTATCCAGCGAACCGGCAACCGGCACCAGCGCGGCCTTGAGCGTGGCGCAGACCTGCGTCGGTAGCGTGGGCTGCTGGATCACGCCCCAACTGGTGGAGATGCTGTGCGCGGTATCGGGCAGGTCCTGTTCATGCGGACGCGCCGCACCGGCCTGGAAGGTGGATAGGCCGAGCAGGGCGAGCGTCAAGGGCGCGACAGCCGGAAAAGCGGACGGGTATTGCATGGTGGACGACTCCAGTGGCGTAAAGCGCGGGGGTGGTGGATGAACCATGTCTGCAGAAGATAGCCACGCTGCTGTGTTGCGTTTGCGTGACTGCAGTCGCGATCAACAGTTGCCGATGCGCATGTCGTCTCGGCGCCGCTGATGTTGGTCCGTGGCAATCCACGCTCAAGGGTGGCGCGTTACGCCAAGGAGCGTGTTCGGATGGGCGAATCCAGCGCCGCATCGCCGAAGCGGACAGGCCGCTTCGGCCTAAGAGCGTCTAACAAAACTACTGCGCGGCCGGTGCTGGGAATCGGCATGTACCCTCGTACACTGCGGTTCTGAGCGCGCCGTCCGCACCACCTAGCGAGCGAGCGCCTGACAGTGGGTGCAGTGGTTTTGTCGGCCGCATCTTGGTGGATGCAGTCAAAAGTCAAAATCAAACGCTGAATGGGTCGAATGCGCGGTGCCCTCACCGCTCGCGGGACACGCCGTGAATCCGTCCGTGGAGGCTCGGTGGCGGCATCCATGCCGCCACACGGTCCCGCAATCGGTGAGGACACCGCACCAGACAGTTTGCTGGTTGCTTGAAAACATGCACACCGACCATCGCGACTGGTCCTTGCCCGCCCACCATCGCGGGACCTTACGCGGCATGGATGCCGCCTAAGAGCTTACAAGGACGTACTTGCAGCGTGTCCCGCAATGGTGGGTGGGCAAGGGCCCTGCAGCCAGGCAGCAGATCAGCCGGCCTGCAGTGGACTGGCGTGAAGTAGTTTTGTTAGAGCGTGTTATGAACTTTGAAAGAGGGGGGCTGCATTTCCAAGCATCAGGATCGTGAAGACGACGAAGTGCAAACCGGCCAATGTTTCTGGCAGTCGCTCGTAGTCCCGTGCCAGCCGTCTGAAACGATTGACCCACCCGAAACTGCGCTCGACGACCCATCGGCGTGGAAGCAAAACGAAGCCTTTCTTAGCTTCTTGCAGCTTGATGACGTGCAACTCAATGCCTTCTTCCTTGGCCGCCTGTGCCGGTTCTTCGCCGGTATGGCCCTGATCCACAAACGCAATCTTGACCGTTTCACCGGTCACGTGTTGCACTTCTTGAGCCAACGAGCGCACCTGCGCGCGTTCCTGCTCATTGGCCGGCGTGACCTAGACGGCGAGCAGATGTCCTAGCGTATCGACCGCCATATGCACCTTGCTGCCCTTCTTGCGTTTATAGCCATCGTATCCAGCACGCGGCCCACTTTCACAGGTGGACTGCAGCGTTCGGCCATCGAAGATGACCGCGCTTGGCTGGCCTTTCTTCCCCTGTGCCACACGCAAGAGTGAGCGCAGATCGCCGACCATGGCTTCAAAGCAGCCAGCTTGCAGCCAACGCTGCGTTTGCTGATACACCGCCTCCCAAGGTGGAAAATCGTTGGGAAGCAATCGCCACGGTGCGCCGGCGCGTGCGATCCAGCGCAGTGCATTGAACATCGCGCGTAGCTCATACTTGCGCTGCGGTGCCTGCACATTCATCAGCGTCAAATAGGGAGCCGCAAAAGCCCATTCTTCGTCGGAAATATCGGTGGGATAAGGCTTACGAGGCTTCATCCGTATACGTTAACGTGACAAGGGCAAAGTGCATAACACGCTCTAGTCGCTCTTAGTCCCTGGCACGCTCGACATGGGTCTGATTGTCGGGCGTGACAGAGCCGGGGACAAAACGGATATTGATGAGAGGCGGCAGGGATTCGTACAAAGACAGCCGTAGTGAGCTAACTAGTTGTCAATATAGAATTTTTTCAAAGATTCCTGCGGCCCCTCTTTCTGTTACGCAGTGAATGCTGGAGAAATCGTGTTTAGTGCGGCCCCGCGGTGGATAGAACGATGCTGGGGACTCTTGCCGCATCATCAGACTTGTAGCTGTATTTCACCGGCGCATTATTGAAGGTTGAGCCGATCGCCGAATTGCCGGTTGCTGCGTCATACACGTTTTTTTTCTCGTAGAAATTGTACATGTCCCCGCTTGATTCCAGTCGAATCTGGTTGCTATTATTGGTTTTGTAAAAATAGTTTGATTCGGAAAAAACAATGCTGCCGCTACCTACCTGCAAAGCGTTGTACTGCTGCTTTTCATAGCGGCGACCATCGGCAGCGGTGCGCATACCATTGGGCAAGGTGCTATTGTCAAAGTAGTTATTGTAGGCATGGACCCAACCGCGGAGTAGGGGGCGCCCGGCAAGATTGGGGCCAAACCAGTTGTGGTGCATCGTCACGTGCAGCTTATTGCCACCATATACATATGAGTCATTCCTGTTGTGACCAACAAGGATTGCCAAGCGCTCATTTGCGAGGTCATGATAATTTTTATCGACCCAGTTCCATACCGGATCCGGATTCATGTTGACCCAGCTGTTGCTGAAGTAGAAGTGATTGTACGACAGCGTGATGTAATCAGATGACCTGCCGACTGATAAAAGATCATCGCTCATGTCGTAGAAATCGCAGTGGTCGATCCAAGCATTGGATATACGCCGCAATGATACGCCCACGTAGTTGATGCCAATGTTGTTGGAAGTTCCTTCGACTTGGTCAGGCAAGGCTTGCAAGTCGCCGACATTGCCAGAGAATGAGATGTTTCTGATAACCACGTTTTGAATGTTTGTCCCGGCGGGCAGCTTCTCGCCGCTAAATTTCAATTGGATATTCTGCAAAGCCGCGCCACCGCCTGCAGCACCCTCGATTGTTATGTTGTTCCAAGCTGTGCTGGAGAAATTCAGGGTGGTCAATTTTGGGCCGCCGTAGATCTTTCCACGGATGATGATATGATGGTTTTTGGCATTGAATGCCGCTTGCAGCTCTGCAAGCGTTGTCACTGTAATCGCAGTCTCGCCAGATACAGACGCTGAAGAAAATCCACCGGTTCCAGCCTTGGCGATACCAACCTGTGCGATAAAAAAAGCAAGAAACAGCGAGATAATAGAGAAATGCAAATACGGACCTTTACTGGAAAGCGAAGCGTTGATGTGTGTTGCTATTCCTCATGACTACATAGCCAAGTTTGGCTACAGACTGCACGCTGTTCGATTAACTCGAACAGCGTGCAGGTATTCCAGAAATAACGAACGGTTATCTATCAAGTAAGAAATTACGTTACAGCGATTTGCATGCCTAGTTGATGGCTGCTGCCGTCTGATACAGGTTACGGATTGCTGACGTCCACTGAGGACCGAACGAGGTGTGGGTGAACTGCTTATAGGCAAATGAGATCATGCCGACTTCGACGTCCTGCACGGGATCCTCCTCCGTCGAAACCAAAGGTGAGCCGCTGACGCCGGAGCGTGCGTCCCACTCCAGGCCCTCGATGGCATAGTCCTTGTTCATCCATGGGTTCGGCTCTGCTGTGCTGGTCACGCTGACAGGCGTGTTCGCATTGGCACCAGGGTCGGTGTTGTAGCCTGTTTCCCGATATTCGTTGTCGTCTTCCTGACCGACGAAGCGAACACCAGATGCTCCGACAGTATTCGACAAGGTGGCGCCGGAGGGCTTCATTGTCGTGGGGGCTTGCACCTGGAAGAACGCCGTATCGTAGTCGACGGCTCGCTCTGCGACCCAGCGATTATCGGCCGTGATGGTCGTCGCAGGCCACACACCGTAGGGGGCGGTGCCGTTGTAGGCGGGCACGAACACCAAGTCCGACACAAACTTACCTGGTAGGGCAGAGACGCATCGCCCGGAGGTGGCTACGACGTTTCCGGAATCGGAGACGACCGCGTTGCCAGTGCAGCGCTGGTCCACGCCGTTCGCCCGAAAGAAGACAACGCCGAGATGAGCTGCTGGGGAGAATCCTGGAACCGGCACTGATGGATCCGTCTTCGGCGTCGGCACCGATCCTGTCACCACCTTCAACCCTGCGCTCCGGTTTTCACCGCTGGCCAATGCCGAATTCTGCAACTCTGGCGGGTCGCCGTCGACCGGGTTGGCATCCACGAACGATGCGGAAACAGCAGCTTGCATCCGTGCGAGCGTCCAGTGGGAAGTACTCGCATCTCGCTGAGCAGTCGGAACAACGTGCTGCAGGATGGCGCCGGCGGAGAGGTTGACCGACTTGGTGCTTGCAGACACGTCGGTAATCGCTAGGATGGTGAGAATCGCGCAGGAAGCGCGCAGTGATGTGTTTTTCGGCAAATATGCCATGATGATTTTAACCTATATGTTTTGCTTGGAGTTGAGCCACCCAAGCGGATTAATGTAATTAGAATATATAAATACTTTACAAGTAAATCGCAGCTATGCCCATGGTTATGGCAGATTTCCCCCGCCGCTACCATCAGCGCTACTGCTTGTTTTCCTCGAGCGCAAATGCGCTGCATCAGCAGCATGGGTTCTATCCTAACCCTGAGCCGCTCATTTGATTTGTTTTGTTGCGAATGCAATGGTGCGTGTGCGAAGGTTGTTCATTCCCCATCGTCTTCCCAGGCGCGCGCCGGTAACAATGTTGGTGATGTTGGTGCCCAAGCCGAATCGCGTTGTCGCCATGTGTAGACGAAGGTGCGCATCGTCACATGCTGTGTGCAGAGAGACTACCAGACTGGTCACCCGCGTAGACACGCGCATGCGAGACATCGAGATGGCAGATCCCAAAGAGTTGCAGGAAAAATTCTGGAAAGCCTTGAAATCCGATCACACCGTGATGCTGGGCCTGGACGGCGTCGAAGACGGCCATGCGCGCCCGATGACCGCACAGATCGAAGGTGACAGCGGTGGTCCGATCTGGTTCTTTACCTCCAAGGACAATGCGCTGATCGCGATGCTGGGGCAGGGCCGTCGCGTCATCGGCGCCTTCAGCAGCAAGGGGCATGATCTGTTCGCCAGCATCAGTGGCGCCTTGCACGAGGACACTGACCCTGCGGTGATCGATCGCTTATGGAACCCGCACGTTGCTGCGTGGTACGAAGGCGGCAAGGATGACCCGAAATTGGCATTGCTGCGCCTGGACGCGGACCACGCACAAATCTGGCTCAATGGTTCCAGCCTGCTTGCCGGCATCAAGGTGCTGTTCGGTGTCGACCCGAAGAAGGACTATCAGGACAAGGTGGCGGACGTCCCGCTGCGTTGAGGGTTTGTTTGGCGGATGCGGATGGTGATCAGGATCGGCATGTGGCAGCTGTTACGTGCCGCAATGCACACCGGCCGCGTCCGCCTGGCGGCCCTGTCGTGTTTTTGAGCGCTTTGCTTGAAAGTCACATCCAGGTGGTTTTCAGGTATCAACTGGCGCGATGCGCGCACACCAGGGAGATGCGACATGCAACGGATCGAAATTGGCCAGATGGTATTCCTGCGTGATGGTGAAGTCGGCGTAGGCGCAATACGCGATATTCGCAACGAAGGCGCCGAGCTCGTCATCAATATCGAAAACGGCGGCGATTTTGTGCTGCCTGTGTCGGTGGTGCGCGACGTGCATTCCGGTAAGGTGATGCTGGATGTCGATCAGTTGCCTGAAGAGGTGCGCGATGCTTTGCGCCACCCGCACGACAACGAGTTGCGAACCAGTCGGTATGCAGCCAGCAACCCGCAGGACGGCGCGCTTAAGTAAGTGTTCGTCTCCCGGCCCGGGTAATGCGCGGGTGTTCGGCGGTCTGGTGTGGTGCCTTGATGGGTGTCAGTGGCTTCGGTGGCCTTGTCCATCTGTAGCTAAGGGCGTCCCATGCGGCATGGTGACTTTCGGGTCGTGCCGGCCGATGACCGATGTTTTACTGTCCAATCTCAGGACAGTGGAATTGGATGATGGGAATTGGCAAGCTCGCACTGGCTCTATCGATCCTTGTTGCGTTCGAGGCTTGCGGTGCAACGGCTCAACAGGACGAAGCCCAGGTTCGATCTGCCGACGCGGCGTTTTGGAAGGCCTACAACGCCTGCGATATGCAAGCCATTGCGGGTTTGCTCACTGCGGACGTGGAGTTCTATCACGACAAGACCGGGCTCACGACCTCGCGCGAGGCTGTTGTCGACTCTCTGCGTCACGGACCCTGCGCCGACGAAACCTTGCGTCTTCGACGTGAGGCGCTCAACAACAGCATCGCGTTCCATCCGCTCAAGGGCGGTTACGCAATGTTGTCGGGCCGTCACCGCTTTTATGTGCAGGAACGTAACAAAGCGGAGCGATTGGATGGTCAAGCCGACTTCACCACGGTCTGGAAATTTGCCGATGGACGTTGGCGCATGCATCGCGTGCTCAGTTATGCGCATGGCCCCGTGCCGTACACGCCGCCACCAAGAACGACAACACTCCGGTCGCGGTGCTGCAGCGCTACGCAGGCCGCTATCGCTCGCCTCGCATCGGAATCATTCAGATCGCGGTCGCCGGCGATCATCTGACGCTTACCGACGGCAGTTTCATCGCCACGCTCTATCCGCAATCCACCATGCGTTTCTTTGCCATGGAGCGCGATCTGCGTTTTGACTTCGAGACCAACGGCGACGGACTTTCCAAAGTCTTGGAGGTCTATGAAAACGGTGTGGTCAGCGAACGTGCCATGCGCGAAGATCCTGCTGCGCGCGAAGACTGAGCACAGACATGTCTCGCCGGCTGCGTTCGGAAGCACTCAAGCGAATAGATCGATGCAGGCGAGCCGTCACATCACGGGTCTCTGGCTCAGCTGCCCACAACGTCTGGCGGCAGATCATCCAGTAGCAAAAACGTACGTGGCGCGGCATCTGGCGGGCCAGCCGAGGGTAGTGCCGGTTGCTCTGCTTCGTCCTTGAGTTGCACGCCGGATAGCTTGCGTCGAAATGCCTCGCGTAACAGGTACGCAAGTTTGTGCGTGGCTTCGGCGTAACTCAGCCCTTCGGCGCGGATGTTGGAGATGCAATTGCGCGCGGCGTCGGTCAGGCCGAGCCGTGGGGTGTAAGTCAGATACAGGCCCAGGCTGTCGGGCGAACTCAGTCCCGGCCGCTCGCCGATCAGCACGATCACCGCACGGGCCTTGAGCAATTCGCCGACCTCGTCGCCGATGGCCACACGCCCTTGCGCAATCAGCACCACCGGTGCCAACGACCAGCCCTCGTGTGCGGCCAAGCGATCGATATGCTCCAGCATCTGCGGGGCATTGCGGTGTACGGCCAGCGCCGAGAGCCCATCGGCGACCACGACCGCCACATCATGTCCACCGCCATGCACGGCAGTCAGACCACGCAGTTGCGTGGCGGCGTCGGCGGCCAGGCGCCGGCCCAGATCCGGGCGTTGCAGATATACATGCCGATCCGCCGCCGCGCTGTGCAGCAGCATGCTGATACGCCCGCGCTGTTCGAGTTCGGCCTGCAGCGGCGCTGGATCGAACGCCAGATGCACCGCATCGCGTGCTTGCGCATGCGCTAGCTGGAAATCCAGATGTGCAGCTGTCGGCAGGCTGGTGCCGACGCGCCCCAACGCGATCCGTGCCGGCGTGAGGTGACGCAGCTGTGCCCAGGCATCGCGCGGTGGCGTCGTGGGGCTGCTCATTGCGCCGCGCTGCTGTTCAATTGCGCCAGCGCACGCCGGAACGGTGCCGGCACCTCGCTACCGAGTTCGAAGCGGCCATCGCGCAGGCGCAAAATGCCTTGCTGTTCCAGCCACTGTTCGAACTCGGGCGCAGCACGCAGGCCCAGTGCCTGGCGCGCATACAGCGCATCGTGGAACGAGGTGGTCTGGTAGTTGAGCATCACATCGTCCGAGCCGGGGATGCCCATGATGAAATTGATGCCGGCGGTGCCGAGCAGGGTCAGCAGCACGTCCATGTCGTCCTGATCGGCTTCGGCATGGTTGGTGTAGCAGATGTCGCAGCCCATCGGGACGCCGAGCAACTTGCCGCAGAAATGATCCTCCAGCCCGGCGCGGATGATCTGCTTGCCGTCGTAGAGATACTCCGGGCCGATAAAGCCCACCACGGTATTCACCAGCAATGGCTTGAACTGCCGCGCTACTGCATAGGCGCGCACCTCGCAGGTCTGCTGATCCACGCCATGATGCGCATTGGCCGACAACGCGCTGCCCTGGCCGGTTTCGAAATACATCACGTTGTCGCCGACGTTGCCACGGCGCAACGACAGACCTGCCTCGTAGCCTTCCTGCAGCAAGGCCAGATTGATGCCGAAGCTGGTATTGGCAGCTTCGGTGCCGGCGATGGACTGGAACACCAGATCCACCGGCACGCCGCGGCCGATCGCCTCGATGGTTGTGGTGATGTGCGCCAGCACGCAGGACTGCGTGGGAATCTGGTAGCCGGTGATCACCGCATCGAGCATGCGCAACAATGCGGTGGTGGCGGCCAGACTGTCGCTGGCCGGGTTGATGCCGATCACCGCATCGCCGTTGCCATACAACAAACCGTCGAGCACGCTGGCGGCAATGCCGGTGGCGTCGTCGGTGGGGTGGTTGGGTTGCAGGCGCGTCGACAAGCGTCCGCGTAATCCCAGCGTGTTGCGAAAGCGCGTGACCACGCGCGTTTTCTGCGCGACCAGAATCAGATCCTGCACCCGCATCAGCTTGGACACCGCCGCCACCATCTCCGGTGTCAGTCCGGGCGCCAGTGCGGTGAGTGCAGCTTCGTCGGCCTGCGCACTCAACAGCCAATCGCGAAAGCCGCCGACGGTGAGATGCGCGACCGCAGCGAACGCCGTTGCATCGTGTTGGTCGACGATCAAGCGGGTGACTTCATCCGCTTCGTACGGCACCACCGCTTCATCCAGAAAATGGCGCAGCGGCAGGTCCGCCAGCGCCATCTGCGCAGCGACGCGTTGCAGACCGGAGTCGGCGGCGAGCCCGGCCAGTTGATCGCCCGAGCGTGCCGGCGTGGCCTTGGCCAGCAACGTTTTGAGATCGGCAAACTGGAAGCGCTCGCCGCCTGCGGTGAAGGCGAACCCACTCATCTGACAGTGCTCGCAGGCGTGTGCTGGCCGCGCAAGCTCAGCACGCAACACACCGCACCAAACAGCAGCAGACCCACAAAGATCAGCGCCACGATCGGGTTGAACCACACCATCGCCACCAGGCACACCAGCGCCAGCAGCAGCGCAATCGCCGGCACCACCGGATAACCCGGTGCGCGAAAACTGCGCTCAAGCAATGGCTCGGCGCGGCGCAGTTTGAACAGGCTGAGCATGCTCATCACATACATCACGATCGCGCCGAACACCGACATGGTGATCATCGCCGCGGTCAGCGACATGCCCTGGATCTTGACCACGCCATCGCTGCAGATCGCCGCGATACCGATCGCGCCACCGGCCAGAATCGCGCGATGCGGCGTGCGAAAGCGCGACAGCTTGGCCAGCCCATGCGGCAAAAAGCCGGCACGCGCCAATGCGAAGAATTGCCGCGAATAGCCCAGGATGATGCCGTGGAAACTGGCCACCAGACCAAACAGGCCGATCCACACCAGCATGTGCAGCCAGGTCGAGCTATTGCCGACCACCGCTTTCATTGCCTGCGGCAACGGGTCGTTGATGTTGGACAGCTGGCGCCAGTCGCCGACGCCGCCGGCAAACACCATCGTTCCCAGCGCCAGCACCACCAGCGTGAGGATGCCGGCGATGTAGGCGCGCGGGATCGTGCGCTTGGGATCCTTGGCTTCTTCGGCCGCCATCGCCGCGCCCTCGATCGCCAGAAAGAACCAGATCGCAAATGGAATCGCAGCGAAGATGCCGGAGATCGCCGCCGGGCCGAAATCGTTGCTGCCGGCCCAACCGTTGGCGGCAAAACGCGCGACGCTGAAACCCGGCGCCACCACGCCCATGAACACCAGCAGTTCGATCACCGCCAGCAGAGTCACCACCAACTCGAAGGTGGCGGCGATCGCCACGCCGACGATGTTCAAGCTCATGAAGATCACATACGCCCCGATTGCGGCGATACGTGGGTCCAGGGTCGGAAACTGCACGTTGAGATAGGCGCCGATCGCCATCGCGATGGCCGGCGGTGCGAACACGAATTCGATCAACGTGGCCAGGCTCGCCAGCATGCCGCCATAGGTGCCGAACGCGCGCAGGCTGTAGGCGAACGGTCCACCGGCGTTCGGGATGGCCGTGGTCAGCTCGGTGAAGCTGAAAATGAAGCAGGTGTACATCACCGCCACCAGCACGGTGGTCACCAAAAATCCCAGGGTGCCGGCGGTGCCCCACCCGTAGCTCCACCCGAAATACTCGCCGGAAATCACCAGTCCCACGGCGATCCCCCACAGTTGCCAGGTGCCCAGTGTGGGTTTGAGTTGCTCGTTGCGCATGTCGCACATCTCCTGCAGTCGGGGGAGGGGAGATGAAGCACGTCCCACGCCGCAGCGGTGGACCAACCGTCTGGCTCGATCGCTCGTTACGAAAGTGGCGAGGATCGAGGATCGAAGATCGTCCCGGTTATACCCCAAAGCCCCGCGACCAACACAGGCACAGCGGGTAGGCCGCAGAGAACAGGCCGCCACGCTGAGGCAACCAGTGCCCGCTGTTTCATTTCGCTACCCAACGGCTTTATTTGTTGCGCTCAAGTACCAGCAACGGATCGATGCGCACATCGAACCAATTCATCCCCCAATGCAGATGTGGCCCGGTCGCGCGCCCGGTGGCGCCCACCGCAGCAATCATCTGACCCTGCTCCACGCGATCGCCCACTTTCACGTCGATGCGCGACAGGTGCAGAAAGTTGGAGCTCACCCCGAAGCCATGGTCCAGCAGCACCGTACCGCCGGTCAGATACAGATCCGGCGCGGCGAAGGTGACCACGCCGGCGGCCGGCGCCTTGACCGGTGTGCCGGTGGGTACCGCGATATCCATGCCCGAATGACCGGCACCGGGCTGGCCGTTGTAGACACGTGCATTGCCGAAGCGCCCGCTGATGCGGCCCTGCACCGGCCAGATGAAGGGCTGCGCGAAATCGGTGCGCGCATCGTCGCGATCGCGCGCGGCAGTGACCTGCGCCTGTTCGCGCTTGATCCGCTCGGCGATCGCCGCAGGCGGGTTGACGGTCTTGGGAGGCACGCCGTTGACACGTTCCACCGGCCAATCGCGTGGCGTCACTGCGATGCTGGCAGTCTCCTTGCCGCCATCGGGCCGGGTGATCTGCACCTGTAACGGGCCGGTGGCATCGCGGCCGATACCGAACACCACGCTGCCATAGCCGCTCACCCGCAGCGTACGGCCGGCGTACTGCACCTGGCTGCCCGCCGGCACCTTGCCGATCACCATCGCGCCTTGCGAGGCGCTTGGCGGAAACACCACCTCTGCAGCGGCCGCGGACTGCGCAGCGGCGCTGCCAACAGCAAACGCGAGCGGTGCCAGCGCAAGCCAGGCGCCAAACAGGGCTGCGCGCATCAGCGGTCGAAGGTCAGGCGCTGACCGGCGGCACTGCCGACCAACTGTTCGCCATCCCACACCTGCTGGCCGTTGACCCAGGTCGCGGCGATGCGCGAGCGGAAGGTGGTGCCTTCGAACGGCGACCAGCCGCACTTGGACAGCACCTGCTCGCGCTTCACGGTGAACGGGGTGTTGTCGATCATCACCAGGTCGGCGAAATAGCCTTCGCGCAGAAAACCGCGTTCTTCCACATCGAACAACTGCGCCGGCGCATGCGCGAACTTCTGCACGATGCGGGTGATCGGCAGCTTGCCTTCATGCACCAGCTCCAGCGCGGCGACCAGCGCGTACTGCACCAAGGGCAGGCCCGACGGTGCCTGCGCGTAGGGCTTCTGCTTCTCTTCCCAGGTATGCGGGGCGTGGTCGGTGGCGAGCACGTCGATGACGTCTTCGGCCAGCGCTTCGATCAGCGCCAGGCGGTCGTCGGCGTCCTTGATCGCGGGGTTGCACTTGATCAGGTTGCCCAGCCGCGCGTAATCGCTGCGGTCGAAGCGCAAAAAGTGGATGCAGGTCTCGGCGGTGATGCGCTTGCGCACTTTGCCGTCGGCGTCGACCAGCGGGCCGGCTTCGAACAGCGCCAGCTCGTTGGCGGTGGAGATATGCAGCACGTGCAGGCGGGTGTTGTGCTTGCGCGCCAGCGACACCGCCAGCTGCGAAGACTTCAGGCAGGCCTCGCGCGAGCGGATGTCCGGGTGCATCTCCGGAGTCAGCGCATCGCCGTACCTTTCCTTGAATTCGGCCAGCGTCGCATCGATGGTCGGGGTGTCTTCGCAGTGGGTGATGATCGGCGTCGGCGCGTCGCGGAAGATCGCGTCCAGCGTCTCGGGGTTGTCGACCAGCATGTTGCCGGTGGAGGCGCCCATGAACACCTTGATGCCCGGCGCGGTCTTGGGATCCAGCGTCTGGATCGCGGCCAGATTGTCGTTGCTGGCGCCCATGTAGAAGCCGTAATTGGCCCAGGCGCGCCCGGCTGCGGCGTCGTACTTGGACTGCAGCGCAGCCGCATCCAGGGTCGGCGGATTGGTGTTGGGCATGTCCATGAAGCTGGTCAGGCCGCCGGCCACGGCAGCGCCGGATTCGGTGGCGATATCGCCCTTGTGGGTCAGCCCCGGCTCGCGGAAGTGCACCTGGTCGTCGATCATGCCCGGCAGCACCCAGCGCCCGGCCGCGTCCACCACCGTATCGCCTGCAGCCGGAGTGATCTTGTCGGCGATCTTGGCGATGCGGCCAGCTTCGATCAGGAGATCGGCATCGAACTCCTTGCCTTCATTGACCAGGCGGGCATTGACGATGACGGTTCGGCTCATGGGTGGGGTCCTTTGCAGCGGCAGGAAGTGGAAGAGGGCGAAGACGCGGATGTGGGCGCGTCGGGGACGGGATCGAACCCGCCCGGATGGAAAGGATGGCAACGGCCCAGCCGGCGCGCAGCCAGCCAGCAGCCGCGAAGCGGGCCGAAGCGGCCGATCGCGGTCATTGCATACTCCGAGCAACTGGGCGCAAACCGGCAGCGCGGCCCTAACAGAGGGCTAATGAATATTTTGTAGAAGCGCAGCAGCGCGATGAGCAGGCGTGAGATCACTTGCCAATGATATGCCACTTGGACTAATGGGTGGTTGCCGGGGGTCCTTGGGGTAAGCTATAAAGGCCCGCTTTCCCGGGCCCCGGGGGAACCAAGGATGAGCGTTTCGTGGCTGCTAAAAAAACTGCAAACAAGGCCGTAGAGGCCGCCAAGAAGTCCGCCAAACCCGTTGCGAAGAAAGCGGCGGCGCCTGCCGCTGCAAAACCGGCTGCCAAGCAGGCGACGCCGGCCACCAAGCAACCTGTTGCCAAGAAGGCAGCTGTGACCAAGGCCGCTGCCAAGCCGGCGCCGGCCTCCAAGGCCGCAGTGCCCCAGCCCGCGGCTGTTAAACCTGTAAAACCGGCCGCCAAGAGTGCTGCAAAGCCGGCGGCAAACAAGGCAGCTCCGGCTGCCGCCAAACCGGCCGCCACGCCGGTGGCGCCCAAGTCCGTACCGAAGCCGGCTGCCAAGCCGACTCCGGCCAAGTCAGTCCCGGTCAAGGCTGAAAAGCCCGCGCCCGCACCGGCCCCCAAGGCCGTCCCTGCGAAGCCGGCAAAGCCTGCGACCCCGTCAGTTAAGAATCCCGTGCCCGTTTCGAAATCTTCAGCAAAAACACCAACCAAAACCGAAGCCCCCGCCAAGCCCGCCGCGACCCGTCCGGTCGGTAAGGTGGCCGTGGCCGTGACTGCCAAGTCGTCCAGCCCGACGCCCAAGACCAAGTACAAGGTGGTCGACTACAAGATCGACGAGACCACCGGTCGCCCGATCCTGCCGCAGGGCTACAAGCCTGCCGCGGACGAGGAGTACATGAGCAAGCTGCAGCAGGAGTACTTCCGTCAGCGTCTGCAGCGGTGGCGCAACGAGATGGTCGAGGAATCCAAGCAGACCATCGAGAACCTGCGCGAAGAAGTGCGCGATATCGGCGACGAAGCCGAGCGTGCCACCCGCGAGACCGAGAACTCGCTTGAACTGCGCGCCCGCGACCGTGCACGCAAGCTGATCTCCAAGATCGACAGCACGCTCAAGCGTCTGGAAGACGGCGACTACGGCTATTGTGTGGACACCGGCGAAGAGATCGGCCTGGACCGCCTGGAAGCGCGTCTGACCGCCGAGCGCACCATCGACGCGCAAGAGCGTTGGGAGCATCTGCAGAAGCAGCACGGCGATTGATCGTTAGGATTGATCGTTCAGTAAGCGTCGAAGCGTCATTGGTCGACTAAAAAAACCCCGCCATGTGCGGGGTTTTTGATGCGTCAAGGGAACAGGGATGCCGGCTGCGTTCGCTACCGGCATCTCGCCATTGCGCACGTCACTGCAAATCGCGCAGATCCAGCTTGCGTAGCTTCGGCGCCTTCCACGCGGTGGTCGCAACCACGCCCAGCGTGACGCCGCCGCCGATCACCACCGCCGGCACCAGGCCGACCAGGCGCGCCATCACCCCGTCGTAGAACGCGCCCAGCTCGTTGGACGAGCCGATGAAGATGCCGTTGATCGACGACACCCGGCCGCGCATCGCATCGGGCGTGGCCAGCTGCAGGATGGTCTGACGCACCACCACCGAGACGCCGTCGCACATGCCGTAGACCAGCAGGATCGCCGCCGACAGCCAGAAATGCCGCGACAGGCCGAACGCGATCGTGCACAACCCGAAACCGGCCACCGACAGCATCAGGATGCGCCCGGCATTGCGCTGCAGCGGGTGCCGCGCCAGCCACACGCCGACCACGATCGAGCCCAGTGCCGGTGCGCCGCGCAGGATGCCCAGGCCTTCCGGACCGTAGTGCAGGATGTCGTGGATGAAGGCGGGCAGCATCGACACCGCGCCACCCAGCAGCACCGAAAACATGTCCAGCGCCATCGCGCCCAGCATGATCTGGTTGGACAGCACGAATTGCGCACCTTCGGCGATGCTGCGAAAGATCGGCGCGCGTGGGCCCTCGTTGACCGGCTCGCTGACGCGCAACAGGGCCAGCGCCAGGATCGCCACCAACGCCACACTCGCCGCAACGCCATACGCCAGGCCCTTGCCGCCCCAGCCGACCAGCACGCCGCCCAGCGCCGGGCCGATGACCATGCCGGCCTGAAAAGTGACGCTGCCGATGCTGGCGCCGCGCGCGAAGGCTTCGCGTGGCAACGCACGCGCGAACAAGGCGTTGTAAACCGGCGACAGGAACGAGCGCGCCGCACCGGTCAGTGCGATGGCCGCATAGATCGGCCACACGCCTTGTACCGGCAGCCAGCCATGCGTGATCGCCAACAGCAGTAGCGCAGTGGCGACCAGGCCTAGCACCGCGACCATGCCGAGGCGTCGGCGCGGCAGATGATCGACCAGATAGCCGGCAAACGGCGCGATGCAGAAGAACGGCAGGATCTCCGCCAGGCCGATCAGCCCGAGCGAGAGCGGATTGCGGGTGATCTCGTAGATATGCCAACCGACCGTGACTGCGACTATCTGATACGACAGCATCGCCGCCACGCGATACAGTAGCACCAGGCCGAAGCCGGGGTAGGCGAACAGCGTGCGCAGCGAGGCGGCAGGCGAGGGAGGCGTGGGCGTGCTCACTGCTGGGCGCGGGCGGTGTCGCGAATGAAGGCCAGCATCGCCGCCACACCGTTGCTGCGGGTCGGCGACAGGTGCTTGGCCAGGCCAATGCCGGCGATGTAGTCCGGCTCGGTGGCCATGATCTCCTGCGCGCTACGCCCGGAGTACACGCGCAAGGCGAGATAGATCAGCCCGGAGACGATGGCTGAATCGCTGACGGCGTGGAAGTCCAGCCGCTCGGCGTTGCCCTCCGGCACGATCCACACCATCGACTGGCAGCCATGCAGGCGGTGTTCTTCGGTCTTCCACTGTTCCGGGAAAGTGGGCAACTTGCGGCCCAGGTCGATCAGGTACTGGTAGCGCTCGGACCAATCGCTGAAGAAGGAAAATTCCTCGGCGATGGTGGCCTGTGCTTCGATGGCGGTGGGTTCGAGCGGGAAGGGGGTAGTGGTCATCTAAAGTCCAGAATCAATTCTGTGAAAGCCCCTCTCCCTATGGGGCGAGAAGGCGCGGTTTGCGCGCCACTGGCGCGCGTGCCTTGGAGCGCCCGCGCCGCCAGCGCGGGCCGGGGCGCGGAGCGGGGGTTTGGGTGAGGGTACGGGCGAAGCCTCGCGCATCGATTTTTAAGCGATGAGCGAAGCCACCCGCATCTAGTTTCAGCGAGGCTTCGCCCGCACCCTCATCCGGCGCTGCGCGCCATCTTCTCCCGCAGGGAGAAGGGAATAAGATCATGCGCGCTTCCAGCGTACGCCCTGCGGGGTGTCTTCCAGCACGATGCCTTCGTCGGCCAGTTGCTTGCGGATGGCGTCGGCGCGGGCGAAATCCTTGGCTTTCTTTGCCGCATTGCGCTCTTCGACCAGCGTGGTGATGCGCGCATCGTCGCCGGCATCGGTGCCGCGCGAGAACCAGGCCGCCGGGTCTTGCTGCAGCAAGCCTAGCGCCAGGCCTGCGCCGAGCAGATCGGATTTGGCTCGGCGCAGCGCCGCAAGATGCTCGCCGCTTCGCTCGCTGTCCGGCCCGCCCGCCGGTGCCAAATCGTGCAGTGCCCGGCTGGCCTCCTTCGCAAGCTTCGCCAGTGCTGCAAGCGCCAGCGGCGTATTGAGGTCATCGTCCAGCGCAGATTCCACATCGTCAGGAATCGTGGTCGGCTGTGTGGGGCCGACGCCTGAATCGGTTTCGACGGCTGCCAGATCGCGCAACGTGCCATACAGCCGATCCAACGTGTTCTTGGCCTGCTCGATCAAGCCATCCGACCAGTCCAGCGGCTGCCGGTAATGCGCGCTCAGCAGGGCGTAGCGCAGCGCTTCGGGCGGGTGCCTGGCGATCAGGTCGTGTACGGTTTCGATGTTGCCCAGCGACTTGCTCATCTTGGCGCCGCTGAAATTGAGCATGCCGTTGTGCAGCCAGAACCGCGCAAAGGTGGCCCCGCCATGCGCGCACTCGCTCTGCGCGATCTCGTTCTCGTGATGCGGGAACTGCAGGTCCACGCCGCCGGCATGGATGTCGATGGTCGCGCCCAGGTGCGCGGCGGCCATCGCCGAGCATTCGATATGCCAGCCCGGGCGGCCACGGCCCCAGGGCGATTCCCAGCCGGGCAGGTCGTCGCTGGAGGGTTTCCACAGCACGAAGTCGCCGGGGTCGCGCTTGTAAGGGGCCACATCCACGCGCGCGCCGGCCAGCATCTCGTCCGGATCGCGGCGCGAGAGTTTGCCGTAGTGCTCGAAGCTGGCCACCGCGAACAGCACGTGGCCTTCGGCAGCATAGGCATGCCCGTTGGCGATCAGTTGCTCGATCATCGCCATGATTTGCGGAATATGCGCGGTGGCTGCCGGCTCGATGTCCGGGGGGACCACGCCGAGCGCAGCCATGTCCTGGCGGTAGATCGCAGCGAAGCGGTCGGTGATGGTCGAGATCGGCACGCCCTGCGCCTGGGCGGCGGCGTTGATCTTGTCGTCCACGTCGGTGATGTTGCGTGCGTAGCGCAGCGCGCCATAGCGGCGTCGCAGCAGCGCGGCAAGCACATCGAACACCACCGGGCCGCGGGCGTTGCCGATATGCGCGTAGTTGTAGACGGTGGGGCCGCACACATACAGGGTGGGGCTGGTGGGATCGAGCGGCGCGAACGGCTCGACCCGCCGCGTCAGGTTGTTGTGCAGGCGCAGGCTCATCGGCATCTGGAAAAGGGTAACTGCACGATTCTAGCCGGTCGCGGCGGCTAGGCGAACCAAACCCCAGGCAATGGCATGTCATGGCCGGCACTCGCAATCGGATGGGTTGCGTTCAGCCCCGGAGATCGCAAGCTCCATACACTTACGTACTGCCTGGCGACGCCTTCTCTGGTAATGATGCGACCTTCCCTGTTCTTCATGCTGCTGTGTGTGTTTGCCTGGCAGGCACTGGCGGCGCATGCGGCAGAGCCTGACCCCAAGAACCGGGTCGTGGTGATTGAGAACGTGAAGCTGGATTACGCGCAGGTGCTCAACGTGGAGCCGGTCTACCAGACCTTGCGCGCCACCCGCATCGAAGAACAGTGCGAGGCCGAGCAGATTGCGCCTGTCGCCGCTGCGCCTGCGGTAGACGACGAAGGCCGGATCAACCGGATGGTCGATTCGGTCAAGGAGATGTTTTCGCGCCGGCCCGAGCTGCCGTCTGCACCGGTGGCGGTGCCGCCGACCAGCACGCGGCGCAATTGCCGGGTGGTGGAAGTGCCGCGCGAGTTCCGGCGGCCGATCGCCTTCGATGTGGATTACGTCTACAAGGGCACCAAGTACCGTTCGCGGCTGCCGGAAGATCCGGGCAACCGGCTGCGTATCCGGGTCTCGGTGACTCCGTACATTCCCGACGCCATCGTCGCGCCGCCGCGATGACGCGCGCAGCGGTTGCGCCGTGCGCGCATGCATGCGAGGATTCGCGCCCTATGCACGCAAACGCCTTTCAGCACGACACCAGCGCCGCCCGGATGGCCTCCGGCATGACCTCGCGTGCCCGCCGACCGGAATCCCACATTTTCGCTGGGTGACCCGGGCGTTTTGCTGTCCGTTGTTGAAAACCCAGCCTCAAGGCTGGGTTTTTTCGTTTCAGGCGTCATAAAAGTTTCAACCGCAAGAAACGCGCATGTCGCGCACCCCGTCGCTCCTGGCGGACCACGCAGCAGAAGCACGCAGCACAAGGATCGATCGATGTCACTGAAGCACTTCTTGAACACCCAGGACTGGAGCCGCGCCGAACTGGACGCGCTGTTGACCCAGGCCGCGTTGTTCAAACGCAACAAGCTGGGAAGCGAGCTGAAGGGCAAATCGATCGCGCTGGTGTTTTTCAACCCGTCCATGCGCACCCGTACCAGCTTCGAGCTGGGCGCGTTCCAGCTGGGCGGGCATGCGGTGGTGCTGCAGCCGGGCAAGGATGCCTGGCCGATCGAGTTCAATCTGGGCACGGTGATGGATGGCGATACCGAAGAGCACATCGCCGAAGTGGCGCGGGTGCTGGGCCGCTATGTGGACCTGATCGGCGTGCGCGCGTTTCCCAAGTTCGTCGACTGGTCCAAGGACCGCGAGGACCAGGTGCTCAAGAGCTTTGCCAAGTATTCGCCGGTGCCGGTGATCAACATGGAGACCATCACCCACCCGTGCCAGGAGCTGGCGCACGCGATGGCGCTGCAGGAACACTTCGGCACGCAGGATCTGCGCGGCAAGAAGTACGTGCTGACCTGGACCTATCACCCCAAGCCGTTGAACACCGCGGTGGCCAACTCGGCGCTGACCATCGCCACCCGCATGGGCATGGACGTGACCTTGTTGTGCCCGACGCCGGACTACATTCTGGACCCGCGTTACATGGAGTGGGCGGCGCAGAACGTGGCCGAAAGCGGCGGCTCGCTGCAGGTCAGCCACGATATCGACAGCGCCTATGCCGGTGCCGACGTGGTGTATGCCAAGAGCTGGGGCGCGTTGCCGTTCTTCGGCAACTGGGAGCCGGAAAAGCCGATCCGCGACCAGTACCAGCATTTCATCGTCGACGAACGCAAGATGGCGCTGACCAACAACGGCGTGTTCTCGCACTGCCTGCCGTTGCGTCGCAACGTCAAGGCCACCGACGCGGTAATGGATTCGCCCAACTGCATCGCCATCGATGAAGCCGAAAATCGCCTGCATGTGCAGAAGGCGATCATGGCGGCGCTTGCTTCGCAAGCGGGAATCGGGAATCGGGAATAGAGAATCGCAACAGCAAGAACGTTGACCCCCACTTTTACGTACCAAGGAAACGATGATGAGCACTGCTTCCACCATTCCCGATTCCCAACTCCCGATTCCCGGCAGCAAGAAGGACATCGTCCTGGCGTTCTCCGGTGGCCTGGATACCAGCTTCTGCATTCCGTATCTGCAGGCACAGGGCTACGCGGTGCATACCGTGTTCGCCGATACCGGCGGCGTGGATGCCGAAGAGCGTGACTTCATCGAAAAGCGCGCGGCCGAACTCGGCGCCGCCAGCCATGTCACCGTCGATGGTGGTCCGGCGATCTGGAAGGGCTTCGTCAAGCCGTTCGTATGGGCGGGCGAGGGCTATCAGGGCCAGTATCCGTTGCTGGTGTCCGACCGTTACCTGATCGTGGATGCTGCGCTCAAGCGCGCCGAGGAACTAGGCACGCGCAGCATCGCGCATGGTTGCACCGGCATGGGTAACGACCAAGTGCGTTTCGATCTGGCAGTGAAGGCCTTGGGCGACTACCAGATCTTGGCGCCGATCCGTGAAATCCAGAAAGAGCACACCCAGACCCGCGCCTACGAGCAGAAGTATCTGGAAGAGCGTGGCTTCGGCGTGCGCGCCAAGCAGCAGGCCTACACCATCAACGAGAACCTGCTCGGGCTGACCATGTCCGGCGGCGAGATCGACCGTTGGGAAGCGCCGGGCGAGGGCGCGCGCGGCTGGTGTGCGCCGCGCAGCGAGTGGCCGGTGGAGCCGTTGAACGTCACCTTGAAGTTCGTCGAAGGCGAGGCGGTCGCGCTGGACGGCAAGGCATTGCCGGGCGAACAGATTCTGGCCCAGCTCAACAAGCTGTTTGCGCCCTACGGCGTGGGCCGTGGCGTGTACACCGGCGACACCGTGATCGGCTTGAAGGGCCGCATCGTGTTCGAAGCGCCGGGCCTGATTTCGCTGCTGACCGCGCACCGCGCGCTGGAAGATGCAGTGCTGACCAAGCAGCAGAACCGCTTCAAGCCGGACGTGGCGCGCAAGTGGGTGGAGCTGGTGTACGAGGGCTTCTATCACGACCCGCTCAAGACCGACATCGAGGCGTTCTTGCAGTCCTCGCAGTCCAAGGTCAACGGCGAAGTCACGCTGGAAACCCGCGGTGGCCGCGTCGATGCGGTGGCCGTGCGCTCGCCGCATCTGCTCAACACCAAGGGCGCGACGTATGCGCAGTCGGCCGACTGGGGCGTGGAAGAAGCCGAGGGGTTCATCAAGTTGTTCGGGATGAGCTCGACGTTGTATGCGCAAGTAAACCGCTGAGGTTTCGAGTCATGTATGCAAAGCCCCTCTCCCCTCGGGAGAGGGGTTGGGGTGAGGGTACGAGCGAAGCCTGGTGCAATTGGACAGTGCGAGAGCTTCGCCCGCACCCTCATCCGCCCCTTTGGGGCACCTTCTCCCGGTGGGGGAAGGGTGGCTTCGATGAGATTCATGAGCTGTTTGCGCACCTTCCTTACTTCCGTTTAGCCGCTGCTTCGGACCTTTGATCGAACCGATATGACCGATCTACTCGCATCCACCCTGACGCACCTGGAAACGCTGGTGTCCTTCGACACCCGCAATCCGCCGCGTGCGATCGCTGCCGAGGGCGGCATCTTCGATTATCTGCGTGCGCAGCTGCCCGGTTTCCAGGTTGAGGTGATCGACCACGGTGCCGGCGCGGTGAGCCTGTATGCGGTGCGTGGAAAGCCCAACTACCTGTTCAACGTGCATCTGGACACGGTGCCGGATTCGCCGCACTGGAGTGCCGATCCGCACGTGATGCGGCGCACCGACGACCGTGTGATCGGGCTGGGTGTCTGCGATATCAAAGGTGCGGCGGCGGCGCTGGTGGCGGCGGCCAATGCCGGGCAGGGCGATGCGGCATTCCTGTTTTCCTCCGACGAAGAAGCCAACGACCCGCGCTGCATCGCCGCGTTTCTGGCGCGTGGATTGCCGTATGAAGCGGTGCTGGTGGCCGAGCCAACCATGAGCGAGGCAGTGCTGGCGCATCGCGGTATCAGTTCGGTGCTGATGCGTTTTGCCGGGCGTGCCGGGCATGCGTCGGGCAAGCAGGATCCGTCGGCAAGTGCCTTGCATCAGGCGATGCGCTGGGGCGGCAGGGCGCTGGATCATGTCGAGTCGCTGGCGCATGCGCGCTTCGGTGGCTTGACTGGATTGCGCTTCAACATCGGTCGCGTCGATGGCGGCATCAAGGCCAACATGATCGCGCCGGCGGCCGAGGTGCGTTTCGGCTTTCGTCCGCTGCCGTCGATGGACGTTGACGGATTGCTGGCCACCTTCGCCGGATTTGCCGAGCCGGCTGCAGCGCAGTTCGAAGAAACCTTTCGTGGGCCGAGCCTGCCGTCCGGCGATATCGCGCGTGCAGAAGAACGCCGCCTGGCCGCGCGCGATGTCGCCGATGCGCTGGATCTGCCGATCGGCAACGCGGTGGATTTCTGGACCGAGGCCTCGCTGTTTTCCGCTGGCGGTTACACCGCGTTGGTGTACGGCCCCGGCGATATCGCACAGGCACACACCGCCGACGAATTCGTGACGCTTGCGCAGTTGCAGCGTTATGCCGAGTCGGTCCACCGCATCATCAACGGCGCGCACTGACCCGCTTTCACTAACGGCTCGTACCAAAGCCGCATTCCGCGCCTGGCGCGGCCATTCCTCTCTTCGATCACGGCAATGTCCCTCTCCGCACAGCCCCACAAACAGACCCGCCAGACCATCGTGCGCCTGCTTTCGAGCATGGCCAGCGCCAAGGAAATCAGCCAGTACCTCAAGCGTTTTTCGCAGCTCGATGCCAAACGCTTTGCGGTGGTCAAGGTGGGCGGCGCGGTGCTGCGCGACGATCTGGACGCGCTGACCTCGTCGCTGTCGTTCCTGCAGGAAGTGGGGCTGACCCCGATCGTGCTGCATGGCGCCGGCCCGCAGCTGGATGCCGAACTCTCGGCGGCCGGCATCGAGAAGCGCACCGTCAATGGACTGCGGGTGACCTCGCCGGAAGCACTGGCGATCGTGCGCAAGGTGTTCCAGGCCTCCAACCTCAAGCTGGTCGAAGCGCTGCAGCAGAACGGTGCGCGTGCGACCTCGATCACCGGCGGCGTGTTCGAAGCCGAGTATCTGGACCGCGACACCTATGGCCTGGTCGGTGAGGTCAAGGCGGTGAATCTGGCGCCGATCGAGGCCAGCCTGCAGGCCGGCTCGATCCCGGTGATCACCAGCCTGGGCGAGACGCCAAGCGGGCAGATCCTCAACGTCAACGCCGATTTTGCTGCCAACGAACTGGTGCAGGAACTGCAGCCGTACAAGATCATCTTCCTCACCGGCACCGGCGGCTTGCTGGATCCCGACGGCAAGGTGATCGATTCGATCAACCTGTCCACCGAGTTCGATCACCTGATGCAGCAGCCGTGGATCAATGGCGGCATGCGGGTCAAGATCGAGCAGATCAAGGATCTGCTCGATCGCCTGCCGCTGGAATCGTCGGTGTCGATCACCCGGCCGGCAGATCTGGCCAAGGAGCTGTTCACGCACAAGGGCTCGGGCACGCTGGTGCGGCGTGGCGAGCGCGTATTGCGCGCGACCTCGTGGGACGAACTGGATCTGCCGCGCCTCACCTCGCTGATCGAATCCAGCTTCGGCCGGACGCTGGTGCCCGATTACTTCAGCAACACCAAGTTGCTGCGTGCCTATGTCAGCGAGAACTATCGCGCGGCGGTGATCCTCACCGACGAGGGCATGCTGGGTGCAAGCGCGCTGATCTATCTGGACAAGTTTGCCGTGCTCGACGATGCGCAAGGCGAGGGCCTGGGCCGCGCGGTGTGGAATGTGATGCGCGAAGAAACCCCACAGCTGTTCTGGCGCTCGCGTCACAACAACCAGGTCAACATTTTCTATTACGCCGAGTCCGACGGCTGCATCAAGCAGGAAAAGTGGAAGGTGTTCTGGTACGGGCTGGAAAACTTCGAGCAGATCCAGCACTGCGTGGCGCATTGCGCGACGCGTCAGCCGACGCTGCTGGGCTGAGCACGATGGCGTCCATCCCCTTGCCACCGCGCTGGCGCGAGTTGCCCACACTACGCGGCCAACACGTAACGCTGGAACCGCTGCAAGCTGCGCATGCCGTTGGTTTGCGTGCTGCGCTGGGCGACGGTGCGTTGTCGCGGCTGTGGTACACCGGCGTGCCGGCACCGGCGCAGGTGGACGACTACGTGGGCGCGGCGTTGGCTGCGCAAGCCGACGGGCTGGTGCTGCCTTACGTGGTGCGCGATGCGGCCGGTGAGGTCGTCGGCTGCACGCGCTATTACGGGCTGGATGCGACCGTGCCCAGGCTGTCGATCGGCTACACCTGGTACGCGCCGCGCGTGCAGCGCAGCGGCGTCAATACCGACGCCAAGCTGCTGTTGTTGCAGCATGCCTTCGAAACGCTGGGCTGTTTGAGCGTGGTGTTCGAAACCAGCTGGTTCAATCACACCTCGCGCGCGGCAATCGCGCGGCTGGGCGCCAAGCAGGACGGGGTACTGCGCAACCACACCCGCCACGCCGACGGCACACCGCGCGATACCGTAGTGTTCTCCATCATCGATACGGAATGGGCCGGGGTGAAACGCCACCTGCAGTTCCGCCTGGAAGCAAACGCATGACTGTTCAAACAACGACCATCGGCATCATCGGCGCCCGCGGGCATACCGGTTCGGAATTGATCAAGCTGGTGGCGGCGCATCCGCACCTGCGGCTGGTGTTCGTGTCCTCGCGCGAACTGGCCGGGCAAGCTGTGGCCGGCCACAACGATGCCTATCAGGGCGAGTTGCGTTACGAGAGCCTGGATGCCGATGCGGTGGCCGCCAAGGCCGCCGATGTGGTGATCCTGGCGCTGCCCAACGGCAAGGCCGAGCCGTTTGTCGCTGCGATCGATGCCGCCCGGCCGCAAACGGTGTTGATCGATCTGTCGGCCGATTACCGCTTCGATCCGGCCTGGTATTACGGCTTGCCGGAGCTGAAGCGCGGAAAGTACGCCGGGCAGAAGCGCATCAGCAATCCGGGCTGCTACGCCACCGCGATGCAGCTGACGATCGCACCATTGCTCGATCAGCTGGCAGGGCCCCCACAATGCTTTGGCGTCTCCGGCTATTCCGGCGCAGGTACCACGCCCTCGGACAAGAACAACCCCGCGCTGCTGGCCGATAACCTGATGCCGTATGCGCTGACCAACCACATGCACGAGCGCGAGGTCTCTGCGCAGCTCGGCGTGCCGGTGGAGTTCATGCCGCATGTGGCGCCGCATTTCCGCGGCCTCACCATGACCGTCAACCTGTGGCTGCAGCAACCGCTCACACGCGAGCAGATCCAGGCGCGCTACGCGCAGCGTTATGCCGACGAGCCGCTGATCGAGATTGTCGATGAGGCGCCGTGGGTCAGCCGCATCGCCGGCAAGCACGGTGTGCAGATCGGTGGCGTGACATTGGCGCCGGGCAACAAGCGCGTGGTGGTGGTGGCGACGTTGGACAACCTGCTCAAGGGCGCCGCGACGCAGGCGATGCAGAACCTTAACCTGGCGTTTGGCTGGGACGAACTGACTGCAATTGCGCATTGATCGGCGCGCCTGCGCTACGGGCATGTCGACGGCGCGCGCGATGCTTGCAGCGCAAACGTGGTAATGATTTCTTCGGAGCGCTTTTCGCGCCTGCGCTATCGCTCGACTCCGCCTGCGTTGCATGCGGATTTTTTTGAAGGACAGACACGATGACCAACCTGTTGTGGCAAAAACCCGGTGTGGCAGTGGACGCCAAGATCCAGCGCTTCCTGGCCGGCGACGACGTCATCCTGGACCGCGAGTTTTTCCTGTACGACATCGCTGCGAGCAAGGCGCATGCGCAGGGGCTGCAGCACATCGGCATCCTGTCGCTGCAGGAACTGGGCGGGCTGAGCGAGCAACTGGATCTGCTGGCCGATGATTTCCGCAGCGGCGCGTTCGTGCTCGATGCGCAATACGAAGATTGCCATTCGGCGATCGAGGCGCGCCTGACCGAGCGCCTGGGCGATGCCGGCCGCAAGATCCACACCGGACGCAGCCGTAATGACCAGATTCTGGTCGCCACGCGGCTGTGGTTGAAGGACAAGCTGCAACGTGTGGCCGAGCTCAGCGCGGAGATCGCCAAGGTGGCGCTGGACCGCGCGCAAGCCGAGGCCGACCTGCCGGTGCCGGGCTATACGCATATCCAGCGTGCGGTGGTGTCGTCGGCCGGCATGTGGTGGGCGGGCTGGGCAGAAGCCTTTATCGACAATGCACTGCGCGCAACCGACACCTTGCGGTTGGTGGACAGCAATCCGCTCGGCACTGCGGCCGGTTACGGCGTCAATCTGCCACTGGACCGTGCGCATACCACCGCCGAGCTGGGCTTTGCGCGCCTACAGGTCTCGCCGATCTACGCACAGCTCTCGCGTGGCAAGTACGAACTGGCCGCGCTCGAAGCGTTGGGCAGCGCCACCCTGGATCTGCGTCGCATTGCATGGGATCTGTCGTTGTTCACCAGCGGCGAATTCGCCTTCGTCGCGTTGCCGGCGCAATACACCACCGGCAGCTCGATCATGCCGAACAAGCGCAATCCCGACGTCATCGAACTGATGCGTGCCACCCATGCCAGCATCGCAGCAGCGCGGACCGAAATCGAACAGTTGTTGTCGCTGCCCTCCGGTTACCACCGCGATCTGCAGAGCAGCAAGGGCGCGATCGTGCATGGCTTCGGGCGCGGCTTGGCCGCGCTCGAACTGCTGCCGGCGTTGCTGGCCAATCTGGAATGGCGCCCGGACAAGCTGCGCGCGGCGATCGATTCGGGCATGTACGCCACCGATGTGGCGGTGGAAGCGGCCGTGGCCGGTGTGCCGTTCCGCGAGGCCTACAAGGCGGCAGCGGAATCGTCCGACACTGCAGGGCAGGGGCGCACGCCGGAAGGCAGCCTGGCCGCACGCGTCTCGCCAGGCGCCGCCGCGGATCTGCAGCTGGATGTGTTGCGTGCCCGTTGGGAGGCCCTGCGCTGATGGCCGTGATCAGTACCGAGACCGCAGAACACTATCCCTGGGGCGAAGCCTGCGAAGGCTGGCACCTGTTGCGCGACCCCAGCTTGAGTGTGCTCGAAGAACGCATGCCGC
Organism: Xanthomonas hortorum pv. cynarae; assembly: GCF_002939985.1. Lineage (GTDB taxonomy): Bacteria > Pseudomonadota > Gammaproteobacteria > Xanthomonadales > Xanthomonadaceae > Xanthomonas > Xanthomonas hortorum_D. The sequence continues at coordinate 84,775 of NZ_MDFM01000003.1, read as the reverse complement.
CAGGCGTTGCGGAGTCGCGTCATCGGCATAGTCGCGCACGGCATTTTTTCTATGTGCTGGCCGGCGAAGTGATGCTGCAACTGGATGGCGCGCAGCACGTGCTCGGGGTTGGGCAGGGCCTGGACGTGCCGCCTGGCACCACGCACCAGATGCACAATCTGTCCGATGTCGAGGCACGCTTTCTGGTGATCTCGGCACCGCATGGTCGCGACGATCGTGCACCCACGACAGCACGTGCGAAGGACGTCAGCTGATGACCACGCGCTATCTGGTGCTGGCGATGCGCAAGCCGGATTTTCCCGCCGATGTGGTGCAGCCGCATCTGGATTTTCTCGCTGCGTTGCGTGCGGCCGGGCAGCTCGAAATGACCGGTGGTTTCAGCGATCGCACCGGCGGTGCGTATGTGTTGGTCAATCTGGGCAGTCTGGAGGAGGCGCAGCAGATCGTTGCGCGCGATCCCCTGGTGCTGCGCGATGCCTCGACGTTGACGGTTTATGAGTGGAACACGCACTGAGCGTCTGGCTGCCATGACAATCCCTGCCGACCTGCCTTCGTTATTTACCGAGCAGCCGCTGCCGCCATGGCGGCGCGCGGTGCTCAAGGTCGGCAGCAGCCTGTTGGCCGCCGATGGTGGCGGCCTGTCGCCGCGGTTTGCGTTGGGCCTGGCGCAGTTCGTCTCGGCCAACCTGGCCGCAGGGCGCGAGCTGGTGATCGTCTCTTCCGGTGCGGTGGCGGCAGGCCGCGCGATTCTGCCCAAAGCTGCCGAAGCCGGTGCACCGATCGCTGCGCGTCAGGCCTTGGCCGCGCTGGGTCAGGCGCAATTGATCGCGCTGTGGCAGCGCTTTTTCGAACGTCCGGTGGCGCAGGTACTGCTCACCCACGACGACCTGCGCAACCGCCGCCGCTATCTCAATGCGCGCGCCACCCTGGGCGAGTTGTTGCGGCTGGGTGCGTTGCCGGTGATCAACGAGAACGATACCGTCTCGGTGGACGAGCTCAAGCTGGGCGATAACGACAATCTCGCCGCGATTGTGGCCGCGCTGGTCGATGCCGATGCGTTGTTCATCGCTACCGATATCGATGGCTTGTATAGCGCCGACCCGCGCAGCAATCCGTTGGCGCGTCCTCTCGATGAGGTGGCCGAACTCACCGCAGAGGTGCTGGCGATGGCCGGCGGCAGCGGCAGCAGCGTGGGCACCGGCGGCATGCGCACCAAGCTGGAAGCCGCCGCAAAAGCCGGTGCTGCCGGCATCGAAACCTATCTGTTCAACGGCCGCAGCAGCGAGGTGGTGCGCGGGCTTGCGCAGGATCGCCTGCGCGGCACGCGCATCCACCCCGCACGCACGCGCATTGCCGCCCGCAAGTACTGGCTGCGCCACGCACCGGTGGAGCCGGGCGCGATCCTGATCGATGCCGGTGCTGCGGCGGCGCTGGCCGGCAAGGGCGCATCGCTGCTACCGGGCGGTGTGGCCAGCGCGCAAGGCGACTTCCGGCGCGGCGACATGGTGGAGATCCGCCTGCGCGACGCCGATGGCGAACGCTGCCTGGCACGCGGCGTCAGCCAGTACTCGGCAGTGGATATCCGCCGTATCGCCGGCCGCCATTCGCGCGAGATCGAAACCGTGCTCGGTTACAGCTATGGCGAGAATGTGGTGCATCGTGATGATCTGGTACTGTTGTAGCGGGGATTGGAGAATCGGGAATCGGGAATCGCAAAAGCTTTCCACCGAAGTTTCCTTGCTACCGATTCATCGCAGTAAAGTGATGGCGCACGCCTTTACCATTCTCGATTCCCGATTCCCCTAATCCCGATCCCCAAATGACCATCAAAACCCTCGCCCTGCAATGCCGTGATGCTGCGCACGTGCTGTCGCAACTGTCGTCGTCTGCCAAGCAGGCCTTGCTAAAGGCGATGGCCGCTGCGCTGGAACACGATACGGCGGTGATCCTGGCGGCGAATGCGCGCGATCTGGAGGCGGCGCGCGAGAAGGGCGTGGGCACTGCGATGCTCGATCGTCTGGCGCTGGACACAAAGCGCCTGGACGGGATCGCCGCCGCGTTGCGCGAGGTTGCGCAGTTGCCTGATCCGGTCGGGCAGATCACGCGCGAAGATGTGCGCCCCAATGGCATCGTCGTGCAGAAGGTGCGCGTGCCGCTGGGGGTGATCGCGATGATCTACGAGGCGCGCCCGAACGTGACCGCCGACGCCGCAGCGCTGTGCATCAAGGCCGGCAACGGGGTGATCCTGCGTGGCGGCTCGGAGGCGATTCACTCCAACACCGCGATTGCGCGCGCACTGCAGAGCGCATTGCGCGAGGCCAATGTGCCCGAGGCCGCGTTGACGCTGGTCGAGGACCTGCGCCGCGAGACCATGCTGGAGCTGCTGCAGCTCAGCGAGATCGTCGATCTGGCGATTCCACGCGGCGGCGAGGGCCTGATCCGTTTTGTTGCCGAACACGCACGGGTGCCGGTGATCAAGCATTACAAGGGCGTGTGCCATCTGTTCGTGGATGCCTCGGCCGACGTGGACCTGGCCGTACGTCTGTTGGTCGATGGCAAGACCAGCCGACCGTCGGCGTGCAATTCGCTGGAGACCCTGCTGGTGCATGCGGACATAGCCGGGCGCTTTCTGCCAGCCGCCGCGCAAGCGCTGCGCGAACGCAACGTGGAGTTGCGGGGCGATCCGGCAACGCGTGCATTGCTGCCCGAGATCGCCCCTGCCAGCGACGACGATTACGCCGCCGAATTCCTGGACCTGATCCTGGCCATCCGCGTGGTGCCGGATCTGGACACCGCGCTGGCGCATATCCGCCAATACGGCTCGGACCACACCGAAGTGATCGCCACGCAGGACGCAGCCAATGCCGAGCAGTTCGTGCAATCGCTGCGCTCGGCCGTGGTCATGGTCAACGCCTCCTCGCGGTTTTCCGACGGCGGCGAGCTTGGGCTAGGGGCGGAGATCGGCATCTCCACCACGCGTCTGCATTCCTATGGCCCGATGGGACTGGAAGCGCTCACGGTGGAGCGCTTTGTTGTGCGTGGAGAGGGACAGGTGCGCCACTGAAATGGCATGCGTTGCCGGTGCACTCGTGTGGCGCTGTGCAGTGCAGCACCACTTGCCGACATCGACTCGATCACGTGGCCTTCTTTTCTCCTCCAAGCACCGTGCTTATCCATTCATCGCTTGTTGGGGAAACGAAGCCAGTTCCTGACAGACACACCTGTTTCCCGGCGCGGTCCCACTTTTCCATCTTTTCTTTGAATTCGGCGGGATAGTCGTTTGCCCTGCAGGCGATATTGCACCACGGGTCGCAGACATAGATGTCCGCGTCCCAATCTGTCATGTCCGAAGGCAAGGTACCTGCGCGCGGCACTGGGCCGACGATCGCGGCATTGTGTTCTTTTCCGAATAAAGCAAGGTGTGCGACCAGATTGTGATCTTGCTGCAAATAGTTGACGGCCAGGGTCGCCAGTTCACCACAATTGTGCGCGTTCCCATCCATGGCCGACGTCACGACGTCTTCTTCCAGGTCATCGACCTGCTTTCGCATCCTGCGGATCTCTGAATTCGCCTTGTGGATTCGAGCGGCCTCCTCGAAGCCGGCGTTTCGCATCTTGTTGCCCGATTTCAAACGGGGCGCTTTGTAGTACTGGGCCCTGACGGACTGCATGACCTCGCTGACAGCCCTGAGGCTCGGCGAGAGTGGGCGCTGTCGTAAAGACGATCTGCTCACACTCCTGCTAGGGCTCATGCTGCTCAGTCCTGCCAGCACACCACTTGTCTGGTCGGGGCTGTTGACATGCTGCTGCGTGTTGCCCGCTGGCAGCTGCCGGGCCGGAGAACTTTCGGTATATGTGAGTCTTCCGGAATTGACACGATCGACGGAACCGCAAATACCCATGGATGAGCACCTGATTGTTGAAGGCCGCTTCATCATGTGCAAGAACATCCCTGTCGAAAAATGGAAGCGCGAAGCGATTGACTTGTGTGCGAATCGTGGGCATCAGCATCGCTTCCAGCACGCGATGCACGACCAATGTAATACTGAGCGATACATGGACTCTGGTGGTTCAGATGCCTGGACGGCGCCTTGCGGTCAGTCTCCGTGTTCCCAACCCGGCAACCACGACCTTTGACACTCCCCCGGCAGGCCGCCGTCTGCCTACAGTCGACGACTGCCCCCGCACTTTCGGAGTCGTCGATGCGCCGTTTTGCCGCCTGCCTGCTCGCCACCGCCATTGCTGCCGCCACTGGTAGCACGATGGCGCAAACCTCGCCGATGACGCCGGATATCACCGGCAAGCCGTTCGTGGCAGGCGACGCCGCCAACGACTACATCAAGCGCGAAGTGATGATCCCGATGCGCGACGGGGTCAAGCTGCATACGGTGATCGTGCTGCCCAAGGGCGCGCGCAACGCGCCGATCGTGCTCACGCGCACGCCGTACGACGCCAGCGGCCGCACCGAGCGTCTGGCCTCGCCGTATATGAAGGACCTGCTGTCTGCGGGCGATGACGTGTTCGTGGAAGGTGGTTATATCCGCGTGTTCCAGGATGTGCGCGGCAAGTACGGCTCGGAGGGCGAGTACGTGATGACCCGGCCGCTGCGTGGCGCGCTCAATCCCAGCGAGGTCGACCATGCCACCGATGCCTGGGACACCATCGACTGGCTGGTGAAGAATCTCACCGAATCCAACGGCAAGGTCGGCATGATCGGCTCGTCCTACGAAGGTTTCACCGTAGTGATGGCGCTGACCAATCCGCATCCCGCATTGAAGGTGGCCGCGCCGGAGAGCCCGATGATCGATGGCTGGATGGGCGACGACTGGTTCAATTACGGTGCGTTCCGCCAGGTCAATTTCGACTACTTCACCGGCCAGCTCAGCAAGCGCGGCAAGGGTGCCGGCATCCCGCGTCAGGGGCACGACGATTACAGCAATTTCCTGCAGGCCGGCTCGGCCGGCGACTTTGCCAAGGCCGCCGGCCTGGAGCAGCTGCCGTGGTGGCACAAGCTCACCGAACACGCGGCTTACGACAGTTTCTGGCAGGAGCAGGCGCTGGACAAGGTGATGGCACGCACGCCGTTGAAAGTGCCGACCATGTGGCTGCAGGGCCTGTGGGACCAGGAAGACATGTGGGGCGCCATCCACAGTTACGCGGCGATGGAGCCCCGCGACAAGCGCAATACGCTCAACTATCTGGTGATGGGGCCGTGGCGGCACAGCCAGGTCAATAGCGACGCCAGTTCACTGGGTGCACTGAATTTCGACGGCGATACCGCGCGCCAGTTCCGTCGCGATGTGCTGCGCCCGTTCTTCGATCAATATCTGGTCGATGGCGCGCCCACGGCGAGCACGCCGCCGGTGTTCATCTACAACACCGGCGAAAACCATTGGGACCGTCTGCAGGCCTGGCCGCGCAGTTGCGCCAAGGGTTGTGCCTCGACCAGCAAGCCGCTGTATCTGCAGGCCGGCGGCAAGCTGTCGTTCCAGCAGCCGGCGGCGGGGCAGGTGGGCTTTGAAGAATACGTCTCCGACCCGGCCAAGCCGGTGCCGTTCGTGCCGCGCCCGGTGGACTTCGGCGATCGCGCCATGTGGACCACCTGGCTGGTGCAGGACCAGCGCTTCGTCGATGGCCGCCCGGACGTGCTGACCTTCGTCACCGAGCCGCTGACCGAGCCCTTGCAGATCGCCGGCGCACCTGAAGTGCATCTGCAGGCATCCACCAGCGGCAGCGACAGCGATTGGGTGGTGAAGCTGATCGACGTGTATCCGGATGAGATGGCCTCCAACCCCAAGATGGGCGGTTACGAGCTGCCGGTGTCGCTGGCGATCTTCCGTGGCCGCTACCGCGAGAGTTTCAGCGCGCCCAAGCCGCTTGCAGCCAACCAGCCGCTGGCGTTTCAGTTCGGCCTGCCGACGGCTAACCACACCTTCCAGCCCGGGCACCGGGTGATGGTGCAGGTGCAGTCCAGCCTGTTTCCGCTGTACGACCGCAACCCGCAGACCTACGTGCCCAACATCTTCTTCGCCAAGCCAGGCGATTACCGGAAAGCCACACAGCGGGTTTACGTGACACCGGAGCAGCCCAGCTACATCAGTCTGCCGGTACGTTGACTGCACGGGCGCCGCGCGCAGGCGACGCCCACACGTCTTCCAACAGCTGCGGGCGGCAGGCCACCCAGGCGGCGGCCAGCTGCACCAGCAGGCAGATGATCAGGAATACGAACGGCGACGTCCAGCCGCCATGGTGCGCGTGCAACCAGCCGAACAGGAACGGCCCCAGGCAGCTCACTGCATACCCCATGCCTTGCGAGAACCCGGACAACGCCGCCGACCCGGCAGCGGTGCGGCAGCGTTGATTGACCAGCACCAGCGCCAGCGGAAACGTACTCGGGCCCAAACCCAGCAAGGTCACCCAGAGAATCGGCGCGGCCAGCGGTGCCCACCACAACCCGGCAAACGCGACCAGATGGCAGGCCGCGCACAGCAGCACGATCGGGAAGGGATTGCGCATGCGTAACGCCAGCGCCGGCATGGTCAACGCACCGACCATGCCCAGTGCCGCGAATAGCGCGACCATGGTGCCGCCGAATGCGGGCGAGGCGCCGGCTTCGCGCAGCAGCGTCGGCAACCAGGTGAACATCGAATAGGTGATCAGCGAGGTCATGCCGAAGGTCAGCGCCATGCTCCAGCCCAGCGCTGTGCGTGCGACGCGGCCTTCGGCCTCGGTTGTCGGCGTGATCGGTGCAGGCCCGGTGGCGCGCAGGCGGCGATGATTGGCGTACACCAACGCCCAGGCCGCAAACGCCAGCAATGCCGGCAATACCCACACCACCATCGAGCTGCGCCAGCCCAGCGCATCGGCCACCGGCACCGCCAGCAGCGCGGGGAGCAATGTGCCGACCTGCAACACGGTGATGTACAGCGTGCTGACACCGCCCACGCGATCGCCGAAATAGCGCTTCACCAGCGGCGGCAACACCACGTTGCCCATACCCATGCCGGCCAGCGCAATCAGCGATCCGACCAGCAGCCCGGCGGTGTCCGGCAGCAGCGGGCGCAACACCAACCCAAGGCTCGCCAATGCCATCGACAACAGCGCAGTGCGCAGCAGGCCGAAGCGGCGCAGCAACGCAGGCGTGGCGACGCCGGTGAGTGCGAACGCAGCGGTCGGCAACATGCCGATCGCACCCATGGTGGGCGCGCCGAATGCGTACTCAACTGCGATGCGTTCCAGTAGCGGCGTCAACGAGGTGACCGCCGTACGCAAGTTGAATGCGGACAACAAAATGGCAGCCAGCACCAACCCGCGGCCACGTAACTGGGCAGACGAGCAAGCACCGGCAATGACAACAGACATGACAGACCATCCGCACTGCGCGCATCGCTGCGCCAGCGCCTGAAAACACAAAACCGGCACGAGGCCGGTTTTGTGTTTTGAAACTGGTCGGGGAGACAGGATTCGAACCTGCGACCTCTACGTCCCGAACGTAGCGCTCTACCAGACTGAGCTACACCCCGAAGGAGCCGCGTATGTTACATACGGATTGCCGAATCGGCAAGCATCTGCGCGATTTATTTTACTGACGCGGCTGACCACGCTCGGATTCGCGTGCTTCGAACCACATGCCGTTGAGCACGGCGGCCAACGCAGCCAGGCCGGTGCCGAGGATCCATGCGAAATACCACATCGGTGTTCTCCTTAAAATTGTTGAAGGGTGTGAGATGTCGAGCGGGTGCGACAACGTGCTTGTGCACCGCAGTCGCAGCGGGCGCGCTCAATACGCGTTGGGATTGGCCGACAGTTCATCGGCCGTGACCTTGTCCTTGAGCACGCGGTAGACCCAGCTTGTGTAGGCCAGCACGATCGGCATGAACACCGCAGTCGCCAGCAACATGATCCACAGCGTCAGACGGCTGCTGGACGTATCCCACAGCGTCAAGCTCATGCGCGGTGCAGTGGAGGAGGGCAGCAGGAACGGAAACAGCGCAAAGCCGACAGTGAGAATGATGCCGACGATGGCGCAACCCGAAGCGATGAACGCCAGGCCGCCACGCCGCACACGCAGCAGCAGCGCATTCATCGCAAGCCCGACCAGGCCGACCAGCGGTGCCATCAAGGTGGCCGGCATGCTGCTGTAGTTGTGCAGCCAGCCACCGGCGGCGGTGAGCGCGGCGGTCTTGGCCAGCGGATTGGTCGGTGCATCGGTGGCCAGGACCGAAGTCACCGCGTAACCAGGCAGCCCCAGCGCGACCCATGCACCGGCTGCCGCAAACAACGCCACCGCAAACAGCGCGGCGATGCTGCCGAAACGCGCCGCACGCTCTGCCACCGACCCATCGGTCTTGAGCACCAGCATCGCCGCCCCGTGCGCCATCAGCATCGCCACGCTGAGCAAACCGGCGAGCAGTGCGAATGGCGCCAGCAAGCCGAACAGATTGCCGGTGTAGAAGATGCGCATGCTGTCGTCGAAATGGAACGGCACCCCGAGCAGCACGTTGCCGACTGCCACGCCCATGATCAATGCCGGAATGCAGCCGCCGATAAACAACGCCCAGTCCCAGGTGGTGCGCCAGCGCGGATCCACCAGTTTGCCGCGGAACTTGAAACCGACCGGACGCAGGATCAGCGCGAACAGGATCAGGAACATCGCCAGATAGAATCCGGAAAAACTCACCGCGTACAGCGGCGGGAATGCAGCGAAGATCGCGCCGCCGCCCAGGATCAACCACACCTGGTTGCCCTCCAAGACCGGCCCGATGGTGTTGATCACCAGGCGGCGTTCGGCATCGTTGCGGGCAACCAGCGGCAGCAGCGTGCTGACGCCCAGATCGAAGCCGCCCATCACCGCGTAACCGGACAGCAACACGCCAAGCAGCAGCCACCAGATCACACGCAATGTGGTGTAGTCGAGCAAGATGAAATCCATGATGTCTCTCCTGGCTTACGGTGCGCCGCCGGCCAACGCGCCGGTGCTCAATGGGGCGTCGGGTGAGGACGCGTGGGGCGAGGTGCTGTTCGGTGATGGGGTGGGTTGCGTTGGCGGAAACAGCGCATCCGGGCCCTTGCGGATCGTCTTCAGCGACAGCTTGATCGCGATGACCAGCAGCGTGGTGTACAGCGCGGTGAAGCCGACCAGCGTCAACACGATTTCGTATAGATCCAGGCCCGATGCCGCATAGAAACTCGGCAGCACGCCTTCCACCGCCCACGGCTGGCGGCCGTATTCGGCCACGAACCAACCGCACTCGATCGCAATCCACGGCAGCGGCAGCGTCCACAGCGCCAGCGTCAGGAACCAGCGCTTGTCCTGGAAGTTGTGCTTGCAGGCAAACCAGAACGCGACGGCGAAAAAGGCGATCAGGTAGATGCCGATGGCGGCCATGATGCGGAAGGTCCAGAACAGCGGCAGCACCCGCGGTACGGTGTCCATAGCGGCCTGGGCAATCTGCTCGGGAGTGGCATTGCCGATATCGTCGCGGTAGCGCTTGAGCAGCAGGCCGTGGCCCAGATCCTGCCAATGCGCATCGAAAATCTTGCGCGCCTCGACATCGTCCTTGTTGGCGCGCACCCGTTGCAACGCGCCGTAGGCGATCTGGCCGCCGCGAATGCGGTGCTCGGCACGTCCGACCAGTTCCAGAATGCCGGGGATCGGCTCATGCAGCGAACGGGTGGCGATCAAGCCCATCAGGTACGGGATCTTGATCGCGTAGTCGTTGCTGTGGGTCTGCTGGTTGGGAATGCCGAAGGCAGTAAAGTTGGCCGGCGCGGCTTCGGTTTCCCACATCGCCTCGATCGCCGCCAATTTCATTTTCTGATGCTCGTTGGCGGCATAGCCGCTCTCATCGCCGAGCACCACCACCGACAGCGACGACAACAGCCCGAATGCCGCCGCCACCGCAAACGAGCGCCGCGCCATCTCCACATGGGTGCCACGCAACAGATAGAACGCGCTGATCGACATCACAAACACCGCACCGAGCACGTAGCCGGCGCTGACGGTATGCACGAACTTGGCCTGCGCCACCGGGTTGAACAGCACCGCCATGAAATCGACCACTTCCATGCGCATGGTGTCCGGGTTGAACACCGCGCCGGTCGGGTTCTGCATCCAGCCGTTGGCGATCAGGATCCACAGCGCGGAAAAGTTGCTGCCCAGTGCCACCAGCCAGGTGGTGGCCAGATGCTGCACCTTGCTCAGGCGGTTCCAGCCGAGGAAGAACAGGCCCAGGAAGGTCGCCTCCAGAAAGAACGCCATCAGGCCTTCGATCGCCAGCGGCGCGCCGAAGATGTCGCCCACGTAATGGCTGTAGTACGACCAGTTCATGCCGAACTCGAACTCCATCACGATGCCGGTGCCCACGCCCATGGCGAAGTTGATGCCGAACAGCACGCCCCAGAACATGGTCATGCGCCGCCAGATCTGCTTGCCGGTCATCACATAGACGCTCTCCATGATGCCGAGCAGGAACGACAGGCCCATGGTCAGCGGCGGAAAGATGAAGTGGTACATCGCGGTGACTGCGAACTGCAGCCGCGACAGTTCAACAACTGTCGAGTCGATCATGGCGGGGTGGCCTGGTTGGGTGTCGATGAAGGAATGCAACCGATCATCTGCGCTTGCCGCGACACGCGCGTTGATCCAAATCAATGCCGTGGCGAGCGGGTGCGGCACAATGCACAGCCCGTAGCGGGAAGTGGCGACTTACAATCGCTTGCAACACGATGTCCTCTTAGAGAGCGATGTGAGCCAGCCCAGCGTGCGAGCCAGCGAAACGCCAGCCCAGCGCCGTCAACGCGGCCAATGGCTGGATGCGCTCGCCGCACCGGCTGCGCGTGCGAAGCGGCTGGCGGGTGTGGCGGTCGCGGTATCGGGCGTGCTGCTGCTGGCGCAAGCAGCGGCGATCGCCTGGTTGTTGCAGGCGGTGCTGGTGCAGCATCTGCCACTGCTGCACTTACGCGATGTGGGCCTGGGGTTGTTGGCTGTGCTGGTCGGACGCGCCTTGCTCAATGCCTGGGCGCAGTCGCTGACCGGCGAGGTGGCCGATGTGGCCAAACGCGAACTGCGGGCACGCATCGCACGCCGGCTGGTGCAGCACGGGCCGGTGTGGTTGCGCCGCCAACGCAGCGGCGAGCTGGGCGAATTGAGCCTGGCCCACACCGATGCGCTGGAAGGCTATTTCGTCGGCTACCAACTCGCGCGCACCGAGATGATGCTGGTGCCGCCGCTGATTTTGATCGCGGTGTTTTCGGTCGACTGGGTGGTGGGCCTGGTGTTGCTGCTGACTGCGCCGCTGATTCCGTTTTTCATGATGCTGGTGGGTTGGGGCGCCGAAGCTGCGGGGCGCGAGCAACTTGGCGAGCTGGCGCGGATGGGCGGGCATTTTGCCGATCGCCTCAAAGGCCTGGGCCTGCTACGTGTGTACGGGCGCGGCGAGGCCGAGTTGAGCGGCATTGCCGCCGCAGCCGAGGGCGTGCGCGAGCGCTCGCTCAAGGTGCTGCGGATCGCGTTTCTGTCGTCCACCGTGCTGGAATTCTTCGCTTCGGTGAGCGTGGCGATCGTGGCGCTGTACTTCGGGCTGAGTTATCTGGGCATGCTCGATCTGCACGGCTTGCCGACGCTGGGCGCGGGCATGTTCTGCCTGCTGCTGGCGCCGGAATTCTTTGCGCCGCTGCGGCGGCTGGCCGCGCATTACCACGACCGTGCCAATGCGCTGGCGGCGGTGGCCGAAGCCGAGCGCTTGCTGGAAGGCTTCGCGCCGCCCGCAATCGCGCAAGCGGCCACGGTGCCGCCGCGTGCATTGGAACCGGCGCAGGCACATGCACCCCTGTTGCAGGCGCGTGGACTGGCGCTGCGTCCACCGGGTGCGCCACACGTGGTGGTTGAGCATTTTTCGCTGATCTTGCAGCCGGGGCAGCGCGTGGCGTTGATCGGTGCAAGCGGTAGCGGCAAGAGCACGTTGCTGGAAGGCTTGGCCGGCTGGCTCGCGCCCGAGGCGGGCAGCGTGGTGTTGCGCCCGGGTGCACGCATTGGCTATGCCACGCAGCGGCCGTATCTGTTTCACGGCAGCATCGCCGACAACCTGCGCCTGGCCGATCCGCAGGCCAGCGATGCGCGGCTGCATGCAGTGGCCGACGCGGCGCAGGTACTGCGGTTTGCCGCGCAATTGCCGGCCGGCCTGGACACGGTGATCGGCGAACGCGGCTTCGGGCTGTCCGGTGGCGAGGCGCGGCGCGTGGCGCTAGCACGGCTGTTGCTGCGCGAGCCGGACCTGTTGCTGCTGGACGAGCCCACCGCCTTTCTCGACCCCGACACCGAAGCGGAGTTGCTGCGTACGCTGGGCGTGTTCGCACGCGGCCGCGCGGTGATCCTGGCCACGCATAGTGCTGCAGTGATGCGCTGGGCCGATACGGTGATCGATCTGCGCGGCGCCACCGTCGCAGCGGAGCTGCCATGAACAGCACGCCCCCCGATCGTCTGCGCGATGTGTTTCGCCGGCATGTCTGGCGCCTGCTGCTGTCGGCGCTGCTGGTGCTGGTCACCATGCTGGCGGGCGTTGGCTTGCTCGGTCTGTCCGGCAGTTTTCTGACCGCCGCTGCATTGGCGGGTGTTGCCGGCATGGGCACGGGTTTCAATTTCTTCTCGCCCTCGGCCGGCATTCGCGCGCTGACCTTTGCGCGCATCGTTTCGCGCTACGGCGAAAAATTGATCGGCCACGATGCCACCCTGCGTATCGCCCGGGACCTGCGCGTGTGGTTCTTCCGCCGTGCGTTGCCGCTTGCGCCAGGCCGGTTGTCGGCCACGCGTACCGGCGATCTGCTGGCGCGGCTGATGTCCGATATCGGCGAAGTCGATGGATTGAGCGTGCGTGCGCTGGCGCCGTTGACCGCGTTGCTGGGGATCTGGCTTGCCGGTGCGGGGGCAGCGGCGCTGATTTATCCGCCCGCCGCGCTGTTGCTGATGGTGCTCGGTGTGGTCATCGGTGGCGTGGTGCCGTGGCAGGTGGCACGCGGCGGTGCGCAGCGCGAAAAGCTGCGTGCGCAGCAACGCACCGCGTTGCGGACGCAGGCCTTCGAAGGGCTGGAAGGTGTAGCCGATCTGACTGCTGTCGATGCGCAAGGTGCCTGGCTGCATCAGGTCGATGCAGCAGCGGCGGCCGTCGTCGATGGCGACCGCATTCAGCGCCGTCGCTTGATCGGCGGCAATCTGCTGCACGCCGTCTGTGGCGGCATCGGCCTGGCCGGCATGGTGTGGCTTGGGTTGAGTGCGGCAGAGCGCGGATTGATTGCGGCGGAAATGGCGGCCGGCTTAGTGTTTTTGACCATGGCGTTGCTGGAAGTCTGGGCCGGCGCCGGGCTCGCCTTGCAGGCACTGCAGAGCGCACGCGTTGCCGCCAAACGCCTGCAGTCCATCGTCGATCAGGCGCCGTCGGTCATCGATCCTCCGCATGCAACGGATGCGCCACGCAGCGGCACGCTGCACCTGCATCAGGTCAGCTTTGCGTGGCCGGGCAGCGTACGTCCGGTGTTGCAGGCGCTGGATCTGACGCTGGCGCCTGGCGAGCGTATCGCCATCAGCGGCGACAGCGGTAGCGGCAAGAGCACCTTGTCCGCGTTGCTGCTGCGCTTGTGGGACCCGCAGGCCGGGCAGGTGACGTACGCCGATATCGACCTGCGCCACTTCGCGCAGACGCAATGGCATCAACGCATTGCCTGGCTGCCGCAGAATGCCCCGGTCTTTGCCGGCACGGTGCGTGAAAATCTGCTGATCGGCGATGCAAGCGCCAGCGATGCCGCCATGTGGAGCGTGCTGGATCAGGTGCGGCTGCGCGAGTGGGCAACTGCACAGAACGGCCTGGACACCTGGGTTGGCGAAAACGGCGCCACCCTCTCGGCCGGCCAGGCGCGCCGGCTCGCACTGGCACGCGCGCTGCTGCGCGACGCACCGATCCTGCTGCTGGACGAACCCACCGACGGCCTGGACGTGGACACCGCACACGCGTTGCTGCTGGATCTCTCCGCTGCACTCGGCGAGCGCAGCCTGGTGATGATCACCCACGACAGCGTGCCGGCTGGTGTGGTGCATCGGCGTTATCGCATGCGCGCGGGCGTGTTGGAACTGTTGCGCTGACGCGTTTCTTTCGATGCGCCAGCAGCGAATAGGTGGCGGCCCATGCCATGCCGTGTGGGTGAGGTGTTGTAGGTCTTGGCATCGATTTTTTGCACGCACCGGCATCGCACGCGCGTCGCTCACTCCAGCAACGCGTGTAACGCATTCATCAGTGCAGGCTGGCGCAATGCCACAAACAACATGGCGACGTTTACCACGACGATGATCCAGAACCGCAGCTGGAAGGCCGCCTTGCTGGACTTGTGTCGGAACAGCCCTTGCGCAAACAATGCCCCCGGCCATCCGCCGAGCAGCGCGATGATGTGCAAGCTCGTTTCCGGTGTGCGTTGCGGGCCGCGCTGTGCTGCGCTCTTGTCGCGCCGGTAGACGATCATCGCCACCACACTGGCGGCCGCGTACCACAGTGCCAGCAGCGCCGGCAGTCGACCTGCAACCACTATCGCTGCCATGCCGATCAAGAACAGCATGGCTAGCGTCTTGCGCGGCGGTCCACGATGCTGCGGCGGGGCACGACGCCGTTGCGCGGTTCTGGAGATCAGCAAGCGTCCAGAAAGTCGCGCACGGCCGGACCGAAGCGCGCGAAATCGACCAGGAAGGCGTCGTGGCCTTGTGGCGAATCCAGCCCCAAAAACTGTGCGTCGGCGCCACCGGCGCGCAGGCCTTCGGCGATCTGTTCCTGTTGCTGCACGGGAAACAGGATGTCGGTGTTGGCACCGATCGCCAGCGCGCGCGCGATGCGGATCTGCGCCAGGCCGGCCAGCACCGTGGCGTCGGTCGAGACTCCTGTGTCTGGCTTGGCGGCGAGGTGTGAATTATCGACTTGCTGGCCATCGACTCCGGCGTCAATGACCGGTTTGTCGTCGACATACTCGGCCAGATCGAACCAGTCCATCGAGCGGCTCAGATACAGATAGCAGTTGGGATCGAAGAAGCGCACGAAGCGGCGCGCGTGGCCTTCCAGATAACTTTCTACCTGGAATTCCAGGCCGAAAGGGTCGTCGGCAGCCTGCTCGGAATCCAATCGTACGCGACCAAACCTACCGTCCCATTCCAGCGCGGAGCGGTAGGTGATCACGCCGAGTTTGCGCGCCATACGCATGCCCGATTCGGGATAACGGGTGTCGTCGTAGTGGCCGCCGTTCCAGTGCGGATCCAGGCGGATGGCTTCACGCTGCAGCGAGCGGATGGCGATCGAGAACGGCAACGCCTGCGCGCTGCCGGAGATGTTGATGTGGCTGCGCGCAATGCCTTGGTGCCGCAGCAGCAACGCCAACGCGGTCATGCCGCCCATCGAGTTGCCGATCAGGCAGGCAAGTTGTTCGATGCCCAACGCGCGCACGACATCGGCTGCGGCATCGGCCACATCTTCGATCGACAACTCCGGAAATGTCAGGCGATACAGCGCACCGGTGGCGGGGTCGATCGAGGCCGGGCCGGTCGAGCCCTTGCAACTGCCCAGGGAATTGACGCACACCACGAACCAGCGCTCGGTATCGATCGGCTTGCCTGGCCCGAGCATCGCTTCCCACCAACCCGGTTCGGGGCTGGCTTGATTTGCCGCAGCATGCGCGTTCGGCGACAGTCCGGTGACGATCAACACCGCATTGCTGCGGTCGGCGGTCAGCGTGCCCCAGGTTTCGTAGGCGACGTGCGCCTGGTGCAGCGCGCCGCCACGCTTCATCGGAAACGGCGAGGGCAGGGAGTGGAAGCGCGTGCCGGGGGGGATGAATTCAGTCATGTCGCAATTCTATCTGCCATGGCGTGCGCCGGGTGCAGGATGGGAATGGGTTTGAGCCCTTGCGCTGCTTGATGTCAGCCTTCAGAGCGGCTGATCTGCTTCTTGGCTGCAGGGCCCTTGCCCGCCCACCCTCGCGGGACACGCCGCAAGTACGTCCGTGTAGGCTCTTACGCGGCATCCATGCCGCGTAAGGTCCCGCGACGGTGGGCGGGCAAGGACCAGTCGAGATGGTCGGTGTGCATGGTGAAAGCAATGTACTTCTAATGCGCTAGATCTCATGTGGTTGCAGCCCGTACTCGCAAGCCAATGCAACCCGCGAGATGGACCGCTTTTTACTTGGCTACCGACCAACTTCCTGGTGCGGTGTCCTTGCCGATTGCGGGACCGTGTGGCGGCATGGATGTCGCCACCGAGCCCCATGGATGGGTTTACGGCGTGTCCCGCGAGCGGCGAGGGCATCGCGCCCTCGACCAACGCGGCTTGGGACCATCCAGATGACGGTGGTGGCAGCTAACACAACGATGGCGCAGCCGTTACTCGGTGCGGCATGTGATAAGTGACACTCCGATTCCTCGGCGCCGTCCACATCGGCCTTACGACTGCGCGCTACGTTTTGTGGCCGCTCTTCGTCCATTGGCCCAAGCGTCGCAACGAAACGTGGCGAGCAATCAGCGCCCGATCACCAACTCCACTGGCGCGTCGGCAGGCAGTGTCACCATCACTGGCGCGCTTTCCACATCGTCGGCCTGGCGCATCGCGTTGCCGCTGCGCGACACCCGTGCCAGCACCTGCACTTTGTCCAGCGACGACAGCGTGCGCGTCGGCATCGGGCTGTCACCATCGTCCAGGGTGATGGTCAACGGCAACTCGCTGAGCGTGTGTTTTTCCACCGCCACCGGCATGGGAGTGTCTGCGGCGCGTGCGATCACGAAGACGCTGGTATCGCTGTGCAATCCGGCGCGTTTGGCGAACTCGGCATCCAGCGTTACGCGCACCTGGATGCGTTTGCCGCTGGCTGCAGCAGCAGGCGCAGCCGGCGCCTGGATCGGTTCCAGCTTGGCCTCACCACGTGCGGCGTTGATCTGTTCGAGCAGGCCGGGGCGCGTGTTGGCATCGACCACAGCGAGCAACGGCGTCCAGGTCTCGCTGGCTTTGGCTGGTTGACCGGCCTGCCGCTGCACCACACCCAGAAACCAGCGTGCGCGTTGATGGTCCGGTTGCACCGCCAACGCATGTTCGAGCAGACGCATGGCCTGCGGATCGGGGCGCCCGCTGTCGTCGGCGAGCATGCGCGATTGCGCGGCAGCCACCAGCACGTCTGGCTCATCCGGGCGCAACGCAACCGCGCGCGCAAACGCATCACGCGCTTCGGCGAATTTCTGCTGGCTGGACAGCGAGCGCCCCAGCAACACCCAGCCTTCGGCTTGATCGGGATTGCTTGCCAGTGCCGCGCGCAGTTGCACGATGGCTTCGTCCAAAGAGCGTGGTGTGGCCGGTCGATTGGCCGGCTGTTCGATCGCGCTCGGCGTGCCGACCAACCAATACAGCGCGGCACTCGCCGCCAGCAACAACACTGCGACGCTGGCAGCCAGTCCGCGCGTCTGGCCCCACAGCGGCCGCAGCGCCACGGCGAACGCGAGCAAGGCCAGCACCACCACTGCAACGACGAAGCCGACCATCACCACTCCTGCTCATCGGCGGGCAAGGCGGGCGCAGCAACGCTGCGTCGGCGCACCACGAATACAACGGCGCCGGCACCCAGCAACAGCACCAGCAGCGGGCCGAACCACAGCAACCACGTTCTAGATTCGACGCGTGGCCGATACAGCACGAACTCGCCGTAACGGGCGACCAGAAACTGGCGGATTTGCGTATCGCTGCGGCCTTCGTGCATCAACGCCAACACTTCGCGGCGAAGGTCCTGGGCGATTTGCGCATTGGAGTCGGCCAGCGACTGGTTCTGGCATTGCACGCAACGTAATTCGGCAGTCAATGCGTGGAAGCGTGCTTCTTCTTCGGCAGAGGCATAGCGCAGCGGCGCCGGGTCGCCGACCGGCTGGGCCAGGGCCAGCCAGGGCAACAACAGCAGCGTCAGCAGCCAGGCGCGCATCATCGGCTGGTGTGCAGATCCGGTGCGGCGCTGGGCGAGCGTTCGATCTTGCTCAGCGCCGGAATCAGCTGGGTGTCGATGATGGATTGGGTGAGCATGCCGCTGTACTTCCAGCGCACCACGCCGCGCCCATCGACCAGAAAGGTTTCCGGTGCCGCCGCGATACCAAAGTCGATCGCGGTACGGCCGTCCTTGTCGGCGACAACCAGCAGATACGGATTGCCCAGTTGTTCCAGCCAGCGCAGCGCATCGGTGCGCTCGTCCTTCCAGTTGTAGCCGATCACGCGCACGCGCTTGGTCAGCGCAAAGCGGCTCAACACCGGATGCTCCTCGCGGCAGGCCGGGCACCAGCTGCCCCACACGTTGATGATGTAGGGGGCGCCACGCAGCTCGCGTGCGTGCACCACGATGCTGGGGTCGTGCAGCAGCGGCAGCGCGAACTCCGGCGCCGGTTTGCCGATCAGCGCCGAGGGCAGGGCATCGCGATCGTCCTGACCGGAGCGCACCACCGCGTAGACCAGCAGCGCTGCAAGCGCGAGCAGCAGCACGATGGCACCCACGAGTACGGCAGTGGGCAGGCGGGGCGAACGTGACTCAACCATCTTGGATCTCCGAAGAACGACGAAAACGCCGGTCGGCCGCGGTGACCAGGCCACCGAGCGCCATCAGCAGCGCCCCCAGCCAGATCCAGCGGACGAACGGTTTGAGGTGGACGCGCACCGCCCAGGCCTGATTGCCCAGCGGTTCGCCAAGGGCGACATACAGATCGCCGAACGGACCGGGGCGGATCGCCGCCTCGGTCAAGGTCTGCCCGCCGCTGGCGTAGCGGCGTTTTTCCGCATGCAGCAGGCCCACCGGCGCATCGTCCTTGAACACCTGCAGGTTGGCACGATCGGAGACGTAATTGGGGCCGCGCAATTCTTCGACGTGATCGAAGTGCAGCGCGTAGCGGCCGATCTGCATCTGCTCACCGGGCGCCAAGGCGACCTCGCGCTGCAGGCTCAGCGATTCCACCAGCAAGGCGCCGGCCAGGAACACCGCCACGCCCAGATGCGCCAACACCATGCCCAGCATTTCGGCAGTGAATTTGCGCCCCTTGGCCGCACGCCGTGTCCACAGGAAGCGCAGCGTGCCCAGCAGCACCCAGGCCGCGCCAGCCGCACCGATCGCCGCTTTCCACTGGCCCTGCGGTGCGGTGAACCACGCCAGCACGCCTGCGGCAATCGCCAGGCCCGCCCACGGCGCCAGCATCGCCAACGGGCGCGAGGCCTGCTCGCGCTGCCAGCGGGTCAGCGGGCCGAACGGCAACAGCGCCACCAGCGGCGCCATCAACACCACAAACAGCGTGCCGAAGTAGGGCGGCCCCACCGACAACTTGCCCAGACCCAGTGCGTCGGCCAGCAGCGGATACAGCGTGCCCAGCAGCACCATCGCGCAGGCGCAGGTGAGTAGCAGGTTGTTCAACAGCAACAAGGTCTCGCGCGAGCTGGCGGCGAATGCGCGGCGCGGGTCATTGACCAACGACAAGCGCGGTGCGCGTATCGCGTACAGCACCAGCGAACCACCCACCACTGCCAGCAGGAACACCAGAATGAACAGCCCGCGCGAGGGATCGGCCGCAAACGAATGCACGCTGGTCAGCACGCCCGAGCGCACCAGGAACGTGCCCAATAGCGATAGCGAAAATGCAGCGATCGCCAGCAACAAGGTCCAGCTGGCGAAGTTGCCGCGCTTTTCGGTGACTGCCTGCGAATGCAGCAACGCGGTGCCCACCAGCCACGGCATGAAACTGGCGTTTTCCACCGGGTCCCAGAACCACCAGCCACCCCAGCCCAGTTCGTAGTACGCCCACCAGCTGCCCAGCGCGATGCCGACGGTGAGCATCGCCCAGGCCACATTGGTCCACGGCCGCGTCCAGCGCAGCCAGCGTGCATCCATCCGGCCTTCCAGCAGCGCGGCGATGGCGAAGGCGAACGGCACCGCAAAGCCGACGTAGCCGCAATACAGCATCGGCGGATGGATGATCAGGCCGGGGTCCTGCAATAGCGGATTCAGATCGGCGCCTTCCAGCGGCACCGGAAACAACCGCGCAAACGGATTGGAGGTGAACAGCAAAAACGCCAGGAACCCAATACTCACCAGCGCCATCACCCCGAGCACGCGGGCAATGACATGCGCGGGTAGCTGCCGCGACCACAGCGCCACCGCACCGGTCCACAGCGCCAGCACCAGCGTCCACAGCAGAAGTGAGCCTTCGTGCGCGCCCCACACCGCCGAATAGCGATACATCACCGGCAACAAACTGTTGGAATTCTCGGCGACGTAGCGCACCGAAAAGTCCTGCACCAGGAAGGCATGCGTCAACAGCGCGAATGCCGCAGCGATCAGGCCCAGCTGCACCAGGGCTGCCGGCCGCGCGACCGCCATCCAGCTGCTGCGTCCGCGCTGCGCACCGGCCAGCGGCAGTGCGGCCTGCACCAACGCCACCAGCAACGCCAGAATCAGCAAAAAGGTACCGAGCTCAGGCAGCATCGGGCAGGCATGTTTGTGAGCGTGAAGCGGTGCAATCCATCCGAGCGCAATGACCGGGTATCATCCCTGCAACATCGGTACAAGGGTGCGCATGCACCGCGACGGTGTCGGCCAAGCTCCTACTGCGCAAGCCATCAAGTTGCAGCAATGCCACCGCCCTAACGCATCCCATCAACGCAGCCCTCCAGCCTGGTCCGCCGCCGCCGGCACATCGTGCTTGCGATGCGCGCTGCCCATCTTGTCGGCGACTTCCTTCGGCATATAGGTCTCGTCGTGCTTGGCCAGGATATCTTCGGCCACGAATACGCCTTGCTGCATGCGACCGGTGGCCACCACCGCCTGACCCTCGCGGAACAGGTCCGGCAGGATGCGGTCGTAGCGCACAGCCAGCTGTGCATCGCCGTCGGTAACACGGAACTGCGCTTCCAGCGAGCCGGAGGCGCGTTTGAACGAGCCTTTTTCCACCATGCCGCCCAGCCGGAAGCGCGCGTGCTCGCCGGCGTCGCCGCGTAGTACTTCCGATGGGGTGTAGAGATAGGCCACATTGCGCTGCAGCGCCATCGCCACCAGCGTTGTCGCCAGCCCGCCGGCCAGCACCAGCGCGATCACCAACCACATCCGGCGGCGCCGTTGCTGGTTCACCGGATCAGCTCCGCATCGGTGGGCACCGCCGCGCGCTTGCGCTCGCGCAGGCGCCGCGCCTGCGCAATCTTCAAGGCACGGCGCACCTGCCAGCGGCCGGCGACCAGGTCCCACAGCAGTACCAGCACGAACACCGCGTAGGCGGCGATGACGTAGGGCAGGTAGCTCATGCCGCGCCCTCCGGGGCATCGCGCACGACCCAGGCCTTGCCGGCCTCGCGGCGCAGGTTGTCGGCGCGCGCGCGCGTCAGCAGCGACCCGGCGAACCAGAACTTGGTGCCGATCACCATCAGCCACAGCGGCAGCAGCATGCTCGCATCGATGGTCGAGGGGCCGAGCAGGCGAATGCTCTGGCCTTGATGCAGCGAGTTCCACCACACCACCGAATAGCGGATCACCGGCAGCAGCGCCACGCCGACGATCGCCAGCAATGCCGCGGCGCGCGCCGCCTGACGTCGATCGTCGATGGCGTGATACAGGCCGATCACACCCAGATACAGAAACAGCAGGATCAATTCGGTGGTCAGGCGCGGGTCCCAATCCCACCAGGCGCCCCACATCGGCTTGCCCCAGATGCTGCCGGTAAGCAAGGTGATCACGGTGAACGCAGCGCCGATCGGCGCGCAGGCCATTGCAAGGATTTCGCAGATCTTGATACGCCAGATCAGCGCAATCGCCGCATACAGTGCCATCAGCCCGAACACGAACAGGCTCATCCACGCGCTGGGCACATGGATGTAGAGAATGCGGAAGCTGTCGCCCTGCTGGTAATCGGCCGGCACCGCGAACAAGGCCTGCCAGATGCCCACGCCCAGCAGCACCGCGGCCAGCGCATAGCACCACGGCGCCCAGCGCGCAGTGAAACGGTCGAAGATTGGGGGGGAGGCGAGTTGGTGGAACCAGTGGACGACGACGTTCATACGATGGCAGTAGCCCTTGGAATGGCATTAGCTCTCGAAACAGCAGGGGCGCTTGCAACTGAAATAGCGCTTGCAACTGCAATGGCGCTCGGCGCTGTGCGCCTCATCACCACGGCATCGATCACACACTCAGCTCAGCGAAATACGGATCGCGGCAGCCGCAGCCAGCGGCGCCAGAACCACACCGATCACCAAACCGGCGCCCAACAACAACAACGCACCCACCGCATCCTGTCCTTGTCCACTTGCCGCAACACTGCCGGCACCAAACACCAGCACCGGCACATACAACGGCAACGCCAGCAACGCCACGAGAATACCAGAGCGTTTCATCGTCACCGTCAGCGCTGCAACCACGGCGCCGAGCAAACTTAAGAGCGGTGTTCCCAGCGCCAACGATGCCAGCAACACGGGGAGTTGGTCATGTGGCAGGTGCAGCAATTCGCCCAGCAGCGGCGTCACCGCAATCAGCGGCAACGCGCTGGTCGCCCAGTGCAGCAGCACGCGTACCGCGATCAGCCACGCCAACGGCACCGGCGCCAGCAGCCATTGCTCCATCGAGCCGTCTTCCACATCGCTGCGGAACAACGCATCCAGCGACAGTAAACCGGCCAGCAGTACCGACAACCACAACACCGCTGGCGCGGCCTGCGCCAGCAGGTCTGGGCGTCCGCCCAGGCCCAGCGCGAACAACACCACGATCAGCAGCGCGAACAGGGCCGGCTGCAGCGCGTCGCTGCGGCGCCGCCACAGCAATTGCAGATCGCGGCTGAGCAAGGCGCGCGCGGCCTGCCATAGCGAGGGTTGTGGCGAATGCAGGCTCATGCCGCCGCCTCCAGCGTGAGCATGCGTGTGCGCACCGGCGGCGCCGCGTAGGCGCCGTGGGTGGTGACCAGCGCCGCGCCACCACCGCGCAGATGCGCGGAGATCATCCGGTTGACCAGGGTGATGCCGTCCAGATCCAGGTTGGCGTAGGGCTCGTCCAGCAGCCACAGCGGGGCCGGCGACAGCCACAACCGCGCCAATGCCAGGCGCTTGCGTTGGCCGGCCGACAATTGCCGCACCAGTGCATCTTCGTAACCGGCCAGGCCGACGATGGCCAGCGCACTGCCGGGCATCTGCTTGGCGCGGCGGCCATGCAAACCGCACAGAAAGTGCAGGTTCTCCAGCGTGCTGAGGTCTGCCTTCAGGCCCGGCAGGTGGCCCAGATAAGCCATGAAGCGGCTGCGGTCGCCGCGCCGCGCGGTCTTGCCGTCGATCAGGATCTGCCCACGCTCCACATGCAGCAGCCCGGCCAGCACCCGCAACAGCGTGGTCTTGCCGGCGCCGTTGTCGCCCTGCACCAGCAAGGCCTCGCCGGCATCGACATGGAAATCCAGCGGGCCGAACACCGGCTCCTCGTTGCGGCTGAAGGCCAGGGCGCGCGCGGCCAGCAGCGGTGGCGCAGTGTGCAGCGGTTCGATCATCGGCGCAGCGGGCTCCCGTCGCAGGACGGCATGGGGAAGGGCCTGGGCATGGCACGCTCCAGACTGGGCGCGCATTGTAGCGACGATGGCCCGGTGCCGGGGGCGAGTGGGGCGGCCTGATGTGTCCGGGAACGCTGTTTTGCACCGGCCGGGCGCAACCGCCTGGCGGCTTTGCGTACACTCGCGGTCCCCCCGTTTCTTGTCCGGACCGGCACGATGTCCCTCACGACCAAGCTGCCCAAGGTGGGCACCACCATCTTCACCGTCATGTCGCAGCTGGCGGCCGAGCACGGCGCGGTGAATCTGGGCCAGGGTTTTCCCGATTTCGCAGTGCCGTCGCGGCTGGTCGATGAACTGACCAAGGCCATGGCGGCCGGCCACAACCAGTACCCGCCGATGACCGGCGTGGCGGCCTTGCGCCAGGCCATCGCCGGCAAGGCGCAGCGCTGCTACGGCGCGCAGGTCGATGCCGACAGCGAGATCACCGTCACCAGCGGCGCCACCGAGGCGATCTTCAACGCCATCCACGCGGTGGTGCGTGCAGGCGAGGAGGTCATCGTGCTGGACCCGGCCTACGACTGCTACGAGCCGGCGATCGATCTGGCCGGCGCGCGCGCGGTGCACGTGGCGCTGGATCCGCAGACCTTCGCGGTCGATTGGGATGCCTTGCGCGCGGCGATCACGCCGAAGACGCGCCTGCTGCTGATCAACTCGCCGCACAACCCGTCCGGCGCGATGCTGTCTGCCGCCGACATGCAGACGCTGACCGAACTGCTGCGCGGCACAGAGATCTTCCTGCTCTCGGACGAGGTCTACGAACACATCGTGTTCGACGGCCGCCGTCACGAGTCTGTGTTGCGTTGGCCGGAGTTGCGCGAGCGCGCATTCGTGATTTCCAGCTTCGGCAAGACCTATCACTGCACCGGCTGGAAGATCGGCTACGCCATCGCACCGCCCGCACTGAGCGCCGAGTTCCGCAAGGTGCACCAGTACAACACCTTCACCAGCTTCGGCCCGGCTCAACATGCGTTTGCCGCAATGATCCGCGACGAACCCGAACACGACGAGCAACTAGGCGCCTTCTACCAAGCCAAGCGCGACCGTTTCCGCGAACAGCTGCTGACCACACGTCTGAAGCCATTGCCGGTGCCTGGCGGCTATTTCCAGCTGGTGGATTATTCGGCCATCAGCGATCTGCCCGACACCGAGTTCGTGAAGTGGCTGACGGTGGAGAAGGGCGTGGCGGCGATTCCGCTCTCACCGTTCTATGAAACCGCGCCCGCTGGCCAGCGTCTGGCACGGCTGTGCTTTGCCAAGAACGATGCGACGCTGGATGCGGCGATCAAGCGCTTGCAGCAGCTCTGAGGGGCGGGGAATCGGGAATGGGGATTCGGGAATCGAAAAGCCGGTTGGTCGCTTTCGATCTGAATCCGCAGAAAGCCTGATGCCATGAAGCCGCACGAAAACTCGCCGTCCGATTCCCGATTCCCGATTCCCGATTCCCGATTCCCGATTCCCGAATCCCGATTCTCCATTCCCGAGCCTCAACCATGCACGACCTTCGCATCTCGCTTGTCCAGGGTGACACCCGCTGGCATGACCCGGCCGGCAATCGCGATTACTACGGCGCGTTGTTGGAGCCGTTGGTCGGGCAGACCGATCTGGTGATCCTGCCGGAGACCTTTACCAGTGGGTTCTCCAACGATGCCATCTTCAAGGCGGAAGGCATGGACGGCCCCACGGTGGCGTGGATCCGTGCACAGGCAGAAATGCTGGGGGCCGCCGTCACCGGCAGCGTGCAGGTGCGCACCGAACAAGGCGTGTTCAACCGCTTGCTATGGGCTACCCCGGATGGCGCGCTGCAGTCCTACGACAAACGCCATCTGTTCCGCTTCGGTAACGAGCATCTGCGCTACGCGGCCGGGCGCGATCGCCTGACGGTGGAATGGAAGGGCTGGCGGATCAATCCGCAGGTCTGCTACGACCTGCGTTTTCCGGTGTTCTGCCGCAATCGCTACGATGTCGAGCGGCCGGGCCAGCTGGATTTCGATCTGCAACTGTTCGTGGCCAACTGGCCGTCTGCGCGCGCCTATGCGTGGAAGACGCTGCTGCGCGCACGTGCGATCGAGAACCTGTGCTTTGTGGCGGCGGTCAACCGCGTCGGCGTCGATGGCAATCAGCTGCACTACGCCGGCGATAGCGCGGTGATCGATTTCCTGGGCCAGCCGCAGGTGGAAATTCGCGAGCGGCCGCAGGTGGTCACCACCACCATCAGTGCGTCGGCGCTGGCCGAGCATCGCGCGCGCTTCCCGGCGATGCTGGATGCGGATACGTTTTCGTTGACGGAGTAGGCGGTTGGGATTAGGAATTAGAGATTAGGGATTCGCAACTGCGGGCATGCTGCTGCCTGCGCCAATGTCGCTTACGCCAATCCCGAATCCCGAATATCCAATCCCCAATCCCGGCTACTCAGCCAGCCGAATTTCGTAAAGCTTCGGCCAATGCTTGCCGGTCACGAACAGGCGATCGTGCTTGGCGTCATAGGCGATGCCGTTGAGCACATCGTTGCCCGGATCCGTCAGTGTCTGGTCATCCGGCACCAGTGCCTTCAAATCGATCCAGCCGACCACCTTGCCGCTGGCCGGGTCGATGCGTGCGATGCGCGTGGTCAGCCAGACATTTGCCAACAACTCGCCTTTCACCCATTCCAGCTCGTTGAGGTTGTCCAGTGGCCTGCCGCTGGCGGTGACCTTGATGCTGCCGACCTGTTGCAGCGTCTCCGGATCGAGGCGGCGGATGGTGGAGCTGCCATCGCTCATGTACAGGCTGCTGGCATCGCTGGTCAGCGCCCAGCCCTCGCCGGAGTACGCAAAACGCGTACGCGGCGTGAGGGTGGCCAGGTCGTAGACAAAGCCTTGCTGATTGCGCCAGGTCAGTTGAATCAGCTTGTCGCGCCAGGCCACGATGCCTTCGCCGAAGTAGGGCGGCGGTGTCGTGGCTTGCTGCAATACGCGGCCGGTGTGCAGCTCGACCTTGCGTACGCTGGAACGGCCAAGTTCCCCGGTGCTTTCGTAAAGGTATCCGTCCAGATAGAACAGGCCCTCGGTGAACGCGCCGGTGTCGTGCGGATAGGTCTTCACCACAGTGTAGCGCTGGGTCGGAATGGCCTCGCCGGCAATGGCCACGGACGGCAACAACAGGGCGGTCAACAGGGTGAGGTGAGCGGTGCGCAGCATGCCGCGATCATCCCATGCGCAAGGCGCTTCCTGCACCACCAGGCACGCCTGGCGGCAGCGGCAATCATTCGCTGAACGGTCGCCTGTGCGATGCCCGGAAGTTGTCGCGACTGCCACGTCGGCGCTGCTAGGCTCGGCGCCACGTTAATCAACCGGAATGCCCACATGATCAAGTCGCTTTCTCTTTTCGCGCTGCTGGGCGCTGCCGCACTCGCACCGCAGGCGCAGGCCGCAGGCAACATCGACTGCAAACTGTCGTTCAATCTGGAAGGCTGGTCGGTGTTCTACAAGACCGCCAGCGGCACCGGCACCATCACCTGCGACAACGGTGCAGTGATTCCGGTCAAGATCTCCAGCAAGGGCGGCGGCCTGACGGTTGGCAAGTCCAAGATCACCGGCGGCCGCGGCACCTTCAGCGGCGCCTACAGCCTCAATGATCTGCTCGGCACCTACGCGGCGGCCGAAGCGCACGCCGGCATCGTCAAATCCAGCACCGCGCAGGTCGTCACCAAGGGCGACATTTCGCTGGCCCTGGCGGGAACGGGCGAGGGCGTGGATCTGGGCGTCAATGTAGGCAACTTCGTGATCGAGCGTCGCAAGTAAGGCGCAGCAGATCGCGCTGAAGACGGCACTGAACACGCGCATCGGACGGCCGTGCAACACGCACTGCTCGTAACTACGCATACCGACCATCTCGACCGGTCCTTGCCCGCCCACCGTCGCGGGACCTTACGCGGCATGGATGCCGCGTAAGAGCCTACACGGACGTACTTGCGGCGTGTCCCGCGATGGTGGGCGGGCAAGGGCCCTGCAGCCAAGCCGCAGATCACTTGTTGGCCGCGCTAAAGCTGCCTCGCGTGCCGGTTCGCTGGTGCGAGCCACAGTTAATATTTTCGCGCTTACTTCGATGTATCGCGTGATTCAAGCGGACGTGATCCAAGCAGAAACGAAAAACGGCCCTTCGCAGGGCCGTTTTTTTTATTGCGCGTCTTGTAGCTTAGCGACCGCGATTGCCACCACCTGGCGGCCGACGGTTGCCGCCACCCGGCGGACGACCACCCGGACCACCTGGGCCACGTGGAGCGCCGCCCG
Organism: Xanthomonas hortorum pv. cynarae; assembly: GCF_002939985.1. Taxonomy (GTDB): domain Bacteria; phylum Pseudomonadota; class Gammaproteobacteria; order Xanthomonadales; family Xanthomonadaceae; genus Xanthomonas; species Xanthomonas hortorum_D. The sequence continues at coordinate 56,906 of NZ_MDFM01000003.1, read as the reverse complement.
GGCCACCGGGACCGCGATTACCGCCCGGTCCACGGTTGCCGCCTGGGCCGCCTGCACGCGCACCGGTCGGGCGACCAGCTGCCGGACGTGCCGCGCCATACGGGCTGAAACCCGGGTTGGCGTGGTCGGACGGGAAGCTCGGTGCGTTGCCCGGGTGACCGTACGGATGCTTGCGCTGACCCTGGCCTTGACCCTGCGACTGGCCTTGTCCACCGCCGCCGCCAGCACCGCCACGGCCCTGACCCTGACCCTGACCTTGGCCGCCTGCACCCGGTCGCGCGCCGCCCGGACCCTTCTTGGCGTACGGACGGGCCTGGCCGGTGCCGGGACCGCTGGGGCCGGCGTTGCGGTGGCCGCTCGGGCCGGTGCTCACGCCATCGGGCACATACCAGCTGCGGAACGCGGCCGGATTGCCGTCCGGCAACGCGCGATCGCCCTTGCCCGGCGCGCGCGGCTTGAACGGGCGCTGCTGCGACTGCCGCGCGGCCGCTTCGCCGCTGACCGTCAGGCCACCCTTGAAACCACCGGGCTTGCCGCGACCACGGCCGCCACGATCGTCACGCGGATTGTCGAAACGCCGCAGCTCGCGGCCTTCGTCGGCACCGGAGGTCTGGCCATTGACGTACGCATTGCTGCGGCCATCGCGCGAGACGTGCACGGTGGATTTGGCCGCACGGCGCTGGCCGATCACCGGCTGCAGCGTCAGTGCCGACGGTGCGCCTTCTTCCAGCTTGAGTTCGGCGCGCAGGGCGTCGACCTTTTCCTGCGCCACTTCGACCGACTGCCCACGCAGCAACTCGCGCGGCAGCGAGATCTTGCCGTATCGGCTGCGCTTGAGGCGGCTGACCTGGCAGCCTTGCGACTCCCACAGGCGGCGCACTTCACGGTTGCGGCCTTCCTTGACCACCACGCGGAACCAGTCGTGCGAGTCGGTACCGCCGATGCGCTCGATCTCGTCGAACTTGGCGCCGCCGTCTTCCAGCAGCACACCGCGCGACAGGCGCTCGATGATGGCGTCGGAGACCTTGTCCTCGCCTTCCGGCGCACGCACGCGCACCACGTATTCGCGTTCGACCTCGTAAGAGGGATGCATCATCGCGTTGGCCAGCTCACCGTCGGTGGTCAGCAGCAGCAGGCCGGTGGTGTTGATGTCCAGGCGGCCGATCGCGATCCAGCGCGAGCCCTTCAATGCCGGCAGCGACTCGAATACGGTCGGGCGGCCTTCGGGATCTTCGCGCGTGGTCACTTCGCCTTCGGGCTTGTTGTAGATCAGCACGCGCGAGGGCTCCGTCAGCGCGCTGGCGACGAAACTACGGCCGTCCAGCTCGATCTTGTCGCCGCTGCGCACCGACATGCCGGTCTGCGCGACGGCGCCATTGACCTTGATCAGGCCATCGGCAATGCGCTGTTCCAGCGCGCGGCGCGACCCCAGGCCGGCCTGGGCCAGCACCTTGTGCAGGCGCTCTTCCAGCTTGGGCGCTTCGGGCGCGCTGTCGCGCTTGAGGGAGAGTTTGTTCAACGACAGCTTGCGGGGGGTGTCACTCATGTGTCTGGCTCCGGCCGACGCGTTGCGGGTCGGCCTCTGGGTCGGAATCGGCTTCGTCAACAGCCACGGTCGTCGTCGCGACGGCGTTGTCTTCGTCTTCGTTCACTGCATCCGCGCGCGTGCCCGGCGCGGTGTCGGGGGCGCCCTCACGGGCGTCGTCTGGGTCCAACGTGTTCTGGTCCTGCGCCGAGGCCTGCTCGGCGTGTTGCGGTGTTGCGTCGATCGGGTCTTCGGCATCGGCAGCGTTGTCTGCATCGCCGGCCTCGTGTGTTTCTTCATCCAATTCGGCATCGGTGCTGTCGCCCTCTGAGTCCGCGTCAGCCGCATCGGCATCCATCTCACCCAGCGCTGCATCCATCGCCACCGATGCCGGCACTGCGCCATCCAGCTGACCATCGCGGTCCAGCGGCAGCTGCGGTTCCAGCTCGGCGATGTCCTTCAACTCAGACAATGGCGGCAGCTCGTCCAATCGCTTGAGCCCGAAGTAGTCCAGAAACCCCTTGGTGGTACCGAACAGGGCCGGCTTGCCGGGCACGTCGCGGTGACCCACCACGCGGATCCATTCGCGTTCTTCCAGGGCCTGGATAATGTTGCTGCTGACCGCCACGCCGCGCACCTGCTCGATCTCGCCGCGGGTGATCGGTTGGCGGTAGGCGATCAGCGCCAGGGTTTCCAGCGTGGCGCGGGTGTACTTGGTGCGGCGCTCGGTCCACAGCCGGGCAACCCAGCCATGCACGTCGGCCTTGACCTGGAAGCGGAAGCCCGAGGCCACCTCGACCAGTTCCACCCCGCGGTCGGCGCAGCCCTCGCGCAACAGTTCCAGCGCGCGCTCGACGCTGCCGGGCGGCGCCGGCTCTTCTTCGGGAAACAAGCCCTGCAGCTGCGCCAGCGTCAGCGGCTGGCTGCTCGCCAACAGGGCGGCTTCGATAATGCGGGTGATCAGCGCTTGATCCATTCGGTGATCGGCTTCAGATAGGTTCGTTGGCGGCATCGCTGTCGTCGAATTCGCTGGAGAATTGCAACGGCGCATTGGTATTGCCCAACGCCAACGACTTCACGTAGATCGGCGCCAGCGGCGCTTCCTGCACGATGTCCAGCAACTGCTCCTTGGCCAATTCGAGCAGCGCCAGGAAGGTGACCAGCACGCCGAGCTTGCCTTCTTCGGCAGTGAACAGCGATTCGAAACGGTAAAACTTGCCATCGTCCAGACGGCTCAGCACATCGCCCATGCGCTGGCGCACACTCAGCGCCTCGCGCTTGATCGCATGGCCGGTGAACAGCTCGGCGCGCTTGAGCACGTCGTACAGCGCCATCAGCATTTCTTTCAGTTCCACCGGCGGCGGCAGCTTGACCGCTGCGCGCTCGGGCAGATGCGCCTGTACCGGCGCACTGTCGCGGCCCATGCGGGGCAGGGTGTCCAGATCTTCGGCGGCCTGTTTGAAGCGTTCGTATTCCTGCAACCGGCGTACCAACTCGGCACGCGGATCATTCTCTTCGCCTTCCTGGCTGGGCGGGCGCGGTAACAGCATGCGCGATTTGATCTCGGCCAGGATCGCGGCCATCACCAGATACTCGGCCGCCAGTTCGAAGCGCAGCTCCTGCATCACATTGATGTAGTCCACGTACTGCCGGGTGATCTCGGCGACGGGGATATCCAGAATGTCCAGATTCTGGCGGCGGATCAGATACAGCAGCAGATCCAGCGGACCTTCGAAGGCATCCAGGATGACTTCCAGCGCGTCCGGCGGAATATACAGATCCTGCGGGATCTGCAACACCGGTTGCCCATGCACCACCGCCAGCGGCATTTCCTGCTGCTGTGGCGGCGCGCTTGTGGCTGGCGGATTCGCGTCGTGCGCGAGTTCGGAATTCATCAGGTCGACATCGGGTGTTACGGTCGCTGGCCGCGGTCTGAGCCGCGCCTGCAGGGCTTTGCCTTGAGTAATTGCAATCTAATGTCGCACCTGTGCCGGCACGATCCCACAAATCCACATACGCCAATCCACATGAAAACAGGCGCCACGTGGCATGCGGCGACGGAACAGCGAGGAGGTCGTCTACACGGGCCGGTGGTAGGCAGCGAACCGGTCGTCGAGTGAGGCGTGGGGCCTGGGCCGACGGGCCGCTGTGTCCGGTTGCGTGTGCAGTGGTGCCAAGGGTAATGCGTGCGCGGGGGCGGTGTCCAGCGCTGACACGGCTAGAATCTCCGGCAGTGATCTTCAAGTCTTTGGCGAGGTGGCGTGTGTGGTACGTAATCGAAGGGTATGACCAGGCCGAGGCGCTGGCGGCGCGGCAGCAGGCGCGACCGGCGCATCTGGCACGTTTGCAGGCGCTTGCGGCGTCCGGCCGCTTGCTGGTGGCGGGCCCATGCCCGGCCATCGATGCCGAGGATCCGGGCCCGGCCGGTTTCAGCGGCAGCGTGGTCATTGCCGAATTCGAATCGCTGGAACAGGCGCGCGTCTGGGCCGATGCCGATCCGTATGTAGCGGCGGGCGTCTATGTGCGCACCGAGGTCCGCCCGTTCCGGCGGGTGCTGCCATGAGCCGGGTCGAGCGGATCCGCACCGCGTTGCAGACGGCCCTGGCGCCGAGCGAGCTGGAGGTGGTGGACGACAGCCATCGCCACGCCGGGCATGCCGGTGCGCGCGATGGGCGCGGGCATTTCAATGTGCGCGTGGTCAGTGCCGCGTTCGTTGGAAAGGCGCCGCTGGCGCGCCACCGGGCGGTGTACGCCGCAGTCGGCGAGATGATGCAGACCGATATCCATGCCTTGTCGATCGAGGCGTTTGCGCCGGGCGAGGCGGGGTAACCAGGTCAGCCTTCGTAGGAGCGCACCTGGGCGCGACAGGGGTTATCGGTGAGGCCCGTCGCGCCCAGGTGCGCTCCTACGGGGTCGACTGTCCCCTGACATGGCGGAACAAACTACCCCAACCGTGATCCACGTTGTGCTTCGCTGGTGGACACGACAGGGCGGGATTGTTGCGACGCAGCACAATCTTTCACCTATTCATCACCTGCAGCTATTTGATCTGTAAGCGTTTTCATTGATGTGAAGATGGGGGTTTACGCCCTCATATGAAAACGCTTACAGTCCGCGCCAGTTTCGGGAACTCGGTCGCGGAGGGCGACACGAATGGCCAATGGTGCGGTCACCATCAAAGATGTCGCTCGGGAAGCACAGGTCTCCGTCGCAACGGTGTCGCGTGCGCTCAATGGGCACGATAACGTCGCCGGGCCGGTGCGCCAGTTGGTGCAGGAAGTCGCCGCGCGGTTGCGCTACAGCCCGCATGCGGCGGCGCGCAGCCTCAGCAGCCGACGCACACAGACCTTGGGCGTGGTGCTGCCGGATCTGTACGGCGAATTCTTTTCCGAACTGATCCGCGGCATCGATGGTGCGGCGCGCGCCGCCGGCCAGCATTTGCTGGTGTCCAGCTATCACGGCGACCCGGAAGCGCAGGGCAGGGCGTTGCAGTCCATGCGCGGACGCGTGGACGGCTTGCTGGTGCTGTCTCCCTACGCCGAGCAGCCGGGTTTTCTCACCGACAACCTGCCGCAGGCGCTGCCGACGGTGTTGATCAATGCGCATCTGCCCGGTGCCGATTATCCGGTACTGAGCATCGACGACCATGCCGGCGCCATGGCGATGACCGAGCATCTACTGCGCGCCGGCCATCGGCGCATCGCCTTCATCGGCGGTCCGGCGCTTAATTTCGATGCGCGCGAACGCCTGCGCGGGTTCCGCGATGCGATCGCCGCGCATGGCGATCAAGCACAGGGTCTGGAATATCCGGGCGACTTCGACGAGGCCTCCGGTCACCGCGCCGGGTTGGCGATGCTGGCCGACGGCACGTTGCCGGATGCGGTGTTCGCCGCCAACGACATGACCGCGCTGGGGTGCCTGTACGCATTCGCGCAGGCCGATGTCTCGGTGCCCGGCGATGTGGCCCTGGCGGGCTTCGACGATATTCCGCTGGCCCGTTTCGTCCATCCGGCACTGACCACGATGCGGGTCAGCATCGCGCACCTGGGCGGGCAGGCGATGACCCGGCTGATGCGGCTGGTCGACCAGACCGGCGACGACGACGGCATCCGCCAGTTGCTGACGCCAGAGCTGGTGATCCGCGCCTCCTGCGGTGCCGGCGAGCCCGGCCTCTGACTCCATTCGCTGCTGATCCATTCGGCCCTGACCTTGTCTGGTTGTCTGGCCACTGACCTCTTCGCGGACGTTCTGTCCGCTCCCGCTGCCCCCGCAGCGGTCGTTCCTGCAAGACCGCAACGCCACAACAACACTCTGTACCGATCCCTGGAGGGACCAATGCACCACCACAACCCCCATTCCGCCAGTCCGGCGCGCAAGCTGCTCAGCTGCGCCCTGGCCAGTTGCCTGCTGCTGGGCGCCGCACCGGCCTTTGCGCAGAGTGCTGCCGCGACCATCCGCGGCCAGGTCACCGTCGACTCCGCACCTGCCACCCAGGCCCAGGTCACCGCCACCAACCTCGCCACCGGCCTGACTCGCACCGTACAGGTCAGCAATGGCGGCTATTCGCTCGGCGGCCTGCCGCCGGGTTCGTACCGCCTGGACGTCACCGCCAACGGCCAGACCACCTCGCAGAACGTCACCGTGCAGGTCGGCCAGACCGCCACGTTGAACCTGGGCGTCGGCGGCGAACCTTCCACGGCCGACGGTGGTAACGCCACCACGCTGGATGCGGTGCAGGTGAAGGCGCCGCCGGTCTTGGTGGAAACCCGCACCTCCGAGAACGCCACCTATATTTCCAACGTGCAGATCCAGAACCTGCCGCGTGCCACGCGCAACTTCCTGGAACTGGCCGACACCGTGCCGAACGTGCAGTTCACCCGCGATGCCAACGGCACCACCAAGGTCCGTTCGGGCGCCACCTCGGCCGAAGGCACCAACGTCTACATCGACGGCGTGAGCCAGAAGAACTACGTGCTGACCGGCGGCGTCAGTGGCCAGGATTCCAGCCGCGGCAATCCGTTCCCGCAGTCGGCGATCGGTGAGTACAAGGTCATCACTTCGAACTACAAGGCCGAGTTCGACCAGGTCAGCGGCGCGGCCATCGTGGCCTCGTCCAAGTCCGGTACCAACGATTTCCACGGCAGCTTCTTCTGGGACACCAGCAACGACGGCTGGCGCGAAGAGAGCCCGCTGGAAAAGCGCGCCGGCGTGCGCGACGACTTCGAAGAGACCCAGTACGGCGCCACATTCAGCGGCCCGATCCTCAAGGACAAGGCGCACTTCTTCATCGCCTATGAAGCCAAGGAATACACCACCCCGAATGTGGTGATCCCCGGTTCGATCTATTCCGACCGCGTCGATCAGCTGCCCACGCAGCTGCAGCCGCTGGTGGTCACGTCCAGCACGCCGTTCAAGGAAGACCTGTATTTCGCCAAGATCGACTGGACCATCGGCGAGAACAACCTGTTCGAACTGAGCGGCAAGTACCGCAAGGAAGACGAGCTCAACGACGTCGGCGGTACCTCGACCTACGGGCACGGCAGCATCAACGGCCAGGAAGAAAAGCGCGCCAATCTGCGCTGGCAGTACAGCGGTGCCAACTTCCTCAACGAAGCCAACCTCAGCTACGAGAGCGCGTTCTGGAACCAGGCGCCGATCAACAACGGCAACGGTTACATCCTGAGTTATGCCCCGGTGCGCGGCATCGAAGACGAAGTGCTCTCGGCAGGTGCCGGCAGCAGCTTCCAGCGCAAGGGTCAGAAGGGCTGGACCTTCCAGGACGACCTGACCTTGAACAGCCTGGAATGGCATGGCGCGCACACCGTCAAGATGGGCGTGAAGTTCAAGAGCATCGATCTGGATTCCACCCAGTTCAACCCGGCCAATCCGCAGTACTACTACAACATCCTCACCGACGTCGAAACGCCGTACCGGGTGCGCTTCGGTGCACCGCTGGTGGAAGGTGGCGGTTCGGTGGTGTCCAAGAACAAGCAATACGGCATTTATCTGCAGGACGACTGGGAGGTCAACGAGCACTGGACCTTGAACCTGGGCGTGCGCTACGACTACGAAGAAACCCCGGCATTCCTGGACTTCGTCACCCCGTCCGGCGTTGCCGGTGCGCTGCAGAACTGGCCCAACCTGCAAAACGCCAACTACAACATCAACGACTTCATCAGCACCGGCAACAACCGCAAGGCGTTCAAGAATGCCTGGCAGCCACGCCTGGGTGCCTCGTACGATCTGTTCGGCGATCAGGCGCATGTGATCTACGGCGGTGCCGGCCGTGCGTACGATCGCAACATCTTCGATTACCTGGCGTTGGAACAGCTCAACAACTCCTTCAATTCGTATAGCTACTACTTCACCAGCGCCAACAACCAGGCGTGTCTGGGTGACCCGTGCACCGCATGGAATCCATCCTTCAACACCCAGGAAGGCCTGGATGCGCTGGCGGCGACCAATGCCGGCGGTGGCGGCGGTCGCGAGGTCTATCTGATCGACAACAACATCAAGACCCCGTACTCGGACCAGTACAGCATCGGCATGCGCAACATGGTGCCGCTGTGGGGCCAGGACTGGTACACCGATGTGACCTTGAGCCGTATCGAAAGTCATGACGGCTTCGCGTTCGTGCGCGGCAACCGTCTGCCGGACGGCTCGTTCTTCCAGCCGGGCACTACCTCCGGCTCGCCGAACGATGGTCCCGATGGCTACAGCGCCATCGTGCTGGGCACCAATGGGGTGGAAACCCGCAACAACCAGCTCGCCTTGCAGGTCGAAAAGCCCTATGACGAGGAATCCGGCTGGGGCCTGACCGTGGCCTACACCTTTTCCGATGCCAAGGAAAACCGCCAGTTCGGCGAGCATTACGCACTGGATCGCGAACGCGTCGAAGACTACGGCTGGCGTGAGGCCGGCGGTATCGCCAAGAACCGTCTGGTGGTCACCGGCATCTACGAGCTGCCGTACGAAATCAAGCTGTCCGGCAAGCTGTCGCTGGCCAGCCAGACCGCGCGCTATGGCCAGAACTGCGTAGCCGGTAACGACCAGTGCTACATCGTCCAGTTCAAGCCGGACGGCACGCTGGGCTACAAGGAGTTCAGCATCGCGGCCAATAAAGAATGGGATACCGGTGGTGGTGTCAAATTCAACGTGCGTGCGGATATCCTCAACGTGTTCAATTGGGTGAACTACGCCAACTTCAACGGCGAAACCGGGACACTTGGAGACTTGAACACGGCTTACGGCACCCCGACCGGTGTGCTGGCGTCGCCGATGCGTACCTTCCGTCTGGCCTTTGGCCTGAACTGGTGAGGTGCTCGACCGCCCTGGCAATGTCAGGGCGGTCGAACTCGGCGCCTGGATAGGGTAGGTTGGCGTGCGAGATGTAATCGATTACACGAGTGGGGGGCGGATGAACAGGGGCAACACTTCGTATTGGTTGACGATTCCACTATTACTGGGCGCGCTGGTGCTGGCGTCCTGCAAACAGGCCGAGGAACCCAAGGTGGCCGAAAAGAAGGCACCGGTGAAAGTCATTCTGGTGGAAGCGCAGCTGCCACCCAAACCGGTCAAACCGCCGTTGCCGCCGCTGTTCTCGGACATCGAGCGTCGCACCTTCCAGTTTTTCTGGGACACCACCAACGAACTCAACGGACTGGCACCGGATCGGTTTCCGTCGCGCCCGTTCGCCAGTATCGCGTCGGTCGGGTTTGCGCTGACCGCGTATCCGATCGGGATCGAGAATGGGTGGATCAGCCGCAATCAGGCGATCGACCGCACCTTGACCACACTGAAATTCTTCCGCGATGCGCCAATGGGGCCGCAGCGGACCGGTAGGGCCGGTTACAAGGGCTTCTACTACCACTTTCTGGACATGCAGCAGGGCAACCGGTACGACAGCTGGGTCGAGCTGTCGAGCGTGGACACCGCGCTGCTGATGATGGGCGTGTTGTTCACCCAGTCGTATTACGACGGCGAGGACCCGCGCGAAAAAGAAATCCGCCAGATCGCCGACACGCTGTACAAGCGTGTGGACTGGCGCTGGCTGCAGCAGCGTGCACCGCTGATCTCGATGGGCTGGTTCCCCGAGAGCGGCTTCATCGACCACGACTGGATGGGCTACAACGAAGCGATGATGCTGTACATCCTCGCGCTCGGCTCGCCCACCCACGGCGTCGATGCTGAGGCGTGGACCAGCTGGACCCGCACCTACAACAACGACTGGGGCGTCTACCAGGGTCAGGAATATCTGTCCTTCGGCCCGCTGTTCGGTCATCAATACAGCCATGTCTGGATCGACTTCCGCGATATCCAGGACCAGTACATGCGCGAGCGCGGCATCGACTACTTCCTCAACAGCCGCCGCGCCACGCTGGCGCAGCGCGACTACGCCATCGACAATCCGATGAAGTGGAAGGACTACGGCGAGAACGTCTGGGGCCTGACCGCCGGCGACGGCCCGCAGAACACCAGCCAGGAATACCGTGGCGAGCAGCGTCAGTTCCGCCATTACTCCTCGCGCGGCGCCGGCCTGCGCGAGAACTTCGACGACGGCACCATCGTGCCATCGGCGGCGATCTCCTCGATCGTGTTCGCGCCCGAGGTGGTGATTCCGGCGGCCGAAGAAATGCACAAGCGCTACGGCGACTTCCTGTATTCCAGCTACGGCTTTCTGGATTCGTTCAACCCCAGCTTCAACTACGACATCCCGCTCAAGACCGGGCGCATGGTGCCGGACCGCGGCTGGGTGGCCAGCGACTACATTGCCATCGACCAGGGCCCGATCCTGGCGATGATCGCCAACTACCAGAACGAATTCGTCTGGACGGTGATGAAGAAGAACCCTTACATCCGCGCGGGTCTGGAACGGGCCGGCTTCACCGGTGGTTGGCTCACCCCCGAAGGCGAGCCGCAGCCGTTGCCCAAGAAGGACGAGCAGGCAGCCGCTGCACGCTCGCTGGGCATGGCCGAGTCGCGCGCCGCCGCCGCCCAGGCCCAGCAGGACCCATCGCAGCGGCAAAACTCCACGCAACGCCCCAAACCCGAGTAATCCGTGCGCCTTTTGAAATTGTTGATACTGGCTGCCGCCCTGTGTGCAGGTGCGGCGGGATGCAACCGCGCCGACCCGGCCAAGACCACCGTGCGCTTCTGGGCCATGGGCAAGGAGGCCGAGGTGGTCGCCGAGTTGGTGACCGAGTTCGAGAAGCAGAACCCGGACATCCGGGTGGATGTGCAGAACATTCCGATGACGGCGGCGCACGAAAAACTGCTCACCGCCTTCGCTGCGGATGGCTTGCCGGACGTGTGCCAGCTCGGCAACACCTGGCTGCCGGAGTTCGCCTTGCTCGACACGCTGGAACCGATGCAGCCGTACGTGGCGCGCTCCAGGATCGTCGACCCGCAGGATTACTTCCCGGGCGTGTGGGACACCAATCTGGTCGACGGCACCTTGTATGGGGTGCCGTGGTATGTGGACACCCGGCTGCTGTTCTATCGCAAGGATCTGCTGCGCGAAGCCGGCTACAGCGAAATGCCCAAGACCTGGGCCGGGATGGAACAGGTGATGGCGGCGATCAAGCGCAAAGTCGGCCCGGACCGCTACGCCATCCTGATGCCGCTCAACGAATTCGAGCAGCAGCTGTCGTTCGCGCTGCAGCAGGACGACCGCCTGCTGCGCGACCACGACAACTACGGCAACTTCCGTGGCGAAGGCTTCCGCAAGGCGCTGGGCTTCTACGACAACATGTATCAGAAAGGCTGGGCGCCAAAGGTCTCCGAGACCCAGGTCTCCAATGTCTGGTACGAATTCTTCAACGGCTACTACGCGTTCTATCTATCCGGCCCGTGGAACGTGCGCGAGTTCAAGCTGCGCCAGCCGCCGGGCATGGAAGGCAAGTGGGGCACCGCGCCGCTGCCGGGTCCGAACGGGTTGGGCGCGGGTATCGCCGGCGGCTCCAGCCTGGTGATCTTCAAGTCGTCCCAGCACAAGGACGCCAGCTGGAAGCTGATCGAATACTTGTCGCAGCCGCAGGTGCAGGCGCGCTTCCACGCCATCATCGGCGACCTGCCGCCGCGTCGCAGCACCTGGAAGTTGCCCTCGCTGGCCAACGACGAACTGGCGCATGCCTTCGGCGACCAGCTGGAGCGGGTCAAGGCCACACCCAAAGTGCTGGAGTGGGAGCGCATCGTGCAGGAAATGCGCCTGGTGACCGAGCGCGTGGTACGTGGCGGCCAATCGCACGAGGCCGCCGTGCAGGAACTGGATAAACGCGTGGACGACATTCTGGCCAAGCGCCGCTGGATCTTCGAGCAGGAAGGCGGGCATGTCGGTCCGGCAGGCGAGTCGGCCCAGCCTGCTGCTGCCCCGGTCGCAGCGCCCGTTGTGACGCCGGCCGCCGCGCCAGCTGCAGCAGCGGACAAGGAGGCAGCACGATGATGAAGCGTAATTCCGTCGCCGGCTGGGTGTTTGCCGCACCCTCGATCCTGGTGCTGGGCATGTTCTTCGGCGTGCCGGTGTTCGCCGCGCTGGTGCTCAGCGTCACCGACTTCGACCTGTACGCGCTGGCCGACAGCAGCCATCTGCGCTTCGTCGGCCTGGGCAATTACATCGAACTGCTGCAGACGCCGCTGTTCTGGAAATCGTTGTGGAACACCACGTATTTCGTGCTGCTGGGCGTGCCGATGTCGATCGGCGTGTCGCTGGGTGCGGCCTTGTTGCTCAACGCCAAGGCCTCGCGCTTCAAGGCGGTGTTCCGCACCGCATTGTTCGCCCCGGTGGTGACCACGCTGGTGGCTGTGGCAGTGATCTGGCGCTACCTGTTCCACATCAAGTACGGCCTGGTGAACTTCGGCCTGAGCCATCTGGGCATCGCCCCGATCGACTGGCTGGGCGACCCGCGCTGGGCGATGCCGACCATCATGCTGTTCGCGGTGTGGAAGAACTTCGGCTACAACATGGTGATCTTCCTGGCCGGCCTGCAGGCGATTCCGCAGGACCTGTATGAAGCCGCGCGCATCGATGGCGCCTCGCGCTGGAAGCAGTTCCTGCACATCACCTTGCCGATGCTCGGCCCGGTGCTGATGGTGGTCGGGGTGATCACCATCTCCGGCTATTTTCAGCTGTTCGCCGAGCCCTACGTGATGACCCGCGGCGACCCACTGCAAAGCACCGTGAGCGTGCTGTATTTCATGTTCGAAGAAGGCTTCAAGTGGTGGAACCTGGGCCGCGCGTCGGCGGTGGCATTCCTGCTGTTCCTGATCATCCTGGCGGTGACCACCGTGATGCTGCGCTTTGGCCGCAAGAGAGATTTGATATGAGTCGTGATGTCGGCCAATCGCGCTGGAATGCCGTGCTGATCAACGGCGGTTTGCTGGTGCTGGCCCTGGTCAGCCTGGCGCCGCTGCTGTGGATGCTGTCGGTGTCGTTCATGCCCACCGGCGAGGCCAGCCGCTTCCCGCCGCCGATGCTGCCTTCGGCGTTCACGCTGGCCAATTACCACGAGCTGTTCGCGCGCACCGGCATGGCGCGCAACTTCGCCAACAGCCTGATGGTGTCCGGGCTGATCACGCTTGGTTCGCTGCTGATCAACACCATGGCCGGTTATGCGTTTGCCAAGCTGCAGTTCGTCGGCCGCGAGCGCATCTTCAAGATCCTGATGGCCGCGCTGGTGATCCCGGCGCAGGTGGCGATGTTGCCGTTGTTCCTGTTGATGAAGCAGCTGCATCTGGTCAACAACATCGGCGGAGTGGTGGTGCCGGCGTTGGCGACGGTGTTCGGCATTTTTCTGGTGCGCCAATACGCGCGCAGCATTCCCGATGAGCTGATCGAAGCCGCGCGCATCGATGGCGCCAGCGAGATGCGGATCTTCTTCCAGATCGTGCTGCCGATGCTCAAGCCGGTGCTGGTCACCTTGACCATCTTCACCTTCATGGGCTCGTGGAACGACTTCATGTGGCCGCTGATCGTGCTGACCGACCAGGAGCAGTACACCTTGCCGGTGGCGTTGGCGGCGTTGTCGCGCGAGCACATCATGGACGTGGAACTGATGATGGCCGGCGCGGTGGTGACGGTGATTCCGGTGCTGCTATTGTTCATCGCGCTGCAGCGCTACTACATCCAAGGTCTTCTGCTGGGGAGTGTGAAGGGGTGAAGTTACTAATCCTGCGACTGTTTGCCATGACCGCTGTTGCCACTTCTGCGGGCGCGGCGCAGGCGCAGGAGCGCGTGCTCGACGGCTTCAACGACATCGGCGCCTGGCGCCTGGTGGTCTCCAATCAGGTCAGCGGTTCGCTGCGGCCGGTGGCCACCACATCCGGCGGGCATGCGCTGTGCCTGGACTACAACTTCAACGGCGTGTCCGGCTATGTCGGCATCCGTCGCAACCTGCCGATCGAGTATCCGGACAACTACCGCCTCGGCTTTGCGCTGCGCGGTGAATCGCCGTCCAACGATCTGCAGGTCAAGCTGATCGATGCCAGCGGCGACAACGTATGGTGGGTCAACCGGCCGGGCTTCAACTTTCCGAAGAACTGGACCACCTTCAGCTACCGCAAGCGCAACATCGAAAAGGCCTGGGGCCCTGGTGCGGACAAACAGCTGCGCAGCAGCGCGGATGTGGAATTCACCGTCTACAACAAGGTCGGTGGCAAGGGCTCGGTGTGCTTCGATCGGCTGACCCTCACACCGCTGCCGCCGGAAGACACCTCGCCGTTGAAGGCCGAGGCCATCACCGACACCGCGCCCGCTCTGGAACAACGCCTGGCCGACGGCAAGCCGGAGACCTTCTGGCTGAGCGGTGCGGTCAAGCAACAAACCGTGACGCTGGATCTGGGCAAGGTGCGCGAATTCGGCGGCGCGGTGGTGCAGTGGGTGCCCGGCCTGCAGGCCTCGCAATATGTGGTACGCGCCTCCAGCGACGGGCGTGGCTGGCGCGATCTGCGCACCGTCACCGCCGGTGCCGGCGGCACCGATTGGCTGGCACTGCCGGACACCGAGGCGCGCTATTTGCGTTTCGATCTCAAGGATGGCCCCAACTGGCGTTACGGCATCAAGGAAGTGCAGTTGCAGCCGTTGGCCTTCGCCGCAACGCCCAATGACTTCATCAAGTCGCTGGCCGCGCAGATGCCGCGTGGCAGCTATCCGCGTGGTTTCTCCGGCGAGCAGCCGTACTGGACAATCCTGGGCCTGGATGGCGGCACCGAGCAGGGCCTGATCGGCGAAGACGGCGCGGTAGAAGTGAGCAAGGGCGGTTTCAGCATCGAGCCGTTCGTGGTCACCGGCGGCAAGCTGCTGCATTGGTCCGACGTCAGCAGCGAGCAGAGCCTGCAGGACGATTACCTGCCGATTCCCAGCGTCGACTGGCACCACGACCTGATGAATCTGCGCGTCACCGCCTTCGTGCAGGGCACACCGGATCAGGCGCAGCTGGTCGCACGCTACCAACTGCACAACACCGGCAAGGAAGCGCGCGACTTCACCCTGGCATTGGCGGTGCGTCCGTTCCAGGTCAACCCGCCGGCGCAGTTCCTCAACACCCTGGGCGGCGTCAGCCGGATCGAGCAACTGGCCGTGGACGGCGCGCAGGTCAGCGTCAACGGCAAGCCGCGCGTATTCGCCGCGCAGCGTCCGGATGCCGGCTTTGCCAGCGCTTTCGACAGCGGCATGGACGTCAGCCATCTCACCGCTGCCACACCGCCGACGATCACCCAGGTGAAGGACGAGACCGGTCTGGCCTCGGGTGTGTTGTTGTATCGCTGGAAGCTGGAGCCTGGCCAACGGCGCGAAGTGGCGTTGGTGATTCCGCAAACCGGCACCGCGCAGTTGCCGGCCCGCTTCGATGCCGACAAGGCGCAACAGCAGGTTGCCCAGCAGTGGCGCAGCAAGCTCGATCGCGTACGCATCAGCGTGCCGGCCGAAGGCAAGCCGGTGGTCGATACCTTGCGCACCGCGCTGGCGCATATGTTGATCTCGCGTATCGGCCCGCGCCTGCAGCCGGGGACGCGTTCGTACTCGCGTAGCTGGATCCGCGATGGCGCAATGATTTCCGAAGGCCTGTTGCGGCTCGGTCGCGAAGACGTGGTGCGCGAGTACGTCGACTGGTTCGCGCCGTATCAGTTCGACAACGGCATGGTGCCATGCTGCGTGGACGACCGCGGCAGCGACCCGGTGCCGGAGAACGACAGCCATGGCGAGCTGATCTTCAACATCGCCGAGTACTACCGCTATACCGGCGACAAGGCGTTCCTGGAAAAGATGTGGCCGCACGTCACCGGTGCCTACGACTACATGGAAACGCTGCGCGCCAGCGAGCGCACCGAAGACAACTTCATGCGCAATCCGGCCTTCTACGGAATGATGCCGGTGTCGATCAGCCACGAAGGTTACTCGGCCAAGCCGGTGCATTCGTACTGGGACAACTTCTGGGCGCTGCGCGGCTACAAGGATGCGGTGATGCTGGCCGGCGCGCTCGACAAGCCCGACGAGGTCGCCCGCTTCAGCACCGCCCGTGACGAATTCAGCGGCGACCTGATCGCCTCGCTGGGTGCGGCGGTGCGCCAGCACAATCTCGATTTCCTGCCTGGCTCGGCCGAGCTCGGCGACTTCGATGCGACCTCGACCACCATCGCGCTGGCACCGGGTGGCGAGCAGCAACGCCTGCCGCAGGATCTGCTGACCAATACCTTCGAGCGCTACTGGAAGGAGTTCTCCGATCGCCGCGACAGCAAGCGCGAATGGAAGGACTACACGCCGTACGAATGGCGCAACGTGGCCGCGTTCGTGCGCCTGGGCTGGCGCGACCGCGCCTGGGACGCCACCGCGTTCTTCTTCAAGGACCGCGCGCCGCAACCGTGGAATCAATGGGCCGAAGTGGTCTCGCGCACGCCACGCACGCCGTTCTTCGTCGGCGATCTGCCGCATGCCTGGGTCGCCTCGGACTTCGTGCGCTCGGTACTGGACATGTTTGCCTACGGCCGCGAATCCGATGCCAGCCTGGTGATTGCGGCCGGCGCGCCCACGCGCTGGTTCGAAGGCAAGGGAATCGGGATTGCCGAACTGCGCACGCCATACGGGCGCCTCAACTACACCCTGCAACGCACCGACAAGCAACTGGTGCTGCAACTGCAGCCCGGCCTGATTTTGCCGCCGGGCGGGGTGGTGTTGCCGTGGCCGTACCAGGGCACACCGGGCAAGGCCAGCATCAACGGCGAATCGGCCGAATGGCAGAACGGTGAACTGCGCATCCAGCAACTGCCGGCCAATGTGCAGATCGATGTGCCCAGCGCGGTGCGGCGCGCCGAGCGCGCTACGCAATGAATGACGCACGCAGGCCTACCCGGGCAGCGCCGGCGCGGCGACGTGCCGGATGGCCGGTCGCGTTGGCTGCGCTGCTGTGCTCTGTTGCTGTCCATGCCACGCAGGCCACCCACGCCGTGCAGGCCGTGCAGGCCGTGCAACCCGCACAGTTGGACAAGACCGATCACATAGCACGCGCATCCCGGGCAGTGCAGTCTCCGGGCGCGGTACAGCGCGAAATGACCCTGGTCACGCTCAATCTGCATCACGACCGCGAAGACTGGCCCGCACGTCGCGCCTATATCGCCAAACAGCTCAAGCAACTGGCGCCGGATGTGATTGCGCTGCAGGAAGTGATCGAACGCCGTGGCAGCGTGGAAAACCAGGCTGCCTGGCTGGCACGCAAGCTCGGGTACGAGTACACCTTCGCCTCGGTCGATCCGGTCGGCGCGGCCAAGCGCTACGGCAATGCGTTGTTGAGCCGGCGCAACGTGCTGGCCATGCATCAGCGCCTGTTGCAGCCCTTGGACGATTACCGCGTCGCCGCGCATCTGCAGGTCGATGTCGACGGCCAGCCGGTCAACGTCTACGTCACCCATCTCAACGAACGCGCCGACGCACGCGGCACCGCCACGCGCACGCGTCAGGTGGCCGATCTGCTGGACTTCATTGCCTCTAACAGCGATCAAGCCCCCGTCGTGATTGCTGGCGATTTCAACACCGCCGCCGATGCCCTCGATCTGGAAGCGCTACGCAAAGGCTACGGCGACAGCTACGGCAGCGTGCATCGCAACAGCGACGCCACGGTCAGCACCTTGAACCTGCACGTGTTCGACAAGCCGGCGCGGATCGACCACGTGTTCTTCCAGCAGAACCGCCTGCTGGCCCGCGAAGCACGCATCCTGTTCGACGCGCCGTACGCAGAAGGTCGCTGGGCCTCGGACCACTACGGCGTGTGGGTGCGTTTGCAGCTCGCGCCAGGCGCACCTGCCGCCCCGTAACCTGGCGCGTGCTCCAGCTCTCGTAGGAGCGCCCCTGGGCGCGATGAGGCTTGACCGGTAAACCCCATCGCGCCCAAGGGCGCTCCTACGAAAGGCAACGGATGTTTCGCGGATTGCGGCGCAACGCATCGCCGCCGCAATCACCCATGCAGACGATTGAAGATCTGCACACCCGCCAACCACACACCGGCCATGCTGCCGACGTTGGTCAGCAGGAACGTCAGCACCACACGCGAGACGCGATTGCGGTACCAGCCGCGCAAGGTCTGCGCATCGTCGCGCAGCGTCAGGAAATCGCCATAGGCCGGCTTGCGCATATGCACCTCGACCAACGCGGCGAATGCACCGGTCGGTACGCTCAACCGGAACGGCTTGAACGGCGCGACCACCGCAGCGGTCAAAATGCTCAACGGATGACTGCCGGCCAGCAGACAACCCAACGCCGCCATACCGCCGGTGTACATCGCCCATTGCAACAACAAATCGGCGCCCATGCTCAGGCCGCCGCGCCAGAAACCGATCCCGATGCCAACGATGATGACCGCCAGCACGCCCAGCGTGATCCACGGAACGCGCTTGCGCTGCTGCACGTATTCCAGCGACTCGCGCAGCGGGCCGGGTGCATCGGTGTCCTGTTCCAGATGCCGCGCAAGACCGGCCAGATGTCCCGCGCCGACCACCGCCAGCACCTCGTGCTGACCGGCGTTGGCTTCCTCGCGCAGACGCGCAGCCATGTACTGATCGCGCTCGGCAATCACGGTCTCGTACAACTCCGGGCTTTCGCTGGCGAAATCGCCGAAGCTCGCCTCCAGCATGTCGCCTTGCTTGAGTTTTTCGATTTCCTCTTCGCCCACCTCATCGGCGGCGAACAGGCCGCTCAGCAGGCCGCCGGCCAGCTTCATCTTGCCGAAGAATCCCAGCCGCCCGGAGGCGCGCTTGAAGGTCAGGCCGACCTCGCGATCGATCAGATGCACCGGCAGGCCCTGCGCGCGCGCCAGGTTCACCGCTTCCTTCAATTCCGCACCCGGCTCGATGCCGAGCTGCTTGGCCAGGCGGCGCTGATAAGCCGCCAATGCCAGATTCGCTGCGAACAAGGCCACGCGGCCCTTGCGGATCACCTGCACCAGGTCCAGGCGGGCGAGGGCGTCCGGGTCGCTGAGCGCCTGCAGGCGCTGTGCATCCAGTTCCACCGCCACCGCGTCGTAGCGACCGCTGCCGATCGCCCGCTGCACCGCGGCCACGCTGGCCAGCGAGACATGCGCAGTGCCGAGCAAGGTATAGCGCACGCCGTCGCGTTCGACGATGCGGTGCGGCTGGCCGGACAGCGCATCGTCCAGAACGTGGGTGGTCTGCTCAGTCATGGGGTCATTCATCAGAAGGAGGGGCGGTGTCACCGGGGCCGAGCGGGCGTTGCATCTGCAAACCGTCCAACCAGCGGCCATGTTTGCGGCCGATTCCGGTGAACACTCCGACCGTGCGAAAACCAAAACGTTCATGCAGCCGTCGCGATGCCTGATTCTCGGCATCGCCGATCACCGCAATCATCTGTCGATAGCCGCGTTGTTCGCAGCGTGCGATCAGCTCGCCCAACAAGGCCTTGCCGATGCCACGTCCTTGCATGTCGCTGGCAAGGTAGATCGAATTCTCCACGGTCCAGCGATACCCCGCACGTGCGCGGTACGCGCCAGCATAGGCATAACCGACCACTGCAGCATCGCGTTCGGCGACCAGATACGGATACCCGGCATCCACGGTGGCGCGCACCCGCGTGCGCATCTCGTCGCTCGACGGCGCGCTGTATTCGTAGCTGTTGACCCCGGCGACCTGCTCCGCATAGATCGCGGTGATCGCCGGGATGTCCGCCTCGCAGACCTCGCGTACCTCGACAGGCATGCGGTCAGTCGATGTAACGCTTGAGCAGATCGCCATACGCATCGATGCGGCGATCGCGCAGGAACGGCCAGATGCGCCGCACATGCTCGCTGCGCTGCAGATCGACATCGCACACCAGCACCGTCGGATCCTGTCCAGCCTCGGCGATGAACTCGCCCTGCGGCCCCAGCACATGGCTGTTGCCCCAGAACTGGATGCCCGACGCGCCCATCGGCGAGGGCTCATGCCCCACGCGGTTGCACGACAGTACCGGCACACCGTTGGCCACTGCATGGCCACGATGGCTCAGGATCCACGCATCGCGCTGACGCTCCTGTTCGGGTCGCTCATCGTCCGGATCCCAGCCGATCGCGGTGGGGTAGAGCAGCAGCTCCGCACCGGCCAGCGCCATCAGGCGCGCAGCCTCGGGGTACCACTGATCCCAGCACACCAGCACGCCGAGACGACCCACCGAGGTATCGATCGGCGTGAAGCCCAGATCGCCCGGCGTGAAATAGAACTTCTCGTAGAAACCCGGGTCGTCGGGGATATGCATCTTGCGGTACTTGCCGAGCAGGCGGCCGTCCTTTTCGAACACCACCGCCGTGTTGTGATACAGCCCGGCAGCGCGGCGCTCGAACAACGAGGCCACCAGCACCACGCCATGTTGCTTGGCCAGCGCGCCGAGGCGCTCGGTGCTGGGGCCGGGAATCGGCTCGGCCAGATCGAATTCGTCCACCGACTCGTGCTGGCAGAAGTACGCGCCGTTATGCAGTTCCTGCAGCAGCACCAGCTTGGCGCCCTGCGCAGCAGCTTCGGCCACGCGCGACTCGATGATGGCCAGATTGGCCGCGGCGTCGCCGTGGTTGCGCTCCTGGATCAGCGCGACGGGAAGGAGATGACGGGTCATGGCAGCATCCAACTAGGTGGCGCACAGGGTAGCGCGCCATGGCGTAACACCGGCCTGCCGGCCGGAACAGGAATGAGACTCAGGCGGCCAACAGACCGGCGGGCAGTTGCATGGTCAGACAGTGCAGGCTGCCGTTCTGCCAGATCAGCGCCCGACACGGAACCGGCACGATTTCATGCTGCGGGAATGCTTCAGCCAGCACTGCCTGCGCAGTTGCATCGGCCTTGTCGCCATAGGCGGGCATCAGTACCGCACCGTTGACGATCAGGAAATTGGCATACGAGGCCGCAAGACGGCGGCCGTGGTCGAGAATCGGCTCGGCCCACGGCAACACGAACAGGCGATACGGCTGCCCATCGGCCTTGCGCAGTGCAGCCAGTTCGGCGCCCATCGCCTGCAGTTCGGTGTAATGCGAATCGGTGGCTACATCGCAGCCCTGGTAGACGATCGCATCCGGGCCGGCAAAGCGCGCCAGCGTATCGATATGCGCGTCGGTGTCGTCGCCTTCCAGATAGCCGTGATCCAGCCACAGCACACGCTCCTGCGACAGCCATGCGGCCATGTCGGTGCTCAACGATTCGCGCGTGCGCTGCGGGTGCCGCTCATGCAGGCACTTCCAGGTGGTCAGCAAGGTGCCCGCACCGTCGGTCTCGATCGCACCGCCTTCCAGCGCAAAGTCCACGGTTTGCACCTGCGATGGCACGAACACCTGCGCGGCATCCAGCGAGGTCACCAACTGATCGTCCAGGCTGGCCTCGAACTTGCCGCCCCAACCGGTGAAACGGAAATCCATCAGCCGGAAACCGCCATCCTGGCGCAACGTGATCGGGCCCGAATCACGCAGCCAGGTGTCATTGTAGGCGGCGATCACAAAGCGCACCCCTGCCATGTCCACCCGCGCCGAACGCAGCCGCGCTTCGGCATAAATCTGCAGGTCGTCATCGGCCACGCAGACGATCACCGGCTCGAAACGGGAAATCGCCGTCACCAGCGCGATATAGGTCTCTTCCACTTCGGCCAGACGCTCGGCCCAATCGGTGCCCGCATGCGGCCACGCGATCAATACGGCGGATTGAGGTTCCCACTCGGCAGGAAAGCGAACGCTATCGGTCATACCTGAAAATTACCTATCGATACCCAAGCGAGCCCAGGCTGTTAATTCAATCCCCGCACATGGATGTGCGGGCTCTTGCGAGGGACTCGCATCAAAGAGGTTTGGGCCCGATCTCGTTCGCATCGGCCTGATTGGCCACCACGTCGATCACCCGGCTCTTTTCGAAATACACGGTAAAAGCCGGATACACCCAGCGATGGATGGTCGGCCACTGACGCTTCTGACCACCGCGCGGATCCAACTTTTCCTGCGGCGCGCCGTAACGGCCTTCGACCTGGCTCATGCTGTCGCCACGCAAGGGCAGGGCGGCGGCGGGCTTTTGCTTTGCACGATCGACCAACAGTGTGTCGGCCGAGGCAACGGCACTGATCCCCATCAGCACGATTGCCAGCATGATCGGCGGCATCACAAACAAACGGTTGCGCATGTCATCTACTCCCCAGTGGACAAGACTTCGAATGGTGATTACAGCAAAAAACCAGGTCAGGCGTTGGTGCCAGTGCTGGGCCCGATGACGACGCGCAGGTTCCGGCACGCTGCGCCGGGACGTCCTCGACCGCCGCACCCAGGCGCATCACGGTGTCCCTCTAGACGATGCCGTGAAGTCTCCATCGGCCAGGAAACATCGGCCAAGAAAAAACCGCCCGAAGGCGGCTTTCTCGGGTCTTGCACGCGCGGCAAAGGCTTAGCGCTGACGCGCCTTGAAACGCGGGTTCGACTTGCAGATCACGAACACCTTGCCACGGCGGCGGACCACCTTGCAGTCGCGGTGACGGGTCTTCGCAGACTTCAGGGAGGACAGGACTTTCATGGCACACCTCGGCGTAAACGGTTGGATTCGATGGAAGAGTGCCCGCTATCGAGGGTGCACCCGGAATTAAGCCGGCAATTCTAACCGGCTTTTCGTCGTGCTTTCAAGTGGTTGCATCCGAATTGCTGCGAGCGGCGCTACACTGGCGCCTTATCACCTTCCGGAAACCTGAATGACCGACCTTTCGCCCGTCCTCACCATCGACGGCCCCTCCGGTGCCGGCAAAGGCACCGTGAGCCGGATCGTGGCCTCCCGGCTGGGCTGGCACTACCTCGATTCGGGCGCACTGTACCGCGCCGTTGGTGTTGCAGCGAGCTGGGCCGATCTGGACGTGTCCGACCCGGCGGCGCTGGTGCGTTGCACCTTCGACACCAAGGTCGAATTCGATGACGCAGGCGAGGCGGGGCTGCGGGTGCTGGTCAATGGCGTGGACGCCACCAGCGAGTTGCGCCTGGAAACGACTGGTGCGCTGGCCTCTGCGATTGCGGCCATTCCCGAGGTGCGCAGTGCCCTGAAAGAGCGCCAACGCGCATTCAGGCGAGCGCCCGGCCTGGTTGCCGATGGGCGCGATATGGGCACGGTGATCTTCCCCGATGCGGCATTCAAGGTCTTTCTGACCGCCAGTGCCGAGGAACGTGCGGGCCGTCGCCATAAACAGTTGATGGAAAAGGGTGTTTCGGTTATCTTTGACGACCTGCTGCGCGAGATCATGGCTCGCGATGCGCGTGATGCGCAGCGGGTGGTGGCGCCATTACGGCCGGCCGAAGACGCCGTGCTGATCGATACCAGCGGGATGGGAATCGAAGATGTCGTCCAGCGTGTGGTCGGGTTGTTAGCCGCTCGCACGTCGTCGTAAGCGTTCCGCAAGCGGGCACGTCCCGCCGACCGTAAGGCGTTCCAAGGCTCTGCCGCACATCCCGTGTGGCGGTTCTATGACTACTTAACCGACTCGCTGTCCGGAGTCGACCAACAGGCTGGGCGGCTCGTATCTGTCGCAATCCGACGATCAACGCCCGTGTGTTCAACTGAGTAAAATTCAAATGACAGAATCTTTTGCTGAACTGTTCGAAGCCAGTCAAGCCAATCTGGCGAAGCTGAAGCCGGGCTCGATCGTCACCGGTACCGTCGTGGAAGTGCGCGGCGACGTGGTGGTGATCAACGCTGGCTTGAAGTCCGAAGGCATCGTGCCGATCGAGCAGTTCCGTAATGACGCTGGCGAGATCGATGTCGGCGTAGGCGACCAGGTCAAGGTTGCCCTCGATTCCATCGAGAACGGCTTCGGTGAGACCGTGCTGTCGCGCGAGAAGGCCAAGCGCGCAATGGTGTGGGACGAGCTGGAAGAGGCGTTGGAAAAGAACGAAACCATCACCGGTCGCATCAGCGGCAAGGTCAAGGGTGGTTTCACCGTGGACATCAAGGATGTTCGCGCGTTCCTGCCTGGTTCGCTGGTGGATGTGCGCCCGGTGCGCGACCCGGCCTACCTGGAAGGCAAGGAACTCGAGTTCAAGCTGATCAAGCTGGACCGCAAGCGCAACAACGTGGTGGTTTCGCGTCGTGCAGTGGTCGAGAGCGAGCACTCGGAAGAGCGCGAGCAGCTGATGGACAAGCTGCAGGAAGGCGCGATCCTGAAGGGTGTCGTCAAGAACCTGACCGATTACGGCGCATTCGTGGACCTGGGCGGTATCGACGGCCTGCTGCACATCACCGACATGGCCTGGAAGCGCGTGCGCCATCCGTCCGAAGTCGTCAATGTCGGCGACGAGCTCGACGTGCGCGTGCTGAAGTTCGATCGCGAGCGTAATCGCGTCAGCCTCGGCCTGAAGCAGCTGGGCGAAGATCCGTGGGACAACATCGCCCGTCGTTATCCGGCCAACAGCCGCGTGTTCGGCAAGGTCTCCAACGTCACCGATTACGGCGCATTCGTCGAGATCGAGCCGGGCGTCGAAGGTCTGGTGCACGTCTCCGAGATGGATTGGACCAACAAGAACGTCAACCCGTCCAAGGTTGTGCAGGTTGGTGACGAAGTCGAAGTGATGGTGCTGGATGTCGACGAGGAGCGTCGCCGCATCTCGCTGGGCATGAAGCAGGTTGCCGCCAATCCGTGGGAAACCTTCGCTGCCACCCACAAGAAGAACGACAAGGTGTCCGGTCAGATCAAGTCGATCACCGACTTCGGCATCTTCATCGGTCTGGACGGCGGCATCGACGGTCTGGTGCACCTGTCCGACATCAGCTGGAACACCACCGGCGAAGATGTCGTGCGCAACTACAAGAAGGGCGACACGCTGGAAGCAGTTGTGCTGGCAGTGGACCCGGAACGTGAGCGCATCAGCCTGGGCGTCAAGCAGCTGGAGCAGGACCCGTTCGGCCAGTACATGGCGTCCAACCCGAAGGGTTCGAAGGTCGAAGGCGTGGTGCGTGAAGTGGACGCCAAGGGCGCCACCATCGACCTGGCCGATGGCATCGAAGGCTACGTCGCTGCACGCGACATCGCCAACGAGCGTGTGGACGACGCGACCCAGCACCTGAAGGTCGGCGACAAGATCGAAGCCAAGTTCGTGGGCATGGACCGTAAGGGCCGCACCCTGCAGCTGTCGATCAAGGCCAAGGACGATGCCGAAATGCGCGAAACGATGGAGGAATACCAGTCCTCTTCCGCAGCGTCGGGCGGCATGACTCAGCTGGGCGCGCTGCTGCGTGCACAGTTGAACAGCAACAAGTCCGAGTAAGCGCGTAGCGCTCGCAAGAGCGTGATGGATCGGCCCGGGCTTGCCCCGGGCCGATTCCGATGTGTCAGTCGAAAAAAGCAAGTCTTCCCATGACCAAGTCCGAATTGATTGAAATCCTGGCGCAACGCCAAGCGCATCTGAAGTCGGACGACGTGGATCTGGCAGTCAAATCGCTGCTGGAAATGATGGGGCAAGCGCTCTCCGATGGTGATCGGATCGAAATCCGCGGGTTCGGCAGTTTTTCGCTGCATTACCGTCCGCCACGTCTGGGGCGTAATCCCAAGACCGGCGAATCGGTTGCACTGCCGGGCAAGCATGTTCCGCACTTCAAGCCGGGCAAGGAATTACGTGAGCGTGTCAGCTCCGTGGTGCCCGTCGATCTGGCCGATACGGCAGATTGAAGATCGTTCTACCGCTGTGTTTATGTCGGCTCGGTTAAGCTAGGCCCCTTCCCGACGGAGTCTGTCCATGAAGGTGTTTCGCTTGCTGGTGATGTTGGCCTTCCTGCTGGCCGGTCTTATCATCGGTGCGGTCAATTCCCAGGATGTCACTCTCGATTTCCTGTTCTCAAGTGTGCACACGACCTCCGGGGTCGCGATCATCGTCGCGCTGCTGGTCGGTGTGTTGATCGGTGCCGGCATGGTGCTGGTCAGTGTGGTCATTCCCCTCTATTCCAGATTGCGCCAGGCCAACAAGGCTGTTGCGGTCAGTCGCGTCGACGCTGGGCCCGTTGCGCCTGCCGCAGTCCAGACGCGCCCCATCGATGGACTGTAAGTACGTATGGAATTTCTGACCGAGTGGATCTGGTTCTTCCTGTTTGTGCCGCTGGCAGCACTGGGCGGGTGGATCGTCGGCCGTCGTGGCGGTCAGCGCCACGGCGATACGCAGGTCAGTCGTCTTTCCAGTACCTATTTTCGCGGTCTGAACTATCTGCTCAACGAGCAGCCGGACAAGGCGATCGAGCTGTTTCTGCACATCGCCGAACTGGACAAGGAAACCTTCGAAACGCAGGTCGCGCTGGGGCATCTGTTCCGTCGTCGTGGTGAAGTCGATCGTGCGATTCGTTTGCATCAGGGGCTGGTGCAGCGCGCCGATCTGACCGATCAGCAGCGTGTGCAGGCCTTGCTGGCGCTGGGCGAGGACTACATGAAGTCCGGTCTGCTGGATCGTGCCGAAACAGTCTTCACCGAGTTGGCGCAGCTGGATCAACGCGCGCCACAGGCATTGCGGCACCTGATTGGCATCTATCAGGCCGAGCGCGATTGGGAAAAAGCGATCGACAACGCCACCCGCTACGAAGAAGTCACCGGCGAGCCGATGGGCAAGCTGATTTCCCAATTCGAGTGTGAGCTGGCCGATCGCTACCGCGGTTCGAGCAAGACCGACGAGGCGCTGCAGGCCGTCGCCCGTGCCTACCAGGCTGACGGCACGTCCGTGCGTGCGGGCATTCTGGAAGGCCGCATCGAAGCCGAGCGCGGTCATGACGAAGCGGCGGTACGCGCGTTCGAACGAGCGGCGCGGCATGATCCGGAATACCTGCCGGAAATCATTCCAGCGTTGATGGCCGCGTATCGCCGTGTCGGCGACATTGCTGGCGCGCGCAACTTCCTGTCGGAGATGACCGAGCACTATCGCGGCATCGCACCGGTATTGGCGCTGACCCAGTTGATGGAAGCGCAGGATGGGGTGGCGCCTGCGTTGGCGTACCTGGGCCGTCAGCTCAAGGATCGGCCCTCGGTACGCGGCGAGTCGGCGTTGATCGATCTCACCCTGGCCGAAGGCAGCGACCCGGTTGGCACGCTGCAGGATCTCAAGCACATCACCGACCAGTTGCTGGTACGTAACCCAAGCTACCGCTGCACGCGTTGCGGCTTCGGCGCCAAGACGCATCACTGGCAATGCCCGAGCTGCAAGGAATGGGGCACGGTCAAACCGCTGTTGAACTACGCGGTCGTCTAATGCCGCAGGTCTGGCTGTGGTGCCTGTCGCACTTGGTGGTCGCAGCGCTGGGAACCTGGCTGTTGCGCCGTTATGCCTTGCATCGCCGCCTGCTCGACCAGCCGGGCGAGCGCCGCAGCCATGTCGTCGCCACCCCGCGTGGCGGTGGCATGGCGATCGTGGCGGCAATCCTGCTGGGTTGCATCGCTGCCACGGTGTTCTGGCCGGCTGCTCGCCTGGTCATTGGCTGGTTCGCCGTCGGGCTGGTACTGGTGGCAGGCGTGGGTTGGTGGGACGACCATCGTCCGCTGTCGGCCAGGCTGCGTTTTGCGATCCATCTGACGGCATCGGCGTCGTTGGGAGTCTTGGTCAGTCACTCCACTGGCAATGTCTGGGATGGCGTGCTCAGCGCAGTTGCGTCTGTCGTGTTGATCAACGTCTGGAATTTCATGGACGGCATCAACGGTCTGGCTTCCAGCCAGGCGGCCTTGGCGGCGTTGGCATTTGCGTTTGTCCTGCCCGGCGCATGGGCATGGGCGGGTCTTGCAGTTGCGGCGTCCTGCCTGGGGTTCTTGCCGTTCAATTTTCCGCGCGCGCGCATTTTTCTGGGCGATGGCGGCAGTGGCGCGCTGGGATATGTGCTGGCCGCGTTGCTGGCACTCACGGTAGCGACGGGGCAGGTGAGCTGGTGGATGGGTTGGCTGCCATTGACCGCATTTCTCGTAGACGCAGGCTTCACGTTGCTGTCTCGCATGCTCGCCGGGCAACGTTGGTGGGAGCCGCATGCTCAGCACGTCTATCAACGACTTGCACGCCAGCGTGAGACGCACGTTCCGGTAACGGGTGTTTATTTCGCTTTCAGCATCGCTGCGTTCTGCTTGTATGTGTTAACTCGTCATGATCCGGTTTGGATGCAGGTAGTCGGTGGCCTGACCTGGGCTGCGGGTGCTACCGCGATCTGGCACTTTCTGCGCGATGGACTGCGCAATTCCTGAGTAATGGACTTTTATGATTTCCTGGCGTGACCGTTTGACCAAAGTGTTGCCGCAAGCGGCAGTCGTACTGCACGACCTGTTGATGGTGTGGGTGTGCTGGCAACTGCTGCATGCCGGCCGCTACTCCATGCTGCGCGACGCGCCCGACCTTCCACTGTGGGATTGGCGCACTGCGGTGGTGCTGGTCGCGCAGGGGCTGGTGTTCTGGAAGATGGGGTTGTATCGCGGCCTGTGGCGATTCGCCTCGGTGCCGGACCTGTGGAATATCTTCAAGTCCAGTTTCCTTGGTCTGGTCGCGATCGTGCTGGCGCTGTCTTACGATCGCCTGGACGGGGTGCCGCTGTCGGTGCTGGTGGTCTATCCGTTCGCGCTGTCGGCATTGCTGGGGACGCCGCGGCTGCTGTATCGCGCCTGGAAGGATTATCAGATCGCGCACTCCGGCGATGCCGCGCAGCGCGTGTTGATCCTGGGCGCCGGTCGCGCTGCCGAGGGGCTGGTGCGCGATCTTCGTCGTAGCGGCACGTTCGTACCGGTCGGGTATCTGGACGACGCCAGCAATCTGCATGGCGCCAAGATCCAGGGCCTCAACGTGCTGGGTAACCTGGATCAGGCCGCATCGATCGCCAAGGAGACAGCGGCCAAGCTGCTGGTGATCGCGATCCCGTCGCTGGATGCCTCGGGGATGCAGCGCGTGGTGGCGATCTGCGAAAGCACCGGCCTGCCGTTCCGCATGGTGCCCAAGCTGATCAATGTGCTGGAAGGGCGCTCTTTGCCTGGCGAATTGAAGGAGGTCGCGATCGAGGACCTGCTCAATCGCAAGCCGGTTACGCCCGATTGGCGCCTGATCCGCGATTGGCTGACCAACAAGACGGTGATGGTCACCGGCGCCGGCGGTTCGATCGGCTCGGAAGTCTGCCGCCAGTGCGCGCGGCATGGTGCGCGTCGGATTGTGCTGCTGGAAATCGATGAGTTGGCGTTGCTGACCATCGATTCGGATCTGCGCCGGCTGTTCCCCGATATCGAAGTGGTGCGTGTGCTCGGCGATTGCGGCGACCCGGCCGTGGTCGCTTATGCGCTGAACACTGCGACTCCGGATGCGGTGTTCCATGCCGCCGCCTACAAGCAGGTGCCGTTGCTGGAAGAGCAGTTGCGCGAAGCGGTGCGCAACAACGTGCTGGCAACCGAGAACGTGGCGCGCGCCTGTCAGCGTGCGCGTATCGAGACCTTCGTCTTCATCTCTACCGACAAGGCCGTCGAGCCGGTCAATGTGCTGGGTGCGAGCAAGCGCTATGCGGAGATGATCTGCCAGAGTCTTGACGCACGCGATGCGCCGACGCGCTTCATCACCGTGCGCTTCGGCAACGTGCTGGATTCGGCCGGCAGCGTGGTGCCGTTGTTCCGTGAGCAGATCCGTCAGGGCGGGCCGGTCACGGTGACGCACCCGGATGTGACGCGGTACTTCATGACCATTCCCGAAGCCTGCCAGTTGGTGGTGCAGGCCGCTGCCTCCGCTTCGCATGGTGCGATCTACACATTGGACATGGGCGAGCCGGTGCCGATCCGCTTGCTGGCCGAGCAGATGATTCGGCTTGCCGGCAAGCAGCCGGGCAAGGATGTGGCGATTCTCTATACCGGCTTGCGTCCGGGCGAGAAGCTGCATGAAACGCTGTTCTATTCGGACGAAGACTATCGCCCCACCGCGCATCCCAAGATTCTGGAAGCCGGTGTGCGCGAGTTCTCGCACGAGCAGGTGTTGCAGCTGGTGACGCGCTTGCGTGAGGCGGTTAACCGCTATGACATCAAGGCAATGGAGACTGTGTTGGGCAGTCTGATGCCGGATTTTGCGGCTGCTCGACGGAAAGTCGACACGCGATCTGATACGGTCGTTCCATTCCCCGCACGTGAGGTCAGAAGACTTTAATGAGCAAGCGTATTCGCAAGGCCGTATTCCCCGTCGCAGGTCTTGGGACCCGCTTTCTTCCGGCAACCAAGACGGTGCCGAAAGAAATGCTGCCAATCATCGACAAACCGTTGATCCAGTACGCCGTCGACGAGGCCATCCAGGCCGGTTGCGATACGCTGATCTTCGTGACCAATCGCTACAAGCACTCGATCGCCGACTACTTCGACAAGGCTTACGAGCTTGAGCAGAAGCTCGAGCGTGCCGGCAAGCTCGAACAGCTGGAGCTGGTGCGTCATGCATTGCCGGAAGGCGTGCGCGCCATTTTCGTGACGCAGGCCGAGGCACTGGGCCTGGGTCATGCGGTGCTGTGCGCCAAGGCCGTGGTCGGCGACGAGCCGTTCGCGGTGTTGTTGCCTGACGATCTCATCTGGAACCGCGGCGCTGGTGCGCTGACCCAGATGGCCGATGTGGCCGAGGCGTCCGGCGGCAGCGTCATTGCCGTTGAGGACGTGCCGCACGACAAGACCGCCAGTTACGGCATCGTGGCCACCGATGCATTCGATGGTCGCAAGGGGCGTATCAACGCCATCGTCGAAAAGCCCAAGCCGGAAGTTGCACCGAGCAATCTGGCGGTGGTCGGTCGTTACGTGCTCAGCCCGAAGATCTTCGAACTGCTCGAAGAAACCGGTGCAGGCGCAGGCGGCGAAATTCAGCTGACCGATGCGATTGCCGGGCTGCTGCAGCAGGAAACAGTCGATGCGTATCGCTTCGAAGGCCGTCGTTTCGATTGCGGCGCGCACATCGGCCTGATCGAGGCCACGGTGCATTTCGCGCTCGAGCACGAGAAGCATGGTGGGCCGGCCAAGGAAATCCTGCGTGCTGCGCTGGCCGAGGCCGACGCGCGCGGCTGATTGCCCGGTCATTGCCTGCCTCCGCGAACGACGCCATCTGGCGTCGTTCGTCATTTGGGTTGTCGCAGATCCAGATCAACGTGCTGATCGAGATCGATGTG
The DNA here is from genome assembly GCF_002939985.1 of Xanthomonas hortorum pv. cynarae. Taxonomy (GTDB): domain Bacteria; phylum Pseudomonadota; class Gammaproteobacteria; order Xanthomonadales; family Xanthomonadaceae; genus Xanthomonas; species Xanthomonas hortorum_D. The sequence continues at coordinate 25,798 of NZ_MDFM01000003.1, read as the reverse complement.
GAAGCGCTGGCTGATCGACTGATGCGCACGCAGGTGCAGGGCAGCGCCAAGCCTGTGCCGCTAGAATCCTTGGGATGAGCCAAGCAGCCGAATCCAGTGACCTGATCAATGTCGTCGTCCTGCTCGGCGCTGCCGTCGTTGCGATCCCGTTATTCCGTCGTCTCGGCCTGGGCTCGGTGCTGGGTTACCTGGCCGCGGGATTGGCGATTGGTCCGTTCGGCCTGGGGCTGTTCGATGAGCCGCAGGCGATCCTGCATGTGGCCGAGTTGGGCGTGGTGATGTTCCTGTTCGTGATCGGGCTGGAAATGCGGCCGCCCCACCTGTGGAGTCTACGCAAGGAGATCTTCGGTCTTGGGACCGCGCAGATTGCGGTCTGCACGCTGGTACTGACCGGCATCGGCATGTTGCTCGGCTTTGCGCCGCCGGTGGCGTTTGTCGCCGCGTCCGGCTTCGTGCTGACCTCCACGGCGGTGGTGATGCAATTGCTGGCCGAGCGTGGCGATGTCGCCTTGCCGCCGGGTCAAAAGATCGTGGCGATTCTGCTGTTCGAAGATCTGTTGATCGTGCCGCTGCTGGCGATCGTGGCCTGGATGGGGTCCAACGGCGATCCGCAGACGGCGTCGCAGCGTTGGCAGGACATCGGCATCGGTCTGGCCTGCATCGTCGGGTTATTGGTGGCAGGGCGCTGGCTGCTCAATCCCTTGTTCCGGATCCTGGCTGCGTCCAAGGCACGCGAGGTGATGACGGCGGCTGCCTTGCTGGTGGTACTGGGCGCGGCGCTGTTGATGCAGGTGGGTGGGTTGTCGATGGCGATGGGGGCGTTTCTGGCCGGTGTGCTGCTGTCCGAATCCACCTTCCGCCATCAGATCGAAGCGGACATCGAGCCGTTTCGCGGGATTCTGCTGGGGCTGTTCTTCCTCGGCGTCGGCATGAGCCTGGACCTGCACGTGGTTGCGGCGGATTGGCGGCTGATCGTTGCCGGCGTGCTGGCCTTGATGGTGGGCAAGGGCGTGTGCATCTACGCGGTGGCGCGGCTGATGCGCAGCGACCATCGCCAGGCGCTGGACCGTGGCGTGCTGATGGCGCAGGGCGGCGAGTTCGCGTTCGTGCTGTTCGCTGCGGCATCGGCTTCCGGGGTCATCGATGCACAGGTCAACGCCAGCCTGACCGCGATCGTGGTGGTGTCGATGGCGCTGACGCCGTTGTTCGTGCTGCTGCAGCGTCGGCTGACGCCAGCCGCCAAGCCGTCGCTGGAGGGAGTGGAAGCAGTCAATGGCCAGACCGGCAGCGTGCTGATCATCGGGTTTGGGCGCTTCGGTCAAGTCGCCAGCCAGTCGCTGCTGGCGCGCGATGTGGACGTGACCATCATCGACAACGACATCGAGATGATCCAGAGCGCAGAACAGTTCGGTTTCAAGATCTACTACGGCGACGGCACCCGGCTGGATGTATTGCATGCGTCCGGTGCGCACAGCGCACGCGCGATTGCGGTGTGCGTCGACAGCCGCGAGGCGGCCAATCGCATCGTGGAGCTGGCAACGCGCGAGTTCCCGCACGCCCGATTGTTGGTGCGCTCATATGATCGTGAGCATGCGTTGCAGTTGGTCGCTGCCGGCGTGGATTACCAGATCCGCGAGACCTTCGAGTCGGCGGTGGCGTTCGGTCAGGCGGCCCTGGTCGAGCTGGGCGTGGACGAGGACGAGGCCGTCACCATCGCGCGCGCGATCCGGCGTCGCGATGCCGAGCGTTTCGAATTGGAGATTGCGGCCGGCAACACGCGTGCCGGTGCTGTTTCAGGGCTGATGTACGGCAATATCACGCCGACCGTGCCCAAGCCCACGCCATTTACCCCGCCGCGGCGCGAGAGCCGCACGCTGAATCCCGATGCGGTGCCGAAGGCCAATCAGGTAGAAGAAGCGACCGGCGACTAAGTCGGGTGTGGCTGGTGAGCGCCGAAGCAGGTTCGGCGCTGCGGTGCGGTTTCCTTGGCTGGTCGAGAAAACACGTCGGGTAACGAACGGCCGGCGAAGACGCCAGCCGCAGGTCGCAAGCCGATCGACTCAGCCGTGCGTACGTTGAGCGGCAGCAAAGGCTTCCAACTGCTCGGGCGTGGCGTCTTTCTGGTGCTGCTGTTTCCAGTCGGCAAACGGCATGCCGTACACCGCTTCGCGCGCCTGGTCCTTGCTCATCGGTAGGCCGTGCGCTTCGGCGGCCTCGCGGTACCAGTCGCCCAGGCAATTGCGGCAGAAGCCGGCCAGGATCATCAGATCGATGTTCTGCACATCGAGCCGGTCCTGGTTGAGATGCTGCAACAGGCGGCGAAATGCGGCCGCTTCGATGGATGTGGTGATGGAATCGGGCGTCGAGGTGGTGTCGGTCATGACGGAATCGGGGACAATAGACGGCCTTCGACTCTACACCTGACGCCCCATGACCGTTTCCGCGCCAGCTGCCTCTGCTCCGGCCCGCCTCCTCGATGGCCGCCGCATTGCCGAGGACCTGCTCGACGGATTGAAGCTGCGGGTGGATGCGCGCGTGGCGGCCGGCAAGGCGCGCCCCGGGTTGGCCGTGGTGCTGGTCGGCGGCGACCCGGCCTCGTCGGTGTATGTGCGCAACAAGCGGCGCGCGGCGGAGAAGGTCGGTATCTCGGCCTTCGATTACGACTTGCCGCAAGGCACCAGCGAGGCCGAGCTGGCGACATTGATCGACCGGCTCAACGCCGATCCCAAGATCCACGGCATCCTGATCCAGTTGCCGCTGCCGGGCATCCCCGATGCCAATCGCCTGATCCAGCGCATCGACCCAAGCAAGGACGTGGATGGTTTCCATCCGCAGAATGCGGGGCATCTGGCGTTGCGCGAATTCGGCCTGCGCCCGTGCACGCCGCGCGGCATCGTGACCTTGCTCGCGCATACCGACCAACCGGTGCGCGGGCGCAATGCGACCATCGTGGGCGTGAGCAATCACGTGGGCCGGCCGATGGGTCTGGAACTGCTGATCGCCGGTTGCACGGTCACCAGCTGCCACAAGTTCACCCCGCCCGAGGTGCTGGAAGCCAGCGTGCGCAATGCCGACATCCTGGTGGTGGCGGTGGGCCGCCCCGGTTTGATTCCGGGCGAGTGGGTGAAGCCGGGCGCGGTGGTGATCGATGTGGGCATCAATCGCCTGGAAGACGGGCGTCTGGTCGGCGATGTCGGTTTCGACGCCGCCGTGCAGCGCGCGGCCTGGATCACGCCGGTGCCGGGTGGGGTAGGGCCGATGACGGTCGCCACGTTGATGCAGAACACGCTGGAAGCGGCCGACGCAGCCGGCTGAGGCATGCGCGTAACGCAGCATTGCGGCTGCGTTGTGTCTTCGTGAAGGCTTTCAGGGTAAAATGCCGCGCTTCCCCAAACTCGGGTCCGCCGATGCTCCGCATCCAGGCTGAAGCTCTCACCTACGACGACGTCTCCCTCGTCCCCGCTCATTCGATCGTCCTGCCCAAGGATGTCAGCCTGGAAACCCGGCTGACCCGCGATCTGCGCCTGAAACTGCCGATTCTCTCGGCCGCGATGGACACAGTGACCGAACACCGCCTGGCGGTGGCCATGGCCCAGTTGGGCGGCATCGGCATCATCCACAAGAACCTGACCCCGGCGCAGCAGGCCGGCGAAGTGGCCCGGGTCAAGAAGTTCGAATCCGGCGTGATCACCGAGCCGTTCACGGTCAGCCCCGACACCACGATCGGTGAAGTGATTGCACTGACCCGCGCGCGCAACATCTCCGGCGTGCCGGTGGTGGATGGCAGCGAACTGGTCGGCATCGTCACCAGCCGCGACATGCGCTTCGAGAAGAAGCTCGACGATCCGGTCCGCCACATCATGACCAAGAAGGATCGCCTGATCACCGTGCGCGAAGGCGCCAGCGACGAGGAAGTGCTGGAGCTGCTGCATCGCAACCGCATCGAAAAGATCCTGGTGGTCAACGACAGCTTCGAGCTGCGCGGCTTGATCACGGTCAAGGACATCCAGAAAAAGACCGACAACCCCAACGCTGCCAAAGACGCTGCCAAGCGCTTGCTGGTGGGTGCGGCGGTGGGCGTGGGCGGCGATACCGAACAGCGCATCGAACTGCTCGCCGCAGCGGGCGTGGACGTGGTGATCGTGGATACCGCGCACGGCCATTCGCAGGGCGTGATCGATCGCGTGGCGTGGGTCAAGAAGACCTATCCGCAGCTGCAGGTGATCGGCGGCAACATCGTCACCGGCGATGCCGCGCTGGCGTTGATGGATGCCGGCGCCGATGCGGTCAAGGTCGGCGTGGGTCCGGGCTCGATCTGCACCACGCGCGTGGTCGCCGGTGTCGGCGTGCCGCAGATCACCGCGGTCGACATGGTGGCCGAAGCGCTGCAGGACCGCATTCCGCTGATCGCCGATGGCGGCATCCGCTATTCCGGCGACATCGGCAAGGCGCTGGTCGCCGGTGCGTCCACGGTGATGGTCGGCGGCTTGCTGGCCGGTACCGAGGAGGCACCGGGCGAGGTCGAGTTGTTCCAGGGCCGCAGTTACAAGAGCTACCGCGGCATGGGCAGCCTGGGCGCGATGGAGAAGGGGTCCAAGGACCGCTATTTCCAGGATTCCAGCGACGCCGACAAGCTGGTGCCGGAAGGCATCGAAGGGCGTGTGCCGTATCGCGGCTCGGTCGGCGGCATCATTCATCAGCTGATCGGCGGCCTGCGCGCGACCATGGGCTATGTCGGCTGCGCCACTGTCGAAGAGATGCGCACCAAGCCGAAGTTCGTCAAGATCACCGGCGCCGGTCAACGCGAAAGCCATGTCCATGACGTGCAGATCACGAAAGAGCCGCCGAACTATCGCGCTGGGTAAGCCAGCGCGCGGGAGTGGGGATTCGGCATTCGGGATTCGCAAGAGCCTACCGCTTCCTCATCCGGCAGCGGTTGTGGCTAGCGTTTTTGCGAATCTCCAATCCCAACTCCCCAATCCCGGCCCTCGATGACCAACATCCATACCGACAAGATCCTCATCCTCGATTTCGGCGCGCAGTACACCCAGCTGATTGCGCGGCGTATCCGCGAAATCGGCGTGTACTGCGAGATCTGGGCCTGGGATCACGATCCGTCCGAGATTGCCGGATTCGGTGCCAAGGGCATCATTCTGTCTGGTGGGCCGGAATCGACCACCTTGCCGGGTGCGCCGGTGGCGCCACAGGAAGTGTTCGACAGCGGCTTGCCGGTGTTCGGTATCTGCTACGGCATGCAGACCCTGGCTGCGCAGCTGGGTGGTGCGACAGAAGCTGCAGATCAGCGCGAATTCGGCCATGCCGAAGTGGATGTGGTGGCGGCGGATGCGCTGTTCGCTGGCTTGACCGATCACGCCGGCGCGGCGCGTTTGAATGTGTGGATGAGCCACGGCGACCACGTGTCGCAGGTGCCGCCGGGCTTCACGATTACTGCCGTGACCGACCGCATACCGGTGGCGGCGATGTCCAACGAGGACAAGCGTTGGTACGGCGTGCAGTTCCACCCGGAAGTCACCCATACGCTGCAGGGCCAGACCTTGTTGCGTCGCTTCGTGGTCGATGTCTGCGGCTGTCAGACGCTGTGGACGGCGGCCAACATCATCGACGACCAGATTGCGCGCGTGCGCGCGCAGGTGGGCGATGACGAAGTCATCTTGGGTTTGTCTGGCGGCGTCGATTCGTCGGTGGTCGCGGCGCTGTTGCACAAGGCGATCGGCGACAAGCTGACCTGCGTGTTCGTCGATACCGGCCTGCTGCGTTGGCAGGAAGGCGACCAGGTGATGGCGATGTTCGCCGAGCACATGGGCGTCAAGGTGATCCGCGTCAACGCGGCCGATCGCTATTTCGCCAAGCTCGAAGGCGTGAGCGACCCGGAAGCCAAGCGCAAGATCATCGGCAACCTGTTCGTGGATATCTTCGACGAAGAATCCAACAAGCTGGCCAATGCCAAGTGGCTGGCGCAGGGCACGATCTATCCGGACGTGATCGAGTCGGCCGGCAGCAAGACCGGCAAGGCGCACGTGATCAAGAGTCACCACAACGTGGGTGGCTTGCCCGAGCACATGAAATTGGGTTTGGTCGAGCCGTTGCGCGAATTGTTCAAGGACGAAGTGCGTCGTCTCGGCGTCGAACTCGGCCTGCCGCGCACGATGGTGTATCGCCATCCGTTCCCAGGCCCGGGCCTGGGCGTGCGCATCCTGGGCGAAGTGAAGCGCGAGTACGCCGAACTGCTGGCCAAGGCCGATGCGATCTTCATCGACGAACTGCGCAAGGCCGATCTGTACGACAAGACCAGCCAGGCGTTCGCGGTGTTCCTGCCGGTGAAGTCGGTGGGCGTGGTTGGCGACGCACGCGCCTACGAATGGGTGATCGCACTGCGCGCGGTGGAAACCATCGACTTCATGACCGCGCACTGGGCACACCTGCCGTACGACTTCCTCGGCACGGTCAGCAATCGCATCATCAACGAACTGCGCGGCGTCTCGCGCGTGGTCTACGACATCTCCGGCAAACCGCCTGCGACGATCGAGTGGGAATGATCCGGCGTCTGGCACCTGCTGGCATCTAGTAGCACGAAAACATATCTAAGTCCTCGTCATTGCAGGATTTTTTGTGATTTCGTTCGGCGCCATCTGGCAATGAATAGCATCGCCAAGCGCCGTTTTTTCATGGCATGATAGATGGCATTGAGTGCTTCTATGGCATGAGAAATTGCCGATACCATGTAACCACCTTGCGGATGTTCATGGTATCGAAATCGCGTAACACGATGATTTTTATTGTTATTTTACGCAAGGATTGGCCGGTTTCTGGATCATGGTATTTGAGTTGAATCAGGCCGAGAACCATGTTGACCGATACCAAGCTCCGCAACCTCAAGTCGAAGGACAAGCTCTACAAGGTGAATGATCGCGACGGCCTCTATGTAGCCGTCACGGCCGCCGGTGCGATTTCGTTCCGCTACAACTACTCGATCCACGGTAGGCAGGAGACCATCACCTTCGGCCGCTACGGTGTCGGCGGCATCACCCTGGCAGAAGCCCGCGAGCGGTTGGGCGAGGCCAAGAAGATGATCGCGGCCGGGAAGTCACCGGCCAAGGAAAAGGCGCGGGACAAGGTCCGCGTCAAGGACGCGGAGACGTTCGGGGCCTGGGCGGAAAAGTGGCTACGGGGCTACCAGATGGCCGATTCCACCCGCGACATGCGCCGCTCAGTTTACGAACGCGAGCTAAAGCCGAAATTCAGCAATCAGAAGCTTGTGGAGATCACCCACGAGGACTTGCGCGCACTGACCGATACCATCGTGGAGCGCGGAGCACCGGCGACCGCTGTGCATGCTCGCGAGGTGGTGTTGCAGGTCTTTCGCTGGGCCATTGAGCGCGGCCAGAAGGTCGAGAATCCGGCAGAGCTGGTGCGGCCGACCACTATCGCCAAGTTCGAGCCGCGCGACCGTGCGCTGACGCCCGACGAGATCGGCCTGATGTACCAGTACATGGAGCGCATCGGCACAACGCCATCTATCCGAGCAGCCGCCAAATTGCTGCTGCTGACGATGGTGCGCAAGAGCGAGCTGACCAACGCGACATGGAGCGAGATCAGCTTCAGTGATGCGCTTTGGACCATCCCAAAGGAGCGCATGAAGCGACGCAATCCGCACCTGGTGTTCCTGTCAAGGCAGGCGCTGGACATCTTCATTGCCCTCAAGACCTTTGCTGGCGGATCGGACTACGTGTTGCCGTCGCGATACGACTCGGACTTGCCCATGAGTAGCGCCACGCTTAACCAAGTACTGACGCTGACGTATCGGCTGGCGCAGAAGGAAGAGAAGTCACTCGCCAAGTTCGGGCCACATGACTTGCGGCGTACTGCAAGCACGCTGCTACATGAGGCCAGCTATAACACGGACTGGATTGAGAAATGCCTGGCGCACGAACAGCGAGGCGTCAGGGCTGTCTACAACAAGGCCGAGTACCGCGAGCAGCGGACGGCGATGTTGCAGGACTGGGCGGACATGATTGACGAATGGACACTGAAGCGGTCGAAGGCTTAAGCAGAGGATGAGAGTTCGCTCACCTGCCCGAACGTCGAGACTTTGCCCACCCCCGGAGAGGGGCGCAAGCGCCCCTCTCCCAACGGCGCTGCGCCAACCATCGCGCGGCCTGATCAAGTCCCTGGCGCAGTTGCCTGCGGCTCCCTCTCCCCAAAAGCAGGTCAGCAGGGAGTGATATGGCAAGCGCTGGGATGACAAGGCCCTGGCCAGGCCGAGGGTGTCGATCAGCGCACAGTGGTAGAACGGTCATCGTGCGCTACGCGCACAACAGCGCGGCCGCCGTCACTTCACCCGGTGGATCAATCCGCTACGGCAGATCACATAGGCCCGGTCGCATGGAAACACCGTGAGCTTGCGAATCGACTTTGTGCGTGGTGCCCGGTTGTCCAGCTCGATGGCCACGGTCCATCTGCCGTTGCTCACCACCAGGTCAATCACGCCCTGACGATTTCTTTCCAGCTGCATGGGCACCTCCCACGCGACATGCCATGTCCGCCGCTGCAAGCGACGTGACCACTGAAGCTGGAAGCGGTGGGCTGGCTGGGGCATCTCGGCAATTATCAGGCCGTTGCCGCCCCGAGCCGCGTCACTGCCGGCGCACATTACCGAACCCAAGCGCGGACGCCGCGCCAAGAGGCGCGCGGGCGGCTATGCGCGTTGCGTCGAAGTGTGAAAACTGCGACGAAATAATCACTTGACCAGTAAGAATAATATTCTTCTTCTTCTTCTTCTTACTGACCAAGCTGGTTGGGAGGCCTAACGCCTGGAAGCGGAGGCCTTGACCACGCAAATGGCTGATGTGTATGAGGCGCACGCACTTGAGCTAACCTCTGCCCAGGCAGGCATTGCCGAGTGTCGGCAGGGAATCGTTCCGAGAACAGCCATTTTTCGGGCAAGTCATTGAATTCAAATGCAATAGCAAGTCTTGTGGTGCCCTTGCACGCATCTCGGCCGTCCTGCCGACCCTCGTCCTGATCCTGCGCGATGGGGACGTTCCGTACTGGCTAACGGGAGCGGGCTGCCTGATTTCGTCCAGTCGAGTTGGCTGCATCGCCCTAAATGTGGTTTGTCGGAGTGTCTATGTAACTATGTGCACTCATGCTATCGAAAATGGATTTTTATGCCCGAAGAAATCTACAACATTTTTCTTTTTTTTGACCCAAACGGGCGATGTGAGCGCGTAGGTTATGTTGCGCACTCCCATGATGGAGAAGATGAGCAAGGAATTGAGCTTCTCCGAAAGAAAGCGAAAGGGGATCTGCAAAACGCGACAAAGGTCAAGCTCGCGAAACCATTCACGCTCCAGGAGTACAACACCAGATCGAGGCTGGGTAGTGTAGTCGCTCTATATGCCGAGGCGCTCTTGAACGCTGGCGGGTTAGAGACATCCTTGACTGTGGTTACGCCCGTAGAGAAGGGGAGAGTTAGGTTTGACTACAGTGCCAAGCACTGGGAATTTGACGTCGACGAAGCGGCCGAAGCGGCCGGCGAGCAGGGGGAAATGGTAGATTGGTTGCTTAAATATAGCCGTAAAGGAGGTATTCAATTCTCCGAACTCATCCATGACGACTATTTTCATGCGATTAAAATTACCTATAATGCGCGGCTATATGTCTCTTCGATGAAGCTCATGCTCAGCTGCATCGATAGCTTGGCTTACATAGAATACGGTGACTTGCGTGGTTTGCCTATATTCGTGCGTTGGCTGAATGATTTTGCGGATCTTGCTCCATTGGGTATAACAGCTGAGGAGCTCTGGGAGCTCCGAAATGGTCTGCTGCATATGAGCAACATTAACTCATCTGCGGTCAAGCAGAACAAAGTGCGGCGAATTTCCTTCCATGTTGGGCAAGCGAAGGCGAAGCTGCCAGACACGGGCAGCGTTTTTTTCTTCGAGTTTCGGGGCCTCATCGACGTGTTTGCGCTAGCGCAAGCACGTTGGTTCCAAAGTTATGCGGATGATACAAGTAAGTTCGAGAAATTTGTGGAACGTTATGATGAAACAGTGTCAGATGGGCGCTTGGCAGAAGCCCATATAGGGAGTGGACCTTGATATGAAATTTAAGGATCGAAATCTGAGGGAGATCGCTGAAATGGTGATCGGCGATGCCGATCATTTCCCTTATCGTTCTAGCATGTTCATAACACGGTTCTTTGAGGAGTGCGATCTTGAATTTGCCCACGACGGCTCTACCCGCTGGTTTTGGACAGCTCAAAGGCTAGCAGAGCTTCTTGCTGAGCCTTCACCTGCGGCGCATGCATTACCTGAACGTTTCGTGCATGTATTGCGGGTGCTTATGCATAAGGCTGATGCAGAAGATGGTGATCCCGAGAGGTCCAAAGCAGTGGAAGCGCTGAATAAACCCCTAAGTAGGGAAGGGTTTGAGGCGTTTTATGGAGAAGATACCCTTCTCTATGTCAGGCACATCGGCACGAGAACTATTTCAACAGCGGCAAATCCGCATCGTCCTTTCACTCCGGTGGAGCTCCAACGGCGCGAGACGCTCACGAAGTTTCTCAACACATGCTCCGAAGATGATCTGATCGAGGACGTGCTGTTACCGCTGTTCCGACAACTGGGGTTCCATCGAATCACTGCTGCTGGGCACAAAGATAAATCTCTTGAGTATGGAAAGGATGTCTGGATGCGATACGTCCTACCTACTCAGCACGTACTGTATTTCGGCATACAGGCCAAGAAGGGTAAGCTAGATGCCTCGGGTGTCACTCAAAAGTCGAATACAAACATCTCTGAAATTTACAACCAAGCACTGATGATGCTTGGTCACGAGATCTTTGATCCTGAAACAAGTAGGCGAGTCTTAGTTGACCACGCCTTTATCGTGGCCGGGGGGGAGATCACCAAGCAGGCGCGTAATTGGCTAGGAGGAAAACTTGATGCGACTAAGCGAAGTCAAGTGATGTTCTTTGATCGTGATGACATTCTCAATCTCTACATCGTCAATAATATACCCCTACCGAAAGAAGCGGTCCGGGTTTTGGCTAAAGACGACGACACTCTGCCTTTTTAATGGTGTCTTATTGCTTAATGAGAAAATTTTACTCTAGAATAGCATGCATTGACCCTGATGCATCCCTGCAGTAAGGGCGCCAGTAAAGTAATGTGGATTCGCGGTGCAGAACTTTTTTGAAAATTTCTTCAAGGGATAGAGCGTGGGATTTCATAATAATGTGCAAGATGCAATCAAAAAAATACCGTACAAGGGCTCGGAAGTATGTTTTGAATGCTGCGGGCCATTAAAAGGGCCGGTTGTCTCCTATGACGGCTATTTGGGAGAAGGAAAAGGGCTAACGCTCTTGCTCCACCGAAAGTGCGCAATGATGATCGCGAGCCGCCTCGTACTTGATACGTGGCCTAAGCGTCATGCTGTGCCACGAATGGAGATAAAAGAAGAGACCTGATGGAGTGGCGTAGGTTGCCAGTCAGTCTTGTGCAGCGGGCAAGCACAGCCGAAGCCCGCGCTGGCGTGCTGCGCACGGAGCTGGATCACGCCCGCCAAGAAGCGCGACACGCGCGTATCGAAGCGGCCCAGGCCCGTGAGGACGCCGCCACCATGCGAGGGCGCTTGGCGGCCTTCGGGTCGGTGGCCGCCTCGCCCAAAGCTGCCCCGGCCAAACCACGCGTTAAGGGCGCTAGCTGATATGCATGCAAGTAGTCATGACGCCATGCATGCTCGACGCTAACGCAGCTTGCATGCATGGCCTCTGGTTTCATTGACACTTGAGGGGCGCTGCGTTTTAGCCGCTAAAAAGTGGCGGCTGCGACCGACGAGGTGAAGCCGGGGCGCATGGCCTGAGTGCCCGATGCCTTGCGCGCCTCGATCCAGTCTTCGACTTCGGCCAAGTCCCAGGCGACGTTCCGGCTGGTGAGTGCGATCCGGCGCGGGAACTCCCCGCGCTGCTCCATGTTGAAAATCGTGCGTTCAGACAGAGGAATCATCGCCAGCAGCTTTTTGCGGTTGATGAGCGTCTTACTTATCGTTGAGTGCATCCCCCGGCCTCTTTCGATCACTTGTGAGCATGTGCCTGATGGTGCCTGTGGACGCAGATTGATTCGTCCTATTAGTTGGTCAATTCGGTTGACGCCACGAGCGTGATTTTGATCTCAGGTGGAATATCGCAGGGATCGACGCCAGCGCCTTCGATACTGCTTGGCGTTCGATGCCCAGCTTCCGCGCAATCTCCGACTGATTGAGTCCAGACCACTGAAGCATCAGCATCTGCTTCTTGCGGTCCGATAGCTTCGAGTCCACCATCAGCCGCGCTTGATTGCGCAACTCCGCCTTGTCCGCCGGTTGTAAGGTCTGGTCCGCGACGTAGTGGAAGAAGTAGCTGTCAACTAATTGATCGCCCGATTTCACCTGGGCAGTGGCCGGCTTCGCGCATTGTTGGCTGAGTCTCGCCAGTTCGAGGTCGAATTGCGCTAAGGATCGCCTTGCTTGTCTGTAGACAGGGTTCCATGCGCCGCTCGGCAATTTAGGCCGATGATCCAGGCAATACAGGCTGCTGAGTCGAAGCTTTTCTTCTGGATCGTCCGCTTTCGGATCATCGCTCCCGCCGGCGAATGAGGTCAGCTCGGCGAGTGATCCGCAGAACCGGCAGAACCCCTGAAGGCGCTCGCCATTCAGTCGTGTGTCGCGCACCTTTGATTTCGTCGGCCGTTTGCAGGCGCAGTCCCATACAAGCCCGATCAACGATTCGAGTGTCGCTACAAACCGCCGATCTCTTGAGGTCTGCTTGTCCCCCGTCTTAATGAACTGGCGCAGCAACTGCCGCTGCATGCGAACCATCGCATCAAGTCCCACCAGTCGAATGATTCCGCTGAAACTCACCCCTGTTCCTGCTCCGGGGATATGGCCCAAGTAGCGTTTCGGCAGCGTCGCCGTGTACGCAGCCACGGCGGGGTCAATGAGTTCCTGTATCAGCCCAACGATGGGGTAGCGACGCGAGGAGGCGGAATACGGCCGCCAGCGATCCTCGAACTGCTCGATGGCTTCCGAGACAGTGGGATCGCAGCCTTCCCAGGTGACAATGGTTGTATCGTTCTTCATGTCAACCATTTTGGACAACTAATAAGATGTAGGCAATCCCCATAACACCTAACCTTCGTAGCAATTCGGTTGATAACGGAGGTTTACGCAATGACGATAGAAGACACGCTGCTGCAACGCTTCGGCCCGCTGCTGAGCATGGCGCAGCTCGCCTCTGTCCTGGATCGATCACCGGATGGACTGCGGGTCAGTTTGCGTACGGCGAGCGAATGGGCGGGGCGAATCAACAAGGCTCGCTTCAAGATCGGTCGGCGCGTCTACTTCCGAACCTCGCAGATCGCCGAGGTGTTGAGCGACGAGTCCCTATACGGAACGGGGAACTGAGTCGTGGCGATTGACGTCCTGGCGGCGTTCGAGTGCGAACCGCCGGTGCTGGACTTCATATGGCCGGGCTTCCTGGCGGGAACCGTGGGCGCGCTCGTTGCTCCAGGAGCCACCGGTAAGAGCTTCTGGGCGCTGGAAGCGGCCATGAGCATCGCATGCAGCGTTGCCGGCGGCGACCTCGTGGGCCTGGCTCCCGCACACTCCGGGCGCGTGGTTTATCTGGCTGGGGAAGACCCGCCGTCCGCGCTTGTGCGGCGCATTCACGCCATCGGCCAGCACCTCGAACACGCAGCACGCCAAGCCATCGCAGAGAACCTTGCGCTTGAGCCAATCATGGGTAAGCGCTTGAACGTCATGGACGAGGCTCACTTGCGCCGCGTCATTGAGTACAGCGCCGGGGCCAGGCTGATCGTGCTGGACACCCTGAGCCGCATCCACGCCCTCGATGAGAACAGCAATGGCAGCATGGCCCACCTCGTGGCCGTGTTCGAGCAGGTCGCGGCTACCACGGGCGCATCCGTGCTCTACCTGCACTACGTCAGCAAGGGAAGTGCCCGCGAAGGCCAAACCGACCAGCAGCAGGCCGCGCGTGGCGCTTCCGCGCTGATCGACAACGCCAGGTGGTGCGGTTATGTCGCGCGCATGACTGAGGACGAGGCGAAGCGCCTTAGCGACCGCGCCCATGACCGGCAGCCCATCGGCAATGAGCGCCGCAGCTACTTCGTGCGTTTCGGCGTTAACAAGCAGAACTACGACGCTACGACGCTTGATCGCTGGTACATGCGGCACGCAGGCGGCGTTCTGGTGCCAGTGGAGCTGCATGAAGCCAGCAAGAATGAAGAAAAGGGACGTGATGGCCGGAGGCGAAGCGATGGCTTTTGACCTTACACATGCCCGGCACGATCCGATGCATTGCCTGGTCCCCGGTTTGTTCCGCAGTCTCAAGCGCGGCGAACGGAAGAGGCTCAAGCTCGATGTGACGTATCACTACGCCGAGAATGAACAAGCGCGGTTTGTCGGCTTCGAGCCTCTTGGTGCTGATGACATGCGACTACGAAAAGCCAACCAACTGGACACTCATCGGCGACGGAACTGGACACCGCCGCCAAATGAATTGGATGCGAGCGCCAGAAGCGCTGGACAGCGCCGCCAATCTTCACTTCCCGGACTTGGCCACCTTCGTCTTTCGCATGGATTCACCCTTGAGCGCTAGTTTGTGGCTTCTGTGAATCAGTCGATCCATGATGGCATCAGCCAAAGCAGGGTCATGGATAAACGCATGCCAGTCCTGCACTGGCATCTGGCCAGCCACAATCGTGGCGCCAGAGCCGACACGGTCATCGAGTAATTCCAGTAGATCTGCACGTCCGCGGCTGCTCAGCGGCGTCAGGCCGAAATCATCCAAGATTAGTAGTCCGGTCCTGGCGAGTTGATTGCGAAGCTTGGCCAGTGAGCCGTCCGCATGCCCGACCTCCATGTCTTCCAACAGGCGGCCTACGCGCCGGTAGCCTACGGTGATCCCTTGGCGTGCGGCTTGTACGGCCAGGGCACATGCCAACCAGGTCTTTCCAGTACCTGTTTGTCCAGTGACCAAAACGTTTTGGCGGTGCTCAATCCAGCCACAGGTCAGCAAATCCGCGATCACTGATCGATCCAACCCGCGCCCAACACGATAGTCAATAGCCTCCGGTTCGGCGTAGACCTTGAGCTTGGCATTGCGAATCAGGCGCGTGAAGCGCTTGCTGTCGCGCTGACTCACCTCGGCGTCAACCAGATGGCCAAGGCGCTGATCGAAGCCGAGTGCTCCGTAGCTGGATTGGGCGAGTTGATGTTCGACGCCAGCCACCATGCCGGTCAATTTGAGCGTTCGTAGCTGATCAATCGTATGTTCCAAAGACATAATGTTCTCCCTGAATTATGAGTAGTAGTTAGCACCGCGCACGTTTTCGTGCGCCTGTGGAGCGTCATCGTTGCTTGCACTGTCATCGCAAGATGCGCTGCGATCCAGATGGCGCACCAGGATCGACTTCACCGAGCTGACACTGTTTGCTTGGATGCGTACGGCCCGGTCACAGGCCGCCTGCAGCCTTTCGATCCCGTGTTCACGCGCAAGGCGTCGCAGCCCTCGACAGGCTTGCAGGGTCAGTGCCGGTCGGCGATGGGTCGCGCTATGTCGTTGCACGAACTTATGCAGGGCGCCTCCTTGCTGACGCGCCCATGTCATCAGTACGTCCGGCGTGTCTTGTGCGTAAGCGCGATGAGCCGGGGGCTGGTGCTCCGGTGACGTGCTACATCCACCCACTTCGCCGCTGCGCGGATGCATGGCCACCCGCTTGTCGCGGTGGAAGACTGCTACGGCCTCCCGGGTGACCTTCAAGTTCACCTTTGCGCCAACCAATGTGTGAGGAACCGAGTAAAAGTGGCCCTGCCAAGGGACGTGGTAATCCTGTCCCACAGGGACCTTAAGCTTCCACTCTGCGTACTCGTAGGGCATCTGCGGACAGGGACGCAGCGCGGGGCCGTCCAGTTCCTCGAACAGTTGCTGACGGCTTTTTCCGCCGGACCCACGCATCGGACGAAGGTTCATGCGGTCCACTAGCTCGGCAATGGCGCGATTCAGTTCCTCCAGCGAGAAGAACACCCGATTGCGCAGCCGCGCCAGGATCCAACGCTGGGCCAGTTGCACCCCAATCTCCACCGGCGCCTTGTCCTTAGGTTTGCGCGGACGTGCCGGCAGCACCATGGTGTCGTAGTGCGCAGCAAACTCGGCGTAGGTCATGTTCAGCAGTGCCCCGTCCTGCCCGGAAACGGAGGTCACCGCCGCCTTGAGGTTATCCGGCACCAGATAGGTGGGCACGCCCGCAAAGAACTCCAGCGCCTTTGCATTGCAAGCGATCCAGTCAACCGATTTCTGGCTTGCGACGGCATAGACGAAGGTCTTGCGGCTGGCACCCATGACCGCCACGAAGAGCTCCACCGGGGTTGTTGCGCCGCTCATCTGATCAGTGATCGAAGGGCGCACTCCGGAGAAGTCCAGAAACAGCTGTTGTCCCGGTACACGCACCTGACGCATGACCAGTCCTCGCTTACGCGCATAGCGGCGGTAGCGGCGTCGGAACTCGGTCTCTGACATCGCCCCGGCTTCCAAGCCAAGGGCATATTCCTCATGCAATAGCGTGATCGTCATGCCGCGCCGCTGCAGCTCGGCGTGCACATACGACCAATCCGGTTCAACGAGCAACTTCTTCGCACTACTTTTGCCCGGATTCAATCGGCGCGCCAGCGCGACTTCGTCCATGCTCTCGATGTCATCCCACGATTGTGAGAGGGCTCGCAGGCGTTTGCGATAGCGGCCGACCGTGGTCGGCGAGCGATTCAACTTTTGACCAACCTGCCGATCGGTCAGGTCAGTGCGCAGCAGGCACCGGCACAGGTCTTTCAACGGATTCATGGCACTCCTTGCACCGCCTTCGTTCCAGGCACCAGCATCCGGGCCAGAACAGCGGCAACAGTCCCCCGCGCCAGCGCGTAAGAGCTGACAAACAGGGATTGACGAAGGGAGGGCGGATGCCGAGAATGCAGCGAACAGGTTCTAGCTACACCCTCAAAGCCCCCAAGCGTTGACGCGCTTGGGGGCTTTTGCATTTCCCACGTGTGGAATGGCGGTGGGAGTCGTCAGGTCATGCTGACCCCCTGTCTTCCATGTTCGCAGTCATGGCGTGTTTCCGTTTGGGTGCGATGCCCGGATGGCTTGGTCGCGCAAGCCTGCCAGCCAGTGCGCAATGTCTTTGGCAAGCGCGTATTTGCCGCGGCGATTAGGGATGGGGAACACCGGCACCGGCAGCGAGTCACGGGACAGAGCCTGCCGGAACGCATCCAGCGAGGTGTAGCCCAGTGCTTGGCGCAGATCATCCTGGCCGATCACCGGGCCGTAGTGGTGCAACAGATCCTGCTCCAGGACTTTGGCCAACGCGCCGATGTGTTCGTCACGCTCTGTCATGCCGCTAGCGTAACGATTGCACCGATAGTCGCCCAGAAGGAAACTGAGGGCTTCCGCGTTACTCTAAATTGCACCGCAATGAGTCGATAAGCCATTGATACAGATCAAGGACTACAAACTTGGCCGGGTAAAAGCGGTAGTTCGCTTAGCCGAATCGAACGCAAACCGTTCCGCTGAGAAGGCCTTGAACGTGCTGAAGGTTGGCTTATGGTTCGAGGGGCTGCGGGCGCGTATGGGCCGTCCGACGGCCTATCGCCTGGGTCAGGTTTTGCAGCCCGGCACCTACCTCAAGGGCGAGCACCATCACAATTTGTGGGCCAAGTACGCCCTGGGTAAGCACGTCCCCGGCGCCGAGACTCTCCGCATCACAGAAGCAGCCATGGCAGGCTCCAGTGAAATCCTCATGGCAGCAGCTTGGGACGCGCTGGACATCTCCCGCCCTGTTGGGGCAAATGCCGACATACTGCTAAAGCGGTTGGGGCCCGGGATCCAGATGGCGATCTTCGATCAGCAGGCGTTGGAGCGTGGACGCTATGTGCGGCGTAAAGCAACGCGCCAAGTGACTCGGCGCCTGGAGGGACAAGCGGGCCTGGATAGCCTAGCCGCGCTCGTCGTATTGCTTCGAGAAGCGCATGAAGCAGGAAATCAAGGGCTGGCTTTTGAACTCGGGCGTTCGCTGCACGCTAGCCTGTTCCTGGCCACGATTGAGGGTCCGCTGTGGGAGATCGCAGAGGAGCTGTTCGCCTACTTCATCTGCTTCATTTTTCCGTTGGCAGAAGACAAGGAGCTTGCGTTTGATCTGCATCCAAGGATCATGCAGAGGCAGGCTTTCTGCTTCTCCCGCGTCGTACTGCAGCTAGAGGACGCTGGATGGGATGGCTATCTCCCGGGCGGGCATACTCGGCAGCTGCGTCGGTTGCTGACGATTGATTTTGGTTTCGATCTGTTCTTTGGGCTCGGACCACGCTTTCGGCTGACTCAGCCGGTCGAACAATCCAGCGAGAACGCCAGGCGATGGGTCGCAGAGCAAGACATTGCATGGGAGTGGGGACTGAGGACGCTTCACGCCGGCAGGCGCGAGCGCCTGATGCCGGATGAGGTGAGAGATCGAATTGCCGCTTCGGGCGCCTGAACTTCCTTCGCTTTGACATGAACCCTCCTCACGGCCTCAATCGGCCTTCTCGTAAGCGCCCGTGGAATCGGATGTTGAACCCCTCTGCTCCAAGACTTCGCACCGAAGCGCTCGATCACATCGAGATGTAATACAAGCCGATCGAGGGTCGGCAGGGATCCGTATAAAAAAAGCAAAAAGTAAGCTAAATTTCTGTCAGAAAAGGATTATTTCAAGAATTGCTGCCGGCCCTCGGGAACAGCTGCGGCCACCGCACTCCGTTGGCGAACAGGAAAAGACCATCGCAGCAGTGCAACGCCAGGAGGCTTATGCTCAGCCTGTTGGGGAATGTATGGGTCATCCTCCGCGTCAATGCCTTCGTCGTCCCAGCCAGGACTTCGGTGAGGCGAAACGAGTCGGAGCGCTCCCCCGGGCAAACTTGCTTCTACAGTCACTGCAGGAGATCGACATGGGACTATGCAATTCAAAGCCGAGCGTGGCAGGGTCACCTGCGCGTTATGCAACCCCACCACAGAGCAGGCCACGCCATCTGAGTCGCCGTCGCCATCGCGCAGGGATTCGCCTTCTTCTTCGACCAGTGCACTGCGCGAGGCTTTACCTTCCCCACCGCGTCGCTCCGCTTCTCTCGAACCGCAGGGCTCACCCAGTTGGCAAGGGGCAGGATGGTCCGGCCATGAAGGTTTTAGCGGTTGGTCAGAATACCTGGGCAACTTGCATGACTCAGCCCATGAGTGGCAGGGCGTATCGACCGGCGAGTATCCGATCGCTCCTGCCGATATGTGGTCTCAGCCCGCCTGGAACCCTTATGCCAGCTTTGACACTGGCGCAGCTTCTTCGCACCATCAGGCACTCCAAAAACGGGCGCAAGAGTGAGTGCACCTCACCACCACTACCTTGCAACACGATGGTAAGGACCCGCGACTCGAGCAGGCTATCAAGGATCTTTTCCTGATATTCGTGGATTCCCAACGTTCCGGCAGACCATGGAGACCGTCCAGAAGGAAGGCAAGGTAGGGATTCGCGTTGATCCCGAAGTGTCCACAGCGTATTTCGATAGGCAACAGCGGGTAGTGGTGCTGGGAGAGATGATGGCGCGCGACCCCACCATTGCAATGGGCGTTCTTGCCTTTGAATTGAGCAATGCTTCGCTGGACCGCGCATTCGAAGAATGCGAGCGCAATGCAGCCATCGCCCAGCTTTCCCCCCGCGAATTCGCGGAAAGCTTTGAAAAGGTTGAATACAACTCAACTCGCAACGTTCAGGCTTATTATATGGAAGCGCGCGAAACGCTACGTCGGGTTGGTCTCGACAACCCCAACGCATGGCATTGCATGGTTACAGCCCAGGGGCATATCGAGCCTAGTACCCGGTCGGAGGACGATGCAGTGGCAAATTCATTGGCTACTGGTCATTTTGGTCGGTATGAGCAAGAGTACGCGAAACGAAATATGTGATTTATTGCATCCTCAATGCCCCCTAGAGGCGGTGCGCCGGACCCTGGACGCATCGTTCGCAAACAATCCCGACCTGAAGGGGAAGCTCGCGCTGGCGACCGTAGCCTTCGCCGCCCCCGGGTCAAACATCGCCCTGATGCGCAACAACGGGCTTGGCCCTACCTGACTTCATCGCTGATGCGGCCGTCTCGTCGACGTTCCTTCTCCGTGAAGCGCTGAGCCCGCACGTCACGCACGCGGGGATGAACGACAGCGTGAGCGACACGGTCGGCGGTATGACGATCGGCCTGCCCTTCTCCGTAGCCGCTGAGATGAGCGGCTACATGGACGACCCAGGGCCAACCCATCGGGCTTCATAGCCGGGACCGTCGGCTACACGGCGGCCTACCTGCTCTTCGGCCGGGTGGCCGGCGACGTCCTGTCCAAGGGCCTCATGGCTACGAGCGGAGCGCTCGGCTGGGGCCAACAGCAGGCGATCCGACTCGGCCGGAGCGCGATGGCCTTGGGTTTCGAACTGGTCGCCGGGCACCGCTCGCCGGCTGCAGCGGATGTGCACGACGTAGCCGGGGTCGAGATGGCGGTTGTGCCGCAGGAGCCGCTGTTCTTCAGCCCCTCACAGCGGGCGTCCGCCGAACGCACCCTGGTCGGCACGCTTGAGCAGATCGGCAACGAGTGGGAAGGCGAATCGGAGGGGACGGCGGGTAGGGACGACCCCTGGGTCGACGCACCGGCGGAGCTGCCCATGCAGCCGGCGCCTCAGTCGGAATAAGCAGCCCTGCACGCGTATGGGGTCGGGCAAGATTCCTGAGCGGGAGGGTCGGTAGGGATTCGTGTAGGAAACCTTTACTGACAGCGAGTTAGCTCACTTTTGGCTGTTTTGTACACGAATCCCTGCCAAGTCTCTGTAGAGGCTCGAGAATTCCGCGCGTCAATGCTTCGTCCTCCCAGCTATGACTTCGGTGAGCCAGCGCGAATCGGAGAGCTTCTCGCCAAACTTGCTCCGACAGTCACTGTAGGAGATCAACATGGGTCTATGCGTTTCAAAGCAGAGCGTGGCAGGCTCACCTGAGCATTATGCAGCCCACGGCACAGAGCAGGCCACGCTCTCTACGCCTTCATCTCCCGAGGCGCCCATGTCACCCGGCCTGTATGGCTTGGCGTCACTCGGGTCTCCCAGAGCGAGCTCGAGCCGTCGTCCATTAAGTCCACTGGTGGAGTTGAACACCAGCGATCTGGTAAAGCAAAAAAAGCGACTTTGGCAGCGGATCCAACACGATGGGTCGCAGTTCCGAACCACACATGAAGAGCGGAAGCAGTTCAAGACTGCGCTCATAACTCTTTGGGGCGAACAATCCCGCCCACAGAGGCAGCAGCAGTGGAATGGGATGATGCAAAGAATGGCACAGATGAAGAGGAACCACCCAGAACTAGAACACATGGCAACCGAGGATCTCGTGGCGCTGCAGGCATGGACGACAGACGATTATGAGGTAGTACAGGATGTTCTGGAGAAAGAAGCGACGCCCACTGCTCATGGCCTTGCATTTGCAAAATGCATCATTTCCGCCCTGCACTCGCTTCCCGAAGAATATTCATATCAAGGGACTGTCTTCACCGGCGAAGATCAGTTGCCGGAGTGGGTGTCGGAGCGATACCAAGAAGGAAGCATCACCACGGACCACCGATTTTTCGCGACCTCAGAAACCAAGAATGCATCCTGGAAAGGAATGGCAGTCGAGTGGGAAAGCAATTCAACAACTGGAAAACGCATCTCCATGTTTTCAGAGCGCCCGAATGAGCAGGAAGTTCTCTTCCCTCCTGGCACCCGCTTTGAGGTAACACGAATTGAAGAGAACGAGACTCATCCCCGCCTGAAGATTTATCAAAGCCAGATCGCGTAGGCATTCTGAATCGACCTGGAGAAGGATTCACCAGAAGTACGGATGTGGGCGGTGTGGATGGTGTTCGAGCGAACTGAACTTCGCAGCAACAGGCTGCTGAAGAATCATCTGCCACGCGAAACGGCAAACGGACGGCTCGACAAGGGGTTCTCAGCTCACAGGCCAAGCGCGCTGCTGACAGGCAACGCGCTTGCCTGTCAGTTGCGGTTACTTTTTGCCAGTTGTAGCGCTGCGCCATGACAGCAGCCGTACGTCCCTGGCGCAGGCAACGCGCACTAAGCGCGGCGATGGCCACCGCCGTACAGATCTATGACCAGGTGACCAACGGCTGTCGGCGATCGCTCATAGGCTCCGTGAGAATCCCTCGCTAGCAGTACGTGGCCGCGCAGTCCTCCCACAGGCGGCGCTGGGCGCTCTATAAGCGCTGCCTCTGACCAGCAGCAGGCCAGCCGGTGCTATGCGAGTTGCATCCTCCTTGCCTGGCTGCGCTGACTTTGCAAGTCACAACCGTCCAGCCTAAATGACGTCGCCGTCCAGTTTGGCTGATAGCTTCGTCCAGTTTATTTAGTGTCAGCGTCCACTTGCTTGGCTGTATGTAATGCGACTGCTACAAGGTCTTGTGGCTCTTGGAGGGCCAAAGGGCATCATCCTGACGCCAGATCCAACAGCAGAGTTGCCGAGGCAACTGCGTCTATTCCTTGAGCCGAAGTTCGAAGCGGTAGGGCAGGATGCGCTTGTCGTGCGAGAGAGCATGACAAGCCTGCTAGCCGAAATCGGCTTGACCGATGGCGGCGACAATATCAGGGCGATCAAGGCGTGTTTGCTGCGTATGGCAAACGTGACGGTAGTAGTCACCAATGGGATTAGGCAAAGGTCTTTTCACTTGATGAGCTACGCCTTCGACGAAGAGGACGGACGGCTATTCGTCGCGTTGAATCCCCAGATTGCAGAGGCGATTCTTGGGCGGCGCCCGTATACCCGCATCGAGATGGCCGAGGTGCGGGCGCTACAAACCGACCCGGCCCGCCTTATTCACCAGCGGCTATGCGGCTGGATCGATCCTGGCAAAGCCGGGCGCGTGGAACTCGATACGCTTGCTGGCTACGTCTGGCCGGACCAGGCGAACGCCGAGGCTATGAAGAAGCGCCGCCAGAAAGCGCGCAAAGCTCTGGCCGAGCTTGCTACCGTGGGCTGGAAGGTGAGCGAGTATGCAGCAGGGAAGTGGGAAATTGGCAGGCCGAAGCCCGTAGTAACGTTCCCCAAGCTCCGTAGCAATGTTCCCCTTTATCCGTAGCAACGTTCCCCGCCTCAAACCTGAAAACACAGCAACGGCGCGGGCTTGCGGCTAGTTCGCAAGTTCCATCCATGATCTTCCAGGATCATCTACTAGGCGCGGTACTTGCCGCCGCCCTCTAGGGCGACGCCAGGCCCTTGCCATGGTCGGCCTTCAGCCGTTGAGTTGTACGCCTGGAGGGGTGGCTCGGCCGGACCATTTTTAGCGGCTAAAAACTAAGCGCCCCTCAAGTGTCAATGAATCGGTGTTGTATGTTGTAGCGCGCTACAACATACAACAAGCGCCATTCGCGGCCTGGCCGCGAACGTTAGACCCGTCTTTGGCGGTGTTTCAGGATCGTCATCCCAGGCAAGGCTTGCGTCTAACGCCGCTTTCGACGATGGCGGCCGAACGGTTCATTGACACTTGAGGGGCCACCTCGCTGCCGATTATCTACGGACCAACTCCCTTCTTGGCGTTCAACTTGTCGGTGATGCTGAATGGCTGCCGTCGCTGTCTTGGGGCACGCTAGTGGCACCAGCTTCATGTCAACCATTTCGGCCAATTATTGGAATGTTGCGCAGGCCGACACTCCGTAAGCTTCGCAGTAGTTCAGTTGATAACGGAGGTTTACGGACATGGCGACGACAAACAGCAGCTACCCTGCCGACTTGGCCGCACGGCTCGCTCTTGAGCAGCAGACCTCGCAGATAAAGCGCCGGGACTACCAGGCCGCTTTCATGGCGGCGCGCTCAGACGTTAAGAAAGCGATGGAGGCCGGCTACACGCTCAAGATCATCTGGGAGCACATGCGCGATATTGGGCGCATCCCTTTTCGATATGAGACGTTCCTGAAATACGTTCGCCAGCACATCACCAATGCGCCGCCTGGGTCCATGAGTCACGGCAGCGCGAAGTAAGGAAAGCCCCGTGTTCAATCGCTGCAAGTGCGTGGCTGAAACACTGCTATCGGTTGTTGGATCGCTGCAAACGCGCGGAAATGGGGCGTTTTTGTCGATCCTCGCGCCGCTGGTGCGCTGTTGCGAAACAACGGTGCGCTTACAGCGCGAAATTCGATGAGTCATACGAGGCAAAAACAAGGCCGTAAGGCGGGCAGGATAGGTGAAGTAGGCCCACCCGCACGCGGGTGTTCCTACTTCACTGTCCCTTATTCGCACCTGCGGTGCTCAACGGAAATCCTGCTCTGCGAGGCCGAGCCGGCTACCGCCGAAGACTTGGAACGCAGGAGAGATAGGCCGCAGCCGCCCTTGCTTTAATGACATCATTTGCGTAATATTGAAGTCAATGAAGTCACACATGAGGTTCTGACTATGGCAATCCTGACAGTGCGGAATGTGCCCGACGAGGTACATCGCGCTCTGCGCTTACGGGCCGCCGAGCATGGCCGCAGTACAGAGGCGGAGGTCCGCGAGATTCTGGAGAGTGCAGTTAAGTCACAAAAGCGCATCCGCATGGGCGACGCGTTGGCGGAGCTTGGCCGCCGCGTAAGGCTAACAAACGATGATTTCGCAGTATTGGACCAGGTGCGCGACAAGGTGCCGGCAGAACCGATGAGGTTTGAATGATTGTCTTGGATACGAATGTCGTCTCCGAGGCGATGAAATCCGAACCCGACCCGGCCGTGCGAGCTTGGTTGAATGAGCAGGTAGCGGAAACCCTCTACCTGTCCAGCGTGACGCTTGCCGAACTGCTGTTCGGCATCGGCGCGCTGCCGAACGGGAAACGTAAAAAAGGCCTGGGCGAAGCCCTGGACGGATTGCTCGAACTGTTCAGCGAGCGGGTGCTGATGTTCGACACCGAAGCAGCTCGCAATTATGCCGAGCTGGCGGTGAAGGCCCGCATAGCCGGGAAGGGTTTTCCAACACCCGACGGATATATTGGGGCTATTGCGGCCTCCAAGGGATTTATCGTAGCAACACGCGACACCAGCCCTTTTGAAGCGGCCGGGCTTACCGTTATCAATCCTTGGAACCATCGGTAAATTCAATCGCTACTTGACACCGTGATCTGATCAAAAAGGCCGGGCTTCGGTGTCGCCCAGGTCAATTACCGGTAGCTCCGTGGCGCAGCTACGTGATGAACCCTTGAACAAGCGCTCTTGCTCAGGGGGGCAGCCATTCATCGCGAGGTAATGACCATGAAGCAGCACGTTTTAGCGGCTAAAATCGCTTTCTCCCTAGCCCTCACTGTTGGCGTCGCCTCAATTCCCGCGCATGCCGGCATCCCGGTCATTGACGGAACCAACCTGTCGCAAACGACCGTGACCGCGATTCAACAGGTCGCGCAGGTCCAGAAGCAAATCGAGCAATACGCAACGCAGTTGCAGCAGCACGAAAACATGCTGCAAAACACGGTCGCGCCCGCCGCCTACATTTGGGATCAGGCTCAGTCCACCATCAACGGATTGATGCAGTCCATCGACACCCTGAATAACCTCACCAATCAGGCCGGCAGTCTGGACGCTTACCTAGGGAAGGTCTGAACAACGCGGCCTGAGAGCGCGGAATGTCGCATCGTTCTGGAGAGTCGCGTTTGGATCTCTCCGGATTTTTG
>NZ_MDFM01000002.1 GCF_002939985.1 Xanthomonas hortorum pv. cynarae | reverse complement strand
TGTTCGATCAGAGAAAATTGTGCTGGCGTGATCTCCATGCTCAATAGTTTAATCGCTCGGGCCATTAGTGTTAACAGGCCCTAGCACGTCCTTATTTTCTCGATCAAATCGGTCCGCCGGCACTGTCCAACGACAGCGGCAGCGCTGCCACCAACACGCCGTTGGCATCGGCGTACAGCCAATGACCAGGTACGAACGCCACCCCGGCGAAATTCACCGGCACCTCCACCTCGCCCAGATCGCGCCGCTCGGTGCGGCGCGGGCAGGCGCCCAACGCCAGCACGCCCAGCGGCAGCGTGGCGAGAATCTCCACATCGCGCACGCAGCCGTGGATCAACACGCCGGCCCAGCCATTGGCCACTGCCTGCGCGGCGATCTGGTCGCCCAGCAACGCGTGCTTCAACGAGCCCTGCCCGTCCACCACCAGCACCCGCCCATCGCCGGGCGTGGCGGCCAGCTCGCGCACGCGCGAGTTGTCTTCGAAACAGCGCACCGTCGCAATTGGCCCGGAAAACGCCGCACGCCCGCCGAAGTGGCGGAACAGCGGCTCGGCGACATGCACCTCGGGGAAGCGGTCACACAGATCGGGCGTGGTCCAGGTCATCGGTGCGATCTCAAGCGGCGATATCCGATGGTAGCGGCATGACAGCGTCCGTGTAAGCCGATGGTCGGCT
Organism: Xanthomonas hortorum pv. cynarae; assembly: GCF_002939985.1. Lineage (GTDB taxonomy): Bacteria > Pseudomonadota > Gammaproteobacteria > Xanthomonadales > Xanthomonadaceae > Xanthomonas > Xanthomonas hortorum_D. Next base: position 277,050 of record NZ_MDFM01000002.1, on the reverse strand, counting down.
GGAAGGCAGAAGGGTGTGTCTGCAGCGCTTACGCCTTGCAAGTGCGCGGCGCCGTTTTTTTGAATGGCCACAACGATGCGTGACGTCACCCGACCAACTTGATCACCCGTGCATGCCACATGCGCGCCCAGCAGTCCCTGGCCGCAGTGGCCTTCATCCCTGCACGCCCAGCGACGCTATCATCCAGCCAGGCATGCCTCGATCTGCCCGCAGCTGGGCACACGTGGCTGTCATTACGCCACTGTGGAGCCCGCCATGACCGACCTACTTGACGCACCCCCGCCCGCGCTCGATGGCATCCATGTCGGCATTGGCGGTTGGGTGTATGCGCCGTGGCGTGCCGGCATGTTCTATCCACAAGGGTTGGTACAACGGCGCGAGCTGGAATACGCCAGCTGCCACGTCACTGCAATCGAAATCAATGGCACTTACTACGGCGCGCAAAAGCCGGCGACGTACGCGAAGTGGCGCGACGAAGTGCCGCCGGGATTCGTGTTCTCCGCCAAGGCCCCGCGCCGTATCACCCAATCGCGCAAGCTGGCGGGCACCAAGGCGCAGGTGGAAGACTTCATCGGTGGCATTGCCGAGCTTGGCGCCACGCTCGGCCCGTTGGTGTGGCAGTTCGAGCAGGGGCATCGCCTGCAGGCCGATGACCTGGATGGTTTTCTGTCGCTGCTACCCAAACGCGCCGGCAAGCGCGTGCTGCGGCACGTGCTGGAAATCCGCGACCACGACGCGGCGGACGCCTCGCTACTGGCATTGGTGCGCCAGCATGGCGTGGCCACGGTGTTCACCGATTCGGAGGAGCACCCATCCTTTGCCGATCTGTCCACCGATTTTGTCTATGCGCGCCTGATGCGCAGCCAGGCGCGTCTCACTACAGGTTATCCGGCGCCGGCGTTGGCGCGCTGGGCCGAGCGTATCCAGGCCTGGCGGCGTGGCGAGGATCCGGCGGATCTACCGCACATTGATGCCGAGTCTCAAGCCAAAGCCACACCGCGCGAGGTGTTCGTGTTCTTCATCAGTGCCGCGAAAGAGCGTAATCCCGCTGCTGCGATGGCATTGCTGCAGACGCTGGGTTCGCGCTAGTCCCGCCGGCGCGTGCCGCCGTCGGCAACCCGCGTGCATGGCCGCTCGACGTGGTTGGCGCGCAAGCGGCGCGTGTTTGGCGGCATGACGAATTAGGCGACAATGGCGCATGCCCACGACCGATCTGCGCAAGGCGCAACTGCAAATCCATTTCTGCGTCCTGCTCTGGGGCATCACCGCGATCCTGGGCAAGCTGATCACGCTGCCGGCGTTGCCGTTGGTGTGGTGGCGGATGTTGATCGTGGTGGTGGCGTTGGCGCTGTTGCCGCGGGTGTGGCGCGGGCTGCGCGGCCTGTCCGCGCGGGTGATCCTGGGCTATTGCGGCATCGGCGCACTGGTGGCGTTGCATTGGTTGACCTTCTACGGCGCGATCAAGCTGGCCAATGCATCCGTGGCGGCAACCTGTATCGCCCTGGCGCCGGTGTTTACTGCAGTGATCGAGCCGTGGGTGACGCAACGGCCATTCCGCCCGCGCGAATTGCTGTTCGGGCTGGCGGTGTTACCGGGCGTAGCGCTAGTGGTCGGCGGCGTACCGGATGGCATGCGTGCCGGTGTCGTAGTTGGCGCGATTTCGGCGGTATTTGTCGGGTTATTCGGCTCGCTCAACAAGCGCATGGTGACGCATGCCGACCCGCTCACCGTCACTGCCTTGGAGCTCGGCGCCGGCACGTTGACCTTGACCTTGCTGGCACCGGCAATGCCGCTGCTGTTGCCGTCGTTGCATGGCAATCTGCTGATTATTCCCAGCCTGCACGATGGCGTGCTGCTGCTCGTGCTGTCGCTGGCCTGCACCTTGCTGCCGTTTGCACTGGCACTGGTGGCCTTGCGCCATCTCAGCGCCTACTCGGTGCAGCTGGTGACCAACCTGGAACCGGTCTACGCCATCGTGCTGGCAATCGCGCTGCTGGGCGAACAGCGCGAGCTGACCCTGCAGTTCTATCTAGGCGTGGCGATCATTCTCGGCGCGGTGTTCCTGCATCCCATGCTGGAACGCCGGCGCAAGATCGTGCACCCGGAACTGCTCGGCACCGCCGAAGCGAAGAACATCGTCGAGTGACTGCGCAGCGCAATGGAGCATCGCCAAATCCCATCGAACGCCATCGTAGGAGCGGCCCAGGCCGCGACAGGCATTATCGATGAAGCATCGGCGCGCGCAGCAGCACCGCCCTACCCCAACGCCACCACCTGATCGCGCCCGCCGCGCTTGGCCGCATACAAGGCCTGGTCGGCGCGCTTGATCACCGCTTCCACGTTTTCCTGCGGATGCAGCGTTGCCACGCCGATGCTTACCGTCACCGGCAGCGCGATCGTCATCACCGCCACGCTCTGGCGCAGGTATTCGCATTGCACGCGCGCCTGCAGCAGATCCACATTGGGCAGCAGCAACACGAATTCCTCGCCGCCGTAACGGGCGATGGTGCCGGCACCGGCGACATGCGCGCGCAACAACGCCGAGAGCTCACGCAGCACCACATCGCCCTGGTCGTGGCCGTGCACGTCGTTGACGGTCTTGAAGTGGTCCACGTCCAGCAACGCCACCGACAACGGCTGGCCTGCCGCACGCGTCTGCTCGGTCGCCGCCGCCAAGGCAGCCGCAAATGCACGCCGGTTGGGCAAGCCAGTCAATGGATCGGTACGGGTCTGTTCGACCAGATCCGCGTTCAACGCATCCATCTGCGCGTAATAACCGGCCATCTGCTGCTCGTACCATTCGCGCTCATGCAACTGCTGACGCAGGCGCTTGCCGGCCAGGCGCAACTCCAGCAGATACGAGGCCTGGCGCGACAACGCCTGCAAGGCGTTACGCTGCTCATCGCGCAGATGCGTCGGGCTCTGGTCGAACACGCACAGCGAGCCCAGCGCCATCCCTTCGCTGGTCACCAAGGGTGCACCGGCGTAGAAGCGCACCGCAGAAGTGCCGGTCACCATCGGGTTGTCGTGGAAGCGCGGGTCGAGCAAGGTGTCGTCCACCATCAACACTTCATCCGGGCGCAGGATCGCGTGCGCACAGAACGAGATGTCGCGCGGTGCTTCGCCGCGTGGCGCGCCATGCGCAGACTTGAACCACTGGCGGTCTTCGTCCACCAACACCACGGCCGCCATCTGCGTCTCGCACAGCGTGGACGCGATCATGGTGAGATCGTCGAACGCGCGCTCAGGCGGCGAATCCAGCACCTCGTACTGGCGTAGCGCTGCAAGCCGCTCGGCTTCGTTGTCCGGCAATTCCGGTTTGATCACTTGCCCGCTCCCCCAGCTGGCTATTCACGGCGAAAGTATGACCGAGCGTGTCAAGTCCGACTATCGGGGTGCGCCGGACCACCCGACATGCCGTGTCGCTTCCGTTCAGCCGCTGGCAAGCGGTAGTGTCACCAGTCGGTGCGCTGCGGCAGCAAGCCGCGCAGTTCCGCATCGCTGAGATTGCGCCACTGCCCCGGCTTGAGCGCGGCCAGTTTGATGTTGTCGATGCGCACCCGACGCAGCTGGGTCACGCGGTAGCCGAATTCGGAGGCCATCAAGCGGATCTGCCGATTCAAGCCCTGCTCCAGCACGATGCGGAAGCCGAACTTGGCGATCCGCGCGGTGCGGCACGGCAATGTGGTCTCGTTGTGGATGCGCACGCCGCGTGCCATGCCACGCAGGAATTCGTCGGTGACCGGCTTGTTGACCGCCACCAGATATTCCTTCTGGTGGCGATTTTCCGCACGCAGGATCTCGTTGACGATGTTGCCGTTACTGGTCATCAGGATCAGCCCCTCGGACTCCTTGTCGAGCCGGCCGACCGGGAAGATGCGCTGCTCGTGGCCGACGAATTCGACGATATTGCCCTTGACCGAGCTTTCGGTGGTGCAGGTGATGCCCACCGGCTTGTTGAGCGCGATGTAGACATGCTTGCGGCCACCGGGCTTGCTGGCAGCGCGGGTGCGCAGCGGCTGGCCGTCCACCAGCACGGTATCTTCCTCGCCCACCACTGCACCGGTGCCGGCAGGCACGCCATTGACGGTGACGCGGCGTTCGCCGATCAGCCGATCGGCCTCGCGGCGGGAGCAGAAGCCGGTTTCGGCGATATATTTGTTGAGTCGGGTTGTCATCCCGCAATTATCGGCGATTTATCGGCAATCGTGCGCCATCGCACCTAGCCGGTTACCACCAGCAGCGGCATCGATACATGCAACAGGTCTTCCAGCGGGCATGGGCGATGCAGGCTGAAACCCTGCACCTGGCCCACGCCCGCCTCGCGCAGGCCGGCGATATCGGCCTCCGACTCCACCCCTTCGGCCACCACTTCGATCCCCAGCGCCAGGCCAACCTGCGCGATCGAATGCACCGCAGCACGATCGACCGCGTCGTGCGCGTAATTGCGCACGAAGCCGCAATCGATCTTCAGTACGTCCACGGTGAACTGTTTGAGATAGCCGAACGAGGCCAGGCCGCTGCCGAAATCGTCCAGCGCCACATGGCAGCCACGCGCCCGCACGCTCTGCACGAAACGCTGCGCCTGCTCCAGATTGCCGATGACCGCAGTCTCTGTGATCTCCATGCACAGCTTGGGCACCAGCGTGGGGTAGCGCTCGAACAAGGCGCACACGAAGTCGAGAAAATCCGGCTGGGCGATCGATTGCGCCGACAGATTCACATGGCACAGATCCAGTCTCGCCACATGCAGCGGGTTGGCCGCCAATTGCGCGCACAAGGTTTCCAGCACATGCACATCGACCATGCGACCCAGGCCATAGCGCTCCACCGCCGGCAGGAATTCGCCCGGGCTCAGCACGCGGCCGTCACGCGCACGCATGCGCACCAGCACTTCGTACTGCAGGCGTCCCGGGTCGCTCAGCACCTGGATTTTCTGCGCATACAGCAGCAAACGCTGTTCGGCGATGGACTGCTGCACCGCGCTGATCCAGCCACCGTCGTGGCGGCGCCGCGCCAGCGCCAGATCGTTTTCGTCAAAACAGCGAATGCGGTTACGCCCTTCTTCCTTGGCCGCATAACAGGCCAGATCGGCGGCGGTCATCAAGGCGTTGAGATCACTGGCGCCCTGGCGGATTTCCACCACGCCAAAGCTGCAACTGGGCGTCAGCGGCTTGCCACCCTGATGGCTCCACGGCTGCCCGAGCACACCGTGCATATGGGTAAGCAGGGCCTGCGCCTGCAGCAGATCGGTATTGGCCAGCAGGATCGCGAACTCGTCGCCGCCCAGCCGCCCCAGCCAATCGCCCGGGCGAAGCTGCATGGTGATCACATCGGCGAAATGGCACAGGAACTTGTCGCCGACCGCATGCCCGAAGGTGTCGTTGACCAGCTTGAAATGATCCAGGTCCACAAAACACAGCGCGTGGCATAGCTGCGGCGATTGCGGTGGTTCGATCAGGCGCAGCAGCCGGCGTTCGATCTCGTGGCGATTGATCAAGCCGGTCAAGGCATCGTGGCGCGCGTGGAAAGACACTTCGTCGGCCAGCTCGTGCGCATGCGAGACATCTTCGATCACCGCCAGCACCAGCGTCGGTTCTTCCGGGCCCGGCTCCACCAGCGAGGCGCTCCAGCGCCCCCACATCACCCCGCCGTCGGCGCGCAGAAAGCGCAGTTCGCCGGACTGCATCAATCTGGGCCAGTCGATCATGCCGCGGCTGTCCAGCGCGATATCGTCCGGGTGCATCACCTCGGCCAGCGTGCAGGCCTGCAGTTCCTCCGGCCGGTAGCGCAGGATGTTGGCCATCGAGGTGTTTGCGTCGAGCACGCGACCGCGCAGGTCGAACTTGACCATGCCCAGCGCCGCCTGCTGAAACGCAGTGCGAAAGCGGCCCTCGTGCGAGAGCAGATAATCGCGGATGCGGCGCATCGCCAGCACGCAGGTGGTCAGCACCAGCAGCAAGGTCGCCACGCTGCAGAACACCATCACATCGTGCAGCAGTCGCGCGCAGCGGATCAGCAAGGCCTGAAATTGTTCGGCATCGCGGCGCATGCGCGCATCCAGCAGATGCAGGTCTTCGCGCAGGTTCTGCAGCGCGCGCGGATCGGGCCGGCTGGTGGCTTGCGCAGAGGCCGCCCTGTCGGCCAGTACGCTCAGCTGCAGGATATCGGCGTCGGTGTGTTTCCACAGCGCGATCGCCTCGCTCAGATACGGAAACACCTGGCCGTAGCGGTACAGCCGTACCATTTGCGGCATGTCCTGTCGGGCATTACGCCCTGCAGCGAGACCGGCGTACACCGCGTCCCAGTCGATCACCGGCTGTTCGACCGCCTGACGCGCCGCACGATCGCCCAGCGGTACCTCCAGTGCGCGACAGGCGGCCTGCAGGTCGACCGGATCGCCGCTCACCAGATAGCGCTCCAACCAGTACACCGCCTCCTGCTGGGCGTTGGACCAATGGCTTTGGCCGACGATCCAGGCGGTGGCGCCGGACTGGACCTCGATCATCAGCGCCGAGAGCATCGCCATGCCGACAGCCACACCGATCAGCAATGCCAAGGGAAGTGTCAGCCAGCCGCGCATCACGTGCATGGTCCGACCACCGCTTTTGCCGCGTGCCGCCTGCGCCATCGCCATCCTCGTCCCCCGCCGCTGCCCAATGCGATTCAGGCGCCCAGTGGGCGCCTGAAGGCAGTAGCGGCCGCAACGACCGAGTCTGTATGGCAATACCCAGTCGGTGAGCACAACTGCCTCACGGACTTAGCATGACTAACAAAGCATGGTTGGCGATGGACGCCTATTGAAGACCAAGACGCGGGAATCGGTATGCGTCAATAAACATATCGGCTCCAGACACCAACTGCGCGGGCCAAATGGCCACACGCAGCGGGTTTGTCAGCTGCGCTTACTCGCCGCGCGGCTTGGGCGGACCCTTGCGATGCGGCGCACCGGCACGGTCCATTGGACGGTTCGGCCCATTCGGGCGACCGGCCGGCTTGCCGCTACGCGGGAAGCGCGGCTTGGAGGGCGACGCAGCAGCCTCGCCCTCTTCCAGCTTGCGCATGTTGAGCTGCTGACCGGACACCCAGACCTTCTTCAGATGCGTCAGCAACTCGCGCGGCATGTCGGCCGGCAGATCCAGAATCGAATAATCGTCCTGAATGTCGATACGGCCGATGTAGCGGCTTTCCAGACCCGCTTCGTTGGCGATCGCGCCGACGATGTTGGCCGGCTTCACGCCGTGGGTGTGGCCCACTTCGATGCGGTAGCTCTCCATGCCGACCTCCGGTTCGCCACGCGGAGCGACCGGGTCGCGACGCGGACGCTCGGCGCCGTCACCGTCACCGTCACCGGCAAACGCAGGGCGCTCGGCACGCGGCGGACGCGCAGCGCGCTCGCCATCGGCACGCGGGCCACGCTCGAACTTCGGCTCGAAGCGCGGACGCTCGCCACGATCACCGCGATCGGCACGCTCGTTGCGCTGCGGTGCGAATTCCTCGCGTGCGCCACGCACCGGTGGGGTCAGCAGGAACGGCGAATCGCCTTGCAGCAACTTGGCCATCGCCGCAGCGATATCGATCGCCGGCACGTTGTTCTCGCTCTCGTAGCGCTGCAGCAGATCGCGATACATCTCGATCTGGCCGCCGGCCAAGGTCTCGGTGATGCGGGTCATGAAGCGCGCAACGCGGGTGTCGTTGACCGCATCCACGCTGGGCAGCTGCATTTCTTCGATCGGCTGACGGGTCGCGCGCTCGATCGAACGCAGCATGCCCTTCTCACGCGGGGTGACGAACAGGATCGCATCGCCGGTGCGGCCGGCACGGCCGGTACGGCCGATGCGGTGCACATAGCTTTCGGTGTCGTACGGGATGTCGTAGTTCAGCACGTGGCTGACGCGCTCCACGTCCAGGCCGCGTGCGGCCACGTCAGTGGCGACCAGGATGTCCAGCTTGCCGTCCTTGAGCTGGGCAATGGTCTTCTCACGCGCCGCCTGCTGCATGTCGCCGTTGATGGCGGCAGCGGCCAGACCGCGCGCCTGCAGCTTCTGCGCCAGTTCTTCGGTACCAGCCTTGGTGCGCGCGAAGATGATCATGCCGTCGAACGGCTCGACCTCGAGAATGCGGGTCAGCGCATCCAGCTTGTGCAAGCCGCTCACCCACCAATAGCGCTGGCGGATGTTGGCCGAGGTGGTGGTCTTGGCCGCGATGGTGACTTCGGCCGGGTCCTTCAGATAGGTCTGCGCGATCCGGCGGATCGCCGGCGGCATGGTCGCGGAGAACAGCGCCACCTGGCGCTTTTCCGGCAGCTTCTTCAGCACCGCTTCGACGTCGTCGATGAAGCCCATGCGCAGCATTTCGTCGGCTTCGTCCAGCACCAGCGTCTTGAGCTGGGACAGATCCAGGGTGCCGCGATCCAGGTGATCGATCACGCGGCCGGGAGTGCCCACCACCACATGCACGCCGCGCTTGAGCGCGCTCAGCTGCTGGGCGTAGGGCTGGCCACCGTAGACCGGCAGCACGCGGAAGCCGGGAATGGCTTCGGCATATTTCTGGAAGGCCTCGGCGACCTGGATGGCCAGCTCGCGGGTCGGGGCCAGCACCAGCGCTTGCGGCTTGAGCTGGTTCAGATCGGCGTTGGACAGCACCGGCAGCGCGAACGCGGCGGTCTTGCCGGTACCGGTCTGCGCCTGGCCGAGGACGTCGCGGCCGGCAAGCAGCGCGGGAATGGTGGCAGCCTGGATCGGCGACGGCGACTCGTAGCCAACGTTGGCAACGGCTTTCATCACAGCGTCCGAGAGGCCGAGGTCTGCAAACAGCAGCGGCGCGGAAGATTCTTGGGTCATTGGTAACTCCGGAGGCGCCGCACGGATCCGGCAAGCGCAAAGCAGCATAGTGTGCGCCTTCAGGCCCCCTGCTGTCGAAATTTTCATAACAGTCCGTTCAGGTTGTGAGGATTTGCCCTGTCTGGCGAATCATCTCTTCGAACCTTCTTATCCACTTGCGCGGCCGGAGCCATGTCCCTGGAAACAGACCTGCACACCCGCTTCAACGCCTTGCTGCAGCATCACCGCGGCATCGTCGTGAAGGTCGCGGCCAGCTATTGCTGGAACCCGGACGACCGCGCCGAGTTGGCGCAAGACATCACCGTGCAGTTATGGCGCGCGTTTCCTGGCTATGACCCAAACAGGCGTTTTTCCACCTGGATGTACCGCATCGCATTGAATGTGGCGATCAGCGATTTGCGCGGCCGCAGCCGGATTGCGCACGAGCCGGTGCCGCTGGAGGCGGTGGCCGACAGCATCGCCGACCCACTGGCGCGCGACCCGGCGCACGAGCAGCAGATCGCCGCGCTCTACCGCTTCATCGCGCAACTGCCGCGGCTGGAGCGCGCACTGGTGCTGCTGTACCTGGACGACCACAGCTACCGCGAGATCGGCGAGGTGCTCGGCATCAGCGAGACCAACGTCGCCACGAAACTCAGCCGTCTGAAAGCGCGCATCCGCGCCGAACTCTGACCCACCCGACCCACAAGAGGAGCAGCACATGGAACTCGACGACATGCAACGCGCCTGGCACGCAGTGCACCGACGCCTGGATCAGCAAACCGCACTTACCGGCCAACTGATCGGCGAGGTGCGCGGCCACGCAGCGCGCGCCAGTCTGTGCCCGCTATGGGCGAGCCAGACCGCGCAGTTGCTGTGCGCCGTCGCGCTGAACATCGTGATCGCCCGCAGTTGGCTTGCCCACGCGGACCAGGCTGCGGCGATCATCGGCGGCGTGCTGCTGCAGGCGTGGAGTGTGGCGCTGGCAATCTCCGCACTACGCCAACTGCAATTGGTGTCGCAGCTGGATTTCGCCGGACCGCTGCTGCAGACACAGCAGGCGCTCGCGCAACTGCGACGCTGGCGCACGCGGGTGGCGCCGTGGCTGGGCATCGCGTTCTGGGTGCTGTGGGTCGCAGTGGCCGATGGCCTCTGGCGCACGCTCACCGGCATGACGCTGCCGCACAGCTGGCTGCTGATCAATGTGCTGGTGGGGGTGCTCGGCGCCATCGGCACCTGGCTCGGCTACCGGCGACTGCAACGCACCCAGCATCCGTGGCTGGAACGTATCGACAACGCGCATGTCGGCCCAGGCGTCATCCGCGCCGAAAGCATGCTGGACGAGATCGCCCGCTTTCGAGGCGAATAACCCACCGGCGCCACACGCGAACCGCAGCGCATTGGATGCTGCCAAAGCGCTTGCGTGGTGACGTATCGATCCAGCTGCAGCCTTTCACCTTGGCGCAGTGGTGTTGTCGCCTGCGACAGGCGGATAATCGCGGTCTTCCTGTTAGCGAGCGCACCATGCAATTCCTGGAATTCGACCTGGACGGCGAGTACATCGAGCTCAACCAGCTGCTCAAGCTGGCCGGCATTGCCGACAGCGGTGGCCAGGGCAAGGCGATCGTTGCCAGTGGTGCGGTCAGCGTCGATGGCGTGCAGGAACTGCGCAAGACCGCCAAGATCCGCCCCGGCCAGCTGGTGCAATTGGACGATGTGGAAATCCGCGTGCTGGCGTTGGACCCGGATGCGGAGTCGGCAGAATGAAGGTGGTGCAGGTCAGCTGGCGCAATATCGCGCCCTCGGCAGAAGATCCGGACCACGATGTCTATATTTTTTCGATCGATGCCGATTCGGCGACGCCGTTCTGGTTCGAGCAGTCGATTCGTGGTGGCCACGCCGAGCGTGGCGGTTGCAGCATGCTGGCCTTGCACGAGCTGGAAGGCTGGCCTGGCGGCTGGCGCGCAGATGTGACCAAAGCCGGCTGCGCCTGGGTGATTCCCCTGCTGGAAGAAGCCTTGCGCAGTGGCGATGCGCGGACGGCGATCGATGCGATTCTTGCGCGGGTGGGCGCAGCTGCCTGATTGCAGTCTGTTTGGCGACAGTGAGCATGAGTGCATCACGGGCAACCCCGAATGATCGGCCGATCATGGTGTCCGCTCACGAATTGCGAACCCTTGCAACGCAATCTCGCAGCGCGGTGCCCCCCCTTGCGTAATGCGTGACGCCTACATAGCGACAGCCTGATGATCGCCTGACACCACTGTCCGATCACGCATTGAGAGCCATCGCAAAACAACCTCGCCCAGCGATGCACCAACGTGGCGCGGCAGGCTCTGCTTCCACCGCGATCACTTCAACGCATCAAACGCTCCGCTGCGTCAGATGCGCCGCAATCGCCTGTTTGAACGGTGCCACCGCATGCGCTGCACGCAAGGCGCCATGCCGCAGCACGCGTGCCGGCGCACGATCGTCGGTATACAGCGCGGCCAGTGCATTGGTCGCTTCGTACAGCGGCCGCGTTGCCAGCCGATGCGCGCGTTCGTAGCCGTGCAACAGCGACGCAGCGCCGATATCGCGCCCGGCAATTGCGGCAGCACGCACCCGCTCGGCCAAGCGTGCCTGGCCCTGCAATCCGAAATTGAAACCGTGCGCGGTGACCGGGTGCATGCCCACTGCCGCATCGCCGATCAGTGCGGCACGCTCAGCCACGAAACGCTGCGCATACGCCGCCACCAACGGATACGCATGCCGGCTGCCGTCCTGCTGCATCGGGCCAAGCCGATGTTCGAATGCCTCGGTCACCGCCGCGCTGAAGTCCGCCGCGTTCATCGCCAGCAAGGCCTCTGTCTGGCGCGGCGGCAGCGTCAGCACTGCGCCGGCGCGATTGCCCTGCAGCGGCAGTAGCGCAAGCGTCTTGCCATAGCCGAACCACTCCCATGCCGCCTGCCGATGCGGCAGCGCATGCCGCATGCGGCACACCAGCATGCTCTTGCCGAAATCGCGCAGCTGCGCGCCGATACCAAGCAGGCGCCGGGTGCTGGAAAATCGACTGTCGGCCGCCACCAACAGGCGCGCCGATAGCGTTTCCCCATCGGATAACTGCAGCACCACGCGGTCGCCACATTGCTGCACGGCCTGCAGCGTGCAATCGCAACGGATCTGCAGCGCAGGTTGTGCCTGCACGGCCTGCCAGGCGGCGCGACGGATCAGATGATTCGGCACCAGCCAACCCAGATCGCCAGCGCTGCGTGCGGAGGCCGCAAAGGTCAATGCGAACTGCGAATGCCCATCCATGACGCGTGCATCGCGCAGCGGCGAAATCGCGTCGCCGGGAAACTGCTGCCAGATCCCCAGTTGTTCCAGCAGCGCACGCGAGGCGTGGGTTAACGCGATCTCGCGTCCGTCGAAGGCAGGATCGGCGAGTTGCGCGCGGGTTTGCTGATCGACTAACACCACCGACAGACCACTGCCGGCCAACGACCGCGCAAAACTCAGGCCGACCGGCCCCGCGCCAATGACCGCGATATCCACCGATTGCATGCTGTGCTCCGCCACCACCGATGCGCTTAAGTTTAACGGCAGTGGTGTCGGCTGGCCTTGATCAGAATCAAGCAGCACACGAACAGTCAGCCAGGCCTATCTCGCGGCGAGGCGACTGCTCGCAACGTTCTGTCAGCCACGCGTCAGCCGTCTGCGCGAACGCAGAACACGGCGCGTCACCAGCCCAGCAACGCCCGCACCAACTTGACGATGCCCCAGAACGACACCACCCAGATCGCACTACGCAGATAAGGGATGCCTGCTGCATACACCGGCACATAGGCCACGCGCGCCCACAGATACAGCTGCACAGCGAGCGCGGTCTCTGCGTTGGTGCGTCCGGCAACACTCACTGCCAGCACGGCAGCAGCGAAGATCGGAAAGGTTTCCTGATAGTTGCGGAAGGCGCGGTCCAGCCGCGCCGCAACACCGGTCAACGGCTTGGTCTCGCCATCGCGCGCGCTGGCGTTCCACTTGCTGCCGCGCTGGGCGGTCATGCTGGCCGAGGCGGCCAGCAATTGCACCAGGCCGAGCACCATCGCCCAGCCCAGCATCTTTAGTTCGATCGTCAGTTCCACTCAGAGTCCCCGGTTGGCCGCTGCATCACTTGATCGACGCGCGCAGGCTGTAGCCGGCAAGCCGCCAGGTCTTGTCCTCGTCCAGCCGGAACGACACCAGCTCGCGCACCGGCTGCTGGGCCTTGGCAAACCGGGTCGGGAAGCTGACATTGATGTACAAGCCTTCCGGCACCTGCGCGCCGGGGCCGTACTTGACCCGTGTCACCGAGCCCTGCCCGCGTCCGACCACCGCGCCCAGGCGCCCGCGCTCGGCGCCGATCTGGCTGACGAACACATCGCGCTTGACCGCCGTCTTGGCCACCGTGGAGGCGCCATCCCATAGCGGTGCGACCTGGTTGGTATCGACCATCTGCGCCACACGCAATGCGGCCTGGGTCATCTCGGTGTTCTGCTTGACCAGTTGCGCCTGCTGCGCGGTAGTGGCTGCAGGCGTGCCTGCGGTTGTTCCGGCGGCCGTTGTTCCGCCAGCAACCGGTGCGGCGGCCGGGCGCGCGCCGGTCTGAGGGTGTTGTGCGAAGGCAAGCGACGGAGCCAACACCAGCACGGCAAGCAAACGGGGACGGAACATTGGGTAGATGACCTTTGTGCGTATCGATGGAGAGAGAACCGTCGCACGCTGGGCGCGCCCGGAACGGCAGTCTAGTGCGTGTTGCGTCTATGACGTTGAGCGAGCAGCGCCATGGCGCATCGACATCAGGCGTGCCGTCAACAAGTTTCACTGCATGACCGGCAGCGTCAGGCGTCTCCGCTCGGCGGGACCGTTGCAACGCTGCGCGGCCGCCATAGCCGCCAGCTGATCCACAGCGCACGCGCAGTGGCTGCAATCAACGCGACCAGACTCAGCCAGACCGCCAGCGTGGCCGGCCATTGCACTTGTTTGGCTGCGGCGATCATCTGCAGGAGCTCGGCAATTCCGAACCCGCCCAGCACCAGCAGGGCCGATGGCAGGTACGCCAGCATCACCCCTTTCGTTTTCCCGATCATGTTGCCCCCCGGCGCCGTTGTCTGCTGCGACGATAGGCAGCGGACGGTGCGGTGCGCGTGAAGCTCAGCCTTCGCTGTGAGCGGGGGCCGGCGCAGGCTCGGAGGCCGATTCGGCAGCGGACGGTGCCGGTGCCGGCGTGGCGAGTTGGGTGTCGCCCGCAGCCGCCTCCGCCGCCTCCGCCGGATCGGAAGTCGCAGGCAAGGCGGCGGCATCGGTTTCGGCTAGCGGGCTTTCTTCCGGGCAGGCCGCATCCGGGAAACCGAAGCGCTGCTTCAAGGCCAGGCCGCAGGCGTTGACCACTTCCAGATCGGCGCCCTCGCCCTTGCACTTCTGATCGAAGGCGACCAGAAACGCATCCTTGCGCCGCACGAAGGCGTCGCCGCACTTGCGCATCTGGCGGATGCGCTCCAGATCGTCCTGCACCGCGTTGGTGCCATCCAGCCCGTACTCGCGCAGCTCGTCCATCGTCAGCAGGCGCAGGCTGCGGTTGGGCACGGTCATCATCAGATCGGCCACTGCCACCGCCACGCCGTTGCGCTCCAGATAATCCTTGACGTTGCCGTAGACCTCGCGCAGTTCGCGATTGAGTTCCGCGCGGGAGGTGGCCTTGGAACTGATCCGCATCATGCGATGGATGCCGATCTTGCCGGCCACCAGGCGGTTGTCGCCGGCAGCCAGCACGAACACGCAGGCACTGTGGCAGATCGAGCCTTCGCGCACCCAGATGGTCCAGTTGGATTCGCCGATCGTATCGCCGGCGCGGATCGCCGCTTCCACCTGCCCGCCGCTGGAATCCAGATCCAGGATGCGATGCGGTAGCTGCAGTTGCTCGGCCACTGCTGCCAGCCGCCACACCAGCGCAGCGAAGCCGGCGTTGATCTTGCCGGCGTAACGCACCCGCAGCAGCCCGGTGTCGCGACACGGCGCCAGCGCCGCTTCCACACTGGCGCGATCCAGCGCCGGCAGCAGCGTGCCATCGCCGGCTTCGCTGCTGTAATCGGTGGCGCAGCTGATCCAGGCCTGGCCGGCTTCCAGTTCCGCCTGCGGCCACCCCGCTTCGCCCGTTTGCGCGCGCGGGCGCGGCGGCGGCGCCACCGGCTCGGGCGTATCCACCGAGACCATATGGTCGCCATCGCCGGCCTGCCCCGCGCCGTTCTGCTGCGCACCCGCGGCATCGGCCGACGTGCCGGTGCGATCGCAACCAGACAGCGCCAGCAAGCAGCAAAGAGAGAGGCAGAGCAGTTTCAGCATGAGGTAGGACACAGACCGCGACCGAGATCACCCTCAGTCTATGGCTGAATGGGCCAACCGTTTGACCCTGCCATGAACACGCATACCCTGCGCAGTGCTGTCCGAAAACGGCCAGCCGTGGTCGGAGCGAGCGCATAGACTGGCGCCATGCAGACCGCCACGCCCGACCGAATTCAATGCGACCGCGCCCGCTTGGCGCGCGATGCACGCTTCGATGGGTTGTTCTTCACCGCCGTGCGCAGCACCGGTATCTACTGCCGGCCAGTATGTCCGGCGCCGCCGCCCAAGCCGGGCAATATCAGTTACTACGCGACTGCGGCAGCGGCCAGTGCGGCCGGCTACCGGCCATGCCTGCGCTGCCGGCCGGAACTGTCGCCGCAAGCGCAGCAGCATCTGGGCGAAGAAAGCGTGCAGCGTGCGTTGGCGATGATTGTCGAAGGCGCCCTGCAGGAGCAGCCGGTGCAGACGCTGGCCGATGCGGTGGGCTTGAGTGCGCGCCAGTTGCAGCGGCAGTTCGTGCAGCAGCTCGGCGCCACGCCGATCCAGGTGCATGGCACGCGCCGGCTGCTGCTGGCCAAGCAACTGCTGACCGAAACCGCATTGCCGGTCACCGAGGTCGCACTGGCGGCCGGCTTCAACAGCCTGCGCCGCTTCAACACGGCGTTTCTGGATGGCTGCGGCATGCCGCCATCGGCGTTGCGCAAGCAGCGTGCCGAGGTGCCGGGTGGCGAGCTGACCTTGCGACTCGGCTATCGGCCGCCGCTGGATCTACCGGCGATGCTGGCGTTTTTGCAGCGGCGAGCGATTCCCGGCATCGAGCAGGTCGACGCCAGCGGCTACCGACGCGTGATCGGCACACCCGGCAACGCGACGCTGATCGACGTCAGCGCGGCGCCGCAGCGTGCGGAGTTGTTGTTGCGCATCGGTGCGACCGACCCGCGCCAGATTCCGCAGATCGTGCGACGCGTGCGCCGGTTGTTCGATCTGGATGCGGATCTGCAGGCGGTGCACGCCACGCTGGCGTCCGAGCCGCTGCTGGCCGAGGCGATCGCGCGCCGCCCCGGCCTGCGTGTGCCAGGCGGCTGGGATGGCTTTGAAGTGGCGGTGCGCGCGGTACTGGGCCAGCAGATCAGCGTGGCCGGTGCGGCGACGCTGGCGGCGCGGCTGGTCGAGCGCCATGGCGGCCATCATGTCGACATGCCGCCGGGCCTGGATCGCATCTTTCCCACGCCGGAACAGCTGGCCGAGGCGCCGCTGGAATACCTCGGCCTGCCACGTGCACGTGCCGCCACGCTACGTGCGCTGGCATCGGCATGCGCGCAAGGCCGGCTACATTTCGGCGCCGGCCAGCGCCTGCCCGAGTTCGTCGCCGCCTGCACGGCGTTGCCCGGCATCGGGCCATGGACCGCGCAGTACATCGCCATGCGTGCGCTATCGCATCCGGATGCGTTTCCGGCCGGCGACCTGATCCTGCAACAGGTGCTCGGCACGCCGGAGCGCCTGAGCGAACGCGCCACCGAAGCGCGCTCGCGGGCATGGCGGCCGTGGCGCGCCTACGCCGTATTGCACCTGTGGCATCTCGCCGTCGATCGCAAGGACACCCGTTCATGAGCACGTTGTATTACGACACCTTCCCCTCGCCGATCGGCGCACTCAGCGTGGCCGCCGATCACGCCGGCGTGCACCACATCCTGTTCGCGCAGAATCGCTACGACGCGCTCGGCCGCGCGCGTTGGTTGCACGATCCCGATGCACCATTGGTGCGCGAGGCACGCGAGCAATTGCTCGACTATCTGTACGGCGGGCGACGCAGTTTCGATCTGCCATTGGCACCAGCCGGCACGCCATTTCAGCTGCAGGTCTGGCACACGCTGGCGCAGATTCCGTTCGGGCAGACCTGGAGCTATGCGCAGCTGGCGCATGCGGTGGGACGGCCGGCCGCCAGCCGCGCAGTCGGCGCCGCCAATGGCCGCAATCCGCTGCCGATCGTGCTGCCCTGCCATCGCGTGATCGGCGCCAACGGTGCGTTGACCGGCTTCGGCGGCGGCCTGCCGACCAAGCAGGCGTTGTTGCAGCTGGAAGGTTGGTCGCCGCGCCAGAGCGCACCTGCCGACGATCTGTTCGCCGAACTCGCTGCAACCAAGGTGCGCTGACTTCGCGAAGTCATTGCCACGCCGTAAACTGGCGCGATGATCGATCGACGTTTTGTGTTCGCCGCCACCGCGTTTGCGCTGCTCACGGCCTGTACCAGCACTCTGCCGCGCAGCGCGCCACCGGCCGTCTCCAGCGAGTCGGCATCGGTAGAAGCGCCATCCAGCGACACGCCGCACACCTTGCTGCTGATTTCCATCGACGGCCTGCGCGCCGACATGCTCGATCGCGGCATCACGCCCAACCTGTCGCAGCTCGCGCACGACGGCGTGCGTGCGCGCTGGATGACGCCGTCGTATCCATCGCTGACCTTTCCCAATCACTACACGCTGGTCACCGGCCTGCGCCCGGACCACCACGGCATCGTGCACAACAGCATGCGTGACCCGGTGCTCGGTAGCTTCTGGCTGAGCAAGCCCGAGGCCGTGGGCGATGCGCGCTGGTGGGGCGGTGAACCGATCTGGGTGGGTGCCGAAAACAACGGCCTGCATGCAGCGACCTGGTCGTGGCCCGGCAGCGAGGCGGCGATCGCAGGTGTGCGCCCCACGCGCTGGCGCCACTACGAAGAAGGCACCGGTCTGGACGCGCGCGTGGACGAGGTGCTGGGCTGGCTGGACGAATCAGGCGCTGCCACCAATCGCCTGGTCACGCTGTATTTCGAACACGTGGACGAAGCCGGCCATGACCATGGCCCGGAGTCGCGCGAGTACGCCGACAGCGTGCGCGCGGTGGATGGCGCCATCGGCCGCCTGCTGGCCGGCATGCAGCGCGACGGCACGCGCAGCCGCACCAACATCATCGTGGTCTCCGACCACGGCATGGCCGAGGTGCCGCCCGGGCATACGCTCAGCGTGGAAGACCTGGCGCTGCCCACCATCGCCACTGCAATCACCGAGGGCCAAGTGATCAGCTTCGATCCCGTGCCCGGGCAGCAGGCGCGCGCCGAAGCCACCCTGCTCGGTGCGCATGCGCAGTACGACTGCTGGCGCAAGGCAGCGCTGCCCGTACGTTGGCACTACGGTACGCACCCGCGCATTCCGCCGATCTTGTGCCAGATGCACGAGGGCTGGGACGCACTGTTTCCGGACAAGCTGGCCAAGCGCGTGCCCGGTCAGATGCGCGGCTCGCACGGCTTCGATCCGGCGCTGCCGTCGATGCGCGCGGTGTTCCTGGCGCAAGGCCCGGATCTCGCGCAGGGCAAGACTTTGCCGGGTTTCGATAATGTCGATGTGTACTCCCTGATGACGCGGCTGTTGGGAATTCCCGCCGCGCCCAACGATGGCAATCCCGCCACCTTGTTGCCGGCCTTGCGCCTGCCGCCGGCCGACGCACGCTGAGCGAGAACCACCGACGACATGTAGCCGATGCACTTCAAGCAGAGCGCAGACGGCGCGCTCAAAACCGGCATGCGCGGTTGCATGCCGCACCAAGCGCGAACCGCACACGCCTGACGGTGAGCGCAACTGTGTTATCGGTCACTTCAAGACGGCCCGGCCGCAACGCGTCGATGCGACAATAGCGGCATGTCTGCTTCTGATCCCTCGCCACGTCGGCTGCGGCCGCTGTTATCCAGCGAAGGCTGGCGTCGCCGCGCTGCACTGTGGGGTGGCGCCATTGCGGTGGCGCTGGTGGCGATCGTGTTCGCCAAGGCCAGCGATGCGGCCTTCCAGTTGTTTCAGCGCATCATCGCGCATTCGATCTGGTGGGCGCTGCTGCTGACGCCGGGCATCTTCGCCTTGCTGGCCTGGCTCACCTCCGGCGCAATGCGCCCCACGCGTGGTAGCGGCATCCCGCAGGTCATCGCTGCACTGGAACATAACGATCCGGCGTTTCGCGAAACCAATCTGTCGCTGCGCGTGTCGATCGGCAAGCTCGCCTTGACCACCTTGTCGTTGTTCGGTGGCGCCTCGGTGGGCCGCGAAGGCCCCACCGTGCATGTCGGCGCCAGCCTGATGCATGTGTTCGGGCGCTGGTTCGGGTTTCACGATCCGCGCGAGCTCTCGCATTTTCTGCTTGCCGGCGGCGCGGCCGGTATCGCGGCGGCGTTCAACACGCCGCTGGCCGGCGTTGTGTTTGCGATCGAAGAACTGAGCGGGCGTTTCGAGCACCGCTTCTCCGGCACCCTGCTCACGGCGGTGATCGTCGGTGGCGTGGTGTCGCTGGGCCTGTTGGGCAACTACACCTATTTCGGCAAGGTGGCGGTGGCGTTGCCGCTGGGTCAGGCGTGGTTGGCGATCGCGCTGTGCGGCGGCGTGGCCGGCCTGCTCGGCGGGGTGTTCGCGCGCCTGGTGCTGGCCAGCGTCAGTGGCAAGCCGCGCTGGCTGGCAACGCTGCGCCAGCGCCATCCGGTGCTGCTGGCCGCGCTGTGCGGGGTGGCCTTGGTCGGCCTGGCGCTGGTGTTCGGGCAAGGCGCGTTCGGCACCGGCTACGAGCAGGCGCGCAGTCTGGTGCAGGGGCATGCGGTGGTCGGCCACGAATTCGGGCTGATGAAGCTGGTCGCCAATCTGGTCTCGTACCTGGCGGGCATCCCGGGCGGCTTGTTCTCGCCGGCGCTGGCGGTGGGCGCCGGCATCGGCCACAACCTGTCGGTGCTGATGCCGGGCGTGGACCCGCGCACCTTCGTGCTGCTGGGCATGTGCGCCTATCTGACCGGCGTGACCCAGGCGCCGCTGACCTCGGCAGTGATCTCGCTGGAACTCACCGACACCAGCCAGATGCTGCTGCCGATCCTGGCCACCGTGCTGATTTCGCGTGCGGTGTCCGGGCTGGTGTGCAAGACGCCGATCTATCGCGGACTGGCCGAACAGTTGCTGGCGCCGGCGGCGGCCAGCCAATCGCCGGCTGCGGAAACGACGCGCTAGCAACAATGCGCGCGTTTGCGCTGACCTCGGACATAAAAAAACGCGGCGCAAGCGCCGCGTTCTGGTGTCGCGAAGCGGGCTAGGAATCAGCCGGCCTTGGCGACGGTCTTCTTGGCTACAGCCTTCTTGGCCGGGGCCTTGACCACGCCCTTCTTGGCAACCGGGGAAGCTGCACCCACGACAACCTTGCTCACCGCGTGCGAACGCGAATTGCCGTAGCTGGAATTGTAGCGCTTGCCCTTGGCGGTCTTGCGGTCACCCTTACCCATGTTCGTCGACTCCTGAATGTGAATACTGAATACAAAATCCCCGCGCTGAACACGGGTCTGGCGAGGTTTACGCCGGCGGCGCCCTCGCGCAAGGCCGGCAAGCCTACCACGACGGCCCCGGCCCGCGCAGCCTGGGTTAGTGTGCGCAGCTGGCGTCGTGAACGTGGGCATGGCCGTGGTTCAGACGCAGATTGACCAGATGGGCGATACCGACCAGCGCGCCGCCCAGCGTCATCACCACCGCATGCGGGATCGCCGCGTGGTGCAGCGGGTCGTACAGCAGGCCGGCCCACAGCAGCAGCAACCCCGGCAGCAGCAGCGCCAGCGCATGCAGCGCCTTGTGCCGGCGATAGCCCAATACCAGGCTGAAAAGGCCGAGCAGGCTCACGAAGACGACGATGGCCAGCTCGACACCATCGCCCAGCCAGAACGACAGGCCTAACGACGGCGCCAGCGCCAGCACCAACGGCAGCACGGCGCAATGCACGGCACACAGCAGCGAACCGGTCGCACCGAAGCGGTCGAGCACATGGCGAAGGGACGGTAGAGGCATGACTTCCAGCAGGTGTTCGCGGCGACGTGGAATAATATAACATCTTGCTTGTTCCAGAGCTTACTCGCTCCCGGATCCGCGCCACTGCACTGTGCAGCCGCAGATCTCGCCGTCGGCCCAGCAGCCAAGCTGCGCCTTATCATTGATATAAAGTAACAATCACAGAGTCCGGCCCGCCATGCATCCTCGCCTCGCTTCCTCGTTTCGCCGCTCCACGCTCACGCTGGCCCTGACCAGCCTGCTGACCCCTGCCCTGGCCATGGCCGAGGACGCGCCAGCCCCGGCCGACCCGCAGACCCCGCCCAGTTCGGACACGCGCCACGACGCCACCCATTCCAGCGGCCGCCATATCAAGGACCTGGACAAGGTGGTTGTCACCGCCAGCCCGCTGCGCGATGCGGCCGGCGAATTGAGCCGCCCGGTCGAAGTGCTGGCCGGCGAGCGTCTGGACGAAGTGCGTAGCGAGAGCCTGGGCGAAACCGTGTCCAGCCTGCCCGGCGTGCAGAGTTCCAACTTCGGCCCCGGCGTCGGCCGGCCGATCATCCGCGGCCTGGACGGCCCGCGCGTGGCGGTGCTGCGCGATGGCCTGTCCACCCAGGACGTATCAACGGTCAGCCAGGATCACTCGCCGGCGATCGAGCCATTCCTGGCCAACCAGATCGAAGTGTTGAAAGGTCCGTCCACCCTGCTGTACGGCTCCGGCGCCATCGGCGGCGTGGTCAACGTGGTCGACGGACGCATTGCCGAAACCCCGGTGGACGGCTTCAGCGGCCGCGCCGAAGTGCGCTTCGACGGCGGCGACAAGGACGGCAACACCGACATGTTCCGCGTCGATGCCGGCAATGGCAGCGGGCTGTCGATCCATGCCGATGGCGTGTACCGCAACCAGAACGATTACGACACCCCGCAAGGGCGCCAGGCCAACTCCTGGATCGACTCAAAGGTGGGCTCGATCGGCGCCTCGCTGTCGGGCGATTGGGGCTTTGTCGGCCTGTCGGCCTCGCGCTTCCGCGACAACTACGGCAATCCCGGCGAGCCGGGCGATCTGTCGATCGGCGAGCGCGGCGTGTCGTTGAAGCTGCAGCAGGACCGCTACGACCTCAAGGGCGGGCTGACCGATCCGTGGGGCGAAGGCAGCGCGTTGCGCTACAGCTTCGGCCACACCGATTACGCGCACACCGAGTTCGAAGGCGAAGAAGTCGGCACCGTGTTCACCAAGCGGGCAAACGAAGGCCGCGTGGAAGCCTCCTTCACCTTCAGCGGCGGCTGGCAGACCGCGTTCGGCCTGCAGGGCAGCGATACCACCTTCCAGGCCGTGGGCGAAGAATCCTTCGTGCCCAAGACCGATACGCGCTCGCTCGGCGTGTTCGGCGTTGCGCGCAATAGCTGGGATCGCGTTACTGCCGAACTCGGCGCACGCGTGGACAAGGTCAAGTACCAGACCGACATCGGCGTGGACCGCGACTTCACCCCGACCAGTTTCTCGCTCAGCGGCGGTTTCCGCTTCAACGAACAATGGCGTTTAACCGCCAACCTCGACCACGCCGAACGCGCGCCGGCCGAAGAAGAGCTGTTCGCCAACGGCCCGCATATCGCCACGCTGGCCTTCGAGATCGGCGATGCGAATCTGAAGACCGAAAAGGCCAACCAGGCCGAGCTGGGCCTGAACTTCCAGAACGAGTGGGTGGATGCCAAGGTCGCCGCGTACTACAACCGCTACAACGACTTCGTCTACATCGTCGACACCGGCAACCAGTGGTTCAACGCCGAAGACAACGACTTTCTGCCGATCCGCCAGTGGACCCAGGCCGACGCCATCTTCCACGGTTTCGAAGGCGAGGCCACCTTCCATCTGGCTAAC
The DNA here is from genome assembly GCF_002939985.1 of Xanthomonas hortorum pv. cynarae. Lineage (GTDB taxonomy): Bacteria > Pseudomonadota > Gammaproteobacteria > Xanthomonadales > Xanthomonadaceae > Xanthomonas > Xanthomonas hortorum_D. The sequence continues at coordinate 254,176 of NZ_MDFM01000002.1, read as the reverse complement.
AACGACACCGGCGCCTGGGACCTGCGCGTGTTCGGCGACACCGTGCGTGCGCGCTTGAACGATGGCGGCAACCTGCCGCGTATCGCCCCGGGCCGTGTCGGCGCGCAGATGCGCTGGAATGCCGACCAATGGCGTGCCTCGCTCGGTGCCACCCGCACCATGAAGCAGGACAAGATCGCCGTGAACGAAACCGCGACCGACGGCTATACGTTCGTCGATGCGCATCTGGCCTACCACGTGGACCGCGGCAGCAATGCGTGGGAAGTGTTTCTGGATGGCAACAACCTGACCAATCAGGACGCACGCGTGCACACCTCCTTCCTCAAGGACGATGTGATGCTGCCTGGCCGCAGTGCTTCGTTTGGCGTGCGGATGTTCTTCTGACGGTACCCTCTCTCCCGCCGTCATAAGCGAGGCCGCCTTCGGGCGGCCTCTTTTTTTGGGGTTGCCGATCCGATCGCTGCGCCAGCGCTGCATCGCGTACCAAAAAGTGCATCGTGCCGCTGCGACCTGCTCAGCGGCCGAGGCCGGCCCGCTGCGGGCTCAGCTGCCCGGCGGGTCGGCGGGTCGGCGTCGGACGCAGTACTGGACCTCTCACCCACAGCCAAGCGACACCGTTGGAGACCGCAAGCCATCGACAGCGGCCAGCGTTCGCATGGATAGCGACAGCATCTTGAAACTTCCAACTAAAACTTGCCAATAGGTGCATATACACGCATTCTGCCTGCCACTGTGGAGGCATCCCATGTCCAAGCTCAGCGGCTGTACCTGCTTTCATCTGCGCCGTGCTGCGCGGCGCACCTCCCAGCTGTACGACCGCGCGTTGGCGCCGGTGGGTCTGAGCCTCAACGAGTACTCGATCCTGCGCAGGCTGGATGCGGCGCAATCGCTGGGCGCGCTGGCACACACGCTGGGCATGGACCGCACCACCCTCACCCGCAACCTCAAACCGCTACTGGCGGCCGGATGGATCAAGACCCAACGCGGCGAGGATGCCCGGCAGAAATGGCTGGTCCTGAGCCGCAGCGGCCGTGGGTTGCTGGTGCGCGCATTTCCGCATTGGCAAGCCGCACAGAGGCAGTTGGAAACCCTGTTTGGTAGCGCGTCCACTGATCAGTTGCATGCCACGTTGGCGCTGCTGGATGCGGCATTGGACGTGGGTGCGGCTGTATGAGCACGTCTGCGAGCGCGCGTGCCAGCGCGCATTGGGGATTGCTGCTCACCGCCTCGGCGATGCTGATGCTGACGATGGGCGCGCGCCAGACCACCGGCTTGTTCGTGGAGCCGATCCATCGGCAGACCGGGATCGGCATCGCGTCGATCAGCTTCGCGCTGGCGGTGGGGCAATTGGTCTGGGGCGCGGTGCAACCGGTGTTCGGTGCGATTGCCGACGAGCGCGGCCCGTTGCCGGTGCTGCTGTTCGGCGGCGTGTTGTTGTCGCTGGGCTTGGGGCTGAGCCCGCGGATGGCCAGCGAATGGGGGCTGATCGTCTCGCTCGGCATCCTGGCGGCCGCAGGTGCGGGCGCAGGCAGTTTTTCGGTGCTGATCGGTGCCACCGCCGGTCGTATTGCGCCGGAACGGCGTTCGTTCGCGGCCGGGCTGATCAATGCCGGTGGCTCGCTCGGGCAGTTCGTGTTTGCGCCGCTGGTGCAGTTGATGATCGGCGCAGCCGGTTGGGCCAAGGCGATGACCGGGCTGGCAGTGATCTCGTTGCTGACCTTGCCGCTGGCCTGGCCGCTGCGACGCCGATCATCGCCGTCAGGCACGCGCAGTACGGTCGCAAACGACGACATCGGTTTGCGTGCGCAGTTGCGCCTGGCAGTACGCGATCGCAGTTACTGGTGCCTGCATCTGGGCTTTTTTACCTGCGGGGTACACATCGCATTCCTGGTCACGCACCTGCCCGGCGAAATCGCACTGTGCGGCCTGCCTGCCAGCGTGTCGGCGGTGTCGATCGCGCTGATCGGCTTGTTCAACGTGGCCGGCAGCCTGGTCGCCGGCAAACTGGGCGAACGCATCCGCATGAAGTGGTTGCTGTGCGCCTTGTACGCCAGCCGTGCGGTGTTGATCGGCCTGTACCTGATTGCGCCGCCGACGCCACTGACCTTCTACCTGTTTGCCGCGGCACTGGGCTTTACCTGGCTGGGCACGGTGCCACCGACGGCAGGATTGATCGGCAAGCTGTTCGGCCCGCGCTATCTGGGAACGTTGTTCGGGCTGACCTTGTTGTCGCATCAGGTAGGCGGTTTCTTCGGCGCGTGGCTGGGTGGCCTAGCGCTGGAGCGCTTCGGCGATTACAGCTGGATGTGGTACGCCGACATGGTGCTGGCAGTGGTCGCCGCACTGATCAATCTGCCGATTCGAGAAGCGGCGCCGGTACGCGCAGCGGCGTGACGCATGCGCAAGCGCGCGCGTGCATGCGTTGACGCGGCGCACAACAGCTTTTCTGCACAACTCCGTTAGAACAACAACGCGACGTGCGTTACCGCGTTGCGCTACCGGCGCTGTGATGTGCTGCCGGTCACTTTGTTGGCAGGGCGTGCGCGACTGCACGCATCGCTGCCAGTTGCGACGCTTCTAAGGAGAGCTTTCATGTCGTCATCGATGCCCCGCTATGCCTTGTCCCTGGCCATTGGCGCCCTGCTTGCGCCCGCTGTGCATGCGCAAACATCGACAGCAGAACCGCGCACCGACGCCACCACATTGGATGCAGTGATCGTCAGCGGCACGGCGCGCTTCAAGGGCCTGGCCAAGCGCGATGCCAGCTTTTCGATCACCACCGCCAGCGCAGAACAGATTCAGCAGGCGGTGCCGCAGAGCACCGCGGACCTGTTGAAGATCGTGCCGGGCGTGTGGGCCGAGCCCAGCGGCGGTGGCACCGGTGCCAACATCTTCGTGCGCGGCATGCCCTCCGAAGGCGACGCACCGTTCGTGACGATGCAACTGGATGGCTCGCCGTTGTTTCCGCCACCGAGCTTGTCGTTTCTGGAAAACTCCACCTTGTTCCGCGTCGACGACACGGTCGAGCGCATGGAAGTGTTGCGTGGTGGTTCCAGCCCGATTTTCTCCAATGGGCAGCCGGGGCTGACAGTCAATTTCATCCAGAAAAAAGGCCAGGACGAACCCGAAGGCAGCGTGCGCCTGACCGGCGGCAATAACGACCTGCGCCGCATCGATGTATTCAACAGCGGGCCGATGGGCAATGGTTGGTATTACAGCGTGGGCGGTTTTTTCCGAGAGACCGATGGCGTGCGCGACCCGCAGTTCTCCGCCGACAAGGGCGGCCAGTTCAGCGCCACCTTGAGCAAGCGCTGGGACAGCGGCGAAGTGTCGTTGTACGCGCGGCATACCGACGACAACAACGCCTTCTATACCGCCATTCCACTGCTATCGCGCAACAACGGCAACGACCTGTCCAGCTTCCCCGGCTTGAATGCGCAGACCGGCACCCTGCTCGGCCGCGACTTCCGCAATGTCGATCTGCTGGTCGGGCCGAATGGACAGACCATCCGACGCGATCTGGCCGACGGACGTGGCGTCAATATCGATGTGTTCGGCGGCGAATTGAACTGGGAAACCGGCGCCTGGACCATCGCCGATCGCTTCAACGTGATGAGCGGCAGCGCGCCGACCTATGCGCTGTTCACCGGCGACGCACCGCAGCGCCTGAGCGACTTCATCGCCAGCTATGGCATCACCGGCAGCGGCAGTTTCACCAACGGCGGCGGCGCGGTCGACCCGAATCAGCAGGTGCTCGAAGCCGGCTGGTGGTCGGTGGACAAGCGCCTGAATTCGGTCACCAACGACTTGCGCCTGAGCCGCGAACTGTTTGCCGGCAATACGCTCACCGTGGGCGCGTACTACGCCAAGTACTCCTCGGCCGACACCTGGTACCTGGGCAACACCATGTTGCTCACTGCACAGAACAACGCGCGGCGTATCGATCTGGCCTTGGACAATGGGCAACAGGCCACGCGCCAGGGCTTCACCAGCACCGCATTCTTCAACCTGCGCGCGAACTACGACGGCGAGAACATCGCCGCCTTCGTTGCCGACGAATGGGAACTCAACGAGCGCTTGCGCCTGGACCTGGGTGCCCGTTACGAACGCCAGAGCGTGACCGGCGACGTGCACGATACCGCCAGCGTCGATCTGGATGGCAACCCGGCCACGTTGTACGACAACGCCACCTCGCTGGCACTGGCCAGCACCCGCCGCATCGATCAGGACGATGAAGCGTTCTCGTGGACTGCGGGCCTCAACTTCACGCTCGATCAGCACAACAGCCTGTTCGCGCGCGTCAACTCCGGGGTGAAGTTTCCCGGCTTCGACAATCTGCGCGATGGACAGAATCGCGTGCAGGAAGTGGATCAGTACGAACTCGGTCTCAAGTCCGGCGCCAGCAACTACGACCTGTACCTGACCGCGTTCTACAACACCTTCGAGAACTCGCCGTTTCAGGCGTTCCTGGCCGATGGCACCAACTTCACTGCAGTCGGCGATTCGCGCGCCTACGGCATGGAAGTGGAAGCGGCGATCCGCCCGTTCGGCGGTTTCGAGCTGGCCGGTACCGGCGTCTGGCTGGATGCCAAGTACCGGGATTATCAGAACTTCACCGGCAACCAGGTGATGCGCCAGCCCAAGCGCCAGTTCCGCATCACGCCCAGCTATTACTGGATGCTGCCGTTCGGCGATCTCAAGCTGTTTGCCACCTATTCCTACGTGGGCGAGCGCTTTGCGGATCTGGCCAACAGCCAGCGCCTGCCGTCCTACGACATGCTGGATATCGGCGCCAACCTGCATGTGGGCGAGCATTGGGAAGTGACTGCCAGCGGCAGCAACATCACCGACACGCTGGGCCTGACCGAAGGCAATGTGCGCGTGCAGGGCGCGGCAACCGGTGGCGTGTTCATGGGCCGGCCGATTGCCGGGCGGCAGTACCAGATGTCGGTGGCGTATCGCTGGTAATCAACGGATGGCGCCATCCCGAGCAGCAATCCAGGCTGTGGCGCGGTCTGCGGGTGGGCGCACTACGGGCCCTTAAAGTGCGAAGCGGAAACGCAGGCACTGCGCTTGCCTGCGGCTTGCCCGCTTATCAGCCATATCGTCTTTGCGGCCATCCCTGATCGCTGCGGCTGTCACGCCCGGCGCAAAACGCTCGAAATGCGAAGAAAATCCGCGCACCACGATTGTTCTTGCATATCGATATCGTATTAAACAGCGACAATAAACGCGATTTCGCCCCCGAAAACTTCGCATTTGATTCGCGATCCGACATGACTGACATAAAGTGCGCGATCGGTCACGCGCGATGCATTGTTCGCTCGCCTTGCGCGCGAGGGTTTACCCACTTTTAATCAAGGTGCTGCCTGTGCATGCGCACCGCCAGCATCGGCTGCGCAGATGCGCACAGGGGAGCCGATCGACGACCTGTCGCATCCATCCTTCAGTACACGGATGCGCTCTTCACTGCTCTTCCTTTTCAGGACACATGGACATGATGCCTGTTGCTGTCTTCTTGGATTCACCCTCTTCCAGCAAACGCCGCCGGATTTCCTCCGCCCCGGCGCCGCATAGGCGCGGCTGATGTTCCTCACGCGGCAAGCCCCGCAACCGCATGACACCGACACGGGCTCCACCGCCTCGGGCCTGACGGCCACCATCTGCGCGACGGAGCCTCAGCTGACCGATTCCTGAGCGGCCGGACGGGTGTCTGTGCCACTTCAATTGTGCCACCCCTCGACTGGAGTCAATTGGAATGAAATTATTTCGAAGGCGCTACCTCGCGCTATTGATCGGAACTCTCCCCATGCTGGGGACCGCCGCACAGCCGGCAGGCCTTGCACGTGCCGGAGACGCCAAAGGCGACCCATTGCTGCGTTATCAGTGGCACATCTCCAATGAGGGGCAGGCGGTCATTGGCGACCGCCGCCCCGTGTCCGGCGTCGATATGGATGTTGATCTCCTGCATGCGCTGGGCATTCGCGGTCGTGGCGTGCGCGTTGGCGTAGTAGATAACGGCCTGGAGATCGGCCACGAAGATCTGCGCGACAACATCATCCCGGATGGTTCGCACAATTTCGGCAACGGATCGCACGATCCCACACCAAACGACCCGAATTTCGGTCACGGCACCTCGGTCGCGGGCATCATCGCTGCGGTTGGATGGAATGGCCGTGGCGGTCGCGGCGTTGCGCCCGAAGCCTTGCTTGCCGGCTTCGATTTTCTGGGGAGCGACTCGGCCGGCAGCGACGCAGAAGTCCGCTATTCCTGGGGCGATGGTCCCGAAGCACGCACCATCGATATCTTCAACAACAGCTGGGGTTCGGCCCAGGCCAGCTACCCCGACTTTCCGTTGGAAGAGCGTCAGGCCTGGGAAGCGTTGATGCGCTCGACACGCGGCGGGCTGGGTGGCATCTATATCAAGTCAGCCGGCAACAACTTCAGGCGTTTTCGCATCCGCGATGCAGAAGGCAACGTCGTCAATGCTTGCAGCGAACTGTCGCGCACCTTGAATGTCGGCTGCCTGCTCGCCAATGTTGATCCACTCAGCAATCTTCCCGCCACCATCGTGGTCGCCAGCGTGGACGCCACGGGCAAGCGGGCCTCCTACTCGTCATCTGGTTCCGCGTTGTGGATATCCGGTCTGGGCGGAGAGTTTGGATACCAGAGCAGGTTCTATCCCAATGCGGCCCAGGTCTTTGCCCCTGATACCGCGCCCTTCGCTTACGATCCGGCCATCGTCACCACCGATCTCAGCGGCTGCAGCGCTGGCGACAATGTGGACGGCGCTACGGTCGAAAACGCGCTTACTGGCAGCACCTCCAGGATCGACGCATCCTGCAATTACAGCGCGTTGATGAACGGCACATCTGCCGCTGCGCCTACCGTCTCCGGTGTCGCAGCGCTTATTCTCAGTGCCAACCCCAGCCTGACCGCACGCGATGTCAAGTACATCCTGGCCAAGACCGCGCGCCAGATCGATCCCTGGCAGCCTGCTGCGGTCTACCAGGGCAGTGTGATCGACCCGGGTTGGATCACCAATGCAGCCGGGCATCGTTTCAGCAACTGGTATGGCTTTGGCCTGGCCGACGGCGCCGCAGCCGTCTACGAGGCGACCTACTTCAAGCCCCTGCCTCCGGTACGCGATACGCAGTGGGTTGCATCCACCGCTGCTGCAAGCCAGATCGGCGGACCTGCGCGACCAGCCAAGCAACGCATCCGCATCACCCAGGCGATGCAGGTGGAAGGCGTGCAGCTGTCATTGGTCACGTCGCATCGCACGCCGACCAATCTGCGCGTGGTGCTGGAGTCGCCCAGCGGCACGCGGAGCTACGTGGTGACGCCGTTTTCGGTCCTGGATGCCGCCGCGTACGCGGCGACCGGCTTCTACATCGACCTCACTTCCAGCAATGCGTTCCTGGATGAGGGAGCGCAGGGCGTGTGGACACTGGAAGTCACCGACATGAGCGAGCCGACAACCACGGCGGCGTTACAGAACTTCAAACTTCGCATCCTGGGGCACTGACATGAAAACCACGTTTGTTCTTTCGGTAATCCTTGCTTCCTTCGGCGCGTGCGGCATCACGCAGGCCGCGCAGTACATGGACGCTCAGGCACTGCGCGCCGCAGCGACTGGCGAGCGCTTCAAGTCCGGTCCGGACACCTACCGCATGCTGCCGGGAACGGTGGTCTCCGACCCGCTTCCGGCCGAGCTTGCGGATAGCGCCGCAGCACCCGCCGCCAAGACCCGTGCCACTCCCATCGCGGCACGGCCCACGGGAAAGGTTGCCGCGCGGATCGGCCCTTACGCGGTGGTTCTGGACACACCCGCCGGCGCTGCGCGCAGCGCTTCCCCGTCAATCTCCAGTGCAGAGCGGACCATGGCCGCAGCAGTGAACGAACGCAACGGACGCGTGGTGCTGGTGCGGCCGCAGCTGAAACTCATCGGCACCACACCGACTAACGCAGTATTGCTGGCGCGCAACTCGGGCGGCAGCATCGTGTACACGTCGGCAGTGGATGACAGCGCGGTGATTGCCTATTCCTCGGTCGAAAAGGCGCAACAGGCGCTGGCTCGCCTGCAAACCAACAGCGGCGGTGCGCAGCTCTCGCTCGTTGTGGCGCAATCAATCATGCAACCGATGTGACCACACGCTGGTCGCCGGCAGATGCCTGCGGCCAGCGCTGCTTCCTGCACGTGTTCCGCAGTTCGATCTGGCCTGCCGGACAGGCCCAACGCACGTTGTCAGCGGCCGTCGGCAGCAATGAGTAATCAGAACGGATGCACGCGACGTCTCGACTGCATCCCACTTCCGATTGGAGATCATCGCAATGTACCTATTTCGCAAGCAACATCCAGCTCTATCGATCGGCACGACGCTGATCGGTCTTGCCTCTTTTGCTGCACAGGCAGCCATGCCTGGCAATGCATCCAGCAGCGCGGCAGACGATCCACTGCTGCGGTATCAGTGGCACGTCTCGAACCAGGGGCAGGCAGTCATCGGAGACAGCCGTCCGGTTGCAGGCGTGGATATGGATGTGGACATCCTCCACGCGCTAAATATCCGCGGCAAACACGTGCGCATCGGCGTGGTAGATAGCGGTTTGGAGATCAGGCACGAAGACCTGGCGGCGAATGTCATTCCGAACGGCTCGTACAATTTCATGAATGGTTCGAACGATCCCACGCCCTCGGGCCCCGGCTACGATCACGGAACGCAAGTAGCCGGCATCGTCGCTGCAGTCGGTTGGAACGGGCACGGTGGTCGGGGCATTGCACCCGAAGCCTCCCTTGCGGGGTTTGCATTCGGCGAAGCGTCCTCGGTGACAGAGGCGGGCATTCGCTACGCCTGGGGAGATGGTCCACAGTCCAGTGTCATGGACGTGTTCAACTTTTCCTGGGGCAACATCGGCCCGTTTTATCAGGACTTCCCGCTGCAGGACCAGCAATCGTGGGATGCATTGATGCAGTCAACCCGAAGTGGGCGCGGTGCGATCTACGTCAAATCGGCTGGCAACAGTTTTCTCAACTTGCGCGGTCGGGACCAGGAAGGAAATGTTGTCGATGCTTGCGGCGACGCTGCGCGCGCGAACGGTGTCGGCTGCGGCCTGGCCAATCAAGACACCTTCAATAATCTGTTCGGCACGATCGCAGTCGCAAGCGTGGACGCGGCGGGCAAACGCGCCGCGTATTCTTCGCCTGGATCGGCGTTATGGGTTTCCGGACTTGGCGGGTTGATCGGATACCAGCGCGCGTTCTATCCCAACGCAGCCGAAGAGTTGGGAGCCGCTATGGCACCCTTTGTTTACGACCCCGCCATTGTCACGACCGATCTGAGCGGATGCGCTGCGGGATCGAACTTGGATCATGGCGGCCCGGCCGAAAACGCGCTGGATACCAGCGCCTCAAAGATCGACCCCTCGTGTAATTACACCGCTACGTTCAACGGCACCTCGGCCGCCGCACCCACCGTGGCAGGGGTTGCCGCACTCATGCTGGGGGTCAACCCAAACTTGAGCGCGCGTGACGTGAAGTACATTCTGGCCACCACCGCGCGCCAGATCGATCCGTCGCAGCCCCGCGCGGTGTATCAGGGCAGCGTGATCGATCCGGGCTGGATCACCAATGCGGCCGGGCATCGCTTCAGCAACTGGTATGGTTTCGGCCTGGCCGATGGCGCGGCAGCCGTCTACGAGGCGACCTACTTCAAGCCCCTGCCGCCTTTACGCGAGACGCAGTGGGTGGCATGCACCGCTGCAGCCAGCCAGATCGGCGGCCCAGCGCAACCAGCCAGGCAGCACATTCGTATCACCCAGGCAATGAAGGTGGAAGGCGTGCAACTGTCGCTTGCCACGTCGCATCGCGCTCCCACCAACCTGCGCGTGGTGCTGGAGTCTCCCGGTGGCACACGCAGCTACGTGCTGACACCGTTTTCTGCGCTGGATGCCGAGACGTATGCAAAAACCGGTTTCTATATCGACCTGACCTCCAGCAATGCGTTTCTGGATGAGAAGTCTCAAGGCGTATGGACCCTGGAGGTCACCGACATGAGCGCGCCGCAGAGCACGGCCGTGCTCGAGAATTTCAAGCTTCGCATCTTGGGACACTGATACGAGACGGTTCTTGGCGTTGGTTGCGTGCCTGCCTGCAAGGCACCAACGGTGTGGTGGGCATCATCCTGCTGCCGAAGGTGATTCCAAGCAGGATACCGCCGTGGTGACGTCTGCTCGTTGAGGCAGGTGCGCTGCGGTATGGCAGTGGCAGCCCGCCTTGAGCAGTCAGCCTTGTCTAAACCGGTAGCGGGCTGCGTTCGGCAAAGTGCCCGCGCCAATAGGGGTAGTACGGATACGGCGGCTCCACCGCACTCACCGCATCCAGGCGCGCACGCTGCTCCGGTGTCAGCGACCAACCGACCGCGCCCAGGTTCTGGCGCAGCTGCGCCTCGTCGCGCGCACCGATCAGCACCGTGCTCACGGTCGGCCGTTGCAGCAGCCAGTTGATGGCAAGTTGCGGCACGCTGCGGCCGGTTTCTTCGGCAATGGCGTCGAGCACATCGACGATATCGAACAGGCATTCGTCGCTGATCGCCGGGCCAGCGGCGGCAGTGGCATGCAAGCGGCTGTGTTCCGGTAGCGGTTGGCCGCGGCGCAGTTTGCCGGTCAGCCGGCCCCAGCCCAGCGGGCTCCACACCACCGCGCCCACGCCTTGATCGATGCCCAGCGGCATCAGCTCCCATTCGTAATCGCGACCGGCCAGCGAATAATAGGTCTGATTGGCGACGAAGCGGTTCCAGCCCTGCGCATCGGCCACCGCCAACGACTTCATCAGCTGCCAGCCGGCATAGTTGGACGCGCCCAGATAACGCACCTTGCCGGCGCGCACCAGCGCATCGAGCGTGGACAGGGTCTCTTCCATCGGCGTCATCGCATCGAAGGCATGCAGCTGCAGCAGGTCGATATAGTCGGTGCGCAGGCGTCGCAATGAAGCATCCACTGCACGCAACAACCGGAAGCGCGAAGCGCCTGCATCGTTGGGCCCATCGCCCAACCGCAAGCCGGTCTTGGTGGAGATGATCACCCGATCGCGGCGGCCCTGCAGTGCCTGACCGAGGATGTCCTCAGAAGCACCATCGGAATACACATCGGCGGTGTCGAACAGGTTCAGGCCTGCCTCCAGACACAGATCGATCATGCGCCGTGCCTGCGCCACATCGGTGTCGCCCCATGCGGAAAACAGCGGCCCCTTGCCGCCGAACGTGCCGGCACCCAGGCCAAGCACCGGCACCTTGAAACCGGAACGACCGAGAAAACGTGTGTCCATTACATGCTCCTGGAAATCGAAGAAACGCGCGCAGTGCCGGTCGATCGAAGGAGCGAATCAACCCGCCTGCACGCATGCGGCTGGCGCGTTCGCCCCGCGACGCTGCAGATGCACGCTCCACAACGCGATGCCCAGGCCCACGGCGGTGAGCAATGCGGCAACCCACGGCGTCGCCACCAATCCAGCGCGCGTAGCGATGACCAGCCCGCCCAGCCAAGCACCCAGTGCATTGCCCAGATTGAACGCGGCGATATTGAGGCTGGAGGCCAGGTTCTGGCCGGCGCCGCGTGCATGCTCCAGCACGCGCAACTGCAGCGGCGCCACGGTGGCGAACGCGGCCACGCCCAACAGGCCGACGAACATCACCATGGCGATCTTGCTATGCAGGAAAAAGCCCATCGCACCGAGTACCACCACCAAGGCAGCCAAGCTGCCCAGCAGGGTCGCGGTGGGGCGCCGATCGGCCAGGCGACCGCCCAGCAGATTGCCGACGATCATGCCCATGCCGAACACCAACAACACCGGCGACACCGCCGCCTGCGCAAAGCCGGTGACATCCACCAGCAGTGGCTGGATATAGGTAAACACCGCAAACACACCGGCATAGCCGATCACCGTCATCGCCAATGCCAGCAGCACCTGACCGCGTGCCAGCACCGCCACTTCCTGCCGCCACGGAACCGGCACGGCAGCGCCAGCAGCCGCCGGCACCCATAGCGCCACCGCAGCCGTGGCCAACACGCCGATCACCGTCACTGCCCAAAACGTCGCGCGCCAGCCCAACTGCAGGCCCAGCCACGCGCCGGCCGGCACGCCCAGCAAGGTGGCGACGGTGAGACCGGCAAACATCAGCGAAATCGCCGAGGCGCGTCGGTCGGCCGGCACCAGCGAGGTCGCCACCACCGCGCCCACGCCGAAGAAGGTGCCGTGGGCGAGCGAGGTCAGCACGCGCGCGGCCATCAGACTGGCGTAATCGGGCGCCAGCGCGCAGGCCACGTTGCCCAGGGTGAAAATCGCCATCAGCCCGACCAGCACCGCCTTGCGCGGCAGCCGCGCACTGGCCAGGGTCAGCACCGGCGCGCCGACGAACACGCCCAGCGCGTAGCCGCTGATCAACAGGCCGGCGGCGGTCAGCGACACATTCAGATCAGTGGCCACCTGCTGCAGCAAGCCCATGATCACGAACTCGGTGGTGCCGATGCCGAACGCACCGATGGTCAGCGCGAGCAACGCCGGAGGAAAACGGGAAGAACGCACGGAAGCGGACATGAGGGTGGGCCGAGGAGAACTGCGCACAGCCTGCGCCGCTGCGTCTTTCGTAAAAACCCCTAGTATCCTGATTCACTATCAACGCAGCATTGAGAATCGTATGGACCGTCTCGGCGACATCGCCCTGTTCCTGCGCGTGCTCGACGCCGGCTCGATCACCGCCGGCGCGCGAAGCCTGGATCTGTCCGTGGCCGTGGCCAGCCAACGCCTCAAACGGCTCGAACGCGATCTGGGCGTGCGCCTGCTACACCGGACCACGCGCCGCCTGCACCCCACCGCAGAAGGCCAGCAACTTGCCGAACGCGGCCGTGTGCTGGTGGAAGATCTGGATGCGCTGGCCGACGATCTGCGCGAAAGTGCGCACGATGTCGGCGGCACCTTGCGGGTGACGCTGTCGGCCTCGTTCGGGCGGCAATACGTCTCGCCGTTGCTGCCGGAGTTCCAGGCCCGCCATCCACGGGTGCGCATCAGTGCGCACCTGAGCGACGATCTGGTGGATCTGGTCAAGCAAGGCTTCGATCTGGCGATCCGCATCGGTACGCTGGACGACTCCGGGCTGGTGGCGCGGCGCATCGCCGACAACCGCCGCACCCTGGCCGCCTCGCCCGACTATCTGCGCCGCCACGGTACCCCGCGCACACCGGACGATCTCGCCGGGCATGCCGGCGTGCTGTTGATGGGCCGCGACGGCCGCCAGGACGTCTGGACGCTGCAGACGCCCGAAGGCGGTCTGGTGCGGGTGCGCATGCAGAGCCGCTTCGAGAGCAACTTCGGCGAGCTGATCCGCGATGCGGTGCTCGCCGGCCAGGGCATCGCGCTGCATTCTTACTGGCATATCGCCGATGAGCTGCGCGCCGGCAGCCTGGTCGCAGTGATGCCGGATTACCCACCGCCCACCTCGCAGATCAGCGCGGTGATGCCGGCACGCCAGCTGCAACCGCCGCGCGTGCGCGCGTTCGTGGAGTTTCTGCTGGAGCGCCTGGGTGAGGTGCCGCCGTGGGAGACAGGTGGTTGAACGCGAGCGCCGTGGCCGCCTGGCCAATGCTGGCTGCGTGCGGATCGATGTGTTCTGGCAGGGCCGGATGCATTCCAACAATCGCAGCCTTGCGCTCGCCTTGGGAGGTGATCGAACGGTGTGGATTGGTTGGTTGTAGAGCGGATGATTTGCGGGTTTGCTGCAGGGCCCTTGCCCGCCCACCATCGCGGGACACGCCGCAAGTACATTCTTGTACGGCATCAATGCCGCATGATGATCTGTGGCCTGGCTGCAGGGCCCTTGCCCGCCCACCCTCGCGGGACACGCCGCAAGTACGTCCATGTAGGCTCTTACGCGGCATCCATGCCGCGTAAGGTCCCGCGACGGTGGGCGGGCAAGGACCAGTCGAGATGGTCGGTGTGCATGTTTTTCAAGCGGCAGCAAACTGTCTGGTGCGGTGTCCTCGCCGATTGCGGGACCGTGTGGCGGCATGGATGCCGCCACCGAGCCTACAGGGACGTACTTGCGGCGTGTCCCGCGAGCGGCGAGGACACCGCGCACTCGACCAACCAAGCTTTTGATCGCAGCTAAAACGGCGCCACGACTCAAAATCTGTGTACTTCACTCGTCAACGAAGGCGAGTGTGGAAAGCAGTGTGCGGCCATCGATGCAGCGCTCCAGAGGCCTGACTGGCCGCTCTTAGCGCCCGGCACGCAACAGGCGCTTGTGCAAACCGCGCCGCTGCGCGTCGCTGAGCAGATGCCCATGGGTGGTCAACAATCCCAGGATCTGCTGATGCGCCTGCTCGGTGCGCCGGGCCAGCTCAGCGCTGGCTGCAGCTTCGATCGCCTTCCAGTCGGCTGGACTCGTTGGCGCGGGGATGGTCGAACGTTGTGCGGGCATGGGCGACACGATCACGGAAACAGGTGCTCATGATACGGCGAGTGCGTGAGCGCTCTATCAGCGCCGGCGGCCCTGCCCTTCAGCGGCGCGCACACTCGGGCTCGGACAGCATGTGTGGGGCACGCCAACTGAAAGGATGCCGCGTTGCGGCTCGCGAGGTCTGCTCGATCGACCACGCCAGAGCGATATGCTTGCGCCGCTTGCAGTGTGCGAACTGCTGTACCACCTGAAGGCCGATGCACTTGTGGGTCAGATGGCCATCACCGAGGTGGCGCCGGTTCACCGGTAGAGAGGAAGCAATCGAGCGTGTGTTCCAGCTCCGCGAAGGTGCACACCGTGCTGGACGCTACCGTTGCACTGCGATCGCGACAATTGAGCATCGCCACCACCTGCGCCGGTCGGTGATCACCCGGATACTTCCGTAGCGTGAGCTCGACTGCAACACCGCTGTGCCAGTGCGCCGTCTCCAACGACCAGCACGGATTGTCGAACCTCAGCAGCACCGTGCCAGCGCGCACATCGACGATCTGCGGGGTTTCCACCCACAGCGACATCCGCGCTTCCCATGCAGTGACCTCGATGCGGTAGCTGCCCAACGGCGATTGCCGCCAGGCCGTGGCATCGCCGACCGTCACCTCATTGTGCCGCGTACTGCGCGTCGCTGACCTGTTCCAGCCAGGTCACCGGCGAGCCGTCCTGTGCCTCGGCGATGGCGATATGCGACATCGCCACCGTCGCGTTGGCGCCGTGCCAGTGCTTGACGCCCGGCGGAATCCACACGATGTCGCCGGGGCGGATCTCCTGCGCCGGCTTGCCCCACTCCTGCACACGCCCGGCACCGGCGGTGACGATCAGCGTCTGGCCCAACGGATGGGTGTGCCAGGCAGTACGCGCGCCCGGCTCGAAGGTCACCGTGGCACCGCCCACCCGCGCCGGCGCGTCGGTCTGGAATGGCGCATCGATACGCACCTTGCCGGTGAAATACTCGGCCGGGCCGACTGCAGAGGCCACGCCACCGGCCTTGCTCACCCTGATTGCTTGTTGCTCTTCGCCGCCGGGCACGGCAGCGGCCATCATCGACAGCGACATCGCAGTTGCGAACAGATTCATTGCAGTACTCCTTGATCCAGTGCTTGAACTGTAGCGCGCATGCGTACACCGACTACTCACCCGATTGCGCATGCACCTAGAAACACAGCGCATCAATGCGGGCAATGCACTCGGATTTGGAGCCATCACGTACCATCACGCATGATGCAGCCGCATGAATGGCATGCCTGACGCCGGCATTCGCATCGATGGCGCGTGAAAATCTCAACGATCTGCAGGTCTTCGTCACCGTGGCACGCGAAGGCAGCTTCACCCGTGCCGCCGCGCAACTGGGCGTCTCGCAGTCGGCATTGAGCCATACCGTGCGCGCCTTGGAAACGCGGCTTGGCATTCGTCTATTGACCCGCACCACACGCAGCGTGTCGATGACCGAAGCCGGTGCGCGTCTATTCGAGACCGTGGCACCGCGCCTGGAAGAAATCGACGACGAACTCTCGGCGCTCACCGAATTTCGCGACAAACCGGCCGGCACCATCCGCATCACCACCGCCGGCCATGCCGCCGATGCCTACATCTGGCCGGCGCTATCGAAGGTGTTGCCCGATTATCCGGACCTCAAGATCGAGGTCACCGTCGATTACGGCCTGGCCGATATCGTCGCCGAGCGCTACGACATCGGCATCCGGCTCGGCGACCAGGTGGCCAAGGACATGATCGCGGTGCCGATCAGCCCGATGCAGCGCATGGCGGTGGTCGCGGTGCCGAGCTACTTCGTGCATCACACCATCCCGGCGGTACCGGCCGACCTGGCGCAGCACAACTGCATCGGTTTGCGCCTGCCCACGCACGGTGGCCTGCTGCCCTGGGATTTCGAAAAGGACGGCCGCGAAGTCAAGGTGCGGGTGGACGGGCAATGGACCTTCAACGGCAGCAGCGCGATCCTGCGCGCCGCATTGGCTGGCGGTGGACTGGCGTTTCTGCCGGAAACCATGGTGCTGGAACATATCGCCGCCGGCCGGCTGCGCCGCGTGCTGGACGACTGGTGCGACCCGTTCGACGGCTATTACGCCTATTACCCCAGCCGCCGCCAATCCTCCAGCGCACTCAAGGTGGTGATCGATGCGCTGCGGCACGATCTGGTGCGTTGATGCGGGCGTATGGGGCGCCATGGGTGCCGCCCTGGAGACAATGACGTACTTACAGCGTGTCCTACGATGGTGCGCAGGCATGACTCTGCAGCCACGCCGCAGATCAGCCGCTCTACACCTGATTTATCCGCACTGCTCAATCACTCCAAGACAACCGAGACTTCGCGTCGTCGCGTCGTTTGGATGTAGCCGAATACTCAACAGCCTGGTTAGTCGAGCGCGCGGTGCCCTCGCCGCTCGCGGGACACGCCGTAAACCCATCCCTGGAGGCTCGGTGGCGGCATCCATGCCGCCACACGGTCCCGCAAGCGGCGAGGACACCGCACCAGAGAGTTTCCTGGCTGCTTTGTTGAAAGCCATGCACCGACCAACTCGATTGGTCCTTGCCCGCCCACCGTCGCGGGACCTTACGCGGCATGGATGCCGCGTAAGAGCCTACACGGACGTACTTGCGGCGTGTCCCGCGATGGTGGGCGGGCAAGGACCCTGCAGCCAAGAAGCAGATCAGCCGCTCAACTATTTACCAACCAGTTTCTGCCGCTCGGGGCTGTACCGCTCCCCGACAATCGCCACGGCATCCAGCGCCTGCTGGATCCGCGCAAGATCGTCGCTATTCAAGGACACTGCAGCGCCGCCCAGATTTTCTTCGAGTCGATGCAGCTTGGTGGTGCCGGGAATCGGCACGATCCACGGCTTGCGCGACAGCAACCACGCCAATGCGACCTGTGCCGGCGTTGCATCTTTGTCTGCAGCGATGGCCTGGATGCGCTCGACCAGCGCCTGATTGGCCTGCCGCGCTTCGGCTGCAAAGCGCGGTACCTGATTGCGGAAATCGTCGTCGGAAAATTGCGTCTCGGCGTTGATGGCGCCAGTCAAAAATCCCTTGCCAAGTGGGCTGAACGGCACAAACCCGATGCCGAGTTCTTCCAGCGTCGGCAGCACGCTGGTCTCCGGCTCGCGCCACCACAGCGAGTATTCGCTTTGCAACGCGGTCACCGGTTGCACCGCGTGCGCGCGACGAATGGTGTCTGCACCGGCTTCGGAGAGGCCGAAGTGTTTGACCTTGCCTTCGGCGATCAACTCCTTGACGGTCCCGGCGACCTCTTCGATCGGCACCGCCGGGTCCACGCGATGTTGATAGAACAGGTCGATGCGATCGGTCTTCAACCGTGCAAGGCTGGCCTCGGCCACTGCGCGGATACGTTCGGGGCGGCTGTCGAGACCGGCATCGGCATGTCCGTTCTTGAAACCGAACTTGGTCGCAATCACCACCTTGTCGCGATGCGCGGCCAATGCATCGCCCAACAGTTCCTCGTTGACGAAGGGCCCGTAGGCTTCGGCAGTGTCGAAGAAGGTCACGCCCTGCTCCACCGCCGCATGCAGCAGCGCAATGGCGTCCTTGCGCGCGGTCGCCGGCCCGTAGCCGTAGCTCAGGCCCATGCAACCCAGGCCCAATGCGGACACCTGTAGCCCGCTATTTCCCAACTGTCGTGTTTGCATCGTTTACTCCCGCGGCACACGGCCGCATTGGATGAGTCGGCCGCAGACGGCAACACCGCTGCAGCACCGATGCCACACCATAATCCTGCGCCACGCGCACATTGCACAGCGGCTGGCGCTAACGGTTATGAGCGCGCTTCATCAACGCAGTGGTCGGCATGCGTGTCATGAAGCGAGTGATGGGCGCATACAAACGCGACAGACACGGGCAAACAACCCGCAAGCGCGGTTCCAGCGCACCTAGAACCCGCTCGGCACTTCGCGCTTGGTTGTGCCCACCGTGCGCGCAACATCCGGCCGATACGCACGCAAGAACAGCGCGACCGCACCGCTCACATAGCGCTCCTGCTGCACAAAATCCGCATCCACGCCATCGCCACGCATCGCCGCATTTGCAGGCAAGCCGGTCATCAAGCCGAAGAAATGCACCGAGGCATCGGGCAGATTGTCGATGACCAAGCTGCCCCGCTCCACTTCGCGCGCCAGCAGCGCGCGCATCATGTTGTCGTAGCGCTCGAAGGACAGCGTCCACATCTCTTCGCGCATCTGGCTGGGCAACAACGGCGGTCGCACCAGGCCATACGCCGCATTGTCCAGCGCGCCGCTGGTGGAGATCCTCAGCAGCGCCTTGGCGACCGCCGCCAGGCACTGCTCCAACGGCGCCTGCATCTCCAATAACGCGTCCCATCGGTTGGGCGATGCATGCGCCAGCGCTTCCAGCGTAGTGCGGAACAGCACCTCCTTGGACGCGAAATACGCATACACCGTGGCCTTGGACACCATCGCACGCTCGGCGATGGTGTCCATGCTGGTCTTGTCGAAGCCTAGCTGCGGAAACAGCTGCCGCGCCGCCGCCAGAATCGCGCCACGTTTGTCGTGTGGCGCGCGCCTGGGCGGGCGGGCAGGCGCGGCATCAACGTCCGCCTCAGCCATTGGGCTGACCTGTCGCGGTGGTGGCCACATTGGGCTCGGCCGATTGCAGCCAGCCGCCGCCCATCGCCTTGTAGAACGTCGCCAGATTGGTGAAGCGCGACAGCTGCGTGGCGATCAGCGTCTGCTGCGCGCTGTACAGCGAACGCTGCGCATCCAGCGCCTGCAGATAGCTGTCCACGCCGCGTTCGAAGCGCGCCTGCGACAGCCGGTAGCTGTCGGCGGTGGCATCCACCAGCGCCTGTTGCGCCTGCAATTGCCGGCCCAGGGTCTCGCGCTGCGCCAGCGCATCGGACACTTCGCGGAACGCGCTCTGGATCGCCTTTTCGTATTGCGCCACTTCGATAGCGCGATTGGCCTTGGCCATGTCCAGATTGGCGCGGTTACGCCCGGCGTTGAAGATCGGCAACGTCAGCGTAGGCACGAAACTCCAGGCGCGGGTGCCGGAATCGAACAGGTTGGACAGACTGCTGGTGGACGAGCCCTGCGATGCGGTCAGGCTGATGCTGGGAAAGAACGCTGCGCGCGCCGCACCGATATTGGCATTGGCCGCACGCAAGTTGCGCTCGGCTTCCAGAATGTCCGGGCGGCGTTGCAGCAACTGCGACGGCAATCCGGCCGGCACGCCGGCCAGCACATTGCCGTCCACGCTGGCGCCATCGGGCAAGGCACGCGGCAACAGGTCCACCGGCACCTGCGTGCCCACCAGCAACACCAGGGCATTGCGATCCTGCGCCACCTGCGCGGTGTAGCGCTCCACATCCACCCGTGCGGTTTCCACCGTGGTCTGCGCCTGGCGCAAGGTGAGCTGCGAGGCAACGCCCAACTCGAAACTGCGTTGCTGCAGGCGATAACTATCGCTCTGGCTGCTCAAGGTGGACTGCGCCAGCTGCAGCAACTGCTGATCCGCCGCCAGCGTCAGATAGGCAGTGGCCACTTCGGCCACCAGGCTGATGTGCGTGCTGCGGCGGGCCTCGGCGGTGGACAGAAACTGCTGCAGTGCCTGTTCCTTCAGGCTGCGCACACGCCCGAACAGATCCAGCTCGTAGGCACTGATGCCGATGTTGGCGCTGTAGGTGCGAAACACCTGCGGCTGGCCCGGAATGGCCAGCTCCGACGGTGTGCGCGCGTTGTTGGAAGTGCCGGTGCCCTGCACCGAAGGCAGTAGCGCAGCGCGCTCCACCCGGTACTGCGCACGTGCTACTTCGATGTTGAGCGCGGCCACGCGCAGATCGCGATTGTTCTCCAACGCCAACGCGATCACCTGCTGTAGCGCGGGGTCGGTGAACACCTGCCGCCAGCCGATGTTGGCAATGTCCGTCGCCTCGTCGGTGCCGGTATTGGCGACGACTTCGGTGGCGTTCGAAGCAACCGTGATATCGGTGCCGGCAAAGCGATCCGGCACCGGCGCGTCGGGCCGGGCATAGCGCGGCATCAGCGTGCAACCGGACAGCACGCTGGCCACCGCGATCGCGGTCAATGTCATGCGAATCGGGGTCATCTCAGTGTCCTGTCGGTTGCGGGGCGGGTGAAGTGGGCTGTGGTCGGCCCTTGAACAAGCCCATCACCAACACGAAGAACAACGGCACGAACAAGATCGCCAAAATCGTGCCGGACAACATGCCGCCGATCACTGCGGTACCCAACGCATGCTGTGCGCCTGCACCGGCACCACTGCCGAGCACCAACGGCACCACGCCCAGGATGAAGGCCAGCGATGTCATCAAGATTGGCCGCAAGCGCATGCGTGCCGCTTCCAATGCCGAGTCGATCAGACTCTTGCCGCTTTCATGCAGCTCCTTGGCGAACTCCACGATCAGGATCGCGTTTTTCGATGCAAGACCAATCGTGGTGAGCAGGCCCACCTGGAAGTACACATCGTTCATTTTCCAGGTCAGCATCGCGCCCAGCAGCGTGCCGAACACACCCAGCGGCACTACCAGAATCACCGAGAACGGAATCGCCCAGCTTTCGTACAACGCGGCCAGACACAGGAACACGATCAGGATCGACAACCCGTACAACAGGCCGGTCTGGCCGGTCGAGGATTTTTCCTGCCGCGACAACCCGGTCCACTCGAAGCCGATGCCCGGCGGTAATTTGGCCGCCGCCGCTTCCACAATCTGCATCGCCTCACCACTGGATGCCGCGCCGGGCAGCGCCATGCCCAGGATTTCCACCGACGGCACGCTGTTGTAACGCTCCAACCGCGGCGAGCCCGATTGCCAGCTGGCGGTGGCGAAGGCGTTGAACGGCACCATGATGCCGGCGCTGTTGCGCACGAACCAGCGGTCGATGTCCTGCGGATTCATGCGGTACACCGCATCGGCCTGCAGCATCACCTTCTTGACCCGCCCCTTGTCGATGAAGTCGTTGACGTAGGTACTGCCCCACGCGCTGGAGAAGGTGTTGTTGATGTCGGCGATCGACACGCCCATGGCCTGCGCCTTGTGCGAATCGATCTCCAGCTTGAACTCGGGCGTGTCTTCCTGCCCGTTCGGGCGTACCGCCACCAGGCGCTTGTCCTGCGACAGCTCGCCCAACAATTGATTGCGCGCCTGCATCAAGGCTTCATGACCGAGGTTGGCGCGGTCCTGCAGCATCAGGTCGAAACCGGTGGCATTGCCCAACTCGGACACCGCCGGCGGTGCGAACGCGAACACCCTGGCATCGCGGATGCCGGCGAAGAAGGCACCGGCCTTGGCCGCAACATCGGTGACGCTCTGCCCCTTGCCGGTGCGCTCGTCCCACGGCCGCAGCTTGACGAACGCCAGGCCGGTATTCTGGCCGCTACCGGCAAAACTGAACCCGGACACGGCAAACACGCCAGCGACCGAATCCTTCTGGTCCACCAGAAAGTGATGCTCCACCTGCTTGAGCACCTCACCGGTGCGCGCATCGGTGGCACCGGGCGGCAACTGCACCAGCACGAACAGCGTGCCCTGGTCTTCGTCCGGCAAAAACCCCACCGGCAATTTCATGAAGCCGAATACCACCAACGCCAGCAACGCGGCATAGGCAAGCATGTACCCCCAGCCCTTGCCCAGCATGTGCCGCACCACGCCCTGGTAGCGGTTGTTGCCGCGATCGAACACGCGGTTGAACCAGCCGAAGAAACCGGTGGTGGCCAGGCCATGGCCTTTTTCCACCGGCTTGAGCAAGGTCGCGCACAAGGCCGGAGTCAGGATCATCGCCACCAGCACCGACAAGGTCATGGCAGACACAATCGTGATCGAGAACTGCCGATAGATCACACCGGTGGAGCCACCGAAGAACGCCATCGGCACGAACACCGCCGCCAGCACCAACGCCACGCCCACCAGCGCACCAGAGATCTGGTCCATCGATTTACGCGTGGCTTCCTTGGGCGACAGGTGTTCTTCGCCCATCACACGCTCGACGTTTTCCACCACCACGATCGCATCGTCCACCAGCAAACCGATCGCCAGCACCATCGCGAACATGGTCAGCGTATTGAGGGTGAAACCGAACACCGCCAGCACCCCGAACGTGCCCAGCAACACCACCGGCACCGCAATGGTGGGGATCAAGGTCGCGCGGAAGTTCTGCAGAAACAGATACATCACCAGAAACACCAGCACCACCGCTTCGATCAGCGTGTGCACCACCTGCTCGATGGAGATCCGCACGAACGGGGTGGTGTCGTACGGCTTTTGCACCTTCATGCCGGGCGGGAAGAACTTCTCCTGCTCTTCCAGGCTTTTGTCGATGGCGCGCACGGTATCCAGTGCGTTCGCACCGGTGGCCAGCTTGATCGCCAGACCGGCCGCCGGCTTGCCGTTGTAGCGGCCCACCGTGTTGTAACTCTCGCTACCCAGTTCGATGCGCGCCACATCGCGCAACCGCACCTGCGCGCCATCGGACTGCGTGCGCAGCAGGATGTTTTCGAACTGCTCGGCCGTCTTGAGCCGGGTTTGCGCAGTGATGGTGGCATTGAGTTGCTGATTGGCCACCGCCGGCAACGCACCCAGCTGGCCCGCCGAGACCTGCGCGTTCTGCGCCTGGATCGCGGTGCGGACATCCACCGGGGTCAGGCTGAAATTATTCAACTTGTTGGGGTCCATTCACACCCGCATGGCGTACTGCGAGCCGAACAAGGTGGTGTCGCCCACGCCTTCGACGCGGCTGATGGTTTCCTGCACGTTGGCCGCCACGTAATCGGACAGGTCCGAATCGCTCATGCTGCCGTCTTCGGAAGTGAAGGCCAGCACGTTGAGGAAGTTGGTGGCCGACTTGGTCACCGTCACGCCCTGCTGCTGCACTTCCTGCGGCAACAACGGGGTGGCCAGCGACAACTTGTTCTGCACCTGCACCTGCGCGGTGTCCGGATCGGTGCCGTTGTCGAAGGTCAGCGTGATGGTCACCGCACCGCTGGATTCGCTGGTGGAGGCCATGTAGCTGAGGTGGTCCAGCCCCTTCATCTTCTGCTCGATGACCTGGGTGACGGTGTCTTCCAGGGTCTGCGCCGAAGCGCCCGGGTAGTTGGCGGTGATGGCGACGGCGGGCGGTGCGATGCTGGGGTACTGCGCAATCGGCAAGGTGGCGATGGACAGGATGCCGGCCAGCATCACGATGATGGCCAACACCCAGGCGAAGATCGGACGATCGATAAAGAAGCGTGCCATGACGTGTAATCCCGCCTCAGTTGGCCGCACGCGGTGCGGTCGGGGCGGAAGGGGTGCCGGCTGCATTACCGGCAGTAGCGGGCCTGCCCTTGGGCTGCCAAGGCGCGGTCTTGACCTCGATGCCGTCGCGGGCGCGCGAGACGCCTTCGACCACCACCTGCTCGCCGGTCTTCAGGCCACTGCGCACCAGCCACTGGTCGCCGACTTCGCGGTCGGTTTCCAGCACGCGTAATTGCAGCTTGTGATCGGCACCGACCACGAACGCGGTCGGCTTGCCGGCGCCATTGCGCGAGACCGCCTGCTGCGGCACCAGCACGCCCTGCTCCTTGATGCCCTCCTGCAGCACCGCGCGCACATACATGCCCGGCAACAACTCCGCATTCGGGTTCGGGAACACCGCGCGCAAGGTGATCGAGCCGGTGTTCTGGTCGACGGTGACATCGGAGAACGCCAGCTGGCCCTGCAGCGGATAGGTGCTGCCGTCTTCCAGCAGCAGCGACACCTTGGCCGCGTCGTCGCCGGCCTTTTCCAGATCGCCGCGCGCCATCGCCTGCCTGAGCCGCAATAACGCCGCGCTGGGCTGGGTGACGTCGATATAGATCGGGTCCAGCTGCTGGATGGTGGTCAGCGCGGTGGCCTGGTTGGCGGTCACCAACGCACCGGGGGTCACGCTGGAGCGGCCGATGCGACCGGAGATCGGTGCATCCATGCGCGCGAACGCCAGGTTGATGCGCGCGGTCTCCACGCTGGCCTTGCCGGCCGCCTCATCGGCCTCGGCCTGGCCCAGCGCAGCGTCGGTGTCGTCGCCCTCCTGCTGGCTGACCGCCTTGATCTGCACCAGCTCGGTATAGCGCTGGGCCTTGAGTCTGGCGGTGCGCAGATTGGCCTGCGCCTTGGCCAGGGTGGCCTGGGCGCTGGCGTAACTGGCGCGATAGGTCGCCGGGTCGATCTGGTACAGCGTCTGCCCGGCCTTGACGTCGCCGCCCTCGGTGAACTGGCGTGTCTGCACGATGCCGCCCACTTGCGGGCGAACTTCGGCGATCAGGTAGGGAACGGTGCGTCCGGGCAGTTCGGTGGTGAGCGTCACCGGCTGCGGTTTGACGGTCAGCACGCCCATCTCGGGCATGCCCTCAGCCGGCGGCGGACCTCCCGGCGGGCTGCCGCAGGCACTCAGCAAAACGGTGGCGGCAACGGCAGCGGCAAGCACAGGCAGGCGAAACGAAGCATGAGGACGCACGAGAAGGTCTCCGACGGGACGCATGAGGATTAAATATAAACGGTACGGTTTGGTATCCTAATAAGCTCATCCGTAGCCGTCAAGCATTCCTGCCCAGTCGGTATACTTAAAGTTCAAAAGTGGAGTGAGTGGATGCGGGTCAGAACCGAAGAAAAACGCGACGCCATCGTGCAGGCGGCCAGCGAGGTCTTCCTCGAGCTGGGCTTTGAAGGCGCCTCGATGTCGCAGATCGCCGCCCGCGTGGGCGGCTCCAAGCGCACGTTGTACGGCTACTTCCCGTCCAAGGAAGAGCTCTTTATCGCCTTCGCCCAGGACACGTCCGACAGCTACATCGACCCGATGCTGGATGCGCTGACGCGCAGCAGCGGCCCTGTCTCCCAGACGCTGCAGCGCTTCGGCGAAGATCTCCTTGGCTTCCTCTGCGCACCCAGCTCGATCACGATCTGGCAGACCATCATCGGGGTATCAGGACGCTCGGACGTCGGCGCGCTGTTTTTCAATGCCGGCCCCGAAGAAGGCATGCAGCGCATGGCCGAGTATCTGCAGCAGCAGATGGACCTGGGCCTGATGCGGCGCGGCGACGCGACCCTGGCCGCCAAGCAACTGGGCGCGCTGCTGGAAGCGCAAACCCTGATGCCCTGCCTGTTCGGCGCACTCAAGGATCCCTCACCGGAGTATCTCCGCGATGCGACGCAGCGCGCAGTGGAGCTGTTTCTGGCGGGCTATGGATGCAAGAACACCGCTTCGGCGTGATGCACGGCGGTGGTTTGATACGTTGGGTAAGCGATGAGTCGCTAACGCTCTCGCTTCTGCGGCTGCACATTCGTGCACGCGCGTGATGTTCGAGGCTTTGTTGGTGTGACAACAACAGCGTATTTGTGTGCAGCGGATTGCTGCGTCTGCGCACTGCATGCAACTAAGAGCGGCTAACAAAACTACTTCACGTCAGCCTACTGCACAGGCAGGCGGATCTGCTGCCTGGCTGCAGGGTCCTTGCCCGCCCACCGTCGCGGGACACGCCGCAAGTACGTCCATGTAGGCTCTTACGCGGCATCCATGCCGCGTAAGGTCCCGCGACGGTGGGCGGGCAAGGACCAGTGGAGATGGTCGGTGCGCATGGTTGCAAGCAAAGCATGGTGTGTTATTTGGACAACGCTGCGGCCCATCAGCTTCGCAANTAGGCTTTCATCAAGCTACCGACCAACTCTCTGGTGCGGTGTCCTCGCCGCTTGCGGGACCGTGTGGCGGCATGGATGCCGCCACCGAGCCTACATGGACGTACTTGCGGCGTATCCCGCGAGCGGTGAGGGCACTGCGCCCTCGACCCACGCAGCGTTTGATCTGGACTTCTGACTGCATCCACCAAGAGACGGCCGACAAAACCACTGCACTCACTGACCGGCCCTAGCTCGCCAGGGTTTTGTTAGCCGCTCTAAGTGAACCGCCCTGCGTTTGGGTGGCGATCCTTACTCGACCACCGCGCACTTGGCGCACAAGCCATGTACTTCCAGCGTCTGCGCCTGCGGCTGAAAACCCAGTGCCTTGGCGCGGGCTTCCAGTTGCGAGACCACGTCGCGGTCTTCCAGTTCCACGGCGCTATGGCAGCGGTCGCAGATCAGGAACGGCACCGAGTGCTGGGCGCTGTTGGGGTGGTGGCAGGCGACGAAGGCGTTGACCGATTCGAGCTTGTGCACGAAGCCGTTGGCCATCAGAAAATCCAGCGCGCGGTACACCGTGGGCGGGGCGTCGGCGCCGACGCCCTTGCCTTCGCGCACCCAGTCCAGCAGCTCGTAGGCCTTGACCGGCTTGCCGGCATCGGCGATCAGCCGCAGCACATTGGCGCGGATCGGCGTCAGCCGCAGGCCGCGCTCGCTGCACGCACGCTCCACCGCGCGCACGAAGCCGTTGGCGTCGTCGACGTGGTGATGCGGTGCAGTGCAGGCATGTTCGTTGGTTTTCATCACAGGCTCCGGCGGTCAGCCCGCTCCTATCTTGATGAGTGCCGCATCGATGCGTTTCAAGGCGCCCTCGCGTCCGGCCAGGTACACGGTCTGCGAAATGTCCGGGCTGACCTGGGTGCCGGTGATGGCCACGCGCAGCGGCTGGGCCACCTTGCCCATGCCTAGTTCCAGCGCGGCGGCCGCGTCATGCAGCGCAGCCGACACGCTCTCCACACTCCATTCGCTGACGCCGGCCAGCAGTTCGCGTGCCTTGCCCAGCGGCACTTCGGCGCCCAGCTTGAGATGCTTGATCACCGCGGCTTCGTCATAGGTTTCCAGCGGCTGGTACCAGACCACGGCCTTTTCGGCCATTTCCTTCAAGGTCTGCACGCGCTCGCGCAACGCCACCACCACATCGGCCGCAGCCGGGCCGGCGGCGACATCAATGCCGAGCTTGGCCAGCTGGTATTCCAGCTGCGGGGCGATGCTGGCCGGGTCGTCGGTCTTGAGGTAATGCTGATTGACCCAGCCCAGCTTGGCCATGTCCAGGCGCGCAGCCTTGGAATTGACGTCCTTGACGTCGAACAGGTCGAGCAGTTCCTGCTGGGTGAACAACTCCTGGTCGCCGTGCGACCAGCCCAGACGCGCCAGATAATTGATCAACGCATGCGGCAGATAGCCGGCGTCCCTGTACTGCATCACGTCGGCCGCGCCGGTGCGCTTGGACAGCTTGGCGCCCTGCTCGTCCAGGATCATCGGCATGTGCGCGAACTTGGGCACCGGCGCGCCCAGCGCTTCGTAGATGTTGATCTGGCGCGGGGTGTTGTTGATGTGGTCGTCGCCGCGGATCACCTCGGTGATGCCCATGTCCCAGTCGTCCACCACCACTGCGAAGTTGTAGGTGGGGAAGCCGTCCGGGCGGAAGATCACCATGTCGTCGAGCTCGCTGTTGGCGATCTCGATACGGCCCTTGATCAGGTCGTCGAACACCACCGTGCCGGCTTGCGGATTCTTGAAGCGGATCACCCGATTGGGGTCGTCGCGGTACGGCAGGTTCTGCTCGCGCGCGGCACCGTTGTAGCGTGGTTTTTCCTGCTTGGCCATCGCCGCCTCGCGCATGGCGTCGAGCTCGGCGCGGGTTTCGTAGGCGTAATAGGCCTTGCCCTGCGCCAGCAGCTGCTCGGCGACCTCCTGATAGCGGGCCACGCGCTGGGTCTGGTAGATCGGGCCTTCGTCGTAGCCCAGACCCAGCCATTCCATCGCCTCCAGGATGGCGTCGATCGCCTCCTGAGTGCTGCGCTCACGGTCGGTGTCTTCGATGCGCAGCACGAACTGCCCGCCGCGGTGGCGTGCCTCCAGCCAGCAATACAGGGCGGTGCGGGCGCCGCCGATGTGCAGGTAACCGGTGGGGCTGGGGGCAAAACGGGTGCGGCAGGTCATGGAGCGCTCGGCGAAACGGGTGTCGGCCGATTTTACCTTGCGCAGCGCAGACCTGCCCGCTTGCGGCTCAGCGGTTGCGCAGCAGGTCGCCGTAGACCACGCAATCGCCACCGCTGCGCGCCGGGCCCGGCGCGTCGTACAGCACCAGCCAACTGGGCGTGTTGCCGGCCAGGTGTTTGGGAAGGTTGCAGATCGCCTCGGCACGGTCGCTGTCGGTGCCATGCGGCAGCACCGCCGATTCCAGCAGGTCGTGCTGAAAACGCACCGGCGCCTGGTTGGCGGCCAGCGCCGCGCGCGCGTCCGGCCATTTGAACAGGCGGATTTCGCCGTTCAGCACCATGGTCGGCCCGGCCAACAGGTACAGATCGTCGCCGGAGTAATGCAGGTCGCGGATGCCCAGCCCGCCCAGTTGCAGGAAGTGCTTGCGCAACAGCGTGCCGTCTTCGTTCAGCGGCGCCAGGCGTAGATGATCACCATGCGCCTCGACCCGGATCTCCAGCATTGCCGACCAGCCGCGCAGCACCGGCCCACGCAGCCCCAGCAGCAGCCGTTGGCCGTCCACCACGATGCCTTCGATATCGAAGCCGTTGTCCTTGCCCGGGATCTTCAGAAACGGGCCGAAATGCGGGTCGTCGGCCAGCAGGTCGGTGAGCTGGTTGTGCTTGGCATCGCCCTTGAGTCGCAGCGCGCGACGGCCGTCGGTGGCTTCGCGTACCAGTCGCGGGGTGCCGCCGGCATCGCGCTCGATCGGCAGACAGGCCAGCAGGCGACGGTTGGCATCGAGTTTGAGCTTGGTCAGGCGCTTGGCGTTTTCGGCATCGTCGCGACTGCGTTTGGCATTTTTGCGCTTGAGGCCATGCGAACCGATCACCCACAGAAATCCATCCGACAGCGCCATGCCTTCCAGATCCGCTTCCTCGGCCGCCTCGCCCGGCAGATCCAGCAACTCGGCCAGCGCAAAGCTCTGCCCTTCACCGAAGCGCAGCGTCTCGCGCTGCACGGGATCGAGCTTGCGCAGCCGATCCACCGCGCAGGCCTCGTCGCCGGCCACCCACAGCCAGTCGTCGGTGAAGGCCGCGCCGGACAGATTGCTGTGCACCAGCGCACCGGGCGCGAATTCGAGACGGACGCTGTGCGGAATCAGGGTTTTCTTGGCCATGGGAACCTGGTGGGTGGTGGGTCAGTCGAACGCGGCCAGCTTGGCACGCGCTACGTGGGCGGCCAACTGCCCGTGCCAATCGCGGTCGTTGGCGACCTGCGCGTGTGCGCGGCTGGCTT
The DNA here is from genome assembly GCF_002939985.1 of Xanthomonas hortorum pv. cynarae. Classification (GTDB taxonomy): domain Bacteria; phylum Pseudomonadota; class Gammaproteobacteria; order Xanthomonadales; family Xanthomonadaceae; genus Xanthomonas; species Xanthomonas hortorum_D. The sequence goes on along the minus strand of NZ_MDFM01000002.1, from coordinate 224,536 downwards.
CGAAGGCGTCGAAGTCCAGCTCCGCATGGGCCCACACCGTATCGCCGCGTGTCTGCGCCAGCACGCCATCGGCCGGGAAGCCGACATCCATCGGCGCGAACACCGCCGCTTCGCCAGTATTGACGTCCAGCGCCGGGCTCCACGGCGCCTCGCCGGCGGTGACCGATTGCGCAACGAACACGCGATTTTCCAGCGCGCGCGCCAGGCAGCCGATGCGCACCCGCATCGCCCCGGCGGCGGTGTCGGTGCAGCTGGGCACGATCAACAGCCGCGCACCTGCTTCGTATTGCGCACGCACCGGCAGCGGGAACTCGCTGTCGTAGCAGATCGCAATCGCTGCGCGCACGCCGTCCAGCTCGAACACCTTCAGCGCATCGCCGGGATCGATCAACCCGGTGGCCTTTTCGAAGCCGGTGAGCTGCAGTTTGTCCTGCCAGCCGTGCCGGCCCTCGGGCGTAAACCAGTCGCTGCGATTGCGGTAGCGGCCCTGGCCCAGATCCAGCAGAAAACTGCCGGCAATCAGATGTACCTGATGCTGCCGCGCCAATCCGGAAAACAGCTCCATCCACGGCGCACGCAGCACCTGGATCGCCGCCAGCGACTCCGGCAAACCGGCAGAAACATGCGTGCCGAAGGTTGCGCCCAACTCCAGCGCCAGATACTCCGGCAGTACCAGCACACGTGCGCCGGCAGCGGCGGCCTCACTCACCAACGCGGATTGACGCGCAGCGAAGGCGGCGAAATCGGCGGGTTTGCCGATCGGGTATTTGGCGACGGCGATTTTCATCTGGTGGCCTTGTTGCGATTGATCGGAAGGTGCGACGTGGCGAGGCGCTCGTTGGCAATCATGACGACACCGCACGCGTCCACACGCTCAAGCTGTGGTCGATCTCGCCGTGTTGCAACTCCGCCCATGCCAACTGCACGCGCATCTGCGGTTGCGGCGCATAGCCGCGCTTGCGCCAGAACACATCGTTGGGCCGGTAGTCGGCCGGCTTGCGCGGATCGTCGAGTGCGCGCTCCACGGAGCAAAATGCAGTGAGCGCGAATCGGCCCAAAGTGCGTGCATGTGCTTCACGTCGGTCGAAAAATGCGTGACCGATCCCCTGCCCGCGATACGCCGGCAGCAACACCGATTCGCCGAAATAGAACACGCTGGCCGGGTCGATGCCGGCCGCGCGAAACGGCACGTGAAAGGCCTCGCTGTCGTCGAGCAGCGGCAGGCCGGTAGAGGCACCGATCACCGCATCGCCATCGCGTGCCAGCACGAACACGCTGTCTGGCGAGGCCGCATAGGCAGCCAGATAACCGCGTTCGTAATCGGCATCGCCCTCGTACAGATACGGCCATGCCCGGAACACCGCGATGCGCAGCTGCGCTACCGCATCCAGGTGCGGCAACACGTCCGTGCCGCGCACCGTTTCGACGATCAGGGAGGAACCAGTCATGCCTGCATGGTAAGCGAGCCTGGCGCGCCTGCCACACCAACGCTCACCGCAGCCAACGGCCGTTGCCCGGACCCGCCGCATCGGGTTGCTGCCATAGCAGCCAAACCGCCGCTTCTTCGGCGGCCAGCAGCACCCCGAGCAGTGCATCGGTACTGCGCGCCCAATAGCTGCCGTTGTTCAACCGCTGCCATGGCCCGTAGCTGCGCGTCGGCGCCGTGCCAGGCCGCGCTTTGTGCTGCTGCGCCGCCTGCAAAAAACCGGCTCCGCCCGTGCGCAGCGCCTGTGCGGTGGCTGCATGCAGGCGCAGGCCGATCACCCCGCCGCGTCCCTCACGGCCGAGCGGCAATGCCGACAATGGCGAACATTCCCAGCGTTGCAGTGGCGCTGCGGAAAGCAGCGCCACCGTGTCGATCCCGGCGGGCAGCAAACGCTGCGCCCGCCGGTGTACCTGTGCGTGAGCGAGCATGCCGGCCTCAGCGCAGGCTGTTGCCAAGCTCGTACCAATCGAGCTTGCGGGTGACCCACATGATGCTGGCCAGGATGCCGAACAGCAGCAACGATCCCATCAGCAGCGCGTTGTCTTCGGAGACCAGCAGGCTGTAGAGCACGCCATACAATGCGGTGAGCATCACCGAGAACCCCGCCGCGCGCGCCCAGCTGCGCAATACCCCGGACAGATAGAAGAACTGCAGACCGATACACGCCGCGGCAGACACCAGATACGCCTGCCAGAACGCGATGTGCTCGGAAAGGCTCAGCAGCAACAGGAAGAAGATTGCCAACGCCAGACCGACCAGCAGGTATTGCAGCGGGTGAATCGGCAAGCGCTTGATCAACTCGAACAACACGAACGCCACAAACGTCAGCACCACGAACAGGATGCCGTACTTGCTGGCGCGGTCGGCCTGGGTATACACGTCCACCGGGTCGACCAGGCGCACTTCCAGCGTATCCAGCGACGATTGGCTGGACTGCAACTGGGTCTGCGCACCGGTGGCCAGCGACGACAGCGACCAGCTGGCATCGAAGCCCTTCGGCCCGATGCTCGGCGCATTCGGCAGGAAGCGGCCGCCGAAGGACGGGTGTTGCCAGCTGGAGCGCAAGGCGATCTCGTTGTTGTCGGCGATCGGTGCGATGGCCAGCCGGCGCGTGCCGTCCAGCACGAACTGCATATCCACCACGTTGCCGTCCTGCACGCGGCCGGCAACCGGGTCGGCCAGCGGGCTCAGTTGGGCATGGATCCCTGCCGAGCGATCGGCCAATGCGCCTGCACCGCTTTCCAGTGCCAGCGTGCGCCCATCCACCTGCAGGCGCGGTGTACCCACCAGCCCGCGCACATCGGAAATGCCCACCGCCAGGTGCGGCTGGCCATACACGCGGGTCGGCGCGGCGACGTAGTCAAACGGTGCGTACTCGGCATGCAGGGTCGCTTTCCAGGAATACACCTGCACCCGATACAGCCCCACTTCGCGCACCGAGGGCACCATCTCGCCGCCGAGTTTCAGGCTACGCGGGGTCTGCAGCAGCGCGCCTTCGCGCTTGCGCCACACCTTGCGCTGGTTGCCCTGCTCGTCCGGCTCGGTGACCTGCACGTCCTCGGTATACGGCAGCACCCGCACCGGCGCGATGAACTGCTGCTCGCCGGCCTTGCTCTGCGCCACCCGCTCCACCGCTTCGTCGCGGTAGCGGGCGCGGTCCTGCACGGCGCCGCGGATCAACAGCAACGGAATCAGCAGCAGCAGGATCAGCCCGCCAATGGTGGCGAACCGCAACAACAGTTTCAGGGATTTCATCGGCCATCCTCATTCTTGGAGGTGGCCAGAGTGCGATGCGCCGGTGTGGAGGGTTTGAGGCGAATTTGAAGCGAATGTGAAGTGGGCGCACTGCCAATGCCTGGGCCATTCATACGCTGGATGGGCGCCGCTGCCCGCATGTGCACGAAGCTCGTGCGTGGGTTGGGCGGTTGCGCACACCCTGACCGGTTGGTACGCAAAAGCCTATGCGCCAGCAACGACGAAATTCGCTCCGATGTACGTGTATTCGCAGATCAACGTGGGCGGGCCCGACGAGGACAACGGCGCGTACGCGGAAGACGCGTTTCGCGTTGCGATCTCGCAGGGGATCGACACCGAGCGTCATTACACGCGCGGCGGCTACGATTGGAAAACGCTGCCGAGCAAGGACGAGCGCATCAATGCGGGCAAGCACAAGCCGGTGTACGGCTCCTACACCAACCTGTTTGCCGACGACAACGGCAATGGCGGCAGACCGCTGATCAACGCGCTCAAACAATCGCTTGCCAATGCGACGCCGGTCGCGATCGGTTTTGCGGTCCGCGATGGTTTCTACGACCTCAACACCACCAACGACGTGGATTACGACATCAGCAGCCCGATCGAGGGCTATCACGAAGTCATTGCGCTCGGGTACGACCAGGACGGACTGTTGATCGAAAACAGCTGGGGTAAAGGCTGGGGCAACAAGGGCTTCGCCCGCCTGTCCTGGTCGGTGGTGGCAAAGGACATCATCGACGCGAACGTGGTCAACCTGCGTTAGGAGTTGCCAACGCTGTATCGCCAATGGCCGTCAGCCGGGTACCCAGCAATCACTGCGGGTGCGCGTTGCATGGCAAGTGCCAGCAACGCGCGCACGCCTGACGGCCATCCCGTCGGTTGCATCAGCCTGCTGAAACCACGCACCGGCAGTGCCGTCATGCAGTTTGGCGGCACGCCGTCATCGCAGCCGCAGTGCTAGCCTGCCTCGAACGCCTGTATCGCGCATACTCGATCAACCCGGCGGCAGTTTCAGCACGGCCACCGCGCCGCCGCCCTCGCGATTGCCCAGCGCTACTTCGCCGCCGTGCAGGCGCGCCACTTCGCGCACGAACGGCAAACCGAGCCCGGAACTGCGTTGCCCGGTGTGCGGGCGGGCCAGCGAGTAGAAACGTTCGAACACCCGTTCCAGTGCGTAGTCCGGCACGCCGCTGCCGCGGTCTTCGACCGACCACTGCAAGTGACCGTCGTGCACCTGCGTGCGTAATTGCACGGTGCTGCCTTCCGGCGAAAACGCGATGGCGTTTTCCAGCAAATTGATCAGCGCCTGGCGCAGCAGAAACCCGTCGCCGAGCACGGAGTGCTCACGCGCTGCATCAGATGCGACATCGATTTCCACCCGCACGCCGGCCGCTGCCGCGCGTGGCAGCACCGCATCCACTGCTGCCTGCAGCAAGCCAACCACCGCGATGCGCTCGCGCTTTTGCAACCAACCGTGCTGCTCCACCTCGGCCAGTGCCAGCAGCTTGTCGATGGTCTCGGTCAGCCGCAGCTCCTGCGCACGGATGCTGGCAACAAAATGCTGGCGATCGGCTTCCGGCAATGGCTCGCTCAACAGTTCGGACGCACCACGGATCGCCGCCAGCGGGCTTTTCATCTCGTGCGTCAGCGACTGCACGTACTGCTCCACGTAGGCCTTGCCTTCCAGCTTGCGACGCATGCTTTCCAGCGCCTGGCCCAGGTCGCCGATTTCATCGCCGCGCGGTTTGGGCGGCGGCACCGGAATGCCTGCGCTCACCGCCTGCGCGTAGCGATTGAGCCGGCCGATGCCGCGCATCAGCCACCAGGTCATCAAGATGCCGATCAATGCGGAAATACCGATCAACCAGGCCCCGCGCTGCAAAATATTGCGCTGGCTGGCCTCGATAAACGGGTCGATGCTGCGATTGGGCTGCGCCAGCGTCAGCACGCCGATCAACTTGGCCGGGTCATTTGGTGCGTAGATCGGCGCAGCCACATGCATCACCGTGGCGGTCGGGTCGCCATCGACCTCGGGACTGGAGCGCGCGCCGTATTCGCCGCGCAAGGTGCGGTAAACATCGTTCCAGCGCGAGTTGTCGCGGCCCACGTCGCGACCCAGCGAATCGAACACCACCACGCCGCGTGCATCTGTCACGGTGACGCGGTACGCCACGTCGTTCTTGCGGAACCGCCACACCCAGGCCCTGGGATCGCGCTGCTGCGCCTGCACCACGTTGCGCGCAAAGCTGCCGGTGGCGATGGTGCCGCCGGCCAATTCGCCGCTGGCCATTTCCGCCAGCACATTGGCCGCATCCACCAGCGTGGATTCCATCGCCTGGCGCACGCCCGGTTTGACCTCGTTGACGAACACTCGCATCACGAAAAACGCGGCCAACCCGACGATCAGAAAGAAGCCCAGGAACAGCTTGAGACCGAGCCGCATGTCAGACCCCGACCTGGAGAACAACGCGACGCCTGCACGCGGCCATGCCTACAGCTCCAGCGCGTAGCCAAGGCCACGGTGGGTGCGGATCGGGTCGGCCGGCACGCCGGCCTGGCGCAGCTTGCCGCGCAGCGTCTTGATATGCGTATCGACGGTGCGGTCGGCGCTGTCGGCGCTGGCATCCCAGCCGCGGTCCATCAGCTGCGCGCGGCTGAGGATCGCGCCGGGGCGCTGCAACAATGCCGACAGCAGCGCGTATTCGTAGCGGGTCAGCGGCAGCAGCGCATCGCCGTAGCGGATGCGGCTGCCCTCGCGATCGATCGCAAACGCGCCATGCGGCTGCCAGCCCGCTTCGACCACTGCGGCCACCGCGCGGCGACGCAGCCGCGCGCGCACCCGCGCCACCAGCTCGCGCGGAGAGAATGGCTTGGCCATGTAGTCGTCGGCGCCCAGCTCGAAGCCGAGCACGCGGTCGATCTCGTCGTTGCGCGCGGTCAGGAAGATCACCGGCACGTCGCTGAAACTGCGCAGCGTGCGGCACACTTCGAAGCCGTTGATGTCCGGCAGGCCCACGTCCAGCACCACCACATCTGCCGGGTCGGCGCGCAGCCGCGCCAACGCATCGCGACCCAGCAGGCAATGCTCGGGCGCATAGCCTTCGCTGCGCAACGCGTACAGCACGGTATCGGCAATGGCGGCTTCGTCTTCGACGACGAGCACGCGGGCGGGGGACTCGGACATGGCGCGCAGCATAGCCGCATGCTGGCGCGGCCCGTACACTGCCGCGATGAACTATCGCCACGCCTTCCATGCCGGCAACCATGCCGACGTGCTCAAGCACATCGCCTTGCTGGCGCTGATCGACACCCTCAAGCGCAAGGACACGCCGTTCTTCGTGCTCGATACCCACGCCGGGCGCGGGCGCTACCAGCTCGGTGGCGAAGAAAGCCGCAAGACCAACGAGGCCGATGCCGGGGTGATGCGGCTGATGGCCGAGTCGACCCTGCCCGAGGTGGTCGAACGCTATCTGCGCGCGGTGCAGGCCGACAACCAGACCGTCGCCCGCCCGACCACGCCCGGCCAGAAACCGGCGCGCCCGACCGCCGGCATCCAGATCAATCACTACCCCGGCTCGCCGTTGCTGGCGGCGCAGGCGCTACGCGAGCAGGACCGCATGGCGTTCTGCGAGTTGCAGCCGGAAGAGGCCGAGGCGCTCAAGCGCCTGTTCGCCAAGGACAGCCGCGTGCGCGTGCATGCCGGCGATGGCTATGAGGCGATTCGTGCCTTCGTGCCGCCGCGCGCGGGCGAGACCAAGATCGGCCGCGGGCTGGTGCTGATCGACCCGCCGTACGAGTCGCAGGAGGCCGAGTACCCGCAGGTCATCCACAGCGTGCGCGAGACCCTGGCGCGCTGGCCGCAGGCGATGTGCATGGTGTGGTACCCGATCAAGCTGCGCCGCAGCCTGCAGCCGTTCATGCGCAAGGCCGCCACGCTGCCGGCCAAGTCGGTGCTGGTGGCCGAGCTGCAGGTGCGCCCGGACGACTCGCCGCTGCGCCTGACCGGCAGCGGGCTGCTGATCGTCAACGCGCCGTGGCAATTCGACCAGGTGCTGGCGCCTGCGCTGCCGGTGCTGAAGAAGCACCTCGGCGAGACTGGTGCCTCGACCCGGCTGGAATGGCTGCGCCAGGACGCCTGAGTCGTCGGGGCCGGGCGCCATACGCGCGGGCAAACGCAGCTGCATACTCACGACTGGATCACGGTATCGCTCGGTACAGTGATGTGGGAAGCACTGCCACCCTCCAAACGGCCCCCAGCGGCGCACCGGATTCATTCACGGTTGTGCGCTGGGCTGGTGCCAGAATCTTCCGATCTTCAAGGAACACCGGTCATGGCCATTCGCAATCGCATGCCTCCCTGGCATGAAAACTTCAGCCTGCCCAATGGCCGCACCCTTCTGCTCCGACCGATCCGTCCCGAGGACGGTCCGCCGCTGCAGGGGGCTTTCAGCCTGTTGGGACCGGAGGAAATCCGCGAGCGCTTCGTGCGCTCCTCCGCCGAAATCACGCCGGAGATGGTGCAGCGCCTGACCCATCCCAACCCCAAGAGTGAGATCGTGCTGGTCGCCGCCGAGCAGTTGCCGCCGGGCGAGGCGCTGGTTGGCGCAGTGGCGCGTGCGGCACTGGTGCCAGGCACCCGCCAGGCCGAGTACACCATCCTGGTCAGCAGCTTCGTCGCCGGCCAGGGCCTGGGACGGCAGCTGATGCGCAAGCTGGTCAAGTGGGCGCGGCGCAAGTATCTAGACTGCCTGTTCGGCGATGTGCTGCAAAGCAACGTGCCGATGCTGCAGTTGGCCGAGTCGCTGGGCTTCAAGCCGCAGCCGCATCCGGATTCGCCGGAGCTGGTGCGTATGGTGCTGGAGCTGGATGCCTGATTTGCCGGGATTCGAGATTGGGGATTCGGGATTCTGCCTAAAGCGGGTGATCTGTCGCTTGGTTGCAGGGCCCTTGCCCGCCCACCATCGCGGGACACGCCGCAAGTACGTCCATGTAGGCTCTTACGCGGCATCCATGCCGCGTAAGGTCCCGCGAGGGTGAGCGGGCAAGGACCAGTCGAGATGGGCGGTGTGCAGGGTGCAAGCAAAGCACGACCTGCGTTGCTTGGATAACGGCGCGTCCGCTCAGCTTCTCAAAACAAGCCGAGCAACCTACAAGCTTTTAATAAACAACTGACTGACTGTCTGGTGCGGTGCCCTCACCGCTTGCGGGACCGTGTGGCGGCATGGATGCCGCCACCGAGCCTACATGGACGTACTTGCGGCGTGTCCCGCGAGCGGTGAGGGCACCGCGCGCTCGACCAACCGGGCTTTTGACCTACGCCTCCGACTGCATGTTGCACCACGGGGTGTTTGCAAAGGTTTGCCGGGTGCCAGAAAGGCGGTACGTAACGCTAGACCCTGCAGCGCCCTTCTGCGCAGGGGGCCAGACGCCCGCTTTCACACCGGATGGACCGGTCGCAGCGGGCGCTCTGGTAAAATTGCCGGCTGATGCCGTCGCCAACCACCTTCCCCTCTCCGCCGCTGCCCAAGTCTGGCCAGCTTCGTGCCTATTGGCGCGCCCCGTCTTCGCCGACTGCGCTGGCCTGGTCGATCGCTCGCGCCGCCGAGGCGCATGCCGGCCCGCTGCTGGTGATCGCGCGCGATAACCAGAGTGCGCACCAGATCGAATCGGATCTGCATGCCCTGCTCGGCGAACACGCCACGCTGCCGGTGGTGCCGTTTCCCGATTGGGAAACCCTGCCCTACGACCAGTTCAGCCCGCACCCGGAAATCATCAGCCAGCGTCTGGCCGCGCTGCATCGCCTGCCCACACTGACCAAGGGTGTGGTGATCGTGCCGGTGCAGACGCTGATGCAGCAGTTGGCGCCGCTGAGCTATATCGTCGGCGGCAGCTTCGATCTCAAGGTCGGGCAGCGGCTGGATCTGGATGCGGAAAAACGCCGCCTGGAAAGCGCCGGCTACCGCAATGTGCCGCAGGTGATGGACCCAGGCGATTTCGCGGTGCGCGGTGGCTTGCTGGACGTGTTTCCGATGGGCGAAGCCACGCCGTTGCGCGTGGAGCTGCTGGACGAGGATATCGACTCGATCCGCGCCTTCGACCCGGAATCGCAGCGCTCGCTGGACAAGGTCGATGCGGTCAAATTGCTGCCCGGCCGCGAAGTGCCGATGGACGATGCCAGCATCGAACGCGTGCTGGCCTGCCTGCGCGAACGCTTCGATGTGGATACCCGGCGCAGCGCGCTGTATCAGGATCTGAAGTCGGGCCTGGCGCCGTCGGGCGTCGAGTATTACCTGCCGATGTTCTTCAGCAAGACCGCCACCTTGTTCGATTATCTGGACAAGCGCACGCTGCCGTTGATCGCCACCGGCGTGTCCAACGCGGCCGATACGTTCTGGGCGCAGGCGCAGGACCGCTACGAGCAACGCCGCCACGATGTGGAGCGCCCGCTGCTGACGCCGGACGAGCTGTATCAATCGCCGGATGCATTGCGCGAGCGGCTCAACAAGCTGGCCCGCATCGAAGTCTGGGCCAGCGACCATCCGCGCATCGACGAAGCCGCCGCGCTTGGCGACCAACCGTTGCCGCCGCTGCCGGTGGCTGCAAAAGACGCCCCTGCCGGTCAGGCGCTGGCCTCGTTCCTGAGCCATTACCCGGGCCGCGTGTTGGTGGCCTCCGATTCGGCCGGTCGCCGCGAAGCCTTGATGGAAGTGCTGGCCGCCGCGCAATTGAAGCCGGAGGTCGTCGCCGATCTGCCCGCCTTCCTGGCCGCGCCCAAGCTGCGCTTCGGCATTACCGTGGCGCCGTTGGAAGACGGCTTTGCGCTGGACACCCCGCAGATTGCGGTGCTGACCGAGCGCCAGCTGTTTCCCGAGCGGGCCAACCAGCCGCGTCGCACGCGACGTGTGGGGCGCGAGCCGGAAGCGATCATCCGCGATCTGGGCGAGTTGTCCGAAGGCGCGCCGATCGTGCATGAAGACCACGGTGTGGGCCGCTATCGCGGGCTGATCGTGCTCGATGCCGGCGGCATGCCCGGCGAGTTCCTGGAAATCGAATACGCCAAGGGCGACCGGCTGTATGTGCCAGTGGCGCAGCTGCATCTGATCAGCCGTTATTCCGGCGCCTCGGCCGAGACCGCACCGTTGCATTCGCTGGGCGGCGAGCAATGGACCAAGGCCAAGCGCAAGGCGGCCGAAAAAGTGCGCGACGTGGCGGCCGAGTTGCTGGAAATCCAGGCCCGCCGACGCGCACGTGCCGGTCTGGCCTTGCAGGTGGACCGTGCGATGTACGAGCCGTTCGCGGCCGGTTTCCCGTTCGAAGAAACCCCCGACCAGTTGGCCGCCATCGATGCCACGTTGCGCGATCTGGGCAGCAGCCAGCCGATGGATCGCGTGGTCTGCGGCGATGTGGGCTTCGGCAAGACCGAGGTTGCGGTGCGCGCCGCGTTCGCTGCGGCCAGCGCCGGCAAGCAGGTTGCTGTGCTAGTGCCGACCACGTTGCTGGCCGAGCAGCATTACCGCAATTTCCGCGACCGCTTCGCCGATTACCCGATGAAGGTGGAAGTGCTCTCGCGCTTCAAGAGCACCAAGGAGATCAAGGCCGAATTGGAGAAGGTCGCCAGCGGCGATATCGACGTCATCATCGGCACGCACCGCCTGCTGCAGCCAGACGTGAAGTTCAAGGATCTGGGCTTGGTCGTCGTCGACGAAGAGCAGCGCTTCGGCGTGCGGCAGAAGGAAGCGCTCAAGGCGATGCGCGCCAACGTGCATCTGCTCACGCTCACCGCAACACCCATCCCGCGCACGCTGAATATGGCCATGGCCGGCTTGCGCGACCTGTCGATCATTGCCACCCCGCCGCCGAACCGCTTGGCCGTGCAGACCTTCATCACTGCCTGGGACAACGCATTGTTGCGCGAGGCCTTCCAGCGCGAGCTCAGTCGTGGCGGGCAGCTGTATTTCCTGCACAATGATGTGGAAAGCATCGTGCGCATGCAGCGCGACTTGTCCGAACTGGTACCGGAGGCGCGCATCGGCATCGCGCATGGGCAGATGCCCGAACGCGAGCTGGAGCGGGTGATGCTGGATTTCCAGAAGCAGCGCTTCAATGTGTTGCTGTCGACCACGATCATCGAATCGGGCATCGACATTCCCAACGCCAACACCATCATCATCAACCGCGCCGATCGCTTCGGCCTGGCCCAGTTGCATCAGTTGCGCGGTCGCGTCGGTCGTTCGCATCACCGCGCTTACGCGTATCTGGTGGTGCCGGACCGTCGCTCGATCACCGCCGATGCCGAGAAGCGTCTGGAAGCGATCGCCTCCATGGACGAGCTCGGCGCCGGCTTCACCCTGGCCACGCACGATCTGGAAATCCGCGGCGCCGGCGAGCTGCTGGGCGAAGACCAGAGCGGGCAGATGGCCGAGGTCGGCTTCAGCCTCTACACCGAGCTGCTGGAACGCGCGGTGCGCAGTATTCGCCAGGGCAACCTGCCCGATCTGGATGCCGGCGACGAAGTGCGCGGTGCCGAGGTCGAGCTGCATGTGGCCTCGTTGATCCCCGCAGATTATCTGCCCGACGTGCACACCCGGCTGACGCTGTACAAGCGTATCTCCAGTGCGCGCAACAGCGATGCCCTGCGCGAGTTGCAGGTGGAGATGATCGACCGCTTCGGCCTGCTGCCGGATCCGGTCAAGCATCTGTTCGCCATTGCCGAGCTCAAGCTGCAGGCCAATGCGCTGGGTGTGCGCAAGCTGGATCTGGGCGAAAACGGCGGCCGTCTGGTCTTCGAAGCAAAACCGGCGATCGACCCGGTCGCGGTGATCCAGATGATCCAGAAGCAGCCCAAGATCTACACCATGGACGGCCCGGACAAGCTGCGCATCAAGCTGCCGCTACCGGAAGGTGCGGATCGTTTCAACGCCGCGCGCGGATTGTTGACGATGCTGGCGCCGAGATAAAAACCCTGCTTCATCGGTTGCGTTTGCTTGGCGCACCGATCTCGACAATAGACGACGCAAGGACGCGTCAATCGCGTTGTAATCGCTGCGCAAGGATATGCGAACTCGATGCGGCATTTTCACTAAAACCCATCGCACTCAGCGCTGTCGGCCCACGACACGTGTTGCCTTTTTAATGCGCATTTTCTGCAGTGACACTGCAGAACACCCATCCCGCATGCATTAAAGAATTCGACCGACATGCGGCTATCTGTCCTGCAGGACTGTCCGGGACATTCGACTCCCGAGCCTGCTTGCGACAAACCTGAGCAATTAATGCCCAGGCAGTGATGGATTCCTCAAATCCGTCACCGCGCTGAATTTTGCCTAAATATTCCTGCCGCGCGCCGATACCTGCATAGACCGGCATGTCCCCGTGTGCAGAGCTGCCCACGCAAGCCCACGCCGGAGCGACCTTCTTCCGCGTCATGGCGCGCATCCGTGCGCCATCGCATCGCTTGAGGCACCAATGAACACGCCACTGTCCGCTCTACCCGCGCCGCTGACACTCGCCCTGGAAGGCGAGATGACGATCCGTCGCGCTGCAGAACTCAAGCCGCTCTTGCAGCCGGCATTGCTGCATCCGGGTGGATTGCATCTGGACCTCGCTGCGGTCAGCGAGATCGACACCACCGGCCTGCAGTTGCTGCTGGCCACCAAGCAGGCGATCCAGGCCGATGGGCGGCCGTTTTCGCTCACCGATTCCAGCCGTGCGGTGGTCGATGTGATCGAACTGCTCGGCCTGCTCGAAGCACTGTACCCGCATGCGGTCGCGTGCCTCGGCGAACGCATTCACTAACGGACAGGTAACACGCGCATGGACATGAACCAGCTGATGCAGACCTTTCTGGCCGAGAGCCGGGATCTGCTCGAAGACATGGAACGCCATCTGCTCGAAGCCGAGCGTGGCGAGTCTTCGCCCGATGCGGTCAACGCGATCTTTCGCGCGGCGCATACCATCAAGGGCTCGGGCGGGTTGTTCGATCTGCCGCAGCTGGTCGGCTTCACCCATGTGCTGGAAAGCGTGCTGGATCTGGTGCGCGATGAAGCGCTGAGCCTGAGCTCTGAATTGATCGCGCTGCTGCTGGTGTGCTGCGACCACATCCACGCCTTGGTGGAAACCGCGGCCGATCCAAGCCACGCCGATGCGGCCGCACTGGCGACCGAGGCCGAGCCGTTGCTCGCGCAGTTGCAGACCTATCTGCAAGGCAGCGTGTGCGGCGTCACTGAGGCCGCCATCCAGCTCGGCACACCTGAAAAACAAAGTGGTTACTGGCGTATTTCGTTGACGCTGTTTGCCGATGCGCTGCGCTTCGGCAACTCGCCGCTCAAGCTGATTCGCAATTTGCGCGGCCTGGGGTCGGTCGAATCGATCAGCACCGACTACAGCCAATTGCCGAGCTTCGAAGCGCTCGATCCGGAAGCCAACTATCTCGGTTTCCAGATCCTGTTGCGCAGCGATGCCGACCGCGCCGCAATCGAAGAAGTGTTCGAGTTCGTGCGCGAGGATTGCGATCTGGAGATCACCTCGGTGCCGGCACCGACCGATGTTGCCGCTCTTCTCGTCAGCGAGCCTGCAGCGCTTGCACCGGTCGCCAGCACGCTCGCTGCGGTTCCGAATTCAACCTCTGCTGCAACGCCGCCACGCGCCCCCCAGGAAGGTGCCTCACGCAACGCCGAAGCGCGCTCGATCCGCGTGGACGCCGACAAACTCGACCGCATGATCGATCTGGTCGGCGAACTCATCATTGCGGTGGCCGGCACCAACGCCAACGCACAGCGCACCGGCGACGCACAGCTGCTGGAATCGGCTTCGATCCTGGCCGGTCTGGTGGAAGACGTGCGCGAAAGCGCGCTGCAACTGCGCATGGTCAAGATCGGCGGCACCTTCAGCCGCTTCCAGCGCGTGGTGCACGACGTGGCGCGCGAACTCGGCAAGGACATCGCGCTGGTGGTGGCCGGCGAAGACACCGAACTGGACAAGTCGGTGGTGGAAAAAATCGGCGACCCGCTCACCCATCTGGTGCGCAACGCGATGGATCACGGCATCGAACCGGCCGACGTGCGCGTGGCACACGGCAAGCCCGCACGCGGCACCGTGGGCCTCAACGCCTATCACGACTCCGGCAGCATCGTCATCCAGATCACCGACGACGGCGGCGGCTTGAACCGCGACCGCATCCTGGCCAAGGCGCTGGAACGCGGCCTGATCGAGGCCGGCCGCCAGCTCAGCGACCGCGAAGTGTTCGCGATGATCTTCGAGCCGGGCTTTTCCACTGCCGAAAAAGTCACCAACCTGTCCGGGCGCGGCGTGGGCATGGACGTGGTCAAGCGCAACATCACCGCGCTGCGCGGCACTGTGGAGATCGACAGCACCGCCGGCGTGGGCACCACCATTTCGGTGCGGCTGCCGCTGACGCTGGCCATCATCAACGGCTTCCAGGTCGGTGTCGGCAAATCGGTGTTCGTGGTGCCGCTGGATGTGGTGGAGGAATGCGCGGAGTTCACGCCCGACTACGCCAGCGACTACATCGATCTGCGCGGCAGCGTGCTGCCGTATGTGCGTCTGCGCGAATTGTTCGCGCTCGGCGGCAAGACGCCGGCACGAGAAAGCATCGTGGTGATCCGCCAGGGCGCGCAGCGCTTCGGCCTGGTCGTGGACACCTTGCTGGGCGAATGGCAAACCGTGATCAAGCCGTTGTCCAAGGTCTTCGCACAGGTCAAAGGCATCAGTGGCTCCAGCATCCTGGGCAGCGGCGATGTCGCGCTGATTCTGGATGTGCCCAGCCTGATCCAGCAATTGCATCCACAGCAGGACGCCCTGGCGGCCTGAGCATTCGCACCGTCATTCCCCACATCACCGCGTTCTTCGTTGTTCCCTGACCCCAGGAAGCTGCCGCCATGTCACACCGTCTCCCGATCGCCACCCAGTTGTGGTTTACCGCCGCCCTCGCTCTTGTTCTGCCCGTCATCGTGGTCGTGGCCGGCTTTGCGCTGACGCTGTCGCACGGCGCCCTGCTCGCCGCCAGCGTGGTGGCCGCACTCGTCAGCGGCGCATTGCTGGCCTGGTCGATCCGCATCGCCAACGACTCGCTGAGTATCGCCACCACCACGCTGGACGCATTCGCGCGCGGCAACTTCGATGTGGCCATGCCGCGGGTGCGCGATGAGCAGGCCTGCGAGGTGTTGCGTGCACTGCGCAAGGTGCAAAGCAGCATTCGCCATGTCAACGAGGAGATCAACCGCGTCTCGCAGGAACACGACGCCGGCGAGATCGATGTCCGCATCGACGTGGCGCGCTTCGATGGCGACTTCCGCACGATGGGCGAAGGCATCAACCGCATGGTCGCCAACCACATCGCGGTGAAGAAACAGGCCATGGCCTGCGTGGCCGAGTTCGGGCGCGGCAACTTCTCCGCCGAGCTGGCGCGCCTGCCGGGCAAGAAGGCCTTCATCAACGAGATCGTCGACCAGATCCGCGGCAACCTCACCGGCATGGTCGCCGAGGTCAACCGCATGGCGAGCGAACACGATGCCGGCGACATCGACGTGGTCATCGACACGCAACGCTTCACCGGCGATTTCCGCCGCATGGCCGAAGGCATCAATGCGATGGTGGCCAGCCACATCGCAGTCAAGAAGCAGGCCATCGCCTGCGTGGCCGAGTTCGGCCGCGGCAACTTCACCGCGCAGCTGCCGCTGCTGCCGGGCAAGAAGCGCTTCATCAACGACACCCTGGAACAGGTGCGCGGCAGCCTCACCGGCTTGATCCGCGAGATCAACCACATGTCGGCCGAACACGAAGCCGGCGATATCGATGTGGTGATCGACAGCAGCGGCTTCGATGGCGATTTCCGCAGCATGGCCACCGGCATCAACCAGATGGTGGGCGCGCATATCGCGGTGAAGAAACTGGCGATGGGCGTGGTGGCCGAATTCGGCCGCGGCAACTTCGATGCCCCGCTGGCGCAGCTGCCGGGCAAGAAGGCCTTCATCAACGACACCGTGGAGCGTGCGCGCGGCAACCTGCGCAGCATCTCCGAAGTCATCCAGGTGATGGGCGCGATGGCCGAGGGCGATCTCACCCACACCGTGGAAGGCCGCTACGAAGGCGCATTCGCCGACATGCAGCGCTACGTCAACACCACCATGAGCCGGCTGACCGAGATCGTCGATGAGGTCAACCGCAATGCCGAGAACCTGGCCAGCGCCTCCGAACAGGTCAGTGCCACTGCGCAGGCGCTTGCACAGGCCGCCAGCGAGCAAGCGGCCGGCGTGGAAGAAACCAGCGCCTCGCTGGAACAGATGACCGCCTCCATCGCACAGAACACCGAGAACGCACGCGTCACCGACAGCATGGCCGCCAAGGCCGCCAGCGAAGCCGCAGATGGCGGCGACACCGTGCGCGCCACGGTGGTGGCAATGAAGGACATCGCCAAGAAGATCGGCATCATCGACGACATCGCTTATCAGACCAACCTGCTCGCGCTCAACGCCGCCATCGAGGCCGCGCGTGCCGGCGAACACGGCAAGGGCTTTGCGGTGGTCGCGGCGGAAGTGCGCAAGCTGGCCGAGCGCAGCCAGATCGCCGCGCAGGAAATCGGCGAGGTGGCCGGTTCCAGCGTGGAGCTGGCCGAAAGCGCCGGACGCGTGCTCGGCGAGATGGTGCCCTCGATCCGCCGCACTTCCGACCTGGTGCAGGAAATTGCCGCTGCCTCCGAAGAGCAGACCGCTGGCGTCAGCCAGATCAACACCGCCGTTGGACAGTTGAACCAGACCACGCAATCGGCCGCTGCCAATGCCGAAGAACTCGCCGCCACCTCGGAGGAAATGAGCGCGCAGGCCGAACAGCTGCAGCAGCTGATGGGCTTCTTCCGGCTCGGCAATGGCGGCCGCGCCGTGGCTTCAGGCAGCAGCAAGCCGGGCCCGCGCCGGATCGCGCCGCACAGCAGCAGCACCGCGCTCAGCGCGCCACCGCGGCGCACCAACGTGCGCCAGATCAGCGCAGTGGCTGCCACCGCCGATGCGATCGACGAATCGCAGTTCGCCAGCTTCTGAGGAACCGACGATGCAATCGCACAGCGCAGCCAGCACCACCAATGCGCCGTCATCGACGGCACCGCAGCAATACCTGACCTTTCTGCTGGGCACGGAGATGTTCGGCCTGGGCATTCTCGGCATCAAGGAAATCATCGAATACCGCGTGCCGACCGATGTACCGATGATGCCGCCGGCCCTGCGTGGAGTGATCAACCTGCGTGGCGCAGTGGTGCCGGTGGTGGATCTGCAGCAACGCTTCGGCCGCAACGCCAGCGCAATCACCAAGCGCAGCTGCATCGTGATCGTGGAGATCGCCCATGGCGGTACGCAGCAGGTGCTCGGCTTGCTGGTGGATGCGGTCAGCGAAGTGCTGGACATCGCGCCCGATGACATCGCCGGCGCGCCCAGCTTCGGCGCCGGCATCGCCCGCGATTTCATCCAGGCCATGGCCAAGATCGGCGAGCGCTTCGTGATCCTGCTCGATGCCGATGCCGTGCTGAGCAACGACACCCTCGCCCAGCTTCCTGTCGCCGAGCTGGCGGCCTGACATGCTCCGCATGCACGCAAGGACTCCCATGCGCCCCACCCTTCTCTCCTGCAGCTGCGCGCTGGACGGCCCGGTGTTGGTCGTCGACGACAGCGTGGTCCAGCGCGAACATGCGATGGCGCTGTGCCGCCAACTCGGCGCCGTTGCGGTCGACGGTGCAGTGGATGGCCACGCAGCGCTGGCCTGGTTGAGCAGCGCCATCGCGCCATCGCTGCTGCTGATCGATCTGGAAATGCCAGGCATGGACGGCGTGCAGCTGCTCGATGCATTGGCGCGCGGCAACTACAGCGTGCCGGTGATCGTGGTCTCGCAACGCGGTGGCGCCTTGATCGATGCGGTGATGCAGCTCAGCCGCAGCGCCGGCGTACGCGTGCTCGGCGGCATCGAAAAGCCGATGCATCTGCAGGATCTGGCCACTGTGCTGGAGTGCGAGCCTGAGCTGGCCACAGACGCGCAGGTCCTGGCACCGGCTGTGATCTCGACCCTGATGTCCAGCGGTGGCGCCGCCGCGTCGCGCCTGGACCGCGCCATGCGACGCGGCGAAATCCGTGTGGCCTACCAACCCAAACTCGATCTCAAGGATGGCCGGCTGCGCGGTGTGGAAGCGCTCGCACGTTGGCGCCGCCCGCAAGGCGACATGATCGGGCCGGACCGCTTCATTCCACTGGCCGAACGCGAAGGCTTGATCCATGCGTTGACCCAGCAGGTGATCGACAAGGCGATTGCGCAATTGGTGGACTGGCGTGCAGAAGGATTCCAGCTGACGCTGGCGTTGAACCTTTCGCCCAATCTGCTCAGCGAGCAGGATTTTCTCGAGCAGCTGTGCGCCAAGCTGAGCGACAACGGCCTGAGCCCTGCCGATCTGGTGCTGGAACTCACCGAAAGCGCCATCGTGGAGCCGGCCAATGCCTTGAGCATGCTGGCACGACTGCGTCTGCATGGCTTTGGTCTGTCGATCGACGATTACGGCACCGGTTTCTCCTCGCTGCAGCGCCTGGCCAGCATTCCGTTCACCGAACTCAAACTGGACCGCAGCTTCGTGCATGCGGCGCATCGCAGCCGCAGCCAGCGCACCGTGCTCGAATCCACCCTGGAACTGGCGCACCGGCTTGAACTGACTGCCGTGGCCGAAGGCGTGGAAACACCCGAGGACTGGCGCCTGCTGCGCGAGCTCGGCTGCGATCTGGCGCAAGGCTATCTGATGGGCTCGCCGATGCCCGGGCCGATGCTGTCGGAATGGTGGCGCGAACACGCCGTGCGCATCGCGCGCCTGAGCGACAGCGCGCTGGCCAGCGATGCGGATGTCGCCTGAGCCATGAGCACCGCCACCGCCATCACCGAACAGGAATTCGGCCGCTTCCAGCGCTTCATCTTCGAAGCGGCCGGCATCAGCATTTCCTCCGGCAAAAAAGCCATGTTGTGCGGCCGCCTGGGCAAGCGCCTGCGCGAACATCAGTTCAGCAACTACACGCAGTATCTGCAGTTGCTGGAGAGCCGCCAGGACCGCGCCGAGATCCAGACCGCGATCGACCTGCTGACCACCAACGAAACCTATTTTTTCCGCGAGCCCAAGCACTTCGAGCTGCTGCGCAAGCTGGCCGGCGACCATCGTGGCGGCCTGCCGTTCCGGTGCTGGAGCGCAGCCAGCTCCAGCGGCGAAGAGGCCTACAGCATGGCGATGGTGCTGGACGACACCTTGCAAGGCCGCGCGTTCGAGGTGGTCGGCAGCGACATCAGCACCCGCGTGCTGGCCAAGGCGCGCACCGGGCACTACGCCTTGCAACGCATCGACGGCATTCCGCAGGCGTATCTCAAACGCTATTGCCTGCGTGGTCAGGGCGAGTACGACGGCAGCTTGCTGGTGGAACGCCGGCTGCGCGATCGGGTGAAGTTCGTGCACGCCAACCTCAATACTGCGTTGCCGGCGCTGGGCAGCTTCGATGCGATCTTCCTGCGCAACGTCATGATCTATTTCAATGGCCAGACCAAGCGCGAGGTGATCCTGCGCGTGCTGTCCAATCTCAAATCGGGCGGGCATTTCTGCATCGGCCATTCGGAAAGCCTGAGCGAACTCGACATCGATCTGGTCCAGGTGGCACCCTCGATTTTCCGCAAGGCCTGAGCCAAGGATCGCCCGTGTCGACAGCCTTCAACCGCCCCGCCGCCAGCCCAGCTGCCAATACCAAGACCATCAAGGCCATGGTCGTCGACGACTCGGCGGTGGTGCGCCAGGTGCTGGTGAGCGTGCTCAACGACGCGGCCGACATCGAGGTCATCTCCACTGCGGCCGACCCGCTGCTGGCGATCGAGAAGATGCGCAAGCAATGGCCGGACGTGATCGTGCTGGATGTGGAAATGCCGCGCATGGACGGCATCACCTTCCTGCGCAAGATCATGAGCGAGCGGCCCACCCCGGTAGTGATCTGCTCCACGCTCACCGAAAAAGGCGCGCGCGTCACCATGGATGCGCTGGCCGCCGGTGCGGTGGCGGTGGTGACCAAGCCGCGGCTGGGGCTCAAGCAATTCCTCACCGATTCGGCCGACGAACTGGTCAATACCGTGCGCAGCGCCGCACGCGCCAACGTCAAGCGGCTGGCCGCGCGTGTCACTGCGGTGCCGCTGGAAGCGGAGGTCAAACACACCGCCGATGTGATCCTGCCGGCGCAAAGCGGGCGCGCTCTGGCGCAGACCACCGAGCGCATCGTCGCCATCGGCACCTCCACCGGCGGCACCCAGGCGCTGGAAGAAGTGCTGACCGCGTTGCCGCGCGTGTGCCCCGGCATCGTGATCGTGCAGCACATGCCGGAGAAATTCACCGCCGCCTTTGCCGCGCGCCTGAATGGTTTGTGCCAGATCGCAGTGAAAGAGGCCGCCAACAACGATCGGGTGATGCCGGGCCGCGCGTTGATCGCGCCCGGCGGCAAGCACCTGCTGCTGCGCCGCAGTGGCGCGCAGTACTTCGTCGAGGTCATGGAAGGCCCGCCGGTCAACCGCCATCGTCCCTCGGTGGATGTGCTGTTCCGCTCGGCCGCACGCGCCGCCGGCAGCAATGCACTGGGCATCATCATGACCGGCATGGGCGACGACGGCGCCGCCGGGCTGCTGGAAATGCGTCAGGCCGGCGCACGCACCGTGGCGCAGGACGAGCACACCAGCATCGTGTTCGGCATGCCCAAGGAAGCGATCAAGCGCGGCGGCGCCGACCGCATTCTTCCGCTGGGCGCGATGGCGCGCGAGATCGTGACGCAGCTGCAGTAGCGCGCTGCGCGAAGAGCACTGGCGTTACAACTGCGACTCCAACGGCAACCAGCCCATCACCGTCGCTGCGCCACGCCGCCACACGCTCGCTGCCGGCTCTTGCGACCACACCTCGGGCGGCTGCGCCGCATCGTCGTGCCAGCGCAGCTCGCCCTGGTCCATGGTCACGCGATAACTCAGCGCTGCACTGACCTTGTGGCTGTACAAGCGTTCCAACTCTGCGGTCACAGTGCGGTCGTCGAACAGCAAACCCATCTCGGTATTGAGGTTCATCGAGCGCGGATCGAGGTTGAATGAGCCGATGAAACCGCTGCTGTCGTCCACCACAAACGCCTTGGTATGCAGGCTGGCACCGCTGGACCCGAACAGGCTGCCGTCCGGCTTGCCCATCGGCTTGAGCTCGTGCAGACGCACGCCTTGCGTGAGCAAGGGCACGCGGTAATCGGCGTAACCGCTGTGCACCGCCACGACATCATTGGCAGCCAGGGAGTTGGTCAACACGCTGACGCGCACATTGCGCCGACGCAACTCGCCGATCCAGCGCATGCCTTCTTCACCCGGCACGAAATACGGCGAAATCACTTTCAATTCGCGCTGCGCGTGCGCCATCTCGCCGATCAAGGTCGGCGTCATCCAGTCCGCTTGCGGCGCCGCGCCCTCGGCCTTTTCCGGCGGGTCGGAGACGATGCGCGCCCGATCCAGCCAATGCACCTGGCGCTCGCCGTGCGTCAACGCCTGCACGCTGGGCGATTGACGCAGCCGCTCCACATACGGATGCGCGCGTGCCGATTCCAGGCCGGCATCCAGACTGCCACGCAACGCATCCAATGCCTGCGGTTCTGCCGTCACCAGCGCAGCCAGCGGCAAGGCGTTGGGGCTATTCCAGTACGCATCGAACACCTGCTCGGCCTGGCCCACGGTCGGCCCCATCACCGCCGCGTCCATGTCCATGAAGTTGGTGTCGCGCGCCGCGTCGAAATACTCGTCGCCCACATTGCGGCCACCCACCACCGCAATGCGGCCATCGGCAATCCAGGCCTTGTTGTGCATGCGTCGGTTGATGCTGAACATGCGCAGCACCATCTCCACGCCGCGCATCAACGTGCCTTCGCGCGCGCGGGTGGGATTGAACAAGCGGATCTCGATCAACGGATGACTATCGAGTGCCGCCAGCACCGAATCGCTGCCGTGGATGTTCATGTCGTCCAGCAGCAGACGCACGCGCACGCCGCGATCGGCGGCGTGCAGCAATTCGTTGTGCAACAGGTTGCCGGTGAAGTCCGCATGCCAGATGTAGTACTGCAGATCCAGGCTGCGCCCGGCCGCGCGCGCGGTGAGCGCGCGCACCGCGAACGCATCGATATTGTCGGGCAGGATCACCATGCCGGTTTGATTGGGATGCGCCTGCTGCAGCGGCGCGACGACTTGATCGATCGGCGTCGCCAATGCCGTGGCTGGCAACGCATGACTCGCCGGGCCACGCTGGCGATCGGCAAAGCGGCCGTAACCGTAGAGCGACAACGCGCTGCCCAGCACCAGCACCAGCGCACCGATGCCGATCCACTTGAACATCTTTCGCTTTGTCACTGCCGCCCCCGTGATGCACAGCGCGGCAGTCTAGACGCTGCTCCTGCATGCCGATGTGCAGACGCAAGCGCACAAGCGAGCTCGACAAACCCCGCAAAAACAGCGGGTTTTCGGCGAGCACTGCCGCAACAGTGCTCGCTGGATGCAATCACGCTTACCAGATCGCGACGCGCTCCTTGTCCCCACGCACCATCGCATCGCCAGGCTTGCACTGGAATGCCTGCGCAAACGCCGGCATGTTCGACGGCGCACCATTGGCGCGGAAATTGGCCGGCGCATGCGGGTCGGTGTTCAAGCGCACGCGCAATTCGCCATCGGTGAAGTTGCGGCGCCACACCGTGGCCCAGTTCATGAAGAAGCGCTGATCCTGCGTATAGCCATCGATCTGTTTGTTGGCGTCCGGCTGTTCCTTCAACGCCATCTGCAAGGCATCGAAGGCCACGGTCAGGCCACCGAGGTCGCCGATGTTTTCGCCCAAGGTCAGTTTGCCTTTGACGTTGACGCCAGGGACCGCCTCGTAGCCATCGAACTGCGCCACCAACTGATCGGTGCGTTGGGTAAACAACTTGCGGTCCGCATCGGTCCACCAGGTATCGAAGTTGCCCTTGGCATCGAACTGGCTGCCCGAGTCGTCGTAGCCATGCATCATCTCGTGCCCGATCACCGCGCCGATACCCCCGTAGTTCAACGCCGGGTCGGCCTTGGGGTCGAAGAACGGCGGTTGCAGGATCGCCGCCGGAAACACGATCTCGTTGCGGGTGGCGTTGTAGTACGCGTTCACCGTTTGCGGGGTCATATGCCACTCGCGCTTGTCGACCGGCTTGCCGATCTTGTCCAGCATGTAGCGATAGTTGAACGCCTGCGCGGCCTGCATATTGGCCAGAAACCCATCGCCACGGGTTTCCAGTCCCGACCAATCGCGCCACTGATCCGGGTAGCCGATCTTGGGCGTGAAGCTGGCCCATTTTTCCAGCGCGCGCTGCTTGGTTTCCGCGCTCATCCAGTCGAGTTTTTCCAGCCGCGCCTTGAGCGCGACGGACAGGTTCTGCACCAGCTGCTGCATCTGCTCCTTCGACTCGGCCGAGAACGCAGATTGCACATAGAGCTGGCCCAGCGCCTCGCCCATCGCCTCGTTGACCGCGTTCAAGGTGCGCTTCCAGCGCGGCAGCATGTCTTTTTGACCACGCAGCGTCTTGGCGTAGAAATCGAAGTTGGCCTGCTCGAACGGCTTGGCCAGATACGGCGCCGCCTCATCCACGCTGTGGAAACGCAGGTACGCCTTCCACGTATCCACCGGCGTGTCGGCCAGCATCGCATCGAGCTCGGCGAAGTAGCCCGGCTGGCTCAACGAGAACGTGGCGGCCGGCACCTCGAGCTCAGTGAAAAACGCCTGCCAATCGAAGTGTGGCGTCACCGCATTGGCACCGGTCACATCGACCGGGTTGTAGCGCTTGGCCGGGTCGCGCAGTTCGATGCGCGACAGCGAGGCGTTGGCCAGGCGCGTTTCGAACGCCATCACCGCCTTGGCCTGGGTGGCGGCCTGCGCTGCCGGAACGCCGGACAATTCCAGCACGCGTGCGATATAGGCCACGTACTGCTCGCGGATCCTGGCCTGCGCCGGATCGGTGTAATAGCCCTTCTCGGGCAGGCCCAGACCGCCCTGCCCCGCGTAGGCGATCATCTGTTCGGAATTCTTGTAATCGGCATTGGCGCCGAACGAGAACATGAAGCCCTGGCCCTGCGCATAGCTATTGCGCAACCACGCCGCGATGGCCGGCGCATCGGTCAGCGCGTCGATCGCCTTCAACTGCGGCTGCAGCGGCGTGATGCCGGCCTTGTCGATCGCCGCTTCGTCCGAGCCGGTGCGCCACAGATCGGCGATCTTGGCATCCACCGAACCGGCCGACAGATTGCCGCGCGCCAGCTGCTCCACCAACGCGTGCTGGATGGTCAAGGAGCGCTCGGCCAGCACTTCGGAACTGCCCCAGCTGGTGCGATCGGGCGGCACCGGGTTGGCCTTGAGCCACTTGGCGTTGACGAATCCGTTGAGGTCCTGGCACGCGTTGATGGCCGGATCCAGATCGTTGATGCCGAACGCCACGATCGGCGCATCGAGCTTGGAGACATC
This sequence comes from Xanthomonas hortorum pv. cynarae, assembly GCF_002939985.1. Taxonomy (GTDB): domain Bacteria; phylum Pseudomonadota; class Gammaproteobacteria; order Xanthomonadales; family Xanthomonadaceae; genus Xanthomonas; species Xanthomonas hortorum_D. The sequence goes on along the minus strand of NZ_MDFM01000002.1, from coordinate 199,739 downwards.
CACCCTGGTTGGCGCGGCCTGTGGCGCAGTAAACGCCGGCTTTGCAGCGTCATCGGATTTACCGCATGCCGACAGCATCACCGCGATGGCCACCGCAAGCGATAGCGGGGCGAACTTGCTCAACATCATTGAATTCTCCAAGGCACAAGACCGCGTCATGCGCAGTCGAAAAGTAGGCGATCGTCCGAAAGACAACCACGCAAGTCATTGCAGCGACACCACGACGCCCTGACGTCAGAGATCGCGCTTTGGGGAAAGATCATCTGTGCGCCATCCAACCGGGCGCTCATGACGTCCTGTCGCCAACTGATCGAACGCTGCCTTCCGGCGCATGACGCGCCATCGAATGCAGTTACTTGCGTGCGTAAAACGGTGCCATCAACAGGTACACCGGATACGCCAACACCATCAGCACCAACGCGACCTCATGCCCGGACGCTGCGTCCGCCCAGGATTCCATCTGCCGCGACGGCCCAAACAGCCCGAACGCCAGCAGCAACACCCCAACCACGCAGATCAGCAGCGCTACCCCCATCGCCGAACCGGACACACGGCCATTGGCCAGCACGCCGAACGCACCGCCCCCACCGGCCAACAGCAGCCCCAAGGTCACCAGATACGCGCGGCAGTAGGTGGCACTCATCTGCTGCGTTTTACGTTTGCCGGACATCATGTCTCCCCTGCAAGAACACACGCATGCGGTGCCTGTTCGATCCACGAACAGGCACCGCTCACGCTTCAAACCCGCACGCGTCATCCGACCGCGCGAAGCGAAACCCGCGACGCGCTACGCGCACTGCACGCAGCCAGCGAACGCCGCGCTTACTTCGCCTTGCCCTGGTTTGCCACCGCTTCGGCCGCGCGCTTGGCCGCTTCCGGGTCGCCCAGGTAGCGGAAGTTCTGCACCTGCAGCTCGTCGTCCAGCTCGAACAACAACGGAATGCCGGTCGGGATGTTGAGTTCCAGGATCTGCTCGTTGGAGACGTCATTGAGGTACTTGTACAGCGCGCGCAGCGAGTTGCCGTGCGCGGTCACCAGCACGGTCTGCCCGGCCTTCAACTGCGGGGCGATCGCGTCGTGCCAGTACGGCAGCACGCGCACCAGCGTGGTCGCCAGCGACTCGGTGCCCGGCAATGCATTGCGATCCAGCGTGGCGTAACGGCGGTCGTGACATGGATGACCCGGATCGTCGACGTCCATCGCCGGCGGCGGAATGTCGTAGGAACGGCGCCAGATCTTGACCTGTTCCTCGCCGTGCTTGGCAGCGGTTTCGGCCTTGTCCAAGCCTTGCAAGCCGCCGTAATGGCGCTCGTTGAGGCGCCAGCTCTTGGACACCGGCAGCCAGTCCTGATCGAGTTCCTTCAGCGCGCCCTGCAGCGTGTGGATGGCGCGCTTGAGCACCGAGGTGTGGGCCACATCGAACTGCAGGCCCTCGTCCTTCATCAGCTTGCCGGCGGTGGCGGCTTCCTGGCGGCCCTGCTCGGTGAGTTCCACATCCACCCAGCCGGTGAAACGGTTGTCCAGATTCCATTGGCTCTGGCCATGGCGCAGCAGTACGAGTTTGCGGGTCACTCAGGTTCTCCGATGGGGGCCGATCAGTCTGCGATTGTAGCGGCAGCCAGCGCATTGCTGGCGTGCACGAGATCGCTACGTGCGGCGCGCGATGCTGTGACCATGCAAGCGACGAACACTCCCGTCTTTGCCGGCTGGGACGGCAGCATCCTCCAGGCAAGACAGTTGCAACAGCAACTGGCACAGCGCGTGGTGTTACAGGATCAAGTCAGTACGGCACCGCAGGTGCTGGCCGGTTTCGACGTCGGCTTCGAAGACGATGGCCAGACCACGCGCGCCGCAGCGGTGCTGCTGGATGCGCACACCCTGCTGCCGCTGGAAACGCATGTAGCGCGCTTGCCCACCTCGATGCCGTATGTGCCCGGCCTGCTCAGTTTTCGCGAACTGCCTGCGTTGCTGCAGGCACTGGCGTTGCTCTCGCGCACGCCGGATCTGGTCTTTATCGATGGCCAGGGCATCGCGCATCCACGCAAGTTGGGCATCGCCGCGCATTTCGGCGTGGTGACCGGGCTGCCGTGCATCGGTGTGGCCAAGCAGCGTCTGGCCGGCAGCTTTACCGAACCCGGACCCGAACGCGGCGAGCACAGCCCGATCCTGCTCGCAGGCATGCAGATCGGTTGGGCGCTACGCAGCAAGCCGCGCTGCAACCCGCTGATCGTCTCGCCCGGGCATCGCGTCTCCATGCAGGGCGCGCTTGAGTGGACACTGCGCACGCTGCGCGCGTATCGCCTGCCCGAGCCCACGCGTCTGGCCGACCGGCTGGCCTCGCGGCGCGGCGAGGTCATGTCCGACGTGCAAGGCGACCTGCTGGGCTGACCGCCGGCGCCGGCAACAACGCGGAACGTACCGTCTTGCCCAGCCACTCGGCCGCCATCGCGCGCGCGCGCGTGCGAAGCTTGCGCTCTCCTTCGATCGCCACGAGCCGCCGCCATGACCACGATCATCGCTCCACGCGTCCATGACATCGGCGGGCTGGAAGTTCGCCGCGCCGTGCCCACCCTCCAGGCGCGCAGCATCGGCCCGTTCGTGTTCGTCGACCAGATGGGCCCGGCCGTGCTGGAACCGGATCACGGCATCGACGTGCGCCCGCATCCGCATATCGGCCTGGCCACGGTGACGTTTCTGTGGTCCGGCGAGATCGGCCACCGCGACACGCTCGGCTCCGATCAGGTGATTCGCGCCGGCGACGTCAACTGGATGACCGCCGGCCGCGGCATCGCCCATTCCGAACGCACACCCGGCCCCGAGCGCGCGCGCGAGCATGCATTGCACGGCATGCAGACCTGGGTCGCGCTGCCGCGCTCGGCCGAAGAAACCGCACCGGCGTTCTACCACCATGCCGCCGCCAGCTTGCCGCAACAACGCCGCGATGGCGCCTTGCTGCGCGTGATCGCCGGGCGTGCCTATGGCGAAGAATCGCCGGTCAAGGTCTTCAGCGATACGCTCAACGTGGCGATCGATCTGCAGCCCGATGCCGAAATCGACCTGGACACCGGCCACCTCGAACGCGCGCTCTATATTCTCGAAGGCGATGCGCAACTGGATGGCGCGGATGTTCCTGCCCGCCATCTGATTGTCCCCTCGCCCGGCGCGCGCGGACGGCTGCGTGCCAAGACGCCGCTCAAGGCGATGCTGCTCGGCGGCGAGCCGTTGGATGGCCCGCGTCACCTGTGGTGGAACTTCGTGTCCAGCTCCAAGGAGCGCATCGAGCAGGCCAAGGACGACTGGCAGGCCGGTCGTTTCGGCAGCATTCCCGGCGACGACAAGGAATTCATTCCATTGCCGGAGACCCCGGCGCCCAAGCCGGTCAATTACCCCTGAAGACAGCGATGCGGGCGCGGCGATACGCCCAAGTCTCGAATCGATCCCGAAGCCCGAGTGCCCCTGCGCACAGCCAATTCCAGCCATGTTTGCGACCACGCTTGAGCTTGCAGACAAAACTGTGGTAGTGATGTCGCTCTAGGTCGGGGGCATGCTGCGTGCGAGGCACAGCCGGGCGGGGAGCGCACGGGCTGTTACGACGACACGCTGGAAGGCATCGCCCCTGCGCAGTCATCCATCGCCGGGGAACACTTGAATGAAGTCCGCATCCTGCCTTGTCGGCCTGAGCTTGCTGTTGGCCGCCGCCACCGCTTACGCACAAACCTCGCCGGTCTGCCCGCCACTGCCGCCGGCCTCCGGGCTGCAATGGAACGAACTCGCAGGCGCCGATTATCTGGTCTGCAAGGCCGTGACGGCCGACGGTCGCCAGGTCGTGGGCGTAATGCTCACCACCCGCGACCCGGCAATGACGCTGGCACGTGACCGACGCGCGGAAAAAGGCCAGATCCAGCAGGAAGACTTTTACTGGTACAAGCTCGATCTGGGCGGCCGTCAGCTGCCGGGCATGGAATCGCGCCGCGTCACCGTGGTCGAGCTGGGCAAGAAGCGCTACGCGCAGCTGTGGATCGACGGCGCCAATACCGAAGAGCTGGCCTTGATGCAGTCGCTGGTGCAGAACATGGATTTGCAGCCGGCCAGCCTGGCGTTACAGCGCTAAACCCATCCGGAGAGCTGGCCTTGATGCAGTCGCTGGTGCAGAACATGGATTTGCAGCCGGCCAGCCTGGCGTTACAGCGCTAAACCCATCCGGGCTGCAATCCACGCGGCATGGTGCGCAAGCAGCGATGAGCGATGACCAGCGACGAGCTAACCGGCGCTGATCGGCCGGCCGGGCCGCGTAGCGCATTCTCAGGTTTGGGTTGTTCCAGTGTCTGCCACTGTGCCGGTTTGCAATGCGCTGTCGATTTGCACCTGCCCGGTCAGCAGGCGATGGATCGGGCATTTCTCGGCCACTTCCAGCAGACGCGTGCGCTGATCCTCACCCAGCGCACCGTCGAGCACGATCTCACGCGTGATCACCGTGCCCGCAGCGCCGCGCTGGGTGTAATGCAGATGCACGTGCACCGCCGTCAGCGGCCACTGCTTGCGCGCCGCCACCATCGACACCGTGATCGCAGTGCAGGCACCCAACGCGCCCAACACCTGCGACTCGGGATCCGGCCCGGCGTCGGCACCGCCGTTGGCCGGCTGGGTATCGGCGTTCCAGGTGTGCCGACCATCGTGGATGCTCACGGTGTACGGCACTGCGCCGGTGCTGACGCTGACGGGTCTGTCACTCATGACGCTCTCCCACGGTGGCTCGAGCGGGCCGGTTCAAAACCGACCCTCCTGGAAATCGACAAAGGCCTGCATCAATTCCTGCTTGGTATTCATCACGAACGGGCCGTGCCGCATCACCGGCTCGTTGAGCGGGCGGCCCGCGACCAGGATCAGCTGCGCACCCTCGGCACCGGCGTGCAGCGTCAAACGCTCGCCACCGCCCAGCACTGCCAGCTCCTGCGCCGGCAGCGCGCGCGAAGCATCGCCCTCGCCCACCGTCAGCGCGCCTTCGAAGGCATACGCGAATGCGTTGTGCCCGCTGGGCAGCACGTAGTCCCAGCTGACGTTCGGCGCGAGTGCGATATCCAGATACAGCGGGTCGGTGGCGGGTTGCACGATCGGCCCGCGCACCTCGCCGACGGTTCCGGCGATCACCTTGACCGTCACACCGGGCGCCGGATGCGCGATCGGAATGCTCTCCGGTGCGTATTCCTGATACTTGGGCTCGGTCATCTTGTCGCGCGCCGGCAGGTTCACCCACAGCTGGAAGCCGCGCATGCGCCCGGACTCCTGCTCGGGCATTTCCGAATGGATCAGCCCGCGCCCGGCGGTCATCCACTGCACGCTGCCCGGGGTCAGCAGGCCCTCGTTGCCGTGGTTGTCCTTGTGCCGCATGCGGCCGTCGAGCATGTAGGTCACCGTCTCGAAGCCGCGATGCGGGTGGCTGGGGAATCCGGCCAGATAGTCCTCTGCCTTGTCGGTGCCGAACTCGTCCAGCATCAGAAACGGGTCCAGGTCGGGCAACTGTTGGGTGCCGATCACGCGGGTCAGCTTGACCCCGGCACCGTCGGAGGTGGGCATGCCACGAATCGTGCGCAGCACTTGGACCGCTGCGGTGGTGGAGGTGGCGCTCATCGAACTCTCCCTGTGCGGATTGAATAGCCTCACATGATGGATGCGCGCGACAGGCGTCCCAACCGCGGCCGGCGCAACCGATCGTTCTATTGCCTGGCTGCCGCGTCCGGCTGTTGCGCCTGGCTGCCACGTCGCGATCACCCAGTGCAGCCAAGACGCTCTACAACTAAAGTTTTACTCCAGCCCGGAACGGCACCATTGACCGCAGGCAGGCAGGGGGTGACCCTTAAGTGAATCGTTCCTGAGGGGCATGCATGAAAGGGTTCTCGAAGTTGGCCTGGGGCGCGCTGGCGCTGCTGGCCGCGTTCTGTCTGGGTACCGTGGCGCTGAGGCGCGGCGAACATATCAACGCGTTGTGGATCGTGGTTGCCGCCGTCTCGATCTATCTGATCGCCTACCGGTTCTACAGTCTGTTCATCGCCGACAAGGTGATGCAGCTGGACATCACCCGCGCCACGCCGGCGGTGAGCAACAACGACGGCCTGGACTACGTGCCCACCAACAAGCATGTGCTGTTCGGCCACCACTTCGCCGCGATTGCCGGCGCCGGGCCTTTGGTCGGCCCGGTGCTTGCCGCACAGATGGGCTACCTGCCCGGGCTGCTGTGGCTGGTGGTCGGCGTGGTGTTTGCCGGCGCGGTGCAGGACTTCGTGGTGCTGTTTCTATCCAGCCGCCGCAACGGCCGCTCGCTGGGCGATCTGGTGCGCGAGGAAATGGGCCAGGTGCCCGGCACCATCGCCTTGTTCGGCGCCTTCCTGATCATGATCATCATCCTGGCGGTGCTGGCGATGGTGGTGGTCAAGGCATTGGCGGAAAGCCCGTGGGGTATGTTCACGGTGATCGCCACGATGCCGATCGCGCTGATGATGGGCGTGTACATGCGCTACATCCGGGTCGGCAAGATCGGCGAGATTTCGGTGGTCGGGCTGATCCTGTTGCTGGGCGCGATCTGGCTGGGCGGCAAGGTTGCCGCCGACCCGAGCTGGGGCCCGGCCTTCACCTTCACCGCCAAGCAGATCACCTGGATGTTGATCGGCTACGGCTTCGTCGCCTCGGTATTGCCGGTGTGGCTGCTGCTGGCCCCGCGTGATTACCTGTCCACCTTCCTCAAGATCGGCACGATCCTGGCGCTGGCGATCGGCATCCTGGTCGTGATGCCGGATCTGAAAATGCCGGCATTGACCCAGTTCGCCTCCACCGGCGACGGCCCGGTGTGGAAGGGCGGCATCTTCCCGTTCCTGTTCATCACCATTGCATGTGGCGCAGTCTCCGGCTTTCACGCGTTGATCGCCTCGGGCACCACGCCCAAGTTGCTCGCCAACGAAGGCCACATGCGCTACATCGGCTATGGCGGCATGTTGATGGAATCGTTCGTGGCGGTGATGGCGCTGGTGGCCGCATCGATCATCGAGCCGGGCATCTACTTCGCGATGAACAGCCCTGCTTCGCTGGTCGGCAGCGACACCGTGGCGGTGGCGGCCAAAGTCTCCGAGTGGGGCTTTGCGATCACTCCCGAGATTTTGGAAGCCACCGCAAAGGACATCGGCGAGCACAGCATCCTGGCACGCGCCGGTGGTGCGCCCACACTGGCCGTAGGTATCGCACAGATCCTGCACCAGCTGCTGCCGGGCGAAGACACCATGGCGTTCTGGTACCACTTCGCCATCCTGTTCGAAGCGCTGTTCATCCTCACTGCGGTGGATGCGGGTACGCGCGCGGGCCGCTTCATGCTGCAGGACCTGCTGGGCAACTTCATCCCGGCATTGAAGAAGACCGAGTCGTGGACCGCCAACATCATCGCCACCGCCGGGTGCGTGGCGCTGTGGGGGTATCTGCTTTACACCGGCGTGATCGATCCGTTCGGCGGCATCCAGACCTTGTGGCCGTTGTTCGGCATCTCCAACCAGATGCTGGCCGGGATCGCGCTGATGCTGGGCACGGTAGTGCTGTTCAAGATGAAGCGCGACCGCTACGCCTGGGTCACCATCGTGCCGGCGCTGTGGTTGCTGATCTGCACCACGTATGCAGGGCTGATCAAGATCTTCGACAGCAACCCGGCGCAGGGTTTCCTGGCGCAGGCGCACAAGTATCAGGACGCGATCGCCAGCAACACCATCACCGCGCCGGCCAAGACGGTGGCGCAGATGCAGCAGATCGTCACCAACGCCTACGTCAACACGGGGCTGACGGTGCTGTTCCTGTTCGTGGTGGGCTCGATCCTGATCTACGCGGTCAAGACCATCGTGATTGCGCGCCGCAACCCGCGGCGTAGCGACCGCGAAACCCCGTACGTGGCCTTGCAGGCACATCAGATGGCGGACCTGTAATGGGCACCCAACTCGTCCTTGCCAGCCAATACCAGGTGCATCGCCGCATCTGGCGACGCCTGATCCAGACCGCACGCCTGTGCTGCGGCATTCCCGATTACGACAACTACGTGCGCCACATGCTGGAAAAACATCCCGACAAACCGGTGATGGACTACCCGGCCTTCTTCCGCGAGCGCCAGGACGCGCGGTACGGCGGCAAGAGCGGGTTTCGTTGCTGTTGATCGGTGATCGGTGATCGGTTGATCAAGAAGTAGAAACGCAACAGGGCGCGATGCGAATCGCGCCCTGTTGCGTTGATGTCTGGCAGAAAAGCCGACGCTCGAACCTTGCGGTGCGCGACGCACAACTTGTGACCCATCTACCGACCAACGTCCTGATGAGGACGCCGCGCCCCCGACCGACTCAGCTTTTGACCTAATCTTTTGACTACACCTAAACGCCGCTTCGACTCAAAATCCGGATTGCCTTGGGTAGTTGGACAGCACGGAAAGTTCAGGTGTAGAGCGGCTGATCTGTGGCTTGGCTGCAGGGCCCTTGCCCGCCCACCGTCGCGGGACACGCCGCAAGTACGTCCATGTAGGCTCTTACGCGGCATCCATGCCGCGTAAGGTCCCGCGACGATGGGCGAGCAAGGACCCGTCGAGATGGTCGGTGTGCAGGGGGCAAAGCAATGCATGAGGCGCTTCTGATTCGCCAGCTCTCATATGGCTGCAACACGCACCATCAAAGCCTGGGATCAAACACCCTAGCAAGATGGCCCGCCTTTCACCTAGCTACCGACCAACTTTCTGGTGCGGTGTCCTCGCCGCTTGCGGGACCGTGTGGCGGCATGGATGCCGCCACCGAGCCCCCAGGGACGGGTTTACGGCGTGTCCCGCAAGCGGTGAGGGCACCGCGCGCTCGACGGACCAAGCCTTTGACGGTCTCCAAGCCCCGCTACGACGCAACAGCCCTGTCATTGCAGGCCGATTGCACGGTCTGGCCCAGTCAGTTGCACAACGAGAGGGCTGCGATTCCGCCACCATCGACACTGCGTCCAAGACATCCTGCCGGCAGCTCTCAGCCAGCGCGTTTTTGCGCGAGCCGCTCGAACAACACGGGCAAATCGCGCATATCGTCGAACACCTCAAGCACGCCGATCCGTCGCAGGGTGTCGCCGTGCCCTTGCGGAATATGGCTGGCACCGGTAAAGCCCAGTACCTGCATGCCCGCCGCCAATGCGGCGGTTGCGCCGGTGGGGCTGTCTTCGATCACCAGGCAGCGCTGCGGCACCACGCCCAGTGTGCGGGCGGCCAGCAGATAGACATCCGGCGCCGGCTTGGGCCGCTCCACCATATCGGCACTGAAGATATTGCCTGCCGCGCGTGCGGTGAGACCGACGCGTTCGACCGAGGCAATCACATTGTGGCGGCGGCTGTTGGAGGCTACCGCCAGCGGCAACGGGATCTGTTCCAGCGCGGCGCGCGCGCCTGCAATCGGCTGCACCTGCGCCTTGATCAAGGCTTCGCTGCGCGCCTGAATCTGTGCCAGCAACGTCTCTGGCAACTGCACCGAGAAATGCTCCTGCACCCGCAGCAACACCTCATGCGTGGTCTGCCCGAACGTGGTCCCCAGCAAATGCTCCAATGCCTCGGCCGGCACAAATGTTGCCAGTGCCTCACGCATCACTTGGTCGGCCAGTATCTCGCTGTCGACGAGCACACCATCGCAATCGCTGATCAGTAAGTCGTAGACCATTGCACCCATCTGCTCGCAAAGCGCCATTATGCCGGCCGGGTTGTGACCGTTGGCTGTGGCCGGTTGCACGCGTGCGCAATGGCCGTCGTGATGCATAGACCAACGAACGGCGGCAAGCGGGCTGAACAAGTGAAATCCGCAGCGCCGGCGCATGTCACACAATCTTACCGCGCGTCGTTCGGGCAGCTGGTAGGATCGGCCCCGCTGCGGAAGGACTTCATGCAGCGTCATCAGGAATGCGATCAGGAGAAGGAGATTTCGATGCAACCGCGATTCCCTGCCCTGCTCGTTCTTGCGACCTCGTTTCTCGCGGTCTCATGCACCGCCTCGCCCGGTGCCAAGGAGCAAACCACCATGTCAGCTACGCTGCAGGACCACACCGTCGCCTTCCGCGACCCCAGTCTGACCGATATCGCCAAGGCCATTGCGCACGGCGACGTCGCCCGAATTAGTGCACTCGCACCCACTGTCGATCTCGCCGCACACGGCGATCAGAACGTCACCTTGCTGGAGTGGGCGATCTGGAACGAACAACCACGCGCACTGGCCGCATTGCTCGACGCCGGCGCAGATCCCTCATTGCCTGGCATGGACCAGGAAACGGTCGTGCACATGGCCGCGATGGCGCAGGACCCGGAGTATCTGAAGGTGCTGCTGCAGCACAGGGCGCCGATCGACGTGGTCAGCGCGCGTGCCGGCTGGACGCCGTTGTTCCGCGCCGTGCAGAGCAAGCGCGATGCGCAGATCGGCCTGTTGATCGAGGCAGGCGCCGATGTGCAGCGTGTCGACCACACCGGCAACAGCGTGCTGCATCTGGCCGCACAGAGCGGCGCGGCAAGTCCTGCAGTGCTGCAATTGCTCAACGCCGGTGTGGACCCCGCGCTGCGCAACGCGCAGCAGAAAACCTTCCAGGCGTATTTCTTCACCACCCCGGATCGCCTGCTCAATGCCGCCGGCCAGCAGGTCAGGTCGGAGGTACGCGCATGGTTGAGCGCGCACAACATTCCCGTGGAAAGCAGCCGCTAAGCGGGCTTTTCGCACGACGAACGCAAGGAGCCGCGCATGAGCCCGTCAAATTCCACTGATTCCTCCACCCCGTTCGCAGAGTCGATCCGCGGACAACAGCCACGCCCGGAAGACCAACAGTTTCCGGCAGTGCTGCAAGACCTCTACGCGACTGCCTCGCAGCGACGCGAAGGCAGCGCTGAAACTTTTACGCCCCTGCCCAATGGCTGGACGCGCATGGACGACAGCACGCTGCAACGGGCAGGTATCGACCCAAGTTTGCTGCACGATGCTAAAAGCGGTTTCGATGCCGCGTTCTACCGCAACGACCAAGGCAACGTGGTGCTCGGCTTTTGCGGCACCGACGAAGGCAAGGACTGGAAGCACAACATCGGCCAGGGCCTGGGCTTCGACGATGCGCAGTACGCCTCCGCAATTCAATTGGGCAGCCAGGCCAGGCAGGCATTTGGCGACCAGGTGGTGATCACCGGTCACTCGCTCGGCGGCGGTCTGGCGGCGGCATCGGCGATGGTCAACGACATCCCCGCCGTGACCTACAACGCCGCAGGCGTCAGCGACCGCACGCTGGAGCGGCAAGGTCTGGATGCATCGGCGGCCAAGGAGTACGCCAGCAGCGAATTGATCCGCGGCTATCACGTCAAGAACGAGATCCTCACCCATCTGCAGGAAGACAGCATCCCGTTGAAATGGGCGATGCCCAATGCGGCCGGCCATCAGATCGAGCTGCCGGAGCCGGACCCGTTGTCGTTCGGGCGACGCCTGGTGCCAGGCATGATGTTGATGCACCGCATGGACCTGCACGGCATGGACTCGGTGATCAAGGCGCAGGACATGCAGTCGCCGGGACAGGCGCAGGGCACGACCCTGCACACCGGCAGCCAGCTGTTCAACGATGCAGTGGTGCAGCTGGACAGCCAGCGCGAGCGACTGGGGCTGCGCGACGACACCGCGTTTCTCAACACGGCCGCCAGCGTGGCCGCGCGCGCAAGCAGCGACGGCTTGCAACGGATCGATCACCTGGTCCCCAGCCGCGAAGGCGACAGCCTGTTCGCTGTGCAAGGCCGCATGGACGACCCGACCCATCTGCGCAGCCAGGTGCAGACCGCGGCAGCGGCCAACGAACCGGCGCAAGGCAATGTCGGCCAGCTGCAGCAACACAACCAGCAGCAGGCGCAATTTCAATCGCAGCCGCCTTCCCTGCAGCAGGAAGAGCATCGCCGCCTGATCCAGTAGTCGTCGTTGCCCGTCTCCGGGCATTGGCACGCGCCAGTGCCCGGATCAGCCCGCGCCCGCCATCGCGCGCAAGGTGATTCCGACCAGATAGGCCAGATAGGTGCCGGTGGCATAGCCCATCGTGCCGAGTAACACACCGACCGGCGCCAGTGCCGGATGGAAGGCCGCAGCGACCACCGGCGCCGACGCCGGGCCGCCGATGTTGGATTGCGAGCCGATTGCGAAATAGAAGAACGGCACCCGCAAAAGACGGCCCAGACCCCACAGCAGCGCGATGTGCACGGCGATCCAGATCAGCCCGAGCAGGAACAGCCAGGGCCGGTCCAGCAGCGCCAGCAGATCCATCTGCATGCCGATGCAGGCGATCAGGAAGTACAGCAGCAGCGTACCGATTTTGGAGGCGCCGGCACCTTCCAGCGTACGGGCGCGGGTGAAGCTCAGCAGCAAGCCCAGACTGGTCGCCAGCACCACCACCCAGACGAACGGGGTGTCCAGACTGAACTGGCTGGCCCAGCTCAGGTTGGCCTTGCACCATGCCGCGAGCGGATTGGCCAGCGCATGCGCCAGGCCGACGCCGCCGAACGCCACCGCCACGATCACCATCAAATCGGCCAGCGTGGGAATGCGCGCGTGTTCGGCCTGGAAACGCGCCATACGCTCCTGCAAGGCATCCAGCGCGCGGGTATCGGCACCGCTATGCGCATCGATGTTGCGCGCGCGCCCGGCCAGGAAGATCAGCACCGCCATCCACACATAACCGACACCAACATCGACCACCGCAAACTGGCCGAAGGTGGTGGCATCCACATCGAAGACTTCGCGCATCGCCAGCATGTTGGCGCCGCCGCCGATCCAGCTGCCGGCCAACGCGGCCATGCCGGCCCAGGTATCGCCCGCCACGGTGGCCGGATGCAGCCAGCGCATCACCCAGAACGCGACCACCGCACCCAGCATGATGCTCAGCGAAGCGCCCAGGTACATGGCGACCAGCTTGGGGCCCAGCCCCAGGATCGCGCGTAGATCGATACTCAGCGTGAGCAGGATCAGCGCCGCCGGCAGCAGCACGTCGCGGGCGATCGGGTTGTACAGACGGGTGTTGGCACCGTCGATCAGGCCGACGGTGTTGTAGATGCCCGGGAGCAGATAGCACAGCAACAAGGCCGGCACCACGGCATAGAAACTCCGCCACGGGCCGCGCTCGCGCGAGGAGGTCCAGAACACCGCCCCCAAGGTGGCAGCGATCAAGCCGAAGACGACGATATCGTTTTGGATCAGCGCAGAACCGGCGACATTCACTACGGGCGGACATCCAGAAAGTGGCCGCCAATGCGCGGATCGACCAACAGCGGCCGATGGCATGAATCTAGCCGACCCGGGCCTCTACGCACACCCTGGTATCGATGTTGACATCAGCATCGTCACTACGAGCTTGCCGCAGAGATGATTCGTGGGCTGTGCGGGAAAGCCAATCGCCGATGTCGCAGATATAAAGCGAACAGAGGTAGTTCTAGATGTTTGTCAGACGCTCTCAGCCGTAACGCCGCACCACGCGTTCGCCCTCGGCGGTCTTCAACACCACGCCGCTGGGCTGGCCAGTTGTCAGGCAATGCAGCCTGGCCATTACTTCGGCGTTTTCCAACGCGCCCTGCTCGCGCAGATAACGCAGCGGCGACCACTGCGGCCGGGTAACCCACCAGCCGCCCTGCTCGGGATGGATGCGTACAACGTAGCGGGACTCGTCCATCAGGCCTCCGGCCGGTGCGTGCAGCGATCAACGATGGTGCGTAACGCGTGCGGGCTATCGCAGCGCGCTGCGCGTGGGAACGCGTTCTCCCATCAGCATGCCGACGTGCCCTTACTCAAGGGGCCGCGGGAGAGTGGCCAAGGGCCCCGCGTCCGGCATAGCCAGAATGTCCTTTCGATTATGGGAATACCGTCGGGTGGACACTGGCAGTGCGGTAGGAAAATTCTTACATGACACCGCTCAGGCGCAGCGCTACAGTCGATCCCGAGCGGCGAACAGACGTCGCGAGCGGCCGTCAGATGGCGCGGACGGTGGCGTTGGGGAGGTCAATCGCGCTTGGGAAGTGCCTCGGGGGAGGAGTTGCATGCATCTGCTCAGGAAGTTCCAGTTTCCGGTCAAGTCCGCGCTGGTGGTGGGTTATGTCCTGGTGATCCGGGAAGCGATCGTCTTGTGGTCGTGAGGACGTCAGGCCTCTGACGCTCAGGCTGCCGCATCGCGCGGACCGAGACCCGTCATGGCGTCTCAGTCCGCGTCCACCCAGCCACGCTGTTGTGCGGCTGCCAGGTCGGCGGGCGTGTCCACGTCCAGGGCGAGTGCCGGCGCGCTCACACAGCCCAGCGTCTGCACGTCCAGGCTGGCGAACAGGCCGCGCAGGCCGCTATCGGCCTGCAACGGCACATCTGCCCACGCGGCATGCGTCACCACTGCGGGGATGCCGCGTACCCCGGCGTAGCCGCTGGTGGCGCACCCCGAGGCTGCATGACCGGCCTCTTCGAGTAGCGCACGCAGATGCGGTGCGTCCAGCGCGGGTTGGTCGCAGCCCAGGATCAGGCTACGCCGCAGCGTTGTGTCGTCCTGCACGTAATGACGCAGTGCGGCTAGGCTGGAGCCCATGCCTGCAGACCAGTCGGCGTGCCGCAACACTTCCACCTCCAGACCTTGTAGGACATCGGTCAGTGCATCGGCCTCTGCGCCCAGCACCACCACACAACGGCGCGGCGACGTCTGCAGCGCGAGACGCGCGAAGCGACGCAACAGTGGCTCGCCATCGCGCATCAGCAATTGTTTTGCCCGGCCCAGACGACGGCCGGCGCCTGCGGCGAGTATCAGTGCAGCATGATCGCTGCTCATGCGCTCGATGCCGTGTGGCGTGGCGACGAATTTCGCGGTGTCGGCCGTGACTGGCGCTGTGGACTGCTGACCTGCACAGTGCAGGCGGGAACTGTGCTTGCAGGCGACGGACATTGGTCAGCGTCGCGAGAGGCGTCGTCATAGTGATCAGAAAATATGGTCATGGCGACGTCGTGCGTATTGGGAATGCGCTCAGCGTAGAGATCCGAATGTGCGTGCGGGGTGACTACATGCTGCGTGTCCACCGCGCATGTTTGTCAGGAGTACGCATCTCATCGGAATTGCGCTGTGGGCATAGCGCCACGTTGCCTATCGGGCCAGAAAATCGCTGTATCCGTGCATCCACGCAGCGATTCGGCGGATCAGTAGGCAAGCGCTGTTTAACCAACCTGGACCTTACATGCTGACGAATCTAATGCATGCCTATAAATGCATATTAGAAATAATTCGAATCAAGCAACGCGTGGATTGGATGAAATTCGGCGCTTCCGCTTTCAAGCAACCATCGGATCTGGAACGCTCGTGCACCAATTTAAGCGCAGCGACATATCGCGTTACGCAACACGCGCATCAATACCGCGAGCCGTCGCGTCACTTACTGCGGCCGCTTGCAGATCGGCCACTGCCTGAGTGGCTTCGGCGACGATGCCGAGCGCGATAGTGTGCGGCGACGAGCGCCCCATCCGCCAGCCGGCGGGTAGTCGTACACGCGCCAACGCTGCATCGTCGTGGCCGAGCGCACGCAGTGCCTGCAGACGCGCTTCGCGTTTGTGCCAGCTACCCAGAATGCCGATACAGGCAACATTGGATGCGAGCCCACGATGCGCGACCTGCAGATCGATATCGCTGTCGTGGGCCAGGCTGTACAACGCGCTGTCTGCATCCAGCACCAGATCCTGCAACGCCTCGCTCAACGCACGGCGATCGTAGTGTTCCGGGGCCAGGCCAGGCGGTGGTTCGCTGGGGCCATGCGGTCGCAGCACGCGCAGCTCGATGCCCATCTGGCTGGCCAGGGTCACCAGCACCAGCAGCGCAGGATCGGCGCCGACCAATATCAATCGCAATGGCGGCCGATGCGTGCGCAGGAATTCGCTGGCACGCGCATCCTGCGTATTCGCCGGGTAGCGCACTGCGCCGGACTCTCGATCCAGCGCGACGTGGAACGCGCGGCGATGCTGGCGCGCATTGCGCCAGCGCGCCAGATGCTCGCCCAGATCCGGCACCGGCCAGACCAGCACGCCGATGCGTCCGCCGCAGCTGAGCTGGATGTCGAGCACCTCGCTGCCCTCGCCGTAATCGAGCCAACGCGGCTGGCCGTCGCACAGTGCCGCGATGGCTTCGTGCGCCACCGCCGCTTCCACGCACCCGCCGGAGACATAACCGGCCACCCGGCCGTCTGCGCTGATCGCCATCTCGCTGCCCAACGGACGCGGCGACGAGCCTTGCACATCGATCAGCGTGGCGATCGCCACGCGCTGCCCTGCCCGATGCCAGGCGGTGAGCGTAGGCAGCAAATCGTCGTGCAACGCATAGCTCGGCCATGCCGGCCATGCCGGCTCGGCCGGCGGCGCATGCGCGACCGGGGCCACCAACGCACTCACGCGCGCAGCAACTCGGGCATGTGCGGCAGCAGCTTGTCGAGCGTGACCGGATAATCGCGCACGCGCACGCCGGTGGCGTTGTAGACCGCATTAGCGATGGCCGCAGCGACGCCACAAATGCCCAACTCGCCCACGCCCTTGGCCTTCATCGGCGAGGACATCGGGTCGCTTTCTTCGAGAAAAATCACTTCCTGATGCGGGATGTCCGCATGCACCGGCACTTCGTAACCGGCCAGGTCGTGATTGACGAAAAAGCCCAATCGCTTGTCGACCGCCAGCTCTTCCATCAAGGCGGCACCTGCGCCCATGGTCATGCCGCCGATCACCTGGCTGCGTGCGGATTTGGGGTTGAGAATGCGTCCGGCGGCGCACACCGCGAGCATGCGCCGGATGCGCACCTCTGCAGTGGCGATATCCACGCCGACTTCGACAAAGTGCGCGCCGAACGTGGAGAGCTGATGCGTCTTGGACAAATCACCGAACTCGATCTTGTCTTCCACCACCAACGCACCGTTGGCCGCCGCATCACCCAGCGCGATCCGCTTGCCGCCTGCGCGTACATGGCTGTCGGCGAATTCGGCCTTGGCCGGGTCCAGACCGAGTTGCTTGGCAACGGCTTCGCGCAGCTTCACCGACGCTGCATACACGCCGGCCGTCGAGCTATTGGCGCCCCACTGACCGCCGGAGCCGGCCGATGCCGGGAAGCTGGAATCACCCAGTCGCACATCCACCCAATCCAGCGGTACGCCCATCATTTCCGCAGCGGTCTGCGCAATGATGGTGTAGGAGCCGGTGCCGATATCGGTCATGTCGGTTTCCACCACCACGCGCCCGCCCTGCTCCAGGCGCATGCGCGCGCCGGAGGTCATTGCCGGTGAATTACGGAACGCCGCTGCCACACCCATGCCAACCAACCAGCGACCATCACGGGTGCTGGCCGGCTTGGCCTTGCGCTTGGACCACTCGAAACGCTTGGCGCCGTCTTCCAGACACTTGACCAACTGCCGCTGCGAGAAAGGACGCCGCGGATTTTCCGGATCCACCTGGGTGTCGTTGACGATGCGGAACCTGACCGGATCCATGTCGAGCTTTTCGGCCATTTCGTCCATGGCCACTTCCAGCGCCATCAAGCCCGGTGCTTCGCCGGGCGCACGCATGGCGTTGCCTTCCGGCAGATCCAGCACGGCCAGACGCGTGGCGATCAGGCGATTGGCACCGGCGTACAGCAACTGGGTCTGCGCAGCGGCGTTCTCGGCACCGCCCTCAGGCAAATCGCCGGACCAGCTTTCATGTGCAATCGCGGTGATCTTGCCATCGCGCTGCGCACCGATACGGATGTGCTGCAGGGTGGCCGGGCGATGCGTGGTGTTGTTGAAGATCAGCGGCCGCGGCAACATCACCTTGACCGGGCGCCCCACCTGGCGTGCAGCCAACGAGGCCAGCACCGCATCGGCGCGCAGGAACAATTTTCCACCGAAGCCACCACCGATATACGGCGACATCAAGCGGACGTTTTCGCGCGGAATCCCAAGCGTTTTCGCCAGATCGCCAGCGCCCCAATCGATCATCTGATTGGAGGTCCAGACGCTGAGCCTGTCGCCTTCCCACATCGCGGTCGATGCGTGCGGCTCCATCATCGCGTGCGCATGGTCGGGCGTAGTGTATTGGGCGTCCAACTGCACCGGTGCGGCGGCGAAGGCGCCATCGAAATTGCCGACCGCGCTATTCGGCGCGTCGTCTTCCTTGGTGACCTTGGCGCTATCACGTACCTTTTCCAGATCGTAGGCGCCAACATGGCGACCGTAATCGACCTTGATCAGCTGACCCGCCGCACGCGCCTGTTCGAACGTCTCAGCGACCACCACGGCGATCGCCTGATGGTAGTGCTGGATCTCGGGGCCACTCAGCAGTTTTGCGGTATTGCGCGAGCCCTTTTGCAGCTTGCCGGCGTTCTGCGCAGTGACAATCCCGAGCACGCCAGGCGCATTGCGTGCAGCGCTCAGATCGATACTGCGGATGGTGCCTTTGGAGATGCCTGCACCGATGACATGGCCGTAGGCCGCGCGAGCAGGCAGGTCGTGGTGTTCGTACGCATACGGCGCCTGGCCGGTGGTTTTGAGCGGACCATCGATGCGATCGACAGGCTTGCCGACGACCTTGAGTTGATCGATGGGATTGGTACCGGCGGGAGTGTCGAATTTCATATCAGGCCCTCGTGTCGGCCAGGATCGCGGTCAAGGTGCGCTCCACCAGCGGCAGCTTGAATGCATTGTGTTCGGTCGGCTGTGCGCCATCGAGCAGCACAGAGGCGATGGCACGCGCACCTTGGCGCGACTGCGCTTCGGCGGCTTCGCTGCGCCACGGTTTATGCGCAACGCCACCCACACCCACACGTGCGCTGCCGTCGCGCTGCACGACTGCTGCAACCGACACCAATGCAAACGCATACGACGCGCGGTCGCGCACCTTGCGATAGACATGCGTCCCGCCAATCGGCTTGGGCAAGCTCACCGCGGTGATCAGCTCGCCGCGTTCCAGCACGGTTTCCAGATGCGGTGTCTTGCCGGGCGCGCGATAGAACTCGGACAACGGCACGGCACGCGTCTGCCCATCGGGGCGTACTGCTTCCACCACCGCATCCAGCACGCGCATCGCAATCGCCATGTCGCTTGGATGGGTGGCGATGCAGTCTTCGCTGACACCGATCACTGCAAGCTGACGGTTGAAACCGCCGATCGCCGCGCAGCCGCTGCCAGGCAGGCGCTTGTTACACGGCTGATTGGTGTCGTAAAAATACGGGCAGCGGGTACGCTGCAGCAGATTGCCGGCAGTGGTCGCACGGTTGCGCAACTGCCCCGAAGCGCCTGCCAGCAAGGCACGCGACAACAGCGCGTAATCGCGGCGCACGCGCGCATCTGCGGCCAGATCGGTATTGCGTACCAATGCGCCGATCCGCAGGCCACCCTCCGGCGTAGCGTCGATCGTGTCCAGGCTCAGGCCATTGACATCGATCAGGTGCGAGGGGGTTTCGATCTGCAGCTTCATCAGATCAAGCAGGTTCGTACCGCCTGCGATGAACTTGGCACCCGGCTGACGCGCAGCCTTGGCTGCTGCATCGGCTGGCGAAGTGGCGCGCTCGTAGCTAAAGGCCTTCATGCGCGGTCTCCGGCGACATCATTGATCGCGTCGACAATGTTGGAGTACGCGCCGCAGCGGCAGATATTGCCGCTCATGCGTTCCTGCAGTTCGGGAGTGGTGAACCTGGTCTTGCCGGTGAGATCTTCAGTGACGTGGCTGGGAATGCCGCGCTTGACTTCATCCAGCACTGCCACCGCCGAACAGATCTGGCCCGGCGTGCAGTAGCCGCATTGATAGCCATCGTGCTTGACGAACGCGGCCTGCATCGGATGCAGCTTGTCGGGCGTGCCCAGTCCTTCGATGGTGGTGATCTTGCCGCCCAGATGCATGACGGCCAGCGACAGGCAGGAGTTCATGCGCTGCCCACCGACGATGACCGTACACGCACCGCACTGGCCGTGATCGCAGCCCTTCTTGGTGCCGGTCAGGTGCAAGTGCTCGCGCAAGGCGTCCAGCAACGTGGTGCGATTATCCAACGTCAATGTCACCGGCTTGCCGTTGACCTCGAACGCAACCTGGCTAGACGCATTGGCCGGTTCCACCGCTTGACGCTGCGACATCGCATTGGCGGCAGTCGCCGCCATCGACTGAGTTGCGGCAACGCTGGCTGCCGACGCCGTGCCAGCGATCAGTACCTCGCGACGGGTCATCTTGATGTCTCTCATGGCTGGCATCTCCAACAATGCTGGCTTATTCAGTTCTTAAACAATGTGAAGCGTGGCCGGTCACAAGCGCGTGAGTAAGTGCCATCGGCGCGGGCTTGAACACGGAGGTTAAACACAGGGATGGACCGAGTTTAGTGCCGGTCTATGCGCACATTGGCGACATGGGGTGCATGCGCCTATGAACCTCGCTCATCATTGCGGCCAGGGATTTCACGACGTGTTCGCATACGCGCGCGAGGCGTGTTTCTCGTCATCCAACCACACGCCTGGTCGCTCGCAAGCAAGCCGGACAGTGCAATCGTGGTCGATCAAATGATGGCTGCCGAGCACATGCGGTGACAATCACAGATTGGTGCAGTGCTCTTGAATGCCGTACAGCTGCGGTCCAGGGCGACGCGTACGCTGGCACACCCATTGCAGGGTCTTGGTGTCCAGACAGGTAGCCACCGTGACATCAGTCAGCAAGCAGCGGCGACAACGTGCACAGCGCATTGCGCTGCATTTCGTGCTGATCGCCTCATGGCTGCTACTGCTGGGTTCGGAGTACTGGTCGATCCACGAGGAACGCGCCACCGCGTTGCGCACCGCCGAAGCGCAGTCCTTGAATCTGGCCAACTCGCTTGCGCAACATGCCGGCGACACCATGGCGATCGCCGATGCGGTGTTGTCGGGTCTGGTTGCGCGGGTAGAACACGATCAGGCCTCGGCAGCCGCGCGATCAGCGATGCATGGATTTCTGGTGCGCGAGGCACGCCGCTCGGATCGGCTGCATGGCATTTTCATCTACGCCGCAGATGGCAGTTGGGTGAGTTCGTCGTTGAACAGCGCACCTAGAAAGCAGAACAATGCCGACCGCGCCTACTTCAAATATCACCGCGATCATCGCGATGCCTTGTCGCTGGTCGGCCCGCCCGTCCAAAGCCGTTCCGATGGCAGCTGGGTGATTACCCTGAGCCGGCGACTCAACACGCCCGGTGGCGAGTTTGCAGGGGTGGTGTTGGTCACGCTGCAACTGAAGTATTTCCAGAACTACTACAGCACTTTCGAAGTGGGCCCCAATGGCACGATCGGCATCATCAACGACGATGGCATCGTGCTGGTACGCCGGCCCGACAAACAGGGCGTGATCGGCACCTCGATCGCCGGCACCGCGATCTACGTCAACATCCGCGCGCACAAACACGGCACTGCGACCTATCGCTCACCGATCGACGGTGTGAAGCGCATTTCCAGCTTCGCTCCCGCACGCCCGTATCCGTTGACCGTGCTGACCGGTGTGTCGGTGGACGATGCATTGGCAACCTGGCGGCAATCCGCACGCCAGCGGATCGTGATCGCCATGCTGGGGTTTGCACTGTTGCTGGCGGTCGGCCTCTGGCTGGATCTGCAATTGCGCCGCATGCATCGCAACGAAGCCAAACTCAGCTCCGAAGCCTGGGTGGACGCGCTGACCGGCATCGCAAACCGGCGTGCATTCGACTACCGGCTGTCGCGCGCGCTGCAGGACGCGGTGCGTCTGCAGGCGCCGTTGTCGGTGCTGATGATCGATGTGGACCATTTCAAGCTCTACAACGACACCTATGGTCATGTGAACGGCGATGCCTGCCTGCGTTTGATTGCGCGTGCGATCGCCGAGTGTTCGCGGCGCAGCGACGACGTTGCCGCGCGCTATGGCGGCGAAGAGTTCGGCATGATCCTGCCGCATACCGACGCTGCCGGCGCGCTGCGCTTGGCCGATGCCGTGCGCAGCGCGGTCGCCGGGCTCGGCCTGATGCACCTGTCCAGCCCCACCAGCGCGCACGTCACCGTGAGCGTGGGCGCGGCGACGTTCGAACCGGGCGAAGCGCCGCGCACCCCGGATGCGTTCGTGCACGACGCCGATTCGGCGCTGTATCGCGCCAAACAGAATGGGCGGGATCGGACGTCGGCATGAGCGAGCAATCGCACGCGTCAGATGCCAACAAGCACGGCAATCGGTGCACAGTTTTTTTCATCCCTTTTCGACACGGTGATCCGCGAAGCAGGCACCAACAAGGCCACTTCTACAGCAGCGTCCGGCCGACTCTCACCGCAGAGATTGGCAACGCCATCGTGGGATTCCCCCGGCCAGAAATAGTTGGCCTGCCAAGCTAAACCTAGTGCAATGCGTCGCCGTGATGCCAGAGCGCGGGAATTCTGCTTTCTCGAGGCCAGAGTTCATCCAGCGTCGGCACCTTGCGCAAACGGCCGCCCAGCATCACCGCGTCGATCTTTTGCGCGTTGCGGATATCCAGGCGCGGGTCGGCCTGCAGGATCACCAGATCGGCCAGCTTGCCCGCCTCCAGGCTGCCCAGTTCCGCACCGCGGCCGATGCTGCGCGCACCACCTAGCGTGGCCGCCTGCAATACCTCGACCGGGGTCATGCCACCCTCCACATGCGCCTGCATTTCCCAGTGCAGACCGGGTCCGGCGATCTCGCCATGCGAGCCCATCGCCACCAGCCCGCCCGCACGCTGGATACGCGCCACGTCGCCGGCGATACGCGGATAAAGCATCAGCGACGGATCGATCCAGCGCTGCGACTGCACCTGCTGCATGGCCACCTCGTACGGCCGCGTTACGCGGAACGTGGCATCGCCCAGCGGCCGATCGCGAATGACGTAGTTGTTCTGCGCCGCAGGGCCACCGTTGGCGATCATCAGCGTTGCGTCGTAGCTTGTGCCACTGCGTGCCATCAGCTCGATCACGTCGCGGTACAGCGGTGTTGGCAGTGCGTGTTCGTGCCCGGCATAGCCGTCCATGACCTGATTGAGATCGAGTTTCAGCGCCAACGAGCCCTCGCTGGTGGGGCGCATGCCCAGCTCGTGCGCCGCCTGCACCAGCCACTGACGCTGGCGGCGATTGCCGACCAGATACTGTTTGACGGTGCGTGTGCGGTAGTGGTCGCGATAACGGCGAAGCAAGGCGCGCGCCTCATCCAGCGAGGCGATGCGGTTGAACGAGAACATCGCCATGCCGGTAGTCGGCGCGCGCGCACCCACCACCATGCCGGCATCGACCATATCCTGATAGGCCAGCATATCGATGCTCAGCGACGATGGATCGAAGGCGGTGGTAATCCCGTAAGCCAGTCGCGCGCGCAGGCCCCAAGGCCGCATGTCGAGCAGGTCGCGGCGAAAATCGGCGACGTGGTCGTGCACATCGATCAGACCCGGAATGATGAAGCGCCCGCTGACATCGCGCAGTTGCGCGCCGGCCGGCACTTCCACGCTGCCGCGCGGGCCGATCGCGGGGATGCGTCCATCGCGCACCAACAGGTCGGCATCGGCAATGGCCTCATCGCCACGCTGCGTCAGCGCGGTGGCGCCACGCAGCAGCAGCGTACCGTGGGCCACATCGCGCGGGACGTCCACCCTGACTTGCACCATTTGCGTGTTGCGCCCTGGCGTTGGCACGTCTGCATCCCAGCCCGGCGCATCGGCAGCATGCAGCGCAATGTCGGCGCGCGCACGGCGGTAGACGCTGGAACCGATCGACCAGGTCATCGTGCGGCCGTCCGCACTCCAGGCAAAGTAATCGGCGCCAACGTCGGTGATGCGCCGATGGCGCATGCCCGGCGCCAGCAGATCGACCGTTGTTCCTTTCTTCGGCACCGGCAGCAGATGCAGCTGCTGGGCGACCTGGGCCAGCAACCACTGGCCGTCGGGACTGATCCGCAGGTCGTCCACCGGGACGCTGCCGTCCTGGAAGTACCAACCCGGCCCCTTCACCACGATGGGTGCATCGGCAAGGCCGCTGCGCAGATCGATGCCGAGCAGGCCGCCGCTGCCCATCGCGTAGACGCGATCGGCATCCGCACCGAAGTGCAGCGTGCCGCCCAACGTCCCGCGATGGAGGATCCTGGCCTGGCCGCCCTGCGCCGACAGCCGTTGCAGCTGCGCCTCACGCACGCTGCCAAACACCATCGAGGCCTGCATGCGTGCCACGTTGTCGGAGGCCACCACCAGCACGTCGCGCCCATCAGGCGTGAACACCGGATGGGTGTAGTACGCGCCGGGCCCGTGGCTGAGCTGGCGCGGCGCGGCGGCGCCGGGCGCCAGTGCCCAGACCTGGCCACCCTCGCCGCCTTCCCAGGTGACGTAGGTCAGCGCCTTGCCATCCGGCGCCCAGCTGGGATGGAAGGCCGGCACATCGCCGGTGGGCAGCCGCTTCGGCAGCGCGCCATCTTCCATGTCCATCAGATAGAGCGCGCCCAACGCGGAGAACGCCACCCGCGTGCCGTCCGGCGACACTGCAGGATCCTGGATCAGACGCGCCTGTACCGGGCCGGTGTCCTGACGGATGTCGGCGCCAGTCAGTGGCCCCAGCTCCAGGTCGACCGACGCGATAAACGGAATCGCGCGCGGGGCCTCACGATCCAGCGCGATGCGCTCGAAGCGGCCGTTGCGGCTCAGCAGCAGCGCACGCCCGTCGCGACTGAAGGCATAGCGCGGCACCAGATCCTGCCAGCTCTGCGCCTGGCTCTGGTCGTGCGCGATCGGGAAGGCAATCCAGCGGTCCTCGCCGGTGGCGAGCGTGCGCAGGCGCAGACCGGTCTGGCCCTGCTGGCGGGTGGCATAGGCCAGCTGCTTGCCGTCCGGCGAGAGCCGCGGGCTGAAATAGGTACCGGGAAACGGCCGGCGCCCCGGAACGCCGGGCACCGGCAAGATCGTCTCTTCCTTGCCGGTCGCCAGATCGCGTCGCACGATCGACCACAGCTCCAGCTCGGCACTGTCCTTGTCACCGCTGCGCCGCGCAGCATAGAGCTGCCTGCCATCTGGCGACACCACCGCGCCCAGCGTGCTCTGCTCGCTGCCGGCGCCCTCCGCGCGGACCGGTGCGACCAGACGTTCGCTGCAATCCAGTCCGTAACGCCACAGCTCGTAATCGTTGACCGACCAGCGGAAGCGGCTGGCGTACAGGGCGCTGCCGTCGGGCGCCCAGGCCGGCGACACCAACACGGTATCGTCGTCGCCGAACGTGAGCTGCTGCGCATCGCGCCCATCGGGCCGCATGCGCCACAGATTTTCCGCACCGCTGCGGTCGCTGACGAAGGCGATCCACCGCCCGTCCGGCGAAAACGTCGGCTGGCTGTCGAAGCCCAAGCCGCGGCTGATCGCCTTGGCCCGGCCGCCGTCGGCGTCCAGCGTGTACAGATCGCCGAGCAGGTCGAACACCAGCCGGCCATCGCGCGGCGACACGTCCAGCCCCATCCAGGTGCCTTCATCGGTCTCGAAGGCGATGCGGCGCGTGGCCTGCAACGGCAGCGTCTGTCCCGGCGCCTGCTGCGGGCGCGGCACGCTGGGCGCCGCGGCTGTACCTGCAGCATCGGCCAGCCACGGTAGCGGCAGGTGCTCGGCGGGATCGTGGGCCAGCGCGGCAGCGGCCGCGATCGACAGACAGCCCATCAGGCCAAGACCGAACCACTGACGCACGCCACGCTCCTTCATCAAGGCGCCACCCTCGTCAGGCGGCGTCGGATCATGCCAGAGGCCTGCGCGGTTGCATTGCGCCGGCCGGTTTCAAGCACGGCTCACAGATCGATCGAGAACGAAACGGTGAACGTGCGCGGCGCGGCCAGGACCAGATAATTCGCACCCGAAGCGCCACCGACCGATGACCAAAAGCTGCGGTCGAACAGGTTGTCCACGCGCGCACGCACGCTCCAGGCCTTGCCGGCGGCCTGGAACGCATAGCGCGCGCCCAGGTCGAAACGCGTCCAGGACGGAATTTCCAGCACGTTGACCGCATCGGCGTATTGACGATCGGTATAGACCGCGCGCCCGTCGACCGTCAGGCCCGGCAGCGCAGCGATATCCCATTCCAGGCCCAGATTGGCCTGTTTTTCCGGCACACCGAGCACGTCGTTGCCTTCGTTCACGCCGTCCTGGGTCTTGTTGTAGCCGGCATCCAGCAACATGATGCCGCCCAGTGCGCGCAGGCCGTCGATCGGCTGGCCGTAGAAGCTCAGCTCCAGGCCCTGGTTGCGCTGTTCGCCGTCGCTGGTCAGGCGTGCGTTGCTGACGATGGTATTGGGCTGGTTGATGCGGAACAGCGCCGCGGTTGCGCCGTAGCTGCCGGCGTCGTACTTGGCGCCTACTTCGAACTGCTTGGACTTGAACGGCGCCAGCAGTTCGCCGGCGTTTTCCAGCGGCGTGCTGCCGGACACGGCAGGCACCTCCTGGCCGGGCAACAGCGCTTCGGCGTAATTGGCATACAGCGACACCGCACGGCCGAACTTGAAGACGACCGCGCCGACCGGCGTCACCACGCTGTCGCTGTAGCTGCTGAGTTGCGCGCCGGTGTTGTAGTCGTAGCCGTATTGCTCCAACTTCTGGTGGCGTGCGCCCAGTGTCAGCAGAATGCGGTCGTCAGCGAAGGTGAGCGTGTCGGCGATGGCGACGCTGCGGATCTGGTTCTTGCTGGTGGTCAGCGGCTCGAACAGCACGCCACCGGGGAACAGGCCACCCAGCGGCGCCACCGCCACCGGGTCGTACAGCGTACCGACCGCCGTGCCGTAGCCGCCGAACGCAAAGGCATTCTTCGAGTCCAGCTTGAAGGCCGACGCCGATGCACTCAGGCGATGACCGACGCGGCCGGTGTCGAACGTCGCGCGGATGCCGACATCGCCAGTGGTGACCTTGTCTTCCCGGTAGTTGTCGAAGCGGCCGGTGTTCAAATTGCCGGCGGCATCGGCGTTTGGATTCGCCAGCACATTGTGCTCGTCGCTGTCGCGCATGCCGATCGCCGCCCAGGCCATGACGCTGTCGGTCAGGTCGTATTCGGCACGGATCACGCCGAAGGTGTCCCGCTCTTGGGCGAAGGTCCAAGGCTGGGCGAAGTTGGTATCGGCATCGGGTGCGATCGGAATTCCACCCACCGGAGTGATGCTCGGACGCGGACGGTCGGTACGCTGGTCCTGCCAGCCGATGTCAGCCGACAGGCGCAGCCGCTCGCCACGATAATCCACGCCCAGCGAACCCATGCCGAGCTCACGATCCTCGTCGGTGGCATTCTCGCCATCGCGGCGGGCGAGGTTGGCGCGCAGCCCCCAGGCACGGTCCGGGCCGAAGCGGTAGGACGCATCCGCCGCGGCATACACCTGGCCGCCGGTTTCGGTGCCCAGCGTCAGCCGGGTGACGTCGTTCTCGCCCGCACGCTTGGGCACCAGGTTGAACGCGCCACCGACCCCGCTGCCGCCGGGTGCGGCGCCGTTGATGAAACTGTTGGCCCCGCGAAACACTTCCACCCGCTCCAGGAACTCGGCCGCCACGTATTGGCGCGGCAGCAGGCCGTACAGGCCGTTGTAGCTCATGTCGTCGGAGAACACGGGGAAGCCACGCACCACATACAACTCCTGGAAGTTGCCGAACCCACGCGCCACCCGCACCGCCGGGTCGTTCTGCACCACGTCGGCCACGCTGCGCGCCTGCTGGTTGCGCATCAACTCGGCGGTGAAGTTCATGCTGTTGAACGGCGTGTCCATTACGTCGAGGTTGCCGAACAGGCCGACGCGGCCGCCGGTAGCGACCTGGCCGCCGGCATAGTCGGGCGGCAGTTCGACCTGCGAACCGTCGGCAGTGACAGTCAACGTGTCGAGCGTCTTGGCAGTGTCGAGGGGCGTTGCAGCTTGCTGCGACCACGCGATCGGCGCGGCGCAGCAACAGGCGATGGCAACGGCAAGTCGCGCGCGCGGACGCAGCGACAGGAAATGCGGGACATGGGCGCGCATGCAGGGGACCTGGTCAGCTTGAAGTGAGACGCTGGCTGGGGACGCGGGTTCCCTGGCTGAGTAGCCGTCCAGAAGCACGCAGACGACGGGCAATTATTGCACCTTTCGCCTGGCGTACCGAGTTGATGATATCGGTGTGGGCAAGACGTTGGGCATCGGCGTTTGGGTTCGGCCTGCCTTGGCTAGACCACCGCGGCTGCACGCCACGGGCATGTACTCAGCGCGCGCGACAGTCCCGCGTCGACAGCAAAAATCCCGGCAGGCGCAAGCCCTTACCGGGATTTTATTTACATCGAGAGACTATTAAAAATTAGAACGGGATATCGTCATCCGCAAAGTCATCCATCGGCGGCGCGGCCTGCTGCTGGGCCGGCTGCTGACGACGCGGTGCGTAATCCTGACCGCCGCCCTGACCACCACCACCGCCACCTTGCTGCTGGCGCGGAGCCTGCGCGCGCTGCGGGCGATCGCCGCCCATGCCGCCGCCACCGCCGCCTTCACCACGGCCGCCGAGCATCTGCATCTCGTTGGCGACGATGTCGGTGCTGTACTTTTCCACGCCGTCCTGGCCGGTGTATTTGTCGTAGCGCAACTCGCCTTCGATGTACACCTGCGAGCCCTTGCGCAGGTACTCACCGGCGATTTCGCCCAGCTTTCCGAAGAACACCACGCGGTGCCACTCGGTGCGCTCCTGGTTGTTGCCTTCGCGGTCCTTGCGCATGCTGGTCGTGGCCAGGCTCACGCGGGTGATCGCCATGCCGGCCTGGGTGTACTTGGTGTCGGGATCGTTGCCGAGGTTGCCGACGAGGATGACTTTGTTGATGCCGCGGGCCATAGATATTTCCGAGATGGTGCGCCGGCGCCAATGGGGCGCGGCGGTGAATGTCTTGGCGCCAATGTTACCGCACTCCCCGCGCGCGACACCGGCGCGTTGGCGTACCTGCGGGCCGGGGAATACCGCGCGGACAGGTCGGGATCCGGCATCTGCGCGCCATGCCGGCATCAAGCGCCATAAGGGTTTGCGCCCGATGTGAAGGCCGGCGGCAGCGCCGGCGGGACGGATCTGGCCCAGGCACCTATAATCCACGTACATCACGAACGCCTGCGCATGACCATCGCCGAAGACCTCCCCACCGTTCTGGGCCTGCCCCAGATCCAGTCCCTCGCCGCGCCCGACATGGCTGCGGTGGATGCGTTGATCCGCCGTCGTCTGGCGTCGGACGTCGTGCTGATCAACCAGATTGCCGATCACATCATCTCTGCCGGCGGCAAACGCCTGCGTCCGATGCTGGTGATGCTGGCCGGCCACGCCGCTGGCGGCTCCGGCCCGGAGCACCATCAGCTGGCGGCAATCGTCGAGTTCATCCACACCTCCACGCTGCTGCACGACGATGTGGTGGACGAATCGGATCTGCGCCGTGGCCGCAGCACCGCCAATGCGCTGTGGGGCAATGCGCCCAGCGTATTGGTGGGGGATTTTCTGTATTCGCGCAGCTTCCAGCTGATGGTCGAGCTGGACCGCATGGAAGTCATGCAGATCCTGGCCGATACCACCAACCGCATCGCCGAAGGCGAGGTGTTGCAGCTGTTGCACGTGCACAACCCCGACACCGACGAAGCCGCCTACCTGCGCGTGATCGAGCGCAAGACCGCAGTGTTGTTCGCCGCTGGCACGCGCCTGGGCGCACTGGCCTCGGGCGCAGATGCGCACGTGCAGCAACGCCTGTACGACTACGGCATGCAGTTGGGCTTCGCCTTCCAGATTGCCGACGACGTGCTCGACTACGCCGCCGACGCCACCGACCTGGGCAAGAACCTCGGCGACGACCTGGCCGAAGGCAAGGCCACCTTGCCGCTGATCCACGCCATGGCGCACTCGGATGCGACCACCAGGGAGCGCCTGCGCCAGATCGTCGAACAAGGCGATGCCGGCGCAATGCCCGAAGTGCTGGCGGCAATCCACGCCACCGGTGGTTTGGACTACAGCCGCCAGCGTGCCGCCGAATATGCCGCCGCCGCCGAACAGGCGTTGGATGGCTTGCCAGCCAGCCCTGCGGTTGCCGCACTCCGCGGCCTGGCGCGTTACGCCGTGGAACGCACGCATTGATCGAATGGCGTTGGCGCCGCACCGGTCGCCAACGCCTTCGTTGAAGAAATCCTCTAGCGCAGGGAATGCGTAGTTGGCTGCGCGCAGGCCCTACAGGCACACGGCGCCAACGCACTCGCCAGAGTGAAGCGGATGGACGAAACCGCGCCTGGTGCGAATGTTGTGATGCGCTGCTCGGCACCTGATCGGTGCCGATTGAATCTACTGCACGCCCAATCCAGGAATCGCACTGATCGCGGCCGGGTCGAACCCCGCCAGCTGTGCGAAGTGCCGGCCGCGCGCGACGTAATCGCGATACGCGCCGAAGCTGGGCGCCCCTGGCGATAGCAACACCACCCCGCCCTGCTCGCCCAGTGCATCGCGCGCCAGCTGCATGGCGTGCTCCAGATCGTTGGCAGCATGCAAACCGAAGCGACCGGCTTCCGCCAACGGAGCCAGCAGCGCATGGATACGCGGCCCATTGGCACCCATGGTGACGATTTCCAGCGGGGCGTGATGCGCCATCTGTTCGGCAAACTCATGCCAATCAAGCCCGCGATCGTGTCCACCGACCAACAAGGCCACGCGACGCTGCGCAAAACACGCCAGCGCCGCCAACGAGGCATGCGGCGTAGTGCTGATCGAGTCGTTGACGTAGCTGATGCCATCCACGCTGCCAAGCAACTGCAAGCGGTTCGGCAACGGGCGAAACGTCAGTGCGGCCGGCGCCAGCGCTGCCGCATCCAGACCCAGCGCTTCCACGGCCGCCAGCACAGCACACAGGTTGCGCCGATTGTGTTCGCCCGGCAGCGGCACATCGGCGGTATCGAAGATTGCCTGTTCGCCGCGATAGACCACATCGCCGCGCAGATGCCAGCCGTCGGGATGGTTGAACCAGCGCACCTGGCTATCGGGCAACTGCAGCTGCGTCAGATACGGGTCGGCAGCGTTGAGCAAGGCAATGCGTGGGCGGCCTTCGGTGACCAGCGACAGCTTGTCGCGCACATAGCGCGCCTCGTCGCCATGCCAGTCCAGATGCTCGGGAAACAGGTTCAACACCAGTGCCAGCTCGGGACGCGCGCCGCTGCGCCCGACTTCGCCGGTCTGGTAACTGGACAACTCAATCGCCCAATACACCGGTGGCGGCTGTGGCGCCAACACTTCCAGTAGAGGTTGGCCGATATTGCCGACCAGCGCGGTGCGATGCCCGGCCGCGCGCAGCAGATGCGCCAGCAACGCGGTGGTGGTGCTCTTGCCTTTGGTGCCGGTGACACAGATGGCGCCGGGCACGCTGCCGTCAGGCTGCGCGTGTTCAGCAAACCACAACGCGGTGCCGCCGATGAACTGCGTGCCGTACTCGGCTGCCGCGGTTTGCGCTTGCGCGCCATACGGGCTGATACCGGGCGACTTCACCACGATGTCGAACCGGCCCAGCGCCTGCGCGCTGGCATCGGTTTCTACGTGCAACGCGGGGTCGGCCAGCGCATCGAGCTCGCGCGCTTCTTCGGCGTTGCAGAACACCGTCAGCGATTGCGTAGGTAGCACGGCGCGCAGCGCGTGATACGCCGCGCGTCCTTCGCGCCCCCAGCCCCATAACGCAACCGCCCTGCCCTCAAGCTGCGAAATTCGCACGCACGCGCTCCCACAGCGCCGACGGAATACGGTGCTCGCCATCGATGGCCATCAACGGCTCCAGCTGCAGCTCCTGCTGGTCCAGTTGCGGCTGTATCTCACGGCTGAAGCGCATCACCAACGCGTCTTCCTTCCACTCGGCACGGCTGGCCAGCACCGCCATCGCCGCGCGCGATTCGCGGCCTTCGCCGACGCATTCGAACGGCTTGTGATCTTCGAATTCCAGCAGCGCATCGTAGCCGCCGGCCTGCGCGGGATCGTCGAGCAGGTTGCGCCCGAAGATATTGACCAGGCGCGTCTTCGGCATGAACGGGGCCAACGCCAGAAACACGAAATGGCACTTGGGACACACCCCGCACCAGCGATGCACCGGGCGCTCGCCCATGATGTGGAAGTTGCGGTTGCAGCTGGAAAAATGCGCGTCGTAGTGGTCGGTCTTGGCGAACTGACGCGCCACCGCCAACTCCGACAACGGCCGCAGCAACGAGTAATAACGCAGATCCGCCGCAACATGCCGCTGCACGTAATCGCCGAACGCCTGCTCGAACGCCCAGCCCTTGGACCACTGGTGATTGACCTCGCCAGTGCCGGGAATCTGGCTGCCATAACTGGCCGAACGTTCGTTGGAAAACACCACCTGATCCACGCCGTTGAGCAACGCAGCCAACACAAGAATCGCCGAGTTCACCGCGGTGACCGGAATATGCCCGTTCCACGCGCCCTGGCGATTGAGTTCGAACAGCTCCGATGCAAGCACGCGGCCGATATTGAGCAGCGGCAAACCGGTGCGCTCGGCGCAGGCGCGGATCAGCTGCGAGCCGCCGATCCAGCTCACGGTCTGCTCGATGCCGGCATGCCGCAGCGCTTCGATACTGACCAGCGAATCCTTGCCGCCACCGATGGCGACCAAGGCATGCTCGCGCAGGCCGATCGCAGGCGCATCGCCAGCAGTTTGTGTACCGACCGGAAAGTGGATCTTGCCGTGCAGGTTCAAGCCATTGCGATAGGCGAACTCGCCCAGGCCATGCAGGTAAACGCTCTCCACCAGCGCAGCGGTCTCGGCATCGATGGCGTAGTCGTCGATCTGGATGGTCGGCGGCACCGCGGCCTTGAAATAACTCACACCCGCGATGAGATGCAGGATGCGCAGCGCCTGCTGCACGGCAATGGCGTGCGCACCGTCCAGCACGAACGGAGCGCCCGGTATTGCAACGGTCTCGACCAGCTCCGGGCCTTGATCGAAGGCATACACCAGCGTCGCTACGCCGGTCTGCGCATCCAGTGCGCAACGCACGAAACGAAAGGTGGAAATCTGGTGTTTGTCGAAAGCGCTCATGGACTACCTGCAGGAACACGTACGCGACGCAGATAACGTCGGCACAGGACATATTCAATCATGGAAAACGGCACCGCGGCCCACAGCAGGGGCAGGCACCCGAACAGCACCGCCAGCAACAGCACATCCAGACGTCCGGCCGTTGCACCGCCAGACACCGCGAAGGCAATTGCAAGATACAGCGCCACCGCCGGCACATAGCTCAGCGCACTCAACAGCACCGTGCGCACCGCCATCCCGCCACTGCGACGCGTGGGAGCCGGCGCATCGCCTCGACGTTGCCAACGCAAGGCCAACCACGCACCGATACCGGCGGCGACCAGTGCCGGCAGCGCCCATTTGAGCGTATCGGACCACAGCATGCCAAAGCTCAGTTGTTGGAGCGCGGTGGCGAACATCATCGCAACGCCACCGGCCAGCGTGCTGAGCGCGATGAACTCAGCCTGCGGGCGCATCGATCACCTCTTCGCGCGGCAATTCGCGCTGGTTGTAGGTGCTGGCCATCGAATACCCGTAGGCACCGCTATCGGCCACCAGCATCACATCGCCCGGCGCGGTGGCGGCAGGCAGACGACGACGCTTGCCGAACACATCGGAGGATTCGCAGATCGGCCCGACGATATCGAATGCGCCATCGGCAGGCGCGTCGAGCTGGCTGAGGTTTTCGATGTCGTGCCAGGCGTCGTACAGCGCGGGGCGGATCAGCGTATTCATGCCCGCATCCAGGCCCACGCGCTGCACGCCATCCTTCTCGATCACCTGGGTCACCTGCGCCAGCAGCACGCCGGCTTCGGCCACCAGGTAACGGCCCGGCTCGATCGCCAGCCGGTAGCCCGGATGCACTGCCTTGACCTCGGCCAGGCCCTTGGCCCACAGCTCCAGATCGAACGGTTCGTCCTCGGCGCTGTACGGAATCGGCAAGCCGCCGCCGATGTCGATGGTTTCCACCGTGCCAATGCGGCGCGCAAAGCCGGCCAGTTCGTCGTACATCATCCGCCAGTGTTCGCCAGTCTCCACGCCACTGCCCAGGTGCGCATGCACGCCGGTGATGGTGACTTCGAGCGTGCGCGCCAGTTCGACGAACTCATCCACGCGCGTGGAGGACAGGCCGAACTTGGACGCCTTGCCGCCGGTGTTGACCTTCTCGTGATGCCCGTCGCCATGCCCCAGGTCGATGCGCAACCACACGTTGCGGCCACGAAACACCTCCGGCCAGCGCCGCAACGCTTCGACGTTGTCCACGGTGACGGTCACGCCCAGCGCAAAGCCGGCTTCGTATTCGGCCTTGGGCGCAAAGCTCGGGGTGAACAGCACGCGCCGCGGCGAAAGCTCGGGCAAGGTGTCGAACACGCGGCGCAGCTCGCCATGCGAGACGCATTCCAGACCGAAACCGGCCTGCTCCAGCGCCATCAGGATCGCCGGATGCGCATTGGCCTTGATCGCGTAATAGCGCTGGTCCACTGCGGCAATCTGCGCCAGTGCATGCGCCCGCGCACGCACCGTGGGCAGGTGATACACGTAACGCGGCGTACCGGCTTTTGACAGAGACAATAGATGCGCGCGCTCGGCATGCCACCACGGTGTTGGCCGCGGGCGCACCGAGCCGATGATCTCGCGCCAGCGCGGGCCGAACACCTCGCCTTCGCTCACCGGCATCGCGCCGCTATCGATCAACTCCGCATGCAGGATCGGCAGCAGGCCATCGGCATCGGCTTCGTCGATGACGAAGGTCAGGTTCAAGTCGTTGGACGACTGCGAAATCATGTGCACGCGTTCCTGCCCGAACGTGGCCCACACATCGGAGAGCTTGTGCAGCAGCGAGCGCATGCCACGCCCGACCAGGGTGATTGCCGCGCAAGGAACAATGATCTTGACCTTGCAGATCTGCGACAGATCGGCCGACAGCGCCGCCAGCACATCGGTGTTGACCAGGTTCTCGGACGGGTCCAGCGACACGGTGACATTGGTCTCGGCCGAACCGATCAGATCCACCGACAACCCATGCTTCTTGAACAGCGTAAACACATCGGCCAGGAAGCCGACCTGCTGCCACATGCCGATGCCTTCCATCGACACCAACACGATCCCGTTGCGGCGGCTGATCGCCTTGACGCCCAACACCGGCTCCGCATTGCCGTCGATGCTGGTGCCCGGCAGATCGGGGCGCTCGGTGTCCAGGATCGCCATCGGCACGCCGGAATCGCGGCATGGTTTGATCGAGCGCGGGTGCAGCACCTTGGCGCCGGTGGTGGCGATTTCCTGCGCTTCGTAATAGTCCAGGCGGGTCAGCAGCCGCGCATCCGGCACCTCTTTGGGATTGGCGCTGAACATGCCGGGCACGTCGGTCCAGATTTCCACCCGGCTGGCGCCAAGCAGCGCACCGAAATACGCCGCCGAGGTATCCGAACCGCCACGCCCCAGAATCGCGGTGCCGCCATCTGCGTGCCGCGAAATGAAGCCTTGGGTGATCAGCAAGCGCGTGGGCTGCGCATCGAAACGCGCGCGCCAGTGCGCATCGGACTGCCACTGGCAGGACACCGACAGGCGCTTGGACCATTCGCTCTGATTGGGCTGCGGCGGCAATGCCGACAGCCACTGGCGCGCGTCCAGCCAGCCCATGTCCAGGCCATTGGCATGCAGATACGCCGCGCCGATGGTGGAGGACAGCAACTCGCCCTGCCCCAGCACCTCGGCCTGCCAGTCCAGCGTGCGTGTTGCCGCGCGCGCATCGCCCAGCAAGGCATGCAGTGCGGCGAGTCGCTCGCCCAGCACCGCATCGGCGTCCAGTTCCAGCTCGGCCAGGAATTCGCGATGACGCTGCTCCAGCGCGGCCACGCGCTGTGCGCTGTCGGCGGCGCCATCGGCAATCGCGGTGAGTTCGTTGGTCACGCCCGACAGCGCGGACACCACCACCAGCACGCGGCCGCCGGTCTCGTTCGCCCGTTTGCTCGCCAGTGTTCCAATCGTGTCCCAGCGATGACGACGCGACACCGAGGTGCCGCCGAACTTGAGGACGATCCAACGATCGGTAGTGTGGGGAGCTGACATTGAGATAGGCGTTTAGAATGGGGGAAAGATGCCCGGTACGCCGGGCGGAACCTCCGATTCTACTGCCAATATCGCCCGCATGATCCCGGGTGCGATCACAGCACGCCGAGCGCCGCGTCCACTGCCGTAACGGTTTGCGCTGCAACCATCGCCGCGCATTCCATCGACCTGAATTCCCCCCCATGAGCAAGTACCGCTACCTGCAACTGGATGTCTTCGGCGGCCAATACGGCAACGGCAATCCGTTGGGCGTGGTCCTCAACGCGCAGACGTTGTCGTCCGCGCAGATGCAGCAGATGGCCGCGTGGCTGAACCTGTCGGAGACGATCTTTTTCCTGCCGGTCAGCGCGCCCGATGCGGACTACCACATCCGCATCTTCACGCCGCGCGCCGAGCTGCCATTCGCCGGCCACCCCAGCGTGGGTGCGGCATGGGCCGCGGCAACGCACGGGCTGGTCGCGTTCAAGCCGGATGGCCTCATGCGCCAGCAATGCGCGGCGGGCGTGTTGCCGGTGCAGGTGATCGACCGGCATGGCGCACTGCTGGTGCGGTTGCGGGCACCACGCGCGCGGGCGATCGCGACCGGCGAGGTGCACGCCGCAGCGTTGCGCGCAGCCTGCACAGGATTGCGTGTGCCCGAACATCCGGCAGCACTGTGGAACAACGGCCCGAACTGGTGGCTGTTGGAACTGGCCGATGCGCAGGCGGTGCGCCAGGCAACACCCGACCTGGCTGCCATCACCCGCCTCACCCAGGCCAGCGCAGCCACCGGGCTGGCCATTTACGCGCCGGATCCCCATGGCGACGCCGACCTGGTGGTGCGCGCATTTTGCCCCGGCGACGGCATTCCGGAAGATCCGGTCACCGGCAGCGCCAACGCGTGCATCGCCGCGCGCCTGCACGGCGAAGGTCGTTTGCCGGGCACCGCCTCGCGCTATGTCGCCAGCCAGGGCCGCGAGGTCGGCCGCGATGGGCGCGTCCACATCGACGTCGATGACGAAGGCGAAGTGTGGATTGGCGGAACGACGCGACAAGTGATCGACGGTCGTATCGATTGGTAAGCTGCCGCGCCTTGCTCGCAGAGTTTCCCTCATGACCACACGCCGCTTCCTGCAACTGGATGTGTTCTCCGCCCGCCCCGGCAGCGGCAATCCGCTGGCCGTGGTGCTCGATGCCGAAGGCCTGGACGACGCGGCGATGCAGGCGATCGCACGCTGGACCAAACTGCCGGAAACCACCTTCGTGTTTGCGGCACCGGATGCGCACAGCAGTTATCGGCTGCGGATGTTTTCGCCGCAAAAAGAGGTGCCGTTTGCCGGCCACCCCAGTGTCGGCACCGCGCATGCGGTCCTGGAGGCCGGCCTGGCCGCGCCGCACGATGGCGTGCTGATCCAGGACGGCATCGCCGGCCAGCTACCGTTGCGCGTGGAGCAGATCGACGATCACCGCAGCATCGCCATCCGCACCCCGCGCGCGCGCGTGGCCGAGCAGGTGCAGGCCGATGACCCGCGCCTGCGCGATGCCCTGCGCGGCTGGCCGCTCGGCAGCCTGCCGCCTGCACTGATGGACGGCGGCCGCACCTGGTGGGTGGTGGAGCTGGCCAGCGAGGCCGCGCTGCGTGGTCTGCAACCGGAGTGGGAGGCAATCGCTGCGCTGGCCGAATCCACCGGCAGCATGGGCGTGTTCGCCTACGCGCGCGCCGCCGCGCCGGGCGCCTACGACCTCGCCGTCCGCGCCTTCGTCGGCAACGGCCGCCGCTTCGAAGATGCCGCTTCCGGCGCGGCCAATGCGGTGCTCGCCGCATGGCTGGACAGCCGCCAGGCACTGCCGGGCAAGGCGCGACGCTATGTGGTCAGCCAGGGCCGCGAAATCGGCTTCGATGCCTTGCTGGAATTGCGCATCGATGCCGACGGCGATGTGTGGTCCGGCGGCCAGGTGCAGACGGTGATTCGCGGGACGCTGGATTGGGCGTGACACTTAAGCGAACGGTGCCTTACATCAACCGGCCCGTTACCGCTCGACGCTGATATCAAGCTGCAATGACCTCGTCCGAGTTACCTGATTTTTCCAACTGCCGCGCATCGATCGATACGCGCATACGCTTTCAGCGAACAATTCAGTGACCTGCACTCCAACAAAAAACGCTGCGGTCCCCCGCAGCGTTTTTTGATTTGAAGCCGTCGTGACCAACCAGATCAGTCAGGACGCACGTCAACGCGCACGCGAATGCGATCGCCAGGGTTGTAGTCGCTACGCGTGTGATAGGTGCGGCCGGCATATTCGTATGTCACATCGTAACCTTCCACACGATCGCTCTCGCGACGGTAGGACACCGGCTCGCACACGCTGACGTTGCCTTGGTAATTGCGATTGTTGGCCTCGTAGATCGAGCGGCCTGCCGCAACACCGGCCATGGTGCCGACCGCAGTACCGACCAAGCGGCCATTGCCGCCGCCAACCTGGCTGCCGAGCACCGCACCGGCAATACCGCCGATCACGCTGGCCACACCGCGATTGGACACGCCCGATTGGCCGTAACCGCCACCATCGCGATAGTAGCCATCGTTGCTGGTGTAGTAGCCGTTGGACGGGCGGTTGTAGCAGCGTTCGCTGCTGCGTTCGTTATACGAATCGGTCACGATGATCGGATCGACACGCACCACGCGTGCGTATTCGTAACGACCGTCCTCATACCCACTACGACCGCCATCGCGGTAGCCGCTGTCATAGCGCTGCGCCGTTGCGTTGCCCGCAACCGCCAGACCAATCACCAGAGCACCAAGCACAAGAGTTTTCATCGCGGCACTTCTACAGGGAGGACACGCTGCAGATGCTCGGCCTGCGCCAGTGAAACCGCCCTGAACCAGACCGACCCTGCAAAGCCCTATTCAGGTTGCCGCCAGCTGCGTGCGCCGGCATGCAACACCGGCGCAGCGCAGCCTTGTGTGCATCAGCTGGAAAATTCGGTTTCCAGGCTGATCGGCACCGCGCTCAGCGCCTTGGACACCGGGCAATTCTTCTTGGCGACATCGGCAAGTTCGCGGAACTTGGCTTCATCGATCCCCGGCACCACGGCCTTGAGCTTGAGGCGGATCTGCGACAGCTGCGGGCCGCCTTCCATCGACAGATCCACGTCGGCGCGCGTATCCAGCGAGGTCGGCGGAAAGCCGGCCTCGGTCAGCTGTGCCGATAGCGCCATGGTGAAGCAGCCGGCATGTGCGGCTGCGATGAGCTCTTCCGGATTGGTACCCTTCTCGTCGCCGAAGCGGCTGCTGAAGGCATAACGCGTGTTTTCCAGCAAACCACTCTGCGGCGTGCTGAGCTGGCCCTTGCCGGTCTTGAGGTCGCCTTCCCAGTGAGCGGTGGCGTGACGTGAAATACCCATTGCGATCTCCTGCGATGAAAGGAGCTGCCACGATAGGCCAGTGGGTGTTACGGCTTGGTGCCGGGATTTGGGATTGGGGATTCGCAGAGGCGAAGCGCGCTGCGCGATCTTGGCAGCAAGGTTCTAGGTACTTGCGATGCCTATCCGAACAACGACCGCGCACTACTATGGCTACGCGGTCGCATTGCTGCGTTTGCTTAGCCGAGCAAGGTTTCCAGCACGGCCATGCGCACGGCGACGCCGTTGGCGACCTGGCGCAGCACGCACGATTGCGCGCCATCGGCGACCTCGTCGGTAATTTCCACGCCGCGGTTGATCGGGCCTGGATGCAGCACGGCGGCATCGCGACCGGCACGCGCCAGGCGCGCGCGGGTTAGCCCGTAATCGGTGTGGTATTGCTCCAGCGACGGCACCAGGCCTTCTTCCATACGCTCGCGTTGCAGGCGCAGCATCATCAGCGCATCGACGCCTTCGAGCATCGCGTCGAAATCTTCGCCGACCACGCAGCCGTCCAGCATGTCGTCGTCGGGCAGCAGGCTGGCCGGACCACATACACGAATCTCGCCCACGCCCAGGGTGCGCAATGCGTGCAGGTCCGAACGCGCCACACGCGAGTGCTTCACGTCGCCGACAATTACCACCTTGAGCTTGGAAAAATCGGTGCCCTTGGCCTGGCGCAGGGTGAGCATGTCGAGCAGGCCCTGGGTGGGATGCGAGCTGCGTCCGTCGCCGGCATTGATCAAGGCGGTGCCCTCGCCTGCAGCCTCGGCCAGCGCTTCCACCGCACCGTCGTCGGGATGGCGCACCACAAAGCCACGCACGCCCATCGCCTCGAGATTCTTCAAGGTGTCGCGCGCGGTCTCGCCCTTGCGGGTGGACGAAGTGGAGGCATCGAAATTGAGCACGTCTGCACCCAACCGCTGCGCAGCCAGATGAAACGAGCTGCGCGTGCGCGTTGAGGGTTCAAAAAACAATGTGCACACCGCAGTCCCGGCCAGCACGCTGCGCTTGCCGACGCGCCCTACCGCGGCGTCGCGGATCTGACCGGCGCGATCGAGCAGTTGCAGCAGCGTGGTGCGCGGCAGTCCTTCCAGGGTGAGCAGGTGGCGCAGGCGTCCGTCCGAATCGAGTTGCATGGTGGTCATCGCAGGTCGAGAAATATCAGGGAAGAAGAGTGGCTTGGTCGGGCGCGGCCAACCAGCGTTCGACAATGACCGCGGCCGCCATCGCGTCCAGCGCTTCGGCATCGCGGCGGCGCTTGCGCCCATCGGCGCGCTCGCGCGCGAAACGCTGCGCGGCTTCGACCGAACTGGAGCGCTCGTCGATCAGCACCACCGGCAGCGCATAGCGCTCGCGCAGTTGGCGGGCAAAGGCATGCGCGCGCTTGCGCGCGGGTTGGTCTTTATCGTCAAGGGTGAGCGGGTCGCCAATCACCAGGCCATCGGGTCGCCATTCCTTGTGCACACGATCCAGCGCGGCCCAGTCGGGACCGGTGGCATGCACGTTGATGACGGCGACCGCGCGTGCGCCGGCACCGAGCGCGGTGCCCACGGCCACGCCAATCCGGCGCGACCCTACGTCGAAGCCCAGCACCGTGCCATCCGGGCGGATCGCGCCCGCCTCAGGCATGCCCGGAATAATCCGTCAGCCGGAACAGATCCACGCCGATGCGCCCGGCAGCGGTCTGCCAGCGATCTTCCAGCGCGGTGGCGAACAGCACATTGGCATCCGACGGCGCGGTGAGCCAGCTGTTCTCGCCCAGTTCGAACTCGAGTTGCCCCGCGCCCCAGCCGGCACAGCCAAGCGCCACCAGCGCATTGCGCGGGCCGTCGCCGGCCGCCATGGCTTCGAGAATATCGCGCGAGGTGGTCAGGAACACGCCCTGCCCCACTTCCAGGCAGGAATCCCATTCGCGCGCATCGTCGTGTATGACGAAGCCGCGCTCCGGATGCACCGGCCCGCCGCTGAGCACGATCTGCTCGCGCAGGTGCTCGTCGACGGTGTCGATGCCCATTTGCGACAGGACTTCGCCCAGCGTGTATTCGGAGGGCCGATTGACCAACACGCCCATCGCGCCGTTCTCGTCGTGCTGACAGATCAGCGCGACGCTACGCGAAAAGGTGGGGTCGGACAGCGCCGGGAGCGCAATCAGCAGTTGGTTGGCCAGAGGCGTGGGCAAAACGGACATGGCCGCATTCTAGCCGTTCGCTCCGCCGCGCGCAGAGCCGCTGCCATACTTGACGCTTGCCTGGCGCTGTGGGCGGCCGATGCTGACGATGGGCCGGACTGCGAACGCGGTGCCGGTGCCGTTTCTGACCTATGCGTTCAGGTTGTCGCTGGCGATGCAAGCCGGGCTCGTGCGATGCATTCTGCGCTGCTAGCTTGTTCATCCAGACTTGGCGCTGGGCGGCGCTGTATTCGCCAGGCTTGACCCCTCTTTCCATCGCGCCGGCCCACCACCACGGCGCACATCACAGGCAGCCCCATGAGCGGCTATTGCAGCATCGCCCCAGGCCATCCTGTCCACGGCCACTACCACGCGTACGAATATGGCTTCCCGCAGCGCGACGAACGCGAGCTGTTCGAGCGGCTGGTGCTGGAAATCAATCAGGCCGGATTGAGCTGGGAAACCATCCTGCGCAAGCGCAGCAATTTCCAGCGCGCCTATGACAGTTTCGACGTGGACACGGTGGTGGCCTATGGCGAGGCCGACATCGTTCGGCTGATGGGCGATGCCGGCATCATCCACAACCGGCTCAAGGTGCTGGCGGCGATCCATAACGCGCAGGTCATCCAGACGCTGCGCGCCTCGCACGGCAGCTTCGCGCAATGGCTGGATGCACGGC
This sequence comes from Xanthomonas hortorum pv. cynarae, assembly GCF_002939985.1. GTDB lineage: Bacteria > Pseudomonadota > Gammaproteobacteria > Xanthomonadales > Xanthomonadaceae > Xanthomonas > Xanthomonas hortorum_D. The sequence goes on along the minus strand of NZ_MDFM01000002.1, from coordinate 157,423 downwards.
ACCCGCTCGCCAAGCCAGACTGGATCAAGCTGTTCAAGAAGACCTTTCGCTTCACCGGCGGCGAAATCACCGGCGAATTCCTGATGAGCCTGGGCTACCTACCTGGCGCGCATCATGAAGATTGCCCGGTGTTTGCGCATATCCAGGCACTGTCGCCGCCGTGGATGCTGAGCGAAAACGCATAGCGGCGATACGATCGAGCGCATGCCGGCAGATAGAGGCATGCCGCATACGTGGCAGTGCCGATGGATTACATGCCGCCCGGGATGCATAGCATGCAGTTGCCTAGCACGGTTGCGCCAGCGGCACGCCAGCCATCGCCTGAGTCACACGCCCATATAGCGGTGCGGGCGATGATTGAACATCAACACCAGACTCAGCATCAACGCACCCAGCGCCGAATACAGCACCTTGTCCGGGGTGAGGATGGTGAAGGCGACCAGCATCAGCATCGCATCGAAACTCATCTGCACCTTGCCCGCACTCCAGCCGCGCTCGCGCTGCAGGTACACCGCCAGGATGCCGATGCCGCCCAAACTGCCGCGATGGCGGATGAAAAACAGGATGCCCAGGCCCGCCAGCGCGCCGCCGACAATCGCCGAAAACAGCGTACTGATATGTGCGTACTCGGCCCAGCGCGGTATCAGGTCGGTGAGCGCACCGCAGGCGCCGACTGCGGCGAAGGTCTTCAAGGTGAATTCCCAGCCCATGCGGCGCACGCTCAGCCAATAGAACGGCAGATTCACCAGCACGAACACCAGACCGAAATTCCAGTGCAACGCGTAATGCAGCAAGAATGCGACACCGGCCATGCCACCGATCATCAGGCCGCCTTTGGCAAAGATCGCCAGGCCCAACGAGGCCACCAGCGTCGCCAGCACCATGCCTTGCGCGTCCTCGGCTACCGAGTGGTGATAGGCATGATCGTCGGCCGCGGTGCCGGCCGAATCCGGCGGCGGCGTCAACGGGCCGGAGGTGACCACAGCGCCGTCATCGGGCAGCGGTTCTTGCTCCGGACGCAGATCGGAATCGGGAAGGCTCACAGGTTCGGGCACTGCAATGGGGTGCGATATTAGACACTATCGGCCCGCCTGGTTACATCTGAAACGTCACCGCAGGCGCGCACTGCTGCGCTGCATGTTCATCGACCAACAGTGCGGTCTTTACCCTGTCTTTTTGCAGCAGACGCTTGCACGCAGAGATGAGGCGCCAAGTTCCGGCAACCTTGTGCAGGTGATTTCTTCAGCGTGCTACGCCACGACCATGCACCGGAATGCACCAGGGCGCAGCGGTCCTGGGCGACTCACCGAACCTCGGCAATCTCCACACCATCCATCCCCTGCGCCAGGGTCTTGGCGTCGCCGCCCTGCGAGAGCTTGATGCGCAGGCGCACTTCGTTCTGCGAATCGGCATAGCGCAGCGCGTCTTCGTAGCTGATTTCGCCGGCCTGATACAGCTCGAACAGGCTCTGATCGAAGGTGCGCATGCCCAGGTTGGTGGACTCCTTCATGATCTCCTTGAGCTTGTGGATCTCGCCGTCGCGGATGTAATCCTGCACCAGCGGGGTGCCCAGCATGATCTCCATCGCCACGCGACGGCTGCGCCCGTCCGGAGTCGGAATCAACTGCTGCGCGACCACGCCCTTGAGATTGAGCGACAGATCCATCAGCAGCTGATTGCGGCGATCTTCCGGGAAGAAGTTGATGATGCGGTCCATCGCCTGGTTGGCGTTGTTGGCGTGCAGGGTGCACAGCACCAGATGGCCGGTTTCGGCGAATGCCACCGCGTGGTCCATGCCTTCGCGGGTACGCACCTCGCCGATCATGATCACGTCCGGCGCCTGGCGCAGGGTGTTTTTCAGCGCGTTCTCCCAGCTGTCGGTATCGATGCCGACTTCGCGCTGGGTGATGATGCAGCCTTCGTGCTTGTGCACGAATTCGATCGGATCTTCGATGGTGATGATGTGCCCGGTGGAATTCTGGTTGCGGTAACCGATCATCGCCGCCAGCGAGGTCGACTTCCCGGTACCGGTGGCGCCCACAAAGATGATGATGCCGCGCTTGGTCATCGCCAGCGTCTTGATCACCGGCGGCAGGCTCAACTCTTCCACCGTGGGAATCCGCGTTTCGATCCGGCGCAGCACCATGCCGACCTGGTTGCGCTGATAGAAGCAGCTCACACGAAAACGCCCGACCCCTGACACGCCGATGGCGAAGTTGCACTCGTGCGTCTTTTCGAATTCTTCGCGCTGCGACGGCGTCATCACGTTCAACACCAAATCGCGACTTTGTTGCGCCGTCAGCGGTGTCTGGGTGATCGGGCTGATCTTGCCGTTGACCTTGATCGCCGGCGGCATGCCCGAAGTGATGAACAGATCCGACGCCTTCTGGTGCGCCATCAGCTTGAGGAACGAGGTGAAGTCGATAGTGCTCATGGCGTGCTCCTCTGGAGCAGGGATTCGGGATGGGAGATTCGGGATTCGCAAGAGCGGGGTCCGGTCCGGGAGATCGCCATTGCGAATCCCGAATCCCGAATCCTGGCTACTCGAATATCCGCTTGTCCTTGGCGTATTCGCGCGCCTGGTTGCGTGTGATCAGGCTGCGCTTGACCAGGTCCTGCAGATGCTGATCCAGCGTCTGCATGCCGTATTGCTGGCCGGTCTGAATCGACGAATACATCTGCGCCACCTTGTCCTCGCGGATCAGGTTACGGATCGCCGGGGTGCCGACCATGATTTCCCAGGCGGCGGTACGTCCGCCGCCGACCTTCTTCAATAGTGCCTGCGAGATCACCGCGCGCAGGGATTCGGACAGCATCGAGCGCACCATCGGCTTTTCGCCGGCCGGGAACACGTCGACGATACGGTCGATGGTCTTGGCCGCCGAGCTGGTGTGCAAGGTACCGAACACCAGATGGCCGGTTTCTGCTGCGGTCAGCGCCAGGCGGATGGTTTCCAGATCGCGCAACTCGCCGACCAGAATGATGTCAGGGTCTTCGCGCAAGGCCGAGCGCAGCGCCTCGTTGAAGCCGTGCGTGTCGCGGTGCACTTCGCGCTGGTTGATCAGGCACTTCTGCGAGGTGTGCACGAATTCGATCGGATCCTCGACCGTGAGGATGTGGCCGTATTCGTTCTTGTTGATGTAGTCGATCATGCCGGCGAGCGTGGTCGACTTGCCCGAACCGGTCGGCCCGGTGACCAGGATCAGGCCCTGCGGCTGGTCGATCAACTGGCGAAAGATCGGCGGGCAGCCCAGGTCTTCCAGCGTCAGCACTTCGGAGGGAATGGTGCGGAACACCGCACCGGCGCCGCGGTTCTGGTTGAACGCATTGACGCGGAAGCGCGCCAGCGAGGGAATCTCGAACGAGAAGTCGACCTCGAGGAATTCCTCGTAATCGCGGCGCTGCTTGTCCGACATGATGTCGTAGACCAGCGCGTGCACCTGCTTGTGGTCCAACGCCGGAATATTGATGCGACGGACATCGCCATCGACACGGATCATCGGCGGCAAGCCGGCCGACAGATGCAGGTCCGATGCCTTATTTTTGACAGAAAACGCCAATAGTTCAGCGATATCCATGCGCTGCTTTTCCCCTAGGCTGCGATTGGAAGGTACTCCCCGAGCGGCAGTATAGCGTTCTGGCTGCTGGCGGGAAGCGGCCCGACACCGGTTCAGGCTGGCACTGTCAGGCGAGCCTGAAGGGGTTGGTTTCGGCCTTGGCCGCACGGAGCTTGCTGCGTGTCGCCGACACTGCGGCGTGCCGCTCGATCAGTGCCAGCGGGCACACTTCCGGCCTGGCGGCAGCTTTCGCAGCGTCACCGATCCCCAACTTCCCGCGGCCGGTTGGAACCAAACACCGCAGGGCGGCACTATAGCGCTCCACCTCTTTCCTGGAATGCCACGTGACGGCTTCGTCGCTACAGCAGATTCTCGATGCCATCCACGCCGCCGCGACCCAGCAGGCCCATACCGATGTACGCCTGCTCGCAGTGTCCAAGACCAGGCCTGCGGATGCCCTCGCCGTGTTGGCGGCGCAAGGCCAGCGCGCGTTCGGCGAAAACTACGTGCAGGAAGCGCAGGCCAAGATCGCCGAACTGCATGCGCTGGGATTGGAATGGCATCTGATCGGCCACCTGCAATCCAACAAGGCCGAACTGGCCAGCCAATGCTTTGATTGGGTGCAGACCGTGGACCGCGCCAAACTGATTCCGCTGCTGGCGCGCTACCGCCCGGACGATCGCGCGCCGTTGAACGTGCTGATCCAGGTCAATATCGACGACGAGGACAGCAAGCACGGTTGCGCGCCGGAGGCGATCGATGCGCTGGCCCGTGACATCGCGCTGCAACCGCGTCTGCAGTTGCGCGGGCTGATGGCGATTCCCGCGCCGTTTCCCGAGCAGGCACGGCGCGCGGCTGCGTTTACTCGCATGCAGGCGCTATTCGAAGACCTCAAGGGTCGCTACCCGCAGGTGGATACCTTGTCGATGGGCATGAGTTCGGATTTCGCCGAAGCGATCGCGGCCGGTGCCACCATGGTGCGTGTCGGTACCGCATTGTTTGGCGAACGCGCCTCGTCGCCTGCCGCCGCGTCCTGATCGGCCTCGCGCGTCGATTACCGATCTTTCTGACCTAAGGTGCTGCAATGACTCTGCCCTGTTCGCCCGCGTCTTCGCATCCCAACGCTGCAATCACCGCGTTCGTCGGTGGCGGCAACATGGCGCGCAGCCTGATTGCCGGGCTGATCCGGCAACGTGTGCCCGCAACCAGCATCCGCGTGGCCGAGCCGATTGCCGAATTGCGCGAGGCGTTATCGCGCGACTTCGGCGTGCACGCCGTGGAAGACGCCCGCACCGCCGTGGACGGCGCGGCCATCTGGGTATTGGCAGTCAAACCGCAAGTGCTGCCTTCGGTGTGCGCACAGCTGGCCGACCTTGCGCAGGCGCAGCAGCCGCTGCTGCTGTCCATCGCTGCCGGCATCACCGCAACGCAACTGCAGCGCTGGTCGGGCGGTGACGTGGCAGTGGTGCGCGCAATGCCCAACACGCCCGCCCTGCTCGGCGCCGGCGTCACCGGGCTGTACGCCACTGCGCGCGTTTCCGACGCGCAACGCGTGCAGGCGACCCGCTTGCTGGACAGCGCCGGCGTCACCGTGTGGATCGACGACGAAGCGCAGATGGACGCGGTGACCGCCGTCTCCGGCAGCGGCCCGGCCTATGTCTTTCTGCTGGCCGAAGCGATGGAGGCTGCTGCGCAGGCGCAGGGTCTGCCCGCCGACACCGCACGCACGCTGGTGCTGCAAACCGTGCTTGGCGCCGCGCGCATGCTCACCGAATCAGGCGAGGCACCGGATGTGCTCCGCCGCCGCGTGACCTCGCCCAATGGCACCACGCAGGCGGCGATCGAGGCATTCCAGGCCGGCGGCTTCGAAGCGCTCACCGCAAGCGCAATCACCGCAGCCACCGAGCGCGGCCGTAGCCTGTCGGCCGCCAACGATTAGCGAATCCGCTAACGAAGAAGCGCAGGATTTCCTCGCAACCAAAGCTGATCGCAGGTATGCAGTCGATCCGTCGGCACTGCAGAGATCCTGCATAACGGCGATCCATCCGCGCTCGCCATGCCGACCAACACCATCAGCCAGCCGCAGATTTCGGCAACACCCAACGCCAGATCGCCTGCTCGATCATGCACGCAAGCTCGCGCTGAAGACCTGCTGCTCTGCGTCAGACGCTTCGTCAACGCGCACATCGCAACCGACTCGACAATGCGTTTCGTACGCGTTTTCTGCCGCTGGTGAACGAATCCCCGTCGAAAGACGCTTTTTTCGCGTTGTTTCATCGTTTGCCTATTGGCGGCGCGCAGCAGTTGCCCTACATTTCGCGTTGCCGACTGGGTCGGCAGACCCAACACCACCTACGAATACGGAATACATAACTCATGGCAAAAACCGCCGCTAAGAAGGCTGCCCCCAAAAAGGCAGTGAAAAAGGTCGCCGCCACCAAGACCGCAAAGCCGGCGAAGGCCGCCGCTGCCAAGTCCGCCGCGCCGAAGCCAATCAAGGAAGCACTGAGCAAGACCGGCCTGGTCGCGCACATCGCCGAATCCACCCAGCTGGCTCCGAAGGACGTCCGCGCCGTTCTGGCGACGCTGGAATCCGTTGCACATTCCTCGCTGAGCAAAAAGGGCGCCGGCTCGTTCACTCTGCCGGGCATGCTGAAGCTGACCAGCGTCCATGTGCCGGCCAAGCCCAAGCGCAAGGGCATCAACCCCTTCACTAAGGAAGAGCAGACCTTTGCCGCAAAGCCGGCCAGCTTCAAGGTCAAGGCTCGCTTGCTGAAGAAGTTGAAGGATGCCGCGCTCTAATCGAGCACGCATCCGGTCTAACGAAGGCGGCCTGCGGGCCGTCTTTTTTTTGCGCGCGATACCGCATGCGTGATCACCCACATGCCGCTCATCGCCGCTTGCCTACCCTGCGTGCTGACTCGCAAACCAGCAGGTGCATGTGACCGATCCATCGCCCCACCCTCCATCGACTACACCGCTGTCCACCGCCCGCAGCCCCGCACGCCGCGTGCGCCGCCTGCTGGTGTCGGTCGCCCTGCTGTGCGCCTTGGGTGTCGCCGCACGCTGGGCCTGGCAGTTGCCGATCGCCGAGCAGCTGCGCACCAGCTGGGAGCTGTCACGGATGCCGCCGCCGACGTCTTTGCAGATTCCGGTCGAAGGCGTGCAGGCACGCCGCATCGCCGATACCTTCGGCGCGCCGCGTGGCCGCGATCGCAGCCATGCCGGTGTGGATATCTTCGCGCCACGCGGCACGCCGGTGCTGTCTGCAACCCGCGGCGTGGTCAGCGCCATTCGCGATCAAGGCCTGGGAGGCAAGCAGGTCTGGGTGCTGGGGCCGGCCATGCAGCGGCATTACTACGCGCATCTGGACGACTGGGCCGCAGGCTTGGAGGTCGGCGATGTGGTCGAGCCCGGCACACCGCTGGGCATGGTCGGCACCACCGGTAACGCGCGCGGCACGCCGCCGCATCTGCACTATGGGGTCTATGGGCGCAACGGTGCGTACGATCCGCTGCCGCTGCTGCGCAAACCCGCACCACAGCCGGCACAGTGAACATGTTGGAACACTGCGTCATGGCCTGCCCTATCGAGGCCACCGCACGCTGCGCCTATGGTGGAGACAGCCCAGCAACGACGCCATCTCCATGCCCCGAAAACGCTATCGCATTACGGTCACGCCCATCGAAAGCGATGGCCGCCCCTGCGACGACCGCTGCACCATCGAGTTCGAACAGCGCTCGCGCGCCGACTGGATGCGGCTGCTCGAAGAGTTGCACCTGCGTCGCGACCTGAGCAGCGACGAATGCGCCGCGCTGACCGTCGGCTCGCAGCTGCTGGAAGATCTGGCCGCCCGCCCGCGCGCGCAGCCCAGCGATGCGCTGGATGTATTGCGACCAAAGCTGCAACTGCTGCTGGAGCGCCTGCAGCGCGTGCACCCAACGCCAGGCGCTTGAGGCCTGCATCGCCGCATTGCGCGGACCGTTACACTGCGCGCATCGGGATGGGGGACGCGCCATGCGCTGGGCTGGAATCGTGGTATTTGCCGCTGCAATCGCTGGCTGCAGTTGTCAGCGCACCGAAGACAAACGCACACCTGTTGCTGCGACCTCGTCGCCAACCCGGGCTGTGACAGGCAATCCAAGCACAGTCACCAACGCCGGAGCGCCTGCACCATTGGTGCCGGCACCGGACCCCAACGACGCCGCAGCGCGCGCCGAATTCGCCAAAGCAAGCGCCACCGTGCATCGGTATCTGGGCGCACTACCCGGTGCCGCACGCGCGGATGCCGATGCGCTATGGACCGGGGGTCATCCCTCACCGGTGCCGGACGACGCAGTGCTACGCGGCATCACCAATATCCAGTCGATGCGTATCAACAACGATCCGCCCATCGCATTGGACCAGCAACATCCACCCAAGCTGATCGAAGTACCGGTGCAACTGACCGTGCATACCACCACCGGCACGCAGCGTCTGGTCGGTGCGTATCGACTCCAACCCCGTGCCGGCAGCGACACATGGGAGATCTATTCGGCGACGCTGCAGCCGGTGCTGCGCTAACCCGTGGTTCACCGGCGCAGACTAAGGTGATGTCATCTGCTACCGGAGTCACCCGATGAAACTGCGTTCGCTTGCCGGATCCATGCTCGCCCTCGCCCTGGCGATGCCCGTCACCGGCGCCTGGGCCACGCCGCAGATCCAGGGACATCAAATCAGTGTGCAGGGCAGCGATCTGCAGCAATTCCTGGGTGGCCGCTTCCCGCAGACGCATGACGCACTGGGTGGCTTGGTCGAAATGACGGTCAGCAATCCGGCGCTGTCGCTGCCGCCGGGCGACCGGCTCAAGATGGCCTTCGATCTGGCCCTGGCCACCGCGGGTGGCGCGCCGGCACCGGTCGGCAATGTGACCTTGACCAGTGCGCTGCGCTACGACGTGGCCAAGCAAGGCTTTTATCTTGATCAACCCACCATTGATGACTTCCGCCCTGCCAATGCCGGCGCCAAGCTCGACCACAGCACCCGCCAGTTGCTCAATGCCTGGCTGGCCGATTACGCGCGCAAGGAGCCGATCTATCGCATCGACCCGGCCATCGCGGCGGTGATGGGCAATGTGCAGGTGGAGTCGGTCGGCATCCAGAACGGACGGGTGGCGGTGAACTTCAATCAGAACATCGAGCAACTGGTGCCGGCGACAGCGCTTTCCGGCAAGTAGACGATCCGCGCTGCGCCAGCGCGGGGCTCGCTGGCCGGCGCCACTGCGCGGCAGGCGTTGCACACACACACAAAGGCCCGGCGCATCGATCGCCGGGCCTTTGTTGCGAAAGACGTCTGGTAAGACGGCAATGCTGTTGTTGGAAGCGATCCACTAACAAGTGAATCGACTGCGTCAGCATGCAGGTCTAAGCCGCGTATTGCGTATTCCTGGTTGCGCACTCCTCAAAGAGAGTGCGCATCGCATCATCGCAATGCCGGCACGCGTACTCAGCGCTTGGGCTGCAGCATCGTGCCGGTGCAGTTCTTGGAGCCGCAGCGGCATTCCCAGATCTTCTTCAAACGCGGTGTGTGGCGCTCGGCCAGCGTGATGCCGTAGTTATAGGTGAGCTCTTCGCCGGCCTTGATCGCACGCTTGGCCTCGATGAAGATCTTGTCCTTGCTGCGATCGTCGCCTTCGGCCTCTTCGATCACCGCTTCGCAATTAGGCTTGCAGCTGTGGTTGATCCAGCGCGCCACGTTGCCTTCGTAGTTGGCATCCAGCACGTAGTCGTCGCTGAGCGTGAACAGGAAGGTGTGGCCACTTTCCACATCGCCGGTGTCATCGGCATCCACTTCCGCATGCGTGCGCAGGCGCCCCTTGTATTGAATGATGCGCTCGCCCTTGCGAAGCGCGGCGAGGGCGAACATGCCATTGCCGTGGATACGTGACTTGCGGGCGGCAACTTTGCGCGACATGAACGGGGTCCAGTGATGGGGCCGCTCATTGTGACCGCAGCGCGACGATGCGCCAAGCACAAGCGCATTGCCAACGGCAAGGTCCAACGCTTGCCGGCGGCTGAACCGCGCGGTTGGCCCTGCCCCGCTCGAAAGAGTACAATTTCGGTCCGCTTTAGGATTTACCTGGCCTCCTCATGTTGCGCGTCACCAAACTCACCGATTACGCCACCGTCGTGCTGACCGTACTGGCTGCGCGCGGAGATCAGGTGCTCAGCGCGAGCGAGCTGGCCGAGCAGGCCGGCCTGGAAGCGCCGACCGTGAGCAAGATTCTCAAACCGTTGTCGCAAGCGGGCCTGGTCGAAGGTTTGCGCGGCGTGCATGGCGGCTACCGGCTTGCGCGCGCGGCCAGCGAGATCACGCTGGTTGAAATCGTCGAGGCAATGGAAGGCCCGCTGGCGATCACCGAATGCAGCCAGGACCACAGCCAGTGCGGCATCGCGCAGACATGCGGGGTGCGCTCCAACTGGCGTTTGATCAACGACGTGGTCGGCGATGCATTGCGTCGCGTCACGCTCGCGCAGATGTTGCAGCCCCTCTCTCTCCCTGGCGACAGCAGTCGGCGTCCCATCGCCGCACGCGTCGCGACCACCTGACCTGTAGGCAGCCCGATGGCCACCGAACTTGCTCCCCCGCAGAACGCCGAGATTATCGAACGGCTGGGCCGACGTTACGACGCCGGCTTCATCACCGACATCGAATCGGACTCGCTCCCGCCCGGCCTGGACGAGGATGTCATCCGTGCCTTGTCGGCCAAGAAAGAAGAGCCGCAATGGATGACCGACTGGCGTCTTGAGGCGTATCGGCATTGGCTGAAGATGCCGATGCCGGAGTGGGCGAAGTTGCAGATCTCCCCGATCGATTTCCAGGCGCTGAGCTATTACTCCGCGCCCAAGGGCCCGAAGTACGCCTCGCTGGACGACGTGCCGAAGGAACTGCTCGATACCTACGACAAGCTTGGCGTGCCGTTGCACGAGCGTGCCCGGCTGGCCGGCGTGGCGGTGGATGCAGTGTTCGATTCGGTCTCGGTCGGCACCACGTTCCGCAAGGAACTGGCCGAAAAGGGCGTGATCTTCTGCTCGATGTCCGAAGCCATCAAGGAACATCCGGAGATCGTCAAACAGTATCTGGGTAGCGTGGTGCCGGTTGGCGACAATTACTTCGCCGCACTCAACTCGGCGGTGTTCTCCGATGGCAGCTTCGTGTTCATCCCGAAAGGCGTGCGTTGCCCGATGGAACTGAGCACCTATTTCCGCATCAATGCCGGCCATACCGGCCAGTTCGAGCGCACCTTGATCGTGTGCGAGGATAAGGCGTATGTGTCGTATCTGGAAGGCTGTACTGCGCCGATGCGCGACGAAAACCAGCTGCATGCGGCGGTGGTCGAGCTGGTGACGCTGGAAGACGCCGAGATCAAGTATTCGACCGTGCAGAACTGGTACCCGGGCGATGAAAACGGTGTGGGCGGCATCTACAACTTCGTCACCAAGCGTGCCGAATGCCGTGGCGACCGCAGCAAGGTCACCTGGACCCAGGTCGAAACCGGCTCGGCGATCACCTGGAAGTATCCGTCCTGCGTGCTACTGGGCGACGACTCGGTGGGCGAGTTTCACTCGGTGGCACTCACCCATCATCGTCAGCAGGCCGATACCGGTACCAAGATGATCCACATCGGCAAGCGCACTAAGAGCAAGATCGTCAGCAAGGGCATCAGTGCCGGGCGCGGGCAGAACACCTATCGCGGTCTGGTCAAGGTGGATCGCAACGCCGATGGCGCGCGCAACTACACCCAGTGCGATTCGCTGTTGATCGGCAAGCAGTGCGGCGCGCATACCTTCCCCTATATCGAGGTGAAGAATCCCGGCGCCACCGTCGAGCACGAGGCCACCACCTCCAAGATCAGCGACGACCAGCTGTTCTATTGCCGCGCGCGCGGCATCAGCCAGGAAGATGCGGTGTCGCTGATCGTCGATGGTTTCTGCAAGCAGGTGTTCCGCGAACTGCCGATGGAGTTCGCAGTGGAAGCCAAGAAACTGCTGGAAGTTTCCTTAGAAGGCAGCGTCGGCTGACACCTCTCCCCTTCTCCCCTCGGGAGAAGGTGGCGCGCAGCGCCGGATGAGGGTACGGGGCGAAGCCATGTGCACCCAAACAGCACGCTGCTTCGCACGAACCCTCACCCCAACCCCTCTCCCGGCGGGAGAGGGGCTCAATCACTGGATACGAATATGCTCAAGATCAACAATCTCCACGCCAGCATCGCCGGCAAAGAAATCCTCAAAGGCCTGTCGCTGGACATCAAGCCGGGCCAGGTGCACGCCATCATGGGGCCCAACGGTGCGGGCAAATCCACGCTGGGCAATGTGCTGGCCGGGCGCGATGGCTACGAAGTCAGCGCAGGCAGCGTGCAGTTCGAAGGCAAGGACCTGCTCGACCTTCCGCCGGAAGAACGCGCCGCTGCGGGCCTGTTCCTGGCCTTCCAGTACCCGGTGGAAATCGCCGGCGTCAACAACACCTATTTCCTGCGTGCCGCGCTCAACGCGCAGCGCAAGGCGCGTGGCGAGGAAGAGCTGGACTCGATGCAGTTCCTCAAGCTGGTGCGCCAGAAACTGGCGGTACTGCATCTGAAGGACGAGCTGTTGCATCGCGGCGTCAACGAAGGCTTCTCGGGTGGCGAAAAGAAGCGCAACGAGATCTTCCAGCTGGCCGTGCTCGAGCCCAAGCTCGCCATCCTGGACGAAACCGATTCGGGCCTGGATATCGACGCACTCAAGAGCGTGGCCGACGGCGTCAACGCGCTGCGCTCGCCGGAGCGCTCGTTCCTGGTGATCACCCATTATCAGCGCCTGCTCGATTACATCACTCCAGACGTGGTGCATGTGCTGGCCGAAGGCCGCATCGTGCAGAGCGGTGGCCCGGAACTGGCGCTGGAGCTGGAAAAGCACGGCTACCACTTCCTCAAGGACCGCGTGGTGCCCGAGGCGGCTGCCTGATGAGCGCCTTGCTGGAATCCCTCGCACGCGGTTTCTGCGGCAACGATGTACGGCGTGCCGAACTCGATGCCGCGCTGCAGACCGGCCTGCCCGGCCCGCGCGCCGAAGCCTGGAAATACACCTCGCTGCGGCAGCTGGAGCGGCGCAGTTTTCAGACTGCGCCCTTGGTACCGACGCTGGTCGATGCCTCCGTGCTGGACGATATCGCCTCGCCACGGCTGGTGTTCGTCAACGGGCGCCCGTCTGACGCACTGAGCGACCTGTCCACACTGCCCGACGGCGTGCAGCTGGAGACCTTGTCCGCCTCGCTGGCTGCCAGCGATGACGCGCAGCAACTGCTCGGTCGCCGTTTCGAAGGCAGCGATGAAATCTTCGCCCGCATCAATGCCGCGCTTGCCGACGAAGGCGTGCTGGTGCGCGTGCAGGAAGGTGCGCAGATCGATATTCCGCTGCAGCTGGTCTTTATCAGCGTAGCCGGCGAGCACGACCTGTCCTGGCATCACCGCCACTTGATCGAACTGCGTGCCGGCGCTGCGCTGAACGTGGTCGAGCATCACCTGCATGTCGGCGATGCCGCGCATCTGGATAACAGCCTGATGCATGTGCATCTGGCCCAGGATGCGGTGTTGTCGCATGCGCGCGTGCAGGCCGACAGCGCGCACGCAACGTCGCTGCTGCGCACCGATGCGGTGCTGGCGCGCAATGCGCGCTACCAGCGCGTGGACCTGGAACTGGGTGCCAACCTGTCGCGGCACGAGCTCAACGTGCGCCTGGAGGGCAACAATGCCCAGCTCACCGCCAATGGCGTGCTGCTCGGCAACGGCCGCCGCCATGTCGATACGCGTCTGGGCATCCAGCACATTGCACGCGATACCAGCTGCGAGCTGGTCTGGCGCGGCGTGGGCGCCGATCGCAGCCGGGTGGTGTTTCATGGCGGCATCCACATTCGCCCCGGTGCCGACGGCAGCGATGCGCGGCTGTCGAACAAGAATCTGCTGCTGTCGGCCAATGCCGAGATCGACACCCAGCCGGTGCTGGTGATCGATGCCGAAGAAGTGCAGGCCGCGCACGGTGCCACCGTCGGCCAGCTCGACGACAACGCCTTGTTCTATCTGCGCTCGCGCGGTCTGCCGCAGGCTGATGCACAGCGTTTGCTGAGCGCCGCGTTCTGCCACGAGCCGCTACGCGTGCTGCCCACCGCGCTGACTGCGGTACTGGCGCTGCAGCTGGACCGCGCACTGACCTCGGCAGGCGTGGCATGAACGCGCCCGCCGTCCCGCAACTGGCCGCGCCGGATTGGGAGCGCGTGCGCTCGGATTTCCCGTTGTTGATGCGGCAGGTGCACGGCAAGCCGCTGATCTATTTCGACAACGCCAACACCGGCCAGAAGCCGCTGCAGGTGATTGCCGCGACCGACGAGTTCTATCGTCGTCAAAACGCCAATGTGAGCCGCGCGGTGCATGCGCTGGGCACCGAAGCCACTGATGCGTTCGAAGGCGCGCGCAGCAAGCTCGCACGTTTTCTCAATGTGCGCGCCGACGAGCTGGTGCTGTGCAGCGGGACGACCTTTGCGATCAATCTGGTCGCTTATTCCTGGGCGCTGCCGCGCCTGGGCGCCGGCGATGTGATCCTGATTTCGCGCATGGAGCACCACGCCAACATCGTGCCGTGGCAACTGGTGGCGCAACGCACCGGTGCGACCATCCGCGTGGCCGAGATTACCCCAGACGGCGCGCTGGATCTGGATGCCTTGCGCAAGGCGATGACGCCGGAGGTCAAGCTGCTGGCGATCACGCACGTGTCCAATGTGCTGGGCACGGTCAACCCGGTGCGCGAGATCTGCCGCGAGGCGCGCAAGCGCGGCATCGTCACCGTGGTGGACGGCTCGCAAGCCGCGCCGCATCGGCGTATCGACGTGGCCGGCATCGGTTGCGATTTCTACGCCATCACCGGCCACAAGATGTGCGGGCCGACCGGCACAGGCGCGCTGTGGGCACGTCGCGAACACTTGCAGGCAATGCCGCCGTTTCTGGGCGGCGGCGAGATGATCAAGGAAGTCAGCTTCGAGGGCACGGTGTTCAACGATGCCCCGCACAAGTTCGAAGCCGGCACGCCCAACATCGCCGGTTTCATCGGCCTGGGCTCGGCGGTGGATTACCTGGAGTCGGTCGGGCTGGCGCACGTGGAAGCACGCGAAACCGAGTTGCTCGCACACTTCACCGAAGAACTGCAGCGTATCGAGGGCCTGCGCATTTTCGGCACCACGCCAGACAAGGCCGCAGTGGTCTCGTTCCTGATCGAAGGCGCGCATGCGCATGATCTGGCCACCTTGCTCGACCTGGAAGGCATCGCCATCCGCTCGGGCCAGCACTGCGCGCATCCATTGCTGCAGTACTACGGCGTTGCTGCCACTTGCCGCGCCTCGCTGGCGTTCTACAACACGCACGACGAGATCGAGCGCTTTGTTGCTGCGTTGAAGAAGGTGCGGACGTTGCTGGGGTGAATGTGGGGCCGGGAGTGGGGATTGGTAATTCGGGATTGTGATGCGGGATTTTTAGCTGGTGATTCGTGATTCGTAAGTACTGAACCCTTCGAGCTCCAAGACATCGCAGTTCCTTCTCCCACCGGGAGAAGGTGCCCCGAAGGGGCGGATAGGGTACGTGCGAAGCCTCGTGTAATCCTGCTCCACTGCAGCTTCGCTCCGTACCCTCACCCCAACCCCTCTCCCGATGGGAGAGGGGCTCGATCCCGGACCGATCGTTTCTGCGTTGACTGACGGTGTGCAACTCAGTGGATTTCGCGCACCGGAGAAGCATGTAGTGCATCTCTAAGCGCAACGAGCAAGCTCCAGCCAATCCCAAATCACCAATCCCCGATTCTCGCTAAACTGCTCCCATGCAGACCACCACTTTCCGTACCGCCACCGTCGACGATATCGACGCCCTCGTATCGCTGGTGACGTCCGCCTATCGCGGCGATGTCAGCCGCGTTGGCTGGACGACCGAAGCCGACTTCCTCGACGGCGCACGAATCGATGCCGCCGTGCTGCGCGAAGACCTGTTGCGTGACCGCAGCCTGGTGCTGCTGGTCGAACAGGACGGGCGACTGCTCGCCTGCGCGCATATCGCCGACGACCACGGCGCCGGGTATTTCGGCATGTTTGCGGTCGACCCGTCGCTGCAAGGCAGCGGGCTCGGCAAGACGCTGCTGGCCGAAGCCGAGCGCATCGCCTTCAGCGAGTGGCAGCTACCGGTGATGCGCATGACGGTGATCGACATCCGCGATGAGCTGATCGCCTTTTACGAGCGACGCGGCTATCGCCGCACCGGCATCACCAAGCCGTTTCCGTATGGCGACGTGCGCTTCGGCGTGCCGCTGCGCCAGGATCTGCGCTTCGAAGTGCTGGAAAAACCGCTCGGCGGCGCAGCGCTGTGAGCGAGACCTGGACCTTCGTCTGCGCCAGCGAGGCGCTGCTGCCCGGCGAGTTGCAAACCGTCTGGGACGAGGTGACCGACGCCCCGATCGTGGTCTTCAACCTCGACGGCGAGCTGTATGCGCTGGAAGACCGCTGCAGCCACGAAGATTACGAATTGTCGCCGGGCACGTTCGACCCGGCGGCCGGCACCATCGAGTGCCTGCTGCACAGCGCGCGCTTCGATATCCGCGACGGCCGCCCGCTGTGTGCACCCGCCTACACGGCCGTGCCCAAGTTTCCCGTCAAGCGCGAACACGGCGGCATCTGGGCACGCGACGACCGCTGAGAGCGGTGAGATCGGTGAGTGCGGCAGGTCGGCTGTGGCTGTGATCGTGGTTGTGGCTTTGGCCGTAGAAGCCAAGGTCAAAAAGCCTAGTGAGTCTAGCGCGCGGTGCCCTCGCCGCTCGCGGGACACGCCGTGAATCCGTCCCTGGAGGCTCAGTGGCGGCATCCATGCCGCCACATGGTCCCGCAAGCGGCGAGGACACCGCACCAGAAGTCAGTCGGTTGCTTTGTTGAAAACCATGCACACCGACCATCTCCACTGGTCCTTGCCCGCCCACCGTCGCGGGACCTTACGCGGCATGGATGCCGCGTAAGAGCTTACAAGGACGTACTTGCAGCGTGTCCCGCGATGGTGGGCGGGCAAGGGCCCTGCAGCCAAGTCGCAGATCAACTGCTAATGCGGCAGTCATCGCTGCTACACGAACGTACTCGCGGCGTGTCCCGCAATGGTGGGTGGGCAAGGGCCCTGCAGCCA
The DNA here is from genome assembly GCF_002939985.1 of Xanthomonas hortorum pv. cynarae. Lineage (GTDB taxonomy): Bacteria > Pseudomonadota > Gammaproteobacteria > Xanthomonadales > Xanthomonadaceae > Xanthomonas > Xanthomonas hortorum_D. The sequence continues at coordinate 140,650 of NZ_MDFM01000002.1, read as the reverse complement.
AGTCGCAGATCAGCCGCTAATGCGGCAGTCATCACTGCTACACGAACGTGCTCGCGGCGTGTCCCGCGATGGTGGGCGGGCAAGGGCCCTGCAGCGAAGTGGCAGATCGGCGGCCCGCAGACAGGCGGGAAGTAGGTTGGTCCGCCAATTGTAGTTTGGTCAGCTAATTCAAATAGCGCACAAACCTTTCTGCCACAACGCTTCGGTCAGCGGGAACCACCGCGCGACATCGGCCGACGACAAAGATTGCAAAGAAGAATGATTTGCATTTAAGATCGCAGCCCTTCAGGCCTTCTTAACAACTGGCCTGCCCTGCGATCCCATGCGCCCAGCTCTGCCAGACCGTTTTCTCCTGCGTTTGCACCGCCTGCGCCCTTCCGCGCGGCGCCTCGACGTGCGCGACATCGGGTCACGCCAGCACATCGCATCGGGCTAGCTAGCGCCCACTGTCGATCCACCTTTTTCAATCCTCACCCCATCCCCGCATCCGCCGAGCCGTCGCTAGGCCGGAGCCTCGCTTTCCTCTTCGAGACGCCTCATGACTCCCAGGATTTCCCCGCTCACCTCGGCCGTGCTGCTGACGCTGTCCGCTCCTGCCTTCGCCCAGCCCGGCGATGCGCCGGCACCTCCGGGCGCGGTGGATCTGGATGCCATCCGGGTGCAGCAGGAACGCGCGCAAAAACCATCCTCGCCCAAGTACACCGAGGCCCTGCGCGACACGCCGCAGACGATCACCGTGGTCACCAAGCAGACCATGGACCAGCAGAACCTGCTATCGCTACGCGACGTGCTGAGCACCCTGCCCGGCATCACCTTCGGCGCGGGCGAAGGCGGCGGCGGGTATGGCGACAGCATCAACCTGCGCGGCTTCACCGCCAGCAGCGACATCACCACCGACGGCGTGCGCGACAGCGCGCAGTACAGCCGCAGCGACACCTTCAACCTGGAAGCGGTGGAGCTGATCAACGGCGCCAACTCCGCCATGTCCGGCGCCGGCTCGGTCGGCGGCAACATCAATCTGGTCACCAAGACCGCCGGCCAGGGCGACTTCACCAATGTCGTGGTCGGTGGCGGCAGCGACCGCTACGGCCGGCTCACTGCCGACAGCAATTACGATTTCGAAAACGGCACCGCCGTGCGCCTGAACGCGATGGGCCATACCCAGGACGTGCCGGGCCGCGATGAAGAATTCCGTCACCGCTGGGGCTTTGCGCCGTCGGTCGCGTTCGGCCTGGGCTCGGATACGCGCTTTACGCTGAGCTACCTGCACCAGCATGACAACAACTTGCCGCAGTACGGCGTGCCGTTCGCGCTGAGCCCGTTCAACAACGGCCCGCTGCCGGGCGTGGACCGCGAGACCTACTACGGCTACCGCAACGTGGCGCGTCAGGAGATCGACGTGGACATGCTCACCGGCGTGCTGGAAATGGACTTCGACGACAACGTCAAACTGCGCAGCCTGGCGCGCGTGCAGCGCGTGGACCAGAACACCACCGCAACCGCGCCGGAAGGCACCTGGTGCCTGCCCAACAACACCAACGCCTATACCGGCCGCGCCTGCGTCGGCCAGCCGCCGGCCACCTGGAACCCCAACAGCGGCCCGCGCGGCCTGGTGCGCGAGACCGAGAATTTCATCGCGCACAGCCAGACCGATCTGACCGCCACCTTGCATACCGGCGCGATCGAGCATCGCCTGGTCGCGGGCGTCGCTTTCAGCAAGGAAGACTTCGAACTCAACAGCGGTTCGATCTTCCGCAATGCCGATGGCTCCACCACCGGCATCACCTATCCGCTGCAGTCGTTCGACAATCCGTACAACATCTGGACCGGCCCGCAGAACTACTTCCGTACCGGCCGCAGCAAGGGCAGCCTGACCAATCAGGCGGTGTATCTGTTCGACACGCTGCAGTTCAACGAGCAGTGGATGCTCAACCTGGGCGGCCGCTACGAGCACAACGAAGGCGACAGCACCACCTACACCGTCAACGCCGCCGGCAATGTCACTGGTGTGACCCCGGGCTTCCCGGCCGGCAGCGAAGAGGACCTGTTCTCGTATCGCGCCGGTCTGGTGTTCAAGCCGGTCGAGAACGCCAGCCTGTATCTGTCCTACGCCAACAGCAAGACGCCGTCCAAGGCCTCGATCAACGGCTCGTGCACGCCGATCGCCACCGCCACGGCGGGCGCCAACTGCAATGTCGAGCCGGAAAGTGCGGTCAACATCGAACTGGGCGGCAAGTGGGACGTGCTGAACGAGCGTCTGGCGCTCACCGCGGCGGTGTTCCGCAACGAGCGCGAAAACTACAAGGTCAACAGCGGCGACCCGCTGATCCCCGAACAGGTGCTGGACGGCAAGGCCCGCGTGGACGGCATCGCGCTGGGCGCGGCCGGCTACCTGACCGAGCGCTGGTCGATCTTCGCCAACTACACCTTCCTCGATAGCGAAGTGCTGCAGAGCGTGTCCAACCGCACCGAAAGCCTCACCGGCGATCCCATCGCCGGGCGCGAGCTGGTGCAGACGCCGCGCAATGCCGGCAACATTTGGACCACCTATCAGCTCAACCAGTGGACCTTCGGCTACGGCGTCACCTACCAGGGTGGCTTCTATCCGAATAATTCCTCGGCGGCCGGCTACGTCAAGACCGACGATTACTGGGTGCACCGCGCGATGGTCGGCCTGCGCGTCAACGACTGGCTCAGCCTGCAGTTGAACGTCAACAACCTGTTCGACGAGGAGTACTACACCAGCATCCGCAACAACCTCACCGTCAACGCGGCAGGCACTGTCACTGCCGGCAATGGCTGGGCGCTGCCGGGCGATGGCCGCTCGGCGGTGTTGAGCGCCACCTTTAGTTTCTAAGCCTCCGGCACGCCGTCCGCATAGTGCGGGCGGCGTGGAGATCTGCGCATGTTGCTGCCCATTCCCGATGTCCTCACTCCCGCACAACTTGCCGAGTTGCGTGCGCGGCTGGATGCGGCCGACTGGGCAGACGGCCGCATCACCGCCGGCCATCAATCGGCGCAGGCCAAGGACAACGCGCAACTGCCCGAAGACAGCGCCATTGCGCGTGACGCCAGCGCGCTGGTGCTGGAGGCGCTGGCGCGCAGCAGCACGTTCTTCTCTGCGGTGTTGCCACGGCGCATCTATCCGCCATTGTTCAATCGCTACAGCGGCGGGCAATCATTCGGGTATCACGTCGACAACGCAATCCGCTACGACCGTAGTCGCGGCGGCGCAGACCCTGTGCGCACCGACGTTTCCGCCACGTTATTTCTCAGCGACCCGGACAGCTACGACGGCGGCGAGCTGGTGATCGAAGACACCTACGGCACGCAATCGGTGAAGCTGCCGGCCGGGCACCTGGTGATCTATCCCGGCACCAGCCTGCATCGGGTGATGCCGGTGACCCGCGGCACCCGCGTGGCGTGTTTTTTCTGGACCCAAAGCATGCTGCGCGACGATGCGCAGCGCCGCCTGTTGTTCGAGCTGGATGTCTCGATCCGCCGGCTGACGCAAGACACCCCCGGCCATCCCTCGCTGATTCAGCTCACCGGCGTGTATCACAACCTGTTGCGGCAATGGGCCGATGTCTGAGCCCGCACCGGACACCGCGCAGCTGATCGACCTGCTGCGCACCCAACCCGATCAAGCGGTGGCACTGCTGCGCAAGGCCGCTGCACGCCAGAAGGTGGAGGCACAGCTGCTGCTCGCGCAGATCTATGCCGAAGGTCGGGGCATTGCGGCCGATCCGGCCATGGCGATGCTGTGGTACGAAGTCGCCGCCAATGCAGGGCATGCGGAAGCGATGAATCAGCTGGGGCGTTGCCATGAACTGGGCTTCGGCACCGCGTGCAACATCGTATTGGCCGCGCTGTGGTATCGCCGCGCCGCCGAGCACGGGCTGGATTGGGGCATGTACAACCTCGCGCATCTGTACGGCTCCGGCCGTGGCGTGGCGCAGGACCACGCGCAGGCGTTGGCGCTGTACCGCACTGCTGCCGAGCGCGGGCATGCCAAATCGATGAACTTTCTGGCGCGTTATCTGGATGAAGGACTGGCCTGCGATGCCGATCCAATCGCTGCGCGCGACTGGTATTGCCGCTCCGCAGAAGCAGGCGATTTTCGCGGCCAGGCGGGTTATGCGACCTTGCTGGCAGACGGTGGCGACATCGATCAGGCCGAGCAATGGATGCGCCGTGCGATTGCCGGCGGACATGCCGGCTTTCTGCAACAGCTCACGCCGTTGCTGGCGGGTGCAACGCAGCCACGTCTGCGTGCATTGCTGAGCGAAGTGACTGCACGGCAATCGCTGTTGCAGGCGTCCGCCGCAGCGGATGCGGCCTGAGCGCAGCATGTCGACCTCCAACGACACCATGGCCGCCACCCAGCAACGTCGCGGTTTCTGGCTGCGCATGCTGCATCAATGGCACTGGATCAGTTCGGCGCTGTGCCTGATCGGCATGCTGCTGTTTACCATCACCGGGCTGACCTTGAACCATGCCGCGCGCATCGAAGCCAGCCCTTCGACCGAACAGCGCACGCTCACGCTGCCGCCTGCCTTGCTCAAGACTTTGGGCAACCGGCAGGACGGCAATGCAGCGCTGCCGCCGCGGGTGGCGCAATGGCTGGGGCGCGAACTGGATATCAGCGTCGGCACACGCAGCGGCGAATGGTCGGCCGACGAGGTGTATCTCGCGTTGCCGCGGCCTGGCGGCGATGCCTGGTTAAGCCTGGACCGCAGCACCGGCGCGATCGAATACGAGCGTACCGGTCGAGGCGCCATCGCCTATCTCAACGATCTGCACAAGGGACGCAATGCCGGGCCAGCCTGGGGCTGGTTCATCGATGTATTCGCCATCGCCTGCCTGGTGTTCTGCATCACCGGGCTGTTCCTGCTGCACCTGCATGCGCGCCAGCGCCGCATGACCTGGCCGCTGGTCGGCCTGGGCCTGCTGATTCCGCTGCTGCTCGCCCTGCTGTTGATCCACTGACTTTTTCTACCGGAGACGATCATGCGCGCCACCCTGACCATCGCCCTGAGCGGCCTGCTCGCCATGCCGGCGTATGCGGCCACGCTCGACATCAATGTCGAAATCCCCAAGCTCAACGTCGCCGAATATCACCGCCCGTACGTGGCGATCTGGCTGGAAGGTGCAGACCAGAAAGTCGCTGCCAATCTGGCGGTCTGGTATCAATCCAAGGACACCGCCGAAGGCCACGGCACCAAGTGGCTGCCGGATCTGCGCCAGTGGTGGCGCAAGAGCGGCCGCACGCTGGACGTGCCGGTCGATGGCGTGACCGGACCCACCCGGCCTGCCGGCGCGCATGCGTTGTCGTTCACCGATACCAAAGGTGCGCTGAAGTCGCTGCCGGCCGGCCAGTACACGCTGGTGGTGGAAGCCGCGCGCGAAGTCGGCGGCCGTGAGTTGGTCAAGGTGCCGTTTACCTGGCCGGCGACGTCGTCGCAAACCGCAAAGGCCAGCGGCAGCAGCGAGCTCGGTGCCGTCAGCCTGGTCGCAAAGCCTTGAGCGTTGCGCTGTTGTTGGCAGCCGCACGGAGCGTGCGCTGCAAGTAACGGCGCACGCGCGCACTAATCGCTTTGGCAAAGACATAACGCTTCCCACGCATCCACGCAGCGCCACACCCTCGCGCTGATCAGACACGTGATTCACCGTCCTCATCGTCCTTCAAGGAGTTGTCATGAAACGTTCTCTCGTCCTGATCGCCATGCTCGCCGCACTGCCGGTCAGTGCACTCGCCCACAAGGCCTGGTTGCTGCCGTCGCAGACCGTCATCGCCGGTGAAGCGCCGTGGATCACGGTGGATGCAGCGGTCTCCAACGACCTGTTCTACTTCAATCACGTGCCGCTGCGCCTGGATAACTTGAGCATCACCGCGCCGGATGGCAGCGCGCTCAAGCCGGAAAATCCGGCCACCGGCAAGTACCGCAGCGTGTTCGACCTGCAACTCACCCAGCCCGGCACCTACAAGCTCAGCATCGTCAACGCTGGCCTGTTCGCCAACTGGAAGGAAGACGGCAAGCCCAAGCGCTGGCGCGGCGGCGAAGCCCGCTTCGCCACCGAGGTGCCGAAGAATGCGCAGGATTTGCAGGTCTCGCAGTCCTTCAATCGCGTGGAAACCTTCGTCACCCGCGGTGCGCCCACCACCACGGTCTTCAAGCCCAGCGGCAAGGGCATCGAGTTGATCCCGGTGACCCATCCCAACGATCTGGTCGTCGGCGAGGCGGCGCAGTTCACGCTGCAACTGGATGGCAAGCCGGCAGCCGGGCTGGAGATCGAAATCGTGCGCGGCGGCACCCGCTATCGCGATGCGCAGAACGAGATCAAGCTGAAGACCGATGCCAAGGGCGGCTTCAGCGTGACCTGGCCGGAAGCCGGTATGTACTGGCTGGAAACCACCACCGAAGACAAGAAAACCTCGCTCCCGCAAGCCAAGCAGCGTCGTCTGGGTTACGTCGCCACACTGGAAGTGCTGCCGCAGTAATCCGCACGCACGCGGCAGGATTGCACGCAGCGTGCATCCTGCCGCACTGCCTTCATAAGATTTCTCCATGCCTGCATCGTCTTCCGCCGACCACGCCATCGCCACTCTCGGCGGCCGCAGTATGGGCACCACCTGGAGCGTGAAGCTAATCGCGCCGCGCGGGCGCGACCTGCACCCGTTGCATGCCTGCATCCAGGCCGCGCTCGATCGGGTGGTCGCGCAGATGAGCACCTGGGAAGCGGATTCGGATATCAGCCGCTACAACCGCGCGGCCGCTGGTCAGTGGCAGACCCTACCTGATGAATTTCATGCAGTGCTGAGCGCAGCACTGCAGATCGCACAAGCCAGCGATGGTGCCTTCGACCCCACGGTCGGCCCGATGGTCGAGCTGTGGGGCTTCGGTGCCTCGGGTGGGCGACGGCAGGTGCCTGCAGCCGATCAGATCGCCTTGGCCAGCGCACGCTGCGGCTGGCAACGTGTGCAACTGGATGGCATGCGTGTGCGGCAGCCCGGCGCACTGGCGCTGGATCTATCCGGCATTGCAAAGGGATTCGGTGTGGACTGCGTGCATCGCGCATTGCTGCGGGCCGACATCGACAGTGCATTGATCGAAGTGGGCGGCGAACTGTTCGGCTATGGACGCAAGCCCGATGGCAGTGCGTGGCGCGTGCTGGTCGAATCCGCACCCGACGAAGACGCCGGTGCTGCATTGCCAGCGCGCGTGCTGGCACTGGACGGGTTGGCGGTCGCAACGTCCGGCGATCGTTGGCACCGCTTCGATGCCGATGGCACGCGCTATGCGCATACCTTCGACCCGTGCACTGGTGCGCCCGTTCCGCATGCGCCCGCAGCAGTGACCGTGCTGGCACGCAATGCGATGCAGGCCGATGCCTGGGCCACTGCGATGACCGTGCTTGGCGCCGATGCCGGTCTTGCCTACGCGCGCACTGCAGCGCTGGCAGTAAGGTTTTTGACGCGCAAGGACGGCGTATTGCTCGAATCCATGAGTCCGGCCTTCGAGCAACAGTTGGCTGCGTCATGACCGCCACCAACCTCCGCGTATGGCTTGGCAACGGGCTGGTTCTGCTTGCCCTTGCAGCCATCGTCGGCTGGCTGGGCTGCTTGCATGCTGGTGCATGGTGGAGCGCACCAACACCGCATCGCTGGCAGTTGGCAGGTCTTGGGCTGACGCTCTACCTGGGCATGTGCACGGTCGTGCTGTTGCGTGCACGCCGGCGCGTGGGCGCACAGCGCGCAGACGCCAGCGGCGTGCTGATCGTCTGGGCAAGCCAGACCGGATTTGCGCGTGAACTGGCCGAACGCAGCGTCGCCGCGCTGCAGTCGGCAGGCGTGGGTGCGTACGCACTGCCACTGGACGCCGTCGATGTCGATCAACTCACACGTGTGCCGCGGCTGCTGTGCATCGTCAGCACCACCGGCGAAGGCGATGCACCCGATCATGCGCAAGCAGCCGAGCGCGATTGGCTGGCCGGTGATGCGCAGGATCTGACGGCCGTGCAGTACGCCGTGCTGGCGTTGGGCGACCGTGGCTACGCCCAATTCTGCGCATTTGGCCGACGCATCGACGATCGCCTGCAGGCACGCGGCGCCACCCGTTTGTTCGAACGCATCGAGGTCGACAACGCCGACCCGCGCGCCATGCAGCAATGGCAACGGCGTCTGGCAGAGCTGACGCCAGCACTTGTGACACAACCCGACTGGAGCCGGCCGGCCTACACCGCCTGGCAGCTACGCGAGCGTGTCCACGTCAATCCAGGCAGTGCGGGCGCACCGATTTACCGACTGCGTTTGACGCCCAGCGATGGACCGTTACCGAAATGGAGCGCAGGCGATATTGCGGAGATCGTTCCGCACAACGCACCGAATGCGGTGGAGTCCTGGCTGCAACGCAACCAGCGCGATGGCGCCCAGCGCATCGACGGACGCACGCTGCGCGAATGGCTAAGCGGCGCGCAACTTCCCGTCGATGTCGATGTCGATGTCGATGTGGGTGCCATTGCCGGCCCCGGCCCAAGTGCTGGTGCTGGTGCTGGCACCAATGCCGATGCCAAAGTCAAAATCGGCCCAGGTACTGACACAGACACAGCCACTGATACAGGTACAGCTACAGGCACAACTTCATTGCTACACGCAGATGCATTGGTGCGCCGCCTTGCCGCCCTGCCCCATCGCGACTATTCGCTCGCATCCATTCCCGAAGAAGGCCACGTCGAACTGCTGGTGCGTGAGCACCGGCACGCCGACGGCAGCCTGGGTCTGGGTAGTGGTTGGCTCTGCATCCATGCACCGATCGGCGCGCCCATCGCGCTGCGCCTGCGCAGCAACTCCGGCTTCCACCCACCTGCACCCGAGCAACCAATGCTGCTGATCGGCAACGGCACCGGCATCGCCGGACTGCGCGCGCATCTACGTGCCCGTATCGCAGCCGGCGCGCGTCGCAACTGGCTGCTGTTCGGCGAACGCAATGCCGCCCACGACGCGCTCTATGCCGACGAGCTGCAGCAGTGGCAACGCGATGGCTGGCTCGAACGTCTGGATCTGGCGTACTCGCGCGATCAACAACAGTCAGTGCGCTACGTACAACACGCACTGGCCGCTTCCGCCGACCACCTACGTCTGTGGGTCGATCAAGGCGCCTGCATCTACGTCTGCGGCAGCCTGCGCGGCATGGCACCCGAAGTCGATCAGACGCTTGAGTCAATCCTCGGCACCGATGTCAGACAAGACCTGCTGCGCAAAGGGCGCTATCGCCGCGACGTGTATTGAAGGTGGCTAACGCGACCTGACGAACGGCCACCAACGGAGTATCCGTCGATGTCCTAGATGTCCAGAATGAATGCTGCCCGGAACCGCGGGTAGCGTTGGTTGACTCTAAAGCGGCTACCAAAACGTCAAAGTCTGGTCGGTCGAGGGCGCGGTGCCCTCACCGCTCGCGGGACACGCCGTGAACCCGTCCCTGGGGGCTCGGTGGCGGCATCCATGCCGCCACACGGTCCCGCAATCGGCGAGGACACCGCACCAGAAAGTCTGCTGACTGTTTTATTGAAAGCTATGCACACCGATCAACTCGACTGGTCCTTGCCCGCCCACCGTCGCGGGACCTTACGCGGCATGGATGCCGCGTAAGCGCCTACACGGACGTACTTGCGGCGTGTCCCGCGAGGGTGGGCCGGCAAGGGCCCTTCAGCTAAGCGGCAAATCAGCGGCTCTGCAATAGACCGGCCTGAAGTAGTTTTGTCAGCCGCTCTCAAACCAGAACTCGACCAATACACGGACACTGCGTGATCGCACGCACGACCGACAACTAAACCGGACTCACCCGGATCGCCAGCAACTCACCACCGCCATCGAGCACATAGCGGGTGCGCGAGGAGGCACTGAGCCAAGCAGTGTCTCCGGCCACCAAAGGTGGCAAGCCGCTATCGCGCCCAAAACTGGCCTGACCGGCGAGCAAATGCAGCGCCCAGGCACTGCCCGGATCTGCAAAGAACAGCATGGTGCCGACCAGCGGACGATGCAGCAGCTCAGCCTTCAGCACATCGCGCCGCCACATCAGGTTGAAATCCTGGGTCGGCCCGTCGAGCAGCGTTGCGCTGACCGCTTCTTCGCCAGCGAATCGGACGCGTTGGTAAGGCGGCAGCAAGTCGCAGCTGCGATCACTGCTGCCGGGAGCATCGGTGCCGCCGTCGGCGCCTACATCATGGCCGCCGCGGGCCGCGCCGCTGCCGTCGTTGCTACTGCCGCCATCGCTTTCATTGCCACTGCCACTACTACTGTTGCTACTGCCAGTGCAGGTGACACTCGCACCATCGCCAAACCGTAGCCGCATGCCATTGCCATGCAACAACACCAGTTCGCGATCGATGCCTGGGAAAGCAGAAAACGCCGCATCCTGCTCGATCTCGGCGATCGACAAGCGCAGCGACCACGCATCGGCATCGCCAAGGCGCAGGATCTCGCGCGTCCAGCCCAATTGATTGCGCCATCGCTCGCGCCGGTAGTCGGTGGCCGGAATCACCCGGCTGCTCAGGTCTGTCAGCTGCATTGGCGCATTGTGCCCCAAGCGTTGCGCTGAGGCCGTCATGTGTGACCAACGTGCCGCTGCGGTATGCGCATGAGCGGTACCCGCACAGCGACCTATACCTCACGCTAGATGCTGTGACTTACGCTTCATGCCCTGACTGGCGCCGCATGCTGCAACCGCCACTTCCCTGCAGCCATCTACGCATGTGTACGCTCGCAACTCATGCGACCCCAAAACGAAAAACGCCCGGCTGCACATCCAAGTGCAACACCGGGCGATTCCACGTCCTTGTCGGCTTCCAGCCATCCCCCAGACATCCTGTCCAGTTAGGTTGCGGCCACGCATCCTCGCGTCGAACCGTATCTCGGATCCCTTCCCCTTAACGCCGTCCCACCGGTTTCACCGCCGCCCCCTTGGCAGCCTTCTTGGCGGGAGCCATCGTGGCTCCTACTTCGATCAGGTCTCGATTCCGTTCGACCGTCTTGAGTCCGATGCCCTTGACCAGTGCCAGTTCCTCGGCACTTTTGAAGGGACCGTTTGCCTGACGGTGCTCGACGATTGCCTCGGCTTTTGATCGCCCGACATTCGTCAGCACCTTGTCCAATTCCTCAGCAGACGCGGTGTTGATATCGACCTTGTCGAGTGCATACGCATTCGAGGACAACAGCAACGCCAGTAGCAGGGACTTCAGGACTACGGTAAATGACTTCATTGCAACGCTCCTTGTGGCTTGGGTGATGGTCCTAGCCAGCATTCCTGCCGGCGGAGCCAGTGTCCCGCGCCACATGCAGCAATCCTATCGCCAACGAACTTTTCACACAGCAGGTGAACTGCGCGCCGCCTTGTAGGGAAATACCTACCCCCTCCCCTCGCAAAGGCGGCCAGCAGGCCCCGGCGTAGAATGTGCCGTTACTTCACGCATTCGGAGCCTTCATGGACAGCGCCAAGATCGACCAATTCATCAGCGACACGTGGGATCGCGAAATCGTCCCGCAATTGGTCGATTACATCCGCATTCCCAACAAGTCGCCGATGTTCGACTCCGATTGGGTCGCGCACGGTTACATGGAGCAGGCGGTCACCTTGATGGAAACCTGGGCGCGGGCGCAGGCGATCGAAGGCATGCAGGTCGAGGTGGTGCGCCTGGAAGGCCGCACGCCGTTGATCTTCATCGAAATTCCGGCCACCGGCGCCGAATCCGGCGACGACACCGTGCTGCTGTACGGCCACCTGGACAAGCAGCCAGAAATGACCGGCTGGGACGCCGACCTCGGCCCGTGGAAGCCGGTGCTGCGCGACGACAAGCTGTACGGGCGCGGTGGCGCCGATGATGGCTACGCGATCTTCGGTTCGCTGGCGGCGGTGCTGGCGCTGCGCACTCAGGGCCTGCCGCATGCGCGCTGCGTGGTGCTGATCGAAGCCTGCGAGGAATCCGGCAGCTACGATCTGCCGGCCTTCGTGGACCACCTTGCCGAGCGCATCGGCAAGCCGTCACTGGTGGTGTGCCTGGATTCGGGCTGCGGCAACTATGAGCAGCTGTGGTGCACCACCTCGCTGCGCGGGCTGACCGGCGGCAACCTGAGCGTGAAAGTACTGGAGGAAGGCGTGCACTCGGGCGATGCCTCCGGCGTGGTGCCGTCCAGCTTCCGCTTGCTGCGCCAGTTGCTCTCGCGCATCGAGGACGAAGCCAGCGGCCGCATCCTGCTGGAAGGCCTGCATGTGGAGGTGCCGGCAGAGCGACTGACCCAGGCCAAGGCCGCGGCGGCGACACTGGATACCGCCATCTTCGACAAATTCCCGATGGTCGAGGGCCTGGTGCCGATGCATGACGACCTCACCGAGCTGGTGTTGAATCGCACCTGGCGCCCTGCGCTGTCGATCACCGGTGTGGATGGCATGCCGCCGCTGGCTTCGGCTGGCAATGTGTTGCGCCCACAAACCGCAGTGAAGCTGTCGCTGCGTCTGCCGCCGACTGCCGACGGCAAAACCTGTGGCGAACTGCTCAAGGAAGCGCTGCTGCGCGACCCGCCCAACGGCGCGCAGGTGACCCTGGAACTGGAAAAAGCATCGTCCGGCTGGAATGCGCCCGAGATGGCGCCGTGGCTGGAAAAAGCCATCGACGACGCCAGCCTGGCGTTCTTCGACAAGCCGGCGATGTACATGGGCGAAGGCGGCTCGATCCCGTTCATGGGCATGCTGGGCGAGAAGTTCCCCGGCGCGCAGTTCATGATCACCGGCGTGCTCGGCCCGCATTCCAACGCACATGGCCCGAATGAGTTCCTGCACATTCCGATGGTCAAGCGCGTGACCGCCTGCGTGGCCAAGGTGATTGCCGAGCATCACGCCGCCTGCCTGCGTGGCGAGGCCAGCGGCTCACCGGTGGCGGCCGACAGCGGCACCCGTCACGGCGGGCATGGCTGCTGCTGAGTTGGCGGTTTAACCGATACATGCCATTCGCGTGCATTGGCTAATGGAAGTGCTAGATCGCACTGAGTGAGGGTTCGCGAGCAGGTGCGTAGGTGGTTTGGCTCTGTGGTTTTTACGCATCGCCTTGCTGTGTACCCTCACCCCAACCCCTCTCCCCATTGGAGAGGGGCTTGGAGCTTGCGCTTAGTGAAGTGCTAGTCTGCCGATCCCACTTACCTCAGTGCCTGCAATGAACAATCTCTTCGGTAGCGACAGCTGGCTTTACATCATTCTGGTCGGTTTCGTGGTCGGGCTGCTGGCCCGTTTCATTACACCGGGCACGCAGCGCCTGGGTTGCCTGCTGACCATCGTGCTGGGTATTGCCGGTGCGGTGGTCGCCAGCTGGTTTGGGCGCTACATGGGGTGGTACCACGCCGGCGAACCGGCCGGCTTTCTCGGTGCATTGCTGGGTGCGATCGCGATCCTGGCACTGCTGCGCCTGTTCAGCGGCAGCAAGCGTTGATCGCCCCGCCGCCACTCTGACGTGGCGGCGCCTCACTTCACGGCACAGCATTTACTCATGACGTCGTTGCTTCCCGATACCGCGCGCGATGCGCTCCGTCTGCAGTGGGCGCGGCACGCGTTGAACGATCCGAAGGTCACACTGCAACGCGCGTCGGTCGATGCGGGATTTCGCAGTTATTGGCGCACCCAAGGCAGCGGCATGGATCGCATCCTGATGGATGCGCCACCCGAGCTGGAAAATGTAGCGCCGTGGTTGCGCATGCATGCACTGCTCGGCGAGCACGGCGTGCGCGTGCCGCTAGTGCTTGCGCAAGACCTTGAAACCGGATTCTTGCTGCTGGAAGACCTGGGCGTACCGACGCTGGCGCAGGTACTCACCGACGCCAATGCCGACGCGTTGCTGGATGACGCGATCGATCAGTTGTTGCTGCTGCAACGCATTCCACCGCCCGCCGACAGCGGTGTATTCGGCGAGGCGCTGCTGCAACGCGATGCCGGCCTGTTTAAAGAATGGTTTCTCGGTCGCCATCTGGGGCTGCAGCTGGGCTGCGAGCACGCCGAGCAACTGCAACTGGTGCAGCGCCGTTTGATGGACAACGCACTGGCGCAGCCGCGCGTGTTCACCCATCGCGATTTCATGCCGCGCAATCTGATGCCGGTCAGCAATGGACCGGCGGTGCTGGATTTTCAGGACTGCGTGATCGGCCCGATCGCCTACGACCCGATCAGTCTGTTCAAGGACACCTCGGTGAGTTGGCCGATCGCACGCGTGGATGGTTGGCTGCAGCGCTATCACGCACGTGCCCTAGCGGCCGGATTACCGGTGCCGCCGCTGGCGCAATTCCTGCGCGACGCGGACTGGATGGGCGTGCAGCGGCACCTGAAGAATCTGGGCATCTTTTCGCGCCTGAGCCATCGCGACGGCAAGCATTGGTATCTGGATAACGTGCCGCGCTTCATCGCCTATCTGGACGACGTGCTGCCGCGGTACGGCGAACTGGCGCCGCTGATCGGGCTACTGGAAGACCTGGTCAAGCCTGCCTTGGCGGCACGCTCCACGCAGGCCGGCGCATGAAGGCCCTGATCTTCGCGGCCGGATTTGGCGAGCGCATGCGTCCGCTCACCGAACGCACGCCCAAGCCGTTGTTGAAGGTCGGCGGCACGCCGCTGATCGTCTGGCATCTGCACAAGCTGGCCGCACTGGGCGTAGACGAGGTAGTGATCAATACCTCGTGGTTGGCCGAGCAATTTCCGCAAGTGCTGGGCGACGGCAGTGCGTTCGGGCTGCGCCTGACCTATTCCTACGAGGGCGCCACACCGCTGGAGACCGGCGGCGGCATGCTGCATGCGTTGCCGCTGCTGGGCGATGCCCCGTTTCTATTGGTCAATGGCGATATCTGGACCGACTTCGATTTCGCGCGGCTGTCGAGCGCGCCGGCAGGACTGGCGCAACTGGTGCTGGTCGATCGACCTGCGTATGCGGCGCGAGCGGATTTCGCGTTGCAGGCTGATGGCAAGGTCAGCGCCGATCTGCCTGCAACCCACACTTACGCCGGCATCGGTGTCTATCGGCCTGCACTGCTACGCGATTGGCAATCGGTCATCGGTCAGCTGCCAGAGCAGACCGGCACAGCACCGCGGTTTGCGCTGGCACCGATCCTGCGCGCGCAGATGGCGGCAGGCTTGATCGACGGCATCCACCATCCGGGGCGCTGGACCGATGTGGGCACACCGCAGCGGTTGGCGGAACTGGATGCGCAACTGCTGCACGACGGCAGCTGATCGCACCATACAGCTGCAAAAAATCCGCAATCGAGAGCGGCTGACAAAACCTCTTGAAGGCTGTATCGATGGCGGCAACGTGTTGGCCGCCGAGATTTCAAGTCGTCGCGGCGTTTAAATGCAGTCGAATGCTTGGGCCAACAGCCTAGTTGGTCGAGTGCGCGGTGCCCTCACCGCTCGCGGGACACGCCGTAAATCCGTCCGTGGAGCAACTGTGTTGTTGGAGTGGCTCTGCCGCTCCGCAAGCCGGGCACGGTGGTGCTGGCCGCCTGTCGGCAGCCATGGCCCCATCGAGCGCATTGACACTCAGGTCGGGATGGCTTGGGCCTCTCCGGCTTGGGCCTGTCCGGCTAGCGCATCTCTGGCGCGGGCGTTGAGGATGACCAGCATCTTGCGCATCGCCGCCACGACGGCGACCTTGCCGGGCTTTCCGCGTGCCCGCAGCGACCGATAAAACTCCCGGATCCGGGGCTCGTGCTGGATGGCCGACAGGCAGGCCATGTACAGCACGTTGCGCACCTCGATCCGCCCGCCGCCGATCCTGCGGATGCCGCGCGTGGTGCCGCTATCGTGGGCGATGGGAGCGACGCCGACCAGCTTGGCAATGGCCTTGCCATCAAGGGTGCCCAGCTCCGGCAGATAACTGGCGATCACCGCTTGCAGGATCGCTCCGACGCCTTTAAACGAACGCATCGCTTCCAACTGCGGTTGCTGGCGGACCTGTTCGGCGATGTGTTTTTCCAGTCGCACGCAGTGCTTTTTCATCTGCGTGATATTGGCCTGCAGCAGGCGGCGTAAGCTGGTGTCCGTCCCCTGTTCCAACTGGTTTTGCGCGCTTGTTGCCAGCTCCACAAGCTGCTGTCGCGCACGCACGAACTCGCGCAGCTTTCGCCGCCAAGGCTCCATCGGCTGATAGGCACGCAGCTCAAGGGTGGCCGCCATGCAGGCCAGATTGGTCGCATCCAGGCGATCTGTTTTTGCCGGCAAACCGGTGGCAGCAGCGAAGGCCTGGCAGCGGCGCGCATCGGCCCGCACGACTTGGTGACCGGCGTCGAACAGGGCATCCAGTATCTGCTGTTCGTAACCGCCAGAGGCCTCCAGGACAACCTGGCCAGCCTGCTGCGTCGCCAGCCAGGACAGCAGCTTGCGATGGCCCGCGGGTGTGTTGTGAAACCGCTCGAAAGGGCCGCGATGGACGGCCACATCCAACATGGCCTTGCACACATCAATCCCGATGCCGTTCATGGGTGAACTCCGTTAGGCTAAAGGGTCGAGAGCTCCCCCGCCTGCCCAGCCTTACGTCTACGCGTGGCAACACTGGCAACTGTTCGGGCGATACGGGGAAGAAACCGACGTGGGCACCTGTCTCCACGATGATCGGCAATGATCTAGGCTCTCACGGTGGCCCACGTCGGCTCTCGACACCCAGACTGGCAGAATCCGAACAGATAAGGCTCGGTGGCGGCATCCATGCCGCCACATGGTCCCGCCCCCGGATACGGCACCGCGCCTTCAATATTCGCGGCCGCTGCTCGAAAAGCGATGCATTCAACCGGCGTCACGCTTGCGGATTCCAAAGTAAAACCTGGCACGCGTGCAAGCACCCTCAGTGGCCAATCAACCGCGTACGTTTTTCTGAGTTCGTGCACATCAGCGCGGTGATAATGCGTTGTCCCTTCGACAGCGATCACCATGTCTCAGCCCGTTCCCGTCTTACGTGACTACGACAGCATCAAGCCGTTGCTGTGGCTGGTGTCGCTGGCAATCTTCATGCAGATGCTGGATGCGACCATCGTCAACACCGCGTTGCCGTCGATGGCAGCGAGCCTGCAGGAAAGCCCGCTGCAGATGCAGTCGGTGGTTTTCAGCTATGCGCTGGCGGTGGCGATGTTCATCCCCGCATCGGGCTGGATTGCGGATCGCTTCGGCACGCGGCGCATCTTCTTGGCCGCGATCATCGTGTTCACGCTGGGCTCGTTGTTGTGCGCGGCCGCGCAGCAGTTGCCGCAGCTGGTGGCCGCACGCGTGGTGCAAGGCATCGGTGGCGCGATGTTGCTGCCAGTGGGCCGCCTGGCGGTGCTCAAGACGGTGGCGCGCGCCGACTTCCTGCGTGCGATGAGTTTCATCGCGATTCCGGCACTGATTGGTCCGCTGATCGGCCCCACCTTGGGCGGATATCTGGTTGAAGTCGCCTCCTGGCATTGGGTGTTCTTGATCAATCTGCCGATCGGTGTGATCGGGTTTATCGCTGCACTCAAGATCATGCCGGATCACTATGGCGATGCGCGCAAACGCTTCGATCTGATCGGCTATCTGATGCTGGCATTCGGCATGGTGGCGCTGTCGTTGGCCTTGGACGGCATCTCCGAACTCGGCCTGCGCCACGCCTTCGTGATGCTGCTGGCGATCGGCGGGCTGGCGGCGTTGGCCGGTTACTGGTTGCATGCGGCCAGCGCGCCGGCGGCGTTGTTTCCGCTGGCCTTGTTCAAGGTGGCCAGCTTTCGCATCGGTATTTTGGGCAACCTGTTTGCGCGCGTGGGCAGTGGCTCGATGCCGTTTTTGATCCCGCTGTTATTGCAGGTGGGCCTGGGCATGAGCCCGATGCATGCGGGGCTGATGATGGTGCCGGTGGCGCTGGCCGGCATGGCCGCCAAACGCGCCGCAGTCAAGTTGGTCGGCCGCTTCGGTTACCGCCGCATCCTGATGCTCAACACCGTATTGGTGGGACTGGCGATGGCCAGCTTCGCCTTGATCGATGTCGGTCAACCGCTCTGGCTGCGCTTGCTGCAGCTGGCGTGCTTTGGCGCGGTGAACTCGCTGCAATTTACCGTCATGAATACCGTCACCCTGCGTGATCTGGACCGCGACCAGGCCAGCCCCGGCAATAGCCTGCTGTCGATGGTGATGATGTTGGCCACCGGCTTCGGCGCGGCAGCAGCGGGCAGCCTGCTGGCCGCCTTCAACACGCATCTGGGCGACAGCCACGGCGCCACCGCGGCGCTGCACGCCACCTTCCTGTGCGTCGGCGGCATCACCTTGTCGTCGACATTGATCTTCTGGCAGCTGGCCGAGACGCGGCCGCACCCCAAACATGTGGAAGAAGTTGCCGAGTAGCCATGCGTGTGCGGCAGCAACTGGCGCAATGCGTGAGCGAATCACCACTCGGGAGTTCAAGCGCGGCAATAGTTCTTAAATCTCCTCGCGCGGGCGCTTGCTTCGCAACGCCTCGGCGATGGTGTCGGCGAGCATGTCGCCGGTGAGTGGCTTGCGCAGGAAGCTGTCGAATCCGGCTTGCTCCGCAGTAGGCTCGGCTGCTTCATCAGAACGCGCGGTTACTGCAATCAGCGGCATGTCGTAGCCGAACACGCGCAGCTGCCGCGCCAGCGCAAAGCCATCCAGGCCCGGCAGATCCAGATCGAGCAACGCCAGGTCGAAGGTGTTGTCGGCCGCTTCGGTCAGCGCGGCCAGCCCGTGCGGTGCGTGCACCACCGAGTGGCCTTGCGAACGCAGCAGGCCAACGATGACCTCGGCGATGGTCGGGTCGTCTTCCACCAGCAGGATGCGTTGCGGTGCGACCGCTCCACCGGCACGCGCCACCTCGCCGCCGAGCGTGGCGTTGGAGGCGACCCAACGCAGCGGCAGATCGACGACAAAGCGCGTGCCGGCGCCGAGGCGACTGATCACTTCGATATGCCCCCCCATCGCCATTGCCAGTTCCTGGCAGATCGCCAGACCCAGGCCGCTGCCACCGTAGCGCGAGGTGGTCCTGGCACCGTCGCCTTGTTCGAAACGCTGGAACAGACGCGCTTTTTGCTCGGCATTGATGCCCGGCCCGGTATCGGCCACCTCGAAACGCAGACCTTGATACGAGCCAAGCGTGGTCAGCTTGAGGCCGACAACGCCGCGCTCGGTGAACTTGATCGCGTTGCTGAGCAGATTGAGCAGAATCTGGCGGATACGGGTGACATCGCCGCTGGCGGTGATGTCGCCGAGCAGGCCCACTTCCAGGCTGAAACGCAGGCCGCGCTCCTGCGCCAGTGGCGCCATCAGGCCTTCCACTTCGGCCACCAGTTGGCGCACCGAAAAGGGCTGCAGATCCAGTTCCAGGCGCCCGGATTCGATCCGCGCCAGGTCCAGCGCATCGTTGACCAACCGCAGCAGATGCGCGCCGGCACGCCGGATCGATTCGGTGTAGCTGCGCTGTTTGTTGTCCAACGAGGTCTTGAGCAATAACTCGCTCATGCCCAGCACACCGGTCATCGGCGTGCGTACTTCGTGGCCGAGCGTGGCCAGGAAACGTGTCTTGGCGAGCGAGGCCTGCTCGGCAATTTCCTGCTTGTGCACCGCCAATTGCAATGCGTTCAAGCGGCGCAGGCGACGGCGATAAAGCAAGACCGCTGCGGCAAACAGACACACTGCCAGCAGACCAAGCGCCACTAGACCCCACGGGGACAGCCACCACGGCGGCAATACCTGAAAGCGCAGGGTCTGGCTCGCCGACCAGATGCCGTCTGCAGTGCGCCCCTGCACTTCCAGCGTGTAATGACCCGGTGGCAGGCGCGAAAACAAGCGCTCGCCCGTGGCGCCCACATCGATCCAGTCCGGGTCGTAGTCACTGAGACGGAAGCGGTAACTGGTGGACTCGGGACTGGTGAAAGTGGGCATCCGCGCGACGATATGCAGGTCACGATCGCCGTCCTGCATCTGTAGCGGTGCTCTGCCGGTGACATCCAGTTCACGCTCACCGCGTCGCACACTGACACGCTCGATCAACAGCTGAGGCCGGCGTAAATTCGGACGCATCATGGCCGGATCGAACACCACGATTCCGTCGGATGTACCACCCAGGATCTGTCCCGTGCTTGCCTGCACCAGCGTGGCCACCTGCATGGGCGAGCTGGGAAGCCCGTCATGCACGTCGTACACACGCACCAGCTTGCTGCCGGGGTCGACTCGAATCAGCCCACGATGACTGGAGACCCAGGCCACGCCGGCGGCATCGACCACCAGGCCGGTCGGCGACACCCTCGGAAACTCCTGATCCTTCCCCACCGTATCCAGATGCGTGAGCTGCGTACCGTTCCAAAGATACCGCCGCAACTCTCCTGCCAATCCAACCCAGACAATGCCGCCCTCTCCCAGTCGAAACACGTAGGTTGGCAGGGACGGCGCGCCGGGTACCGGAATGAAGCGGTCGGCAGCCTGGTCCCATCGCCATAGTCCGGCATTGTTGCTCAGCCAGATCTGTCCATCTGGCCCGATCCGCATGTCCAGGACGGTCAGCGCCTTCAGCCCATGGCTTCCATAGTCGATCGTCCTGAGCAGCTGCCCTTCGCTGCTCCAGAACTGCACCCCATGCGTCAGCAACGCGACCCAGATGCGTCCCTGCGCATCCTCGGCCATCCTGCCGGGTCTGCCCACATTTTCCGGATCGGCTGCCGGATCCCTGTGCTGGAGCAGCGGCCAACGCCTGACTTCCCGCGTCCGCGGGTCGTATCGCACCAGCGTTTCCTGTACGCCGATCCAGACAATTCCCTGTCTGCTTTCGATCATGGTCTCGGGAATGCGCTCTGGATCGACCGGCGCCAGATGTTGCTTCACTCGGCCGGTGACTGGATCGAAATACTCAAGCGCACTTCGTGTACCGACCAGCCAGATCCCGCCCGAGATCGAAGGCGCTGTCGCAACGACCGATGGGTTGGCGAGGGAATGCGTATCATCTGCGCGGCGCGAGAACAGCGCGAAGGTGTCCCAACGCGGGGGCAGATGCCACAACCCGCCCTCCAGGCTGGCAAACCACAGCCCTCCTTCGCGGTCCTGGTAGGAGGTGATCCAGTTCCGGTTGACCAGGCCGTGCGCTGAAAAACTGTAGATCGGCACGCGTTTGATGGGCGCGCCGCCGGCGCTCATGCCAAGGCCGACATCGGTATCCAGCCAGTAGCGCCCGAGTCGATCGCGCAGCAGCACACCTTTGACCTGCGGCGTGGCCGTGACGCTTTGCCAGGGGCGAGGCACGGACCGCCCAACAGCACTGAACTGGAACGTATTGCCCTCGATATCGGCAACCCATAGCACCTTGCCGTCCGGTTCCATATACAGCCTGTTGACTGCTTGTGACGGACCCGGGAGCGGCACCCGCTCCAGGCGTCGGCCATCCCAGTGCACAAGTCCGCCCCAGGTGCCGATCCACAAGGGGCCGTCAGGCGCAACTTCGAAACCGACGATGTTGTCGGACGGCAAACTAGCGGGATCAGCGGCCGTGGCAGAGAAGTGCTGCATGCTCCCGTCGAGACGATACCGATACACACCCTGCTTCGCGGTCCCGATCCAGACATCGCCGTCGGGCGTCTGTGCCAACGCCCACAACGTGGCGTCGCGCAGTTCCGGAAAGTGCGGATCTTCCAGCCGCTTGAATGTGCGCGTGTTGGCTTCCAGATAGCCAACGCCGCCATCCTCGAAACCCATCCACACCCGATCGTTGGCATCGACACAGATGGTCCAGACCACGTTGCTGGTCAGGCCATCTTCCATTCGCCAGATGCGGTAGTTGCGTCCATCGAATCTGGCCAATCCGTCATCGCTGGCAAGCCACAGATAGCCCTGCTTGTCCTCGGCCAATTCATTGATCGTGTCGGACGGAAGTCCGTCGGCAATCGTCAGCTGGATGGGCACCGGTGTCACTGGCGTACGCGCCCGCACAGGAAGCACTACCAGACAGAGGCACACCCAGAGAGCAACAAGCGGCCAATGGGCGAAGCGAGATAGAAAGCGCACTGGATCAGCTTCACGACAAGTCGGCGCATAGTGCGGGCCGCGCGCGGTGCGGGCAAGCCCGAGCCCGCTCGTACCGCTACTGCCGCTCATCTTTCCCATGCCTACGACGCGTAGGGCAGCGTCACAGACCAATCCGCTGTCTGCCGCAGTGGTCACGAACACAGCGCACAGGACTGCGTCCAGCCGAAAGGATCCGGATGCCCCGCAAGATCGCCGGCATTACGCATCGCTGTTCAACCGACGAAGGCGCTGCACGACGCCCGAATCCCGCTTGTCTGCGCTGACTGGGCACCCGCTCTATCCGTCCTCGCGCGGAAGCTTGCGTCGCAACGCATCGGCAATGGTATTAGCCAGCATGTCGCCGGTGAGTGGCTTGCGCAGGAAACTGTCGAATCCCGCTTGCTCGGCGGTCGGTTCGGCCGCTTCGTCGGCGCGCGCGGTCACTGCAACCAGAGGCATGTCGTAGCCGAACACGCGCAGCTGACGCGCCAGCGCGAAGCCATCGAGGCCAGGCAGATCCAGATCGAGCAACGCCAGGTCGAAGGTGTTGTCGGCCGCTTCGGTCAACGCGGCCAGCCCGTGCGGCGCATGTACTACCGAGTGGCCTTGCGAACGCAGCAGGCCAACGATGACCTCGGCGATGGTCGGGTCGTCTTCCACCAGCAGGATGCGCAGCGGATCGATTGCAGCGCTAACGCGCTCCACCTCACTGTCGAGCGTGGCATTGGAGGCGACCCAGCGCAGCGGCAGATCGACCACGAAGCGCGTGCCGGCGCCGAGGCGACTGATCACTTCGACATGCCCCCCCCATCGCCAGCGCCAGCTCCTGGCAGATCGCCAGGCCCAGGCCACTGCCGCCATAGCGCGAGGTGGTCCTGGCACCGTCGCCTTGTTCGAAACGCTGGAACAGACGTGCTTTTTGCTCGGCATTGATGCCCGGCCCGGTATCGGCCACCTCAAAGCGCAGGCCTTGATACGAGCCCAGCGTGGTCAGCTTGAGCCCGACCACGCCGCGCTCGGTGAACTTGATCGCGTTGCTGAGCAGATTGAGCAGAATCTGGCGGATACGGGTGACATCGCCGCTGGCAGTGATATCACCGAGCAAGCCCACTTCCAGACTGAAACGCAGACCACGCTCCTGCGCCAGTGGCGCCATCAGGCCTTCCACTTCGGCCACGAGTTGGCGTACCGAGAACGGCTGCAGATCCAGCTCAAGACGCCCCGACTCGATCCGCGCCAAGTCCAGCGCATCGTTGACCAGCCGCAACAGATGCGCACCGGCACGCCGGATCGATTCGGTGTAGCTGCGCTGCTTGTTGTCCAACGAGGTCTTGAGCAATAACTCGCTCATGCCCAGCACACCAGTCATCGGCGTGCGCACTTCGTGGCCGAGCGTGGCCAGAAAACGGGTCTTCGCAAGTGACGCCTGCTCGGCCAGTTCCTGCTTGTGCACCGCCAATTGCCAGGCATTCAAACGACGCAGGCGACGGCGATACAACAGCACCGCCGCGGCGATGACGCATAGTGTGAGCAGACCCAAAAAGACCAGTCCCCATGGCGCCAACCACCATGGCGGTAGCACCTGAAAGCGTAGGGATTGACTCTGGGACCAGATTCCATCTCCGGTGCGCCCCTGTACCTCCAGGGTGTACTTTCCGGCCGGCAACCGCGAAAACAGCCGCTCCCCGCTTGGCCCGACATCGATCCAGTCCGGGTCGTAGCCGCTCAAACGAAAGCGGTAGCTGTTGGAGTCGGAGTCGGAAAGGCTGAGCAGGCGTGCAACGATGTGCAGATCACGATCGTCGTCCTGCATCTGCAATGGCTCCATGCCAGTGACATCCAGCCCGCGCTCGCCACGACGCAGCCCCACGCGCTCAATCAGCAGTGGCGGCCGGCGCGTGTTTGGACGCATTGTGGATGGATCAAACAGCAAAGCACCGTCCGGCGTTCCGCCTAGGATCTGGCCTCCTATGGACTGTACGAGCGTATTGTCCTGAAATTGCTGATTGGGAAGCCCATCATGCATTCCATAAACCCGCACCATCCTGCTGGCTGGATCCACTCTAATTAAACCACGAGAACTCGAAACCCAAGCAACCCCGTCAGCATCTACTACAAGTCCATTTGGAGCCACCATCGGAAACTCTTGTTTACCGTCGATGGTATCCAGATGTTTTAGCTGCGTACCATCCCATAGATAACGCCTTAGCTCACCCATTAACCCGATCCATACGATACCAGCGTCGGTAAAGCGAAAAACATAATTGGTTGAAGACGGTGCACCTGGGATAGGCACAAAACTATCCATTCGCGCGTCCCAGCGTCTCAGACCAGTTGAGCTGGCGAGCCACATCTGCCCATCCGGCCCCAGCCTCAGGTCATACACGTTTGAAGTATCCAAGCCATGGCTGCCATGTGCTATCTGCCGAATAAACCGGCCATTGCCATCCCTAATCTGAAAACCTGCTTTTGTCATGTAAATCCACAACTGATTCAGCGTATCCAGAGCGATGCGCTCAGGTGTGTCGTAACCGTCAGGAGAGGCTCCGGTAGAGAGAGGCCAGCGTTTACTTTGTTCTGTACGAGGATCGTAGCGGACCAGCGACTTAGGAAGACCTATCCAAACGTAGCCACTTTGGCTTTCGATCAAGGATGTTGGCCAGCGCAATTCATAAATCGTCCGCATATGACGTTCCAGCTTGCCGCTGGCGGGATCCAAACGCTCCAGTGCACCACGGGTTCCTGCAATCCAAAATCCACCGGATGATGAAGCTGCTGCAACCTTTAAGGAAGGATTGGCCATCGACTGCGGATCATCAATTTGATACGAAAGAACCGCGAAAGTGTCCCAATTAGGCCGCAAATGCCATAAGCCACCATTAAGGCCTGCGAACCAAAGGCCGCCCTCACGATCTTCGTATGCACTGGCCCAGTTTGGCTTAACCAGTCCGCGAACGGATAGACTGTAAACTGGCACGTTACGAACTTCATTTCCATTTGAGATACCCAAACCGGACATCGTATCCAGCCAATAACGCCCCGCGCGATCGCGCAAAAGCATACCTATAACACGTTTATCTCCGTCACGTTCCTGCCAAGGCTGCGCTATGAATTTCCCGTTGGAGTCGAGCCGATAGAGGTTATAGTTACCGTCAGTTACCCATAAAGTTCCACTAGAGTCTAACCTCAATCCGTTTGACGACTGAGTATCACCCGGCAGTAGCACACGTTCAAATTTATTACCTGCCCAACGTGCAATACCTGAGCTGCCGCCAACCCACAACGAGCCGTCGGGAGTAACACGCAACGCACTGATACTATTGCCAGGCAGGCTATGAACATCATCCTCCGCAAAAGTAAAGCGCTGCATACTGCCATCTGCCCGCAATCGATAAAGTCCATCCCTGGATGTACCAAACCAAATATCGTGTTCAGGCGTCTGCGCAATCGCCCATACGGAGCTGCGTGAAAACTCAGGAAAGCGCGGATCTGCCAAACGCTTGAATGCCCGCTTCTTGGCGTCTAGTAACCCTGCGCCACCATTTTCAAAACCAACCCATACCCCGTCGTTTGAATCTACGCTGACAGCCCAGACAAAGTTATCAGTAAGCCCTTCCTCCATTCGCCAGATGCGGTAAGTACGCCCATCGAATCTGGCCAGACCATCGGCACTTGCCAGCCACAGGTAACCGTATTTGTCTTCAGCAAAATCATTGATCGTATTGGAAGGCAGGCCGTCAGCCACAGTGAGCTGGACAGGCACCGGGGTGATTGGCACATTCGCGAAGGCGAGCGCAGGCAAGACCGCGATCAGCAGCCAAAAACACAGTCCGGCGAAAATCCGTCGGAAATTGGGAAAAAGACGTTGGCGCAACATGAACATTTCACTGCAGTTTTCCGCATAGTGCGGGCCGCGCCACACACGGGCAAGCCTGCTGCGGTTCACATCGGTACTCCTAGTGCTGCGCCATCGTCCGATCGCGCGCGCGATCTCTGCGCTTTACGCGCCGCCGCGATCGCCTCAACCAACATATCGGCGGTGACCGGCTTGCGCAGGAATCCATCGAAACCTGCGGCTTGCGCCTGGCGCTCCGCATCGCCGTCGGCACGCGCGGTGACTGCGAGCAGTGGGAACCCATGCCCGAGCCGGCGCAGTTGCGATGCCAGCGCAAATCCATCCAGGCCGGGAAGATCCAGATCCAGCAGCGCGATGTCGAAACCGCCATCGACCGCCTCCGACAGCGCCGCCAACCCGTGCGCGGCATGCACCACCCGATGGCCGCGGCCCATCAGCAGGCCGGAGATCACCTCGGCCACGGTCGGCTCGTCTTCCACCAGCAAGATGCGCAACGACTCACCGGCCACCGCGCCCAGCTCGCCAGAAGCGATGCGCACGCCGGAGCGATCGATCGGCAACGGCAGGTCCACGCTGAACTGGGTGCCGACGCCGAGCCTGCTGCGCACGCGGATCGTGCCCTTCATCGCCACGGTGAGCTCCTGGCAGATCGCCAGCCCCAGCCCGCTGCCGCCGTAGCGAGCGCTGGTGTGCGCGCCATCGGCTTGTTCGAAGCGCTGAAACAAGCGCTTCTGCTGCTCCGGGCCGATGCCCGGCCCGGAATCGCGCACCTTGAAACGCAGCACCTCGCCATGCTGACTGGCCGTGAGAGAGACCTCGCCGCGTTCGGAAAACTTGATCGCGTTGCCGAGCAGATTGATCAGGATCTGGCGTACCCGCGTCGCGTCGCCCAGCACCACCAACTGCGCAGGCAATTGATTGCGATAGTGAAAACGCAATCCGCGCGCTTCGCTGATCGGATGCATGAAATCGGCCAGTTCCTGGGTCAGTTGCGCCGGGTCGAACGGCTGCTGCACCAGCTCCAGTTTGCCGGCTTCGATACGCGCCAGATCCAGTGCATCGTTGACCAGCCGCAGCAGATGCGCACCGGCCTTGCGGATCGCGTCGACGTGACTGCGCTGCTTGGCATTCAGCGGCGTGGCCAGCAGCAGTTCGCTCATGCCGAGCACACCGGTCATCGGCGTGCGTACTTCATGTCCCAGGTTGGCAAGAAAGTTCGATTTGGCCACCGAGGCCTGCTCGGCAAGCTGTTGGCGTTGTTGTGCCAGTATCCATCCCTGCTGGCGTCGCACGCGGCGCCGCCAGGCCCACACACCCAGGCATGACAGCAGCACGCACAGCAACGCGGCCACCAGCTGCGCCGGCGTGCTCAGCCACCACGGCGGGCGCACTTCCAACTGCAACGTGGGCGCAGCGACCCAGTCGCCCTCGCCGGCACGCGCCTGCACTTCGATACGGTAGTCGCCGGGCGGCAAGCGCGAAATCACGCGTTCGCCGCCGGCGCCCTGCTCCACCCAACGTTCGTCGTAGCCGTCGATGCGGTAACGATAATGCGCAGAAGCCGGATCGACGAACGACAGCAATCGCGCACTGATACGCAGATCGCGATCGCGCGCCTGCAGCACCATCGGCACCTTGTGAGAGACCGGCTGCGAGCGCTCGGCATCGTTACGGCGCACCTGCACCGATTCGATCACCAGCCGTGCCGATGGCGCGGCGGAAAACGGCCGCGATGGGTCGAACAGCACGATGCCGCTGGTGGTCAGCGCCAACACTTGTCCAGTGGGGCCGGTGACCGGGGGGCGCATCGAGAATTCGCTGTCCGGCAGGCCATCGCGTTGGCCGAACATGCGCACCTGGGCCTGGCCGCGCTTGTAGGCGAACAGGCCTCGCGAGGTAGTCGCCCACACCGTGTCTTTGCCGCCCAAGGCCAGACCGCGTATTTCGGTGGACGGCAGACCGTGCTCGCGCCCGACCCGCTCAAGCAGGCGCGCCTGTTGACCATCCCAGTGATAGCGCTCCAGCGCACCCGGGCGCCCCACCCAGAATTCGCGCGGCGATACGAAAGCCAGCGCATAGACTTCGCGGCTAGCGTCGCCGATCACCTTGCGAAAGCGCTCACCCTGCCAAACCCATAGCCCGTCACCGGCCGCAACCCACGCCGAGCCATCGGGACGTATCACCAGTTGCTGCACCATGCCACCCACCTCGCCGAGGTCGGTACCGAAGTGGAACGTTGCCAGTAGCCGTCCGTCTGCCGCACGCCGCTGCACGCCGGCTTCCACAATCGACAGCCAGAACTCGCCATCGATACCTGGCGCCATCAGTTCCACCCTATGGGTGTCGGACGTGCCGATCTCCATCGCGAGCTTGCGTTTCTCCCCTGTTTTCAGGGTATAGCGGGTGACACCCTCCCGCAGCGCAACCCACAGACTGCCGTCGCCGGTCGGCAGCACCGACTGCACGGTACCGCCGCCCATTACATCGCTTTGCAACACGGGCACAACGTTGCCCTGATCGCCGACCCGATAAACCCCCTCGCCAGTGGTCACCAGAAAACTATCGCCATCGGCGGCGGCATTCACCAGGTAAAGGCCCTCCAGCGGCTTGCCCTGCGTCTCGAAAATCGTGGAAAAGCGTCGCCAGTCCGGCGGCAGGTACGCCACGCCTTGCGAGATCATCCCTAGCCACAGGCCGCCCTGGCGGTCCTGCATGACATCGAGCACACCGCTGTGCGCAGTAAGAAACCCACTACCACGATCGCCTTCCATCACTCGCAGCGCAGTTTCGCCGGGCGCTACTCGAAAAAAACCATCGGCCGCGCCCACCCAGTAGCCACCATGCACATCGTGCACCACCGTGCCGGCACGTATGTCGGTAGATCCGTCCCAGGGCGCGGGTTCCAGCACGCCGGCGGGTGTTACCCGGTACAAACCCTTGCTACTGCCCACCCACAGGGTGCCGTCGGGATCCTTGCTTAGTTTGAACACCGTTGCGCTCAGGCGGTCCGGCGCGATGCGCACGAAACGCTCGTCATCGCGCAGCACCAGACCGCTGGCGGTGCCAATCCACAATCGGCCGCGCGCGTCGGTCACCATGCTCATGATGGTGTCGCTAGGCAGTGCATCCGGCACATCAGGCGATGCGCGGAATACCGTCACCCGGCCATTTTCTTCGCGTCGACACAGGCCGCCGCCACTGCTCCCAACCCAGATCGCGCCCTGCGCCTGCGCAATCGACCAGACCTGCCCGGCACAGGCTTCGGCGACGTCAGGAAATGTCGTAAAGGCCTCACGTTCTGTGTTGAGCATACTGAGCGGCGAGCCATTGATGCCCAGCCAGACCCGGTCGCGATTGTCGATAAACAGCGCTTCGACCTCGTTGCCGGGAACTGAGTTTGCGGTGTGCGGATCATGCCGCCACACCTGCAAGCCGATGCCGTCATAGCGCGCCAGACCATCGCTGGTGGCCGCCGAGATATAACCCTGCCGGTCCTGCGCCAAGGCCAGCACCATGCGCGAAGGCAGGCCTTCGACCGGCCCGAACCGGCGCATGCGCGGGGTCTCGATCTGGTTCACCGCCAACGCATCCACACCGATCAGCAGCAACAAGACCGCAAGCAACGACAGCAGCACCTTCTTCATCTTCATCCTTGTCCCCATCGCCACCTGCACGCTTGCGCGCGCTCCCTGGCGGGACTGCACTGTACCTGCTTCGCTACGGCCGCCCCTAGTCGGCAACCGGGTCTTCCTGTGCGTCGCTGGCGTCAGCAAGCGCGCGCGCCAGTACCTGCGCGAGCAAGTCGCCGGTGACCGGCTTGCGCAAGAATCCATTGCACCCTGCCGCCATTGCCTGCGGTTCTGCATCGGCGTCGGCGCGTGCGGTCACCGCAACGATCGGAAAACGCACGCCGCGCGCGCGCAATTGCGCCACCAGTGCCGCGCCGTCGATGCCGGGCAAATCCAGGTCGCATAGCCCCGCATCGAAGCTGCGCGTGCTCACCTCGGCCAGTGCCGCAAGACCATGCAATACATGCGTGACCTGATGCCCGCGCGTCTGCAGCAGGCCGACAATCACCTGCGCCACGGTGGGGTCGTCTTCGACCAGCAGCAGCTGCAGTGGCGCCTGATCGTGAAGCGGCGTTGTGCGTGCCACATTCGGCGTCACTGCGGGTAACGCAGCCACCCAGCGCAATGGCAGCTCGACCACGAAACACGCGCCCCGCCCCAGTTCGCTGCTGACCGTCACTTCACCGCCCATGGCCGCTGCCAATTCGCGGCAGATCGCCAGCCCCAGGCCACTGCCGCCATGCCGCGCAAGCGTGAGCGCGCCTTCGGCCTGCTCGAAGCGCTGGAACAAGCGCCCGCGCTGTTCTGCACTCATGCCGGGGCCGGTATCGCGCACCTCCATCCGGATGCCTCGCTTGTGGCCTTGCGGCAGCACTGAGACACGCAAACTCACATTGCCGTGCTCAGTGAACTTGACCGCGTTGAACAACAGATTGAGCAGGATCTGCTGCACCCGGCTGGCATCGCCGTGCAGTGCCGGCGGCAACGCATCCTCCAGCTCGCACTCGAAGACCAACTGCTTCTGCTCGGCAGTCGGGCGCACCAGCTCGGCCACTTGCCTGATCAGCTGGCGCAAATCGAAATCGCGGTAATCCAATGGCAGCTTGCCGGCCTCGATCCGCGCCAGATCCAACGCATCGTTGACCAGCCGCAGCAGATGCTTGCCCGCCGACTGGATTGCGCTGGCATAGCCCTGCTGACGTCCATCCAACGGTGTCTGCAGCAGCAACTCGCTCATCCCCAGCACACCGGTCATCGGCGTACGCACCTCGTGCCCCAGGGTCGCAAGAAACCGCGTCTTGGCCTGCGACGCCTGCTCGGCAAGCTCGCGTTTGTGCTGCGCAAGTTGCCATTGCGCACGCATGCGCACACGCCGGCGGTAAGCGGCGGCAAGCAATGCGCTCAGCAGCAATCCAAGCAGGCAGATCAGCGCGATGCCGACGTCGCTGCGCCACCAGGGTGGATTGACCGTAAATCGCAGGGTGCGCACTTGCGAGCGATTACCCAAGGGGTCTACACCCTGCAGCGCGAGCTCGTAGTTGCCGGCAGGCAAACTGGCAAATTCGCGGATCCCCGCGTTGCCCGAGGTCTGCCACTCCGTATCGAAGCCTTTCAAGAAACTGCGATAACGATTGGAAAGCGGATCGCTATACGACAGCAGACGACTGACGATCTGCAACTGCCGGTCCCCGGGACCCAGCTGAAACGGGCGATCCATCGGCAACGCGATGCGTGCACCATTACGCAGCACGCTGAGATGTTCCAACTGCAATGCGGGCACGAACGGTGCGATATCGGGCATTGCGGTATCCAGCAATACGGTGGAGCCATCGCTGGTCGCCCCGATCAAGGTGTCGCCCGCCATCAGCAGGCAATGCTGGACGAATTCCTGACTGGTCAACCCATCGCGCGTGCCGATATTGCGCAGCCGTGCCGGCGTCACCGAGGGATCGATCCGCCAGAGCCCACGTAAGCTGGAAATCCAGACCCTGCCATGCGGGTCGATCTGCATTGCAGAGGCGTCGAACCCGGCCAGCCCGTCGGCTTCGCCCACGTGGCGCACACGCGTCCAGCCTGTTGCGGTTTTTTTCCATTGTTCCGCACCGGTGGCCCGGTATACCCACACCGTCTCCGGCGATTGGCTGGCAAACGCCTGGATCGGGGTTCCTTCGAGACCTGCAACCGGCACAAAGCGGCGAGAGGTGTCGTCCCAGGCAAACATGCCGCCCTCGCCCGCAGCCCAGACACGCCCGTCGGGGCCTTGTTCAAGCTGCTGTACAGCGATGTCGCTGAGGCCATGCAGGTCTTGCTGAGTGATGCGCTGCAAGACGCGGCCGCTACGTAAATCGCGCTGCTGCACCATGTCGAGGAATGCCATCCACACCGTGTCGCCCTGCTCGATGATCCAGTCCGGCGCCGACAGCGCGGATGCCGGTTCGGGACCATCGGACGGCCAGTGGATGAACTCACCAGTGCGCAGATCCATCCGCGAGAGACCAAAGCTCAAATTGCCCAGCCAGACACGCTGCAGACGATCCTCCAACGCCGACACCAGCTCCATGCCCTTGAGATGCGGCGACTGCAATCCTGTCTGAAACGTGTCGCCCGTGCTCGGATCAACGCGCAACAAGCGACCGTCTGTATCCACCTGCCACAAACCACCAGACCGTGTGGCGGGTGCCAGATTGCAATAAATGGCATCGCCGGTCGGCGCGGCGGGCTTGAGCACGGCACTGCGCTTCCAATCCGCAGGCAAATACCCCAGGCCAGTGCCATGCATCGGAACCCAAAGCCCCCCATCGGCCGCTCCCAGCAGACCGACCACATTACGGCGCGACAACGGACCCTCGCCGCTGAAGGCAGGGACCGGTGGACGCTCGCCACGCGTCCGCCATAGACCGCGTCCGCTCCCTAGCCAGAACTCGCCGTCCTGAGCAGCCACTGCGCCCCAGAACTCGTTGCCGCTACCGAACATCGTTCCCCAGGGAAGCGGCTGCCATTGATCGTTGGACCCCATGACATGCAATCCAGACTCGCTGCCCAGCCACAGACGGTCGCCGGTCCATTGCAGACCGAAAATGGCCGACTGCCGGTTCGGCTCGTCTGGGACATATTCGCGACGCAGATGTTTCCCGTCGTAATAAGCCAGTCCATTACTGGTTGCGATCCACAGCCGCTGCCGGTTGTCCGCCGCAAGATTCATGACCATGGCCTGGTCAAGATCGCCATCGACCGCACCCAGATCCACCGACGACATCGTCCCACCAGCATCGATGCGGACCAGCGCGCCGGACGTGGTCCCGGCCCAGATATCGCCGTCGAACGCAGCGATGCTGTAGATCTCGCCGTCCTTCAGCAAAGGATAGTCCGCAGTGCGATAGTGGCGAAACTGGCGTCGTCCGGCATCCATGACGCTCAGCGTCTTGCCGCAGCCGATCCATATCCTGTCCAGCGCATCGATATGCAGCGCCTGGACGGCATTGCAGGGCAACGACGCAGGGTCGTTCGGATCGTGTCTCCAGGTCCTGAATCCCGCGCCGTCGTAACGCACCAGGCCATCCAGGGTGCCAAGCCACAGATAACCGGCACGATCCCGGTGGATCGCAACCACCATGGTCGATGGAAGTCCATCGCTGGGCCCTACAATGCGGAAACGGGGAATCTCGGGAATCTTCGCCGCACATGGCAAAGCGCCAAGCAGCAAGACAAGCATCAAGACAAGCACAACGATGAGCGCACGCATGTGGGCATCCTTTCCACGTCCAGCCCGCATGCTCGCAACGGATCGTTGCGAGCGCAAGCCAAGCGGAGCGCAGCGGGAATGCCTAGAATCCGCCCATGACAATCCTCGCCCGCCTGTTGCTGCTTCCCGCCCTGGTCGCGACCAGCCTTGCCGCAACCGCCGCGCCGGTGCGTTACGCGCTGGATCCGGTGCACACGCGGGTGCTGTTCGCAGTCGAACATGCCGGGTTTTCCAAGGCGTTGGGCACCGTTTCCGGAAGTAGCGGCACGCTGGTGTTCGACCCGGACGACTGGGCCTCCGCACGGCTGGATGTCAACGTGCCGCTGCACCGCGCCGACCTGGGCGATGCCAAGTGGAACGAGGCCACGCTGGCGCGCAACCTGCTCGACGCCGAGCGGTTTCCCGACGCGCATTTCGTCTCCACGCAGGTGGTCGCAAGCGGCGAAAACCACGCCAAGGTCACTGGAAATCTGACCCTGCATGGGGTCACCCGCCCGGTCACCCTGGATGTCACCCTCAACGCGCTCAAACGTCATCCGCTGCCGCCGTTCCGGCGCACTGCCGGTTTCTCGGCCACCGCCACGCTGAGCCGTGCCGAGTTCGGAATCGACGCGTGGAAGTCGATGATCGGCGACTCGGTGGAACTGCGCATCGAAGCCGAAGCCGTGCGCGAGGGCCGCGCCGAAGACGACGCACCGCAACTGCAGAACACACCCGCCGCCCCTGACGCTGCCACCAGCCCGGAATCGGGAGCATGAGCCTGAAGAACATCGAACGTTGGGGCGGTGTCAGCCAGACCCTGCATTGGCTGATCGCACTACTGATTCTGGCGTTGGGCGTGGTTGGCCTGATCATGGGCGACCTGCCCAAGACCCCGAAATATTTCTGGGTCTACACCGCGCACAAGTCGGTGGGTCTGACCGTGCTGGCACTGGTGATCGTGCGGCTGGGCTGGCGCATCTATGCAGGCGCGCCGCCGCCGGTAAGCGGTACGCCGCGCTGGCAGGAACGCATCGCCGGGCTCACCCACTGGCTGCTGTACGCCATGATCTTCGCCATGCCGCTGTCGGGCTGGCTGTACGACTCCACCAGCGGCCTGCGCCCGTTTCGTTGGTTCGGCTTGTTTGCCGTCCCCAAGCTCAGCCCGCCGGACGAACAACTGCGCGCGATTGCGCATTTCATCCACGAGTGGGGCTTCTGGTTGTTGATTGCGGTGGTGCTGGCGCATGCCGGCGCTGCGCTCTACCACCACCTGTTCCAGCGTGACGCCACCTTGGTGCGGATGTTGCCGCGCGGTTGGCTCTCTTCCAAACCCTAAAGGATTCCTCATGTCGTCCAGGTTGTTCGCCTCTCCCCTGTTGGTCGCCGCCTCACTGGTGGCCACGTTCGCTGCCGCCCCGGTCCTCGCTGCCGATTACGTGCAGGCGCCCGGTTCGTCGCTGGTGTTTGCCAGCAAGTACGACGGCGAAGTCTTCACCGGCAAGTTCCCCGGTTTCGACACAACGCTGAGTTTCGATCCGGCCAATCTGGCCGGTGCCAAGCTCGACGTGCGCATCCCGTTGGCAGGTGCCGTCAGCGGCAATGGCGACCGTGATTCGACCCTGCAGGGGCCGGACTTCTTCAACGTGGCCAAGTTCGCCACCGCGCGCTACCGCGCCGACAAGTTCCGCGCACTCGGCGGCAACCAGTACGCCGCCGACGGCACGCTGGAATTGCGCGGCATCAGCAAGCCGGTCACGCTGACCTTCACCTGGACACCCGGCGCGCAGCCGGTGCTGGCCGGCAAGGCCACCGTCAAACGGCTGGATTTCGGCGTGGGCAGCGGCGACTGGACCGACACCAAGACCATTCCCAACGAAACCGCGATCAGCACCAAGGTCGTGTTCAAGGCGAAGTAACGCCACCGGCCGCAACCGGACGCGGCCATTGAACGGCGGACTACCTCGTCGGGTCCGCCGTTTTTTTGTGCCCGATGATTGAATGACACCGCGCGACAGCTAGACTCGGCACTCGCCCAAAGGATGCCGACGATGCGCACACACGGAACGTTGACCCGCTGGAACCCCGATCGCGGCTTCGGCTTCATTACCCCTGCTCAGCCGGGCGATGAGGTGTTCGTGCATATTTCCGCGTTTCCCAGAAGCGCAGATGCGCCGCGTATCGGCGAGCTGATTTCCTTCGAGATCGAACCAAGCAAGGATGGGCGACAGCAAGCGGTGCGCGTGATGCGCGCCGGAGCGCGTGCGCCCAAGCATGACGCGCCTGTGCGACGCAACACGGCACGCATGGCGCCGGCAAAAAGACAGATAGGGCTTGGAAAGGTCTTGCTCATGATGCTGGTGCTCGGTGGCGGGGCGTTCGCCTATCAGCAGCGCGATTACTTGATCGATGTATTCACCCGGGCATCGGCACTAGAACAAATGTCGTCGCCAACGCGGCCCGTAGCAACCACTCCTGCGTCTGCGCCCACCGCGCAATACAGCTGTGGCGGACGCACGCACTGCTCGCAGATGACCTCCTGCGACGATGCCACTTACGTGTTGCAGCATTGCCCAAATACCGAAATGGACGGCGACCACGATGGCGTGCCCTGCGAGCAGCAATGGTGCCGTTGAATCAATGCAGCTGACATTTTGAAGGGGTATCCGACAAAATGAGTTTGTTAGCCGCATCTTGTTGGATGCAGTCAAACGCACATGTCAAACGCTGAGTCGGTCGAGCGCGCGGCGCCCTCACCGCTCGCGGGACACGCCGCAAGTACGTCCATGTAGGCTCGGTGGCGGCGTCCATGCCGCCACACGGTCCCGCAATCGGCGAGGACACCGCACCAGACAGTTTGCTGATTGCTTTATTGAAACCTATGCACACCGATCAACTCGACTGGTCCTTGCCCGCCCACCGTCGCGGGACCTTACGCGGCATGGATGCCGCGTAAGAGCCTACACGGACGTACTTGCGGCGTGTCCCGCGATGGTGGGCGGGCAAGGGCCCTGCAGCAAACCCGCAGATCGGCCGCCCTGCAGCGAAGGCCCAGATCATCCGCTCCGCACCAGAGCGGCGTGAAGTCGTTTTAAGCCGCTCTAAATCCAAAATCTGGCGCGTACCGGGTCCACGAGCGCCGCATCAGCGCGTGCCGGAGTTCAACCACTCCCGCAAACGATGGCTGTCAAACGGCCACCCCAACTCGCGCCCAACCGCATCGCGCAATACCGGCACACGCTCACCATAAGCGGACTCAAGCGCCGCATCGCCATCGATAAACACGCTGCTGAATTCGCCCGCGCGCGCCTGCGCCAGCACCTCCACGGCCTGATCGCACAGGTGGCACTCGTCGCGCTGGTACAGGATCAGGCCCATTGAGAGGTCTCATGCTGCGCTGCAGCCGTGCCGCAATCGCCGAAAGACTAGAATAGCCGCCTTTACGCTCACCTCTCCGGCAAGCATGGCTGTCAGCACGTTCGACCTGTTCAAGATCGGTATCGGTCCGAGTTCCTCCCATACCGTGGGGCCGATGCGCGCCGCCGAACGCTTCGTGCATCGCTGGCTGCTCGACGCCGGACGCCTGCAGGACGTGGTGCGCATCCGCGCCGAGATCTTCGGCTCGCTGGCGTTGACCGGCCGCGGCCATGGCACCGACAAGGCCGTGCTGCTCGGCCTGGAAGGCAACCGCCCCAACCTGATCGACCCGGACATCATCCCCGCCACGCTCGAGCGCATCCGCGCCAGCAAGCGCATCAACTTGATGGGCCAGCACACCATCGCCTTCGACGAAAAACGCGACCTGCCGATGAACAAACGGCAGAAGCTCCCGTACCACACCAATGGCATGCGTTTCACCGCCTACGACGGCAATGACGCCGTGATCGCCACGCGCGATTACTACTCGGTCGGTGGCGGTTTTGTGGTCAACCAGGACGATGCCGCCGACGACCGCATCGTCGCCGACGAGACGCCACTGCCCTACCCGTTCCTCAGTGGCGACGAACTGCTGGCGCAATGCGCACGCAGCGGTCTGAGCATCGCCGCGCTGATGTTCGAAAACGAAAAGAGCTGGCGCAGCGAAGACGAAATTCGCGCCGGCCTGCGCGAACTGTGGGCGGCGATGCAGTCGTGCGTGGAACGCGGGATTCGCCAGGAAGGCACGCTACCGGGTGGCCTGAACGTCTCGCGTCGCGCACCGGCGCTGTATCGCGAACTGTCGTCCAAACCGGAAGCGGCGATGCGCGATCCGTTGACCACGCTGGACTGGGTCAATCTGTACGCGCTCGCGGTCAACGAAGAAAACGCTGCTGGCGGCCGCGTCGTTACCGCACCCACCAACGGTGCGGCCGGCATCATTCCCTCGGTGCTGCATTACTTCGATCGCTTCTGCCCCGGCGCATCCGAGCAACGCATCTTCGACTTCCTGCTCACCGCTGCGGCCATCGGCATTCTCTACAAGGAAAACGCTTCCATTTCCGGCGCCGAAGTCGGTTGCCAGGGCGAAGTGGGCGTGGCGTGTTCAATGGCGGCAGGCGGTCTGGTCGCCGCGCTTGGCGGCAACCCGGGGCAGATCGAAAACGCTGCGGAAATCGGCATGGAACACAACCTCGGCCTGACCTGCGATCCGATCGGCGGCCTGGTGCAGATCCCGTGCATCGAACGTAATGCGATGGGCGCGGTGAAGGCGATCAATGCCAGCCGCATGGCCATGCGCGGCGACGGCAAGCACAAGGTCTCGCTGGACAAGGTCATCAAGACCATGCGCGACACCGGCCGCGACATGCAGGACAAGTACAAGGAAACCAGCCGCGGCGGCCTGGCAGTGAACGTGATCGAATGCTGAGCGGTGGCGGGTCTCGCTCGGCTGCATTGGCAGGCAACTGCGCGCGATCGTGAAGGCGCGCCTGAGTACGATTAGGCGTTAGCTGCCATGCCTCATCGGCTGCAATAAGAGATTTGCGGCCACCCCGCGCGCCTGGCGCATCGCACCGGAAATCAGACGCAGCGAACTGATCCGACACAGCAGGCGTTCCCGCACGCGGGTTGCCGTGTTGAACGCGATCACCACATGCACGTGTGTACCGTCGAAGGCTGAATTCCCACGGAGATCGCGATGCGACAGCTTGTTTGCACTCTCGCCCTGGCCCTGGCCTGCGGTCCATTGATGGCGCAGGAAACCAGCTATGGCCCGCGTCTGGAAGGCTTCGACTATCCCTATCCGGTCAAGACCTTCGCGTTCACTTCGCAACAGCAGCCGCTTGAAATGGCGTACCTGGATGTCGCACCCACCGGCAAGCCCAACGGACGCACCGCCGTGCTGCTGCATGGCAAGAACTTCTGCGCCGTCACCTGGGAGCAGACCATTGCCGCGTTGAGCACCGCCGGCTACCGCGTCATCGCGCCGGAACAGGTGGGTTTTTGCAAATCCAGCAAGCCGGCGGCTTATCAATTTTCCTTCGCGCAGCTGGCCGACAACACGCAGGCGCTGCTGAAAAAATTGGGCATCGAACGTGCCGTGGTGGTCGGTCATTCGATGGGCGGCATGCTCGCCATCCGCTATGCGCTGATGTATCCGCAGGCCACCGAGCATCTGGCATTGGTCGACCCGATCGGCCTGGAAGACTGGAAGGCCGAAGGCATTCCGTGGCGCAGCGTCGATGCCTGGTACGACAACGAACTGAAGATCAGTTTCGAGCGGATCAAGAAATATCAGATGGAGGTCTACTACGCCGGCCAGTGGAAGCCGGAGTTCGAACGCTGGGCGCGCATGCAGGCCGGCATGTCGCTGGGCAACGGCAGGCAGGCCGTCGCCTGGAACCAGGCGCTGACCTACGACATGGTGTTCAACCAACCGGTGGTCTACGAACTGCCCAAGCTCGCCGTGCCGACCACATTATTTATCGGCCTCAAGGACCGCACCGCGATCGGCAAGGACACCGCACCGCCCGAGGTCAAGGCACGCGTCGGCGATTACACCAAGCTGGGGAAACGTGCGGCCGAGACGATTCCGAATGCGAAGCTGATCGAGTTCGCCGACCTCGGACATTCCCCGCAGGTGCAGGACCCGAAGCGCTTCAATGCTGCGTTATTGAAGGCGATTGCGCTGTAAGCGGCGGGCCGGTCGCACGGTGTCGCCTGACCTACGCTGATCTGAAAGCCGCAGCTCGCTGACATGCGAGCTGCGGCTGGATGCGCATCGATGCGTATCTGATGCCGCGTCTCTCAGCACACGATTGCCAGGCAGTTGGCCTGCTGCAACCTGATCAAGCCAGAGCCTTGGCCTGCGCGATGCTTCAAACAACGACGATCACTCGATCAACCCGCCACAATCCGCAGCACATCATCCAGCAACGCCGCCGCAGTCACTTCCGCACCCGCGCCCGGGCCCTGGATCAACAACGGCTGCTCGCGATAGCGATCGCTGCTGATCGCAACGCGGTTATCGGTACCGGCGCCGCCGGCCAGCGGGTGATCCAGCGCCAATTCGCGCAAGCCCACACTGGCGCCATGCGCATCCACGCGACCGACAAAGCGCAGGCAACGCCCTGCGGCACGCGCCTGCTGCCAACGCGCGCCCACTACCTCGTCCAGCGCGCCCAGCTGCGCATCCAAGGCGTCAAGCGGAACCCGCGCAATGCTTGCGGGCACGAGCGATTCCACATGCACCTGCTCGGCCTCCAGCTGCCAACCCGCCGCGCGTGCCAGGATCAGCAACTTGCGCCGCACATCCTCGCCGGACAGATCGATGCGCGGATCCGGCTCGGTGTAACCGGCCGCCATCGCCTCGCGCACGCAATCGGAAAACGCGCCGCTGCCGTCATAGCGATCAAACAGCCACGCCAACGATCCGGACAACACGCCTTCGATCGAATGGATATGATCGCCGCCCGCCACCAGCGCACGCACGCTGCTGAGCACGGGCAGCCCCGCGCCCACCGTCGCGCTGTCGCCATAGTGCGCACCGCTGGCATGACGCGCCGCGTGCAGCGCCTGCGCCCGCGACAACGCCGTGCCCTGGCCCAACTTGTTGGCGGTGACCACATGCACACCACGCAACAGCCATTCCACATGCCAATCGGCCACCACGTCGCTGGCAGTGGCATCCACCAGCACATCGCCGGCACGCAATGCGGTGGTCTCCGCCCAAGGCTGCAACACCGCCTGGCCGCGCGGCGCTGCATTGGCCTGCCGCAATGCCTGTTCCGCACTGGTGCCGCAGTCGTGGGCAATGCGCGAATTGGCCAGCCAATCGAAGCGCGGCAAACGCAATTGACGCTCCTGCAGCGCGGTGTAGCGCGTCACGAACGCGCCCCCCACGGTGCCGGTGCCCAGCAAGGCCAGACGTGGCGTCGGTGTCACCGCGGCCGCCGACGCGCGACGCGAAGCAGGTAGCACAGTACTCACGCGTCGACCTGTTTGCGGCTTGCGGTGGTCAGCGTCGCTTCGGCACGTGCCAGGCCGGCGCGCAGATCGATCAACAGATCTTCGGCCGATTCGATCCCGATCGACAACCGCAGCAGCCCGTCGGAAATCCCGGCCGCAGCGCGGGCTTCGGCGGTCATCGCCGCATGCGTCATCGATGCCGGATGCGCGATCAGGCTTTCCACACCGCCCAACGACTCGGCCAGCGTGAAGTAACGCAGGCCATCGACAAACGCGCGCACTGCCGCTTCGCCACCTTCCAGCTCGAAGCTCATCATCGCGCCGAAGCCCTTCTGCTGGCGCGCCGCCAATGCATGGCCGGGGTGCGACGCCAGGCCGGGGAAATACACCTGATTGACGGCCGCATGCCCGTTCAACAGCTCGGCGATCGCGTCGGCATTTTCCTGATGCACGCGCAGACGTGCATCCAGCGTGCGCAAACCGCGCAGGGTGAGGAAGGCGTCGAACGGCGAACCGGTCAGGCCCAGCGCATTGGCCCACCACACCAGCTGCTGGTGCAGCTCCGCGTCGCGCGCCACTACCGCACCACCCACCACATCGCTATGGCCGTTGATGTACTTGGTGGTGGAATGCAGCACCAGATCCGCACCGAATTCCAGCGGCTTTTGCAGTGCCGGCGACAGGAACGTGTTGTCCACCACCGTCAACGCGCCGACCTTCTTCGCCGCCTCAATGACAAAGCGCAGATCGGTGATGCGCAACAGCGGATTGGACGGGGTTTCGATCAGCACCAGCTTGGGCGAATGCGCCAGTGCATCAGCCAGCGAGCGCGGGTCGGTGAGGTCGGCGGTGATCAGCGCGAAGTGGCCTTTCTTGGCCAGCGCGTTGAACAGGCGCCAGCTGCCACCGTACGCATCGTGCGGCACCACCAACGTATCGCCCGGCTGCAGCAGCGCGTTGAGCACCAGATTGATCGCGCCCATGCCGGTGGAGGTGATCACCCCGCCGGCGCCACCTTCCAGTTCGGCCAGCGCTTCGCCGAGCAGATCGCGGGTGGGATTGCCGCTGCGCGTGTAGTCGTACTGGCGCTTGTTGCCGAAACCATCGAAGGAAAAATTCGACGACAACACGATCGGCGGCGTTACCGCGCCATAGGCCGTGTCGCGATCGATACCGGCGCGGACAGCGGCAGTGGCAGCGGTACAGGGGGCGTCGGTGGGGTCACGAAAGCTCATGCGGTTTCTCCGGTGATGCGAAGGGCAGTGGTGAGGATCGCGTCGATGCGATCGATTTCTTTCAAGAAGGCGTCGTGGCCATACGGCGAGCGCAGCACGCGCAGACTGCCGCGCTGGCCCAAGCCTTCGACCAGCGTGACCAGGTCGGCCAGCGGCACCAGGCGGTCGCCCTCTACCGCAACGACAACGGTGGGCACGCGCACCTGCGCGGGGTCGATGCGATGCAGATCGATAGATTCGGACAACCGCAAATAGGCATTCACCGGCGTGCGCGCCACGTATTGCGCGCCAGCGGCGTCCAGATAGTCTTCGGCCGCCACGCGCACGCGGCCATTGATCACTTCCGGCGGCGCGTCGAAGCGTTCGCTGAATTCTTCCGGCGTGCGGTAGCTCAGCATGGCGAACTGGCGTGCCAGCGCCAGTCCATGATGTTCCGCGCATTGCAGCTGGCCTAGCGCCACCGCGCGGCGCTGCAGTGCGCGCCACGCTGCGGCATACGGATGCGCGCGATGCGCACCGCTCACTGCCACCAGCGTGCCGACACGGGCGGCATGGCGGGTGACGAATTGCAGACCGACCAAAGCGCCATACGAATAACCGACAAAACCGTGCAGGCGCGCGATGCCCAATGCATCCAGCAGCGCGGCGATCGCATCGGCCTGGTCGGCGGTATCGATCGGCGCATCCAGCGTGCCGTCGGCGCCGAGAAAGTCGAATGCCAACAGCCGGCGCGATGCCGGATCCAGCGCGCGGCCTGTACCAACCAGGCCATCCACCCAGCCCTTCTCGGGAAACAAGCCGCTGGCGGCCAGATGGCGGTGCGCAGAAATCCCGCCGGCCACGAACACCACCGGCGCATTGGCCGCGCCAACCAGCTCATAGCGCAGCCGCAGCTCGCGCATGCCGGCATGCCGCATCGGCAGCGCGATGACAAGATCGCCGCGCACGGCAATCAAACCGTCATCGGTGGTGGCGGGCGTATAGGCGTAGTCGGTAGTAGAAGGCGATGCTGTATTCACGAGGCTCATGGCGATATCCGGGGTGGATCGGCCATCGAGCTTCGCGGGAGCTCGCGTTCGACGTGCACAAGGCACAAATCGAACCATCTTTCGGCGGACACGCAGGTCCCCGCAGGATTTGGCACCAAACGCGGGCGCTTGCGCGCTCCGCTGGCTGCCCCGGCATCAAAGGGCCTGTCCCTCCGCCGGTCTCGATGGTGAGGCTAAGATGCCACCGCCTTTTTGCGATGTCAATCTCTTCATGCGGATGGAAAGATATATTTTCATCCGATACCACTGCAGCGTGTGATGCGCCGCATACTGACGCCTCTCCCGTCCGAGCCGATCGCGTGCCCCACCACGTGTCTCGCACTGCCCTGCGCGTCCTTGCATCGGTCTCGATGACCCTGATGCTGCCCTGCGCTGCACCTGCCAGCGCCCAGCAGCGCTGGCACTGGCCCGGCGCTGCGGCCGCAACCGGGCCTGGAACTTCGGCCACCCCGTCTGTACTCGACGCCGGCGACACAGGCCCATTGCTGCAGCTCGAATGGCAGGCGCCGGCCTATCTGACCTGGGTCAGCAACCCGCTGGCCGGACCTGCGCAGGTGCGACTGAGCGCACCGCCCAGCGAGGATTACCGCGCCGTGCCGCAATTACCGTTGACGGTAGAACTGGCCGCGCACGAACGCCGCCTGCTCGCCCGGCTGTATCCGGCCAGCAACCAGCGCGCCCTGGGCGGGCTCGGACTCAAGCTCGACGTCGTGCCCGGCGCCCCACAGGCACGCGCCCAGCCCGTGCGCTACCAATTACCGTTCCGCGATGTGCCGGTGCAGGTAGATCAAGGCTTCGGTGGGCATTTCAGCCACACCGATGCGCCCAACTGGTATGCGGTGGACTTCGCGCTGCCGCACGGCACGCCGGTGCTGGCAGCGCGCGAGGGCGTGGTCATGCAGGTGCAGCGCGACAGCAGCGAAGACGGCCCGCATGGCCCGGCGGCCGGCGGCGGCAATCTGGTGCGGGTGCTGCATGCCGACGGCAGCATGGCGGTGTACGCGCACCTGGCACCCGATGGCGTGGCAG
Source organism: Xanthomonas hortorum pv. cynarae (assembly GCF_002939985.1). Classification (GTDB taxonomy): domain Bacteria; phylum Pseudomonadota; class Gammaproteobacteria; order Xanthomonadales; family Xanthomonadaceae; genus Xanthomonas; species Xanthomonas hortorum_D. The sequence goes on along the minus strand of NZ_MDFM01000002.1, from coordinate 96,771 downwards.
TGCGCGCCGGCCAGGTGGTGGCTGCCGGCGAGCAGCTGGGCAGCTCGGGCAACACCGGTTTCAGCACCGCCCCGCACCTGCATTTCGCGCTTCAGCGCAATGCCGGGATGCAGCTGATCTCGCTGCCGTTCCGGATGCTGGGCCCGCAAGGCGAGCTGCAGTTTCCATCGCCGGCGCCCTGACCCGCAGACGCCAGGATGGTGGCGTCGCCATGGCCGACTGGCTCGACCCGGTCATGAAAGGCGTGCCGGAGCGAAGCCGCTATAATCACCGGCTTCCTCAGTTTCCGCAGGCGTCCGACCGGGCGCGCCCAACCCATGTCCGACGTCTCCAACGAAGCCGCGCGCCGCCGCACCTTCGCCATCATCTCCCACCCCGATGCGGGCAAGACCACGCTGACCGAAAAGCTGTTGCTGTTCGGCGGTGCGATCCAGATGGCCGGCTCGGTCAAGGGCCGCAAGGCCGCCCGCCATGCCACCTCGGACTGGATGGCGCTGGAAAAGGAGCGCGGCATCTCGGTCACCTCTTCGGTGATGCAGTTCCCGTACGAGGGCAAGGTGATCAACCTGCTCGACACCCCCGGCCACGCCGACTTCGGCGAGGACACCTATCGGGTGCTGACAGCGGTGGACTCGGCGCTGATGGTCATCGACGTGGCCAAGGGCGTGGAAGAACGCACCATCAAATTGATGGAAGTCTGCCGGCTGCGCGACACGCCGATCATGACCTTCATCAACAAGCTCGATCGCGAGGGCAAGAACCCGATCGATCTGCTGGATGAAGTCGAAACCGTACTCGGCATCCAGTGCGCGCCGGTGACCTGGCCGATCGGCATGGGCCAACGCCTGAAGGGCGTGGTGCATCTGATCACCGGCGAGGTGCACCTGTACGAACAGGGGCGCAACTTCACCCGCCAGGATTCGACCATTTTTCCGTCGGTGGATGCGCCGGGTCTGGTCGAGAAGATCGGCACGCAGATGCTAGCCGAGCTGCGCGACGATCTGGACCTGGTGCAAGGCGCCAGCAATCCATTCGATCTGCAGGCGTATCGCGCCGGCAAGCAGACCCCGGTGTTCTTCGGTTCGGGCGTCAACAACTTCGGCGTGCAACCGCTGCTGGATTTCTTCATCGAACACGCACCGCCGCCGCAAGCGCGCGACACCACCGGCCGTCGCGTCGAGGCGACCGAAGCCAAGCTCAGCGGCTTCGTCTTCAAGATCCAGGCCAACATGGACCCGCAACATCGCGACCGCGTCGCCTTCATGCGCGTGTGCTCGGGCAAGTTCACCGCCGGCATGAAGACCCTGCACGTGCGTAGCGGCAAGGACGTGAAGCTGGCCAACGCGCTGACCTTCATGGCCTCCGATCGCGAGATCGCTGCCGAAGCCTGGCCGGGCGATGTCATCGGTATCCATAACCACGGCACCATCTCCATCGGCGACACCTTTACCGAGGGCGAATCGCTGTCGTTCACCGGCATCCCCAACTTCGCGCCTGAGCTGTTCCGCCGCGCGCGCCTGCGCGACCCGCTCAAGCTCAAGCAGTTGCAAAAGGGTCTGGCGCAGCTGTCCGAAGAAGGCGCCACGCAGTTTTTCCGCCCGCTGATGAGCAACGATCTGATTCTTGGTGCGGTGGGCGTGCTGCAGTTCGACGTGGTGGCCTACCGGCTCAAGGACGAGTACGGCGTGGATGCGATCTTCGAACCGGTGGGCGTCACCACCGCGCGCTGGGTACATTGCGACAACCCGAAGAAGCTCGAAGAGTTCCGCGAGAAAAATGCCGGCAATCTGGGCATCGATGCGGCCGGCCAGCTGGTCTATCTGGCACCGACCCGGGTGAATCTGCAGCTGGCCCAGGAACGCGCACCGGACGTGCGCTTTTCCGCAACGCGCGAACATGCGCATGCCAAGGCGATCGATTGACCGCTGCTTGAACCGACGCATGAAAATGCAACTGCTGGCGATGCGAATTGCTCGCAGTTACGGTACATTTTTGGCATGAACGCAGACGCCTCCCCCTCGACCGACCTGCGCGACGAGATAGCCAGTGCCGTGACCCACGGCCTGGGCGCAATTGCCGCATTGGCCGGTGGCTCGGTGCTGATCACGCTGGCCGCCATTTATGGCGATGGCTGGCAGCTGGCTACCTCCATCGTCTTCAGCGCCACCCTGGTGCTGCTCTACGTCGCCTCTACCTTGTTCCATGCCATCCCGCATCCGGGTGCCAAAGCACGGTTGCAGATACTGGATCATTGCGCGATCTATCTATTGATCGCCGGCACCTATACGCCGTTTACGCTGATCAATCTGCGCGACTCCTGGGGTTGGGGATTGTTCGCCGCCATCTGGACGATTGCCGCCGCCGGGGTGATCTTCAAACTGTTTTTCACCGGACGCTTTCGCTTGCTGTCCACGGTGCTGTATCTGGCGATGGGCTGGCTGATCCTGGTCGCGATCCAGCCCCTGTTACGCTCGGTCGATACCTGGTCGCTGTGCTGGCTACTGGCCGGCGGGCTCTTCTATACCTTGGGTACGTATTTCTATCAGCGCGACACCCAACGCTATTTCCATGCGATCTGGCATCTGTTCGTGCTGGCCGGCAGCGCTTGTCACTTCGTTGCGGTGATTGCGCAAGTGGTGTGATCTGCGCAGGTGCTGTGATAGACGATTGACGGCGCGTTCGCGCGCCGTGCACAAGCTGTCGCCAACCATGGCCCGCGTGAACACTGTGACCAACACCGCTGCGACTCCCCCTCCCCGCACACCACGTCGTCGACGCTGGTTGATCGGGTTCGGCATCGTCGCCGTCCTTGTGGTGATCTTCGTGCTGTTGTTCGAGTGGAACTGGCTACGTGGCCCGGTCGAGCGCGTGGTCAGTGCCAAGACCGGTCGCGAATTTCATCTGGGCTATCTGGATGTGAAACTGGGCCGCACCACCACCGTGCGTGGCAACCGGCTGAGCCTGGCCAATGCGCAGTGGTCCAAGCGCGGCCCGATGGCCGAACTGAATTCGGCCGAGATCGATGTCGAGTTGTGGCCATTGCTGCGCGGCAATGTGCGCTTGCCGGAAATTCGCCTGGATCACCCGAAGGTACTGCTGGAAGCGGGCGACGACACGCATCCGGGCAACTGGGTGTTCGATCAGGACGATGGCGACGGCACGCTGCCACGGCTTGGGCGCCTGCTGGTCCACAACGGGCGGCTGCAATATATCGATGCCGCCAACCGCTCGGATGTGGATGTGGCGATCAACAGTCTCGCACCGCCCAGCAGCGATCAGCGTGCAGCGCCGATCGGCATCGACGGCAAAGGCCGCTGGAAGGGCTACCCCTTCACGCTCAAGGGCGACACCGCTTCGCCGATGGAGCTGAGCCAGAGCGAGCATCCTTTCCGCATCGATCTGCGCGGCAGCGCCGGCGCCACCCGTACGCACGTACGCGGCACGCTGACGAACCCCTTCCAGTTCCAGGTCTTCGATCTGCAGATGGCGCTCAGTGGGCAGGACATGCAGGACCTGTATCCCTTGACCGGCGTCGCCATGCCGTCGACGCCGCCGTACAAACTCGACGGACATCTGCGCCGCAACGGCAAGATCTGGCGCTATGAAAAGTTCACCGGCACCGCTGGCGACAGCGATCTTGCCGGCACTGCCGAGGTGGACCTACGCAACAAGCGCCCGTTCCTGCGTGCGGATCTGGCGTCGAAACGCCTGGATTTCGACGATCTGGCCGGCTTCATCGGTGCGCCACCGAAGACCGGCACGAATGAATCGGCAAATGCCGAACAGAAAAAACAGGCTGCACAACTTGCCGCCAGTGCGCGTGTGTTGCCCAGCACGCCCTATGACTTGTCCAAACTGCGCGCGATGGATGCGCAGGTGCGTTGGCGCGCACAGCGCATCAACGCACCATCGTGGCCGCTGGACGACATGGATGCCTCGCTGACGTTGAAGGACGGCCTGTTGCAACTGGACCCGCTCAACTTCGGCGTTGCCGGCGGCGATATCCGCTCCACCATCCGCATGGATGCACGCAACGAAGTGATCACCACGCAACTCAAGGCCGGCCTTCGCGGGATTCGGCTGGATCAGCTATTCCCCGACACCGCGCTCGCAAAACAAGCCTCGGGCGCCATCGGGGGCGAATTCGATCTGCGTGGTCGCGGCAACTCGATCGCCGCGATGCTCGGCAGCGCCGATGGCACGATCGGCGTTGGCATGGGCCGGGGTCATGTGGGCAATCTGATCATGGAGCTGGCCGGCCTGGACATTGCCGAGTCGCTCAAATATCTGTTCACCAAGGATCGTCAGATTCCGGTGCGCTGCATTTTCGGCGACTTAGGTGTGCAAGACGGCCTGATGCAATCGCGCGCCCTGGCCTTCGATAGCACCGACACCATCATCATTGGCGAAGGCAGCATCAGCCTCAAAGACGAAACGCTGGATCTGCTGCTTCGTCCACGTCCGAAGGACCGCAGCATCCTGAGCCTGCGCTCGCCGCTGCGAATCGGCGGCACCTTCAAGGATCCCAGCTTCCGGCCGGACTTCAAAGCATTGGGACTACGTGGCGCGCTTGCCGTCGGCCTGGGCATGATCGCCCCGCCCGCAGCATTGCTCGCGACCTTCGAACCAGGCCCCGGCAAGGACAGCGACTGCGGCGGCAAGTTCGCAAAGTAGCCCAACTGCGCGACTTGAAGTGACCAACAAAACAGCTCGATCGCTGTATCCAGTGCGGCAGAATCTTCGCCGCACTCGCCTTCGTTGACGAGTGAAGTGTCGGAAATAGCAGTGACGTCAGTCGAATCGAACTGAGCTGATCAGACCGCACCATCATCGGTCGAACGCGCAGCGTGCACCAATCGCAACCACGCACACCGACCATCTCCACTGGTCCTTGCCCGTCCACCGTCGCGGGACCTTACGCGGCATGGATGCCGCGTAAGAGCCTACACGGACGTACTTGCGGCGTGTCCCGCGAGGGTGGGCGGGCAAGGGCCCTGCAGCCAAGCCGCAGATCATCCGCTCTAAAACCGAGCCATCCGCACCGTTCAATCCCCTAGCAAGCCGGACGAGAGCTTCAGCGCAGTTTGAATGCTCCCAAACCGATAAATGTTCCCAAACCAAGCGGATTGCGGGCGTGATGCTCTCACCGCTTCGGAACACCCGGTGCATCCATCCATGGAGCTCCGTAAAGGCATTCATGCCGCCACAAGGTACCGCAAGCGCTGAGAACATCGCACCTTGCAATGTGCACGTTTGCAACCAAAAAGCCGGCCGCACCAATCTAGCGGTGGGCGCAGCAAATTTGTAGCCACTCTTGGCTGCAAGGCTTCAGCCAGCGCGGTGTCAGCTCGCGATATAACGCTGCAACTGATCGATATCGCGCTGCTGGTTCTCGATCACCGCCTTGACCAGATCGCCGATGGAAATCACCCCGTGCACCCGGCCGTTTTCGACCACCGGCAGATGCCGGAAGCGTCCATCGGTCATCAATTGCATGCAACGCTCCACCGTGTCCGATGGCGATACTGTCACCACTTCGGTGCTCATGATCTCGGCAACGCTGGTAGTCGATGAGGCGCGATCGCGCAATACCACTTTGCGCGCGTAATCGCGCTCGGAAACGATGCCAATCAGGCGCGGCCCGTCCATCACCAACACCGCACCGATGCCCTTCTCGGCCATCAAGCGGATCGCCTCGATCACTGCGGCGTCGGCCGCAACCGCAAATACCTCAACCTGTTTGGTCCCCAACAGCTGTCGTACGGTCTGCATGGCCCGCTCCGCGCTTGGTCTGGTGATCGCAGACTACTCCCACCGCGCCGCAGTGGGTATCGACCAGATACAGCGGGCGCTGCTTGGCCTCGTCATACAGCCGGCCCAGGTATTCACCGATCAAGCCCAACGCAATCAGCTGGATCCCGCCCAGAAACAGGATCACCGACATCATGGTCGGCCAACCCGCCACCGGGTCGCCCAGCAAGGCCGCCTTGATCACCACCCAGCCACCGAACAGGAACGCCACCAGTGCGGTCAGCAAACCGAGATAGGTCGCCGCGCGCAACGGCACCGTGGAAAAACTGGTGATGCCATCCAGCGCGAAATTCCACAACCGCCACACCGTGAACTTGCTGCGTCCCGACAGCCTCGGCGCACGCCGGTATGGCAATGCCACCTGGCGAAACCCGACCCAGCCGAACAGGCCTTTCATGAACCGGTGGCGCTCGCGTAGCTGCTGCAAGGCATGCACCACACGCGGCGACAACAACCGGAAATCCCCCGTATCGGCCGGAATCGGCGTGCGAGACAACTGCCGGATCACCCGATAGAACGCATGCGCCGCACTGCGCTTCAACCAGCTCTCGCCCTCGCGGGAAATCCGCGTGCCGAAAATGTTGTCGTAACCGGCACGCCACAGCGCAACGAACTCCGGGATCAACTCCGGCGGGTCCTGCCCATCGGCATCGAGCAGCACCACCGCGCCGGGCAACACATGATCCAGCCCCGCAGAAATGGCAACCTCCTTGCCGAAATTGCGCGACAACCGCACCGCACTCACCTGCGCATCGGCATCGGCAAGCGCCTGCAACACAGTCCAGGTGCCATCGCTGCTGCCATCGTCGATATACAGCACGTGCGTTTCCAATCCGCTCAAGCCAGCGAGCACTGCGCACAGACGCGGATGCAGTAACGGAATGCTGGTCTCTTCGTTGTAGGCCGCAATCACCACCGTGAGGCGATCTGTTGCAGCCGGCAGTTGCGCTGTTTCTAACGCGCTCATGCTCATGGCGCCTGCAGATACGCAGGACCGCCCAACTGGCGCGCCTGCCGCTGGATCCACGCGGTGCGCCGCTGCACATAGGCCCCGGGGCGCCGTGCGTCATAGCGACGTGGCGAGGGCAGCACCGCCGCCAGACGCGCCGATTCGGTCGGCGACAACCCTGCCGCATCCTTGCCCCAGAACTGCCGGGCAGCGGCCTGCGCGCCATACACCCCGTCGCCGAATTCGGCCACGTTGAGATACATCTCCAGAATGCGCTGCTTCGGCCACAACAGCTCGATCAGCACCGTGTACCAGGCTTCCAGGCCCTTGCGCACCCAACTGCGGCCCTGCCACAGGAACACGTTCTTGGCGACCTGCTGACTGATCGTGCTCGCCCCACGCACGCGCCCACCGCGCGCATTGTGATCGCGCGCCTTCTCGATGGCCTGCAGATCGAAACCGTGATGTATTGGAAACTGCTGATCCTCCGCAGCCACCACCGAAATCGGCAGGCTGGCAGCAATCTTGTCGTAGTCGCGCCATTGTTGATGCAGCGAAAAATTCCAGTCGCCTTCGCCCCAGGCTTCCAGATAGCGCCCCACCATCATGCTGCTGATCGGCGGATCAACCACCCGCAGCACCAGCACCTGCACCACGCTCGCGGCGGCGAACAACAACGGTGCCGCCAACACCCAGCGCAGCCAGCGCCGAGCGCGCCGCGTTGGTGCTACCTGCTTGCCATCCAATGCATCCGTCCCCATTGTTTGCTACGACCTATTCATCCCGATGCCTGCCGCATTATCCGGCAACCGGCGTCCCTTACGTCCGATGTTCCCATGACCGATCACGATCAGCTTTCCCGTTTCCTGCTGCCTGCCGCCGGCGTGCGCGGCGTCCACGTGCGCCTGACCCAGGCCTGGCACGACATCCAAGGCGCGGCCGAGTACCCGCCTGCCGCACGCCAGTTGCTCGGCGAAGCGGCGGTGGCCGCAGCATTGTTCACCGGCCATACCAAGGTCGACGGACGTCTGTCGGTACAGCTGCGCGGCAATGAAACACTGCGCACCTTGTTCGCCGAATGCACCGCAGCCGGTACCTTGCGCGGCATCGTGCAACTGGCCGACGGCGCCGATGCACCCGCCGACCTGCGCGAACTGGGCGAAGCCGCACTACTGGCGATCACCATCGAAAATCCCGGCCTGGACCCGCGCGAACCGCAGCGCTACCAGAGCCTGGTCGGCATGCAGGCCCCGGATCTGGCCGAAGCCTTCGAAACCTATTTCCACCAGTCCGAGCAGTTGCCGACCCGCCTGTTACTGGCCGCAGGCCCGGACCAGGCGGCCGGCCTGTTGCTGCAAAAGTTGCCCGGCGACGAGGGCGACAACGACGGCTGGACCCGCATCGGCGCGCTGTTCGATACTCTGGGTGCCCCGGAACTGCTGTCGGTGGCTGGCGAAGACCTGCTGCAACGCCTGTTCCACGAAGAAGAGCCGCAGTTGCTCGGCGACAAGCCGCTCAGCTTCGGCTGCTCCTGCTCGCGCGAGCGGGTCGCCTCGATGCTGCAGTCCCTGGGCGAAGAAGAAGCCCGCGCAGCGGCGGAGGCGACTGGCGAAGTCGAGGTGCGCTGCGAGTTCTGCGGGCGTGAGTATCACTTTCCGTTGACCGCCCTCGACGTACTTTTCAGCGCAGCGCAACCCTCGCTGGAAGCGCCGGAAAGGTTGCAGTAGAAAGGTTTGACGGGTGCTTTCTGGGGAACGTACCCACTTGTTAAATAATCATAAACACCCTAGCATTCTCGTCGCCCGCTCTCGGGAACTTAACAACTCCTCCTGGGTCTGAACTCTGGTATGCGACACCTCCTGCGCCTTCCGCTCGCTTTGCTGGTTGCCCTTGCGGCAGCCACGGGTGTGCACGCGCAGTCGGCCGCCTCCCAGCAGCTGCGCGAAAGCACCATCCTGCCGGTGTGGAACAAGGGCAGCGGCAAGGTGGAAGCCTTCCTGTATCTGGAGCCGACCGGCGAGCAGAAGGCCGGCGCACGCTGGCACTTTGGACGCAATTCGCTGGATGCGGCCTTCGGCCTGACCTCGGGCGATTCGCTGGGCCTGATCTGCAACAGCAGCCGTGGCACCAACATCAACGGTCTGGCCAGCCATTGCCTGCTTGCCGGCATCGGCGACGAAGAAGACGACAGCGCTGCCGCATCGCGCCGGGTCTCGGCGACGCTGGGCTTCAATCGCGCTGGCGCACGCGCTGGCGTCACCGCCGGCACCGGCCGCGACACCTTGCCCGCCTGGTTGATCGGCGCCGGCAAGGCACCGTTGACCCGCGTCGAACAGAACGACCTGACCGTGTTCGGCCAGAAGAACATCGGCCGCGAAGGCTTTGTCTCGATCGGCGGCACCTATGCCCGCGCGCGGCTGGTGCCCTTGGCAGACGTCTCCCCGGCCATCGCAGACCAGTGGGACACCAAGACCCTTAGCGTCGGCGGCGGCTATGGTGCCTTCAGCGCCAACGTCATCGGCCGCGTGGTCGACGTTCCCGGCCAGCCGGAAAAATGGGAAGGCTTAGGGCTCGGTCTGACTTGGCGCACTCCCTGGAGCGGGCAGTTGACAGTCGGCGCGGAAAATGTCATCTCCCGCGGCAAAAATCCCTTCGCCCCGAACAATGAAAGCAACAACGACGGCACGATCCCGTACGTTCGGTACGAACAAGACCTGTAAGCCACTGATTCAAAAGTACTTTCCCAGAACGCCACCGGTTTGTCGCCGGTGGCGTTTTTCGTTCTGGATGCTGCCGCGCGCCTCTGTTTCACGTCTTTCTTCTTTTTCGTTAACGGGACTTTAATTCTTCGCGCAACGCATATACCATCGGTTCACCCTGACGTTTTGGATCCGCTTCTTTCGGAACCCCCGCCAGGCAAACAACCCTTGGCAGTACCCAAGATCACTTGGAGAGAGAGCTAATGAATTTGAAGTCCAACAAGCTGCGCGATGCTGTTGTTTTTGCGCTGGTCATTGGTGTGAGCAACGCCGCCCTGTCGTCAGCCGCGGTCGCGCAGAGTGCGCCTGCCAGCGAAGCAGCCACGCTCGATACCATCACTGTAACGGGTAGCCGCATCTCAACGCCCGGCCTGACCACGAGCAGCCCGGTCACGAGCATCGAGCGCGAGGAATTCATGCGCACGCAACCCATTGCGGTTGAAGAGTTCGTGAAGCAATTGCCGAGCGTATCGCCTACCGTCGGCCCTGGCACCAACAATGGCACCACTGGCGCTGCAGAGATCGATCTACGCGGACTGGGCTCGAATCGCACACTGGTCTTGGTCGATGGCCGCCGTCCGGTGCCCTACGATCTGTCGGGTGTTGTCGACACCAATACGATTCCAGTTGCGCTGATTCAAAGCGTGGATCTATTAACAGGCGGCGCATCCGTGGTCTACGGCGCCGATGCCATCTCCGGCGTGGCCAACTTCATTCTGCGCCGCGATTTCGAAGGCGTGGAAGTTCAGAGCTCCTACGGTCAATCCAAGTATGGCGACGGCGCACGCCAGCGCATCGAAGCTACGATGGGCGCCAATTCGGCTGATGGCAAAGGAAACGTCGTCTTCAGCGTTGGACACACCAAAGTTGATCCAGTTTTCCAAGGTGATCGCGCATGGGGTGAAGTGTCGCGCTCGTCCGGAAGTGGTAATCCGCAGGGCTCCGGCACAACCGTGCCTTCACTCATCGCCGGTCCTCCTGGCGTGTGGGGTGCTCCGGGCGAAGACGGCACGCTTGACGGCCGTGGCCAGATCGACCCCACCACTGGTCAGATTGTTAACTCAGTCCAGACCTACAACTTTAATCCGGTCAACCTTTTCCAGACTGCGCTTGATCGTTACCAGGCCACTGCACTTGGCCGTTATGAGATAAACGAACACGCAGAAGCCTATGGTCAGGTGAACTACACGCGCTCTCGCGTCGAGGCCTCGCTTGCGCCGAGCGGACTGTTCCAAGAGGCGTTCGACATGCCGATCGGAAATCCGCTTATCCCCGAACCGGCACGCCAGCAGTTGTGTCAGGCTTACGGCATTGCTGCGGGCAACTGCGTTGCCGGCGATCCGACCATGATTGAAGGACTGACCGTCGGCCGTCGTCTGACCGAGCTTGGCCCACGCGCAGACCGATACGATACCAAGACCTTCCAGGCTACTGTTGGACTCCGTGGTGCCATTTCGGACAGCTGGAAGTACGACGCATTCTGGTCGCATGGTGAGTCCGAGCAGTTGGCGGAGCGCCGCAATTGGGGTTCGCTGTCAAAGACGCGCCAGGCTCTGATGTCGCTTGATGGAACGACATGCGTCGACCCGAGCAATGGGTGCGTCCCACTCAACATATGGGGTCCTGAAGGCTCGATCTCGCCGGAAGCGATCAACTTCATCAATCTGAGCGCTTTCTCCGTCCAGAATGTTGAACAAGACAACGCAGCACTCAACTTCTCGGGCGACCTGGGTGGTTTCAAGAGCCCATGGTCCGAGTATCCGATCGGTGTCGCGGTGGGCGCAGAACACCGTCGCGCCACTGCGGCGACCCGTTCTGACGGTCCAAACCAGATCCAGGGCGAGGTGATGGGTACCGGTGCACCAGTACCGGATCGCAACGGCGGATTCACGATCAATGAGGCTTATTCTGAGCTGATTGTGCCGCTAATCGACAACGTCCCGGGAATTTATGCGTTGTCGCTCGAGGGCGGATATCGCTACTCCGATTTTTCGACTACATCCAACACGGGTGACAAGTACGGCAGCTTTAAGTACGGCCTCAACTGGGCACCGATCGAAAGCCTGCGTTTCCGCGGCATGTTTCAGCGTGCGAACCGTGCTCCCGGAATTGGCGAGCTGTTCGCTCCTCAGGTAACCGGCCTCGGAAATCTGGACACTGATCCGTGTGCAGGTGCGGCAATTAGTGCGGCACAAGCCAATACTCCCGGCACACTCTCTAATCTGTGCGTGCAGACCGGTGTCCCGGCTGGCTCTGCTGGTCTTGTCGCTCAGCCCAATGCCGGACAAGTCAACGTTTTGACTGGCGGCAATCCGCTATTGACGCCTGAGCAGGCCGATACACAGACGATCGGCTTGGTCTGGAATCCAACCTCGAACTTCGCAGTGACGCTGGACTACTGGAAGATCGAAATGGAGAAGACCATCTCTTCGCAGAGCGTGGATGACGTGATTTCGGGTTGCTATGACCCGGCGCTCAACCCGGGGCTGACCTTCAACGGCAATTGCGCGCTGGTGGGCCGCTCGCCGCTGACCGGCACCTTCAACGGTACTACCTCGCGTGGCGTGTCGTTGCTGCTCAGCAATCAGGGCACTCTGAAGACTGATGGCTTCGACCTCGGGGTCAAGTATGGCTTCGACTTGCCCGGCACCCTCGGACGCTTGAACCTCGCCTACGACGCGACTTTGGTGCAAACACTGGAATCCCAGGCTACGCCCGAGTCTGAAAACCGCGACTGCCTGGGCTATTACAGCGTCAGCTGCACACCTAACTCTAAGTATCGCTCCATCCTGCGCTCCAGCTGGTCTTACAACGACCTTTCGGTATCGCTCGCATGGCGCTATAGCAGCAAGATGAAAGTGGAGCCGAACACTGGCACCTGGTTCGAGTCTTACACCGAAATCCCGTCTTACAGCTATTTCGATTTCGGCGTGAACTACAAACTGCCGTTCAACTCTTCGGTCAACCTGTCGGTAGCAAACCTGACCGACAAGAAAGCTCCGGTTGTGGGCAATACGATCGGCGACACCTCTCAGAACAGCGGCAACACGTTCCCGAACTTCTACGATGCAATTGGCCGTTTCTACACGCTGGGTGTTACCTTCGCGTTCTAAGAGACGAGGTGTAAAAACAAAGCGGGCCGGTTATCCGGCCCGCTTTGTTTTGCTTTGGAACTAGACAATCAATCTTCTTAGAGCAGCTGCAGAAACGCCTGAAACCTACCCCGGAATCAACGTCTGAATCACATGCTCGACGTAGGCTTCGAAGTCTTCGCGGGCCTGCTTGGGTTGCTGTAGTTGCAGCGACAGCTGCAGGAAACCGACGTAGGCGGCGTAGGCCAGGCGGGCGCGGTGTTGGGCGTCGGTGCGGGTGAGGCCGGCCTGGCGGAACGAGGCGATCAGGTAGTCGAGGCGGCGTTGCGAGACGCGGTCGATGACCGGGCGCACGGCCGGGTGGTCGAGTGCCTTGAGCAGTTCGCTGTAGATGACGTGCGGTTTGACTTCGTGCGCGACCAGTTGGAACAGCGCGCGTAAGCGTGCGCTGGGATCCGGGACGTCTTCCAGGCTGCCGAACACCTCTTTTTGTTCGAATATCTCCCAGCGTTCGAGGGCTGCCTGCAGCAGCGCGTCGCGCGAGGGAAAGTGCCAGTAGAAGCTGCCCTTGGTGACGCCGAGCCGGCGCGCCAGTGGTTCTACGGCGACTGCACCGACACCTTGTTCGGCGATCAGGTCCAGCGCGGCCTGTGCCCAATCGTCTGCGCTGAGGCGCTGACCGCGACCGGAACTGGCGCGGGGCGTGGTGGGGCTGGAATCGGTGGTGTCGTTCATTGTGACGATTTAACCATACGCTCGGGTCGATTGCAGTATGCGGCAGAAAATGCAGGCACAACCGCCAGGATTCAATGGCTTAACCATCCATACCACTGAGTATTGACAGTGAGCGCACTAGATCCATACCATTAGGTATGGTCACCTCTTCCTCTAGCCTCGCCTGCATTACGTCTGTCACCAACATCCGTATTGGTGAGACGTTGCTTGCGGTGTCGGCGCAGGGCACGGAGCACGCACCGACCGTGCTGTTGGCACATGGATTCGGTCAGACACGACACGCATGGGAAGGCACGGCCACCGCCTTGGCGGAAGCCGGCTACCGGGCGCTGTCTTACGACGCACGCGGGCATGGCGATTCCAGCGTCAACGATGCTGAGGTGCCCTACTCGGCCACGCAATTCACCGACGATCTGATCGTGCTCGCCGGTGAGCAATCCGAGCCGCCGGTGCTGGTCGCCGCCTCGATGGGCGGGCTGTTTGGTCTGCTGGCAGAGGCGCGCTGGCCGGGTTTGTTTCGGGCGATCGTGCTGGTCGACATCACGCCGCGCTGGGATACGCGGGGCGTGGAGCGCATCCTGCGTTTCATGACTGCACATCCGGGCGGATTCGCATCGCTGGATGCGGTGGCAGACGCGATTGCCGCATACTTGCCGCATCGTCCGCGCAAGACCGCAGACCAGTTGCAGGCCTTGTTGCGGCAGCGTGCCGACGGGCGTTGGCACTGGCATTGGGACCCGCGCCTGATCGACGAACTGGCGGGACAGGATCCGCATACGCAGCAGCAGGCATTGCTGGACGCCGCGTCACAGGTGCGTTGCCCGATGCTGTTGATCAGCGGCGGTTGCAGCGATCTGGTCACACCGGACACCATCAGCGAATTCCTGTCGATCGCCCCGCATGCGCAGCACGTACAGTTGCCCGATGCCACGCACATGCTGGCCGGCGACGACAACACCACCTTTACCGCCACCGTGTTGCATTATCTGGATGCACTGCCCTCGGTTGGCACCATCGCAGCGTCCAACATTACCGAGCATGTCACTGGAGCAAGACCATGAGCATCGTTGCACCGTTCCTCCTCGTCATCCTGGCGGCGGGCATCGCTGCCTACCACCGCATGCGCCTTGCCACCTGGGTCGCGCTGAGCGCCTGTGTGCTGGTGGCCTGCTGGTTGCTGGGTGCCAATCTCACCGCAACCATCGTCGCTGCCGTACTGGTGGTGCTGGTGTCGGCGCCTGTCTTGCTGCCGTTCCTGCGCAAGCCGCTGCTGACCACGCCGCTGATGGGCTTCTTCCGCAAGGTGCTGCCGCCGTTGTCGCAGACCGAGCGCATTGCGCTGGAAACCGGCTCGGTGGGGTTTGAAGGCGAGCTGTTCACCGGCGATCCGGATTGGCAGAAGCTGCTCAACTATCCCAAGCCGCAGCTCACTGCCGAAGAGCAGGCGTTTCTGGATGGCCCGGTCGAAGAGCTGTGCAAGATGGTCAACGACTGGGAGATCACCCACGTCCATGCCGATCTGCCGCCGGAGCTGTGGGACTACATCAAGAAGCAGAAATTCTTCGGCATGATCATTCCGAAGCAATACGGCGGCTTGGGCTTCAGCGCGCTGGCGCACCACAAGGTGATCCAGAAGCTGTCCTCGATCTCCAGCGTGGTCAGCTCCACTGTCGGTGTGCCCAATTCGCTTGGGCCGGGCGAGTTGCTGCTGCATTACGGCACGCCGGAACAGAAAGACTATTACCTGCCGCGTCTGGCCATCGGCACTGAAGTACCGTGCTTCGGTCTGACCGGCCCGTTCGCAGGCTCCGATGCGACCTCGATCCCGGACTACGGCATTGTCTGCAAGGGCGAGTGGAATGGCGCCAACGTGCTCGGCGTCAAGCTCACCTTCGACAAGCGTTACATCACCCTGGCACCGGTGGCTTCGCTGATCGGCCTGGCGTTCCGCATGTACGACCCGGAAGGCTTGATCGGCGACAACAAGGACATCGGCATCACCCTGGCGCTGTTGCCGCGCGAAACGCCGGGAGTCGAAATCGGTCGCCGGCATTTTCCGCTGAATTCCACCTTCCAGAACGGCCCGATCCGTGGCAACGAGGTGTTCATTCCGCTCAGCCAGTTGATCGGTGGCGTGGACATGGTCGGCAAGGGCTGGAACATGCTCAATGAATGTCTGGCGGTGGGCCGCTCGATCACCCTGCCCTCCACGGCCAGCGGCGGCGGCAAGTATGCGGCGGTGGTGACCGGTGCGTATGCGCGCATCCGCAAGCAGTTCGGTCTGTCGATCGGCCGCTTCGAGGGCGTGGAAGAAGCGCTCGCACGGATCGGCGGCAAGGCCTATGCGATCAGTGCGTTGTCGCAGGCAACTGCAGCGGCGGTGGACCGTGGCGATGTGCCGTCGGTGCCGTCGGCGATCGCCAAGTACCACTGCACCACCATGGGCCGCGAAGTGGTCAGCGACATGATGGATGTGATCGGCGGTAAGGGCATCATCCTGGGGCCGCGCAACTTCGCCGGCCGTGCCTGGCAGTCGGCGCCGATCGGCGTGACCGTGGAAGGCGCCAACATCATGACCCGCAGCCTGCTGATCTTCGGCCAGGGCGCGATCCTGTGCCACCCGTGGGTAATGAAGGAAATGAAGGCGGCGCAGGATCCGGATACGCGTCGCGGTCTGGAAGACTTCGATCAGAGCCTGTTCGGTCACATCCGCTTCGGCATTTCCAACGCGGTGCGCTCGTTCTGGTTCGGCTTGACCGGCGCACGTATCGGCGCTGCACCGGGCGATGCCTATACGCGTCGGTTCTTCCGCAAGCTGGATCGCTATTCCGCCAACCTGGCGCTGATGGCCGACGTGTCGATGCTGATGCTGGGCGGCAAGCTCAAGTTCAAGGAATCGCTGTCCGGTCGCTTGGGCGATGTGCTGAGCCACATCTACCTGACCAGCGCGATGCTCAAGCGCTATCACGACGAAGGCGCACCGGCCGCCGATCAGCCGCTGCTGGCATGGGCGTTCCACGATAGCGTGCACAAGATCGAGACCGCGCTGTCGGCCGCGCTGCGCAACTTCCCGATCCGTCCGGTGGGTTGGCTGATGTGGGTGCTGATTTTCCCGCTCGGCCGTCGTGCTGAAGCGCCGGGCGACCGCCTGGGCCATCGCGTGGCATCGATCCTGATGACGCCGAACGAAGCACGCGACCGTCTGGGCCAGGGTGTGTTTCTGACCCCATGTGCCAACAATCCCGGCGGCCGTATCGCCAGCTACCTGGCCAAGGCCGTGCTGGCCGAGCCGGTGGAGCGCAAGTTCCTCAAGGCGCTCAAGACCAAGGGGATCGAAGCACTGGATTTCCCCGCGCAGCTGGATGAGGCCGTGGCCGAAGGCGTGATCACCATAGACGAGCGCAAGCAGCTGGAAGAGTTGCGCGCGATCATGATGGATACCATCACCGTCGACGACTTCGATCCGCATGAGTTGCGTGCGGCCAGCTACTACGACAAGCCGCAGGCACAGCAGCCGCGCGAAGCGGCGTAAGGCGCAGGCCAAGGTGACAGTAGACAACGGCGGGCTTCGGCCCGCCGTCGTTGTTTGTGGAGATTGGCAATCTCGCAAGTGGGTTGCCGCCTTGGTCCTCAGACAGTTACCAGCGGCTACACCTTCGTAGGAGCGGGCTTGCCTGCGATGAAGCTTTACCGGTAACGCCACATCGCGGTCAGGCCCGCTCCTACAGGAAGCGAACACGCTGCTGGCAGAACTTTCAGCGCGGCAACCACACCAATACCAACGCGATCAACGCCGGCAACGCCTGCACAAAGAAGATGCGACGGTTGACGCTATAGGCGCCGTAGCAACCCGCCACCACCACACAGCCCAGGAAGAAGCTCAGCACGTCGGTGCGGGCCTGCAACGCGCCCCACAACAGACCGGCGGCCAGGAAGCCGTTGTAGAGGCCCTGGTTGGCGGCCAGCACGCGTGTGGCCTGCGCCTTCTCGAGGGTATTGCGGAAGGTCTTCAGGCCCAGCGGGTGCGTCCACAGCACCATTTCCAACACCAGGATGTAGACGTGCAGCAGAGCGACGCACAGGCCGGCGACGATGGCGAACAGGGACATGGCAGATTGGCGTAATGAACGTGGCAGCCAGCATAGTCGCGATTGCAGTCATCCGGTCCGAAGCAGCTGATCAAACCTCATGCTGCCGCAAGACGGGCGGAAGAGATGCAAGACCTGCGTGTACGAGTAAAGCGCTGCCATGCGCGCACCGGCTACGTATGTTTGACAGCCGCTGTTTGACAGCCGCGCCGTGGCTTGCTGCCTGCTCCTTGAGTGGCTGATAGAAGGTCGCGAGCTCTCGACCGGTGGCACGTAGGGCGCGCTCAGGATCGGAGTGCCCCGGTGCTACATGCCTCGCCGAACACCGGCCGCGACAGCCTGAAAGTGAGCGCAGCATTTTGTTGCCGCTCTTTGCGTCATCTCGATGGTCCCAAGCCGCGTTGGTCGAGGGCGCGATGCCCTCGCCGCCCGCGGGACACGCCGCAAGTACGTCCATGTAGGCTCGGTGGCTGCATCCATGCCGCCACACGATCCCGCAAGCGGTGAGGACACCGCACCAGGGAGCTGATCGCTAGCTTTGTGAAAAGCGGGCCATCTCTCAGGCTACATCGGCCTGCTGATGCAGGCCGCATCTACATGAGAGTTAGCGAATTGGAAGCACGTCATGCACTGCTTGCACCCTACACACCGACACTCTTGATTGGTCCTTTCCCGCTCACCGTCGCGGGACCTTACGCGGCATGGATGCCGCGTAAGAGCCTACACGGACGTACTTGCGGCGTGTCCCGCGAGGGTGGGCGGGCAAGGGCCCTGCAGCCAGGCCGCAGATCAGCCGCTCTAGCCCTGAGATCATCCGCTCTGCAGGTGAGCTTCAGCACTGTCCAACTACGACAAGGCAACAAAGATTCGCTGCCTTGAAGTGGCTGTAAAAACGTTGCGAGCAATGGCAGGTGGCTGCGGACGGCGTACTCAAAGCCGGCATAGTACGAGTGGTACACGCAGTACCCAGCAACAGTCGCGTCCGCCTGATGGCAGCAAAGTAGTTTTGCCAGCCACTGTTAGTCGGAGGTCTGCCTGACGGTCTGCGCATCGCGCTCGGCAGGCAGTTTGCGCGCCTCGCGCAGCAGACCGAATGCGCCCAGTGTCATGCCCGAGGCCACCAGCAGACCGACGCCGAACACGGCGCTGGAGCCGAATGCCGACACCAGCTTGTGCACCCACACGAAGGTGAGATCGCCACCGCGGTAGATCACGGTGTCGATCGCCGCGCCGGCCTTGTAACGCCATTCCCGGTCGACGCGCGTGTATAAGGTCTCGCGCGCCGGCTTGGCCAGTGCGAACTCGCTGGAGCGCGTGATCACCTGCACGATCGCGATCATCATCGGCAACGGCGAGGCTGTCAGCACGGCATAGCCAAGCGTGATCGCCACACCCGGAATCAACAGCGCCGGTGCGATACCGAAACGCGACAACAGCGCGCGCGTCACCAGCAGCTGCAATACCAGGGTGAGCGCGTTGATCGCCAGATCGATGCTCGCGTAATAGGCGGTGGCCGCCGCTGCGTCCGTGTATAGCCGCCGTACCAGCGCTGCCTGCTCGTTGTAGAGCAAGGTGCCGACGCCCACACCGAACAACACCATGAAGGCCAACCAGCGCAGCAACGGCTCGCGCACGATCAACTTGAGCCCGCCGAGCACATCGCCGCCCATCGGCACTTCGCCGGAGCTCAGCTGTCGCTCCTGCTCGCGCGCAACCGCCCACAAGCGCAGACGCAGCACGCAGACCATGCATACCGTCAAAAACCCGGCCGACACCAGCATCAGATGCGCGATGCCGATGCGCTCGACCAGGGTGCGGGTGAGGATCGGCCCGAGAAACGCACCCAGCGTGCCGGCAGCACCGATGTAACCGTAGTAACTGCGCGCTTCGGCATTGCTGAAGACGTCGGCCATGAAGCTCCAGAACACCGCCACCGCAAACAGGTTGAAGACGGTCACCCACAAAAAGAACGCCATGCCGCGCCCGGGCACGCCGCTATCGAACAACACGTAGAACAGCAACAGGGTCGCGATGAAGAAGCCATACACCGCCGGCAGGAACACCCGGCGCGGATAGCGGCTGACCAATGCGCCGTAGACCGGCTGCAGCAACACCATGATCAGGAAGGTGCAGGTAAACAGCACCTGCAGGGTGAAGTCCTTGAGCGGCATGCCATGCGCGGCGAAGAAGGCGATCATGCCGGTGGGAAAGATCGCTTCCACATCCGCCGAGGCGCTCATCGCCTCGCGCACCGGGCGCAGCACGTAATACCCGCTGAGCAGGCAGAAGAAATACAGAAAACTCCACGCCAGCGTCGGCGAGCTGCGCAACGCGCCGCTCAAACGGCCAGCCGCAGACTGCGACGAAGAAAATCGGCTGGTCATGGTGAACAAATCGCCTGCACAAACGGGCCCGACAGCGTGGACATGGCAGCGGCGGCACCCACGAAGGAAGCGCGCAAGTTAGCCGATGCGGCGCAGCACCACCAGCGCCGCGGCGCAGAACACAACGGACTGATCCTGCATCCAGACGGCACGCCGCTTGCAGCCACATCTGCACAGGTGCCGAGGCGCACTCGAAGCGCTCCGCGCAGCCCGATTTCTGAACCTAAAATCATCAATAGGATCAATATGATGCCCATTCATCTTCTGGCAGTTTGTGCTATTGCGAAGCGCGGCGCTAGAATCGCCGGAGGCAGTGGAACAGGCGGGACAACCATGACTGAAATGCGCAGGCCCCGACGGTTTCGTCCGTTGGCCATCGGGCTGCTCGGGGCGTTATTGCCCCTGGCCCTCTCTTCCACCGCGCAGACGCCCGCGCCAGCTGCCTTTGCGCTGCAGCCGGCCACCGCCGCACAGTCGCCCACCGCTCCGCTGCAGTATCGCGCCTCGCTTCCGGCCAGCAGTGTGCTGGCACCGGCGGCCGGCTTCGATGTGGCCGCGTTCGAATCGATGGCCAATCAGTTGACATACGGCAACCGCGTGCCCGGTATTGCGATGGCGATCGTGCAGGGCGGCAAAGTACTCAGCGCGCGCGGCTATGGCGTCACCGACGTCAATCATCCGCAGCCGGTCGATGGCCACACCGTGTTCCGTCTTGCTTCGCTGTCCAAAGCGTTCGCGAGCACCATGGCCGGCCTGCTGGTCAACGACGGCGTGCTGCGTTGGGACAGCAAGGTGGTCGATTATGTGCCCGGCTTCCAGCTCAGCGATAACGTCGCCACCCATCAGCTCACCGTCGCCGAGGTGCTCAGCCACCGCGTTGGCCTGACCCGCAACGCCTACGACCGCGATATCGAATCCAACGTCGACTACTACTCGCTCAGCCACAAGCTCGCCGCTGCACCCTTGCGCTGCGCGCCGGGCGATTGCTATGCGTATCAGAACGTGGCCTTCAGCCTGGTCGGCGATGTGGTGTTCGCCGCTTCCGGCAGCTTCTATGAGCAGTCGGTGGAGCGCCGCATCTTCAAGCCGTTGGGCATGAATGACGCGAGCATGGGCCTGGCCGGCATCCAGGCCAGCCCGCATGCGGCACGCCCGCATGTGCGCAGCCGCGGCGGTTGGGTGGCACTGACGCCCAAGCCGACCTACTACCGCCTGGCGCCCGCTGCCGGCGTCAACGCCAGCGCCAGCGACATGGCGCAGTGGTTGCTTGCACACACCGGTCACCGCACCGACGTGCTGCCAGCGCCGCTGCTGGCGACGCTGCATGCGCCGTTGATCTCCACACCGGGCGAGATGCGCTCGGGTTGGCGCCACGAGCGTGTGGACGCTGCCAGCTACGCGCTGGGCTGGCGCGTGTTCGATTACGCCGGCCATCAAGTCATCTTCCATGCCGGCGCGGTGCAGGGCTATCGCGGCCTGGTCGCGCTGCTGCCCGAGCGCGACCTTGGCATCGCCATCATGTGGAACGGCGAGAGTGGTCTGCCGTCGGGCATGCTGCCGACCATCCTGGATCGCGCACTCGGCCTGCCGGCCAAGCGTTGGCTGGACATCGATGTGGATGGCGACTTCGGCAGCGAGAACATGCTGGCCGAGCGTCCCGATCCTGCCGGCAAGGGTGCCTCGTCCGGCAAGTCGGTGGCATCGCCGCGCTGAGTTAGCGTTTGCAGCGATTCAAGACAGAGGCGGCTTCGGTCGCCTTTGTTGTTTTTGGCGTTCGCGATTGTTGAGAGCGACCCAATAAAAAAGCTCCCTCCCCGCTGGGCGTCGGGGAGAGAGCTCGATGTTTACGGCGATCGGGTGTTGCAGATCAGATCAGCGGCGCCGGAGTTGCGGGCAGCGCGACCGGAGCGGCCTTCTTCTTGCGAACGGCCGGCTTCTTCTTGGCGACCTTCTTTACGGCAGTCTTCTTGGTGGCGGACTTCTTGGTCGCCTTCTTCGGAGCTGCTGCTTTCTTGGCGGTCTTCTTGACTGCTTTCTTGGCGGCCGTCTTCTTGGTCGCCTTCTTGGCAGTCTTCTTCACTGCCTTCTTGGCGGTCTTCTTCACTGCCTTCTTGGCGGCAGTCTTCTTGGTTGCCTTCTTGGCAGTCTTCTTCACTGCTTTCTTGGCGGTTGCCTTCTTGGCAGTCTTCTTGACGGCCTTCTTGGCAGCAGCCTTCTTCACTGCCTTCTTAGCGGTTGCCTTCTTGGCGACCTTCTTGACTGCCTTCTTGGCGGCAGTCTTCTTCACTGCCTTCTTGGCGGTGGGTTTCTTTTTTGCAGCTTTTTTAGTGGCCATGTAATTGGCTCCTCGTCAGTGAACTATGGAGGTGAAACGCCCAGTTGAACCAAACCCCGCGACGGCATGCCGTCGTCGAGAACCATCCGCAGGTGATGCGCGACGGGACGGATACAGAAACACCCGCATCGAACGGCGACACGGGTGCGTGATCGGAACGACTGCTGCTTTCTTGGAGAGAAGCGGACCCGACTCCACCGTGGATAGCGCTTCGGTGGACATCTGGAACAAGCGTGTCGGCTTGATGTCGATTCTGCTCACTCTCTTTCGCAGCAACGTCTGCTGGGCGAAACCTAATCACGCTTTTTTTTACTGTCAACACTCTTTTGCAATTTTTTTTCAGCCAGCCATCGCAATGCGCCGCGTCGAGGTGATCCAGACAGGCCTTGCACTGGCATGCGCGTGCGAGCGACGCGCGCATTCGTGCAATCGGGTTTTCAGAAAACCACTTCTTTTGTGCTGTTTTTTTGAAGCGGTCAAAAATGCAGCGACTGGATCGGCATGACGGACGCGTCGCGAGGTGCAAGGCAGTGATGTCTCGCGTCGCCTGTCCGCCAGCTGAAAATTTTTTATCCAACGACTGCGCTTGGGGCATCGCATCAGCACAAATGCGCAAACTTATTGCGCTCTTCGATCACCTTGCATGCGTCTGCATGGACGACTCGATGCATGCATGCATGCCTTGCATCGCGTCCAACGATCGACCATCGACGCATGCGAGCGCCAGTTTTTTTCACCACGCACACGCCGCGTCCTCACGATTGGCTCACGCCAGAAATCCGACGCGCCTGCACGCGGACATCCTTCGACGCGGTGGTGGTGATGCGTGCCTGGCGCGTGCGGTGTTTTTCGCTCGGCCGCCGAGCGTGGCGATGGAGACCGGCACCTGGCATGCAGGCATCGTTCGAGGACTCGGCAACGCGGCAGTTCGCTGGCCACTGCAATCGATACCGGCGCGCCGGCGCAGCCTGCCTGGCGTGCAAAAAAAAATGGCCGCTCCAGGAGCGGCCATCCGAGGTTGCGATGTGCCAGGCGCGATCAGTGCGCGTCTTCTTCCAGCAGCTCGGCATAGTCGTCCGGCGACAGCAGGTCGTTGAGCTCTTCCTTGTCGTCGAGTTCGACCACGAAGATCCAGCCGTCGCCGTAAGCGTCTTCGTTGATGGTTTCCGGCTTGTCGCTGAGTGCGCTATTGACCTCGACGACGGTGCCGCTGACCGGGCTGTAGACGTCGGAGGCGGCTTTGACCGACTCCACCACTGCCGCGCCGTTGCCGACCTGCACGGTGTCGCCGACGCCCGGCAGTTCGACGTAGACCAGGTCACCCAGCAAGCCCTGCGCGTGGTCGGAGATACCGACGGTCACACGGCCGCTGTTTTCGACGCGGGCCCACTCGTGGGATTTGAGGAACTTGAGGTCGCCAGGGATCTCGCTCATGTGTGCTCCGGGGAAACTGGGGTTAGGGACAGGTGGCTAGTTTAGACCGCGCGACAAGACAGGTGCACGCGCGTGCAGGACTGCTTGGTTGCTACCGATGTTGCGCGCTGCCGACCGTCTGCACGCCCGGCAGCGTTTGACTCATTGTCCGAGCACGCCGGGCTGTGCCTGGCCATCGCGCACGAACGGAAACTTCACCGCGCGCAACGGCACCTGCTTGCCGCGGATGTCCACGCGCAGGTCGTCGATGCTGCCGGCCGGCACGCGCGCGAATGCAATCGCCTTGCCGAGCGTGGGCGAGAAGGTGCCGGACAGGATCTCGCCTTCGCCGCTGGCGGTGAACACGCTCTGGCCGTGCCGCAGCACGCCCTTCTCATCCATGACCACACCGATGAGTTGGCGTGGCGCGCCCCGCGCCTTTTGCGCCTCGAGCACGGCGCGACCGATGAAGTCGCGGCCTTCGTCCAGGGTGATGGTCCACGCCAACGCAGCCTCATAAGGCGTGACCGCGTCGTCCATGTCCTGCCCGTAGAGATTCATGCCTGCCTCCAGACGCAAGGTATCGCGCGCGCCCAGACCGGCCGGCTTGACGCCTTGCGCGAGCAGCGCGTTCCAGAACGCAACCGCCGCGTCCTGCGGCAACACGATTTCGAAACCATCTTCGCCGGTGTAGCCAGTGCGTGCGAGGAACAGTGCGATGCCATCGCGCGAATGTGTCTGCAGTGCAGCGAAACGGCCGAGCTTGCTGGCTGCAGCGCTGTCGGCAGGATCCACCAGCTCGATGACCTTGGCGCGTGCGTTGGGACCTTGCACGGCGATCATCGCAAAGTCGCTGCGCTCTTCCACGCGCACATCGAAACGTGCGGCCTGCTCGCCGATCCACTGCAGATCCTTTTCGCGGGTGGCGGCGTTGACCACCAGGCGGAAGAACTCTTCGCTCATGAAGTAGACGATCAGGTCGTCGATCACCCCGCCCTGCGGATTGAGCATGCAGGTGTACAGCGCCTTGCCGGAGACCTTGAGCTTGTCCACCGAGTTGGCCAGCAGGTAGCGCAGAAATTCGCGCACGCGCGCGCCGTGCAGATCGACCACGGTCATGTGGCTGACGTCGAACATACCGGCGTCGCGACGCACCTGATGGTGCTCGTCCAGCTGCGAGCCGTAATGGATCGGCATGTCCCAACCGCCGAAGTCGACCATCTTGGCGCCGAGCGCACGATGGGTGTCGTTGAGGATGGTCTTCTGGGTCATGCGCGCCGGTCCAAGGGAAAAGAAGACCATTATCGCCGCCCGGCCGCGCTTGCGGGAACGGCGTGTTCGCCGCGCCGCAGCAATTTGCGTAGCCACTCCTGTGAGCTGCCATCGAGTCGCTGCATCCGCACGTTGCGATGCTCGGTGCGTCGCCAGCGTGGCGCTGCGTCAGCCGCACGACCTCGCCATGCGCGCGATCAGACGCTACGCGGCGAAAACATGATGATGGCCATGCCAAGCAGGCAACAGGCGGCGCCCAACAGATCCCAACGCGTCGGCGTCACCCGGTCCACCCACCACAACCACAACAAGGCGCTGGCGATGTAGACGCCGCCATAGGCCGCATACACGCGCCCGCTGGCCTCGGGATGCAGGCTCAACAACCATACGAAGATGGCAAGGCTCAATGCGGTCGGCAGCAACAACCAGATGCTGCCGTCCTTGCGCAGCCATAGATAAGGAAGGTAGCAACCGACCAGTTCGGCGACCGCGGTAGCTGCGAACAGCAGCAGCGTGGTCGGTGCGGAATTCATGCGCGGTCTGGCTTGTCGAAATCTTGCTTGTTCAAATCCTGCTGGTGGCGGTCTGCCTGATGCGGGTCGGAGGCATCGAGACCTTGCTCGCCGACGACTGACTGATAGGTGGCAGGTTTGCCAGCGACCAGCTGGTCGAAAGCAGCCGGATCCTCGCCTCGCTCGCCGCGCTTGACCTGTTGCCACAGCGCTTCCTGTTGGTCCAGGGACAGTGCTGCCAGGTTGGTGTCTGCGGTCTGCGCCAGCGCTTCCATGGCGCGAAAGCGGCGCTCGAATTTGAGATTGGCATGGCGCAGTGCGGCGCCCACATCGACCTTGGCGTGCCGCGCCAGGTTGGCGCAGACAAACAACACATCGCCAAGCTCGTCTTCCAGCCGTGCCTGGTTGTCGGCGACCGGGCCGCGTGCGAACTCCACGCGCAATTCTTCGATTTCTTCCTGCAGTTTTTCCAGCACCGGTGCCGGGCCGGGCCAGTCGAAGCCGACCCGCGCCGCGCGCGACTGCAGCTTGGTGGAGCGCTGCCACTCCGGCAGGCCGCGTGCGATACCGGCAAGTGCGGAGTCGTCCTGATGGCCGGCTGCACGCCGTTCTTCGCGCTTGATCTGCTCCCAGTTGGCGCTCACGGCCTGCGCGCCGTCGACCTGTTGATCGGCGAAGACATGCAGGTGGCGGCGCACCAGCTTGTCGCTGAGTGTGGCGACCACGTCGGCAAAGTCGAATGCGCCCTGCTCTGCTGCCATCTGTGCATGGAAGACCACCTGCAGCAGCAGGTCGCCCAACTCGTCGCGCAGGCCCGGCAGGTCGTTGCGATCGATGGCGTCGGCGACTTCGTAGGCTTCTTCGATCGTGTACGGCGCAATGCTGGCGAAGGTCTGCTCCACATCCCAGGGACAGCCGTGCTCGCGATCGCGCAGACGCGCCATCAACTGCAGCAGGCGCTGGATGTCGCCGGTCGGCGGGGTCTGAGGCATAGCGACGCTCATACCAGCCAACTGCGCCACGGCAGATTCGGATCGCCCAACGCGATGAAATCACCGTTGAGCAAGGTGTCGCGGCGGTTGTAGCGAAACGGTTTGCCGGAGCCGCCCGCCAGCAACACGCCGCCGGCGGCATGCAGCACACACTGGCCGGCAGCGGTGTCCCACTCGGACGTGGGGCCGAAGCGTGGATAGACGTCGAGATCGCCTTCGGCGATGCGGCAGAACTTCAACGACGAGCCCTGCGCCACCACATCGATCTCGCCCATGCGCTCCAGTGCGGCCGCGGTGCGCGCGTCGCGGTGCGAACGGCTGGCGGCCACCCGTAGCGGTGTGGCGGCGGGCGTGCGCGTCTGCAGCATTTCGTCGCGATGGCCATCGCGGCGGTAGGCGTTCTCCCCGCGCGCCGCGTACCAGACCCGGCCATCGACCGGTGCCTGCACCACGCCGAGCACCGGCGCGCCCATGTGGATCAACGCGATGTTGACGCTGAACTCGCCGTTGCGCTTGACGAACTCGCGGGTGCCGTCGAGCGGGTCGACCAACCAGTAACTGGTCCAGTACTGGCGTTCTTCCCAGGCGATGTGCGCGGATTCTTCCGACAGCACCGGCACGTCCGGCGTGACCCGGCGCAGCGCATCGACGATGACGCGATTGGCGGCCAGGTCGGCCTGGGTCAGCGGGCTGGCGTCGTCCTTGATCTGCACCGCGAAGTCCTGCGCGTACACCTGCATGATCGCATCACCCGCCTCGCGGGCAATGGCGATCACGGTTTCGCGCAGTTCCATCGGAATGCGGATCATGGATTGCGCTCCAGCCACTCGCGCGCAATGAACAGGGCAGCCAGCGAACGGCCTTCGGAGAAATCGTCGCGCAGCATCAAGTCGGCCAGACGGGCAATCGGCCAGGGAATCACTTCCATCTCTTCGGGCTCGTCGCCAACCAACCGCTCGGGGTAGAGATCGCGCGCCAGCACCAACCAGGATTGGTGACTCATATAAGTAGGAGCGAGCGTCATCGCGCGCAGCACCTGCACCTGGCGCGCGCCGTAACCGGCTTCTTCCTTGAGTTCGCGGTCGGCCGCCTGCTCCGGCGTCTCGCCGGCATCGATGCGGCCCTTGACCAGACCCAGCTCGTAGCGATGCACGCCGGCGGCGTACTCGCGCACCAGCAGCACGGTCTGCGCATCCAGCATCGGCACCACCACCACCGCGCCGTGGCCCTGGCTGAGTTGGCGTTCGTACAAGCGGCGCTCGCCGTTGGAAAATTCCAGATCCAGTTGCTGGCGACGGAACGGCCCGTCACCGAGATCGGTGATCTTGTGGATGGTCGGCAGACGCGGGCTCATGCGTGACACGCAGGGGCGGGGGCGACCGATAGAATAGGCGTATGCATCGACATGTTCATGAGCCCGAAATCCTAGCAGACCCGGCAGCCTCTCAAGCTGCCGAACATTGGCGGCAACGCGATCTTGAGGTGCTGTGGCACCCCTGCACGCAGATGCGCGAGCACCCGCACACACTTCCACTGGTGCCGATCGCGCGTGGCGACGGTGCGTGGCTGGTCGGTTACGACGGCCGCCACTATCTGGATGCGGTCAGCAGTTGGTGGACCAACCTGTTCGGCCACACCGAACCGCGCATCGGCGCGGCCATCGCGCGCCAGGCCGGCGAGCTGGAGCAGGTGATGCTGGCCGGCTTCACCCATGCGCCGGCAGTGCAACTGGCCGAGCGCCTGTTGGCGATTGCGCCACGTCAGGCCGGCCGCGCGCCGCTATCTAAAGTGTTCTATGCCGACAATGGGTCGGCCGGCGTGGAAGTGGCGTTGAAGATGGCCTTCCATTATTTCCACAACCGGGGCGAGCATCGCCGCACCCGCTTCGTGGCGCTGGAAAACGGCTACCACGGCGAGACCATCGGCGCGCTGTCGGTCGGCGACATTCCGCTGTATCGCCGCGTGTATGCGCCGCTGCTGCTGGAATCGATCTTTGCGCCCTCGCCGGATGCGTATCTGGCCGAGCCCGGACAGAGCGCGGAAGACTATGCGCTGCAGGCCGCCGATGCGTTGCAGGCGTTGTTTGAACGATCGCCCGGCGAGATCTGCGCGCTGATCCTGGAGCCGCGCGTGCAATGCGCAGGCGGCATGCGCATGTATCACCCGGCTTACTTACGGCGTGCGCGCGAACTATGCGATGCGCATGGCGCGTTCTTGATCGCCGACGAGATCGCCACCGGCTTTGGCCGCACCGGCAGCTTGTTCGCCTGCGAGCAGGCCGGTGTCATGCCTGACCTGCTGTGTCTGTCCAAGGGATTGACCGGTGGCTTTCTGCCGCTCTCGGCGGTGCTGGCCACGCAGCAGTTGTACGACGCCTTTCTCGATGATTCGCGCGAACGTGCGTTTCTGCATTCGCATAGTTACACCGGCAATCCGCTGGCGTGTGCGGCGGCACTGGCCACCTTGCAGATTTTTGCAGACGACGATGTGATTGCGCGCAACCAGCACACGGCCGCGCACATGCGCGCATTGGCCGCGCAGATCGGTGAACACCCCGACGTGGCGGACGTGCGCCAGGCCGGCATGATCGTGGCGTTCGAGCTCACCCAGGGCGGCGACAAGCGCACGCCGTTCCCGGCAGCGGCGCGGGTGGGCCTGAAGGCCTATCGCGCGGCCCTCGACAAGGGCGTGGTGCTGCGCCCGCTCGGCGATGTGCTGTACTGGATGCCGCCGTATTGCGTGGACGAAGCACAGCTTGCGCTGCTGGCTGCCACCACCCGCCATGCCATCGAGGAGGCCGTTGCATGCGCCTGACCCGCTCGCATGTCGCGCTGCCGCTGCACTGCGACCAGGAAGTGACGCTGCCGGAGGAGTCGGCCAATCACCTGCTGCGTGTGCTGCGACTGCGCGAGGGCGATGCCTGCATCCTGTTCAACGGCGACGGCAGCGACTACCACGCGCGTATCACGCTGGCCGGCAAGCGCGAAGCGCGCGCAATGCTGGAACGTGCGCAGCCGCTGTGCAACGAATCGCCGTTGTCGATCACGCTGATCCAGGGCATCGCGCGCGGCGAGAAGATGGACCTGATCCTGCAGAAGGCGACCGAGTTGGGGGTTGCGGCGATCGTGCCGGTCAACGCCGAGCGCACCGAGGTCAAGCTGGATCCGGCGCGGATGGAAAAACGCGTGACGCACTGGCGCAGCGTGGTGATCTCGGCCTGCGAGCAATCCGGGCGTGCACGCGTGCCCACGGTCGCTGCGCCACTGGGCCTGCAGGACGCGGCGCAGGCCAGCGATCCGCATGCGCTACGGCTGACGCTGGACCCGCATGGCGAGCATCGCCTGGCCACGCTGCCGGTCGCCGCGCAACAGCGTGTGATCGTGGCGATCGGGCCGGAAGGCGGTTGGTCGCCGCGCGACCGCGCAATCCTCGGCGAGGCTGGTTTCAGCGGGTTGCAATTGGGTCCACGCATTCTGCGCACCGAAACCGCAGGGCTTGCGGCGATTGCGGCGCTGCAGTCGCGGTTTGGGGATCTATAGGGCGATGCTGCGGGTCGTCTGATGCTCGCTCTACAGCGTAGGAGCGCACCTGGGCGCGACGAGGCGTTATCGATAACGCTTCATCGCGCCCAGGTGCGCTCCTACGGGAGATCGAATCAGCGCCCGTGCTGCAAAAACCAGCTGGCCGCGCCGATCACACCGAGCTGGCCATGTTCGACGATGCTGACCGGCACCTGCTCCAGCGCTGGACGCAAGGCGCCCTTGTCGAGCAGGCGCGCGACGAAGTCGCTTTCGGCGATGAAGGTGGCGATCTGCGGCAGGAAGCCGCCAGCCAGATAGACACCGCTGCGCACGCCGTACAGCAGGATCATGTCGCCGACCACGCTCCCCATGAAACCGCAGAACGCCTGCAAGGCATCGCGTGCCAACGTGTCGTTACCGGCCAATGCGGCGGCGGTGACGTCAGACGGGCTGGCGTGCACGGCCGACTCGCTGCGCAGTGCGGCCAGCGCGGTATAGAGATTCAACAAGCCCGGGCCGGAAAGCAGATGTTCGGTGGCCACGTGCGTGCGCGTGCGGCGCAGTTGCTGCAGTAACGCCACTTCCAGATCGCTGGCTGCCGCGAGTGCGGCGTGGCCGGCTTCGGTCGGCAACACCACCGCGTTGGCGCCGTTGGGAATCCACAACGCTGCGCCCAACCCGGTGCCGGGGCCCAGGATCAGCGCCGGACCTGTTGCACCCTGCGGGGGGCCAGACAACTGCAGGACCTGATTGCCGACCATGTAATTGGCCGCATAGGCGACCGCTTCGAAATCGTTGACCAGATGCAAGGCCTGCATGCCGAGCTGGCTGCGAATCTGCCCCGGTGCCAGCACCCACGGCAGATTGGCGGTGATCACGCTGCCGTCTTCCAGCGCGTAACCGGCGCTGGCGATGACGCCGCGCTTCACCGGCGCACAGCCCAGCTCCGCGAAGAATGCCGACATGATCTCGGCCAGGCCCGGGTAATCGGCGCAGCGGTACTTGCGGTAGTCCAGCACAGTGACCGGCTTGCGTGGATCGATGCTTTCGCACACCAGCGCCAGGCGCACATGCGTCCCGCCCACATCTGCGGCCACGAAGGTTTCGGTGCGCGGAAAAGACACCGCGTCCATTGGGCTGCTTGCGCTCACGCGTTCTCCTGATAAATGGCAGCGGGCCGGTGTCATGTCCCGTTAGCCGACGAACGGTAACGGGTAGACAACGTTGTCAGCAATCGCCCTGTAACGCAACCGTTGCGATCACGATTTATGCGGGGCGCTGTTGATTTCATCATCCACCAAAAATCCGCATCTGTGGCAGCGATTTCCGCACAAATCAGCGTCGGGACGCATTGCATTGCGAATTCACCATAGAAACAGCGAATCGCGATGCGCACGTTCTCACGCCGTGCTGCGCAACTGCATCGGCGCAAACGGAACCCTGTCGCAAATTTGCTGCATTGCAGCGCAATCGCAGGCGCTTCAGAGATCTGTGACGATGTGTTGACAACGCTGTCAACGCTACGCGAGACTCGATCCAAATCAGGGTTCTGGCAGGAGGGGCCATGGACTGTTCGGGACTGAACATCGGGCCATCCCCTCGCCTGCCGATTCCGGATTCGTGAGTGGTGCGTCACCCGACGTTCGACTCGCTGAAGTCGCATTCGCCACACCGCTTCACCACACGGGGGACACCTCCTCTACCACGCGAATCGCCTGGACCCGCTTCTCACGACGCGTGCCAGCGCAATCACCGCGATCGGTCAGGGCGTGTTGTTTTGCCGGCCACGCCGAGCGCGTTGCGCCTCACCACGGGCCATCCGCGCTCAAAGCACTAACCAACGAGGTTTAGCCATGCACAGCCGCACCACGACGTTAGCATTCTGTATTACCGCCGCCCTGTACTACTCCGGCGCTGCCATGGCTGCCGGACAAGAACAGCAAGCCGCTCCGCAAGCTGCTCCAAACGCGCCCTCGTCCACCACCGAGCTGGACACGATCACCGTCACCGGCTACCGCGCTTCGCTGGAGAAGAGCCAGGCGGTCAAGCGCTCGGCCAACTCGATCGTCGACGCCATCAGCGCCGAAGACATCGGCAAGTTCCCGGACATCAATGCGGCAGAATCGCTCTCGCACCTGCCGGGCATCAGCGTCGACCGCCAGTTCGGCGAAGGCGAAAAGGTCAGCATCAACGGCACCGACCCGGCATTGAACCGCGTGCTGCTCAATGGCCAGACCATCGCCTCCGGCGACTGGGGCGGCAACCCGACCGACACCAGCGGCCGTACCTTCAACTACACGCTGCTGTCGCCGGAAATCATCGGCCTGATGGAGGTCTACAAGACCCCCGAGGCGCGCATCGACGAAGGCTCGATCGGCGGCACCGTGATCGTGCACACCCGCAAGCCGCTGGACCTGCCCAAGAACACCATCCGCGGCTCGATCGGCTACAACTACAACGATCGCTCGGAAGAAGGTAATCCGCGCGGCTCGGCGTTGTGGAGCTGGAAGAACGACGACGAAACCTTCGGCGCGTTGATCTCCGCCACGCACGACAAGCAGGACCTGGCACGCGCCGGTATCGAATACTTCGGCTACACCACCGGTGCCAACATCCCCGCCAGCGCCACCATCACCGGCGACGGCAGCGATGTGGCCACCGCCCGCGTGCCGGCCGGCATCAGCAGTGCATTCTTCCAGCAGACCCGCGAGCGCAGCGGCCTGCAGGGTGCATTGCAGTGGAAGCCCAACGAGCAGAACGAGTTCAACCTGACCGGCCTGTACATCAAGGGCAAGTACAACAACTTCAGCCAGGCGCGCTATGTCTGCCCGAACTGTTCTTCTCCGGCAGCCGATGGGTCGCTGGACGCGAACGGAAACCAGGTCCAGATCAACAATATGCGTCTGATCGATAGGGCGACAGTACAGGATGGCGTGGTCACGTCTGCAAATTTCGCCGATAACGGTCTTGCCCAACCCTATTCGCAGCTGGACACGATCTATCGCGAAAGTACTGTTACCACCAAAAGCCTGAACCTGCGTCACGACTGGTCGGGCGAAAAGTGGGTCTTCACCACGCAGGGTGGTTACACCGAGGCGACGGGTGGCAAGAACCCCGAATACCTGATGAAGTACCTGATGCAGGATGGCGGCTATAACTACGCCTTTGATGGCCGCAACACTGCGGTCAATTATGAGAATGGTGGCGCGGCCAACTGGGTGTTACCGGGCAATCCGGCAGGCCTGGCACCAGGTCAGGTGGGTAATGTTCCCGGTACAGGGACGCCTATCATGCAGGCCGGCGGTATCGCCTACCAGAAGAGCAAGGACGACGAAAAGTACTTCCAGTGGGACGCCTCGCGCGACCTGGAATGGGGCCCGTTCACCAAGCTGCAGTTCGGCTACAAGTACATCAACCACAACAATGGCGTAGAGGCACGCGGCAATCGCATCAACTCCACCGACGCAGTGTCGTTGACGCAGTTCAATCCCGGCAGAACGCCCAGCAGCCTGTACGACGGTTTGGGTGCCAGTGGCGATCTCACCAACTGGTCGACCGCGAGTCTGGATTCGGTGCGCAACTATCTATTGTCGCAGCCGCAGGGCCCGTACCGCACCGATTTCGGCGCCTCGTTCCAGGTCAAGGAAATCACCCAGAACGTCTACACGCAGTTGAACTTCGAATCCGGCCAGTGGCGCGGTAACGTGGGTGTGCGCCTGGTCGACACCACCGACAAGTCCGAGTTCTGGCAGAGCAACGATGGCGGCACCAACTTCGACCGTGTTGCCGAGACCAACGACTATCGCAAGGCGCTGCCGAGCTTCAACATCGCCTACGACATCACCGACGACACCGTGCTGCGCTTCTCGGCGGCCAAGGTCATCGCGCGTCCGCGCTACGCCGATCTGGCCGGCACGTTCACCATCAACAGCGGTACCGGCGATCTGACTGCCAACGGCGGCAACCCGGATCTGAAGCCGTACGAATCCACCAACTACGATCTGGCGGCCGAGTGGTATTTCGCCCCGTCCAGCATGTTGTCCGGTGAAGTGTTCTATCGCGACATCAGCTCCTACATCGTAAGCACTACCACCACGCAGCCGTTGAATCCGGCACCGCCGGCCCGGCCGGGCGATTACCAGGTCACCACGCCGGTCAACGTGTCGGACGCCAAGGTCACCGGCGTGTCGGTCAACTACCAGCAGACCTTCGGTCTGGGTTTTGGCTTGCAGGCCAACTACACCTTTGCCGAATCCGATTCCAGCTCCGGCTTGAACCTGCCGTACCTGTCGCGCGATACCTACAACGTGATTCCGTACTGGGAACACGGCGACTGGACGGTGCGCGTGAACTACAGCTACCGCTCGAAGTACTTCACCCAGATCGGTCGCCTGCAGTCGCGTGACTTTGCAGATGCCTACAAGCAGCTGGATTTGAACGCCTCGTATCAGATCACCGATTACATGGGCATCACCTTCGGCGCGACCAATCTGCTGGATTCCACCTACCGGGTCTTCAGCAACACGCGTGATACCCCGACCGCGTTCTACAAGAACGGCCGCGGCTACCAGGCCCAGTTGAACTTCAAGTTCTGATGTAGTCCCGGCGCGCCACCGTCCCTCCACGGTGGCGCGCTTTTTTTTGCCTGTCGTTGCGCCTGCAGCGCCAGGCCATCGGTTGCATTCAGAAGTGCCACTGGCCATATCCCTTCGCGCTTGAAGGACTATCGCCAGGCCCGCTTCCGCCATCCACGTGCCGGTTGCCGTCTTGCCAACACGTTTCGCTTACAGGAGTGCAGTTCCCATGACGACCGATAGCCGCCACTACGCGGCTCCATCCCGCCGCCACGCCGGAGCTGTACCCAGGAGTCGCGCGCTTGCGCTCGCTCTGCTGGTGGCCTGCCCGGTGCTGTCGTTGCACGCGCAATCGCCAACCGCGCCCACTGCGCCGACCGCCACCACGCTCAGCCCCGAACAGATCGATCAGCAGTGGCTCAGCGCCACCGCCAAGTACGCACCCGAGCGCGAGCGGCTGGTACACGAGGCAGAACAAGGCGCACGCAAGGGCCCGTTCCGCCCCGACTGGGCGGCACTGAAGAACTACCAATCGCCGGCGTGGTACGACAACGCCAAGTTCGGCATCTTCATCCATTGGGGCGTGTTCTCGGTGCCGGCGTTCGGCAGCGAGTGGTACTCGCGCAACATGTATCTGCAAGGTTCCAAGGAGTTCGCGCACCACGTGGCGACCTATGGCCCGCAGGCGAGCTCCGGCTACAAGGATCTGATTCCCAAGTTCACCGCGCCCAAGTTCGACCCGAATGGCTGGGCCAAGCTGTTCCGCGACTCCGGCGCGCGTTATGTGGTGCCGGTGGCCGAACACCATGACGGCTTCGCGCTGTACGACTCCAAGCTCTCCGATTGGACCGCGGTGAAGATGGGGCCCAAGCGCGATCTGCTGGGCGAGTTGTCCAAGTCGATCCGCGCGCAGGGATTGCACTTCGGCTTGTCCTCGCATCGCGCCGAGCACAACTGGTTCTTCGACGGCGGGCGCAAGTTCGATTCGGACGTCAACGATCCGCGCTATGCGGCGCTGTACGGCCCGGCGCAGGTGCGCCTGCCGGGCAAGGACGATGCCGATGTGGCCAACGACTGGACGCCGGTGTCGCAGGCGTGGCTGGACGATTGGTTGGCACGCACCACCGAATTGATCGATACCTATCAGCCGGACCTGATCTATTTCGATTGGTGGATTGCCCACCCCACCTTCCGCAGCAGCCTGCCGACCATGCTGGCCTACTACTACAACCAGGGCGCAGCGCGAACCGAGGCCGATCGCGGCGTGGTGGTGAACTACAAGCTCGGCGCGTTTCCGGAAGGCGCCGGCACGCTGGATATCGAGCGCGGCCAGCTCACCGGCATCCATCCCACCCATTGGCAGACCGATACCTCGGTGAGCAATGCCTCGTGGGGCTATATCGAAAACGACACCTACAAATCGCCGACCTTCATCATTCACATGCTGGCCGACGTGGTGGCCAAGAACGGCAACCTGATGCTCAACATCGGCCCGCGTGCGGATGGTTCGATCCCCGAGACCGAGCGCGGCATCCTGCTTTCGATCGGCAAGTGGCTCAAGACCAACGGCGGCGCGATCTACGACAGCAAGCCGTGGCGCGTGTACGGCGAAGGCCCCACCGAAGTGGTGGGCGGCACCTTCCAGGACGTCAAGACCAAGCCGTATACGGCCGAAGATTTCCGCTTCACCACACGCGATGGCGCGTTGTTTGCGATCGAACTCGGCTGGCCGGCCGGTGGCAAGGCGGTGATCCGCTCGCTCACCTCCGCCGATGGCGTGCGCGGTGTGACGTTGCTGGCCAACGGCAAGAAAGTGCCGTTCGAGCAGCAGGCCGACGGCCTGCATCTGACCCTGCCGGCCAAGCCGGTCGGCGAACACGCCTACGTTTTCCGCATCGACCTTTCTTCCTCCACTCCCTGACGGATGCTGTTTTCATGAGCAAGCGATTGACCTGGATACTGCTCGCGCTGGCGTTTGCCTGTGCGCCTGCCTTGGCCAAAAACCCCACGGCGTTGTTCTATCTGATGAACACGCAGAAATCGACCAACTCGTTCATCGCCAACGTCGACAAGATCGATGTGGTGGTGCCGACCTGGTACGGCGTGGACCAGAACGGCCTGGTCAACGGCACGCCCAACACGTACCTGTACGACATCGCCAAGCAGAACAAGCTGCGGGTGATGCCGATCCTGTCGATGACCACCGGCCGCGACGGCTTCCACAAGCTGATGCACGACGAAGCGGCCAAGAAGCGCATGATCGAGTCGCTGCTGATCCACGGCAAGCAAAACAAGTACTACGGCTTTCAGTTCGATTTCGAAAACATCGCCTGGACCGACCGCGACGCCTACACGCTGATGGTCAAGCAGACCGCCGATGCGCTGCACAAGGCCGGTTTCAAGATGTCGGTGGCGGTGGTGCCGAATGCGCCGGGCCATGCCGAAGGCGGCCAGTTCTCCAAGTGGATGTGGGAATACTGGCGCGGTGCGTATGACCTCAAGGCGCTGGGCCAGGCCGCGGATCTGGTCAGCATCATGACCTACGACCAGCACACCCGCTGGACCACGCCCGGCCCGGTGGATGGCATGGTGTGGATGAAGAAGCATCTGGATTACGCCATCACCCAGGTGCCGAAAGAGAAGCTTTCGCTCGGCATCGCCACCTACGGCTACCGCTGGTACACCGGTAACCCGGTGAAGGAAGACGGCACCGAAGCGTCGAACATCGCGGCCACGTATATCGATGCCGATGAATCGTTTCCGCTGGCGATCGAACAGAACGCCACCGTGCAGTGGGATCCGGTCGAGCAGGAATCGTGGTTCTACTTCTATCGCGACGATATGCGCGAGTGGGTGTTCCGCCCGGACGCACGCAGCTTCAAGGCGCGCTACGACATGGTGAAGCAGTACGGCCTGGAAGGTTTCAGCTGCTGGGTGCTGGGCGCCGAAGACCCGAAGGTGTGGGACGAGTTGCCGAGCGCGCAGCGCTAAGCGCGTTGTCGCAACGTTGCACGACCTGGCGGGCGCGGCTCGGTGCTTGAATCGGGAGAGACCGACGATTCCGGCACCGCACGCGCCCGTTTTGTTGCTGCTTGCGATGTGCATTCGCCGTTCTACAACGCCCCTTGCACACTGCGCGCACGCGAACGAAGCGTGCGCCAGTCCCTGCGTCATCCGGCATGGCTTTGCTACTGTGCGTGGCTGCCGTGTTCTCGCCGCCACATCGGGATGTGATTGCATGAAGTCGAACTCCGCACCTGGCTTGCGCTTGTCGTTATCGCGCCGGCTGTCGCTGCGCAAGCCATCATCGAGCATGCGGTCACTGAGCATGCAGTCGTCGAGCCTGCTGTTATCGAAGAGGCAGTCGTCGCGCCTGCTTGCACTGGCGTTTGCTGCGATGGTGGTAGCTGGTTGCGGCCAACGCGATGCAGCGAGCACGCCGGCTGCGGCCAGTCCCGGCAGCGCCTCGACACTGCCTGCCACCAATGCACCGCTGCCCCTGATTCCCGCCCCGGCCGAAGCCAGGCGCGGCAGTGGCAGCTTTCGCGTCGGCACCGGCACGGTGATCTCGATTCCCACCGGCAACGCCGAAGTGCGCCGCAGCGCCGAGACGCTGGCCAGCCTGCTGCAACGCACGCGCGGCCTGACCCTGGAAGTGCGCACCGAAACCAGCGCCTCCCCGCACAGCATCCGCCTGGAGCGCACACCGCAGGCACCGGTGGCGCACAAGGAAGGCTATAGCCTGGACGTGGATGCCAAGGGCATCCGCATTGCCGCACGCGATGGTGCAGGCTTGTTCTATGGCGCGATCAGCGCCTGGCAACTGATGACACCGGACGCGCGCAAGGGCGAGGTCGAGGTGCCGTCGGTGGCGATCCGCGACTGGCCGCGTTTCAGTTGGCGTGGTCAGCATCTGGATGTGGCCCGCCATTTCCATGACGTGGCCACGGTCAAGCATGTGCTGGATGCAATGGCCGCGCACAAGCTCAATGTGCTGCATTGGCATCTCACCGACGACCAGGGCTGGCGCATCGAAATCAAGCGTTACCCCAAACTCACCGAGGTCGGTGCATGGCGCACCCCGCCCGGTGCCGGCCGGCACGGCACACCCGAGCGTTACGGCGGTTTCTATACGCAGGAACAGATCAGCGAGATCGTTGCCTATGCGGCGCGTCTGCACATCACCGTGCTGCCCGAGCTGGACATGCCCGGGCATGCGCAGGCCGCGGTGGCGGCGTATCCGGAAGAGGTGGGCGTGCCCGGCCAGCGCACCCAGGTCGGTGTGAATTGGGGTGTCAACCCGTATCTGTTCAACACCAGCGAGCGCAGCCTGAGCTTCATCACCAACGTGCTGGATGAAGTGCTGACGTTGTTCCCGTCGGCGTATATCCACATCGGTGGCGATGAGGCGGTCAAGGACCAATGGGAGGCCTCGCCTGCGGTGCGCGCGCAGATGCGCAAGCTCGGGGTCAAGGATGCGCACGCGATGCAGGGCTGGTTCAACGCGCAGCTGGCGCAGTACCTCACCCAGCAAGGCCGGCGCATGATCGGCTGGGATGAAATTCTGGAAGGCGGCGTGCCGGCCAGTGCATCGGTGATGTCGTGGCGCGGCGTCGAAGGCGCGGTGACGGCAGCCAAACAAGGTCACGACGTAGTGCTTGCACCAGGCGACTGGCTGTATCTGGACAATCTGCAGACCACGCGAAGCGACGAGCCCAACGGCCGCCTGACCATCCTGCCGCTGTCGAAGGTCTACGCGTTCGACCCGGTACCAAAAGAACTCAGCGCCGAGCAGGCCACGCATGTACTCGGTGCGCAGGGCGCGCTGTGGTCCGAATACATTCCATCGAAGTGGCATATCGATCACGCGCTGTTCCCGCGTCTGTCTGCCGTTGCGGAAGTGACGTGGTCGCCGGTGGCTGCGCGCAACTGGAAGGGTTTTCTGGCGCGCCTGCCGGCGCAATTGCAGCGCTACAAGGCGCTGGACATCGACTACAGCGACGGTGCATTCGCTGCCGATATCGCACTGGAATCCGGCCCCAACCCGGTGCTGGCGGGTGGCCCGGCCAAGGTGGCGCTCCGCACCCAGGCTGGCGCAGGCACGCTGCACTACACCACCGACGGCAGCGATCCCACGCCGGCATCGCCGCGCTACGAGGCGCCGTTTACGATCCAGCTGCCGACCACGGTCAAGGCCACTGCATTCGCATCCGATGGCACAGCGCTGGCCGCCACGCGCAGCCGCACGTTTGATCGTGCCGGGTTGTTGCGCGTGGATACGCAAGGCCTGCGCGACTGCGTCGAGACAGGGGCACTCGGCCTGCGCTTGCCGCTATTGCCGGAGATGACCGCTGCCGATACGCCGGTCTACAACGTCGATCTGTTCCATGCCTGCCGCCTCTATCCGCAGGCGCGCCTGGACGGCATCGGTGCGATCAGGGTCGAGGCCGCACGTCTGCCGAACAACTTCGGTCTGGCCCATGAACAATCCAAGGTCGTGCAGTACCCGGCCAAATCGCGCGGCGGTGAGCTGGAAGTGCGACAAGGCTGCGAGGGCGAACTGCTGGCGAGCGTACGTCTGCCCCAGGGCGACAGCGTGGGCGAGCAGCTCACCCTGGAAACCCCATTGCCTGCACGCACCGGCGTCCATGATCTGTGTCTACGTTTCACCGCACCGATTCGCGGCCCGTTGTATGCCATCGGCGCCGTCCAGTTGATTGAAACCACCGCGCAGGCGCCCCCCGCCGCCACGCGCTGATCCATCCAAGGAGAGTCACCCATGCCCCTGTCCCGTCATCGTTTCGTCCCCACCCCCGCCCGTCTCGGGCTTGCCCTGGCCTTCGCCATCTCGCAGGCCTGGGCCGCGCCGCCCACGGCAACGACCCTGGACACCGGCTGGCAGGTGCGGCTGGTGCCGGGTCAGGAACAGGCCAAGACCTATCCGAAAGCGGCGGCATGGTTGCCGGCGCAGGTGCCGGGCGCGGTGCAGACCGATCTGATCGCCGCCAAGGTGGTGCCGGACCCGTTCTATCGCGACAACGAAGGCAAGATTCAGTGGGCGGGCCTCAGCGATTGGCAGTATCAAACACGCTTCAACGTCGATGCGGCCACGCTCAAACGCGCGCATGTCGAACTGGTGTTCGATGGCCTGGATACCTTTGCCGAGGTCACCCTCAACGGCAAGCCGCTGCTCAGCGCCGACAACATGTTCCGGCAGTGGCGGGTGGATGCGAAATCCCTGCTCAAGCGCGGCGACAACGTGCTCGAGGTCAAGCTGTTCTCGCCGATCAAGAAGATCCAGCCGTGGTTGGCCAAGCAGCCGTACGCGCTGCCGGGCGCCTACGATTCGGCATTCGGCGACGAACCCGAGTCGCGTCATAGCTCCACCTACGTGCGCAAGGCGCCGTACAACTTCGGTTGGGATTGGGGCCCGCGCATGGTCAACGCCGGCATCTGGAAAGACGTGCGTGTGGAAGCCTGGGATGCCGTGCGCGTGGACGGGCTGCATATCGCCCAGCAACGTGTGGACGCCGAGAGTGCGCAACTGCAGGCGCAGCTGGAACTGCAGGCTGGCCGCAGCGGCCCGGTGCAGGTGACGCTGGATGTGCTTGGGCCGGATGGGAAGAGTGTCGGCCAGTTCACCCAGCAGGCGGTGGTCGACCCGGGCCAGAACCGTATCGATCTGCCGGTGCGCATCGCCAAGCCCAAGCGCTGGTTTCCGGCCGGCTACGGTGCGCAGGACCGCTACACCTTCGTGGCCAGCGTGCGCGATGCCGATGGCGACAGCCAGCAGATCAAGCGCATCACCGGCCTGCGTTCGGTGGAGCTGCGTCGCGAAAAGGACAAGTACGGCAAGAGCATGGAGATCGTGATCAACGGCATCCCGATCTTCGCCAAGGGCGCAAATCTCATCCCGCTGGATGCGTTCCCCGCGCGTGTGAGTCACGAGCGCATGCGCAGCACCCTGCAGGATGCGCGCGACGCCAACATGAACATGCTGCGCATGTGGGGCGGCGGGCATTACCAGGACGACCATTTTTACGAGGTGGCCGACGAGCTGGGCATCATGATCTGGCAGGACTTTATGTTCGGTGGCGCGGTACCGCCGTACGACGTGGAGTTCCGCGAGAACACCCGGCAGGAGGCGATCGAACAGGTCAAGCGGCTGCGCGACCATCCCAGTATTGTTCTCTGGTGCGGCAACAACGAAGTGCAGACCGGCTGGGAAAACTGGGGCGACCGGGTCAAGTTCAAGCAGTCGGTGGACCCGGAAGAACGCACGCGTATCGAGCGCGGTATGACCACCTTGTTCGGCACGGTGTTCCGCGAAGTGGTGGCCACCTACGATAGCGACGTGCCGTACTGGTCCACCTCGCCGGGCACCAACTTCGATGGCGCCGCCGATCAGGCCAACGATGGCGACATGCACTACTGGAAGGTGTGGGGCGGCCCTGCACTGCCGGTGACCGAATACCTCAACGTCACCCCGCGCTTCATGTCCGAATACGGCCTGCAGTCGTTCCCGGATATGCGCACCGTGCGCGCGTTCGCCGAACCCGGCGACATGGATCCGGAATCGCCGGTGATGCGCGTGCATCAGAAGTTCGACAAGGGCAACGGCAACAAGCGGCTGATGCTGTATATCCGCCGCGAATTCGGCGAGCCCAAGGATTTCGAAAGCTTCGTCTACCTGAGCCAGCTGATGCAGGCCGAGGGCATCAACCTGGCTGCCTCGCATCTGCGCGCCTCGCGTCCGCAGTCGATGGGCTCGCTGTACTGGCAGCTCAACGATGTGTGGCCGGGTGCGTCGTGGTCCAGCGTGGATTACTACGGCCGCTGGAAGGCGCTGCACTACCACGCCCGCCGCTTCTACGCGCCGGAGCTGATCGCCGCGCTGCGTAACGACAAGGGCCAGACCGAGGTGTCGCTGGTGTCCGACCGCACCACCCCGCTGGCCGCACGCTGGCGCATGCGGGTGATGAGCATGGATGGCAAGCTGCTGAGCAAGCGCGAAGAGAAAGCCACCGTCAAACCGCTCAGCAGCCTGCAGGTCGGCAACTTCAGCGACAAGCAATTGCTGGGCAGCGCCGATCCTAAGCGCAGCTATGCGGTGTTAGAATTGTTGGACGGCGAGACGCTGTTGTCGCGCGAAGTGGTGTTCTTCGCACCGGCCAAACAAGTGGCCTTGCCGAGCGCGAAGATCGACAGCCAGTGGCGCGTTGATGGCGATGGCTATGCACTGACGCTGTCCAGCCCTACGCTGGCGCGCGAGGTGTGGCTGTCGTTCGGCGATGTGGATGCCACGCTGTCGGACAACGCCTTCGACCTGTTGCCGGGCGAGCCGTTGACCGTGCACGTGAGCAGCAAGGCTGCGCTGGCGCAGTTGCAGTCCACGCTGCAGGTGCGCGACCTTGCGAGCACGCTGGCCGGTGCACCGCCGGAGGCGGCCGAGACGAAGTAAGGCGCCGGAAAAGGCGTCGGCTGATTGCGCAGCGCTCGCACAAAGGCGCTGCGCGATCAGCGAAGAGGGCGGTTTGCGCAGTGTCTGCGTGGTGCAACGCATTCGCACACGATCCAGCGTCCGATCAGCAACAACCACCGCTCGTAGAGCGGCTAACAACACGCAGCGAGGGGTCGTCAGGTGGATACGGGCGGCGCGCTCAGAACCGGAGTCTACGAGTGGTACATGCCGGTTACGAGCACCGACCGCATCCGCCTGGCGGTGAGCGCAGCGGTTTTGTTATCCGCTCTTAGTGTCACTAACCACCGCCCGCAGTGTCACTGCGGGCAATCCAAGAACAACGCGTGACGGCCAGTACCGTGGCGCAGGAGTGAATCGATGTCGTTGTCCGTATTTCCATGCCGCCTGGCCGTTGCGCTGAGTCTGGGGTTGGGCCTGCCGCTGATTGGCGCGCCGGCATTCGCCCCAAAATCAACCAATGAAACGCCGGAACAACGCGCCGCCGCGTTGGTGGCGCAAATGAGCCGCGAGGAAAAAGTCGCGCAGGCGATGAACGATGCGCCGGCGATTCCGCGCCTGGGCATCCCCGCCTACGAATGGTGGAGCGAAGGCCTGCATGGCATCGCGCGTAATGGCTACGCCACGGTGTTTCCGCAGGCGATCGGCCTGGCCGCCAGCTGGAATACGCAGCTGATGCAGCAGGTAGGCACGGTGGTCTCCACCGAGGCGCGCGCCAAGTTCAATCAGGCCGGCGGCCCGGGCAAGGACCACAAGCGTTATGCGGGCCTGACCATCTGGTCGCCCAACATCAATATCTTCCGCGACCCGCGCTGGGGTCGTGGCATGGAGACCTACGGCGAGGATCCCTTCCTCACCGGGCAGCTCGCAGTCGGCTTCATTCGCGGGCTGCAGGGCGACGATCTGGATCACCCGCGCACCATCGCCACGCCCAAGCACATTGCCGTGCACAGTGGGCCGGAGCCCGGCCGGCACAGCTTTGATGTGGATGTGTCGCCGCGCGATGTGG
This sequence comes from Xanthomonas hortorum pv. cynarae, assembly GCF_002939985.1. Lineage (GTDB taxonomy): Bacteria > Pseudomonadota > Gammaproteobacteria > Xanthomonadales > Xanthomonadaceae > Xanthomonas > Xanthomonas hortorum_D. The sequence goes on along the minus strand of NZ_MDFM01000002.1, from coordinate 52,846 downwards.
AAGCGACCTACACGCCTGCCTTCCGCGCCGCATTGATCGACGGCCAGGCCGGCTCGGTGATGTGTGCGTACAACTCGCTGCACGGCACACCGGCCTGCGCGGCCGACTGGTTGCTCAACGGCCGGGTGCGTGGCGATTGGGGCTTCAAGGGCTTTGTGGTGTCCGACTGCGATGCGGTGGACGACATGACCCAGTTCCATTACTTCCGCCCCGACAACGCCGGCTCGTCGGCTGCATCGCTCAAGGCCGGGCACGATCTCAACTGCGGCTACGCGTATCGCGCCTTGGGTACCGCAATCGAACGCGGCGAAGTGGACGAAGCCCTGCTCGACCAGTCGCTGGTGCGTCTATTCGCGGCGCGCTATCGCCTGGGCGAACTGGAAGCGCCGCACAAGGATCCGTATGCAACGCTCGGCGCCAAGGATATCGACAACACAGCCAACCGTGCGCTGGCGCTGAAAGCAGCCGCCCAATCGATCGTGTTGCTCAAGAACGACGCCAACACCCTGCCGTTGAAAGCCGGCGCGCGGCTGGCGGTGATCGGCCCGAATGCCGATGCGTTGGCGGCATTGGAAGCAAATTATCAAGGCACCTCGTCCACGCCGGTCACCCCGTTGCTCGGCCTGCGCCAGCGCTTCGGCGTGCAGCAGGTGAGTTACGCACAAGGTGCACCGCTGGCGGCGGGCGTGCCCGGCATGATTCCGGAAACCGCGCTGCGCAGCGATGGCAAGCCGGGATTGCGTGGCGAGTATTTCGACAATGTGGACATGGAAGGTGCGGCGCGCGTGGTGCGGCAGGATCGCACCGTGAGCTTCAACTGGGATCAGGTCGCACCCGCAAAGGGCGTGCCGGCCGATCGTTACGCAGTGCGCTGGAGCGGCGAGTTGCTGCCGCCGAGCGCTGGCGACTACACCTTGGCGGTACGGGTGGCGCGCTGCTTCGACTGCGCCGGCCACGATCCGGTACGGCTGTACATCGACGACAAGCTGGTGGTCGCAGGCAATGCCGAAGACAAGCACGTGCCGGCCGGTATGCATAACGCCGATGGCCGCAGCGTGGAAACCGTGCTGCATTTCGACGACACCCGCCCGCGCAAGATCCGTCTGGAAATGGAACACCGCGGCCAGGATCAGGGCGTGCGCCTGGAGTGGCTGGCACCGGCCGCCGCGCAGTTGGCCGAAGCCGAGCAGGCCGTGGCGCAGGCCGATGCGGTGGTGGCCTTCGTCGGTCTGTCGCCGGATGTGGAAGGCGAAGAACTGCGCATCGACGTGCCTGGCTTCGACGGCGGCGACCGTAATGACATCGCCCTGCCCGCCCCGCAGCAAGCGCTGCTGGAACGGGCAAAGGCCTCCGGCAAGCCGCTGGTGGTGGTGCTGATGAGCGGCAGCGCGGTGGCCTTGAACTGGGCCAAGACACATGCCGACGCGATCGTGGCGGCGTGGTACCCGGGCCAATCCGGCGGCACCGCCATCGCGCGCATGCTGGCCGGCGACGATAACCCCGGCGGGCGCTTGCCGGTGACGTTCTATCGCTCCACCAAGGACCTGCCGCCGTACGTCAGCTACGACATGAAGGGCCGCACCTACCGCTACTTCAAGGGCGAGCCGCTGTTTCCGTTCGGCTACGGCTTGAGCTACACCAGTTTTGCCTACGGCGCGCCGCAGCTCTCCAGCACCACGCTGCAAGCCGGCAGCACCTTGCAAGTGACCACCACGGTGCGCAACACCGGCACGCGCGCCGGCGATGAAGTGGCGCAGGTGTATCTGCAGTATCCGGATCGCCCGCAATCTCCATTGCGCAGCCTGGTCGGCTTTCAACGCGTGCATCTAAAACCAGGTGAGCAGCGCACGCTCACCTTCACCCTGGATGCGCGCGCCTTGAGCGATGTGGATCGTACCGGCCAGCGTGCGGTGGAAGCCGGCGATTACACGCTGTTTGTCGGTGGTGGCCAGCGGGGCACCGGCGCGGTTGGCGAGGCGGCAGCGTTTTCGATTTCGGGGCGTTCGCCGTTGCCGAAGTAAGGAGTTCGACTGCAGGACATCAACAGGCGTCGGCTGTCATGGCCGGCGCCTGTTGCGTTATGCATCTGTATTGCAGTGCATCGCAAGATGCAGCCATCGCGCCTGCGCAACATCCAATTGGTGATCTATCCGCAGGCAATACGATGATCTCCGCACACACTTCACACCTGCTTGACAGACGCGAAAACGAGGTCTATCACTGACCGCAGTCGGCAACACACGCCATCGGCGATGCGCGACTCACCTTGATGGCAACAGCGTTTCCACGCAGCACCTGCACTGGGAGATGGTTGGATGCAGCATCGTCGTATCGACCAGCGCTTGCGTGTTGCCGATCTTGCAGTGCATCGCACGCACGCATGCTGCGCTGCTGTCGCGCTGGTGCAGCCGTCATGACCAAGCACTACAAATTGAGCGCGATGCGCTCGCGCTCCAAGTGCATCGCCGGGTACTCCCCGCCTCGCCACTGACGCCTGCACCGCTGTAACAGCTGGCAGACGCTCCGGCGCCACTCCGTTCGGTCTTTCGCACACGCTTCCATTGCGTGCCGTGCGTTGCCGTGCGCGCACATCGCCGTGCAGACCGTCTGCCCTAGAGCAAGGCATCGGAGGGCGTTGCCATCGGCAACGTTGCCCAGCATCTGGCGAGGTGGCATGTGGACAAGCGTGAGCGTACGAACGGCAAGCAATGGATCGTGGCAATCCTGACCGTGACCGGCCTGGCCTCGGCCGCAGCCGCAATGGCCGGCACCGTGGAGGGAGACCTGAAAGAAAGCAGCAGCGGCAAACCCGCAGCCAATGCGAAGGTGCGCATCGCCGGCACCGCCTACAGCGCGGTGGCCGACGCACGCGGGCACTTCGTCATCCACGATGTGCCGGCCGGGCAATACGCACTGAATCTGGACTACCCAGGCTTCAGCGCAGCCGAAACCAGCGTGCAGGTCGGCGACAGCGGCACCGCATCGGTGGCCATCGCGTTGGAGGAGGTCAAACAACTGAAAGCGGTCAGCGTGGTGAGCAATCGCTACGACGCCAGCGACCTGAAGATCAACGCTGCCAACACGGTGGACGTGCTGTCGGCCAACGACCTGCAACGCACCGCCGTGCACAACGTGGCCGAAGCGCTGGGCCTGATCGCCGGCATCAACATCACCAGCACCGGCTCAGGCTACTTCGGCGGTATCGATGGTGCAGCGCGCGGCGAAGGCATGTTCGCCTCGGTGCGCGGGCTGCCCTCCGAATACAACGTCAACATGATCGACGGCGTCACCGTGGCGCAAGGCATGCCGTACAGCCGCAGCGTGCAGCTCAGCCTGTTGCCGCCGAGCGGCCTGCAGACCATCGTGGCCAACAAGACCTCCACCGCCGACATGGACGGCGATGCGATCGGCGGCACGCTGGATTTCCGCACGCCCACCGCCTACGACTACAAGGACACCACCAGCGGCAGCATCACCGGCAGCGGCCGGGTGGAAAGCCGTGCGCGCGATTACGGCGGCGACGGCCTGGGCGGCGGCTTCGGCGGCGAGTTCCAGCACAAGTTCGGCGATGCGCAACAGTTTGGCGTGTATGCCAGCGCGTATTACGACTACCGCACCACCACCAACAGCGAAGTGGCCGCCGCCACCAGCGCGCTCAACGACGGCTCGTGGGAATACTTGAACACCGATGCCGATGGCCGCAACGCCGCCGGTTTCGATCCGCAGCACAACCTCACCAGTACCGGCATGAATGTGGGCATCGCTGCCGGTTGGGAGCGCCGCTACGGCGGCAATGCCTCGTTCGACTGGCATGTGGACGACAGCCTGTCGCTGTACGCGCGCATGACCTCCGCCTATGCCAAGACCGAGCAAGGCACCACCTTCGTGCAGTTGCTGCCGCAGGATGTGAGCTACGTGCCGACCGGCACGCCGGGCGTATTTACGCCAAATATCGGCCGCATCGCTTCACGCTTCTGGTACGAGACCAACCCGGAAATCGCCGACCTGGCCACCTTCCAGATCGGCGCAAAAAAGACCGCAGGGGGTTGGACCTTCATGCCCAACCTGTTCTACAGCTTCGGTAACAACGACCGACCCGACCATGTCGAAATCGACGGGCGCGAAGACAAGTTCACCCAGGATAACTACACCTATTCCGGCAACAGCTTCGTGCGCTATGGCGGCGGTGCGTTCCCGTATCCACAGCTCACGCCCACACTGCTGGCGCAGGTCAATAACATCCCGGCGTTGTTTGCCAGCAGCTATGGCGAGCAGACCAAGATCTACTCCGGCCAGAAGAAAGGCGGCGCGCGCTTCGATACCCGCTACGACTTCGAAGATGGCGCGCTGCGGTCAGTGCAGTTCGGGGTGAAATACAGCAAGAGCAGCCGCCGCTACACCAATCGCGACTGGTATACCGGCGGCGTGGACGGCACCACCACGCTGGGCGATCTGGGTATCTTCACCGGTACCTATGCCTCGATTTTCCCCGGTAAATACGACTGGAATACGCCGCGCGTGAGCGAAGCGGCGGTGGCTGGTGTGATCGCCCAGCACCTCACCGACGATGACCTGGACACCTGCGGCAGCGCGTTCTACGTCAACAACTACAACTGCAACACCATGCGCGGCACCGAGGCGGTCAGCGCCGCCTATGCCACTGCCACCTTCACCATGGGCAATCTGGATATCGTGCCGGGTGTGCGCTTCGAGCACACCGCCATCGACAACACGTTCTGGGTGAGTCCGGTGGATGCGGACGGCAACGAGATCGTCGGTTACTTCGACCACAACAGCACCTCGTATAACGAACCGCTACCCAGCGTGTTCCTGACCTGGCGGCCGGATCTGCGCACTGCGTATCGCGCATCGCTGTGGACCAGCTACACCCGCCCGGCCTTCGTGCAACTGGGCGGCGGCAGCCAGATCGACATTTCCAACGGCATCACCACCATCACGCAGGGCAATCCCGATCTCAAGCCGATCGAATCCACCAACCTGGATCTGTCCGGCGAATGGTCCACCGAACGCGGCGGGTTCTTCTCCCTGGCCGGTTTCTACAAGCAACTACGCAACTACATCTACGATGCGGGATCGGCCCAGGCCAATGGCAACACCAGCGGCAGCGGCACGGTGCTGTACCACATGCCCACCAATGGCGGCGATGGCAAGATCTACGGTGTGGAACTCAGCGCGCGGCAGAAGTTCCAGGATCTGCCCGCGCCGTTCGACGGCCTGGGCGTGAGCGCCAACGCCACCCGCCAGCATGCGCGTGCCGACCTTGGGCTGGATGGCTTCGACAATGAGCACATGCAATCTGCGCCGTCGGCGATGGCCAATCTGGAACTGTTCTACGAACACAACGGGTTCTCGTTGAACCTGAGCTACCACTTCAGCAGTTCGTACCTGCTGGGCTACGATTTTCTGCATGAAAGCGCGCCCTGGAACGACCTGTGGGCGCGCCCGACTCGGCGCGTGGACCTGCACACCGGCTACCGCTTCGACAACGGCGTGAGCATGGATCTGTCGATCTCCAACCTGACCAAGGAATACAGCTACTGGGCGCATGTGGGCCGCAACAACCTGGCGATCTCCGACATCGTCGATGCCGGTAGCACGGCGTTGTTCACGGTCAAGTACGCGTTCTAGCGGCACGCGTCGCGCTGCGCAGTGCAGTGCAGTTCGACAGTTGCTCACCCTGGTTGGAGAGACGATGAAACGCAGAAGCCTGTGTACGTTCGGCCTGCTCGCACCGTTCGGCCTGGCGGCCGCGCCGGCGGTGCTGTCGTCGCCACATGCGCCGCTGCCGGATGGCCGGCCGCATACGTTTGGATTCGAGCGTGGCCAGTTCGTGCTGGATCAGCAACCGTGGCAATTGCGCAGCGGCGAGATGCATCCGCTGCGCATCGCCCGTGCGGATTGGCTGCAGCGCATCCGCATGGCCAAGGCAATGGGCTTGAACACCATCGCGCTGTACTTGATGTGGAATGCGTACGAACGCGAGCCGGGGCAGTTCGATTTCGACACCGGCGAACGCGATTTCGTTGCCTTCATCCGGCTGTGCCAGCAGGAAGGGCTGTGGGTGTATCTGCGACCCGGCCCGTACGTGTGCGCCGAGTGGACGCTGGGCGGGCTGCCACCGTATCTGTTGCGCGAGCCGGGCATGCGCCTGCGCGATGCCAGCGATGCGCGCTACATGGCAGCAGTAAAGCGATATATCGCCGCAGTCGCACCACGCATCGCACCGCTGATGGCCAGCGCCGGCGGGCCGGTGCTGATGCTGCAGATCGAAAACGAATACAGCATGCAGGGCAGCGATGTGGGCTATCTGCAGGCATTGGCCGCGCTGTGGCGCCAGCACGGTATCGATGGTCCGTTCTCACTGGCCGAAGGCATGAAGGATCTGCGCCGGCGCAAGGCCTATCTGCCCGACGCCGCGCTGGGACTGGATGGCGCCGATCTGGCTGAACTGCAGGAAGCAAAACAGATTGCAGGCGATGCACCGGTGTGGGTGGCCGAAGGCTATCCCGGTTGGCTGACGCACTGGGGCGAAGACGCGTTCGCGCAGCGCGATTACGCGCCAATGCTGCAGCAACTGATGGCCGCCGGTTACTCGTTCAATCTGTACGTGGTGCACGGCGGTACCAATTTTGGTTTGAGCGCGGGTGCCAATGCCGAAGACGATGGTTCGCAATTCCAGCCTGCGTTGACCAGCTACGACTACAGTGCACCGATCGACGAAGGCGGCCGCGCCACGCCTGCGTACATGGCGCTGCGCCGGATCATCGCCCAGCACAGCAGCACGGCGCTGCCAGCGATCCCGGGCGCGCCACCGCGCGCGCGCTTTGCATCGGTCCTTGCACGCCCGGTGGCCGCGCTCTGGGACAACTTGAGTGTCGGCCCCGTACACACCGAGCGGCCCACCGACAACCAGACCCTGCTCAGGCAGAACCTGGGGCTGGTGGTGTACCGGCGCCGCATCGCGGCTGGCACACAGCTGGATCTTGGCAAGGTGCACGACTACGCGGCGGTGCAACTCGATGGTGACGAAATCGGGTATGTCTCGCGCGTGCAGCACGCGCGCCTCAACAGCTCGCCACAGCTGCCACTTCCAAGCGCTGCATCCAGTGAGCGGACGCTGGAGGTGCTGGTCGACAGCTTCGGGCATATCAACTTCGGCCCCGCCCTGGGCGATGCCAAGGGATTGCTCGGCCCGGTGCGGCTCGATGGCAAGGAGCTGCGCGACTGGCAGGTACATGGCTTGCCGCTGGATGGCGACAACGCACCCACGCTACGCCCGCTGCAGGCACCACCCACACGGCCCGGCCTGTTCTTCGCGGCCGACATCGCGCTGGAAACAGTCGGCGACATCTACCTCGACATGAGCCAGTGGCGCAAAGGCTATCTGTGGATCAACGGACGGCTGCTGGGGCGTTACTGGGAGATCGGCCCGCAGCAATGTCTGTTCTGCCCGGGCGCGTGGTTGAAGCAGGGCAACAACACAGTGCTGGTGCTGGATCTGCATCAACTGCAACCCACCGCGATTCACTGCGCAGACGGGCTGACATCGACACGCATTGCGACCAACGCAGCGGCAGTCGCGCACGCAGAGCACCACGCATGTTGACCGTACCCACCGTGTTGCCAGCAAACACAAAGGCCTCGGCACCGCCGCGCACGCTCGGTTTCTGGAGTGCGCTGTCGGCCAACCTGCTCAACATGATCGGCATCGGGCCGTTCATCACCATCCCGTTGGCGTTGTCGGCACTGGCCGGGCCGGCGGTGTTGGTCGGTTGGGTTGCCGGTGCGCTGCTGTGCCTGTGCGATGGCTTGGTGTGGGCCGAGCTGGGCGCGGCGATTCCGCGCTCGGGCGGGCCGTACCACTATCTGCGCGAGGCTTACGGCCGCGAACGCTGGGGGCGCTTGTTCGGCTTTCTGTATCTGTGGCAGACCCTGCTGACCGCACCGTTGTCGGTGGGTTCTGCCGCGGTGGGCTGCGTGCAATACCTGGCGTTCCTGATGCCGGGGCTGGGCCATACCCAGCTCACCGCGATCGCGATGGCGCTGTGCGCGTTCAACACGCTGCTGCTGTATCGCAAAGTGCGCTCGGTGCAAGTGCTGTCGCTGCTGGTCAGTGCGGTGGTGATCGGCGCCTGCGTGTGGATCATTCTCAGCGGCGTGCTGCATTTCGATTTCGGCATTGCATCGGCGTTCTTGCACGCGCGCCCCGCGTCGCCGCATGGATTCTGGTTGGGCTTCGGTGCGGTGGCCTTGATCGCGGTCTACGACTACGGCGGCTACAACAACGTGTGCATGCTCGGCGGGGAAATCCGCAAGCCGCGCCGAACGATTCCGCGCGCGGTGCTGATCTCCATCCCGATCGTGGCGCTGCTGTATCTGGGCCTCAACATCACCTTGCTCGGTGTACTGCCCTGGCAGCAGGCGGCGCAATCCAAGGCGGTGATGGCCGACTTCATGCAGGCCATCTACGGCCCCATCGGCAGCACCGTGGCGGTGGCGCTGATCGTCGTCGCCAGTTGGGGCTCGGCGCTGGTGGTGCAGTTGGGTTATTCGCGGGTGCCGTACGCGGCCGCGGCGGCCGGGCAGTTCTTCGGCGTATTTGCACGGCTGCATCCGCGCGGCGGGTTTCCCACCGTGTCGCTGCTGTTCGTCGGTGCGACCTCGGCGCTGGCTTGCCTGCTGTCGCTGGACGATCTGATCGCCACCTTGATGATCATCCAGATCCTGTTCCAGTTTCTGGCGCAATGCCTGGCGGTGGTGCTGCTGCGACGCAAGCGACGTCGGCGGGCCTTTGCGATGCCGCTGTATCCATGGCCGCTGCTGATCAGCGTGTTCGGCTGGCTGTATCTGCTGGCGACCAGCCCGGGGCGACGCCTGCTCGCCGCCGTGGTGGCGCTGTGCGTGGGCAGCGCGTTGTATCTGATCCAGGCAAGGAGGCAGCGCGCATGGCCGTTCCAGCTGCAATGAACACCGCGCAACTCGTGGTGGTCGGCGAGGTCTATCTGGACCACATCTTCAGCGGCTTCGCACGCTGGCCGGCACCGGGCGAAGAAGCGCTTGCCCGCCATTACAAGCGAGAACTGGGCGGCGGCACCATCATCACCGCCTGCGCGCTGGCGCAGCTGGGTTGCAACGTGCGCGTGATCGGCGCGATCGGTGCGCAGGACCGCGCGCTGTTCGAACAGCGTTTGGGCGAGTTCGGTGTCTCGGCCGATGGCTTGATCGACTCGACTGCCGGCACTGGCGTGACCACCAGCGTGTCGCTGCACGACGACCGCTCGTTCTTCACCTATATCGGTGCCAACGCCGAGTTGAGCGCGTTGCTGCTGCGCGAAGACATCATCGACACACTGTCCGCAGCCACGCATGTGCACTTTGCGATGCCGTTGCCGGCCGCATTGGCAGCCACGTTATTGCCGCTGTTGGCACGCGCCGGCTGCACCACCTCGCTCGACGTCGGCTTCAGCCCGGCCTGGCTCACCGATCCGGCCAACCACGCCACCTGCCGTGCGGTGACCTGGTTCCTGCCCAACCAGAAAGAAGCCGCGCTGATGGACTGCGGCGACGGGGCCGATGCCTGCCTGGCCTGGGCGCGCGCACTTGGCCTGCGCCAGACGGTGATCAAGCTCGGCGCCAGCGGTGCGATGGTCGTCGATGACGCAGGCGCGCGCCTGATCGCCGCACCCGCCGTGCAGGTCCGCGACACCACCGGCGCCGGCGACGCATTCGATGCCGGCTTCATCGCCGCGTACATGCACGGCCAGCCGCTGGATGCCTGCGCGCAGCAAGGCTGCCTTAGCGGCGCTGCGTGCTGCAGCGCGCTCGGCGCGCTGGACGGTCTGTTTCAACTCTTTCCCCCCACACACGAGGACGTTCCATGAGCAGTTCTGTCGACAATCGCAAACTGACCCTGATCGGCGGCGGCGGCGTGCGCACGCCGTTGGTGGTGTACGGCGTCAACGAAGCCGCCGAAGCGCTGGGCGCGCGCGAGATCGTGCTGTACGACCCCGACCAGGAGCGCCTGGCGCTGATGGTGGCGATGGGCCGCGCCATCGTCGCCGAGTCCGGGGGCGCGTTGCAGGTGCACGCCGCGCCATCGCTGGAAGCGGCGATCGAAGGCGCGCATTTCGTGCTCAACAGCATTCGTGTCGGTGGCATCGCCCAGCGCGCCTCCGACGAACAGACCATCATCGGCCACGGTTATTCCGGCCAGGAAACCACCGGCCCCGGCGGCGTGGCCAAGGCCTTGCGCACGGTGCCGGTGGCGATCGAACAGGCGCGCATGATCGAGCGCCTGAGTCCGGATGCCTGGCTGGTCAGCTTCACCAACCCGGCCGGGCTGATCACCCAGGCCATCAGCGCCCACACCCGCGCCCGCGTGGTCGGAATCTGCGACACGCCGGTGGAGCTGTTCCACAACATCGCGCGCGCACTCGGCGAACCCGCCGAAGATGTGGAATGCGAGTACGTCGGCCTCAACCACCTGGGCTGGATCCGCGCGGTGCGCCTGCGCGGCGTGGACATCATCGACCGCGTGCTGGCCGACGACGCCATCCTGCGGCAGCTGTACCTGGCGCCGTTGTTCGACTTCGACATGCTGCGTGCGCTGCGGCTGATCCCCACCGAGTACCTGTATTTCTTCTACGAACGCCGCCGCGCCCTGGACAACCAGCGCGCCAGCGGGGCCAGCCGCGGTGGCGAGATCGAGCGGCTCAACCGCAGCCTGATCGGCGACCTGCGCAGCCGCCTGGACGCCAGCGACACCACCGGCGCAGTGCAGACCTATGCGGCCTATCTGGCGCAGCGCTCCGGCTCGTACATGAAGCTGGAGGCCGAGGCCGGCTCGGCCTTCGCCCCGGACCTGGCGCCGCAGCCGGACCCGTTCCGCGCCAGCACCGGCTATCACCGCATCGCCGTGGACGTGATGAGCGCGCTGACCGGCGCCCGCCCCAGCCGGCACGTGGTCAACGTGCGCAACCAGGGCGCGATGGCCGAGCTGGCCGACGACGACATCGTGGAGATCGCCGCCGACATCGATCGCGACCGCATCGTGCCGATTCCGGCCGCGCCGCTGCCCAGCGCGGTGCAGGGCCTGGTGCGCTCGTTCAAGGCCTACGAACACGCCGCGATCGAGGCAGCGCTCAGCGGCAGCCATCTGGACGCCTGCAAGGCGATGCTGATCCACCCGGCGATCGGCGAATGGAGCCCGTCGCGGCGCATGCTGGATGAGCTGTTCGGGCATGAGCACGACGATGGCCACTGCGCGGGGCCGGCGCATTGGCGTGCGCAGGCGGCCGGGTGATGGGGAGCCGTGTCGGCTGTTGGCCGCAACCCACGCATACGGCGCCGAATTGTGCGAACGCACTATGCACATTCGGCGCACACGTTGTATGGTCATCGGGAATTGGTCCTGCATAGGTCTCATCGTCGGTCCGGCGTGCCACGCCGCTGATGCGGAGGTGCCGCTGTGCAGACCGCTTGCAGAATCCAAGGAGCCTCCAGGTCATGCACACCCGCCGCGACATCCTTCAGTTGCTGGGCGCCAGCGCGGGCGCCGGCCTGCTGGCCACCGCGCTGCCCGCCTTGGCGGCCGCGCCCGCTACCGGCGCGTCCAGTGCCGCCGGCGCGTTCGTCAGCAAGCGCCCACCCAAGGCGCAGCGGCGCTTTGTCAGCAAGGCGGTCGAGCAACAGATCGTGCAGATCAAATCGCGCATCGCCGATCCGGAACTGGCCTGGCTGTTCGAGAACTGCTACCCCAACACGCTAGACACCACGGTGGAAACCGGCACCCGCAACGGCAAGCCGGACACCTTCGTCATCACCGGCGACATCCACGCGATGTGGCTGCGCGATTCCTCCGCGCAGGTGCACCCGTATGTGCCGCTGGCCAGGCGCGACCCCGCGTTGCGGCGCATGTTCCATGGCCTGATCCAGCGCCAGGCCGCGTGCATCCGGCTCGACCCGTATGCCAATGCCTTCCTGCCAGACGGCCAGACCCAGCGCCTGAAGTGGTCGCTCAACGACATCACCGAGATGAAGCCGGGTGTGGGCGAGCGCAAATGGGAAATCGATTCGCTGTGCTACCCGATCCGCATCGCGCACGAATACTGGCGTGCCACCGGCGACAGCGCCCCGTTCGACGACGACTGGCGCGCGGCGATGCACGTGGTGGTCAAGACCTTCCGCGAGCAGCAGCGCAAAGAGAATCGCGGCCCCTACGTGTTCCAGCGGCCCTCGCCGCTGGCCACCGAAACCCTGGTGCTGGAAGGCTACGGGCAGCCGACCCGGCCCAACGGCATGATCCACTCGATGTTCCGCCCCTCCGACGATGCCTGCGTGTATCCGCTGTTCGTGCCGGCCAACCTGTTTGCGGTGGCCTCGCTGCGTCAGCTGGCGACGATGAGCACGGCCTTGCATCGCGATGCCGAATTCGCCGCCGACTGCACCGCGCTGGCCGATGAAGTGGAAGCGGCGACACGCAAGTTTGGTCAGCAACACGACGCCGATGGGCAGGCGTACTGGGCATTCGAAGTGGACGGCTACGGCAACCAATTGTTCATCGACGACGCCAACGCCCCCGGCCTGCTCAGCCTGGCCTACCTGGGCTGCTGCGACCGCGCCGACCCGGTGTTCCTGCGCACCCGCCAGCTGGCCTGGAGCGAACGCAACCCGTATTTCTCGCGCGGCACTGCAGCCGAAGGCGTTGGCAGCCCGCACAGCGGCATGGGCACGATCTGGCCGATGTCGATCATCCAGTACGCGCTGGTCAGCGACGACGACGCACAACTGCGCCAGTGCCTGCAGTGGCTCAAGACCACCCATGCCGGCACCGGCTTCATGCACGAAGCCTTCGACAAGGACAACCCGAGCACCTTCACCCGCGACTGGTTCGCCTGGGCCAACACCTTGTTCGGCGAACTCATCATCGATCTGCACCAACGCAAACCCCAGCTGCTGCGTAGCGCCTGATTCCACGAAGGGCCCGACCGCCCTTCCAGCGCGGAACTGCAGAGCGCTTGATCTTCCCTTCTCCCCTCGGGAGAAGGTGCCCGAAGGGCGGATGAGGGTACGGCGCACCCACCTCGTGACATCAGAGACCACACCACATGGCAACACGACGCGGTTTTCTCCAAAGCGCCATCGCAGCAGCCCTCTTCGGTAGCGGTGCTCTGGCAACAGGCCTCGCCCGCGCACGCGCCGGCAACTACGCACTTCCCGCCGATGCGCGCACCCGCGCCGACCTCACCCGCCATGTCGATGTGTTCATCGGCACCGGCGGCCATGGCCACACCTTTCCCGGCGCAACGCTGCCGTTCGGCATGGTGCAACTGAGCCCGGACACCTACAACGCCGTGTGGGATTCGTGCTCCGGCTATCACGAGTCCGACGGATCGATCATGGGCTTCTCGCACACTCATCTGTCCGGCACCGGCATCGGCGACATGCTGGATTTTCTGCTGGTGCCCGCCACCGGCGAGGTGAAGCTGGTGCCCGGCGCGCTCGACGCACCAGACACCGGCTACCGCTCGCGCTACGACCATGCCGATGAAGCCGCATCCCCCGGCTACTACCGCGTTCGCCTCAAGGACAGCGGCGTGCATGCCGAACTCACCGCCACCGCGCGCGCAGGCCTGCATCGCTATCACTTCCCCAAGGGCAAGCCGGCGCACGTGCTGCTGGATCTGTGCCACGGCATGCAGGATAAACCCGGTATCCCCACCCGCATCACCGATGCGCAACTGCGCGTGGTCGACGAACGCACCCTCACCGGTGGCCGTCGCGTCTACCAGTGGGCGCAGGGACGCTACATCTATTTCGCCATGCGCCTGTCACGGCCGTTCAAACAGGTGCAGCTGTACAACGAAGAACAGCCGCTGGCCGCAGGCACGCGCAGCGCCGATGGCGTGCATCTCAAGGCCGCACTGCATTACCCGGATGCGGCCGACGCACCGCTGCTGATCAAGGTCGGCATCTCGGCGGTGAGCGCCGACAACGCGCTGGCCAACCTGGATGCCGAACTGCCGGACTTCGACTTCGCCCGCGTGCACGCACAAGCCGTAGCCGCCTGGGAAAAAGAACTCGCACGCGTCCGCATCGACAGCGACGACGACGCGCAGCGGCGCATCTTCTACACCGGCCTGTATCACAGCCTGCTCGCGCCTACGCTCTTCAGCGATGTGGATGGCCGCTATCGCGGCATGGATCTGCAAATCCACACCGCGCCCAAGGGCTATCACAACTACAGCACCTACTCGCTGTGGGACACCTACCGCGCCGCGCATCCGCTGCTCACCCTGGTGCAGCCCGAGCGCGTGCCGGACCTGGTGCAATGCCTGGTGCGCGGCGCCAACGAATGCCCGGATGGCGTGGGCATCTGGCCGCTGCAAGGCGTGGAAACCGGCTGCATGATCGGCTACCACTCGGCGGTGGTGCTGGCCGAAGCGCATGCCAAGGGCTTCACCGGCATCGACTACAAAGCCGCCTGGCCGGCCTACCGCAAGCGCGCCATGGACGACACCACCCACGGCCTGGCGTACTACCGCAAGCTCGGCTACATCCCCGCCGACCAGGTGGACGAAGCGGTCAGCCGCACGCTGGAATACGCCTACGACGACTGGGCCTGTGCGCATCTGGCGCAGGCCGCCGGTGCCACCGACGATGCACGCGCACTACGCGAGCGCTCACGCAATTACCGCAACGTGTTCAATCGCGACAGTGGCTTCGTACAAGCGCGTCTGGAAGACGGCAGCTGGGCCACACCCTTCGACCCGCGCGGCATGGGCCACATCGCCCAATGGCGCGATTTCACCGAATCCAATGCCTGGCAGGCCACCTTCCTCAACCAGCACGATCTGTACGGCTACATGGACCTGTACGGCGGCCGCGACGGCTTCGTCGCCAAACTCGACGAGTTGTTTTCCACCAGCTCCGAACTGCCTGCCGATGCACCGCCGGATATCGATGGCCTGGTCGGCCAGTACGCGCATGGCAACGAGCCCAGCCATCACGTGGCGTATCTGTTTGCCTACGCCGGCCAGCCGTACAAGACCCAGGCGATGGTGCGCCGGCTGCTGCGCGAGCAATACCACGACGCGCGCAATGGCCTGTCCGGCAATGAAGACTGCGGGCAGATGAGCGCGTGGTTCGTGCTCAGTGCGCTCGGGCTGTATGCGGTGGATCCAGTCAGCGGTAATTACATCCTCGGCAGCCCGCTGTTCAAGCGCGCAGAACTGGATGTCGGCAACGGCCGCACCTTGCGCATCGTGGCCAACAACAGCAGCGCGCAAAACGTGTACGTGCAATCGCTGACCTGGAACGGCAAACCGATCAACCACAGCTGGATGCGCCATGCCGATCTGGCGGCTGGCGGCACGCTGGAATTCAGCATGGGCGCCAAACCAAACCTGGCCTTCGGTGCGAACAAGGAGGATCTGCCGCCGTCGTTTAATTGATGCTTGTTCTTACGCGTCATTCGTCATTAGTCACTCGTTTCCGCCGAGAATTTCCCATGTTGCGCACCACCCTCGCACCGCTCGTTCTGGCCCTCGCGTTCGCACTTCCCGTCACCGCGATTGCCGCTACTACCGACACCTGGCCCAGCTTCGGCACCCAAGGCACGCAGTTCGTGCGCGACGGCAAGCCGTATCAACTCCTCTCCGGCGCCATCCATTTCCAGCGCATTCCGCGCGAATACTGGAAGGACCGCCTGCAGAAGGCACGCGCACTCGGCCTGAACACGGTGGAGACCTACGTGTTCTGGAATCTGGTCGAACCGCAGCAAGGCCAGTTCGACTTCACCGCCAACAACGATGTGGCCGCGTTCGTACGCGAAGCCGCCGCGCAAGGCCTCAACGTCATCCTGCGCCCCGGCCCCTACACCTGCGCCGAGTGGGAAGCCGGCGGCTACCCCGCCTGGTTGTTCGGCAAGGACAACATCCGCGTGCGCAGCCGCGACCCGCGCTTTCTCGCTGCCAGCCAGGCCTATCTGGATGCGGTGTCCAAACAGGTACATCCGCTGCTTAACCATAACGGCGGGCCGATCATCGCCGTGCAGGTCGAGAACGAATACGGCTCCTACGACGATGACCATGCCTACATGGACGACAACCGCGCCATGTACGTCAAGGCTGGTTTCGACGACGCCTTGCTGTTTACTTCCGACGGCGCCGACATGCTCGCCAACGGCACCTTGCCGGACACCTTGGCGGTGGTGAATTTCGCGCCGGGCGAAGCCAAGAGCGCCTTCGACAAACTGATCAAGTTCCGCCCCGAGCAACCGCGCATGGTCGGCGAATACTGGGCCGGCTGGTTCGATCACTGGGGCAAGCCGCACGCCAGCACCGATGCCAAACAACAGACCGAAGAACTGGAGTGGATCCTGCGCCAGGGCCACTCGGCCAATCTCTACATGTTCATCGGCGGCACCAGTTTCGGCTTCATGAATGGTGCCAATTTCCAGGGCAATCCCAGCGACCATTACGCGCCGCAAACCACCAGCTACGACTACGACGCCATCCTCGACGAGGCCGGCCGTCCCACGCCCAAGTTCGCACTGATGCGCGATGCCATCACCCGCGTCACCGGCGTGCAACCGCCTGCATTACCGGCACCGATCGCCATCGCCGCCCTGCCGGAAACCCAACTGCGCGAATCCGCCTCGCTATGGGACAACCTGCCCGCCCCGATCGCCATCGACACCCCGCAGCCGATGGAACATTTCGGCCAGGATTACGGCTACATCCTCTACCGCACCACCGTCACCGGCCCGCGTAAGGGTTCGCTGTACCTGGGCGAGGTGCGCGACGTAGCACGCGTGTATCTGGACAAGAAGCCGGTCGGCAGCGTCGAACGTCGCCTGCAGCAGGTCTCCACCAACGTGGATATTCCGGCCGGCGAACACACGCTCGATGTGCTGGTGGAAAACAGCGGCCGCATCAACTACGGCCCGCGCATGGCCGACGGCCGCGCCGGCCTGGTCGACCCGGTGCTGCTGGACAACCGGCAACTCACCGGCTGGCAGGCCTTCCCGCTACCGATGCGCTCGCCCGACAGCATCCGCGGCTGGACCCGCAATCACGTCGATGGCCCTGCCTTCCATCGCGGCACCCTGCGCATCGGCACACCCACCGATACCTATCTGGACATGCGCGCCTTCGGCAAGGGCGTAACCTGGGCCAACGGCGTCAACCTCGGCCGCCACTGGGCCATCGGCCCGCAACGTGCGCTGTATTTCCCGGCGCCGTTCCAGCGCAAGGGCGACAACACCGTGGTGGTGTTCGACCTGGACAGCACCGCCAAGCCCGGCGTGCGCGGCCTGCAGCAGCAGGTGTGGATCACGCCGAAGGAATAACAGCAGCCAAGAAACCACCGCGCTCATCGTCAGACGGGCGCGGCGTTCGCTCCGAATCGGTTAAGAGCCGCCAACAAAACTACTGCGTGGCCACCAGACGGTCGCAGTCGATGCTCGGAATGAGGGTCGGCAGGGATTCGGGTAAAAAAAAGCCAAAGATAAGCCAACCCGCTGCCAGCAAAGAGCTTTTTAACGAATTGCTGCCGACCCTCTATCGCCGATGGTCGAATTGCTAGAACTTCCACCACTTGCTTTTCTTTTTCTTGTGTTCGATGGGCGTTCGGGAACTGACCTGCCGCTGCTTTCTGCTGGAGCTTGCGCCGCTTGGGCAAGACGATCCCTGATCAGGCCGCGGTCCGGTTCGATATCGCTCAAGTCCCTGCCGCCCGCGTAGTCGAAGGTGCCGTCGATCACCCTGTGAGCCAGCATCTCTATCCCGGTCAGCACATGATCGCCGCAGGAATAATAATCCGGCTGTATCGCGGTGGGCATTTCATGAGTTTCTTCATAGTCAAGGCCAAGGTGATACGCCGCCATGTCGGCAAGGTAGCGTTGCTGTGGCTGCTTCTGTGCCAAGGAATCGTAGTGGTAGGCTGCAACAGCGTCCTTGTTACGCCGGTCGACGACGAGCAATGACCAATGCACGTTGGGCTGATTGATCGGCAGGAACACGATAGGTGGGACGTCGTCTCCAACAAGAAGGCGCCGTGCGCGGGCCTGTTGGTCTGGATCTGCGGAGCTCAGCATGGTCACTACCTGTGAGTCGGCAAAGTGGAGTAAGTGGACATTGGGCTGCCCTCGCAATTGGCGAGCGAGGTCGTCGGTGTAGGCGCGCAGATGTCCATCCAGCAGCCACGAAGTGGCCGTCACTTGAGGAAGCTCGGGGTCTGCGACGTCCTGGGGCGACGGCAGATTGTCCACATCGATCCTCTCGGGACTCATGGCCGAGTGGCCCATGGGAGTCTGCGTGCCGTAGTCCCAAGACTCCGCTTCTTCCTGGGGGGTGTTGAGGTCGAATTTGCGGTCGTAATGGCTCATGGAGGAGAGGCCGTCGAAGGTCGAGTCCGTGCTTTGGGCGGGCGTGGCGTACTGCCACCCTGGCTGCTCGATTTCCTGGGGCGTATTGAGGTCGAATTCGCGATGACCATAGTTCTGTCTGGAGTCCAAGGACTTGAGATCATCGAAGGTGGAACTCGATGCTTCGGGCTGGGCTGACCATGAACCATAGGAAGAACCCGCCGGAGTATCGGGATTCCACGTGCCTGGTGCGCTCTGCGGCCAACCGCCAGAAGGGGTGGGCGGGAACAGGGACGAATAGGAAGAATAGGAAGAACCCGCCGGAGTATCGGGATTCCACTTCTCTTCTTGCCGATGGAAGGCCCGAGGGGGGCTGTTGGATGGCAGGTCCGGTTGTTGGTAACGAATTCTGAAATTGGCGCGAATTGCTACCTGGATGCCTTCGGATGCTCCTGAAATCACTGCTTCACCCAGACGAGTCAGTTTGCCGGTTTTCTCGTCGACTATTTTTTCGAGTTCTGCTTGTAATAAATATCCGCTACTTGCATCGTTGATGCTGCACGCTCTATTGCTGAATTTTCTTGAAATTTCAAGAAGCAAATCTGGGTTTTTATGGAGGGGCCGGAATACGCCTTTTAGAGGCTTGCTTTTTGGAGCGGCCAAGGCCAGTTTGCGCCTCTCGCTTGCTAGATCAAATCTTTTCTACTGATCTGGGGTGATGTATGGAAGGATGTTAAGTAGCATCCGGCTAAATGAGCCATCAATACGCAAGTACTGATGGAATCCCACAGTCGATGGCAATTTCCCTAATGCTTCATATCTTGGTAGATATTCCATAATTTCGTTGACCTTGCTTTGGACTACGTCTATGGCATCGGCTTTGTCTTTGTCTTTGGCTTTGGCTTCGGCTTTGGTTTCGGCTTTGGCCTTGGTTTCGGCTTTGGCTTTGGCTTTGGCTTTGGCTTTGGCTTTGGCTTTGGCTTTGGCTTTGGCTTTGGCTTCGGCTTTGGCTTTGGCTTCGGCTTTGGCTTTGGCCTTGGTTTCGGCTTTGGCCTTGGTTTCGGCTTTGGCTTTGGCTTTGGCTTTGGCAATGCGATCCAAAGTCAGTTGGCTCAGCACAATGTTTTGACTGCAATTCGACTCCAGTCGGTTCATCGCAAGTTCTCGATATTCAGGATCCGGAGAATGCCCAATTCGTCTTATCATTTGATGTATGACCTGGTCGCGTTGATCTTCGTTCAATTCCCGAAGCATCTGCCTGCCACTTATATGTGACAGGCCGCTGTCTGTCAAAAAGCCAGAAAAACTTGTAAATCTTCTTCGTAGCTCGGGAATACCTTTGCCATCGCCATATGCGCCGATTAGTTCTAATATTTTTGAGTAATCTCCATGGGTTTGGGAGGTCGGCGCGGCTGCGCGCATCCGATGGACCGAGCTATCGGCATGCACTTGCGCGGGATTTCTTCGCGGGAGGGATTCAAGCAGCGGATGTATGTTGCAACCCGTGCTGTAGTCTTCCCTGCGTTCTTCAGGGGGCGGAGAATTGCGGTGATCATCAGCCGCCTCCGTCATTTCGCGATATTTTTTATAGTCAAAACTAAATAATCTGTCCATCATTTGAAATGCCTGTGGGGGTTGACGTTGATATTTTCAGGCGTTCACGATGCAAGTAACTTTCGGAGGCGAATCCGTTTTCTTGAAAGCGATCTTCCCGTGTCGCGGTTTGGCGAGAAGCGCTCCGTTTCGCGGTGGCTCACCGAAGTCCTGGTTGAGGCGACGAAGCATTGACACGGAGAATGATCGAGCTGATACGCCCAAGGTTTTGTAGACACTCAGGACTCTCGTTGCGCGTAGCGCCGCTCGAACTCTACAGGCGACAGGTCGCCAGTTGAACCTAAAGACGCCACGACTGCTGATCGCTCAAGGGCTGAAGGACGGCATTGCCGCAGCCGCAGCGCCTTCGCGGATGCGCGCGGCCTGCATTTCGGTGGCCAGCAACGTGCCGCGCACATCGGTAGTGTGCCGCCGGACCTGCTTCATGCAGAAATGCGCAAAGCCCGCACTTCCTGGCTGCGGCGTGATCGCGTTTGCGGTCAACGCACCGACCAGGCGCTGTTGCAGCCCTTGCATCCTGTTTTCTGCGCGCTGGATTTTTCTTGTGTCTGAACTCTCCAGCTCCTCGTTTGCCATGCCCAGTTCTTCCAACATCAGGCTGACAGATCGCAGTTGGAATTCGTCGCGCTCACGCGCTTGATGCAGTTGCGTGGTCAGGCGTGCCTGCGCCTGCGCAGCCGTCGTGGCTGTGGTCTCTGTGTCTGGGATTGCACCAATGGCAGCATCCTCCGCCGGCAGCTCCACCCGCAGGCGCAGTTTCGATTCTAGATATTTCTTTTGTAACTCAAGACAACATTGCATGTACGCAATCTGCGGCTTGACCGAGCCTGGCGTTTGCAGCCACTGGCTAAACGCTGTTTCGGTCAATGTATCGGTATGTTTTGCATAGCTTCGCGCGGCTTTTTCGCCAGCGACGCGGGGTTTGCCGGTGAGCACTGCTCGCCCGTAGGTCGCCCCTGCAAAAAGCGCTGCCCTGGCTCGCTTGGCGAGCGAGGACGGTTGAGCCGCCTGACCAGTTGCTGGGCGCTGATCGGTAGAGCGAGGCACTGCCCGATAGCGTTTCTTCATGTCGTTGGCGCAGCTCTGCAAGAGCGCGTCCCGTGCTTTTTCCTGACCGTCGATACAGGCGTACAGGGCGCTGCGCAG
This sequence comes from Xanthomonas hortorum pv. cynarae, assembly GCF_002939985.1. Classification (GTDB taxonomy): domain Bacteria; phylum Pseudomonadota; class Gammaproteobacteria; order Xanthomonadales; family Xanthomonadaceae; genus Xanthomonas; species Xanthomonas hortorum_D. The sequence goes on along the minus strand of NZ_MDFM01000002.1, from coordinate 31,698 downwards.
TTCGAATCCATGCTGCGGAACGGCAACAGTTGCCTCCGTCGCGGCTGACGCGTCGTCGGCTGCAGGCGATGCCTGTTTTGCCGCTACCGACTGGGCAGCCACCGTGTGTTCGGTTGAGCCGGGCATGACATGGTCAGACTCCAGCTGATCACCAGTGCCGGTCGTCACGACGGTGTCCGACGCTTTTCCCGAGGCACCGTCACTGACGCGTGGTGTGCCATGCGGATCCACTTCCCCCGGTGAGGCAGCGATGCCCGCCTCGGTCGTGGGCAGCAGGTCGGCCATGGCAAGCAATGCCCGGTCCACGCTGGGCATCTCCGCAGTCTCGTAGTTGCGATACCGTTTTTGCTTGCCATGCGCCAGCAGAAACTGGTGGCCACCAACACCCATCGTGACCGCACCCAGCAGACCGGCACCGACCACCAAACCGGTGCCCACCGGCCCGGTCACGGTGGCTGCACCCAGCACAACAGCAGCGCTGACTCCGGTTTTGGTCAAAGTGCTGGCCGTGTAGGTGACGCCGCCAACGACAAAGCCCTTGTTCCAGTTGTTGAAGCTGCCGGCGAATCCGCTGCGCTGGGTCAGCTTGGTGCTCAAAAAGTGCTGGTAGCGTTGCGCGCCGGGGCTGAGGTCGCCTGGTTCCAGCTGGTGCAGGAAGTCTTCGACGCGCGCCGCATCGGCAGCGACGCGCGTTTTTTCCTTGCGCGACTGGTGAAGGAACGTACCGCCCAGCGCGGTGGCCGCGACGCTTGCCAGCGGAGCCAACACAAATGTGCCAGCAATACCGGCCGCCGACGCGGCGCCTGCGGCAGCGGTGCTGTGGCCGATCAAGCCAGCGGCATTTGCGCTCTTGGCGCCGAGTGCCAACCCGCCTTGGGTCCCGAGCTCTGTCGTGGCCTTGGTAAAGATCACGCTTGCGGACGCCATCGAGGTCATCGCGATGGCGCCATCACGTGCGTTGCGCTGTTGTTGGTAAGCGACTGTATCAAGCGCCTCGCTCAAGGCATGGATCTGAGCGCCTGCAACGGCAGTAAGTGGGCCGCTCTCCAGCGCCGGTCGCAGCAACGCCCTCTCCGACCGCAGCCGCCGTTCGCGTTGCCGCAGGGCACCGCGTTGTTCGGCCACTTCGCGGGTTTCCCTGTAAGCGGCGTAGATCGCAAGGCCAGATAGCGGCAGCATGGCGCCACTGATGCTCAAACTCATCGCCAGATCGGCAGCGCCTCCCGGCGCGCCCTCCTCAGCCAGGGTGTGCAGGAGGCTCTCGTGCGCTGCTGGCTCGATCGGATGCGGATCCAGAGAGTGATCCGCGCCGATACCATGCTGCGTCTGATGGTCTGCCGACACTGGCGTGTGATCGATCGGCGTGTGTTCGTGTGACTGCGCAGGGTGGTCGGCCTCCGGGGAATGTTCCGGTTCACCCGAGTGGGGCACTTCCGCGATCAGTTCCGCCGTATTGTCTACCGTGCCATGCAGTGGATCGGCAAGATACTTGGCGACTACGAATGCATCATAGACTGCCTCTGCTTCCTGAATTTCGGCCATGGCATTTGCGCCAATGTGCCGTTGGGATGCGTGCTTGGAGGCAGAATTTCTCTGACGCGGGCTTTTTCTTAAAGATTCCAGGCCCATTGGCCAGCCATCGGAAGCTGGAAGATCTTCAGCGGAAACAGGCACATCTTGAGTGGGCGAATCAGACGGACGAACATGACTGTTTGTGTGCTGCTGGATGCGCATAACTCAGACTCCGCATATCGTGACGCGGCGAGGCTACGCTTCCTGCACACGGGCCTCAGTACACCTGCGAATGCACTCGCCCAGGAACGAATCGCAGAATAAGGCCCATTCAAGGCTGGCTCACAAAGCCGTCTAGGACTTCGCCTGAGAAATCATCGTTTTTATCGCCCTATCCATCGCGCGTGTTTAGTGAGCGTGATCGCGCAATTGCATGCCGCCTCGCCTAGCCTTACACGATTTCGCACGACGGTGCCGCGTGCACTGCATGTCTTGGTAGAAAGCGGGTGAGCGTCCCCGCGACGGCGGCCATTGCCGCGATCCTTTTCATGCCTGCCCTCTCAGCCGACCGCTCGCTGCGATTTACCAGCACTCCCTTGAACGATTACGGCCTGGATCTCGCCATGACAAAGATCTCGCCCACTTCTTCGGTTGTCCAACATGGCATGCAAGCGGAGGGCGATCAGTCCGAGAACTCAATGCATCCAGCATCCGAGCAACATGAGCCAGCTGCTCCCGGCCAGGATCACCCGCTCAGCCTGCTGAAAAAAAGGCGCAACAGAAGCGGCGAGTCCTCTGTCCGGGAATTGAGTCTGAACATAGAGCGCTCACCTGCCAAACTGACAGTGCCACGCTCCCTTTCACGCTCGTGGTCCAGCGGCAGCAGCACCCCAACGACGCCAGGCTCCGATTCCATCCAAAAATCGTCGCCATACTCCAATTTGCCGGTGCTGGCGTCGCTGCTCGACCCGCCCACACCTGGATCCCTTGCCCTGGCGCCGTATCCCTCGAGTGCTTCCGGCATCTTGCGAAACGAAAGAATGCGGACGCGGGACATGCGTTATCGTCAACAGGACGTCGTGCTCAGTCCGCGCACAATAAGGCACCTCGCTACCAATTCGCCGCGTCCAGAACTTATGAAGCGACTGTCGTTATTGAAACCTGGTGTGCTGGAAATCGAGAACGGCTTCCTCCCAGTGCGGCTTGAGGGAACGCACAACAGCGATGCGCAAAGCCTCAAGGACATGCAGCCGATCGGCAGAGGCGCTTCTGGGAGAGCCTATGCTGTCCGCTTGGCTGAGGATTTCTGGCGTTCCGAAGAGAATTGCGGGCGGGACTTTGTCTTCAAGGCGATGTTGAACCCCGACCCCAAAGATCCGATCCCGATCAATTTGTATGAAAAGCGATTTCAGCAGCATGCGTCCGATCCAAGGGACCCTGTCTCGTTGCACAAAGCCCACATATACAGGGAGTACCAGATGACCGTGTCGCTGGATACGAGGTCTCCCGTCATGCGTGCCTACGGTCTGGTGCAGATCGACAACGTATTCGGCATGCTGCTGGAAAAAATCAACGGCATTACTGTCAGCAACCTGATCAAGCTCATGCGCCCGGCATTGCAGCAAGGGACGATCACTGCGCCAGAGTATCTGGACATGGCGCGGCAACTTATCACTGATGTCCTGATCGCTTTATCCTGTTGTGAAGACATGGGAATCGTGCACCAGGACGTTTCGCACAACAACGTCATGTACGACGTATCCAAGAAGATGTTCCGGCTGATCGACATGGGCCTGGGTGGAGAAGAAGGTGAGCCCACACGTTACGGCACGCCCGGCTTTATCGAGGCAGATCCGCAAGCTAGTCATAAACGGGATGTCTACAGCGCCGCTCAGCTCCTGGCGCATTTCATCAAGCGCCCGAATTACGACATGGGCTACATGGGAATTTCCAGGGCGAAATCAGAGGAAGAATTTCCGTTCATGGATGCACTGAGACAGCTGCCCTCAGAACGCAAGGAAGAGATCGTCCTTTTTTTCAACCGCATGATTAACCGAGACGCGAATGGTCCTGCCACGGCAGAGGATCTGCTGCTGGACCCGTTCATCAAAGACGCTGCGATGCAGTCCCGTGACAGTGTCCATGCAACCTTTGAAAAAGTGACTTGATGAGTTGTCCCTGAAATCCTTCGAAATCCCAAGCGACGAAGCTATCGGGCAGGGAGATCACGCGAAAACTACCATCCCAAATCAGACATTGCCTGCCGCGACGTCCCGATGTCACTGACCTACTCCCCGCGTTGGGCCCTCGCAGAAGATGGTCAGCGCCCGGAAACGGCGCCCGTCGAACAAGGCGGCGGCAACGAAGTCCATGCTCCAAACCTGATTGGGCCGCTCAGTAGCGTGCGCTCCATGCGATGTGCTGCGGCTTTGCGTCTGCGCGGACGTTTGCGCCGCAGGTTGAGGCTCGCTTGGCAGTACAGCCGATACACACGCTTGGAACGTGGCTTGGCTGATATCCACCTTGCGGCAACTCTCCTCGACCATCGTGCCGGTCTCGGCCTGCTTCAAGGCCAATGCGATCTGCTCTTCGGTGAACTTCGACTTCTTCATGGCGACCGGCCTCCTGGGCCTGAGTGTCGCCGAATTTTCTCGTTCTGGCTGGCCCAAGTTACAGGGAGGAGGTCAGTTGCCAGAATGTGGACCAGATCCGGCAAGAGGTGCTTGCACTCTCAGCAGCGCCCTTCAGAGTGCCGCGCGCGCGCCGTTATCTGGACGTCCGCTGCCCGCGCACCGTCTGCTACCTATTGTTGGTATCGTACGGATCGCATTCCAGGCAAGATCACCGGCTCACGCCGTTGTGGAAGGCAGTGGCGCATTCCCGTCGTTCCATCGAGCGACGGTCAGTTGGTGAGTTCCAGGAGCGTTTCATGTCGTCGTCCACCGTTTCGCAAGACCCTGTCTCCGCGGTTCCGGAGCAGACCCAGCACGCCTTTGCCGAACACGTCCACAACAAGCATGCCCCCAGCCAGCCGATCGGCAGCACCGAAGCTGCGCACCTGATGACGTTCCTGTGCCAGACCCACTCGGCCAAGCAGCCGCAGATCCTGCTGCCCCCGCAAGTGCGCGACGACAACGCGGCCTGAGTGCAATGACGCGCTCGTATCAGCACCATTGGCGACAGCACTGCCGCTGTCGCCAACCGCCATTATTTACCTGCTCTGAACGCATCAAGCACGGTGAGCAGACTGCTCAGATTGTTGGCAACACCCGCTTGCGCGACCTTCTCGACCTCCGCCGCCGAGGCGGTGGTATCGAGGCTGTAGATCTGCATCACGCCCTGGTTGGTGGCGGCTTGCGCTAGCGTGTTTTGTTGCTGCTGCACGGCCACCGCGTTATTGAAGAGAATCCCGTTTGAATGAGCCATGCTCTGATAGATCGTGCCCATGGCGAATGCAGGTGCTTGGCCAATGACCTTGACGTTGGACTGCGTGACGGCATCGGTGACTTGGTCGTTGACTGCGGTTGGAAAAGCCATGTGCGCGCTCCTGAGTGGACGGATACACGGCGCTGCGCGTCTGCAGGCAACTCGGCACTGAAAAAGCCGGTCGCACCTGTTTACCGCGTCGCAGTGCGCCGACCAAGCGCCAAGCCCACCGCACACCGTGCCATCTCGGTAACGGCCTGCGCGCGTACGACTGAATCCCAGCGACACCACTACGCAATGCACGTCGCAGGCGCAGCAAAGTTCTGCGCGATGGCGGTCGCGGTCAAGCCAGGTGCGGCAAGCCAGCGCAATGGGGGAGCGGATGTGATGACATCGCGGGGCCTCGCAGTGGTCGGCGACCACGGCCACCTGGGATGACCAGAGCGCATGGTATTTAATAGATAATAAATAGGTATCTTTAAAATCTGCACAGGACCGGACCACGATGCATCCGCCACGCCTGCTGACCTGCCTTGTTACGAGCCTTGCCGCGTTCACCGCGCAAGCGGATTCGCCCGCATCCCGGCCCTCGCCCATCGTGCTCAGCGAGTTCATCGCCGATCCGGCGCCGACGCCGCAGGCACACGCCTCCACCTTGCTGGAAACCCGCGACGGCACGCTGCTGGCGGCCTGGTTCGGCGGCGCGCACGAAGGTGCGGCCGATGTCGGCATCTGGCTCGCACAACGCGGCCCGCAGCACTGGCAGACACCGCGACGCATTGCCGATGGCGCGCATGCCGGCGCGAATGGCGCCGCAGTACCGGCCTGGAATCCGGTGCTGTTCCAACCGGCAATCGGGCCGGTGCAGCTGTACTACAAACTCGGCCCCAATCCGCGCGACTGGTGGGGCCTGCGCATCACCTCAGATGACGACGGTGCGCACTGGTCGCCACCACAACGCTTGCCCGATGGCATTCTCGGCCCGATCAAGAACAAACCGGTGCAATTGCCGAACGGCCGCATCCTGGCGCCAAGCAGCAGCGAAGACCGCGGCTGGCGCGCGCATCTGGAATGGAGCGACGACGATGGCGCGCATTGGCAACGCGGCATGCCGCTCAACGAGCCGTCCGTCATCGGTGCGATTCAACCCAGTCTGCTATTGCACACCGATGGCCGCGTGCAGGCGCTTGGTCGCAGCCAGCAGAACAAACTCTTCAGCACGTTCTCGACCGATGGCGGTCTGCATTGGCAGCCGATGCAATTGCTGGATGTAGAGAATCCCAACTCCGGCACCGACGCCGTCATGCTGCGCGACGGCCGCGCCCTGCTGGTCTACAACCCCGGCATCGCCGGCAAGGACTGGTGGGACGGCCGCGGCACGCTGGCGGTGGCGCTCTCGGATGATGGCGTGCACTGGCAACGCGTGCTCACACTGGAAAACAGCGCAAAAGACGAATTTTCCTATCCGGCGGTGATCCAGACCCGCGATGGCCTGGTGCACATCAGCTACACCTGGAAACGTCAACGCATCAAGCATGTGGTGATCGATCCGGCGCGGCTTGGCGCGTGCGTCCTGCACAGCGTCTGCCGGCACAGTCCTACCCAAGGGGAGATCGACTACCGACGGCCGCTCCATCGACGCTTCGCTGCCCTGACCAGGGCTTCGCGTCGAGACGCTTGTGCAATGCGCTGCAGTTGGATGATTTCCACTGCACGTGATGCAACGAACGAGGAAATAGGATGCCGCGCATCGGTCAGGCACGCACGCCAGAGGTTCCGCCGGAGCTTCCACTTCAGGACGTCTCCAACCCAAACGCGCTCCCCTCTGATCGGACGCGGCCCCGCGCCGCTCCCGTACGCGGTTCAGGCCTGCTTGGTGGCCTGCTCGGGCGTGTGACCGGCAACCGTCCGCGTCGCCCATCATCGACACCAGCGTCATTCGAGATCTCTGGTCAGCAGCCCAGGTCGGACGCTGCGCGCCCAGGCTCGCACGCCACGACAGGCGACGCGCAGTTGGAGCACGGCGCATCGACTTCCAGCTACGAAAGCGCGTTGTCGCAATGGCGGCAGGAATGCGCGGCGGCCAATGCGCAATGGCGCACCGCATGGAGCGCTGCCATCGACGGCATGCCGGCCGTCGAGACGAATCCGCACCGGGCTCTGAGGGCAACCGCAGCAACGTTGGCGGGGGCAGCCAACCCCGCTGTCGCATCGCTGAATCTCCACTCCCTGCCACTGCCCCGATTCCCTGGGCAGACCCGCCGTCTTTCTCACCTGGAACACATCACCATCAGTGCAGCGGGCTTGTTGGAACTTCCGCAATCCATGCAAGACTTCGCCAACTTGCAGACATTGACGTTGGAGCAGAATCCGATTCGCTCGCTGCCGGCATCCATTTCTCACCTAAGCCAATTGCGCCAGCTCAGCATCGTCTTCTGTCGGGACTTGACAGAGCTCCCCAGAAATCTTGCGATCCGCAACGCATCCGGCCAATACGAAGGGCTGATCAACCTGCAAACACTGCAGCTATTAGGCACAGGAATACGCGTCCTTCCGACCTCGATCATGTCCCTGGAAAATCTGAAAAGATTGCAGGTGATGCATTCACCATTGGCACAACTTGCCATCAACATTCATCACATGCCCAGGCTGGAAGAGCTGGATTTGCAGGGCTCGGCATTACGCAACTATCCCCCGGTTACCAGGGGCCGTGCGCCGTTGAAGAGACTCAACCTGCGAGACTGCAGCGAGCTGGTCACTCTGCCACGCGATATTCATACGCTGACGCAGCTTGAAGAACTTGACCTGCGAGGCTGCAACAGACTGGAAGCACTGCCTCCGACAATCGCCGCACTGCCTGCCGCTTGCACAATCCGGGTTCCACCGCATCTGCAAGCGCAACTCGACCGACTCAGGCAGCACATAATGCCGCCAAGACAAGATCGCACCGCCCGCGTCGACACGAATCCCCGCCGCGCCCCCATGACCGATACGGCGGGTGCATCTTCCTCTGGCACTGCGCTCACCGGCATGGAGGCGCGCAAAGACGCGCTCGAAAGAATCGATACCACCGCACATGCCCTGTTGAGCGTTGTCGTTGATGACGAAAGAAACCCTTTTATCGAAGGCGCCCCATCTTATCTTCCTGAAAAGCGGCCTTCAGGAACTCCCACCACGCTTGGCGAGGTACCCGCACTCAAGAAAATGCTCGATGAAAGCAGGGATCCGGATTTCCTGACAAGGGTGCAAGCAATGGCGGGTGACACGCCGAGAGTCGAAGGGATGACCGGTGAAGACCTGAGCGATCATTACACGGCCGTCAGCAACTGGAAGGCGCAGAAAAATGCACACCTGGGCATCGTCGATCATCTCGGACACTACGTTTATCACCAAAACAGCGAAATAAACGCATCGACGCTGGCCAAAGCGGTACAGATGTGGAAGACCCGTGAGTTGCTCGTCGATGCACGCCCGCAAGATCGCCCACAGTTTCCCCTTTTCACGCTCTATCCCCCCGAGGATGCGCACGAACGCTCGGATGGCGAATAGAAAGACCTGGGCGATGGATCCTGGCTGCCGACAGGCTGCGTGCAGAAGCCGCAACATGCCACCGATGTGGAAGCGTTCAGAGCGATGACCGTGCTGCCCGGCAACGCGCCGGCAGCTGGCAGGCTGCTCTTGCCCAACCGCCGCACAGCGCGCACTTCCAGGTACATCAGATCTGTCTCGCCTTGCATCCTGTAGCGCCGGCTGACGTCCTGGCGCGAACAGACCTTCGGTGATCTACCGATCAGCAAGCGCTTCCAGCCGAGAACATCGGAACCTCCGCGCGACCCCATGACGCCACGCGTGATCACGGATTGGGGAGGCGGATTCAACTCCGATTCGCAACGCTGTTGAGGACCTCCTCGGAGAAGACTTCGAGGGGCGTTTTAAATCGACGAATTCGCGTTGGCTTTCATGGTGTTCGAGGAAGCCGGCTGCGCCTGGCGGAGCTGTACATGGCTCACGCCATCACCGATCTCCGGGAACGAAGACGCGAATACCCAAAGCACAGCCGCCTTGCGGCTGAAACGGCGCGAACAGACCGTGGCAATCGAATTTCTCGCCACGGTGCGCGCTGCGCGTTGTTCAACGTTGCTGCAACAATTCCACCATCCGCTGCACCCGTACGACATCCGTACGTTGGTAGTCACCGCCCAGATCGCGAATAGACGGGTGCGGCGCCTGCACCTGCGCGGCGATCACGCTGCGCGCGGAGGCGTGGAACTCCTGGGCGCCGGTGTGTTCGCTCACGGTGCGAAGGTTGTACTCGGAGAGCCCGGCACCGGGCATGATGCTGATGCGCTCACCCGCCTGCCGCACCAGCGCGGCGATGGTCTCGATACCTTCAAGCGCGCTCGCACGCGCACCGGAGGTCAAAACGCGCTCGCAGCCCAGTTCAATCGCATCTTCCAGCGCACGCGCAGGATCCGCACTGACATCGATCGCTCGATGGAAGGTCACACCCAACGAACCCGCTGCCTCGATCAATACCCGCATCGTGGACATGTCGACCTGCCCATACGGATCCAGCGCGCCCAGCACCACACCATCGCACCCCAGCCGCACGCACTGCTCCACATCGCGCCGCATCACCTCCACCTCGGCCGCATCGAACACGAAATCGCCCACGCGCGGGCGAATCAGCACATACAACGGAATCTGCAAGCGCTCGCGTACCACCGCCAACGTGCCGAACGAAGGCGTCAGCCCGCCGCCGTCCAAACCACCGCACAGCTCCACCCGCATCGCGCCGCCCTGCTGCGCCGCCAACGCCGAGGCGATGGAATCCGCAGCCACTTCCAGCCCCAACGCGCTCATGCCGCAGGCTCGTTGGTGTAATGGCTTTCTCCGGGCACCAGCAGATCCTGCCGCTGCGCATCGCAAACCGCGTAACTGAAGCCCCTCTGGATCGCGAAGGCGCCTACTTCGCCGCGTTTGTTCATCGCCAGGAAGCCCACCTTCAAGGTGCGGGTCAATTCCGGCTTGCGCCGTATCAATCGCATCACCACGTCACGACACGCCTCGGCGGGCGACTTGCCCTGGCGCATCATTTCCACCACCGCAAAACTGCCGACATTGCGGATCACTTCTTCGCCAACGCCGGTCGAGGTCGCACCACCGACTTCGTTATCCACGTACAAACCGGCACCGATGATCGGGCTGTCGCCCACCCGGCCATGCATTTTCCACGCCATGCCGCTGGTGGTGCATGCACCGGACAGATTGCCGTGCGCATCCAGCGCCAGCATGCCGATGGTGTCGTGATTGTCCTTGCCACCCGGTAACTTGGCATCGCGCCAGGCGCGGTTTTCAATATTGGCTTCCGGCGAATACTTCGAGGTCTTCAACCACTCCTTCCACGCCGCCTCCGAGCTAGGCGTGAGCAGCTTGGTCTGCGGAAAGCCCTGCTCCAGCGCAAACTGCCGCGCACCATCGCCGACCAGCATCACATGCGGGGTTTTCTCCATCACCGCGCGCGCCACCGAGATCGCATGCACCACATCTTCCAGTGCCGCCACCGAACCGCAATTGCCCAGGTGATCCATGATGCAGGCATCCAGCGTCACCCGCCCATCGCGATCCGGGTAACCGCCCAGACCCACCGTGGGATTGCTCGGGTCCGCTTCGGGCACGCGCACGCCGGCTTCCACCGCATCCAGCGCGATCCCGCCGGTACTGAGAATTTTCCAGGCCTCCTGGTTGGCCGCAATGCCGAAATCCCAGGTGGAAATCACCCGCGCCGCGCCGCGCGGCAACACCGCAACACGACCAGGCGTGTTGGCACCGACCGCCGCCTGCGCACGCGCGCTCCACCCGGCCAGACCGGAAGCGATCGCACCAAGCGTGGCGCTCTTGAGGAAGTGACGACGTTGGATCATCCGGGCGAACTCCATGCATGAAGAAAACAGGCAGCCGCAGGACGCGGCAACAGCCTTCCATCATGCGGCAGCGCCGCGTGCGGATAAACCGTATTGCGGCCCCCAGCAATGCGGATCCGCGCATAACGCACCGTGAAGGCTGTAGAGCCCCTCTCCCATCGGGAGAGGGGTTGGGGTGAGAGTACGGGGCGACCGACAGCGCCCTGCCCAGCCGTACCCTCATCCGGCGCTACGCGCCACCTTCTCCCGATGCGAGAAGGGAGGAATCAAGGCCCTCTCACATCGGGGCGAGAAGGCACGGCTTGCGCGCCACTGGCGCGCGTGCCTCGGAGCGCCCGCGCTGCTAGCGCGGGCCGGGGCGCGGAGCGGGGGCTGGGGTGAAGGCGGAAGCAAGTAATGCCACTTCACCCAGCCAACCCTTCATCTGGCGCTGCAAACAGCAGCACCCACCAGCGACCGAAAAAATCTTCGACTCACGTAACCCCATTCGCCGCACTGGCCCGTTTACTCAACAGAGGCGCAGTGCACGGCGACCTCGGGCTGTCCGGTTGTTCACCCATCCCATCTTCGCCACGCAAAGGATTCCCATGCCACGTCACAGCCTTCTCGCGCTCGCCCTGCTACTGAGCGCCTGCTCGCACGAACCCACCGAGCCGAACAGCGACAGGTCGCGCACCACCGCCTTGCCTGCCACCACTCAGCCTTCGCAACCCACGGCATCGACGACGCCGCACGCCGAAGGCCAGCTCGCAGTGCCTGCCCCTGCACACGCAATGGAGCAGCCTTCCACGCCGAGCCCACCACCTCCGCCATCATCGCCATCATCGCCATCAGTGATGCCATCGCCGATGCCGGCAGCGTCCATCGCGCTCGAGTCCTTCGTGGCACAACGCGCACCGGCCGCCAAACTGGTCGCACAGCGCCCAATGCTCGACAACCTCATGCCGATGCCGCCGATCCTGCCGGCACCCGCCGACAACCGCGAAACCTATCAAACGCTAAGCGACAACCCGATCGTGCAGACCGCAGCGAATCCGGTGTCCACCTTCAGCATCGACGTAGACACCGGCAGCTACAGCAATGTGCGTCGATTCCTGAGTGCAGGCACGCTGCCGCCGGTCGACGCAGTGCGCGTGGAAGAACTGATCAACTACTTCCGCTACGACGATCCCGCACCGGCCGACGGCAAACCCTTCGCGGTGCGCACCGAACTGGCGCCCACACCCTGGAACAACGACAGCCTGCTGCTGCGCGTCGGCGTCGCCGGTCGCGCTATCGCAACCGCCGATTTGCCGCCGGCCAATCTGGTGTTTCTGGTCGATGTCTCCGGCTCGATGGAATCGCCCGACAAACTGCCGCTGCTGCAGTCCTCGCTCAAGCTGCTGGTGCGCCAGTTGCGTGCGAAAGATCGCATCACCCTGGTGACCTACGCCGGCAACACCGCGGTCGTACTCCCGCCCACGCCCGGCGACCAGCAAGGCCGCATCATCGAAGCGATCGACACCGTGCAATCGGGCGGTTCCACCGCCGGCGCCAGTGGCATCGAACTGGCCTACAAGGCGGCGCAGCAGGGCTATCTGCGCGGCGGCATCAACCGCATCCTGCTCGCCACCGACGGCGACTTCAATGTCGGCGTCACCGACTTCGATCAGCTCAAGGGCATGGTCGCCGAAAAGCGGCGCTCCGGTGTGGCGTTGTCCACGCTGGGCTTCGGCACCGGCAACTACAACGACACCTTGATGGAACAGCTGGCCGATGCGGGCGACGGTGCCTACGCCTACATCGACTCGCCGCTGGAAGCACGCAAGGTACTCACCCACGAGCTGGGCGCGACGCTGGCCACCATCGCGCGCGACGTCAAGATCCAGGTTGAATTCAATCCCGACACGGTCAAGGAATATCGCCTGATCGGCTACGAAAACCGTGCCTTGCAACGCGAGGATTTCAACAACGACCAGGTCGATGCAGGCGAGATCGGCGCAGGCCACACCGTCACCGCGTTGTATGAAATTACTCCGACCGACGGCCACGCATCGGTGGACCCGCTACGCTATGCCACCACAACCACCGCGCCTCGACAGCAGCGGGCGGTCGACAGCGAACTTGCGCACGTCAAATTGCGCTACAAACTGCCCGACGCACAGCGTAGCCAGCTGCTCGACACGGTGGTCCGCAGCGATCAACGCCGCGCCTTGAACGCCACCAGCGATGCCTTCCGCTTTTCCGCCGCAGTGGCCGGGTTCGGCCAGCGCCTGCGTGGCGGCAGTCAGTTGCGTGGCTGGGATTATCCGCAGGTACGCGCCTTGGCTGCCGGCAGCCTGGGCAGCGACCGCTTCGGCTATCGCGCCGACTTTCTGCGCATGGTGCAGCAGGCCGACACCCTGAGCACCCGGCCACTCGCCAACACCGACTGATGCACGCGGCGCTTGCCTATACTGCGCGCATGCAACCTGCCGATCTTGCGCATCTTCCCGACGAGGAGCTCATGCTCCTCGTCGCCAATGGGTTTGTCGAACAACCGGCCACCGAGTTGTTCACGCGCCACAACCGCGCCCTGTTCAATTTTTTGGCCTGGTTGTGCGAAGGCAACCTGAGCGAAGCAGAAGATCTCGCGCAGAAGACCTGGGTCAAGCTGATGACCCGCTGCAGCGACTATCGCCCCGGGCAAGCGACGTTCACCAGCTTCCTGTTTCAGATCGCGCGCAACGGCTGGATCGACACCCGCCGCAGCGCCTATCACACCACCTCGGTTGCGCTGGACGATGCGCATCTGCAGCTGCCCGACGACGACCTGAGCGCCGAGCAGTTGGCCATGCTCGGCCAGCAGCAACACCGCGTGCGCGCCGCAGTGATGGCATTGCCGCACGCACAGCGCGAAGTGGTGGTGTTGCGCTTCTTTGCCGAACTCAGCATGGAGGAAATCGCCCAGGTGATCGACGAAGGTTTCGAGACCGTCAAGAGCCGGCTGCGCTATGCGTTCGCAAAACTGCGCCTTAGCCTGGATGCGACGCAATGAGTAGCGCATCCGACCGCTTTCTCGCGGGCAGCGATGGCCTTGCCGCACTGCTGCGTGCCCTGCCGGCGTATACACCGCCTGCGTCCATGGATGCATGGTTTGCGCAGGCCGCGCGCACTGCCGATGCCGAACGCAATGCAGCGACTCCCGCACAGGACGGATTGCAATTCGAAGCACCCTCCACGATGGCAGCCGTGTTTGCCGCCGCCGCAGCGCAAGCCGAACAAGCGCAGGCAGCACAGCGCGCTGCCGTACAGGCGCGTCTTGCACAGGGCGAACGTGCCGATCAGGCATTGGGGACGGCGTTGAGCGCATCTGCGCGTGCGTGGATCGAGCAGCAAGCGCGCACCGACAAGGCAGCTATGCAGCCGAGTGTGGATGTGCCCTCCGCTGCAGATGTGTCGATGGCTGCAGAGGTATTGCTAGCTAAAGATACTTCGATGGCTGCGGATTTATCTCTAGCTAAAGATGCGTCGATAACTGCGGATCTGTCGGCTTCTTCGAATGAAGCAGCAGATACATCTGGAGCTGCATCGCGCTCCTCATCTGCGCCTGAAATTGCATCTTCATCGGCGTCTGCATCTGCATCTGCGTCTGCTGCTCATGCTCAGGCTCAGGCTCAGGCATCAACACTGCCAGCACTCGAATCAAGCACAACCTCCACTCAAACCAGCCACGCTGTCGCCTCCCGGCGCAGCAGCCGTCGCCCGCGCTGGATGCCGACGCTCGCCTTTGCTGCATCGATCACGCTGGCCGTTGGCATTGGCCTGCAGTGGCAGGCCAGCCAACCCACGCTGGAGCTGCCGACGGCTACGACGCCTGATACGGCATTGGCAGAACCGCAAAAGACTCAACAGGCAACGCGCGACGCCCACCAAGTTGATCGCACAGCAGACAGCACATCCGACATGCCTGCACTGCCGGCACCGGCGTATGCCGAGGCTCCCAATGCGGCGGCGCCTCCGACAGCGGCGTTGCCATCGCGGTCGCCATCGCCACCACTGCCCCCAGCGCAGCCATCGCCAGCTCCGGCCCTCACTCCGGAACCAGTCAGTGCGCCATCGTTCACTCCTGCTGCGGCACCTGCACCTGCTGCTGTGCAGGCGCCTGCTGCGGCGCCTGCACTTGCAGCCGTGATCGTCGCCGAACCTGCGCCAGGCGTTGATGCGCAATCCATCGACGCGCAGGCACCAGCAGCGCCCCCGCCGCCCGCTCCCATCGTCGCAAGCCCGGCCGATGCGTTCGTCAGTGGCTCGCTTGCCGCAACCGCAGATCGCAGCACACCCGCAGCCGCACCGATTGCACCAAACGCGGCATCGGCACCTGCATCGCCGCCAGCGCAAACCTCACTGGTCGAGCGACAGACAGACGCGCATGCAGCAGAAACACCATTGATCTCCCGCGCCGCGCCTGTCGCAGGCCAGGC
Organism: Xanthomonas hortorum pv. cynarae; assembly: GCF_002939985.1. GTDB lineage: Bacteria > Pseudomonadota > Gammaproteobacteria > Xanthomonadales > Xanthomonadaceae > Xanthomonas > Xanthomonas hortorum_D. The sequence continues at coordinate 16,394 of NZ_MDFM01000002.1, read as the reverse complement.
TGCTCCGCTGCGCGTGCGCAATGCACCCACACTGCACCTCGATGCCTATCGCGATGCATCTCCATCATCCAAACCAGCCGCAAGCGCAGCCGCACCGGACGCAACGGTCTACCAGGCAAAGGGCAGCATGGCCCGCAAGCCCGGTCCGCTACCGCTTTCCACCTCACCACGCGACTGGCTTGCGCGTTACGCACTGTCTGCCGATCGAGTGCCTGCCCAGATCCGCCTCCGGGCCGCCACAGCGGATGCGCCCGAGGTGCAGAGCTGGGCCACTCAACTGCGCGATCAACTCAAGCAACGCAGCTGGTCGACGCAGGTGGATATCGTGCAAGACACGCATCTGGCAGCTGACCAGCTACGCCTTGAACCATTCGACACTGCGCAATAAGGGCGCCCCCTTTCAGCACAATGCTGCGATCAACGCAGACATCAACGCAAGGTAGCGCCACTGGGCAACGCGCGCAGTTGTGTAAGCCCTGACCTTTTGGTGGATCAGTCGTCTCTCAAACGTCAGGCGCTGCACAGCACATCGCGAATAAACGCTCAGCAAATCGACCGCGCGCATCAGCGACTCAACGCGTACACCACAGGCACTAACAGCGGCTAACAAAACCTAGCGAGCGAGCGCCTGTCAGTGAGTGCAGCGATTTTGTCGGCCGCATCTTGGTGGATGCAGTCAAAAAAAGCGCAGATCAAACGCTGAGTGGGTCGAATGCGCGGTGCCCTCACCGCTCGCGGGACACGCCGTGAACCCGTCCCTGGGGGCTCGGTGGCGGCATCCATGCCGCCACACGGTCCCGCAATCGGCGAGGGCACCGCACAGAGAGTTGATCGGTTGCTGTGTTTAAAACCACGCATAACGACCATCTCGACTGGTCCTTGCCCGCCCACCGTCGCGGGACCTTACGCGGCATGGATGCCGCGTAAGAGCTTACAAGGACGTACTTGCAGCGTGTCCTGCGATGGTGGGCGGGCAAGGGCCCTGCAGGCAGGCAGCAGATCAGCCGGCCTGCAGTGGACTGGCGTGAAGTAGTTTTGTTAGCCGCTCTAAGCGCCAACAGGCGGGTCGTCGTCGCGCAACTTGCTGGTCAACACATGGTCGCGCCAGACGCCGTTCAATTGCAGATAACGCCGGGCATAACCTTCGACCTGGAAACCCAGCCGCTGCAGCACGCGTGCACTGCGCAGATTGTCGGGGACGTATTGCGCCATCACCCGATGCAGCCCGAGCGGGCCGAATGCGAAGGCGATGCCCTGCGTGGCCGCCCACTGGATCAACCCGCGTCCCTGCTGCTGCGCATCCAGGCCGTAGCCCAGATGGCAGCCCTGGAAAGCGCCACGCTGGATCTGGGTGAAGCCGACCGTGCCGATCACCTGTGCCTCGCGCAGCAACACCAGTTGCAATTCGCGTTCGCCGGGCACCGCAGTGCGATAGGCGATACTCAGCCGCCGCCAGCCGTCGGTGGTGTAGAACGCAGGCGGCCGCAACGGCATCGCACCGGCGAGATGTGCGCGGTTACGGGTGTGGTACTCGGCCATCGCCGCTGGATCGACCACCGCCAGATCGCACAGCACCACACCGTCTGCATGATGCACTGGCGCGAAGACGGGAAGGCTCATGACAGTGCGCGTAGTACAGATGCCGCCGCGTCGTCGTCTAGCCAGCCGCGCTTAGGCAGCAACCGCCGCAAGCGCCTGCGCAACCTGCGCTTCGATCGCATCCAGGTTCGGCAGCAGTGCGCTCTGCTCGCCCAGCAGCACACGCATGTGCACGCCGTCGGGCAGTGCGTCTTCGGAGGCGTCGGCCAGCAGGCCATCGCGCGGCACCGAGATCAACTGCGGGAACGAGGCGGTGAGCAGCGCGAAATACGGCAGCGCCGGATCGCCACCCAGCGCCTTCAGCACGATCACCTTGTTGTTGACTGCGGCGGGCTCTTCGCCCATGCCGCTGAGGCGCGCGAACGACAGCAACGGCACTTTCCAGCCGTACCAGTCGATGCGCCCGACCACCCAGCGCGGCATGTCGGCCATCGGCTCGACCGCTACCCGCGACATCACCTCTGCCACAGTGGCATTCGGCAGCAGCACGCGCTCCTGTCCGGCCTGGATCAGGACGCCGCGGATTTCGTCATTGTTGGCGTAGCTCATCGCACTTGTTCCGATCTGAGAGGAAGCGCCCGGCTTACGCCGGCCAGCGCTGAGCCAACGCCTGCGCCAATTGCGCAGGGTCGCCGGTCAAAATGCCTTGGCGCGCCAGACGTGCTGCCGCGGCCGGGTCGTAGCAACCGTCGGCGGACTGACCCGCCAACCAACCGCCCTGTTCCGCCAGTGCCAGCGACGCATCCACCAGCGCCTCGTTGGCACCGCTGAGCATCAGCACCGCACTGTCGGCCGGCGGCAACGCGGCCACCAGCGCGGCAGGATCGGTGTGCGCGATAAAGGCCAGGGCGCCCGCATGCTGCTGCACACCGACTTCTTCGGGCAGTACATACACCTTGCCGGCCACGATCACCTGGCCGACTTCAGCCAGTTCGACCGGCAGCGCAGACACACGCCCCATCTGCCGCACCAGGTTGCCGTACTGGCCACCATCCAGCGTCATGCGCACCAGCACGGGGCGCGGAAACTGCGGCGGCAGCGCGCCCAGCAGCCGACGGATCGCATCCGGGCCACCGATACCGGCCATCACCAGCACCGCGCCGGCGGCCTCGCCCGTGTGGTCCAGCTCCACCAGCGACAAACCGCCGGTCGACAGCGACGCCACGTCCAGCTCGGCACGCGGGCGCACCACCACGGCGACCTCATCGACCAGGCCCCAGGTGCTGGAATCGCCCAGCGACAGACCAGGTTTGTCGTCAACAACCGCAGCGGCATCAGTGCTGCCGGAACGCGTGAAAAATCCATCGCCAGGAATGCGTTCGAAGATCTGCGCCGCCGCTTCCAGATGTTGATCGAGCTGCAGATCCGAATGCTGCCGCGGCGCCAGTTCCAGGCCCGGCTCGGGCTGCAGCGAGGGCTCGCTCTCGGTGCCCGGCGGCAACACGTCGGCATGGCCGTGCAGCTTGGCGGCCAGGTGGCGTACCCAGCGCTGCGCTTCCCAGCCCTCGCGGCGCACGGTCAGCTCGGCCTCGTCGAATATCACCGTGACGCCCGGCATGTTGAAGGCCGGCTCCAGCGCCTCGAGTGCGTCTTCGATCGACGGCTCCAGCGAGACCAGCACCGCCACCGGCTCGGCGTCGCGCAGCATCTGCACGTCCACCGCAGAGGGATCGTCTTCCAGCACCACCTGCGCGCCGGCCAGACCGAGCGCTTCACGCAGGCGCTCGCGCGCCGGACCGGGCCGGCCCAGCAGGGCGACCGGCGTTCCCATTGCGCCATTATTCTCGGACACGGGCGATCCCCAGCAGGTCATACACGTTTCGCATCAGATCCAACTCTTGGTAGGGCTTGCCCAGATAACGTTGCACACCGATCTCGAAGGCACGCTGGCGATGCTTCTCGCCACTGCGCGAGGTGATCATCACGATTGGCACGGCCTTGAAGCGCGGATCGGCACGCATCGCGGTCGCCAGCTCGTAGCCGTCCATGCGCGGCATTTCGATATCCAGCAGCATCAGGTCGGGCACGCGCTCTTCGAGCAGTTCCAGCGCCTCGACGCCGTCGCGGGCGGTGGTGACATCCAGGTTGTGGCGCTCCAGCACGCGGCTGGTGACCTTGCGCATGGTCAGCGAATCGTCCACCACCATCACCAACGGTACCTGGCGCTGCGCTTCGGCCGGCGTTTCCAGCGCCGGACGCGCCGGCTGGCTGAGGTAACGACGTACCAGCGGGGCCACGTCCAGGATCACCACCACGCGGCCATCGCCGGTGATGGTGGCGCCGTAGATACCCGGCACCGAGGCGATCTGCAGACCCACCGGCTTGACCACGATTTCGCGGTTGCCCAGCACCTGATCGATCGCCACTGCCGCGCGCAGGTCGCCCGCACGCACCAGCAACAACGGCACCTGCGCCTGGCCATCGGCACGCGCAACCGGCTGGCCGACCAGCGAGCCGAGATCGTGCAGCACGTACTCCTCGCCAGCGTAGTGGTAACCGCCCTCGCCCGATTCGTAACGGCTGCGCGAGATGCGGCCGATACCGCTGACCGAACCCACCGGCACCGCGAAGGTGGTTTCGCCGATCCGCACGAATACCGCCTGGGTGACCGCCAACGTCTGCGGCAGGCGCAGGGTGAAGGTGACGCCCTGGCCGCGCACCGAGTGGATATCCACCGTGCCGCCGAGCTGACGTACTTCGTTGCGCACCACGTCCATGCCCACGCCACGGCCGGCCAGCTGACTGACCTGCTCGGAGGTGCTGAACCCGGAGGCGAAGATCAGGCCATCCAGTTCGGCCTCGCTGAGCTCCTGGCCCGGCTCGATCAGGCCGCGCTGCTCGCCGCGGCGACGGATCGCCTCGCGGTCCAGCCCGGCGCCATCGTCGGCCACTTCCAGCACGATTTCCGAACCTTCGCGGCGCAGACGGATCGCGATGCTGCCCTCTTCCGGCTTGCCCGCTTCGCGCCGTTGTTCCGGCGTTTCCAGGCCATGCGCGACCGAGTTGCGCAGCATGTGCTCCAACGGCGCGACCATGCGATCGAGCACATTGCGATCCAGTTCGCCCTGGGTGCCTTCCAGCACCAGATGCACCTGCTTGCCGGTATCGGTGGCCGCCTGGCGCACCACCCGGCGCAGACGCGGCACCAGCCCGTCGAACGGCACCATGCGCGCGCGCATCAGGCCGTCCTGCAGTTCGGAGCTGACGCGCGACTGCTGTTGCAGCAGGCCGTCGTATTGCCGCGAGAGATCTTCCAGCACGCCCTGCAGACCGCCCAAGTCGGCTGCCGATTCGTTCAGCGCGCGGCTGAGCTGCTGCAGGGTGGAGAAGCGGTCCAGTTCCAGCGGATCGAAGGTGCGGTCGCCCTGGTCCTGCTCGCGCTGATAACGCGCCACGATCTGCGCTTCGGTTTCCAGATCCAGACGCCGCAACTGGTCGCGCAGACGGGCGTTGGTGCGATCCAGTTCGCCCATGGCGCCGCGGAAGGCACCCATCTGCTGTTCCAGCCGCGAGCGGTAGATCGCCACTTCGCCGGCGTGGTTGACCAAGCGGTCGAGCAGGTCGGCACGCACGCGCACCTGTTCCTGCTGCGCGCGCGGCATCAGTTCTTCCTCGACCTGGCCCTCGACCGGGATCGGCGCCGACAGCGGTGCCGGTTCCACCGACGCCTTGGCGATCGCACGCACATCGGCGTCGCTGGGCGGGGCGGCGTTGCGGCCACGGGTGCGGGTTTCGAAGGCTTCCACCAGGTCGGTCGGCATCGCCACTGCGCGGTGCATGCCGGTTCGGGTCAACAACTGATGCAGACGATCGAAGCCGCGTTCGAACAGGCGCACGTCATCGCGATCGATGTCGGTGCGGTTGGCCGCCACCGCCTCGAGCAACGATTCGATCGCATGACCGAGATCGCCGATGGCGTTGATGCCGGCCATGCGCGCGCCGCCCTTGAGCGTGTGCAGATCGCGCTGCAGTCCGTTGAGGACATCGCGGTCTTCCGGCACTTCGCGCATGCGGGCGATCAGACCATCGCAATGGTCCAGCAGGTCGCGGCCTTCCTCGACGAAGATGTCGACCAATTCGCCATCGAGCTGATCGAAATTGAGCTGGCCGATATCGAAGGCAGCGCCGGCATCGTTGGCAGTGGTGTCGGCCGGTGCGGCTTCTTCCACCGGCGCGCTGAAGGTTGCGGTTGTGGGGTCTTCCTGCTCGCTGGCTTCTGGTTCGCTGGCCGACTCTTCGCTGGCCGGTTCGATGTGCTCGATGTGTTCGGCTTGTTGAGTGTGATCCACGTACTCAGTGGGTTCGACATGATCCGTTGCCACGATCGTGTCGTGCGTTGCGTGTTCGTCGCTGTGTCGAGCGTCGGCATCGGTGTCGCCGTCCCTGTCGGCATCCGCATCGACATCTGCAGCCGCGTCGGCATGCAGCTCCGGTGCGATCTCGGACTGCGGATCGCCGGTCTCTTCGACCTGATCGGCCACCTGTGCCATCTCGAAGGCCTGCACCGACTCGATGGTGTGCTCGGGTAAGACTTCGGCAGTTTGCTCGTGCGCCTGTGCGTCCGACAGCACTTCTTCGTTCGAGTGGGCGTGTTCTTCCGAACGCGCCTGATCGTCCGTCTGCGCGTCGGAGTGAACATGCGTTTCAGCTTCCGCATGCTCATACGAAGGCGCGGGCTCTTCCGAGTGCACCTGTTCGCCAGACTGGGCGTGTTGTTCCGAATAGGTCTGCTCGCCCAGTTGTGCGCTGTCTTCCGTGGCCACGGCAGCATCGTCGTGCACTGCGGAAACCTGTTCGTCCTGATCGGTCGATACGCTGTCCAGCGCTGCGGTTTCCGGCGTCCAGTCTTCGGCCGTCGATGCAGGCGTCTCATCGGCCACCGGGGCCTCGTCGTGTACCGCCTGCAACGCTTCGATGGTCTCGACAGGCGCTTGGTCAGCAGACGGCGTAGCGTGAACCAACTGCGCGCCGGCATCCTGCGCCGGTGCGTCGCCATCGATCTGGGCGTGCTGATCGTGCACGGCCGCGTGCTCAGTCAGCGCCTGCTGCTCGCCCTCTGCATGTTCTGCCTCTGCGCGCTCGGCATCTGCCAACTCAGCGTCCGGCGCAACAAGCGTTTGCGCATCACCCAACGCAGCTTCTGCGTCGGCCAACTCGTCCACCGCAACGTGCTCGGTCGCTTCCGGCACGTCGCGTGTTTCGTCGTGATGCGCCGCCGTGTCGGCAATCGGGGCGTGCTGCAGTTCGGTCGCATCCCAGGCGTCGGCTTCGACCACCGGCTCATCGGCCGGGGTGTCGTGCGCGTCGGCAGTGTGCGATGCGCTTTCGTCTGTGCCCTCGTGCTGCGCAACATCGCCTTGCAACGCGTCAACGACCTGCTCCGACTCGGCGGCAGATGCGAACGCATCACCGCTCGCTGCATGCGCGGTCTCGGCCACATCGCCACTCTGCTCTGCCGATGCAACACCCTGCTCTGCCGACACAACATCGGCGGTCTCGTGTGCTTCGCTTGGCGCAGGCGCTTCCAACGCGAGCGCCGAGGTGTCTTCGGCTTCCGCTTCGGCCAGCTCGTCGACCGCGATCGGTACATCGGCATCGACAGCAGCCTGCGTATCGGCATCCTGCGTCGCCTCATCGGCAACAGGGGTCGGCGTGGCGGTATCGGCCGGATGCGACGACAATGCGCTCGCATCCAGATACTGCGACAGATCCTGCATGCCGGTCAGCTCGACCGCCGTGTCGTTGCTGATTGCCTCGTCGCTCGTCGCGTCGAGACCGTCCAATTCCTCCAAAAACACCTGCGGTGGCCACTGCGCTTCCGGCAGCGTATCCGCCAACGCGCGCAGGCGCTCGGTCAATGGCGCAAACGATGGAATCAGCGGCGCATCGGCGCGCAACGCAGTGACGGTGGTGGCGATCGCCGCGGCGGTCGCCTTGATGGCATCGATGCCGTCGGCCGATGGCGTCACCGAGGCGGCGAGCAGACGCTTGACGTAACTTTCGGCCGGCGTGGTCACCAAGGTGATTTCCGGCACGTCGGTCATCGCGAACGCGCCACTCATCGTGTGCACGGCGCGCAGCACTTCTTCGCTGACCAGTTGCGGCTCTACCTGGGCGGCCTGCAGCCAGGCGTTGACGGTTTCCAGGTGGGTGGCGACTTCTGCTTCCAGAATCTCGCGCAGCACGCTGTCTACCGACGCGGGGGTGCCGCCGATTGCGGGCAGCACGCCGGCAATGGCCGGAATGTCTGGAATGACTGCGACATCTGCAACACCAGCCGTCGCTGGCGTCGCCGGCGCAGGCACGTAATAAAGTTCTTCGCCGGCGGCAACGCGCTCGGCAACGGCCTGGATTTCAGGCAGATCTGCACTGATGCGACCCTGAGCGCGCAGCGCCGCATTGAATTGCGGCAACACGTCATACGCAAGTTGCACCATCGCCACGACCGCCGGGCTGGCCGGCCGCGAGTTGTCGAGCACGCGGTTGAGCATGCTCTCGATCTTCCAGCTGAACTCGCCCAGCACATGCGCGCCGACCAGCCGACCACTGCCCTTCAAGGTGTGGAAGACGCGGCGGATCGGACGCATGGTTTCGGGGCTGTTCGGGGCGGCACGCCATACCGGTAACAGCTGCCCGAGATTGACCAGTTCTTCGTCGAACTCTTCCAGGAACACGTCGCGGATATCGTCGTCGATATCGCTGTCGCCGAAGCCGCCAAAGATGCCGGCGTCCGCAGTGCCCTGCACGGGTTCGCTGGGTACCTGCACCGGCGCTGTTTGCGCAGTGTCTGGCTCTGCGTGGGTGTCGGCGGCAGCGTAGGAAGTGGTCTTGGTCGTCAACGGCGCCTGCGGACGATTCACGTCGAACTGCGCAGCGGCAGCGTCGAGCTGGGCCAGGAACGCGGCCGATGCGTCGTCCAGTTCGAACTCGCTGACCACCGCCTGCTGCACGCGCGGCGGGCTCGACTCTGCGGTGTCTTCCACCGGCGGAGTCTGCGGCTCTGGCTCGACGTCGACGAACGGGTTGTCCGGTTCCTGCGGCGGAAGTGGCGGCAACGGCGGCGGCGAGAACGCATCGTCGATGCTGGTCTGCGCGCGGCGGGGGTTGGCTTCGGCCTCGGCGATGAAGTCCAATGGTACTTCGGTCTGATCCGCATCGCCCGGCAGATCGATCTGCTCGATCTGCAGCGGCGCCTGCTCGGCAACCACCGGCGTTGCGATGTCGTCCTGCTCCAGCGCGCTCAGATCCACCGTGTAACTGACCTGCGCAAGCTCGGCCGCCACCGTGCCGTCCTGCTCGGCCGATACCGGGTCGAACGCGGAGGTGGCGATCGGGGCGGTTTGCTCGGTGGTTTCCAACTGCCAGTCGCCGGGCGCCTGCGCGCCATCGTCGGACAGGTCCAGCGGCGCGACCGTAAACGGCACGTGCGCCTGACCGGACACGGTTTCTTCGGCAGCGACCGGGTCGAACGAGAACACCGTATCGGTGGCGGCAGCGCCGGTGTCGTGCACCACGCTGGCAGCGAACGGCGCCTCGGTCACGGTTTCGTTGGCCCATTCCAGCGAAGGCGTAGGCGCAATATCGTTGGCGGCCACAACGCCCGGCGCAGCGGCAAGCGGTGCGAACGCGGCGGCAACCGGCGGCGGCTCGACCACGTCGCCCGGCTGGTCGGCACCCACCGGCAATTCGGACGGCTGGCCCGACGGCAGCGGCCAATAGCGCAGCGTTTCCAGGCTGTTGCGGGTGATGTCCAGAATCTCTTCGCGGCCGGGACGGCGCTCGCGCAGGGCTTCCAGGTAATACTCCAGGCTGGCCATCGCATCGGCCAAGGTATCGAGCTGACGCCCGCTGGGCACGCGCTGCTTGCCGATCAATTCCAGATCGACGTAACGACGCACACCTTCCAGATAATCGGCCGCCTGCGGCAATTCGAGGATGCGCAACGCACCGCCGACTTCGCCGAGCAGATGCGGCACATTGCTCAGACGCGCGTGGTCCCAATTGGTTTCGATGAAGGCGACGAAATGCTCACGCGCCGCACCAAAATTGGCGATCGCTTCCTGTGCCAGCACGTCCACCGTGCGCCGCACTTCTGCAGAGGTGGCGCTGCTGCTGCCGTCTTCGTTTTCGCTGAAGTCGGCGCCCAGACTGGCGACCTGATCGTCCAGCGAAGCATCCACATAGAGCAGCGCGCCGGCGATATCCAGCAGCACGCCTTCGTCCATCTGCACATGGCCATCGACCACGCGTGCCAGCGCATCTCGCTGCTGCACGACCACGTTGCGCGCCACGCCCAGGCCCATCATGCCCAGGGTGTCGGCAACGCTGCCGAGATCCTTGACCTGGGTCTGCAGCTCGGCGATGTCGCCGCCGGTCCGCAGGTGCAGATCCAGCGCGTCCTTGACGCGCAGCAATTCTTCCTTGACCGCGTTGCCGACGGTGTCGAGCAACTCGCGATTGCGCCCGCTCAGGCTGCCGCGTGCGTGATCCAGTTCGGCTTCGGTGGCGACACCGGCCTGCGGATCGAACGCGAACAGCACGCTCTCGTTGAGGCCCGGTTGACCACGCGTGGCACGGATTTCATTGAGCAACGGCAGCAGCACGATCGGAATATCGCGATGGCCGTTTTGCAGGCGCTCCAGATAATCGGGCAGCAGCACGGTGCCGCGCATCAGCATGGCGCAGGCTTCGTCGCGGTCGGCCACCTCGCCCACCTGCACGGCCTGGGCCAGCAGCTCGAGCTCCTCGGCCACCATGGCCGGGGCGTACAACTCCACCATGCGCAGCGTGCCCTGCACTTGGTGCAGATAGCCGGCGCAGAAGCGCATCCGACTGGTGTCGGACGGTTCTTCGGCAAAATACTCGATCTCGTTGCGCGCCTGGCGCAACGTCTCGTCCAACTCCGGCTTGACCCAGCCCAGCGCGGCGTGACTCATCGCATCGCGAAGCGCACTCATTGCAGCCCCCTGCCTACGACCGAGGCACCGCTCACGCGGCGACCGGTCTGTTCCTGCATCGACGTAACGCGACTACGCGCCATCTGCTGTGATCCTTTCCCGTTGCGCGTCGTGGTCACGCCGGCAGCTTGAAGTCGGCGACCGAACGGCGCAGATCGGCAGCGAGCTCGGCCAGGTTGCCGATCGATTTGGCTGTCTTCTCCGCACCCTGCGATGTCTGGCTGGTGATCTGACGGATCACGCCCATGGTCTGTGTGATATCCGTCGCTGCGGCCGACTGCTGGTGCGCGGCGATGGAGATGTTCTTGATCAAATTATTCAGTGCGTTGGACACGCGCTCGATTTCGGTCAGCGCGGTACCGGCGTCTTCGGCCAGGCGTGCACCGGACACCACTTCGGAGGTGGTCTGCTCCATCGAGCTGACCGCTTCGTTGGTATCGGCCTGAATGGTCTGCACCAGGCCTTCGATCCGCCGGGTCGCGCCGGAGGTACGTTCTGCCAGGCGCTGCACTTCGTCGGCCACCACGGCGAAACCGCGACCGGCCTCGCCCGCCGAGGCCGCCTGCACCGCGGCGTTGAGCGCCAGGATGTTGGTCTGCTCGGAAATGTCGTTGATCAGCTCCACGATCGAGCCGATCTCTTGCGAGGACTCGCCCAACCGTTTGATGCGCTTGGAGGTTTCCTGGATCTGGTCGCGGATCTGGTCCATGCCCTGGATCGTCTCGCGCACCACGCCGGCACCTTCGGCGGCGATCACCACCGAGCGCTGCGCCACTTCGGCCGACTCGGTGGAGTTGCGCGAGACCTGTTCGATGCTGGCAGCGATTTCGCTGATGCGCTCGGAGGCAGTGGTGATCTGGTTGGCCTGCTGGCCGGCCGCGTCGGCCAGCTGCATCGCCGTGGCCTGGGTTTCCTGGGTCGACACGGCCACTTTTGCCGAGGTGTCGTTGATCGTGGTCACCAGGTGGCGCAACTCGTCCACGGCGTAGTTGATGGCGTCTGCGATCGCGCCGGTCATGTCCTCGGTCACCGAGGCCTTGACGGTCAGGTCGCCCTCACCGAGCGAGCTGATTTCGTCCAGCAACCGCATGATCGCCTGCTGGTTGCGGCTGTTGAATTCCACCTGCGCCTGGTAGCGCACGTCCTGCTCGCGCGAGCGCACCCGCACCGAACTCCAGACGAAACCGATGATCGCCAGCAACGCCACCAGGCCGGACACCACGCCCAGCCAGAAATTCGGGAACAGGCGCGTGTCGCGTACCGACCCGAACGCCGAGAACGCGTCGAACAGCTTCTTGCTGTCGTCGAGCATCTTGTTCGAACCGACGGTCAGCGCGGCAGCGGAGGACTGCGCGGCGAACAGATTGCGCGAGGTGGCGAGGATGGCGTCGATGTCCTTCTTCATCGTCGTCCACTGCGCCTGCGACTGCTCCAGCGCCGACAGCGCGGCCGGGTTGCGTACTGCGGCGATACCCAGTTCGTCGTTGCCGGTGCGCAGGCCTTCGAGCATCTGCGTGAACACCACCGAGTCGCGGGCCAGCGCATCGCCGGAGGCCGCCGCATTGGCGCCACCGGCGCGCATTTCGGTGACCCGACGCGCCATGGTGCCGGCGACCACCACCTGCTGCAGCGTGTTGTAGATCTGCGAGGCCGGCGCGCCGCTGACCGTCATCGCGCGCACCACTTCGTTCAACTGCGCCTGCAACTGCGGCACGCTGCCGGAGAAGCGCTCGGCGTTGCCGGCCAGACCGAGCACCGCCGGTTCGCTGGCGATAATCTGATCGGCGTTCTTGCTCAGCGGCACCCAGGTCGCCTTGAGCTGCGCCATCGCACTGGCCACCGAGCCTTCCTGGCCGTAACGGCCATCCAGTTCGCTGACCGTGCTGTCGATGCGGCCCTTGGTCTCCTTGAACGTGGCAAACGCCCTCGCATCACCGGAGACCGCTTCGCGGCCCTGGTTGGCCAGCTGCTGCGACAGCACCTGCAGATCGGCCGCGCCGGTGCCGGCGCCGGCAAGGCGACTGCCCTGCCAGGTGGCGACGCCGGTGTTGGCGCCAAACACGATCATCGACAACACCAGCAAGCCAAGCCAGAAGCTGGTGCTGACGCTGCCGAGCTTGTTGGTCTTGCGGGCGTCCGGGGCGGTACTCATGGTTCGACCTCGATCTGTATGACGTGGCGGGGTCGCGGCTTAGGCCGCGGCCTGCCGGAATTCAGGAGTGCGCGACAGCAACGCCAGGGAGAACACACCCCAGTCCTGCGTCTCGTTGCGAAAGGCACGTTCAATGAAATGGGCGTAGCGGCCTTGCGCCAACTCGCCGGGTTCGACCGCCTGGACCTGCTCGAAGCTGCGCTGGCCGTACAACTCATCGATGGTCAGCGCGACGTCGCCGCCGCTCTGGCGCATGATCAGCACACGCTGGCCTTCCTGCAACACCGTGCGCCGGCCCTCCAGGAACTGCTTCAGATCGATCACCGGAAACAGGTTGCCGCGCAGGTTGCCCACGCCCAGCAGCCAGGGCTGTGCGCCCGGCACCGGTGTGACCGGCGGCATCGGCACGATTTCCGCCACTTCGCGGAAATCCGAGACCAGGCGCCGGGTACCGACGCGATAACCGACGCCACGCCAGATATCGGCCGAGAACTGGCGTTCCGGCAGCGCCGTGGCGTGCGCAAGACTACGACGCTCGTAGTCTTCAAGAATGTCGAATGGAGAACGCATCAACGCACCAGTTGTTTGATGCGGGCGATCAGATCGTCTTCGCGCGGCGGCTTGACGATGTAGTCGCTGGCACCTTGTCGCAAACCCCAGGCCTTGTCGGTTTCCATGCCCTTGGTGCTGACCAGCAGCACGGGGATGTCCTTGGTGGCCTGGTCGCGTGCAAGTGCACGCGTTGCCTGGAAGCCGCTCATGCCGGGCAGCACCACATCCATCAACACCAGATCGGGCGCCTGGCTGCGAATCAGCTCAAGTCCCGCTTCGGCGTTGTCGGTGGCGACGACGGTATGGCCTGCTTTTTCCAGCCATTGACTGAAGACTGCCCGGTCGGTGGGCGAGTCCTCGATCAATATAATTCGAGCCATGTTGCCTTTCCCCCTGGTCAGGCGTGGACGTACGTGCGAATCGCGCTCAGTAGTTCTTCACGAGTGAATGGCTTGGTCAGATATTGCTCGGAGCCGACGATGCGGCCGCGTGCCTTGTCGAACAGGCCATCCTTGGACGACAACATGATCACCGGCGTCGACTTGAAGAGCTGGTTGCCCTTGATCAACGCGCACGTCTGGTACCCATCCAGGCGCGGCATCATGATGTCGACAAAAATGATTTGAGGTTGTTGGTCCGCAATTTTGGCCAGTGCCTCGAAACCATCCGTTGCTGTCACTACTTCACACCCTTCTCGCTTGAGCAGCGTTTCGGCGGTGCGGCGAATAGTCTTCGAATCGTCGATGACCATCACCTTCAGTCCTGCGAGTTCCCCACCCGCAGCAATGTGTTCACTCATGCAAATATCCCCGGACGTGCAACGCTTCTTCCTTTCCGTCGTCGCTACGAAACTGCATGTATATCCCAAGACCCGCATTGACTGTCAAGGGCGCATTGCCGGGGCCCCGCCAGGCGGACGTTCCGACCGCGTCTGGGTGCGTCAAGACCGGCTAGTCGCGCACTACGACCCGCCAGGCGCGCCATCGCCCACCGCTTGAAGTTACCATCGGCAGTCTGTTCGAAAGGTTTAGTCCCATGTCGCTCGACGTCGTTGTGGTGATGGATCCCATCGCCTCCATCAAAATCGCCAAAGACACTACCTTCGCCATGTTGCTGGAAGCGCAGCGCCGTGGCCACCGTTTGCAGTATGTGCGCCCCGGCGGACTCAGCCTGCGCGACGGACGCGCGGTGGCGCAGGTCGCGCCCCTGAGCGTGCGCGAAGACAAGGCCAGCTGGTTCACGCTGGGCGAATTCGCCGAGCTGGCGTTCGGTCCCGGCCAGGTGGTGCTGATGCGCAAGGACCCGCCGGTGGATGCGGAGTTCATCTACGACACCCAGGTGCTGAGCGTCGCCCAGCGCGCTGGCGCGCAAGTGGTCAACGACCCGCAGGGTCTGCGCGATTACAACGAGAAGCTGGCCGCGCTGCTGTTTCCGCAATGCTGCCCGCCGACGCTGGTCAGCCGCGATGCGGCGGCGCTGAAGGCCTTCGTGCTGGAACATGGGCAAGCCGTGCTCAAGCCGCTGGACGGCATGGGCGGGCGCTCGATCTTCCGCAGCGGCACCGGCGACCCCAACCTCAACGTGATCCTGGAGACGTTGACCGACGGCAACCGCAACCTGACCCTGGCGCAGCGCTTCATCCCCGACATCACCGCCGGCGACAAGCGCATTTTGCTGGTCGATGGGGTGCCGGTGGACTACTGCCTGGCGCGGATTCCGCAAGGCGACGAATTCCGCGGCAATCTGGCCGCCGGCGGACGTGGCGAAGGCCGCCCGCTGTCCGAGCGCGACCGCTGGATCGCCGCGCAGGTCGGCCCGGAAATGCGCCGCCGCGGCATGCGCTTCGTCGGCCTGGATGTGATCGGCGATTACCTGACCGAGGTCAACGTCACCAGCCCGACCTGCGTGCGCGAGCTGGATGCGCAGTTCGGTTTGAACATCGCCGGGCTGCTGTTCGACGCGATCGAGGCCGGCGCTGCGCAATGAGCGCGGCTGCGGCACTGCCGGCCCCCATGGACGAGCGCCGGCGGCTGACCACGACGCTGGTGATCTCGTTGCTGCTGCACGGGGTGCTGATCCTGGGCGTGGGCTTTGCGGTCAGCGAAGACGCGCCGCTGGTGCCGACGCTGGATGTGATCTTCAGCCAGACCAGCACCCCGCTCACGCCCAAGCAGGCCGATTTCCTGGCCCAGGCCAATCAGCAGGGCGGCGGCAATCACGCCACCGCGCAGCGCCCGCGCGACAGCCAGCCCGGCGTGGTGCCGCAGGACCGCAGTGGACTGGCAGCGCAGGCGCAGCGCGCCACCACGGTGCAGGCGCCCGAACCGACGCAGACCCGCGTGGTCGCCAGTCGCCGCGGCGAGCAGACCGTGCCGACCCCGCAACCGAATCCGCAGACCGACCCGCTCACCCCGGCCGATGCGCAACGCGTGCAGCGCGACGCGGAAATGGCCCGGCTCGCGGCAGAGGTGCATCTGCGCTCGGAGCAATACGCCAAGCGTCCCAATCGCAAGTTCGTCTCGGCCAGCACGCGCGAATACGCCTACGCCAACTATCTGCGTGCATGGGTGGACCGCGCCGAGCGCGTCGGCAATCTCAATTACCCGGATGAAGCGCGCAGGCGCCGACTCGGCGGCAAGGTGGTGATCAGCGTGGGCGTACGCCGCGACGGCAGCGTGGAAAGCAGCCGCGTGCTGATCTCCAGCGGCACCCCGGCGCTGGATGCAGCGGCGCTGCGCGTGGTGCAGCTGGCGCAGCCGTTTCCGCCGCTACCCAGCACCAAGGACGATGTGGATATCCTGCAGGTCACGCGCACGTGGTTGTTTTTGCCCGGCGGCGAGCTGCACGACGATCGTTGAGGTGTGGTGGGTTGAGGTGTGGTGTGTTTGATCGATGATGCGACCAAATATGTCGCCATCTTTTGCCAACTGCTCGCGACGGTTTGTCAGCCACCTTAAGACCGTGAGATCTTGGCTGTGTTGGGAGGAGCAGAAGCAGAGCGGATGATCTGCAGCCTGGCTGCAGGGCCCTTGCCCGCCCACCATCGCAGGACACGCCGCAAGTACGTCCTTGTAGCAACTGTGTTGTTGGAGGGGCTTTGGCCACTCCGTAAGCCGGGCACGGTGGTGCCGGCT
>NZ_MDFM01000001.1 GCF_002939985.1 Xanthomonas hortorum pv. cynarae | reverse complement strand
GCTCTTGCGCATGGTGGTCTCCTTGGTGGCTAGTGTGCCGGAGACCTCTAGATTATGGCTGGATCAATTTTACGGGAGGCTGACAGCTGCATGTCATCCCCTGCCCGCCTGCGTGTACGGGGCGACGCCATCACTGGCCGGCTCATGCGGCCTCCCCGGCGTCAGCGCGCTCGCTGTCAGAGGCGTCGGGCTCCAGGCGCGCGGACCACTGCACCTGCGCCAATGCCTGCGTTACCTGCTCGGCCAGCAGCTCCAGGCAGCACGCCAGTTCGTCCATACGGATGGCTGGCTGCCTCGCCTGCTCTTCGGCCTGCGTACGCGGCTGCGCCAGGCGCGCTAGAAAGCGCATGTGGTCGCGTAATTGCTGAAGGCGATATTGCGCGCCTTCTGGCAGGTAGTAGCCCGGGTGTGACTGCACATCGCGTACAACGTCCGACATGGCCTGCTCCTCATTCCATGGAATCAGCCCGCCGCCGCAAGGCGACGGACGGGAAGTCGGGAGGCTCGAAACCGCAAACAGTCGGCGGGCTTATTCCCCTTGCGGGTGTTGTATTCGCCGCCCTCCCGACGCAGAGCATCACGTCGGTTGCACCCGCAAAGTTGCAGGCACAAAAAACCCACCGGTTTGTCGGAGGTGGGTACCGCTGTTTGCGGAGTTTCGAGGCTCCGTACGGAAAGATTGCTATCGGCATCCTGAGCTGTCAAGTAAAACCGAAGATCTTATTCGCACACCTCAAATCGCAGGTAATCCACAAGCCGCCTTGACTCGTTGATCTCATCATGGGGGACGAGCAGGTACTTCCAAGACTTGCCTCCGACTCCTGCCGTGTAAGTGGTTGCGCTCTTGCACCAGCGCATGGCGGCAGCGGCCTTGGCCTGAACCTCCGGCGTGTTGATGTCTGCGCGCGCCTTCGTCTCAACCATGAAAATGATCGCCTCCGTCTCGGCGACGAAGTCGGGAATGTATTCCGGCTGCTCGGTGCCAAGCTTGTAGTAGATCTGGAACTGGCCCTTCGCAGGCTTGAACCACTTTAGGGCATCGCGCTCCAGGATGATGGCGAAGCGCCGCTCAGTGTCCGCATCGAACTTTTGCAGCGGATACAAACAGCACGCAAATCCGCCGAACAGCATCTGCTTGATACGACTGGTCTCAGTCACGGTCTCCCGGAAGTGGTGGGCCGTTTGGCCCGCCGCAGCGGTGTAGTTGCACGACTTGAGTCCGGTGAAACCGCGACTGACCTGCACCTCGTACTCCGTCGCCTCCTCCCAAAAGTGGGCCATCATCTGCGCGCGGATCTCCCGTGCGATCAGGCGGCGGTCACGATCAAGGACGCTGATGGCTTCGTCCTCGGAAAGATAGCCGCGCAGGTGCTGCACCATCTGGCCTGCGAGGTCGTAGAGCAGATCGGCGTGGGTGAAGTAGTCGATGTCGTCAAAGTCCACCAGCGCGTGGACGATGTAGTCTTCCGGGCGCTGCTCTTTGAGCCCGACCTCGGCAGCCAACGTGAACTGCTCGTTGGTCCGCAGCATCTGCCCGACGATCTCGCGCTCACCCGGCTGGAGGTGGAGCTGGCTCACATCCAGTTTGAACGCGTGGAACCCCGTTGTGACCTCGCCAATCGGCACCACCGCGATGCGCGGGATGTCTATGGTCTGCTGCACCAGGATCTCCGTTGTTTTCGCCACCACTGCGGACAAATCAAGTACGGGGACTGACTCATTCACGTCAGTCAGCAGTTCGCCTTGCAGCGGCTTCAGCCGCTCTGCCACTTCAGCGAGGATTTCTTGCCGTACTTCCGGTCTCAGCAGTGCGCTGCTGGTGGGCACTAGATCGCGCCTGACCTCGTACTTGCCGATAACCTCTATAACCGTCCGTGCCGCTTGCTTTTCCGCCTCCGTGGAGAAAACTGCTTTGGGCACGGGGACTTCCGCTCCACTGTAAATGGCTGCAGCCCCCATGATCACGACCGGTGCTTCCGTCAAGCCGAGACGCGCCGCCGCCCCGGACTCGACTTGCACGCTGACCTTCTTCTCGTCCTCGCTGGGTGGCGGAAGGATGATCTCCTTCAGGCGAATCGGCGAGTCGCCGCGGTTGGCCTCGTCGATGATTTCCTGGAACTTGTCATGCGCGACGATGTTCAAGCGATCCACCGCCGCGACGCCTGTGCGCTTGCCGTAGGGGAGACGAAGGCCACGCCCGATGGACTGCTCGATCAGTGTGCGGGCATTGGCGGCGCGCAACGGCACGATGGTGTAAAGGTTGGTCACGTCCCAACCTTCCTTGAGCATGTTTACGTGAATCACGATCTCGGTCGGCTCGTCCACGCTCTCTACTGCCAGCAGGCGCGTGATCATCTCTTCTTCTTCCGCGCCGGTACGGCTGGAATCGACCTGAATCACCTTGCCCTGGTAGCGACCCTCATAAAAGGCTTCCGACTCCAGAAGCGCCAAGAGTTGCCCCGCGTGCGTGGTATCGCGAGCGATGACGAGTATGAAAGGCTTGACCGGCTTGACGCCGTTCTCGCGAGCATAGGTGAGCAGCTCGACCTTGGTCGTCTCGTGCAGGCGCACACCGTCTTCCAGCTTGGTCTTCTCGATCTCCTCGGGTGTATGCGCTTTAGCGTCGAAATTGCGCTGGGTGACCACGGCGGGCTCCTTGACGAAGCCGTCCTCCATCGCACGCGCCAGCGGGTAATCCATCACCACGTTCTTGAACGGCACCGGCCCCTTGCTGGATTCCACGAATGGCGTCGCCGTCACCTCCAGGCCAAATAGCGGCCTCAGCTCATTGATGGCGCGTACACCCGCGCTGGCACGGTAGCGATGCGATTCGTCCATCAGCAGCACGAGGTCAGGCAAATTCGCGAGATGGTTGAAGTAGCTGTCTCCCAGCACTTCCTTCATCCGCTTTATTCGCGGCTCTTTGCCGCCGCGCACCTCGGAGTTGATTTTGGAGATGTTGAAAATGTTAATGCGCACGTCGTGGCCGAAGCCTTGTGCGTGATCATCCACCGCCGCGCCGGTCTGGTCGTAGTTGTCACCGGTGATGATCAGCGGCGGTTGCTGCGCGAACTCGGCGATGCCCTTGAACACGTACTTCGGCGTGTTGCGCGTAAAGTCCTTGATGAGCTTGTTGTAGATCGTCAAGTTGGGCGCGAGCACGAAGAAGTTGTTGATGCCGTGCGCTAGAT
Source organism: Xanthomonas hortorum pv. cynarae (assembly GCF_002939985.1). Lineage (GTDB taxonomy): Bacteria > Pseudomonadota > Gammaproteobacteria > Xanthomonadales > Xanthomonadaceae > Xanthomonas > Xanthomonas hortorum_D. Next base: position 292,512 of record NZ_MDFM01000001.1, on the reverse strand, counting down.
GCAGGTAAGCGATAAAGGCCCCCATCAGGCGCGTCTTGCCTACGCCCGTGGCCAGCGCAAAGCAGAGCGACGGAAACTCGCGCTCGAAATCCTGCAGCGTGCGGAATTCTGCCTTCAGTGTAGAGAGAATCGTCGGGACATCTCGCTCGTGGCCCAAGAGTTCGGGCGCGGCATCGAGCGCGCGAACCAGCTTGGTGAGAGAATCCCCCTGAGGCGGACGCAGGGATAGGCGACCGGTAACGGCGTGCAGGACGCGGGCGTTCATTATTCGCCCCCCCCAAACAGGCCGCGCTGTCCGGCGTCGACGAGGATCGCCTTTCTGCCCTTAGAATTCTTGACGATATTGCCAGGAGCCTCAGGCTCGGCGTTCTCAATCTCCCCCATAGGCAGGTTGCTCACATTTAGGCTGTAGTCGTCACGCCCCCAATGGCAGCGAGCCAGCACCATCTTCGGAATCTTCTTCAACGTCAAATTAGGCCAGCGCTCCGCCGCTTTTGCAGTCGTGACTCCGTGAAAAGCGGCGCAGCACACCAGCAGGCTCTGCTCCAGACCAACTTCATCGGAAAGGCCACGCAATTGATCGGCGGACAGGTTCTGTGTGGTGACGTAGATGAAATCGCGCTCGCTAGAGTGGCCGTGCTGCCACCAGTGAGTTTCTGACGGCGCGTAGTCGAAGCCTTCCAGCTTGGCCAGCGCCTCAGCCAACATCGCCGCGTTGTATTCCGGATTGACGACCGGGTTGCCCCAGCGGTCGTTGACGATCAGAGTCGGGGCGAGTCGGCTGAAGCGGAATCCGCCGCCACCCCGCCAACCCGACGCCTCGCCAATACTACCTTTGTCCTCGCCATCGATGACTTTTTTTAAGCGTGGAATGACGAGAGTCTGGCAATGCTCGCCCAGCTCGACCATGATCCAACGGCGTCCCATCTTGTGGGCGACAGCTCCTGTCGTGCCAGAGCCGGCGAAGGAATCAAGGACGAGGTCGCCCGGTGAGGAAAAATGCCGCAGGATAATCTCCAGCAAAGCCTCCGGCTTTTTTCCTGAGCGGAAATCTGCACCTCCTTCGTGGCGGCAATTCCCAAAACTGCCAGCTAGATCGTAGAAGTTTTCAATTGGAAGCGTTTGGGGCTCTGCATCAGGTTCCAGTTTTCCCAGTGGAACGCCTTGGTAATACTTCCCTTTGGTTGCTGTCGCTCTCGCTGGTCCAGTGAAGTAGCGACGCCCATGACCGTCGTCACCAATACCTTCGACCCTGTACAGAGCGCCCAGCCCATCGGTTGACGAGCGCCCAGCCAGATAATCGCGGAAGAATCGCCCCGAGGAATTACCATCAAGTATTGACCCAGTGGCCCATATCTCTTTTAAACCTTTTGCCGACCCTTCTCTTTTCTCTACGCCCCATTCGCCAGCGCCGAATACCGTGACAGCCTTCCCGCCAAGACTGATCTTCTTTCCAGGCGTGTTCTCAGTAATGTAATGACAGAACTTGTCAAACGACAGGTCCTTTTGGTTCAGGATTGGCTGCGCGCCGTATTCCTTTCGGTAGACATGGATCTGTTCAATCTGCTTGTGAAACGCCATATCTTGTTTGAGCGTCTTCTCGGCATAACGGACCTGCACGTATAGCGTGACCAGGTAATTCGATCGACCGAAAACCTCGTCCATAAGCACTTTCAGATAATGCCCCTCTGAGTCATCGATGTGGCAGCAAATGAACCCGGTCGGGCTCAACAAACGTCGGATCATTTCCAGACGATCACGCATCAACCCAAGCCACATCGAGTGTTCGAGTGCGTCGTCATAATGTTCGAACGCAGCTCCGGTGTTGTATGGGGGGTCTATGTACACGCACTTCACCTGGCCGGAGAACTCCTGCTCCAGCGCCTTGAGCGCCAGCAGGTTGTCACCGAAAATCAGCCTATTATCGAAAATATCGTTGTCCGACACGCGATGCTTGGCGTGGTACGACTTTTCCGGATCTTCCAGCAGGAGGCGCGGCTCCAGCCTGGGCCGCTTGTCCTTCCCAATCCAGGTGAGTTCTAGTTTTTTCTTACTCATAATGAAATACCTTAATTCTTGTGCAGGCCAAGCTTTTCGAATAGCACGCGGTTTCTGCGCGCGGCATCTTTGAGCAGCTTGTCGTAAGAGATAATTTCTACGTAGCCGTTTCCGCCCGTTAGGGTTTTAAAATAGCCTTCGCCATCAATGGACTCGTGATAGTTCATCCGCATTTCCCGCCTGAGCGATGGCGTCAAGTCAGCTATCAAATAGCCAAAGAAACGAATTCCGCGTGCATTAATCGGCCTACCATCAACGTCTTCAAGCCTGCTCTCCTGAATCTCGACAAACCGCTTTATGATCTGCTGAGCAGGGTCGGCTTGATAGTCGTCACGACCTGGGCGCTTGAACTCAATGACGACAATTGCACCTGTGGAGTCCCCTTCTTCTCGAACTCCGACGGGGGTGTCGTAAAAGAAAGCGCAGATATCGGGCTCTTTGCCGGATGTGTCTTCAAGGCCTTCAATAGACTTCAGTTTTTTATCTGAGGTGAGCAATGTGTGATAGCAAAGCCGCTCGTCGATCACCCAAAGGTTTTGCTGCTCAAAGAAAATATCCTTTGAAGTGGCCCCCATGGGGAAGAGCATCTTGTGCAAAACTCGTTCAAGCGGATATTTGTTGTCCGAACGCCGCTTTTTTAGGCTTAGCGAAATCAAGTCAAGAATCGTTCTGCGATGTGTGATGTACTTCGCAAGCTCAGCCTTGCCTAGCTCATTGGCCTGCTCGGCAAGTGTTTGAAAACGCTCCGCATACTGTTCAAACGATTCGCTCTCAAAGTAGGTGGCAGCATGACGCAAGTCCTTGCGGACGCCGTCCTCGACTTCCCGTTTGACATGCAAAAGCGCTTCGTCTAGTTTCTCATCCGACAAGCCGGGTTGAATCCTCTGCTCGATCATTTCTCGATAGCGAGGATGCGTGAGCGCTCTGTATTCCGGGGCTTGTTCCACGAACTTCTCGATCTGGGCACGCTTTTCTTCGTTCGTTGACTTCAAGTCATCCATGAGCAGCGGCCGCAACGCATCTGCAAGACCCTGATTCAAGGCCCGTCGTGAGACAAGAGTTCGCTCCAGCTCGGGCTCCTCATCGCTTTTGAAAGCGATACGCGTACGCTCTTGATTGGCATGGTCATCCAGATACTCCCCGGTAACCAGCACAATCAGGGTGTACGGCGTCTGTTCTTCGTCAATCAGCTTCTCAGGCAGTTCCGGAAGCAGATCTCGCAGCTTGCTCGTGGTGACTTCACGGCCGTTCGCGCACAAGTTGAGTTCATGGCGCGAGCGTCCGTCACGGTGACGATACGCCTGCAAGGCAAATGTATACCCCGAGACCTCGAGGAACTGCTCCTGGATATGCGCCAACACCGTTGATTGAAACAGTGCGTGCAAATCAATCGAAGCATGTCCCGGAGATTCCAAGGTCATCGCAGGGCAGGAACGGGCCGCGAATCGAATCAGGAAGTGCGCAATGATGCGTTCAGCGATGGTTTCGGGCTGGCTGGGCCACCCAGCCCGAAACTTTTCATTCATGTCCCGCAAAGAGGTATGCGTGCCACATACCTCTTTGACTTCAGACGTGGTGTCTGCACCTTTCAGTTCATCGTGGATGCTGAAGTCGAACTCGCGCAGCAAAGCGTTGCCGTCGCGTTGAAAGACGCTGCGGATGTGTACGGATGAGAACACCTTCAAGAAAGTGAAGCGCCCGACACCTCGACCGCCGACCTTGACCTTTGAAAGCGTGTGGGCTTCTTGAAACGAAGCCAGGTTCTTGTCATTGAAGCCAACGCCATCATCAATAACATCGAAGCCGTCCACCACCAGAGTTCCATCCCCAGCCTGATAGGCAAGATCATTAGAGGTCACCAGTCGAATGCGAATCGAATGATTGCTGAAGCCGTCCTGATGCTCTTCGATTGCATCGACGGCATTCGAAATGGCCTCGTAAAGCGGCATCATTGCCTTTGCCTGGGAAAGCTCCAGTCGATCTACCAGACCTTTAATGTTCGCTTGCATTACTGGTTTCCTCCCTGGCCTTGCTGTGCCAATGCCACCATCAAACGACTTTTCACGGTTCGACAGTCCGTCTTGTTCTCGAAGAGGCTGCGAGCCTGCTTGTTCCACTGCACGCCCTGGGCAGAACTCACAAGACGCTCGCAAACAAGATCGACTTCGCGCGAAATCGCTGTCAGTTCATCCTGTGTCAACGCCAGCGCCGGCCCGTTCTGCAGCTGAAGGCGGATGAAGATGACATGTAGAACTAACCAGGTGCCGTGAGTGAGAATCTCCCGAGCAGGGAGTGATCCCGCTGGCAAACCTGCAGGATCACCCTCGGCGATGGCACGGGCGCGGACTTTTTCTACAACCACTCGGCCGATTTGGGCTATCCGCCACATTTTCTTTGCCGTGAGCGAGTCGGCGAAGAGCCGTTCGTAGGATTGGCGTAGGGGGTCGGTGGCTGATACCAATCCCTCGCGCCCAAACAGCTTCTTTTTGTCGGCCTTGGCCGCGGTCACGTAGTCCTGCCAGTCGTTCGTGGTTACGGTGCAAGCCAGGAACGGCGCGAGTTCACGTGCGCTGAAGCAGGTTGGCGATAGCGGCGGATCGTCCTCCCCCTGTTTGACCAGATAGGTGATGCCCGCCATCTGCAAGGTCTGCTGCCACATGGTCTGACGCTCATCGAGCGCGGCAAAATCTTCCAGATCAACGGCATTCTGCCGGTTGCGCGATTGGGTGACTCGATCGCCAAAGCCATCAGGCGCGTTCTCAAGACAAACAAAAGTCGCCATGACTACGATGGGATGAGCATCGTAGTGGGCCATTGGCTCGCGGGCGATCGCCCCAACCGTCTGTGCGCCGTTGACGATGGACAACCCGCGAATGCGAAACGTCCCAGTCTGACGATGCGGGTCGCGGGGATGCTGTTCCGTTATGGAATCGCAGAGGAAGGTGACGCCGTTATTGAAGTAGAAGAAGTGCTGTGCTTCTTGTCGGAGTGTCTCGGTTAGCCCTGCATTGACGGTGGTCGTGCCCTTGAACCGGCGAATGTTCCGATCAACCAGGTGTTCTTCGTGTGCCGCCCAAAGCTCGGCGACCCGTTTGCCGTCCATGCGCCCGTAGAACGCCCGGTAAGGTTCCTGCGTATGACCGAAGTCCTTCAATTCGACTTCGGCTTCTATGGGCTGGGCCGAAACCCCGTCCAGATGTAGGTCGTGCAGGGTCGTGAGCCCATAAGCATGGCACCGAAGAAAGCCCGGATTCGCGCCGTTGAACGCGCGCTCCAAGTCGGCAAAGATGTTGCGTCGATCATCGGACACCGCCGTGCCGGAATAGGCAAGCACGACTTTGATTCTGCAGACACCGCTATTCAAGGCATTGGTGATTGCCGCTTGGCGGTTTTGCAGGGTGTTGTTGAACCGGTTCCAGTGTCCTTGCAGAAGGTCGGTTACGCCATCCCGAAATTTGGATACATCACCGAGTTCGGGCTCGCCGGTGCCCGACTCCTTGTACTTGGACTGGACCAGCCAGATCGTTTGATCCGTTGAAACGAATACCGAATCGATACCATGATCTTGGCCACCATCGATGCTGGCGGCCACGGCCTCATCCAGATTGGCGCCAGCGTCTTCGTGCAGGACGAATGCCGCGATTGCCTTGGACAAGTAGTTGCTACGCCGAGACTCTGGAGTGTTTCCCGTCCCGCTGATTCGGGTCGCGTAGTCCGCATCAAGTTTTTGGCACAGCAGATCGATTTCAAGGGGGCGTGCGATAACTGTTGCCATCAGAGCAGCTCCCACTCGATGGTGAAAAGCGTGCGTTCCTCGACCTGCTGTTCAAGTTGCATTTCAAGCTGGCTGATCAAGTCATTGCGCTGCGCTTCGACTTCGTCCTGTCGAGCAAACAATTCGCGCCGCAGCTTGCTGCGCTTGCTTTCCAGTTCGCGCTGTTTTTTCTGCCATGACAGCTTTTCGTCCAGTGTCGGCGAGGTCGCGGCTGTGCGGCGTACTTCTTTGATCTCGCGGTCGATCTCCTTGATCTCCTGTTCCAGACCGAGCTTCAGATCGTCAGCCCAGGCGTCGAGCTTCTGGACTTCCTGCTCGAAGTAACCGAGGTTGCGCTCGTTGACGTCGCGCAGGAGTGAGGTCTTGCGGGCTTCCGCGTCGGCTAGCAAGGTGGCATCAGGGGCATTAAACAGGCTTGCTGCGTGTGTGGTCGCGGGTAGGCGCAGCAGTTTTTCCGGATCTTCTTCTGCCAGCAAGACGCCGTCGGTAGTACCCGCGGCAACCAGCAGATGTTGCTCCTGGTTGCCGAGTGTCTCGACAGTGACTAGCCTTACTGTGAGCCATCCGGCCCTGCCGCGGTAGGCTTCAAGCGTGCTGATCTTTGAGCCGTAGGCGTTGTAATCGAAGACGACACGAGCAACGTCGAGTACACGAGCCTTGGCTTGCTCGATGCCCCACCGCGCCAGCGGATGATTGATGCGGTACATGTGCGCGTCGCCAGAGCGGCGGGGCAACTCGTAACGCCCTAATTCGATGTCATTGAGGTCGCTGCGCTCGATCCCTGTCGGCATGTGGTGGAGATGGAAGCCATCGTGATCAAACACTGCACAATGGAGCAGCTCGGCACGAGTCAAGTCCATCAGCATGTGCTCGAATCGGTTACGCGCGTTGCGGCTGTCGTCAGCCCGCATGCGCAGCTTCTCCTGCACCTCTTCATCAAAGTTCTCAAGCAAGACCTGGCGCGTCTTCACCATCGCCTCGTTGATCTCGCCGGAGAGGTCGAGCTGGAGTTGCTCGAAGCTAGACTTAATTTCATCGGGTTCTCGGCAGTTCTGGTAGATCTCAGCAATGCGCCGCTCGAAATCAATGCCCGAACCGATGGCACCTAACACTTCGTCGCTGGCGCCAAACACGCCCTCAAAGAGCTGGAATTTCTGCGCCAGCAATTCGTAGACGCGCTTATCTGCCTCATTGGTGAGATCGACGAAGTTCACAACCACCACATCGAACTTCTGCCCGTAACGGTGACACCGACCAATGCGTTGTTCGATACGCTGCGGATTCCAGGGCAGGTCGTAGTTGATCACGAGCGAGCAGAACTGGAGGTTGATGCCCTCAGCTCCAGCCTCGGTGGCAATCATGACCTTGCCGCGCTCCTTGAAGTGCTCGACCAGTGCCGCACGGGTGTCGGCGGTCTTGGAGCCGGTGATGCGGTCAGTTCCTTCGTGGCGTTTGAGCCAGTCCTTGTAGATTACCTGCGCACGCTGGTCGCTGTTGGTGCCGTTGAAGAGCACGATGCCATCACCGTATGGCGTGTCAGCCAGCAAGCTGAGGAGATAGTCCTGTGTGCGCTTGGATTCGGTGAAGATGATCGCCTTTCTGGCTGCACCCAGTCTATCCAGTTCCGCGAAGGCACGATCCAGCGCGGTGACAAGCTCCCTGCCCTTGGCGTTGTCGCGGATGCTGGTCGCCAGCGCCTTAAATTGACGAAGCTCGTCAATTTCCTGCGCGATGGCATATCGCTCTGAGCGCTTCGGTGCCGTAGAAGTAGATCCTTGGTCGCTCCACTCATCCGCGGTTTCGTCCAGCGATTCGTAGTCCTCGTCGAGTTGTTCGGCCAGATCGGGAACGTCGGCAGTTTCATCCAACACTCCCTGAAGCCGTTTAGCCATGGTCTCCAGCGCACCCGCGATAGCGTGCGAGCTGGACGCCAGCAACTTCCATAGCACCAGTGAAATCAGCTGGCGTTGTCCGTCGGGCATGGCCTTCAGATTGGGACGACGCAAGTAATCAGCAACGAGTCTGGACAGTTCCTGCTCTTCGCTTGACGGCGTGAACTCCTGGACGATGGCCTTGCGCGCCGTATACGACACATAAGGCTGAACCTGTTTGCGCAGAGTGCGCTTGCAGATAGGAGCCAGTCGGTTACGCAGACCGTTGAAGGCCTGTTCCCGGCCAGTAAATTGCGAGCGAAAACTGTCGATGTCCCCGAACACGCGATCATCGATGAAGCTGACCAGCCCATAGAGTTCTAGTAATGAGTTCTGCAATGGCGTTGCAGTTAGAAGCACCTTAGAGTGAACGTGCGACAACGCCTCTTTGAGTGTCCTGGCAATGACATTGCTGGTCTTGTAGACGTTGCGCAGGCGATGTGCCTCGTCGAGGACGACCAAGTCCCAGTCAATGCTCTTGACATCGTCAGCTTTGGACTTGGCGAACTGGTAGGAACAGATAACCGGGCCGGAGGCGAACAGGAATGGGTTCTGTCGATCCTGCTTGCGAATCGCGTTGAAGCTCTTGGCTTCGAGAATCAGTCCTTGCAGCCCGAACTTGTCTTGCAGCTCTTGGTGCCACTGCTTGCGCAGGTTGGCGGGGACAATGATAAGAATCTTGCGGCGTCGCTCGGCCCAACGCTGCAAAATGACCAATCCCGCTTCAATGGTCTTGCCGAGCCCCACTTCATCAGCGAGGAGCACACCGCGCGAAAGGGGATTACGGCAAGCGAAAAGCGCGGCATCAACCTGATGTGGATTGAGATCAACCTGCGAGTCAACCAGCGTTGAGGCTAGTGATTCCACGGAGTCGCCCGCTGCACGACGCGTAAGTAGCCATGCAAAATACTTGGATTGGTGAGGCGTAAGATTATGTTCCAAGCAAACTCATCCATTCAATTTGGCAACTTATGATGTGCATTTCCCTCGCAACCTTTTAGAGCACAGAACAACGAGCACACACGCTAGCAGCTGCGGCGCCTGCTGATATTGGCCATCTACTTCCCCTGTGGCGCGATGTTGGCGCTAACGCCGTGCTTAATGATAGTCGTCTTCACGCTGATGCCTGACTGCCAAAACGGTGACGACCTGATCGCTTTCCACCTCAAACAGCAGCACGTCGCCGCTGGCACCGAAACCGATCACCAGCTCCCGCAAGAACGGGTCCGCCAACCCCGCCTTGCGGCAGCTCAACGGGGCCAGTTCGAGCACGGTGACGCCGTCGCGGATGGCCTGAAGCGCGCGCTCGGCCACGGTGAAGTCGCCTTCGGCACGCTGTAGCAGCCAGTCGTAAAGACGCGCGAGATCGTCGCGCGCTTGCTGAGTGCAGCGAACAGAAAATCCCACGTTGGCTTAGCCCTTGCGCGCCTTGTCCAGTTGGGACTGCAGCCCAGCCAACACATCCTTCGCGTCAATGTACCGGTCAGACGCCTTGGCGCTGTCACGCGAGGCCAGCCCGCGCGCAATGAAGGCTTCCTGCTGCTGGCGCTGCTGCACCTGGGCGCGCACGGAATGCTCGACAAAGCTGGACAGCGTCTCACCCTCCTGCAACACGGCCTCGGCCGCTTGGCGCAGCGCCGGGTCTACCCGGAGCGATGGAAGAGATGCAGATTTCATGGCAGGCCCAGTGCGTTGCAATTGCGATGCATCATCGCAAGCGAGCGCCGGTGCTTCAAGGTTTTCTCTGCCAGACCTAAGCCGACGATGTCGCAGCTACGCTGATGCAATGGTACCTAGACGCTGAAGCACGACGCTTGCGCGCTCCGGTTCGGCGACCAATCCCGGCAGCGCGTTCACAAACGCCGGGTTATCCACTAGCCCCTCAAATACGTTGGCCACCCAATGCCGAAGGTCTGCATGCTCCACGGCAAACTCTTCCACCAGCTCGGCCCGGCCATCGACGACATTGAGGACGTCCTCCAGGTCGTGGCTGGAAAGAAAGTCGCTGTTGCCTCGGGTAACGAAGGCTTCGAGCTTGGTCGCCACGAATGCTGTCGCTGTCACCAATCGGATGGACAGGCGATCGCTCAAGGCCACCACTTGGGCCGTCTCTACAGCATGGGCGTACCAGCGGTTGGAGAAGCCAAGCACGCCGGCATCCACCGGCATCAGGTCGAAGAGGACGCCCGACGCTTCGTGTACCCAGCGGCAGACGACGCCGCTCTGCATCTCGCGCGCGAAGCCCTGCGACTCCACACGCGCCTCGATACCGCGGAACCGGGACCAATCGAGATTGACCACCGCATCGACGTCATAGGTGGCGCGGACGCTTTCCGCCAATGGATCCGACACCAGCAGGCCAACGACTGCGCCGCCAAGGAAGACTATGTGTTCGCAAAGCTCGCCTAGTGCATCCGCAATCACAAGCAGATGCGGCAAATTAGGATCATTAGATCGCATCGCTAAGCCCCAGTAACTGCTTGAGATAGCGCGCTGCCAGCGTGCGCTCGCGGGCACGCCCGCTGCGCAGGGCGTCCTGCAGCGCCAGCAGTTGGTGCAAGGCAGGGTCGGCCAGCGCGGCGTTGGGCACACCGGCCGACAACGGCGACAAGCTGGGGCCTTTGGCTGTGCCCTGCGCGCTTGGCCACACCGGTGCATCCCCTGGGGAGCTGGAAATGGCAATGGACAGTGGGGGCACGCCGAAGGCCGTCGGAATGCCACGCCTTAGCGGCCCGATGACGGCAGGAAAGGCGTAACGCACGCCGTGGACCGCAAACTCGTGCAGCGCCGTGCGCACCGTCTCCCACTCGCCGCGGCTTTTTTCCAGCGCCAGGCCGGAGGCCACCGCGCGCTTGACGCTGCGATGCACCTGAGAGGCGCTCATGCCCAGCGCTTCTCCAAGAGAGGCGTAGGTCCAGGCCTGGCCCGGTTGGGCGACCTGCTTGTACAGCACCACTAGATCCTGCGGCTTGAGTTCCACGTTAGATCAGCTTTATTCCATATTCCGGAATATCGAATATCCAAGTAAAGCTCTGCCTTTGCAAGCAGGCGCGCGCTCAGTTGTTAACCTCGGGTACCGCAGACACGCCACAGTTCCAACAATGGCGGCGGTGCCCAGCATGACACAGAGAAAAGCCCCACTTACGCAGGGCTTTTCGTTACTCCAAACACGTGCCAGCGATCAGGCGAACGGATCCTGCAGCACCATCGTGTGGTCGCGATCCGGGCCGGTGGAGACGATGCTGATCGGGCAGCCGGCCAGTTCTTCCAGCGCGCGCAGGTAGGCGCGGGCGGCCACGGGCAGCTTGTCCCACTCGGTGATGCCGTGGGTGTTCTCGGTCCAGCCCGGGAACTCCAGGTACACGGGAGTGCACTCTTCCCAGCCCTGCGCGTCCAGCGGTGCGTATTCGGTGCGCTTGCCGTGGTATTCGTAGGCGATGCAGACCTTGAGCTTTTCCATGCCGTCGAGCACGTCGAGCTTGGTGATGCACAGGCCGGAGATGCCGTTGATGGCCACCGCCCGCTTGAGCGCAACGATGTCCATCCAGCCGCAACGGCGCGGGCGGCCGGTGGAGGCGCCGTATTCGGCACCGCGGTCGCGGATGCCCTGGCCCACTGCGTCGTCCAGCTCGGTCGGGAACGGGCCGCCGCCCACGCGCGTGGCGTAGGCCTTGGCGATGCCAAGCACGTAGTCGATCGCGTCAGCGCCCACGCCGGTGCCGGCCAGTGCGCCGCCCACCGTGGTGTTGGAGCTGGTGACGTACGGATAGGTGCCGTGGTCGATATCCAGCAACGCGCCCTGCGCGCCTTCGAACAGCACGCGTTTGCCCTGCTTGCGCAGGTCGTGCAGGATGCCGGCCACATCGGACTTCATCGGCTGCACGTACTCGCCGAAGGCCAGCGCCTCGTCGAAGGTTTTCTGGAAATCCACCGCGTCCACGCCCAGGTACTTGGTCAGCACGAAGTTGTGGTAATCCAGCGCGGTGCGCAGCAGTTCTTCCAGCTGCGGCGGGTAATGCAGGTCGGCGATGCGGATACCGCGGCGGGCCACCTTGTCTTCGTACGCCGGGCCGATACCGCGGCCGGTGGTGCCGATGGCCTTGCCGCCGGCGGCCTTCTCGCGGGCCTGGTCCAGGGCGATGTGGTACGGCATGATCAGCGGCGCGGCCGGGGAGATCTTCAGGCGCGAACGCACTTCCACACCGGCCGATTCCAGCTCGCCGATCTCCTTGATCAGCGCGGCCGGGGAAATCACCACGCCATTGCCGATCAGGCACAGCGCGTCGTCGCGCAGGATGCCGGAGGGGATCAGATGCAAGACGGTCTTCTTGCCGTTGATGACCAGGGTGTGGCCGGCGTTATGGCCGCCCTGGAAGCGAACGACCGCACCGATTTCTTCGGTGAGCAGATCGACGATCTTGCCTTTGCCTTCATCGCCCCACTGGGCACCGAGCACGACAACTGACTGACCCATGACGGGTGAACTCCTGAGTTTTGCTGCGGCCATCGGGGCCGCGGGATGGGACCGGTTCAAGGCTGGCGGCGACACCTGGCGCGCAGCTCCATCGGGGAGCGTTGCAATGGCGCGAAAGCCCTGACACGGAAAAAGCCGAACGGAGTGCTCTGGTTGGAGCGTGCCCGGCCGGCTTTTGTGCATTATCCGGGTTTCGGGTGGCAGGCACTACCCCTTGGGGGCGGCGGATCGGGGAGCTGGTCAGATTGCGGCTGGCCGTCGGTTGCGCGGTGCTCCGAGCGCTGCCGGTCCCTAGCCTGGGAGATCCCGTAGCGACAATCCCAATGGCTCGTAGGAGCGCACCAGGGCGCGACAGGCATTACCGGCGAAGCAGTCGCGCCCAGGTGCGCTCCTACGCTGCCCGTTGCGGTCGGAATGGACCACCCACTCAGTGACGCACGATCCACAGCGCGATCGCGCCCAGCACTAACGTGACGCCGCCAATGGCGCGCAGTTGGGCGGTGGGCAGGCTGAACAGTTGCTCGACCATGCGCTTCCAGGCGGCGGGCACGGCAAACAGCAGCAGGCCTTCGATGACGGCGATCAGGCATAACGCAGACAGAAACTCGTGCATCACCAACACCATCGCAACGTGGGAGATGCAGTGTGCCCGACAAGTTCCGCGTCGTAGGAGCGCACCTGGGCGCGACAGGCATTACCGGGAAAGCGATCGCGCCCAGGTGCGCTCCTACGTGGCTGTGTCTCAAAGCCAAATTGCGTCCCAGAACGGGTAGTCACCTACGCGTGTGACCAGCCCGGCCCGTAGTGGATTGGCGATGAGATAGCGCGCCGCTGCATGCAGGTCGTTCTCTTTGCGCAACGCATGGTCGTGGTAGCTGCGGCTCCAGACCGGTGCGTGATGCTGGCGCTGATCGTTCACTGCGCGTGCTGCGCACGCTTTCATACGTGAGACGGCATCGGCCAATGAGGTGGCGCTTCCAAGTTGCAACAGCCAATGGACATGATCCGGCATCAATACCCAGGCCAGCAGCCTGGCATCGGAGGGCGTTGCTGCGGTGAATGCCCGGCAGGCTGCGGCTGCAAGCAGAAAATCTGCGAACACGGCGCGACGCTGCCATGTCGTGGTGGTCAGCAGGTAAACGCTGTTGGGCGAAGACTGCCTGCCGCGACGCAGCGCGCGATGCCCTGGTGAGTCGATGTTGGCCATGGCGCGATGCTGGCGGTCTTGGACCACGCGGGATATCGGCGGTTGCCGCGTTCTGCGCTAGGGGATCTATGTGGCGACTGACTGTCAGAGGCAATCAGCAGGGTCCGCCGCCGCCAAGGCCCGTCGCGCCCGGGTGCGCTCCTACCGGGCCTGGTCGGACCGACAAAACGGGAGAGGCGCTCCAGGCATCTGCGGATCCCGGACATGACCATCACCATCGCAGTCCACGCAAGGCCATGCCCCCGCCCCCAGCCACATGCGCCAAGCGTAGGAGCGCACCTGGGCGCGACGGGCATTCCCGGTAAGGAGGTCGCGCCCGGGTGCGCTCCTACGGTTGGGGCGCGCGCATGCCTGCTCGACAGTAAGAGGCACATACAAAAACGCCCGCAGTGCGCGGGCGTTTTTGTTTCAACGCGAAGCGATCAACGAACGATCAACGATCGCTCTTGAGGTACTGCAGGAACGGGTCGTTCTTGTCCAGCACCACCACGCCATTGCCGTCGGTCATGGAGCCGCGATAGGCCTCCAGGCTGCGGTAGAACGCGTAGAACGACGGATCCTTGGAGCCGGCCTGGCCGTAGATGCGGGCGGCGTCGGCGTCGCCTTCGCCGCGCAGCTTCTGGGCGTCGCGCTCGGCGTCGGCCACGATCACGGTGGACTCGCGGTCGGCCTGGGCGCGGATGGTCAGGGCCTGCTCTTCGCCTTCGGCGCGCAGCTTGCTGGCTTCCTGCTTGCGCTGGGCGCGCATGCGCTCGTAGACGTCGGTGATCACCTGGCTGTCGGTCGGCAGGTCGATCTGCTTGATGCGCAGGTCGGTGATCTGCATGCCCAAGCCCTTGATGGCGCCGTTGATGCCCTTGAGCTGGTTGGCGATCAATTCGCTGCGGTCGCCGGAGACCAACTGCTGCAAGGTGCGCGAGTTGATCTGGTTGCGCAGCGAGTCGGTGATGATCGGGGCCAGGCGCGAATTGGCCACCGACTCTTCACCGCCGGTGGCGCGGTAGAACGCACGCACATCGGAGATGTAGCCGATGGCGAAGAAGTCCACGCTCACGTCTTTCTGCTCGGCGGTGAAGTAGCGCGCCGGGGCGGTGTCCAGCACCTGGAAGCGGCGATCGAACACGCGCACCGATTCCACCACCGGCAACTTGAAGTGCAGGCCGGGCTTGAGGTCGGCACGCACCACGCGGCCCAGGTTGAGCACCATGGCGGTCTGGTCTTCGCGTACCACGAATACCGAGCCCATCAGGACCAGCAGCACGGCGACGATCAGGCCGATGACTAGCGAATTTTTCATTGTTCGGTTCCCTCACGGCCGGTCGGGCGCGGGCCGCGCTCCGGATTGCGGATGCCCTCGCTGCTGCCGCTGCTTTGCGGCGGGTTCAACAGCACATCCTGCGGCACCATCGACGGCATGCTGCCGCTGCCCGCAGTGCCACTGTTGTTGGCGGGCTTGTTGGCATCGGCCGGCAGCGGCACGTAGATGACCTGACGGCCATCGCTGCCGATCACCTTGCGGTTCTCCGACAGCACCTTCTGCACGGTTTCCAGCCACAGGCGCTTGCGCGTGACCTCGGGGGCGTTGGCATACTGCTCCTGCAACAAGGTGAAGCGATCGGCGTCGCCCTCGGCCTTGGAGACGGTGGCCTGCTTGTAGCCTTCGGCGCCGGTGCGGGTGCGTGCACCCTGGCCGCGTGCTTCGGGCACCACCTTGGCGGCGTAGGCCTGGGCTTCGTTGATCAGGCGCTCGCGCACCTGCTGGGCCCCGTTGACCTCGTCGAAGGCCGGCTTCACTTCTTCCGGCGGGCGCGCATCCGGCAGGGTCACGCCAGTCACCGACAGACCCGTGTTGTAGGCGTCGAGCGCAGCCTGCAGACGATCCTTGGACGCAATGGCCAGCGGGCCGCGATTGTTGAGCACGGTATTGAGGTCGGAACGACCGACCTGCTCACGCACCGCACTTTGCGCCGCCTGCTCCAGCACCAGATCGGCATTGCGCGAACCGAACAGATACTTGCGCGGGTCGCTGATCTGGTACTGCACGTTGAGCGAGACGTTGACGATGTTCTCGTCGCGGGTCAGCACCGGCACCTGATTGCTGAAGGTCTTGATCTCGGTGGCGTTGACCTTGCGCACCGACTCGACCGGCCACGGCAGCTTGAAGTTGGGGCCGGGCTGGAGGATGCGCGAGAACTGGCCGAAGCGCAGCACCACGCCACGCTGCTGCTCGCCGATGAGCTGGAAGCTGGAAAACAGCACCATCAGCACCACCGCGACCAGAATCCAGCGCCCCACGCCGCCATCGAACAACTCTTTCAACGGGGCGGGCAGATTGCCCCAACCACCACCGTTGCCACCACCGCGCGGGCCCCAGGACCTGCGACGGTTGGGATCCGGGCCGTCTCCGCCCTTGTTGCCGGGTGTGTTCCAGGCCATGCACGCTCCATGATCGAGGGGCTGCGCGGGCCAGTCCCGCAGTGCCGCCGTGTTGTGTGATTCGATGATTCTACTAGATGGGGCAGACCCACCGTTTTGAAAGGCCCCATTTGGTGCATCGGCGGTTTAGCCGGTGGGGTGAATTAAGCCGGTGGCGGGGGTGGCGGGCGGCTCGGGGCACAGTGGCGGCGCGATTTGGGGTCAAGCATCGGAGCGAGCGCGCCGGAGTTGGCAGAGGGTGATCAAGCTTTCGTGCCGCCACGATGTCCGAACGGCACCAGCAGCACAGCTGGCTTTGGCATCAACGCGAGGTGGCGCGTGGTTACCGCAATGACACGTTAGCTTGTGGTCCTGCGCAACGAAGACGCCAACTTCGCTCGCATCGCGCCAACGCACTCACGCAGTCGGCGGTTCGTCTTTCTGGTTGAACACACGCTCCATCACTTCCAGCAGTTCGTCTTCGGAGAACGGCTTGGTGATGTAAGCACGCGCGCCTTGGCGCATGCCCCACATGCGGTCGGTGTCCTGGTCCTTGGTGGTCACCAGAATCACCGGAATGTGCTGGGTGGTGGGTTCGCGCTTGAGCGTGCGCGTGGCCTGAAATCCATTGAGGTTGGGCATCACCACATCCATCAGCACCAGATCCGGCAGCGAGGACTTGGCCGCTTCCACGCCGGCAGCGCCATCGGTTGCGGTGATGGTTTCGTGCCCCAGCTTCTCGACGATGCGCTGAATCCCCAGCAGCTGCGACGGCGAGTCGTCGACGATCAGAATGCGAGCCATGTGTTTCCCCTAGTGTGCGCGGCGAGTGTAGTGCGCCGGCCGCGCTTACGGTAGCTGGGGCCAGGCCGGGCGCTGGACGCTTGGTGAGGCTGTTGCGATGTGCGATTTGGCGGCACGTTGTTTTTCGTCGCGGGCCGCTGCTGGCGTACTACGTCAGATAGGGCGCAGTTGGATTCAACAACATCGCAGATGGTCGTTGGTTGATGCTTCGCTTTCTTACCGTACCCTCACCCCAACCCCCGCTCCGCGCCCCGGCCCGCGCTAGCGGCGCGCGCGCTCCAAGGCACGCGCGCCAGTGGCGCGCAAGCAGCGCCTTATCGCCCCGGCGGGAGAGGGGCTTTGATCCCTTCTCCCGCCGGGAGAAGGTGGCGCGTAGCGCGGGGTGGGGAGGGGCTTCATCTCGCTTGCGCTGTTTGGTCCAGCTCACACCGTCTCGCCGAACGCCTTGGCCAGATTGCGGTACGCCTTCTTCTGCGCATCGTCGGTGGGCGCCGGTGCAAGAATTTCCAGCTCAACGATCTGGTCGCCCGGGGTGGTGCCCGGCAAGCCGCGGCCGCGCAGGCGCAACTTGCGACCGGCGTCCGACTCGGCCGGCACCTTCAACTCCACCGACCCGCCCAGGGTCGGCACGCTGATGGTGGTGCCCAGCGCGGCCTGCCAGGGCGTGACCTGCAAGGTGTACAGGATGTTGCGCCCGTCCACCTCGAACTGCGGGTGCGCGGCATATTCGATCTCCAGCAGCAGATTGCCGCCACCATTGCCCTGCCCGCTCAGGCGGATCACCTGGCCTGGCTGGACGCCCTTGGGCACGCGCACGTCCAGCTGCTTGCCGTTGATGGTGATGCGCACGCTATCGCCCGCATACACCGCTTCCAGTGGCACCGCCAGCTTGGCGCGGGTGTCGCCACGCGTTTGCGGGCCGGGGCCTGCACCGGGCCCGGCACCCGGACCACGCGGACGGCCGCCGCGCTGGCCGGCGAACAGGCTTTCGAAGAAATCGCTGAAGCCGCCACCGGCGCCGCCGTTGCCGAATACTTCCTCGTACTCGTAGCCCTGCCCGCCGTTGTAGTTGGGCGGGGCCTGGAACTCGTCGCCCGGGCGGAAGCCCTGCGCCTTGAGCTGGTCGTAGGCCTTGCGCTTTTGCGGGTCGCGCAGCGCCTCGTAGGCTTCGTTGATTGCCTTGAACTTGTCTTCCGCGCCGGCTTCCTTGCTGACGTCGGGGTGGTACTTGCGTGCGAGTCGACGGTAGGCCGTCTTGATCTCTGCATCGCCCGCGCTCGGCTCGACGCCCAGCGTTGCGTAGTAATCCTTGAATTCCATCTAATCACCTCTGGAAAAAAACGGCCCGCAGCCAAGGCCACGAGCCAGTCATATCGCAGCCGGGCGGGCAACCGCACCTATTCTACGGTGCGGTTGCCGCCGGGGAGCGAAGCCGATGACTTCGCTCCAGGTTCGTCGCCTTACTGCACCATGCCGCCGTTGGCGTCCTGGCCGTTGCCGACCTGGATACGGCGCGGGGTGGCTGCCGGGCGCTTGGGAATGCGGATTTCCAGCACGCCGTTGTGTCCGGCCGCGGTGATGCCGTCCGGGTCGGCACTGTCGGGCAGCGCGAAGCGGCGGTGGAAGCTGCCGTAGCGGCGCTCGATGCGCGAGAAACGCTCGGTCTCGGTGCTGGACTCGCTGTTGCGCTCGCCCTTGATCGACAGGATGCCCTTGTCCATCTGCACCTCGATCTGGCTCGGGTCGATGCCGGGCAGATCGGCGTACAACACGAAGTGGTTGGGCTCTTCCTTGATGTCCACGCGCGGCACCCACTGGGCGGTCACCACCGCCGATTCGTCGGTGTCGCCGTTGTGCTCGAAGAAGCGGTCGAACACATGCTTGATTTCGTTTTGCAGGGCGTGGGTGGGCCACTGTGGATAACGAACGATGTTCATTGCGAGCCTCCATTAGGTTGGGTGAAGGGCCGGCGACCGCGGCGTGCCGTTGCGCCGGCCATGTGCGTCAGATAGGCGTCGCGTTGCGGATTTCAAGCGTGTTGACGCGCTTTTCCCTTGTCCCTTTCTAGAATTCGTTCAGCCACAGGAGCACATCGCATGACCATCCACGTTGGTGACCGCATTCCCGAAATCGTGCTCAAGCGCTTGCGTGAGGGGATCGAAGCAGTCGACACCCATACCTTGTTCGCAGACCGCAAGGTGCTGCTGTTCGCGGTGCCGGGCGCGTTCACCCCGACTTGTTCGGCCAAGCACCTGCCGGGCTATGTGGAGCACTTCGAGCAGTTCCGCAAACGCGGCATCGAAGTGCTGTGCACCGCCGTCAACGACCCGTTCGTGATGCAGGCCTGGGGCCGCAGCCAGCTGATCCCCGATGGCCTGCACATGCTGCCCGATGGCAATGCCGACCTGGCCCGCGCACTGGGCCTGGAAGTGGATGCCAGCGGCTCGGGCATGGGCCTGCGCTCGCGTCGCTACGCTTTGTATGCCGACGATGCGGTGGTGAAAGCCCTGTTCGTCGAAGAACCCGGCGAATTCAAGGTGTCTGCAGCCGATTACGTGCTGCAGCACATGCCCGATTGATGCATTGATTCCCCCGCCCACTCAGAAGGAAAACGGCCAGCCATGTCTACCCAGCCAGCCAAGCAACTCCCTGCCGGTATCACCGACACCGCCACCTTGCGCACCCGCGCACGCCAGAGCATCGAAGACGGCGCCGTCACCGAGAGCTACCACGCCGACCGCGAGGCGGTGATCGACCTGCTCAACACCGCACTGGCCACCGAATACGTGTGCACGCTGCGCTACTACCGTCACTACTTCATGGCCAAGGGCATGCTTGCCGACGCGGTCAAGGGCGAGTTCCTGGAACACGCGCAGCAGGAACAAGCGCACGCGCACAAACTCGCCGAGCGCATCGTGCAACTGGGCGGCGAACCGGACCTCAACCCGGACACGCTGACCAAGCGCTCGCACGCCGAATACAAGGAAGGCACCGACCTGCGCGACATGGTGCGCGAGAACCTGATCGCCGAACGCATCGCCATCGACAGCTACCGCGAGATGATCGATTTCATCGGCGACAAGGACACCACCACCAAGCGCATCCTCGAGAGCATCCTGGCTCAGGAAGAAGAGCATGCCGACGAGTTTGCCGACATGCTGGAAGGCTGGATCGGCGAGTGAGCTGAGTGACTGCATTGCAGCGACGGAGCGATGCGTTGCGATCGATGATCGGCATCGACATTCACAGTGAAGTTGAAAGTTGAAATCGACTCGATGATGAAACAGACAGGGCGCCTCAAGCGCCCTGTCTTTTTTCTGTGCCATTGGAGGGTGTGTGTGGTTGCCTGCGGCCGTAGGAACGCACCCGGGCGCGATGGGGCATTCCCGGTAACGCCCCATCGCGCCCAGGTGCGCTCCTACGGGTTTGTGCACGCTGGCCGGGCGCAGCAAATGCCCAGTCAGCGCAATACGCGAAAGCGCAGCTGCGTCCAGGCACCGTCGCTGGCCATTGCGGTGAGCGTATGCGTGCCGACCTCGGCGAATTCGCGTTGAAATCCCTGCCGGCCATTGGTCTGTGCGATCCAGCGACCGTCCAGCAACCAATCGATGCGCGCGTCGCTGCCCAGTGCGCGTAATTGCAAGCGCACCGGGCGCGCGGTGGCGTTGGCGCGTGCCAGCGTGGCGCGATCGCTCAGGCCGTCGATGCGCAGCACGCCGCCACCGGTCATGCGCCCATCGGGCAGACAGTCCGGCGCGAGCGGCGGCAATTGCGCGGCACCGCGTTCGGCTGCGCTGAGCCAGGGCGAGACCAGTGCCGGCCAACGCGCCAACGTGCGTGGCGCACGCTGATGCGCCTGGCTGCACTCTTGTGACAGCCGCTGACCGCTACGCGCATCCACATCGAAGTGCAGCTGCCCGCTCTGCCATAACCGCGCATCGCGTTCGGCGAAGGTGGGCGGTACTGCGCCGTCGAGCGCGTACGCTTCGGCACGTCGCGCGCATTGCGCCGGTGGTATGCGCTCGGCCGCGCCGCCGAGCGGCCAGCAGATCTCCAAGGCCTGCACATTGGCCGGCATCGGCACCGGCGCGCTATCGCCGGCACTGCGCGGCAACGCATCGATGACTTCGAACATCAGCGGCAACGCGGTGACTGCACCGTACTGGCCCGGCAGCGGCGTGCCATCCGGTCGCCCCACCCACACCCCGACCGTGTAACGGCGCGTACCGCCAATCGCCCACGCATCGCGGTAGCCGTAACTGGTGCCGGTCTTCCACGCCACGCCCGGGCGTGCGGCGATGTCGAAAGTGCCGCTGCCATACCCGGGGCGCGGATTGCTTTGCAAAATCTCGCGCACGATCCAGGCCGCACCCGGCGACATCAGCCGGCGCTCGATGCGCACATCTTCTGGCGTGTAGCGCACGTGCCCGGCAATCCCGCCGCGATTGAGCGCGGCAAATGCGCCCACCAGTTCCTGCAACTGCGCGCCGGTGCCGCCCAGTATCAATGCAAGCGACGGCGTGCTGCCATGTGCAAACCGCAAACCGATCCCGGCATTGGACAGCCGCGCAGCAAACCGCGCCGGGCCGATACGATCGAGCAGATCCACCGCCGGTACGTTCAACGACAGACGCAACGCGGTGGCTGCGCTTACCGGCCCGTTGAAGGCCGCATCGAAATTACCGGGACGATAATTGCCGAAACTCTGCGGCGCATCCACCAGCAGGCTTTCCGAATGGATCAACCCATCGTCCAGCGCCATGCCGTACAAAAATGGCTTGAGGGTGGAACCGGGCGAGCGCCAGGCCTGCACCATGTCCACATGCCCGAGCCGCTTGCGATCGCCGAAGCTGGCCGAGCCCACATACGCACGCGCTTCCATGGTTGCGTTGTCCACCACCAACAAGGCGGCCGAGGTGCGCTCGGGCAGTTGCGAAAAATACGTCGCGACGCGTTCTTCCAAGGTGCGCTGCAGTTCCACATCCAGCGTGGTGACGATGCGCGCCGCACGCGGTTGCGCGCTGTGCAAGCGCTGCGCCAGCAAGGCCGCATGCAAGGGCGGTTTGAGCGAACGCGTCACCACCGGCTCGATGCGCGCATCGTCCACCTGCGCGCGCGACCACACGCCCAGTTCCACCATGCGATCGAGCACCTTGTCACGCGCGCGTTGCGCAGCTTCCGGATGGCGATCCGGGCGCAGGCGGCTTGGCGATTGCGGCAGAACCGCCAGCAATGCCGCCTCGGCCTGCGACAAGGCCTTGGCCGGTTTGCCCAGATACGCCCAGCTGGCCGCTTCCACACCTTCAATGGTGCCACCGTAGGGCGCACGCTCCAGATACAACGTGAGAATCTCGCGCTTGCTCAAGTGCGCTTCCAGTTGCAGCGCGCGCAACAACTGCTTTGCCTTGCCCCATGGCGTGCGCGTGTGCGGATCCAGGATGCGCGCCACCTGCATGGTCAGCGTCGAACCGCCGGAGACGATGCGCCCCTGCCCGATCCATTGCCCGCCCGCACGCAGCAGGCCCCACGGATTGACCCCGGGGTGGCGCCAGAACCAGCGGTCTTCGTAATTCAGCAGCGCCTGCAGATACAGCGGCGACACGCTCTGCGGCGTGGCCGGATAGCGCCACACCCCATTGCGATCGGCGAACGCGCGCAATGGCGTGCCATCGCGTGCGACCACCAGCGTGGAGGTGTCGCGGGATCTGGGTAGCGGCAGCGGGAAGGCCAGGTCCAGCAGCAGCACGGCAGACAACAGTGCCACTGCGCTCCAGCGCAGCCACGTCAACCAGCGGCGGTGGCCGCGTTGAGCCACATCATCGGTGGCAGCGACGCGTTCCTGCGTCCTCTCGGTCCTTGCCTGCGCTTGCTGCTGCTCATCCATCTTGCGAAGCATGCAGGGCAAAACACATTTCGGCCACTCTTGCGCGCCGCGCATCGGGTGATCAGCTCACCTGCGCACTATTGAATGACGTAATGACGAACGCGCTAGCTTGCAACGTCCGCACGCAGCGAGCGAGGCGGCGTTACAAACAGCCGCAGCAATCCCATCGCCAGGAATACGGCAGATAGCCGCAATGCCATGCCAAGCCAGCCACTGGCGGCCGAATCGGACACCGCAAAGACCGTCCAGGCCGCATTGAGCGAGACATGCAGCACCCAGCCGCTCCAGATCGTGTAACCGTCCTGCGCGTCCACAATGGCAAACAGCAGCGCGCCGATGCCGGTGATGGCGAAGATCAATAAGGCATCGCCGCCTCCGCCGCCTGCCCCCAGCCAATGCACGCCGCCGAACACAACCGCCTGCACCAGCGCGGCGATCGCCGGACGCCAGGCCAGCGCGCGGCAGGCAAAGACAAAGCCGAAACCACGAAAGACGATTTCTTCGGCCAGCGGAAACAGCAGCGCCAGCCACAGCAAACCAAGCAGATCGCCGGTGCCGACCGAGGTGGATTGCGTCCACAGCCCAAGCCAGCACGGCAGTGTGGCCAACAGCGTCAGCGCCGGGCCGCGTAGCCCGTTCCAACGCAGCCCCAGACGCGCTGCGATCTCGCCTGGCGTACCAGGACGCAGCAAGGCCGCTGCGACCAGCACAACCACCACGCTGAGCAGATTGTCGGCAATCCCGCCGCCGTAGGGCACCGGAATTTTCGGGATAGGCAAACCAACCGCCTTGGCCACGTCGCGCACCTGCAGCGCGATCAGCAGCACCACCAACCAGACAACATGCGGACCGAATTTGCGCTGGGTTGGATCGAGCGGCATGCATACATCCTTGCGTGCAAACAGCGCATGACTATAGCGGCGGCGGCAGGGTCCCCGCAGTGCCATGGGTCATGCTGTGCGGCGACAGTGCGCATCCGTCGCGCGCCTACTGCGTGCAGCGAGGTAACGCGGCGCTCAACGCTTCTCCAGGCTCGCGCGATAACGCAGCAGCGCTTCCGGCGCATCGGTCTGGATGATCGATACGCCATCGCGGTACAGGCGGCCCCAGACCTTGTCCGGGTCGCGCTCGGCATCGGCGTCGCCACCGTAACCGGCGATAAAGCCTTCCCAGAGCGAGTTGACCATCAGCCGTACGTTGTGCGCCTTGCTCACGGCGACCAATGCCGGTAACTGCGCTGCCGACATCTTGGGCAACTCGAACGCGGCCGGACGCGCGTTGCGTGTCTGCGCGGTGGCGATCGCGGCCAGGTCGGCATTGCCATGCGCGTTGATCAGGATCGGGAAGAAGTACACCTTGTCGAACGGCAGCATCGCAGCCAGCGGCGCAGTGGCGATGCCGGCCTCGGCCTTGACGATCACTTGATGCTGCATCCCGGCGCGTACGACCGCGTCGACCACCTGCACGTAGATCGCATCCTTGACGTCCAGATTGAGCAGGATGTGGCCCTTGGACCTGGCCAGCATCTGATCGAGCGTGACCATGCGTTGGTCGGTCAGCGGTGCCTGCGTGCCGCCTTCGTCGCTGCGCAGGCGCAGCTTTTGCAAGTCGGCCAAGGTCAGCTCGGAGAGCTTGCCGGTGCCATCGGTGGTGCGGTCCACGGTGGCGTCGTGCAGCATCACCAGGGTGCCGTCGGCGGCACGCCGCACATCGGTCTCCATGACGTCGGCACCGATGGCGATGCAGCGCTCCAGCGCGGCCAGCGAGTTTTCTGGTGCGGTGTCTTTGAAGCCGTGCTCCGGTGCTGGCGCGTGGCAACCGCGATGGGCCACCACCACGATGCCGCCGTTTGGATTGGTCAGCCGGGCCTGGATCGTGGCCACACCGGTGGGCGCTGCGCTTGCAGTGGTGGCGAGCGCCACGCACAGCATCGCTGCGAGGGCGGCAACAGAACGTAAGGTCATCGAACGACTCCGCTTGAAAGAATAAACAGAACGACTGCGCGTGCGTCGAGCGAGCGCGGCCGATGCACGATGCTCGGTGCGGCATCCACTCACCTGCACACTCCACTTTTTTCCGAGCTGCCCGCACGCACCTGACGACCGCTGACGACGCGCCATTCGCCGTGCTTAAAACGTCGGCGTAAAGCGCAGACCGAACCAATAGGTGGTGGGCACCGAGTAACTGTCCTTGAGCAGATTCTGTCCGGGACCGGTCACGCTGGTGATGCGGCTGTGGGTGAGGTTGCTGACCTGACCGATCAGGCTGAGTTGCTTGCTGATCGCGTAGGTTGCAGTGAAGTCGAGTTGCGAGCGCGGCGACCAGTACAAGTCCTGCCAATCGATATTGCTGACGATCGCGCGCAAGGCCTTGCCCTGACGGTTGTAGGCTGCGCGCAGCTCCAGCCCGCCGGTGTTGTAGAACAGCGTGGCATTGGCGGTGTAGTCCGGCTGGCCGACCAGGTTGTCGAGCTTGCGCTCACGCTGGGCCACGTTACTGCCGCTGCCGACGCTATAGGGCACATCCAGGCTGCCATCGAGCACGGCGAAGTTCGCACTGAAGCCGACACCGCTCAGCCATGGCGCGATCGGCGCCAGGGTATTGACGATGCCGTTGAACTCCACCCCGCGGATACGCGCCTTTGCAGCATTGGCCGGCGTACTGATCAGCGCATTGGCGTAGGTGGTGCCGTCGAAGGTGAAGCTGTCGGTGCGCGAGAGCGTAAAGATCTCGTCCTGGATGCGCTTGTCGAACACGGCGGTGGAGGCAAACGCGTCGAAATCGCCGGGCAAACGCCATTCCAGCGACAGATCCAGGTTATTGGACACGCGCGGCTTGATGTCCGGGTTGCCGATGGTGACGGTGACGCCTTGTGCATTCGGATTGCCGGCGTCGGCGGTGTTGACGAAGCCGATCGAGGTGCGCGCTGCATACGCATCGTACGGTGGGCGGCCCAGCGTGCGGCTGGCACCGGCGCGCAGGTCCAAGGCATCGGTCAGGTGGTAGGTCATGATCGCCGAGGGCAGCAGATAGTCGTAGTCCGCATTGGTCGGGTTATCGACATACACGTAGCGATTGGTGGCGGTGTCCAGCTGCCGCTGGCGGCCGACCGTGTTGAGCTTGGTGCTATCGAAGTGCAGGCCGCCCTGCACGTTGAAACGCTCGCTGCGATAGCTGACCAGGCCGTAGCTGCCGAAGGTTTTTTCGGTGTGGGTGAAGTTGTCCTGATTGCTGAAAGCCTGCTGATCGGTGCTGTTGAACGCGCTCAGCGGCGTTGCAGCGAGCACGCGATTGGCCTTGTCTGGATCGATGGTGATCAGGTTCAGGCCGGCATAGCGCATCGGCGCCCTGCCGGTGCCCGCCACATCGGCCAGGCCGAAGGCCGGCGCGCTGGTGTTGGGCTGATACTCGACGCGGAAGATGTCGTAAGACGGCTTGTCGGTGGTGTACGACACGCCTGCCGCAAAGCCGATGCCTTGATCGCTTTCGCCCTGATTGAAGCCGTAATCGAGCCGGCCGGTGAGGATGCGATCGGCCGCGGTGCGTTTATAGTCCGGGCGCCAGTACGACAGGCTGTAGTTGTCCAGGTTGTTGTAGGCCTGCGGCGAAACGCCGAAGCGCTGATCGAAGCCGGAGGTGTCGTAATTGAACGCGTAGTTGGGCGTGGCATTGATGGTCACGCCACTGCCGGTCTGGCCCACCGGCACGGGCGCGGCGCGGGTGATGCCGGTGGCGTACTTGATCATGCGGATCGGCTCGTCATAGGTCGCATCCGACCACGCACCGCGTGCAGAAAACTGCTGCCGATCGGTGGGCCGCCAGATCGTGCCCAACTGCGCCACCTTGGTGCGCGTGGTGACGATCTGATTCGAATAGCCCACCTCGATATCGCCACCGGGATAGCTGCCGGACGTGGCGGTCTGATTGAACACCTGGCCACGGTTGCGCGGGTCGATAAGGACCTCGTTGCGCTCCATGTTGTCCTTGAAATAGTAATAGCCGGCCATCGCATAGGCTTCCAGCGCAGCGCTAGGATGCACCTCGAACTTGCCGGTGACGCCATAACGGTCGCGCTGATTCTGCACGTACCAATACTTGTCCTGTTGCGGCACCGCCCAGCCATTGCCCAGGTTGGCACCGGTCTGCAGCACGCCGTTGTTGTCGTAGAACCCGTAGTGCACCGTGTCGGTGGTCATATGGGTTTCGGTGTAGCTGCTCAGCGTCTGGTAGTTGGCCGACAGCGTGAAGCCGTATTGCTGCTCGCTACCGAAGGTGCGGCTGCCGGTGGCATTCAAGCGATAGCCGGGGTCGTCCTGATCGCGCGGCTTGCCGACATCGTTGGCGTGGCCGAGCGCCGCCTCGGCACTGAAGAACGGCTTGCCACCGTTTTCGAACGCGCTGCGCGTCTTGAGGTTGATCGCCCCACCCGTGGCGTTGGGATCCAGATCGGGCGTAAAGGTCTTGACCACCTGCAACTCGCTGACCATCGAGGCCGGCAACAAATCCAACCGCACGCCACGGGTGATCGAGCCGAGCGTGCCGTTCGGCGTGCCGGGCGAGGCGATGGTCAAGCCATCGATGGTGACGTTGTTGTACGACGGGCCCAGGCCGCGCAAGACCGGCGTGGCCGCTTCGTCGCGCGGGTGCTCGTTGTCGGTAGCTGGCAACACGGATAAGCCAGGCACGCGGCGCAGCGCTTCGACGATGGTGCTGTCGGGCAAGGCTCGTACATCGGTGGCGCTGATGACGTCGGTGATATTGGTCGCTGCGCGCTTGCTTTCCACTGCGGCGGCATTGGCACGACGCACGCCGGTGACCTGCATGGCGTCGAGCGTTTGCACGCCGGATTTGGTGGTGGACGGTGTGTCGTTGTTGGTTGTTTCGTCTTGTGGCGATGCGGGTGATGCGGGTGATGCGGGTGATGCGGGATCTATGGAATCTGCAGATGCATCTAGTGACGATGAAGAATGTTGTTTTGCAGTCGCAACGTCAGCATCGGACTTGGTTACTTCGTCATTAGTAGCTGTAGCTGTAGCTGTAGCTGTCCCTGTAGCTGTAGCTGTAGCTGTAGCTGTCCCTGTAGTTACCGCTGTAGCTGTACTCGCTGATGCGCTGGCGGTTGTGGCCATAACCGCAGAGGTCGTCTGAGCTGCGGCGTCGGCGGGGATAGATGCCCGCCCATTGGCACGTGCATGCAAGGCTGGCGAACATGCCGCAATGGCCACGGCGAGAACGGACAAGTGCAAACGGTACGAATCGGAGCGCTGCATGGAATCCCGGAAGTCGCGCAGCAAGGACGCCGCGCCTGTAAGAAAGCACGCCACCGTAGCCAGTAAAAATGACCCTTGCGTGTCGCCTGCATCGCACTGAAAAGACACTGCGCAATGATGTCTCGGCATGCGAAGCAAGCCGCTCCCCTGTCGGGAGATGGGTTGGGGGGCGAAGCCACTCGGTAATGAATCACACGAGGCTTCGTTCGTACCCTCATCCGCCCCTACGAGGCATCTTCTCCCGTGGGGAGAAGGGAATAAAGCCCCTCTCCCTGCGGGAGAGGGGTTGGGGTGAGGGTGCGGGGCGAAGCCACTCGGTAATGAATGACATGAGGCTTCGCACGTACCCTCATCCGCCCCTTACGGGGCACCTTCTCCCGAGGGGAAAAGGGATGGTTTCGGCGACCTGTCAGGGATAGCGCGGCCTTACGGCTGCACCACCGTCATCGTTGCCGGCGTACTGCGCCCCACACCGCGCAGCTCCGGGCGATACATGTCTTCCACCAACGACGGCGGCACCGTGTACGTGCCCGGCGTGACTGCACGCACCAGGTAATACACCTGCGCCTTGCTGCCCGAGGACAGCGCCAGCGCGGCCACATAGCGGTCGTCGCGGAACTCTTCGTGCTTGACGTCGGCGGCGCTGGAACGCTCGCTGATGCCGATGCCGTCCACCACTACATCGGCCCACTGTTTGGCATCGCCCAGATTGAAGTTCTCGATCTCCAGGCCGGCCGGCAACAGGTCGGTGAGCAACGCGTCCGGCATGCTGCTGTTGGCGGTGATGACCACCCGCACGATCAACGCTTCGCCTTCTTTCAGCGGGCGCGGCGTCCACGGTTTGCCGTCGGTGGTGTACCAGCTGCGCTCCACGCTGAGGTTGCGCGTGTCCGGCTCCGGCGCGCTGCGCGGGATGCCGGCCACTTCCAGGCTGGCGTACATCGGGGCCTCGCCCTGCGGTGCGAACTGCACGCCGCGCGCCAAGGCGGCGCTGTCGAAACTGCGCCCGAACAGGCGCGCCGGCGCAATCTCCTGCGCCTCGCCTCCCACGGTCAGCGTGCCGGAGACCTGCTTGCCCTGCACGACCATCAAGGCCTTGCCCAAGCGCGCAAGCGCCACCTGCTCCTGCGTGCTCAGCCACAGCCAGCCGGTGGCGCGACGTGCATCCAGCGCGCGGCCTAGCGCAACCGCACGGGTGTCGTACTCGGGCTTGGACAAGCCACGCTCGTGCAGCAGC
Source organism: Xanthomonas hortorum pv. cynarae (assembly GCF_002939985.1). Classification (GTDB taxonomy): domain Bacteria; phylum Pseudomonadota; class Gammaproteobacteria; order Xanthomonadales; family Xanthomonadaceae; genus Xanthomonas; species Xanthomonas hortorum_D. The sequence goes on along the minus strand of NZ_MDFM01000001.1, from coordinate 263,457 downwards.
GCCATCATCAACGCATCGTCGCGGATCGCACTGCCGTAATCGGCGAAGTACAGCGGACGCTCGCTGCTGTCCTTGGCGAACCCTGCCTTGATCGCCGCCTCGCCGCGCTTGGTATCGCCCTGCAGCGACAATGCCGCACCCAGATGCACCAGCGACAAACCGGTCAGTGCCTTGTCGCGCTGGTTGTCGTACAGCGCGCGCAGCGTGCCCAGCGGAGCGCGATTGACGCGTGCCAACACGTACCCCGACCAGGCCTGATTGGCGAACTTCAGGTTGTCGCGACGATCCTGCCCGTAGAACTCGTTGCCACCGGACAGCAGGTCTTCGCTGAGCCGATTAAGCGCTTTCTGCAGCACGTTGTCGGGCACGGCAAAACCAGCGTCCTTGGCGTCGAGCAGGAACTCGGCGATGTAAGGCGTCAGGCCCGGATTGACGTAACCGTCGTCGCCCCACATCGAAAAATGCCCGCTGGCGATCTGCATCGAGGCCAGGCGACCGAACGCACCTTCCATGCGCTCGCGGCGCGTGGCCGCATCCAGCCCCTTGGTGCCCAGCGCCTTGGCAGTGGCATCGTCGAGCAGCAGCGCCGCATAGCCCTTGCTGGTGGTCTGCTCGGCGCAGCCGTACGGATACTCCAACGCCCCTTGCAAGGCGCTGGCGAACGGAATCGGCGGCAACGGGCTGACCACCATCCGTGCGGTCACCGAGCCGGCCATCAGGCCATCGGCAAAGCCGCTGTCCAGGGTGATCGGCGCCAGCGGATCGAGCACGCGCGTCTGCGCACGCAACACCTGCGGCCAACCCGCACGCACCGGCAGGTCGTAGCTGCGGTCGGCCTTGAAGCCATTGCCGTCCACACGCACGCGCACCTTGGCCACGCTATAGCCTTCGGTGGCGCTCAACGGGAAGCTCAGCGTCTGCTTGGCATCCACACCGAGCTTGACGCTGCGCGACGCCTCGGCAATGGCCAGTGGGCCGATACCCTCGACGCGCACATTGAACTCGCCCGGTTTGCCGGTGAAGTTCTGCACATCCAGCGTCACCGTACTGCGGTCGCCCGGCGCCATGACGCGCGGCATGCTGGCCTCGGCCAGGATCGGCGCGCGCACCACGGTTTCCATATCGTGATTACCGAACCGCGTGTCCGAATACACCAACGCCGAGACCCGCAAGGTGCCGTTGAAATCCGGCACCGGCAGCTGCACGCGCGCATTGCCCTTGGCATCGAGTTTCACCGAGCCTGAAAACAGGTCCACGGTCTGCACGCGCGCGGTCGGGCGTTTGGCCTGCGGCAACGCTTCCAGGGCCATGTCGCCGCCGAACTTGAGCTTGCCGCTGGCGCCTTCGAAACTTTCGATCACCCGCCCATAGATATCGTAGGAATCGGTACCCAACCGGCGCTGCGCGAAGAACTGCGCGTTGGCATCGGGCACCGGGAAGCGGGTGATGTTGAGGATGCCCACGTCCACCGCCGAGATGGTCACGTGCGCGGCCTTGCCGGCCAACTCCGGCACGCTCACCGTCACCGGCAACGCCTGCTCGGGGCGCATCTGCTTGGGCGCAGCCAAGCCCACCGCCACACGTCGCGTCTTGCGATCCATCGGCACAAATGCAACGCCCAGCGCACGCGCCGGGGTGATCTTGCTCGGCGCACTGCCACCGCGGAATACCAACGCGGTGACGTAGACATCGTGGCGCTCCCAGCCTTCCGTCACCGGGATTTCGAAGCTGCTGCCCGGCTTGACGTCGATGTCCTGCACGTACAGCAGCTTGTCGCTTTCCACCAACAACACGCCCTTACCGGCATGCGGCGGGGTCAGCGTGACGGTGAGCGTGTCGCCAGCGCGGTAGCCGGTCTTGTCCAGCGCCAGCTTGACCTTGTCCGGGCGCGCGTCCAGGCCGCGGTTTTCGTCGTTCCAGCTCCAGCCGGCGCGGAACGGGTAGCGCGTGGTCAGCCCGGTGGCCGAGTCGAACACGTCCAGGCGGTACTCGCCCCACTCCACCGGCACATCAAGCTTGGCATTGCCGCTGCCGATGTCGAGCGTGCGCGTGTCCTTGTTCTCGAAGCGGCGGGTGAAGTCGTAATCCCAATGGTCGTCGGTGTAGTTCCAGTGGTAATCACGCAGCTCGCGCACCAGCGTGGCTTTCAGGCCCTTGGCCGGTTGCGGCTTGCCATCGGCATCCACGCGGGTGATTTCAAAGCGCGCAGTGCCATTGGCATCGGCGCCGTCTTTGTCGTCGAACAAGGGGCGCACGCCGACCAGCGCCTTGGCCGGCCACAGCACGCGCTTGACGGTGCGGGTGACGGTGCGCCCGCCGGTTTCGTACACGCTGCCGGACACCACCGCCGCAATCGTGCTCACCGGCTTGGCTTCGGCGGGCAGCGCGATGTCTTCGCGCAATACGCCGTCGCTGCCGAACTCGGTATCGATCACGTCCTTGGCTTCGCGCGGCAGCTCCAGCGTGGGGTCGCCAAAGAACCAGCCCGGCAAGGACTCCAGCGGATGCTGCTCGACGCTGACCGCGAGCTTGGCGGTGAAGCGGTTGCCATCGGCCGGCGCGCCATACAGGTACGCCGCATTGGCGACCAGCTTGAACGGCTGGCCGGCACTCAAGGTCTTTTGCGCGGCATCCAGATCCAGCTTCATTCGCTCGGGCAAGAACTCTTCCACGCGCACGGTCATGCCCTGCACGGCGTCCTTGCTGGCCGGATCGGTGCGGAATTCCACCTGCCAGCGCCCGGTCGGCGCATCGGCCGGAATCTGCTGGGTGAACTCGAAATAGCCCTGCTCGCCGGGCTGCAGTCTGGTCTCGCGGAAGGTCTTGCCGTCCGGCTGCTTGAGGCGCAGGAACACTGGCTGCGGCTTGGTCGGCTTGCCGTCGTTATCGCGCAGGATCGCCGACACGCGCATGGTCTCGCCGGGGCGATACAGATCCCGGCCGGCCCAGGCGAACACATCGAACCAGGCACTCTGGCGCCCGGCCACCGCAAATTCGCTCAGATCCAGCGCCGGCTGGTTGAACGGCAGCACCGAGATATCGGTCTTGCTGCGCGCCGTCAGCACGTGACCTGCATCGAGCGTGTAGTTGAGCAACGCATTGCCGTTACCGTCGGTGGCGCCCTTGAGGAACAGCTCGCCCTTGGCATCGAGGATGCGCACTTCCACATTCTTGATCGGCTCACCGCTCTGCAGCGAGGCGGTGTGCACGAAGAGCTTGTCCTTGTACGCACGCGTGTGCAGGCCGATGTCGCTGACGGTGAAGAACGCGGTATCGAAACCATTATCGAAACTACCGGCGCGCTTCATCACCGCGAAGTACAGGCCCGGCTCCTGCAGTTCCTTGATGTCCTGCGTGGGCAGGTAGGTCAGCACGCGCTCGTTCTGCTTACCGCCAAGAATGAAACGATTGACGTAGACCGGGTCGGCCAGCTTGGACAGCGGTTCCTTGTCGCTGTACTCACTTTCCAGCTCCCAGCTGCCGCGACGACCGCCGCGCTGAAACTGCTGAAAGAAGGCCGGCAGCGATTTCTCGCGCACGCGCAAAAATTCAACGTCCACCTCAGGCACGTTGACCGACACCACCGGCAGGCCACGGCTCTCGCGCGCAGGCAGTACGCTACCTTGCGAAGCGAACCCGGCCACAGGCTTGAGCTGCCCGGTATAGACCTTTTGCTTGAGCGGCTTGCCCAGGCGGCTGCCATCGGCGGCCAGCAGGTTGGCATCGACCAGCACGGTGTAGTCCTTGGCCGCTTCCACGTACGGGTAGCGCAGCGTCTTGCCGTCATCGGACAGCGACCAGCTGCTGTCGCCGGTGCCGACCTTTTCCTCGAAGCGCACCAGCGCATCGAAATCCTGCGTGCCGACCAGCGGCCGCGAGAATTCCAGCGCCAGCGACAAGCCGTCGCTGGTCTGGTCGGGATAGGCACGTGCCAGCGCAAAGCCGGTAATCGCCTGCTTGTCGGCCTTGATCGCCTCGCCGCTGGCGGTGGGCAACTGGCCGCTTTCGTTGCGCTTGCACGCCACCCCGCCGATCGCCACGGTCAGCAACACCACCCACAGCAATATGCGCCGCGTGCCCGACCACTTCATCCCTGATTGCTGGCTGTCCATTCGTGCTACCCCATGACTGAGGACGCAAGTATAGCGATGCCGCGCATATCGCCGATGGCGGTGGTGCGACGACTTTGGCACTTACCGATAGGCGGTGATCGTGCGCTGCAAGGCTAGCGTCGCGATGGCACAGGTGCGCACGACTGGCGATGAGCGTAGTGGTTTAGTCAGCGCTCTTACAGCGACCAGCTAAACCACTTCACGCCATCTGTTAGAGGGCCGCTGAGCTGCGACTTGGCTGCAGGGCCCTTGCCCGCCCACCGTCGCGGGACACGCCGCAAGTACGTCCATGTAGGCTCTTACGCGGCATCCATGCCGCGTAAGGTCCCGCGACGGTGAGCGGGCAAGGACCAGTGGAGATGGTCGGTGTGCATGTTTGCAAGCAAGGCATGACACGCGTTGTCTGGATAACTGTGCATCCGATCAGCTNGCGTAAGGTCCCGCGACGGTGGGCGGGCAAGGACCAGTCGAGATGGTTGGTGTGCCTGTTTTTTCAACAAAGCAACCTGCAACTTTCTGGTGCGGTGTCCTCGCCGATTGCGGGACCGCGTGGCGGCATGGATGCCGCCACCGAGCCTACATGGACGTACTTGCGGCGTGTCCCGCGAGCGGTGAGGGCACCGCGCCCTCGACTGACCAGGCGTTTGACTGCATCTAAAAAGAGCGGCTAACAAAAGGTAGCGAGCAGTTGTCAGGCGGGCGTGGATGGCGCGCTCAGAACCGCAGTGTACGAGTGGTACATGCCGATTCCGGGCACCGGCCGCGCCCCTGGCAGCTTCGCAGTAGTTCTGTTCGCCGCTCTTAGGGCAACTGCAACAACGTACGCATGTACATGTCGATCAATGCCGCCTTGTCCGCACGCAGGCAAGCCTGCACGTTCGGCGTGCCGGCGCCTTCGCGGGTATACCCCTGCGCATCGACGTCCAGATGCAGCGGCGTGGTCGGGCACAGTTCGGGGCGCAGCAGCCAGGCCACCGGCACCGCGTCGAACAAGGTGGGCGTGGCGCTGGCCCAGGGCTGGTCGGTATTGCGCCACTGGTAGTACAGCTGAGTGAGCGCATCGGTGAGCCCATCGCCATGTGCAAACAAGGCGATGCGCTCGGGTTCTTCCAGCGTGATCTGGGTGGCGTCCAAGGGCAGCAACACAATCGGCACGCCTGCCGAGAACACGCGCTGGGCGGCGGCGACATCGGAGAGGATGTTGTACTCCGGTGCCGGCGCACTGGCCGGGCGATACGCCGACTTGCCATAGCCAACGCGTACCGAGCCGCCCATCGCCACGATGCGCTTGAGCTTGGCAAAGCCGGCCGGGTCGCGCTGCTGCGCCAATGCGGCGTCGGTCATCGGCCCCAACACCAGCAAGGTCACCTGACCGGGATGCTGGCGCGCCTGCTGCAGGATCATCGCCGCCGCATCCGGCAGCTTGCCTGGCAACTGTCCCTTGGCCGCCCAACGCGCCTGGCTGAAAGCGATCGTGCTGGTGGTGCGTGCGCCCACCGCCAACGGAACCTCGCTCCGCCCGGCCTGCTGCAACAGGCGCTGCAACAACTGCGCACGCAACGTGGTATCGCCCCAGGCCGATGCGATGCCCAGCACGCGCAACTGCGGGCTACGCAGCAGCAACCCCAACGCAAACGCATCGTCGATGTCGTCGCCGATATCGGTGGAGACCACCAGCAACTCGGTGGACGTAGCCGTTGGCACCGCTTGCGCTGCACCCGCGGCAGGCATCTGCGCCCACGCCACTGCCGACGCACACCATAGCCCCACCATCCACCATGCGTTACGCCATATCCGCTGCATGCATCTCCTCCTGCCGCCATAAAAAAACCGCCGGCATCATCGCCGGCGGTTCAATAGTGCTACACCACAACGCCGATCAGAAATTGGCGCGGAACTGCGCACCGACGATGCGCGGGTCGTTGATGAAGCCGGTGAGGTTGTTGAAGTCGATCGCACCGGTCACGCGGATCTGGTTGGTGCAGTTGCGGCAGAACACCGACAACTCGTACGCACCCGCGCCCCAGTTGTAGCCGATCTTAGCGCCGCCTTCGACCAGCGGCTGGCCGGTGAACTCCTTGGAGTCGTACAGGAAGAAGTTCACTTCGCTGCGGTAGGACCAGTCGGTGTAGAAGAACAGCTCGCCGTCGTTGCCCATCGGGATGCCGTAACGCAGCGTGGCGTTGGCCATCCACTTGGATGCCTGCGGCAGATCATTACCATCGATCAGCGCGTTGCCGGCCGCATTGAGCGGGTCGGTCACGGTGCAGGTGCGGCACACGCCCACCGACAGGCTCGGGTCGTCGATGCGGGTCCAGTTGTAGGCGCCGCCGGCAGTGACGCGCAGGTTCTGGGTGATCAGCGCTTCGAAGTCGAACTCGGCACCGCGCGCCTTGGTCTTGTCGGCGTTGAGCAGACGCACGTCGTTGGAGACGCCGCCCACTGCGGTGAGCTGCTGGTTCTTGACGCGGAAATCGTAGATGTCGAAGCTCAGACGTGCGCGGTTGTCGAACAGATCCGACTTGATGCCGATCTCGAACGAATCCACCGTCTCCGGCTCGGCCACGGTCAGCGGCGCGGTGCCAGAGGGCACGCCGAAGCTGGCGCCGCGGAAACCGCGTGCCGCACGTGCGTACACGTTGACGTCGTCGTTGATGGAGAAGGTTGCCGCCAGATCGCCGGTGACCTTGGAGTTGTCGGTCTCGCCGCTGGACGGTTCGACCAGGGTGACGCGGTCCAACGCCAGCACGTCGAAGGTCTTCTTGTCGTAGGTGTAGCGGATGCCGGCGCGCAGGTTCAGGCGATCGGTCGCCGCGTAGTTCAACGAGCCGAATGCCGCCCACGAGGTATTGCGCTGGCGGGTCAGCTGGTAGCTGGCCAGATCGCCGCCGCTGAAGGTGTTGTAGGTATAGTTTTCGCCTTCCACATCGTCGTGGAAGTAGTACAGGCCGGCCTGCCAGTTGAGCGGGCCTTCGTACTGCGATTCGGCGCGCAGTTCCTGGCTGTACTGGTCCAGGCTCTTGATGCCGCCGGCGGTCTCCACCGGGAACGGAATCACGCCCGGGCCGGACGGCGGTGCGAACACCGCGCCGAAGCCGCCGTCGATATCGCCGCGGCTGTAGTACTTGCCGATGCCTTCGTAGGCGGTGATCGAGTGCAGCGCGATGTCGCCCAGATCCCAGGTCAGATTGGCGCTGCCGCCGTAGGTTTGCAGCTCCTGGTTGTTGGCGCCGTCGATGAAGGATTTTTCTTCGTCGAAGCCGTCCACCAACTGGTTGGTGCCGGGCTGGATGATGTTGGCGCGGAACAGGCGCGCGGTGCCGTCCAGGTGACGCGCATGCGCGTTGAACAGCGCGCTGAAATCGTCGCTGGCCTGATACAGCAGCTGCAGGCGCACGGCCGAGTCGGTATAGCCTTCCAGATCGCGGCCGTCGCTGTTTTCCACCCAATCGTCGCGGCGCTGGCCCAGCGTGGACAGACGCGCCGCCCAATGCTCGCCCATCGCGATGCTCAGGCCGCTTTCCAGCGTCATGGTGCCGTAGGTGCCATACGACAGGCTGGCGTAGCCGTCGTTGGCGCCGATGGTCGGCTTGACCGAGTTGAACTTGACCACGCCGGCCGGCGTATTGCGGCCGAACAGCGTGCCCTGCGGGCCGCGCAGCACTTCCAGGCCTTCCAGATCGAAGATCGGGAAGCCCTTCAGGAACGCGTTTTCCTGCACCACGTCGTCATAGATCAGCGACACCGGCTGCGAGGCGTAGGTGTTGAAGTCGGTGTTGCCGTAGCCGCGGATGTACACGCGCGGGAACACACGGCCGTTGGACGATTCGATATTGAGGCTGGGCGCCTTGCCGGCGAGCACGCGGATATCCGAGCCGCTGGTGGAGATGGCATCCAGAAATTCCGGACGCAGCACTGATGCCGACACCGGCACATCCTTGGAGTCTTCCGAACGGCGTTCGACCGTGACCTTGACCGCGTCCAGACGCACGACACCGTCGTCGCTGGGCGCCTGCTGGGCAGCAGCATGGAACGGAAGAAGGGAAGCGACGGCAACGGCGAGCGCGCTGATCTTGAGCGACCGGCTGGCGGACATGGGAAAGACTCCGGATTCTGGTGGCGGAACGGCCTGATCTGCATGCCGCGTTGCAACAGAATTAACACGATTTACACAAATTTGGCAGAGCGCGTGCGAAAAAGTTTTCGGAATTCGAAAAGGTGTTCGAATTAATGCAACGCGGCCGTGCAATTTGTGCGTTGGTGCGTACTGGGTCTCAGGCCCGGCGCCTGGTAATGGGTCGCCTAGAAAGGAGGCTTGAGCCTGCTGTTCCAATCATGGGGAAAGGCGTTGACATCGCCAGCGGTGGCGGCGGCATTCCATGACGCTCGGCGCCGATCACTGGGCCTGCACAACATCACCTGGCACCCGCACCCAACCTTCCATCAGCACCCGCGCACTGCGGCTCATCAGCGCCTTGGTCACCTGCCACTGGCCATCCACCAACTGCGCTTCCGCGCCAACGCGCAACGTGCCGGACGGATGCCCGAAGCGCACCGCCGAGCGCGTCGCGCCGCCCGCTGCAAGATTGACCAACGTGCCCGGCACAGCGGCTGCCGTGCCGATGGCCACCGCCGCAGTACCCATCATCGCGTGATGCAACTTGCCCATCGACATCGCGCGCACCAGCAGATCGAGTTCGGCCGCGTGCACCGGCTTGCCGCTGGACGCAACGTAATCGGCCGGCGGCGCGACAAACGCCACCTTCGGCGTGTGTTGCCGCGTGGCGGCATCTTCCACTTTCGCAATCAACCCCATCCGCACCGCGCCGTACGCACGCAAGGTCTCTAACATCGTCAGCGCACGCGGGTCGCCATTGATCGCCTCCTGCAACTCGGTGCCGGTGTAGCCCAGATCGCGCGCGTTGACGAAGATGGTCGGAATGCCGGCGTTGATCAGCGTTGCGGCGATCGTGCCCAGGCCCGGAATCTCCAACTGATCGACCAGCTTGCCGGTGGGGAACATCGCCCCGCCCTCGCCTTCTGCGGCATCGGCCGGGTCGAGAAACTCCAGCTGCACCTCGGCTGCCGGAAAGGTCACTCCATCCAGTTCGAAGTCGCCGGTTTCCTGCACCTGGCCATCGGTCATCGGCACATGCGCCACGATGGTCTTGCCGATATTGGCCTGCCAGATCCGCACCGTCGCCACACCATCGCGCGGCACCTGCGCGGGATCGATCAGGCCATTGGCAATCGCAAACGGCCCCACCGCCGCCGACAGATTGCCGCAGTTGCCGCTCCAGTCCACGAACGCGCTGTCGATGGACACCTGCCCGAACAGATAGTCCACATCGTGCCCGGCGCGCGTGCTTGCAGAGACAATCACACTCTTGCTGGTACTGGAGGTCGCCCCACCCATGCCATCGATCTGCTTGGCATACGGATCGGGGCTACCGACCACCCGCAACAACAACGCATCGCGCGCCGGACCGGGCTGCTGCGCGGCGGCAGGCAAATCCTGCAGGCGAAAGAACACGCCCTTGCTGGTGCCGCCGCGCATATAGGTGGCGGGAATGCGGAGTTGGGGGAGATGGGTCATGGGTGAAGGCCGGGATTGGGGATTGGGGATTGGGGATTAGAGCGGCAGTACGACGCCGGGAGCCATGGACGCTAGTGTGCCTGCGATGCCGATGTCGCTTTCAACGCATCTCGATTCCCGGCTCCCGATTCCCGGCTCTTCAGAAAATCCTGCGCAAACCGTTGCAGCACGCCACCGGCCTCGTAGATCGACACCTCTTCGGCAGTATCCAGCCGGCACGTCACCGGCACCTGCAACTGCTCGCCGTTGCGGCGATGGATCGACAGCGTCAGCGTGGCGCCGGGCGTGCGTTCGCCCATCACGTCGAAGGTTTCGCTGCCGTCGATGCCCAGCGTCTTGCGGTCGGTGCCGGGCTTGAACTCCAGCGGCAACACACCCATGCCGATCAGATTGGTGCGGTGAATCCGCTCGAAGCCTTCGGCCACGATCACCTCCACCCCGGCCAGCCGTACGCCCTTGGCCGCCCAGTCGCGCGAGGACCCTTGCCCGTAATCGGCACCGGCAATGATGATCAGCGGCTGCTTGCGCGTCATGTAGGTTTTGATCGCTTCCCACATGCGCAGCACCTGCCCTTCCGGCTCCAGACGCGCCAACGAGCCGGCGGTGATCTGTCCATCGACCACCGCCATTTCGTTGATCAGTTTGGGGTTGGCGAAGGTGGCGCGCTGCGCGGTGAGGTGGTCGCCGCGATGGGTCGCGTAGGAGTTGAAGTCTTCTTCCGGCACGCCCATCTGCGCAAGGTATTCGCCAGCGGCACTGCCGGCCTGGATCGCATTCGACGGCGACAGATGGTCGGTGGTGATGTTGTCGCCCAGCACCGCCAACGGGCGCATGCCATGCAATGTGCGCGAACCGGCCAGTGCGCCCTCCCAGTACGGCGGGCGACGGATGTAGGTGCTGGTCGGCCGCCAGTCGTACAACGGACTCACGCGGATGCCCTGCCCCACGCTGCGTTTGAACATCGGGTCGTAGACGCTGCGGAAATGCTCCGGCTTGACGCTGCGCGCCACCACTGCATCGATCTCCGCATCGCTGGGCCACAGATCCTTGAGCGTCACCCCCACGCCATCGGCATCGATACCCAGCACATCTTTTTCGATATCGAAGCGCACCGTGCCGGCGATGGCATAGGCAATCACCAACGGCGGCGATGCCAGAAACGCCTGCTTGGCATACGGATGGATGCGCCCGTCGAAATTGCGGTTGCCCGACAACACTGCAGTCGCATACAGATCGCGGTCGATGATTTCCTGCTGGATCACCGGATCCAGCGCGCCGCTCATGCCATTGCAGGTGGTACACGCGAACGCCACGATGCCAAAGCCCAGTTGTTCCAACTCGCTGAGCAAGCCGGCGTCTTCCAGATACAACTGCACCGCTTTGGAGCCTGGCGCCAGCGAACTTTTCACCCACGGTTTGCGCGTCAGTCCACGTGCATTTGCATTACGCGCCAGCAAACCGGCAGCGATAACGTTGCGTGGGTTGGAGGTATTGGTGCACGAGGTGATCGCCGCGATGATCACTGCGCCATCGGGCATCTGGCCCGGCAAGTCTTCCCACGCGCCGGCAATGCCGCGCTCGGCCAGCTCGCTGGTCGCCACCCGCTTATGCGGATTGGACGGGCCGGCCATGTTGCGCACCACGCTGGCAAGATCGAACTGCAGCACGCGCTCGTACTGCGCCGTGCCCAAGTCATCCGCCCACAAGCCGGTCTGGCGCGCGTAGGTTTCGACAAGGGCAATTTGCGTGTCTTCTCGCCCGGTCAAGCGTAGATAGTCGAGCGTCTGCTGGTCGATGTAGAACATCGCTGCGGTGGCACCGAACTCAGGCGTCATGTTGGAAATGGTGGCGCGGTCGCCAATGGTCAACGCGCTGGCACCGGCGCCATAGAACTCCAGATACGCGCCAACCACACGTTGCTGACGCAGAAACTCGGTCAACGCCAACACGATGTCGGTGGCGGTGATACCGGGCGCTGGCTTGCCCAGCAACTCAACACCGATTATGTCGGGCAAGCGCATCCACGACGCGCGCCCGAGCATCACGTTTTCCGCTTCCAATCCGCCAACACCGACTGCAATGACACCCAGCGCATCCACATGCGGCGTGTGGCTATCGGTGCCCACGCAGGTATCCGGAAACGCCACGCCGTCGAGTGTGTAGATCACCGGCGACATCTTCTCCAGATTGATCTGATGCATGATCCCGTTGCCGGGCGGAATCACCTCCATGTTTTCGAATGCGCGCTTGGTCCATTCGATGAAGTGGAAGCGATCGGCATTGCGACGATCTTCCACACTGCGATTCTTGGCGAAGGCCTGCTTGTCGAAACCGGCGTATTCGACCGCCAACGAGTGATCGACGATCAATTGCACCGGCACCACCGGATTGACCTGCGCCGGGTCGCCGCCCTGCTCGGCAATCGCATCGCGCAAGCCGGCCAGGTCGACCAACGCGGTCTGCCCCAGAATGTCGTGGCACACCACGCGCGCCGGAAACCACGGGAAATCCAGGTCGCGCTTGCGCTCGATCAGCTGGCGCAGATACGCCTCCAGCATCTGCGGCTCGGCACGCCGCACCAGGTTTTCGGCGTGCACGCGCGCGGTGTACGGCAGCGTTGCGTACGCGCCTGGTTGCAGCGCATCCACGGCGGCGCGTGCATCGAAGTAGTCCAACGAGGTGCCCGGCAGGGGCTTGCGGTAATGGCTGTTCATGGCTGGCGATATCGAAGCGGGCGGGGGCAATTCGGGATTCGGGATTCGGGATTCGGGAGTCGGGAGTCGGGAGTCGGGAGTCGGGAGTCGGGAGTCGGGAGTCGTATTAGAGTCTCAGACGCCTTTGGGGTTTTGCCATCTCTCATCACGATTGCGAGAGCTCGATCGCCTTCATTGAACGAAGGCGATCGAGGTGGACCACTCCAACGGCGAGCGCCTTCTCAGGGGCGCTGATCCAGCGGCACGAACACCTGGTCTTCCGGCCCGGTGTAATTGGCCGAGGGGCGAATGATCTTGCCGTCCACGCGTTGCTCGATGATGTGTGCGCTCCAACCGGCAGTGCGCGCCAGCACGAACAACGGCGTAAACATCGCGGTCGGCACGCCCATCATGTGGTAGCTCACCGCGCTGAACCAATCCAGATTCGGGAACATCTTCTTGATGTCCCACATCACCGTCTCCAGGCGCTCGGCGATGTCGTACATCTTGCGACTGCCCTGCGCATCGGAGAGCTCCCGCGCCACCTCCTTGATCACATTGTTGCGCGGGTCGGACACGGTGTAGACCGGATGCCCGAAGCCAATCACCACTTCCTTGCGCTCCACGCGCGCCTTGATGTCGGCCTCGGCTTCGTCGGGGGTGTCGTAACGCTTCTGTATGTCGAACGCCACTTCGTTGGCACCGCCATGCTTTGGCCCGCGCAACGCACCGATGCCGCCGGCGATGGCGCTGTACATATCGCTACCGGTACCGGCAATCACACGGCACGCGAACGTGGAGGCATTGAATTCATGCTCGGCGTACAGAATCAGGCTGGTGTGCATCGCACGCACCCACGTCTCCTTCGGCGCGAAACCATGCAGCAAGTGCAGGAAGTGCCCACCGATCGAATCATCGTCGGTTTCCACCTCGATGCGCCTGCCGTTGTGGCTGTAGTGATACCAGTAGAGCAACATCGAGCCCAGCGAAGCCATCAGCTTGTCGGCGATATCGCGCGCACCCGGATGATTGTGGTCGTCTTTCTCCGGCTGCAGGCAACCCAGTACCGAGACACCGGTGCGCATCACATCCATCGGGTGTGCCGATGGCGGCAATTGTTCCAGCGCCGCTTTCACCGCAGCCGGCACGCCACGCAGCGAGCGCAGCTTGGCCTTGTAGCCGCGCAATTCGCCGTTATTAGGCAATTTGCCATGCACCAGCAGATAGGCGATTTCCTCGAACTCGCTGGTGGTGGCCAGATCCAGAATGTCGTACCCGCGGTAATGCAGATCGTTGCCGCTGCGGCCCACCGTACACAACGCGGTGTTGCCAGCAGGAGTACCGGACAATGCGACGGATTTTTTCGGCTTGAAACCGGGATTGACGGTGTCGTTCATGCGATGAGCTCCCAAACTATGTCGTGTTGCGGTGTCACGGATGAGGTGGCGAAACGTGCGCGCAGCAGAGCGCGATCATGCGCCTTTGCGCGCAAACAGCGCATCCAGACGCTGCTCGTAGCCGTGGTAGCCGATGCGTTCGTACAGCTCTTCACGTGTCTGCATGCTTTCAAGCACGGCCTGTTGATGCCCGTCGCGACGAATCGCCGTATAGACCGCCTCGGCCGCCTTGTTGGCCGCACGGAATGCAGACAACGGAAACAGCTGGATCGCCACGCCGGCCTGCGCAAGTTGGTCGCGGGTAAACAGCGGCGTCTTGCCGAATTCGGTGATGTTGGCCAGCACCGGCACGCGCACCGCATCGACGAAGCGCTTGTAGGTGTCCAGGTCGTACGCGGCTTCGGCAAAGATGCCGTCGGCACCGGCTTCCACGCAGGCAATGGCGCGTTCGATCGCCGCATCCACGCCTTCCATCTGGATCGCATCGGTGCGTGCAATCAAAAAGAACGCCGCATCGGTCTTGGCATCGGCGGCCGCCTTGACCCGATCCACCATCTCGCCCTGGCTGACGATCTCCTTGCCCGGCCGATGTCCGCAACGCTTGGCGCCCACCTGATCTTCGATATGGCAACCGGCCGCGCCCGCCTTGATCAGCGATTTGATGGTGCGCTCGATGTTGAACGCACTCGGCCCGAAGCCGGTGTCCACGTCCACCAGCAGCGGCAGTTCGCAGACATCGGTGATGCGGCGCACGTCGATCAGCACGTCTTCCAGCGTGTTGATGCCCAGGTCCGGCAAGCCCAGCGAGCCGGCCGCCACACCGCCGCCCGACAGATAGATCGCCTGGTAGCCGGCGCGCTGGGCCAGCAGCGCATGATTGGCGTTGATCGCGCCGATCACCTGCAGCGGCGATTCGGCAGCCAGTGCGGCGCGGAAGCGCGTGCCGGCGGAAGCGGTGGGCGAAGACGTCATGGCGATTCCTGGGTTGGGATGCGGTAGTGGGCGCAAGTGACGTGCCAACTGTAACCCGTTGATTTGACTGCGTAGCCTATTTCATTTTGTTGCGAATTCGTAACACGTGGAGCACCATGGAACGTCATTGAAACGCGACTGCATCATGCGTATGCCCTCCATCCCCGAGCCTTCGGACGTCTCATCACCTGTGATCTGGACCGTCAGCGTCTCGCGTCTGACCGGCCTGCTGGCCGATGTCATCCCCGAGTTCGACCAGCGCGCGCGCATCGAGCAGATCAATCTTGGCTTTGCCGAAGCAGTGGAGGTCATTGGCCAGCGTCTGCGCCGCGAGCGCTGCGATGTGCTGGTCGCCGGCGGCTCCAACGCCGCCTATCTGCGCAGCCGGCTTGCGCTGCCGCTGGCGCCGATCCAGGCCACCGGGTTCGATCTGATGGAAGCGCTGGCGCGCGCACGGCGTATCGCGCCGCGCATCGGCGTGGTCACCCACGCCACCGATGTGCCCTCGTTCCGCGCCTTCCAGCAAAGCTTCGACCTCGACATAGAACACCGCCGCTTCGTTACCGCCGAAGACGCGCGCGACTGCATCGCCGACCTGCGTGCAAGCGGCATCCAGGTCATCGTCGGCACCGGCATGGCGATCGATTTCGCCGAACAGGCCGGCTTGCCCGGCGTGCTGCTGTATTCCGCAGATTCGGTACGCCTGGCGCTCGAGCAGGCCATCGCCTTGGGCACCGCGCCCAGCAACGATCGCCCTACCGGCCGCACCGGCACACGTCGCGCTCGCCGCACCGATGCCTTGCTTGGCGAAGACAACGCAATGGCGCACGTGCGCGCGTTGGTGCAGCTGTACGCACCACATGCCGGCACTGTGTTGATCAGCGGCGAGACAGGCACCGGCAAGGAATTGGTCGCGCGCCAACTGCATTCCGGCAGCCGTCGGCGCGGCCGCTTCGTTGCGATCAACTGCGGGGCCATCAGCGAATCGCTGCTGGAAGCTGAATTATTCGGCTATAGCGACGGCGCATTCACCGGCGCCCGCCGCGGCGGCCATATCGGCCTGATCGAAGCAGCGCAAGACGGCACGCTATTCCTCGACGAAATTGGCGAACTGCCGATGCCGCTGCAGACACGCTTATTGCGCGTACTGGAGGAGCGCGAAGTGCTACGTGTCGGCGCCACGCTGCCGGTCGCTGTCGACGTGCGCGTCGTCGCCGCCAGCCTGCAACCGCTGCAGACACTGGTCGAACAAGGACGCTTCCGCCGCGATCTTTTCTATCGGCTGGCAGCGCTGCGCATCGCACTGCCGCCGCTGCGCAACCGACCAAACGAAATCGCCTTGTTGCTGACGCATTACTTCCAGCAACTTGGCAGTATCCCTTCGCCACTGACACCGACAGCATTGCAGCGGCTGCAACAGCACGCATGGCCAGGCAACGTGCGCGAACTACGTAATCTGGTCGAACGCCTGTGTATCCACTGGAAGGCACAGCCACACGACAACCTGAGCCTGGATCAATTGGAAAGCTGGGCGCCAGAGCTATTCGACATACACCTTGGCGGCAGCACAACGGCGCCCGGACACACCGATCTTGCAACCTCACGCATGCAACTCACTGCAACAGCAGTCAGTGCAGCGCTCGAGCGAGCAAACGGCAATCGCGCCCTCGCCGCACAAGCACTCGGCGTCTCGCGCACCACCTTGTGGCGCTGGATGCAGGCGCACGCGTTGGCATCGCGTGCTTAGGATGCAAACGCACACTTGGCTTTGGGTGTTTAAGACGCAGCTGCAGGCTCTGGTATCGCCTGCTTAGGACACAAGCACGGGGCTTGGCAGCGCGTCGTTGAGAACGCAAGACTCGCGGTCAGCAGTCACAAACCAGCGACGCAATCCACACGACATGGTCGCTGCTACGTTGGTGATGCGATCCCGCCGCACACGCATCGCCGCCCACTCCAGCGCACGCCCATTGAACGAGCGCGTAGCGATCACTTGACCCGCGTGTACTCGCTATCGCCCGTGCTCAAATGGCCGGTCGCCTGATCGATCGCGTAATTGACGGTGCCATCCGCGCTGGACACCTGCAGCACACCCTTGTTCAAGATTGCCGGATGATTCTTTGTCTTGACGCCGCTGCCCAACAACTCCGGAGTGGTGTCGCGAATGATGAAGCTCTCGCCATTGTGCTCGATGCTCAGCACGTTCTTCTGCGACTTCACGTTGACCCACTTGCCCACGTACTGCTCGCCCACATCGCGGGCACAGCCGGCCAGCAACACCATCGCAACCAGAGCACTTCCAAGCAGCGTCTTCATCGCCACTCCTTTTTCAACGCGGGGGTGTTGCAGGATGGCGATTCATTCGCGGGCCCGCAAGAAGCAGGCACAACCGGAACAGCATGACGGTCAGGGACGTTGAACCAGTCCGGAGGCCAGCAGACTGGACAGTTGACTCTCCCAGACACACACGTACAATTTCCCGTACATATCTGGATCATCGCATGGACACCATCACCTACAGCGCCGCGCGTGCCTCTCTGGCCGACACCATGGACCGTGTCGTCAATGACCACGAGCCGGTGATCATCACGCGCAGCGGTGAGCGCGCCGTGGTCATGGTGTCGCTGGAAGATTACAAGGCCATGGAAGAGACCGCCTACCTGTTGCGCAGCCCGAAGAGTGCGCAACGGCTGCTGGAATCCATTGCCCAGCTTGAGGCCGGTCGCGGCAAGGAACGGGAACTGGCTGAGTGATTCTGCAGTTTGCTGACAATACCTGGGAGGACTACCTCTACTGGCAACAGACCGACAAGAAGATGCTCAAACGCATCAACGAGTTGATCAAGGCCATTCAGCGCGATCCTTTCCAGGGCATCGGCAAACCCGAACCGTTGCGCCATGCGCTGGCGGGCTACTGGTCACGCCGCATCAACGACGAACACCGGATTGTCTACAAGGCCGAGAACGGCATCCTGCTGATTGCTCAGGCGCGCTACCACTACGCGTAATCCCTCCTACCCATCCGCGCTGCCGGCGACACCCGCCAAACTCAGCATTGGACAGCCACACCGATTCGACGGCACCTCTGTCAGGCGGCATAAATGCTTCAACTGAAACACATGCCCAACGCCTTGCAGGACAGTTGCAGGACAACAAAAAGCCGGCACTTGGCCGGCTCTTTTCTTCTCGCGCTGAAACCCTTATCTGCTACTGGATTTCGATGGTGGGCGGTACAAGGTTCGAACTTGTGACCCTTGCCGTGTGAAGGCAATGCTCTACCGCTGAGCTAACCGCCCGGTGACGCGAGCCGCACATTATAGGGCAGCTGCGGCGGTCGTCAACAGGTTCATCTACGACCGCAGCGATGCTGTCGAAAACGCCCCATCCTGATGAGTAGGCGCGGCGTGCCGACGACCTGGCGGCGACGTTGGGGGTGATCGATCTCTCACCGTTCGAACGCCCGATACGTACCGTGACCATGTACTCCAAACATGACCACAATCACCCGCGCGAGCATGCACCGCATCGCACGCATTGCCTCACATCGTATGCGTCGGCTTGTCCGAAGTCGTCAACCCCGCCAGCAGCGTCTCGATCTTGTTGCGCACCGCCTCGCCTTCCGGGCCATCCGGGAACTGCACGCCGATGCCGGCAGCGCGGTTGCCCTGCGCGCCGGCAGGCGTGGTCCAGATCACCTTGCCGGCGACCGGCAGGCGCTCGCTGGAGTCCGGCAGCGTCAGCAGCAGGAACACCTCGTCGCCGAGCATGTAGCGCTTGGGTGTGGGCACGAAGATGCCGCCGCCTTTGACGAACGGCATGTACGCGCTGTAAAGCGCCGGCTTGTCTTTCAACGCCAGCGACAAAATGCCTTGGCGTGCATTCATTGCACTCATCGAGTTCCCCTAGAACGTACCGGACGCTCTCCCTCGCGCCAGGACAGCAACAATTCCGTCACCGCCAGATCGGCGCGGACGGTGGTGCGCAGCAGATCGCGTGTGCGATTGGCGGCGTCGAACCAGGTCGCCAGCTTGTGCAACCGCGATGGATCGGTCAAGCCGGCCGATGCCTGTGCCAGCGCCAGGTCGGCGGCGTGGCGCAGACGCTGGTCGGCCTGGCCGTCGTTGGTCCAGCGTTGCGCAACATCCACTGCGCTGGTGCGCCCGGCGGCGATCTGCTCCAGATCCTGCGCCACCGTGCGACGTACCGCCAGGCCATCTTCGCGCAACCACTGCGCCGCGAGCCCCGGATGGCCGCGTGCGGCCTCCAGCGCTTCCTGTGCAGCCCGATCACCAACGCCTTGAGACAGCAACCAGGCCAGCGCCTCATGCGCGGGCGGCAGCTTGAATTCCAGGCGCTGGCAGCGGCTGCGGATGGTCGCCGGCAAGCGCGCCGGCTGCGCGCTGATCAGCCACAGGTAGCGGCCCGGCGAGGGTTCCTCCAGTGTCTTGAGCAAGGCGTTGCAGGCAGCGCGATTGATCGCATCGGCCGGGTCGACGATCACCACCTGCGCGATGCCGTACTGCGGGGTCAGCGAGAGCTTCTGCGAAATCTCGCGCACCTGCTCGATGACGATCTCGGTGCGCAGCTTGTCGCCGGTGCGGTTGGGAATGAACGAGATCAGCTGCAGGTCCGGGTGGGTCCCGGCCGCGATCAGCTGCCGGCTGCGCTGCGCCAGCGCCGGGTCCGGCGAGCTGGCCAGCACGTGCTCGGCCAGTGCCAGCGCGACCGCACGCTTGCCCAGGCCATCGGGCCCGCAGATCAGCAAACCGTGTCCGAGACGGCCGGCGTCCAGCGCAGCCAGCGTTTGATCGTAGGCGCGCTGCTGCCAGGGTGAGAACGCAGTGGTCATGGAGTGGACTCCGGTTGCGGCAGGCGACGGCGTTGCAGGTAACGTGCCACCGCCGCATTGTGCTCGGCCAGTGTGGCCGAGAACGCATGCGCGCCGGTGCCATCGCCGACTGCGACGAAGTACAGCGCCTGGCCGGGCGCCGGACGCACCGCCGCCAGCAAGGCTTCACGGCCCGGCATGGCGATCGGGGTCGGGGTCAGACCGGTGCGGGTGTAGGTGTTGTATGGCGTGTCGGTGGTCAGATCGCGACGGCGGATATTGCCGTCGTAGCTGCTGCCGATGCCGTAGATCACGGTCGGGTCGGTCTGCAGCTTCATGCCCAGCTGCAGGCGGCGCAGGAACACCCCGGCAATCAGCGGTCGCTCGCTGCCCAGCGCGGTCTCCTTTTCGATGATGGAGGCCAGGATCAGCGCCTGCTCCGGCGAAGTCAGCGGCAAGTTGGGAGCGCGCTGCTCCCAGGCCTGCGCCAACGCCTTGTCCATGGCCACGTGCGCGCGCTTGAGCACGTCCAGATCGCTGTCGCTGCGCTGGTAGAGATAGGTTTCCGGCAGGAAGTGGCCTTCCGGATGCTGATTGGCAAAGCCCAACCGCGCCATCACAGCCGCATCGTCCAGCGCGCCGATGGATTGCTGCAACGGCGTGGCGGTCGCCAGTGCCGCGCGTAGCTGGCGGAAATTCCAGCCCTCCACGATCGTGAAGCGGTATTGGATCACCCGGCCCTGGCGCATGCGTTCAAGCAGCGCGCGCGGCGAGAGAGCCGGCGCCAGCGCGTATTCGCCCACCTTGAGCTTGCCGGCCGCATCGACCTGGCGCGCGAGCAGCTGCCATTCCAGATCCGTGCCCTGCGCCACGCCGGCATCGCGCAACTTGCGCAACGTCACCTTGAGCGAATCGCCGGGCGCAATCACCACACTGGGCGCGCTCGCGCTCACCGGTGTATCGGCGAAGTGCAGGTAATGCCGCCACGCCACCACAGCCGCAATCGCCAGCAGCGCCGCGAGCAACAGTGCCGTGCCCAGCACGGCCAGACATCCACGTTTGCCAGTCACCGCCACACTTACCTCGTCATTGCCCCAGCGCCGCGCAGGATACCGCGCGCCGGTGATGTCCCGTTGAAGCGCTCATGTCTGGTCGAATGCACGCAGCAGGCCGCGCGCCTTGGCGCGGGTTTCGTCCAGCTCGCGCTGCGGATCCGAGTCCACCACGATCCCGGCCCCAGTGCGGAAATGCACCTGGCTCCCGGCCACTTCCGCGGTGCGGATCAGGATGTTCAGATCCATGTCGCCATCGCGATTGAGCCAGCCGAACGCACCCGTATAGGCGCCACGTGCGGTGCGTTCGAGCTCGGCGATGATCTGCATGCAGCGCACCTTCGGGCAGCCGGTGATGGTGCCGCCAGGAAACACCGCCGCAATGACCTCGCCGGGCGTGACCTCGGCGCGCAGGCGGCCGCGCACATTGCTGACGATATGGTGCACGTGCGCGTAGCTTTCCACGCCCATCAGCTCATCCACTTCCACCGTTCCTGGCGCACAGATGCGGCCCAGGTCGTTACGCTCCAGGTCGATCAGCATGACGTGCTCGGCACGTTCCTTCGGATGGCCGACCAGCTCGCGGATGCGTGCGGCATCGTCGTCGCCGGCAAAGCGCGCGCGGGTGCCGGCGATCGGGCGCGTCTGCACCACATCGCCCTGCACCGACACCAGTCGCTCCGGCGAGGAACTCACCACCGCGCGTCCCGCCGCCACAAATAGGCCGGCAAACGGTGCGGGGTTGGCCGCGCGCAGACGCGCATGCAGCGCTGACGGATCGACCGCAGCAGCGAATACCGCATGCCAGGCGCGCGAGATATTGGCCTGAAACACGTCGCCAGCGCGCAGATAGGCGAGCACGCGTTCCACTGCACCGGTGAAGCGTTCGGGCGCGTCTTCCTCGACAGCCACCGGAGCGACCCAGTCCGGCAACGGCGGCAGCACGGCGCAGGCGGCGATGTCCTCAACGATGCGCGTCAGCAGATCCTCGCGGCCCGGCTCGGCCAGTGCGACGCACAGGCCATTTACCCGATCGCGCAACACCGCTGCAGGCGCACGCAAGGCCAGCGCGCTCGGCAAGCCGTCGGCGCGGGTAGGCAACTGCAGAATCGGCTCGACCTGCGCGGCCAGTTCGTAATCCAGCAACACCGCCCAGCCGCCGCGAAACGGCCACGGGCTTGTCGCATCGTGCGGCACGCGCTCGGCCTGCCACACCGCATCCAGCGCAGCCAGAAAGCCGCCTTCCAGCACGCGTCCGTCGCCATCGCGCGCGTGCCCATCGGCGTCGAGCCGCAGGCTTGCGCCTTCTGCAAGCAGCAAGACATCCCAGCGACCGTGCTCGGTACCGAAGGCGGTGGATTCGAGCAAGACCGGATAGCGCTGCGGCGCCAGCCGATGCAGCGCCAGCAGGTCGATGTCCGCATGCAGGGATCTGGTGAGCGTCATCGGCCTGGTTTGGCGTAGGGTGCTAGAGCGCGCCGCCCTGCTGCAACTGCAGAGGGCGAGCGACATGGAGTCGGGCTGTGAATCAGAAATCAGGCCGCGCGGACGCATCGCGCGCGGCGGCTAAAACTAGCTTGCGCGCCGTGCTCCGTAAAAAGAACGGCGCGCCAACTCAGAGGCGCTTGAACACCAGCGTACCGTTGGTGCCGCCGAAGCCGAAGCCGTTGGACATCACCGCGTCCACCTGCACTTCGCGCGCCACGTTCGGCACGTAATCCAGGTCGCAGCCTTCGCTGGCTTCTTCCAGGTTGATCGTCGGCGGGATGATGCCGGTGTGCAGCGCCATCACCGAGAAGATCGCTTCCACGCCGCCGGCCGCGCCGAGCAGATGACCGGTCATCGACTTGGTCGAACTGACCATGGTCTTGTAGGCGTGGTCGCCCAATGCGCGCTTCATCGCCAGCGTCTCGGCCAGATCGCCCAACGGCGTGGAGGTGCCGTGCGCGTTGAGGTAACCGATCTGCTCGGGATTGAGCTTGGCATCGCGCATCGCCGCAACCATGCTGCGCGCCGCGCCTTCGCCATCTTCGCTGGGGGCAGTCATGTGGAACGCATCGGAGCTGGCGCCGAAGCCGACCAGCTCGGCATAGATACGCGCACCACGCGCCTTGGCGTGCTCGTACTCTTCCAGCACCAGCACGCCGGCGCCATCGCCGAGCACGAAGCCATCGCGCTGTTTGTCCCACGGACGCGAGGCGGCGGTCGGGTCGTCGTTGCGGGTGGACATCGCCTTCATTGCGCAGAAACCGCCCACCGAGCTCGGCGAAGACCCGCGCTCGGCGCCGCCGGCCAGCATTACATCGGCATCGCCGTACTGGATCATCCGCATCGCGGTGCCGATCGAGTGATTGGAGGTGGCGCAGGCAGAAACAGCCGAGAACGTGGGGCCCTTCAGGCCTTTGATCAGGCTCACCTGCCCGGGTAGCATGTTGATGATGGTGCTGGGCACATAGAACGGCGAAATCTTGCGCGCGCCGCCTTCATGGAATTTGATGGTCTGCTCTTCGATACCGAGCAGCCCGCCGATGCCGGAGCCGAGGATGGCGCCCACGCGTTCGGCATTGCTTTCGTCGATCTCCAGCCCGGAATCGTCCAGCGCCATGAACGAGGCGCCGACGCCGTAGTGGATGAACGAATCCATCTTCTTGACGTCCTTGGCGGACACAAAAAGCGTGGGGTCGAAATTCTTGATCTCACCCGCGATCTTGGTGGTGAACTGCGAGGCATCGATCTGCGTGATCGGGCCAATGCCTGAGCGCCCGTGGATGATTCCATCCCAGCTGGTGGCCAGATCATTGCCCAGCGGCGACACCATGCCCATGCCGGTAACGACAACACGACGACTCATTGCAGATCTCCTCACCACGCAACAGACGGTGCTTGCGGTTTGCGATTAACGCTGAAAAACACAGGGCCACATCAGCGGCCCCATGGAATGTCTGACGCAGCAGCGGCATGACGCACGCTGCCGCCGTCAGGAACAACGCATCAGCTCTTGACGTGAGCCTTCACGTAGTCGATCGCCTGCTGGACCGAGGTGATCTTTTCAGCCTCTTCGTCCGGGATCTCGCACTCGAACTCTTCTTCCAGCGCCATCACCAGCTCGACGGTGTCCAGCGAGTCGGCACCCAGGTCATCGACGAACGATGCGCTGGTGGTGACTTCCTCTTCCTTGACGCCGAGTTGTTCGACGACGATTTTCTTGACGCGTTCTTCGATGGTGCTCATTTGGGATATCGCTCCGGATGGAGTAGTGGTGGTACGAAAAAAAAGCCATCGCCGCTGCGATGGCCGCGTTGGATAGTGTAGTGGAAGCGACCGAGCGTTGCATTGCATCACAACTCTCGGCCGATCAGCCACTTAGCGCCTCCCGGCGCCGCACGCTCACGGCATGTACATGCCGCCGTTGACGTGCAGGGTCTCACCGGTGATGTAACGGGCACTCGGGCCGGCCAGGAATGCCACCGCGTTGGCGATGTCCTCCGGCTGTCCCAGGTGGCCAAGCGCGATCTGCTGCAGCAAGGCGGTCTTGGCCTCGTCCGGCAGCGCCTTGGTCATGTCGGTATCGATGAAGCCGGGCGCCACCACATTCACGGTGACCCCGCGCGAGCCGATTTCCTTGGCCAGCGACTTGGAGAACGCGATGATGCCGGCCTTGGCGGCGGCATAGTTGGTCTGCCCGGGATTGCCGGTCACACCCACCACCGAGGCGATGTTGACGATGCGACCCTTGCGCGCCTTCATCATGCCGCGCATCACCGCCTTAGAGGTGCGGAACACGCTGGTCAGATTGGTATCGATGATCGCCTGCCAGTCGTCTTCCTTCATCCGCATCAACAGGTTGTCGCGGGTGATCCCGGCATTGTTGACCAGAATCGAGATCGCCCCGAACTCCTTGCCGATCGCATCGATCAGGCCATCGACCGCAGCTGCGTCGGTGACATCGAGTTCGCGGCCATGACCGCCGTGGTCAGCCAGACGCGCGCCGATCGCCGCAGCGCCGGACGCCGAAGTGGCAGTGCCGATGACGGTGGCGCCCTGGGCGGCCAGCGTGTCGGCAATGGCCGCGCCGATCCCGCGACTGGCGCCGGTGACCAGGGCGATCTCACCCTGCAGTGGCTTGCTCATGAATTCTTTTCCTCGAATGGGGACGTCGCAACCGTGATTGCGAACGCTGAGGGAGGCCGGCATGACACCGGCGTATGCGTCGGAGGATCAGTGCGTCCACGCCTCAAGCGCGCCAGCGTAATCGGCAGGCGTGGCCAGAGGACGCGCATCCAGGCTCTTGTCGATACGCTTGATCAGCCCGCTCAGCACCTTGCCCGGGCCGCATTCGGCGATCCGGGTGACGCCCTGCGCAGCCAGCGCCTGCACGCAGCCGGTCCACTGCACCGGCAGATACAGCTGCTCGGCCAAGGCCCTGCGAATCGCCTCGCTGCCGTCGTGCACGCGTGCATCCACGTTCTGCACCACCGCAATCTGCGGGGCATGCCAGCTCAGGCCGGCCATCGCCTCGCTGAGCTGGTTGGCCGCATCGCGCATCAACGGGGTGTGCGAAGGCACGCTCACCGCCAGCTTGACCGCCTTGCGTACGCCGCGCTCGGCCAGCAAGGCCAGCGCGCGATCCACTGCGGCCGCATCGCCACCGATGACGATCTGACCCGGCGAATTGAAGTTGGCCGGCACCACCACCTGGCTGCCCGCCGCCTCGGCACAGACCTCCAGCACCAGCGCATCTTCGGCGCCCAGCACTGCGGCCATCGCCCCGACACCGGCCGGCGCGGCGGCCTGCATGAACTGGCCGCGCAGCCGTACCAAGTGCGCACCGTCGTGCAGCGACAAGGCACCGGCCGCGACCAATGCGGTGTATTCACCCAGGCTGTGGCCAGCCAACACCGCGGGGCGTTGCCCGCGCTGCGCGTTCCACAACCGCCACACCGCCACGCCCGCGGCCAGCAAGGCCGGCTGGGTGTATTCGGTGCGGTTGAGCATCTCTTCCGGGCCGCCCTGCGACAGCGCCCACAGGTCGACGCCAGCGCCTTCGGAGGCTTCGGCGAAGGTTTCGCGAATCTGCGGATGCAGCTCGGACAGGTCGGCCAGCATCCCTAAGGACTGCGAGCCCTGGCCGGGGAACACGAAGGCGAGAGTGGATTCGGTCACGCGTTGCTGCCTACAAAAATCGAGCCGGGATAATACGTGCGAAATCGCCCTGGCGTCTGTACTGCCGCGTATGCAAGACCCGGCCAGCGCGACCGCCGGCACACTTACAGCAAGGCGTTGAGCAGGTCCATTTCGCCATCGGCGAGCCAGTCCACGCACATCACCAGCACCAGCACCACGGCCAGGGAGGTCGCCGCGTGGATGGCCAGGATGGCGCGCGCCAATGCCCCGGCAGAGCGCCCCAGGCGACCGCTGAGCTGCGCAAACCGCTGCAATCGTCCGGTCACCACATGCGCATGCGCCGCCACGGCCGGGCCGGCCGCATCGAAAGCGCCCGTCATCAGCCGCTGCAGTACCTCGCGGCGGCCGCGGTAGTACTTGGCTACGCCGTAGCCAAACACCAGCCAGTCGCGCGCCTGGGCCTGCGCCAGGTCCATCACTTCCAGCGGGTCCTCTTCGAAATCGATGAAGCCGACCGCCTGCCCGTCGAAGGTCATGTTGCGCGGAAGCGGTTGGCCGAAATACGCACCATCGCGATGGGCGTCGGCAATGGCGGCCACCGCCAGCGCAATCAGGTGGTCGCGTTCGGGCGCATCGGCCTCGCGCAGGCAGCTGGCAAAGGAGCGGCCGTTGTCGCTGAGCACCAGGGCCGCCTGCCCGCAACCGACCACACGCGGCACATTGACCGCTTGCGCCTGCAGTTCGCCGAGCCGGCGCGCTTCCAGATCGCGTGCGGCATCGCCGCCACGGTGCGGCGGCGGACGCAAGGCGTCCAGGCCCCAGCGGCGGGCGACAAAATTGAGTGCTCCGAGCGAGACCGCGCGGTTGCCGCGACGGTATTGCTTCAGCCAGAAGCGCTGTCCGGCGATGACGATGGGTTCTGCCATAACGGGTCCGTCCCTGACGCTGTCAGGCATCGCCGGCGGACGCGGCGATGCCTGTGGTGGCTCAGTAGCGCAGCAGCGCCGAGCCCCAGGTAAATCCACCACCGAACGCTTCCAGCAGCAGCAATTGACCACGCTGCACGCGGCCGGAGCGAACTGCTTCGTCCAGCGCCAACGGCACCGAGGCCGAGGAGGTGTTGCCGTGGCGATCCACGGTGACCACCACCTGATCCATCGGCAGCTCCAAGCGCTTGGCGGTGGCTTCGATGATGCGCATGTTGGCCTGGTGCGGGATCAGCCAATCCAGGTCGCCCTTGCCCAGGCCATTGGCCGCCAGCGTCTCGTCGACCACCGAGTCCAGTGCCTTGACCGCGTACTTGAAGACCTCGCTGCCCTTCATCAGCAACACGCCGCCGCCGTTCTTGCCTTCGCCGAAACCGACCGACACGCCGACCGGATCCCACAACAGCTCTTTCTTGCTGCCATCGGCGTGCAGATGGGTGCTGAGGATGCCGGTTTCTTCGTCGGCCTTGAGCACCACCGCGCCAGCACCATCGCCGAACAGCACGCAGGTGGTGCGATCAGTCCAGTCGACGATACGGGTAAGCGTTTCTGCACCGACCACCAGCACGGTCTTGGCGGCGCCGCTGCGGATGAACTTGTCGCCGACGCTGAGCGCATAGACGAAACCCGAACAGGCCGCGTTGACGTCGAACGCGCCGCAACCGACATTGCCCAGCCGCGCCTGCAACAGGCAGGCAGTGGACGGGAAGATCAGGTCGGGAGTGGTGGTGCCAACCACGATCAGGTCGATCTCGTCGGCGCTGACGCCGGCCGCTTCCATCGCCTTCAGCGAGGCGAAATACGCCAGATCGCTGGTGGTCTGGTCGTCGGCAACGATATGACGCTCACGGATACCAGTGCGCGAGAAGATCCATTCATCGCTGGTGTCGACGATCTTGGACATATCGTCGTTGGTCAACACCTTTTCGGGCAAATAGCTACCCGTGCCCGCGATTCTGGAATAGATCCGCTTGCTCATGCTGTTTCCTAGTGCAAGAGCCGCGGTGACCGACGGCTCCGGAAGAATCGAGGGTCGCCCGGCCGCTGAGTGCGGCGGGCGCCACGGATCAATCTTCTTGGACGGCCGACGACTTGGTCGCAATCACCTTCTTGCCGCGGTAGTAACCGTCAGCGGTGATGTGGTGGCGCAGATGGATCTCGCCGCTGGTCGGATCGGTCGACAGCTGCTTGGCGGTCAGGGCATCGTGCGAACGACGCTGGCCGCGACGGGACGGGGTAACTCGGGATTTCTGCACAGCCATGGGATTGCTCCAACTTAAGTTCGATAACTTGTCTGTCGAGTCGAACAGGACGCTCTACGCCCGCGTCGACCTGTCTTTCCGCCCTTAACAGCGGCGGTTACTGTTTCTTCAACGCTGCCAGTGCCGCGAACGGACTGGCCTTGTCTTGCTCTTCCTGGGTCGGCACCCACTCGGCCTCGACGGCTTCGCTTCCCGGGGCCATTGGCACCACCGGTACCGACAACACCAGCTCGTCCTCGACCAGATCCACCGCCCGCAGCATGCCATCTTCAGGCACCAGCAGCGCTTCGTATTCGGCCGGCAATGCAGCTTCGTCGGCCTCGTCACGGATCAAACCAAGACGCTGTCTGATTTGCACCGGATACAGAAACCGTTGCAGGGTGCGCTGGCACGCCAGCGGCAGCTCGACATCGATACTGAGTTCGACATAAGCGACCTTCAACAGATTGTCCTGGTCGAATTCAAGCGAATAGACACATTCGCCCTCGGTATCGACAAGGCTTCCTTGCAGACGGGTCATCGCAGAGAGCGGGATGCGGCCATCGAAGCGCCTGCGCGCTGCGACCATCCGCCAAGCATCCAGCATTTCGGGTACGTTCGCGGACATAAGCCGCAGAATGTTAAAGACCCGCAGGTTCCGTGTCAAATGCGCCCATTCACACATGCTGCGCGGTGGCTGGCAGACTCCCCTGCCCGTCCCCTCACAGCACGCCATGATGCCACGCCTGATCCTTGCCTCAACTTCCGTCTACCGGCGTGAGCTGCTCGGCCGCCTGCAACTGGATTTCAACACCGCCCGCCCGGAGGTGGACGAGCAGGCGCAGCCCGGAGAAACCCCCGGCGCTCTGGCCAGCCGTCTTGCCGCCGAGAAAGCGGCAGCGGTAGCGGCGCACGCCCCGGATGCCTGGGTGATCGGCTCGGATCAGGTGGCCGACCTGGACGGCCAGGCCCTGGGCAAGCCGGGAACGCTGGACCAGGCGCGCGCGCAGCTGACTGCAATGTCCGGCCGCGTGGTGCGCTTCCACACCGCCGTGAGCCTGGTCGGCCCCGTGCGCAGCCTGCACGCGCTGGACCTGACCGAAGTACAGCTACGCCCGTTGGCGCCCGCCGAGATCGAGCGCTACCTCGCCGCCGAGCCAGCGCTGGATTGCGCCGGCAGCTTCAAGTGCGAAGGCCTGGGCATCAGTCTGTTCGACGCCATCCGCTCGGAAGACCCCACCGCACTGGTCGGCCTGCCGCTGATCGCGCTGGCGCGGCTGTTGCGGCAGGCGGGGTTTGAACTGCCTTGAGTGACCGGCAACGATCGCAGGGAGGCGACAAGACCTCCTCTGCCATCCAGTGAGTGCTAAAAACTAACTCAACCGCGAGACATGCCAGGCGCGAAGGCAAACCTAAAACCAGGCACTGCCTCTCACCTGAAGAGCCCGAAGACAGGATGGAGCAGCAGTTCGTGCCGACCAACCAACCCACTGCGGCCCGCGTCCCACGCGCGTCGCCACTCCCAGAGGGGTTTTGTCGCACATCAGGACCAGACGCGACGCCGACGTCTCTGCCTTGAAATCAAATCGAATCGCTGGCGCATCATTCAGAAGATTACGGACCGGCGTTGCAGCAACATCTGCGATCGCAACTGGATCGGCAGCGACCTGCGTGCCATCCAGATAACGTGTTTCCGGCCATGCAAAGATGGACGTATCTTCTGCCCTCAGTAAAGGCAGTGCATCGGCAACTTCCGTGAGAACGGTCTCTCCGTAGACGGCATCCGCATCAATCACTCCTGCCGCTGCCGCGGTTGCCGTCATGTTGGCCGCGGTCTGCATGCGCTGCGCAAGGAGCGCCATCCATAGCGTGCTTGGCACCAAGCAACATGCCAGCACCAAGCCCGCCACTGCGACACGGCGCGGGTGAAAATGTCCATACCGAACGAACGACCGCAACAACAGACCGCTCCAGAACAGGACCGACCAAGGCAGATAGCGCCCAGCCAGCAATTGCTCGGGAAAAGACTGGAAATAGATGGCGCGCGCCAAAGCGATTGCCGCTCCGATGGCGAGCGCAAACCAGGCAATCGAGATCGCTGTCAGCTCTGCAACCGATTCCGCCCGCCGACGCCAGAGTGAGTAGGTAATGCCCATCAAACCACCCACACCCAATCCCCCTATCAATCTGTGCGGCCAGGCCGAGATCATGACCGGGCCGAATAGCGCGGTGTATGCATTGGAAATTGCAACTGCAACTGCCCGCAAGGATTCCACTGGCAATTTTGCTGCAACGTTTACGTCAACCAGTGGAAGGCAGGCATAAATAAACGGCGCAGATAGCCAACGCAGCACAATATCCAACTGCGAAAGTGGCGCGATGATGCGCGCGCCCTGTGTGTGCGCATCACCAAAGCCCAGGACCAGCAGTAGAGATACAGAAAAGCCCGATAGCACAATGCACCATTGGGCCCATGACGCCCTACGCAGCAACAACATCACCAGCAAAGCAACGAACGTAGCTATGCCCGCACCAAAACAGAAGGTCGCTGCGAACCCGCAGAGTGCCGCCAGTACGGCGCGCCACCAACCGCTGCCATGACCAAGCAACCAACAACCGGCGACCAGAAACGCGGTGATCAGATAGACATGCACCGACTCGTTTGCATGCACCAATGCCCGCTCGTTTCCCAGCCAGAAAATACTCGTCGCACAAACCAGCCCAGCGGCAGCCTGCGCCAAAGAACTCAGACGCTCGGTACGCACCAGACGCAGCAACATCCACACTGTCAGCAATGCCAGCGCAATACCTACCCAGATCTGCAGCCATTGATTGCCATCGAACCATCTGAGCTCTGCCAGACGCAGCAGATTGGGCAGGACCTCACGATGTCCGTTATCCACCGCAAGTACATTCCGCGGCCAAGGCTGGCCCAGGAGATTTTTCGCGAATCGCCATGGATCGGCATAGAGCACCTTGGGCGACAGCGTAACCATCGCCAACATACCGATTGCAAGATAGGACCACTTGGCACCAACCAGCAGCACCTCCGGCAGCTTGCTCCAAGCCCTGTCTGCCCGACGGCGGTCGCCGGAATCGCCGGGTAAATCCTTATATTTGCGCTGCAATTGCTTTTCCTTTTTTCCTTGTCGACTATGACCGGCCGTTGGACCACGCAGAAAGCTGCTTGAGCAGTGTTGTGACTCGAACAGACTGCTCTACTCGGCGCTCGAACGTTACAACCCAGCATCATTCGTTACAGTGAGCGGCTGCTCCCACCAATCCTCGACGCTGCCATCGTGGCCGTGCAGGCGCAGCCCCAGCCAATGCGTGCCGGGCGGCACCGCGTGGGTATCGAGCGTGGCGGTGAAGCCGACGTTGGGGTGTTGCGGGTCGGTGGAGATCTTCCAGTACGGGCGCACGTCGAGCGGCGTGCCGTAGTCGGCCTGCGCGGCCGGGCGGCCGTCGAGCAGCAGTTCTACATCCGACAGGCCGACGCCATCCTTGAATGCCCAGCCGCGCACTTGCACCTGCCCGGACACGCTTACATCGGGCAACGGCGTATCGATCCAGGCCATCGCCGGAGCGATGCACGGGCCGGGCTGACGTTGTGCGGGCAGTGCGAACAACAGAAAGCGTTGATAGCCATGGTCGGTAGACACCACCGTGGGCGGCGGCAACGGCCCGACCATGTCGCAGATGGCGTGGTAACGCTTCAGCAGGTCGCGATAGCGCTGATCGCTGGGCGAGAGCACCAGCAGCCGCGGTCCGGCACGCGTGCCGTCACTGAGCAATCCCCACTGTAGCAATTGCGCGCTGCGTCCGTGCTTGTCGTTCAAGTCCGCGCGCAGCACTTCCACGTTGGCATCGTGCAACTGGAAACCGAGCTCGGCGCCGACCTTGAAGTTTTCCGCCAGCACCCGCGTGCCAGGCGGCATCTGCGCAAGTTTGACCTTAACCGCGCCCGCCAGATGGTTCCATCCCGCGAAATTGCGTGGATAGTATTTTTCACCAGCCGCATGCGCGCGAATCGACGGCACCGACACCGCCAGGTAATAGCCGTATGCGCCCAACGTGCCGAGCAAGGCGATCACCCATGCGGCGCGACGCAGCGCATGCGGCCAGCGCATCAGGATCACCGGCACCGCCACCAGCAAGGCCAGATAGCCCGGCAGCGGCCAATGGAAGCTGATCCGCTCGGCGTCGCTGAAGAAACCGAGCACGAAGATCGCCACAGTCGAAATGCCGCCCAGCAAGCCGAAATACCGCCATTGCGCCCGCGAGCCGCCGCCGGCACGCGTGCCAGCCAGCCCGACCTTGACCATCGCCCAGGCCAGCAGCGGGGTCACCAGCACCGCCTGTATGAGCAAGAACCACAGCCCGGTGATCTGGAAGCGCCATGGATGCCGGTCGACCAACTGGAAGCGCAGCCCGGCCTCGTCATGGTCGGTATTCCAGAACAACAGCGGCAGCCAGCTCATCGCGCCCACGGTCAGCGCCATCCAGATACGTGGGTCGCGCATGACCGCGCGCCCCTGCGGAATGCACAGCAACGCGATGCAGCCCACCCCGATCACGCCGATAAAGCGGTAGTGGCTGAGCGCACCGATCACCAAACCGATGGCGAGCTCGAGCGCGCTGGTCGCATCGACTTCGCGCAGCAGCCGCGCGCCGGCATCCATGCACAGCACCGCCGCCAGCGCCATCGGCACGTCCGGCACCGCCAGGATGCCGAGCGTGGCCGAGAGTGGCATCAGCAAGGTCAGGCTGCCGGCCTGCCAGCCCAGCGTGGAGCCGAACCAGCGCGTGGCGATATGCGCGATCAGCCACGGCAGCAGCGCGGCGATGGCCAGAAACGGCAGACGCAAGGCCAGCAGATGATGTCCGCCGACTTCCGCACCCAGCCGCGCCAGCCAGGCCGTCATGCCGGGCAGATCCGAATATGCGGCAGCCAGATGCTGGCCTTCCTGCCAATAGAACGCCTCGTCCACGAACAGCGGCAGCCGCGCGGCAATCAACAGCTTGACGGCTGTCGCCAGTGTCCACAGGATCACGAAAGTGCGATGTGCGCGTTGGTCCCCTTGCATTGCCCTGTGCACTCTTCTTCCACCTACGGAATTGTGATGTCGACACCGCTGCGTTCCACGGAAATGCTAACCGATGCGCTGCGCCAATCGCTGCGGCGCGCACAAGACCAGGTCAATTCGCTATTGCTGGGCAAGGCGCAGGAAGTGCGTTTGGCATTCGTGGCGCTGCTGTCCGGCGGGCATTTGCTGATCGAGGATCTGCCCGGCCTGGGCAAGACCACCCTCGCCCACGCGATGGCCTCCAGCCTGGGGCTGGGCTTCCAGCGCGTGCAGTTCACCTCCGACCTGCTGCCGGCAGACGTGCTGGGCGTGTCGGTGTACGACGCCGCCTCGCGCCAGTTCCAGTTCCATCCCGGCCCGGTGTTCACCAACGTGCTGCTGGCCGACGAAATCAATCGCGCGCCGCCACGCACGCAAAGCTCGCTGCTCGAAGCCATGGCCGAACAGCAGGTCACGCTTGACGGCGTCACGCATGCGTTGCCCGAACCCTTCTTCGTGATCGCCACGCAGAACCCGGTCGATCTGTCCGGCACCTTCCCGCTGCCGGATTCGCAACTGGACCGTTTCCTGCTAAGGCTCAGCCTGGGCTATCCCAGCGCCGATGCCGAACGCGCGCTGCTGTCGGGCGTGGACCGGCGTGAATTGATCGCCCAGGCGGTGCCGCAACTCAGCGATAGCGACGTGGTCGCGCTGCGCGCGGTGGTCAGCCAGATCCATACCAGCGATGCGCTGATCGGCTATGTGCAGGCCTTGCTGCTGCGCAGCCGCCAGCATGCCGGCGTGCGCGTCGGTCTGTCGCCGCGTGCCGGTATCGCGCTGCTGCGCGCGGCCAAGGCCTACGCGCTGCTGCTAGGGCGCGAGCATGTGCTGCCGGAAGATGTGCAGGCGCTGTTCGTGGCCGTGGCCGGGCATCGGCTGGTGCCGGAGGCCGAATCGTCGTCCGGGCCGGCACTGGCCAAGGCGCTGCTGCACAGCGTGCCGGTGGACTGACCAACGTGCGTGCGCACTTGCGCGGCATCGGCCGCCGCCTCAGCCTGCTGGCGCGTCCGCGGGGCGCGGAGGCCTTGCCGATCGTGCTGGATCGGCGGCGCATCTACGTGCTGCCCACACGTTTCGGGCTGTTCGTCACCGCCTTGCTGCTGGCAATGCTGCTGGGTGCGTTGAACTACAACAACAACCCCGCCCTGCTGCTGGCCTTGCTGCTGGCCACCGCCGGGATTGCCAGCAGCATCATGGCGCACCTGCAATTGTCGGCGCTGCGCATCGAGGCGGTGTCGGCCGAGCCGGTGATCGCAGGCGAGCCATTACGCATGCGCGTATCACTGGCGCGTCGCGATACCCGCGTGCGTCGCGGATTGCGTCTGGACCATCTGGAAAGCAGCGGCTTTTGCTCGTTGATCGAGCACGACATGGCCGATGTCGACTTACTGGTGCCCACCGAACGCCGCGGCTGGCAGGACATCGAACGCATCCGCCTGTCCAGCACCCAGCCGCTGGGGCTGGTGCGCGCCTGGTCGTGGGTGTGGCCGGAAACCCCGTTACTGGCCTATCCCAAGCCCGAAGACCAGGGGCCGTCATTGCCCGAAGGCGCCGGTTCGCCCAACCAGACCCGCCTCCACGCGCAAGGCGAGGAGTTGCACCAGCTGCGCCCCTATCGCGCAGGCGATGCGCCACGCACGATCTCCTGGAAGCACTCCGCGCGCCGCGACAGCCTGCTGGTGCGCGAATACGAGCAACCCCTGGGCATCGAAGTCACGCTGGACTGGCGCACGCTCAACGCGCTGCCCTACGAACGCCGCATTGCGCGGCTTGCCCGCTGGATCAACCTGGCCGAGCGCGACGGGCGACGCTACCGGTTGCTGCTGCCGGGCCAGCCGCCGCTGGGGCCTGCACAAGGGCCTTCGCACCATCACCTGTGCCTGCGCGCCCTGGCCTTGCTTCCTCATGACTGAGCCGTCCCTCCCGATCACCCAGCCCAGCCGCGGCTGGGTGCTGGCCACCAGTTGGCTGGCACTGGCGCCGTTGCTGTTGCAGCTACCGGGGTTGCTCGCCGGCACCATTGCCGTGGCCGCCGTGCTGGTCGTCGTACTGAGCTGGCGCGGCACCTTGATGGCACCGGTGCGGCTGTTGCTGGTGGTCGCGATGCTGGCGGCGGTGTATTGGCAGATCGGCATGCGCTTCGGCCGCGACACCGGCTGCGCGGTGCTGGCGTCGATGCTGGCGATCAAGGCCTCCGAACTGCGCACCTTGCGCGATGCCCGCAGCTTGCTGGGTTTTGCGTTGTTCGCCCCGTTTGCCGCGTTTCTGCTCGACCAGGGGCCGGCGACGATGGGCCTGGCGCTGCTCGCGGTGGTCAGCGCGCTCTTGAGCATGCAGCGGCTGGCCGACGAGGAGCACCGCACCGGCACGCCGGCCCTGCGCCTGCAATTGCGCAGCATCGGCAAGCTGGTCGCCATCGGGGTGCCGCTGGCGCTGGCCACGTTCTGGTTGCTGCCGCGGCTGAGTTCGCCGCTGTGGGGCGTGCCCGAGCGCGCGCTGTCGCGACCCGGCCTGTCGGACAACATGTCGCCGGGCGAATGGATCGACCTGATGGCCGACGACAGCCCAGCCTTGCGCGTGCAGTTCACCGGCAAGGCACCGCCGCCAGAGCAACGCTATTGGCGCGGGCCGGTGATGTGGGACTTCGACGGCCGCACCTGGCAGCGCGCGCGCTGGACCGGTCGCGGCCAACCCGCATCGGTCACTGCCGGGCCGCAGACCTACCGCTACCGCCTGGACTACGAGCCCACCGACCGTCGCCAACTGGTGTCGCTGGACCTGCCCACGCAAGCGGTGGCCAATGCCGAGCTGTCGCCCGACTACGAACTGTTTGCGCAGCGGCCACTGAGCGCGTTGACGCGTTGGGAGCTGCAATCGGCGCCACCGGCACGCTTCGACACCGACCTGCCCGACCAGCTGCGCAAGCGCGCCCTCGCCCTGCCACCCGGTTTCAATCCACGCACGCTCACACTGGCAAGGCAATGGCGCGCGGAAGCCGGCAGCAACGACGATGCCGTGGTGCAGCGCGCGCTGCAGTGGATCACCCGCGAATTCGCCTACACGCTGGATACGCCGCTGCTCGGGCGCAACAGCGTCGACGAGTTCCTGTTTCAGCAGAAAGCCGGTTTCTGCGAGCACTTCAGCTCATCATTCGTGGTGCTGATGCGCGCGGCCGGCATTCCGGCGCGGGTGGTCACCGGCTATGCCGGCGGCACCTACAACGGCTTCGGCAATTACTGGGTGGTGCGGCGCATGGATGCGCATGCCTGGACCGAAGTCTGGCTGACGGGGCGCGGCTGGGTTCGCGTGGACCCCACCGCCGCAGTGGCGCCGGAACGCATCTACGACACGCTCGAAGATCGCGTACAAACCGGTGCAGGCAACAACTTCGCCCAGCTCGGTGCCTGGGAAAGCCTTGCCCAGGTCAGCGATCTGCTGCGCCGCGGCTGGAACGACCTGGTGCTGTCCTTCGATGCCGACCGCCAGCAACGCCTGTTGCAGCCGTTTGGCATCGATCGCCTGGATACCTCCCAGTTGGCCGCCATCTTCGGCATCTTCGCCGTCAGCGCACTGGCCTGGATGGGCTGGTTGCTGGCGCGCGGCGAGCGTGAGCGCGACCCGCTGCTGCGTGCCTGGCATCGGCTCGGCCGCCGCTATACCAAGCTTGGCCTCGCACGCGAACCCTACGAACCGGCCATCGCCTGGGCGCAACGTGTCGCCCGTTCACATCCGAATACGGCATTGTTGCCGCTCAGCCAACGTTTCGCTGCCGCGCGATACGCTGGCGCTGATTCGGACAGCGCCTCACTCCTTAAAGATCTGCTGCAGCATCGCCCGCGAACCGGAGCTTCCTCATGAGTACCCGCTTTCTTCTTCCCATTGTCGCTGTGCTCGGGCTCGCAGCCTGCGCGACTGCGCCCAAGCCGCTGCAGGGCCAGTTTCCTACGGTCAGCCCGAGCGATTCCACTGCGAGCGCCCAGGTCGGTACGTCCGTGCGTTGGGGCGGCAAGATCATCCAGACCACACCGAGCCAGGGCCAGACCTGCTTCGAGCTGATCTCGCGCCCGCTCAATGCCAGCGGGCGCCCGGACCGCAACGCCGTGGATGCCAGCGATGGCCGCTTCCTGGCCTGCCGTTCGGGCTTCTACGATCCGGCCGTGTTCGAGCCGGGCCGCGAAGTGACCTTCATCGGCAAGATCGAAGGCTATGAAACCACCAAGATCGGCGAGTACGACTACAAGCTGCCCAAGGTGAATGCCGACGTGGTCTACCTGTGGCCCGTCTTGCGCGAAGTCGACGTGGTGCCGGCGTACCCGTATGGCCCGTGGGGCGATCCGTGGGGCCCGCGCTGGGGCGGCGGCTGGGGCTGGGGTGGCCGCGGTTGGTGGTAATTGATCGCTAAAATAGTTGTCACACAAGAACGCCGCTCGCAGGGAGCGGCGTTTTTGTTTGTGCGATTTGGCGACTCGCATCAGACGCGTTATGCGCTCAGGCGGCGCTTGATCGAACAACGCATCAAGGCGTACCGAAACGCCCCAACGGCGCGCCGGCCAGCAGATGCAGATGGATATGGAACACCGTCTGGCCTGCATGCTCACGGCAGTTCATCACGATGCGATAGCCATCCTGCGCCAGTCCCTGTTCGCGCGCGTACGACGCCGCAGCAAGTGCGAGCTTGCCGACCAGCAACGCCTGCTCTGGCGGTACATCGTCCAGGGTTGGAATGGCGTGCTGCTTGGGAATGAAAAGCACATGCACCGGCGCTTGCGGTGCGATGTCCTGAAAGCCCAGCACCTCGTCGTCTTCGTAGACGATGTTGGCCGGGATTTCGCGACGAATGATCTTGCCGAAGATGGTGTCGGTCATGGAAGGAGATTGGGGATTGGTCATTTGGGATTGGCAAGAGCTTACCGCGCGCTTGTGGTGTTTTGCTTTTGCGAATCCCCAATCCCGACTCCCCAATCCCAGCTCTCAAAGCACCTCGCTGCGGGTGCCGAAGGCGTGCGACAGGGTGCCGCGATCCACGTATTCCAGCTCGCCGCCCAGCGGCATGCCTTGCGCGAGTCGGCTCGGGCGCACCGCATGCTGCCGCGCCAGTTGCGCCAGGTAATGCGCGGTCGCCTCGCCTTCGACCGTGGCATTGGTGGCGATGATCATTTCGGTGACTTCACCGGCGGCCAGACGCTCGCCGAGCCGGTCCAGCCCCAGCTCGCGCGGGCCGATGCCATCCAGCGGCGACAAGCGCCCCTGCAGAATGAAGTACAGCCCGCGATACCCGGTGGCGTGCTCGATCGCCAGGCGGTCGGCCGGCGATTCGACCACGCACAGCTGTTGTCGGTCGCGACTGGCGCTGGCACAGATCGCGCAGATCTCCGACTCGGTGAAGTCGCGGCACTGCGCGCAATGCCCGACCTTCTCCACCGCATTGGCCAACGTCGTGGCCAAGCGACGCCCACCCTCGCGCTCGCGCTCGAGCACGTGGTAGGCCATGCGCTGCGCCGATTTCTGGCCAACACCCGGCAACACCCGGAAGGCCTCGATCAGTTGTTCGAGAAGGGATGAGGACATTGGGTGGCCGGGATTCGGGAGTGGGGATTCGGGATGCGCAAAGGCAAAAGCAATCTCGCTTTTGCCAATCTCCAATCCCGAATGCCCAATCCCTGATCCTTAGAACGGCAGCTTCATGCCCGGCGGCAACTGCATGCCGGCGGTGGCCGAGCCCATCCGGTCCTTGGATTCGGCGTCGATCTTGTTGGAGGCATCGTTGAAGGCGGCGGCGATCAGATCCTCGGCCATCTCCTGGTCGGAGAGGATGCTCGGATCGATACGCACCTTGCGACACTCCTTGGCACCGGTCAGCGTCACGCTGACCATGCCGCCGCCGGCAGTGCCGGTGACTTCCAGCTTGGCCAGTTCTTCCTGGGCGCGCTGCAGGTTTTCC
Source organism: Xanthomonas hortorum pv. cynarae (assembly GCF_002939985.1). Classification (GTDB taxonomy): domain Bacteria; phylum Pseudomonadota; class Gammaproteobacteria; order Xanthomonadales; family Xanthomonadaceae; genus Xanthomonas; species Xanthomonas hortorum_D. Next base: position 224,390 of record NZ_MDFM01000001.1, on the reverse strand, counting down.
TGCATCTTCTGCGCCTGCTGCATCAATTGGGCAATGTTCCCACGCATGTGTCGTTACTCGTCGTAAGGGCGGATGGAATCGGGGACCACCCGCGCGCCTTGCTGCTGAATCAGCTGCTGCACATTCGGGTCGTTCATGAAGGCGGTTTCGGCCGCGCTCTGGCGCTCGCCTTTCTGGCGATTGGCCCGCTCGTGCAGGGTCTCGACATCGGCGCTGCCGGTTTCGATGACGATGCGCGGCGTGTTTCCCAACTCGGGCGCGAGCGCTTGCGCAAGGTTGGCGATAGAGCGTTCGGAGTTCAGATATTCAAAGCCCGGCGCCAGCGCCAGACGCAGCACGCCCTCGCGATGACTGACGAAGGCGGCATTGGCCGCGAGCTGGCGCGAGGGGCCGTTCAAGCCGCTGCGGGTGACCAGCTCCAGCCATTGCTCGGCGTCGGCAATCTGGCCGTCGTCGAGCAGGACGGACGGATCGGATGTTGGCGATGCTGCGGATACAGCAGTTGCGGAGGGGGTCGCCACAGCCGGCGCTGCATCCGCGGCGAGCGCCGGTGCCACAGTAGCTACCGGAGGCGCAACTGCAGCTTCGGGCGCAACCGCGACAGGTTGTGGCGCCACAACTGCTGCCGGGGCTGCCATTGCGGCTTCCGGCGCGTACACAGCGGGCGACGCGGAGACGGGCGCGGATGTCGCACGCACGGGCGCATCGTCCATCGCCCAGGGCGGCGTGTCGTCGTTGCGCGCGGGGGTGGCTGACGGCGAAGCATCGGAAGAGGCCGCTGGAGCAGTCAGGACGACAACCGGTGCAGGCGCTGTAGCGACCACTGCGACTGCGGGAGCCGTTGGCGCCGGACGCGTCACGTCCGCCGCAACGGGAGCCGGCGTCGCTTCAATCACCTCGGCATGCTTGGCCGCTGCCTGCTTCGCGACTGCAGCAGGCACCGCCGCGACCGGTGCAGCAATCTGACCGTCAGCTGCTGCCGAATGCGCACCGCTACCGGCGCCAGCGCCGCGTCCATCGTCAGCGCCACCAGCCGGCACCGCCGCCGCAGGACGGAAGGCGAGCATGCGCAACACCGCCATCTCGAAACCGGCGCGCGGGCTCGGCGCCAGATACAGATCGCGACGCCCGTTGAGCGCCATCTGGTACCACAGCTGCACCACTTCCGGCCGCAGCTGCGCGGCATACGCGGTTGGGTCGATGCCATCGCCGACAAACGCCACCGACGGCACCAACTGCTGCACCTGGATCCGGTGCAAGGCCTCGGCCAAGGCCTCCAGCACGCCGCTCCAGTCGGGCGAAAATTCAGCCAATGCCGCAACCACCTGCAACAGGCGCGCACCATCGCCATCGGCCAGCGACTGCAGCATCGCGCCAACCTGGGTGCGGTCGACCGTGCCAAGCATGGTGCGCACCACGTCCTCGCGCAGCGCGCCGCCGGCATAGGCGATGGCCTGATCGAGCAGCGACAGGCCATCGCGCAGCGAGCCGTCGGCGGCCTTGGACAGCTGCACGATCGCCGATGGATCCGATTCGATCTGCTCGGCGGCCAGAATCCGGGTCATCTGGCCCTGGATCTGATCCTCGTCCAGCCGCTTGAGATTGAACTGCAGGCAGCGCGACAGCACCGTCACCGGCAACTTCTGCGGGTCGGTGGTGGCCAGCAGAAACTTCACGTGCTCCGGCGGCTCTTCCAGGGTTTTGAGCAGCGCGTTGAACGCCGCCTTGGAGAGCATGTGCACTTCGTCGATCAGATAGACCTTGAACTTGCCGCGCGAGGGCATGTACTGCGCGTTCTCGATCACCTCGCGCACATCGTCCACACCGGTGTTAGAGGCGGCGTCGATTTCCAGCAGGTCGATATAGCGGCCGGCATCGATATCCAGGCAGGCCGGGCACGTGCCACACGGATCGGCACTGGTGCCGGTCTCGCAATTGAGCGACTTGGCGAAGATGCGCGCGATGGTGGTCTTGCCCACGCCGCGAGTGCCGGTGAACAGAAACGCGTGGTGCACGCGCCCACTGTCGAGCGCGTTACTGAGCGCGCGGACCACATGTTCCTGGCCAACGAGTTCGGCAAAACGCTTCGGGCGCCACTTGCGGGCGAGAACAAGATAAGACATCGGGCAACCAGCTTCCTCTGAACCGATATTGTGCCATGGCGCGCCAGATTGATCGTTCAGCAGTGGTACCCCGCCGTCCCCGCTGACCGAGGTCACCCGGCAAGCGTGTTTGCTTAACCTGAGGAGCTGCAAAGGCGGCATGCTGCCGACCGCGGAGATCGTTCGCCTTGTTAACCGCGCCCGCGACGGCTAGAATCCCGCTCCTGCCGCCGACCCAGTCGGGCGGCAGGTACGGAGAGGTGTCCGAGTGGTTGAAGGAGCACGCCTGGAAAGTGTGTAAGCGTCTAAACCGCGCTTCGGGGGTTCGAATCCCCCTCTCTCCGCCAGTTTTATGATCCTGCAACGCGATTGCCTGGATCCAGGGCCACGCCAGTGGCCCACGTCTTATGGTGGCCCCGTCGGTCCCTCGCGACGCTAGATCGAAAATCCCGCCAGGGCCGGAAGGCAGCAACGGTATCGATTGACGCGGGCGCCGAGGTCAACCGGCGGGGACACCACCCTAATCAGAGAACAGGCTGCCCATGTGGCGGTGGTTGTGTGCGTATTCGCAAAGCGGCAGCAACGCTGTCATTGCGTCTGCGCTTCCGGATGCAGCCAACCTGCATCGCCCTCAAGGTAATGCTCGTGCTTCCAGATCGGCACGCGTGCCTTGACCTCGTCGATGATGAAGCGGCAGGCATCGAATGCGGCCCCGCGATGCGCTGCGCTGACGCCCACCCACACCGCCATATCGCCGATACGCAGCTCGCCCACGCGGTGCACGCAATGCGCGTTGACGATGGCAAAGCGGCTCATCGCTTTGTCGAGCACGCGTTGGCCTTCGGCCTGCGCGAGTGCGGCATAGGCTTCATAGCGCAGCCCGGCCACGCCGCGGCCTTCGTTATGGTTGCGCACCCAGCCCTCGAAACTGGCAAATGCGCCGGCATGCGGATGCTCCAGCGCGGCACGCAAGCTGTTGATCGATAACGGCACGTCAGAAAGCGCAAAGATGGCGGTTGTCTGCTCGCTCACACTCAACCTCCCGACACTGGCGGAATAAACACGATTTCACTGCCGTCGCGCACCTCGTCCTCCCAGCGTGCGAACGCGCCATCCACCGCGACGCGCAGCTGCGTCGGCGTCCAGCGCAGGCCATGGCGCGTATCGAGTTCGGCATAGAACGCGCGCAAATCCTGCGCATCCGAGTGCACCTGCTCGCTTGCAACGCCCGCCGCTTCACGCAAGCTGGCGAAATACAGCACCGTCACTGTCGCGCTCATCGCGTTGCTCCGATATCGCGCTTGCCGCCGCGTTTGGACACCAGCCTGGTTGGGCCGATGCTCATTGCATGCGACAACGCCTTGCACATGTCGTAGACCGTCAATGCCGCCACGCTGGCACCGGTAAGCGCTTCCATCTCCACCCCGGTGCGATGTACGCAGCGCACCGTGCAGCTGATGTGCAGCACCTGTTCGCCAACCCAGTCGATCTCGAAGCGGCACGCATCGATGGGCAGCGGGTGGCAGAACGGAATCAATTCGTGCGTGCGCTTGACCGCCATGGTGCCGGCGATCACTGCGGTCTCCACGATGCCGCCCTTGGCGCTGCGCAAGCCGTTGGAGCGCAGCTGCGCGGCCACGGCTGCAGGAAATCGCACGCGACTTTCGGCAGTGGCACTGCGTGCGGTGACCGTCTTGTCCGAGACATCCACCATGGTGGGCAGCCCGGCGTCATCCAGGTGGGTCAGGCGTGCGGAACGGGTTTTTGCGGACATGGGAAACGACACAATGACAGGCGCTCAGGATGCGGCATTCTCGGTGAAAGCGGTGCCCTGATGAAACAACCGCCCCTCACCCACCGATCAAAAACATCTCGACCGGCTTGCCGCGGCGCGGCATCGACGACGCACGCACCTCGCTGTAGCGGTCGCCACGGATGCTCCAGCGCGCACGCAGATGTTCGGACAATCCATGCTCGCCCTGGCCCAACGCCGGCTTGAGGTCATGGCCCTGGCTAGCAAACAGGCAGGTATACAACTGCCCATCGGCCGACACGCGTGCGCGCTGGCAATCGCCGCAAAATGGCACGCTGACCGAACTGACGAAACCCACCTCGCCCGCGCCGTCGGCAAAGGCATGCCGTTGCGCCACTTCGCCGGTGTAATTGGCATCCAGCGGCGCCAGCGGCCAGCGTGCGTGGATGCGTTCGTGCAATTGCGCAGAGGTCACCACCGCATCCGGCGTCCAGCCATTGCAGCTGCCCACATCCATGAACTCGATGAAGCGCAGCACGTGGCCGGTGCCACGGAAGTGCTCCACCAACGGCAGCACCTGGTCTTCGTTGATGCCGCGCTGCACCACGCAATTAATCTTTAAGCGCTGGAAGCCGGCCTGCTCGGCAGCGGCAATACCGGCCAGCACCTGCGCGATCTCGCCGCGGTTGCCGCTCATGCGTCTGAACAGCTCCGGATCCAAGGCATCCATGCTTACGGTGATGCGGCGCAGCCCGGCCTGGCGCAGGGCAACCGCCTGACGCGCAAGCAAGGTGCCGTTGGTGGTCAGCGCCAGATCCTCGATGCCGTCGATGGCGGTCAGTCGCGCAACCAAGCTCGGCAGGTCGCGTCGCAGCAGCGGCTCGCCGCCGGTCAGACGCACCTTGGTGACGCCCACCGACACGAACGCGCGCACCAGCGTTTCCAGCTGATCGAAGCTCAGCCTTTGCTGCGCATCGAAACCGTAATCGTCCGGCACCCGATCGGCCGGCATGCAGTAACCGCAGCGGAAGTTGCAGGCCTCGATGACCGACAGCCGCAAATCGCGCAGCGGCCGGCCATAGCGGTCCTGCATCGGCGCTGCGGTCTGATTCGGCAGCAGCAAGGCGCTCATCAGAGCACCATGGCGGTTGTCGGCTCCGCCAGCTCCAGGTAGTGTCCAGGCACCGCAACGCGATGGCCGCGTGCGCGGAGCACGTCGCCGTCGGCGTCGCTGGCGTAGTGGTACAGCAGCATGCGGCTCAACAGGTCCTGCGGGTATTCCCGCTCCAAATCGTCCACGCCAGTATGCGACGGGTTGCCGTGAACGCCGCAGTCATGCGCGATGAGTTCGCCGTCATCGGCATAGCGGGCCAGCATTTCCGGGATCGGCCGGGTATCGCCGCTCCACACCAGCGCACCCTTCAGGCGCAGCCCGTACGCGGTCTCCGGCCAATGGTGGCGCACCGGGAACACCTCCAGCCGCACGCCGTCGTGCCAGAACGCATCGCCGACCGGCACCAGCTGAAACGCATCCCAGAAGTTGGCGCCGCCCTCGGCCAGCACGTTCGGGTAGTCGGCGATCCGCCGCTGCAGCAGCGGCACTACCGGCGCCGGCACGTACAGGCGGGTGCGCCCGCGCCGCTCGGAGAAATAGCTGTCCACGAACACCCGCTCCAGCCCGCCAACATGGTCCAGATGCACATGGGTAATGAAGAACGCCTGCGGCAACCGGCCGTAATGGGCCTGGTACGCAGTCAGCCCCTCGCTGCCGCAGTCGATGGTCAGCCACGGCGCGCCGGCACGCTCGAGTGTGGCCATCGGCGAGCCAAGCGCCACCGCCGACGCATTGCCGACCCCCTGCACACGCAACGCCCAGTTCATCAGTAGCCCCGGCCCCAGGCCAGTTCGTAAGCGCGATGCAGGCGCTCGTAATCCTTGTCGACATCTTCGCGGCTGCGCGTGCCGCGCAATTTCAACAGCGAGCGATGCAGCCGCGCCAGATTGCGCTCGCGCCAGCGCGTGGCCGGAATGCGCAACACGCCACGGTCGAAATCGATCAACCAGCCGTGCCCACCAGTATCGAACAGAATGTTGTGCGCATTGAGATCGGCGTGATCCAGGCCGGCGCGATGAAAGCGCGCAATCAATCGCCCGGTCTCTTCCCACGGCGCGCCACGCCCGGCAACCTGCGCGTGATCGGCCAGCGAGCGCACGTTTTCCAGGCGCTCCATCAATAGCGCAGCGCGATAGCCCAATCCTTCGCGCAGGTAGCAGGCCGCCAACGGGCGCGGCACCGGCAACTTCCGGCTGAGCAACTCGCGCATCAGCCGGAACTCGGCGAAGCTGCGCGTGCGCCCCGCCCCTTTCCACAGGTAGTGATCGCGACTCACCCGGGCAGCCATGCCGCCACGCAGATACTGGCGCAACACGCTGCGGCCGAACGGCGCATCCACAAACCACGCCCCGCCACGCCCGCCCTCATCCACCGGCCGCGCCCTGTCGCCCCAGTGTTGCGGCGAAAACAGCGTGGCATCGGCTTGCCGCAGCCGTTCGCGGTCGAACAGAATGGCGCCATAACCGCGGCCTTCGCGGTACGGCGTCAGCGCTTCAGTGGCGTCGAAAGAAACCATCTATCGAGTCTAACAACACCATGGCTTCTACGCCCGCTTCGTTATGCCTGCTGCGCCTGTCCGCCCTGGGTGACGTCACCCACGTGGTGCCGCTGGTGCGCACCTTGCAGGCGGGGTTTCCGGCAAGCCAGCTGCATTGGATCATCGACAAGGCCGGGCTGAAGTTGCTCGACGGCCTGCCCGGCGTGCAGTTTCATGCCTACGACAAGCGCACCGGCGTGGCCGGTATGCGCGCGCTGCGCCAGTCGCTGGCGCCGCTGGGCCGCTTCGATGCCTTGCTGCAGATGCAGGTGGCCTTTCGAGCGAATGTGCTGTCGGCATTCGTGCCGGCGCAGCGCCGCATCGGCTATGACCGCAGCCGCTCCAAAGACCTGCACGGCCTGTTCGTCAACGAGCGCATCGCCGACCGCCCCGGCATCCACGTGCTCGACGCCATCGGCAGCTTCGCGCAGCCGCTCGGCTTGACCCAGACCCAGGTGCGCTGGGATCTACCAGTGCCGGACGAGGCGCATGCCTGGGCGCGCGCGCAGTGGGATAACGACGGCCGCCCGGTGCTGATGATTTCGCCCTGCTCCAGCCATGCGCGCCGCAACTGGTACGCCGACCGCCACGCGGCACTGGCCGATCACGCCGCTGCGCAAGGCTGGCGAATCGTGCTGTGCGGTGGCCGCAGCGAGCTTGAACGCAGCACCGCCGATGCCATCGTCGCGGCCGCGCGCACGCCGGTGCTGGACTTGGTCGGCAAGGACACGCTCAAGCAGCTCCCCGCCCTGCTCGCCCGCGCCGATCTGGTGGTCACACCTGATTCGGGGCCGATGCATATCGCCAACGCGATGGGCACCAAAGTGCTCGGCCTGCATGCAGCGAGCAATCCGCTGCGCAGCGGCCCGTATTCGGACGTGCGCTATTGCGTGGACCGTTACGACGCGGCCGCCCGCAAACACCTGGGCAAGCCGGCCGACCAGCTGAAATGGGGCACCAAGATCGAGTTCGACGAGGTGATGTCGCTGATCACCGTGGGCGATGCGATCGCTGCTTTCGAGCGTTATCGCACCGATCATCCACGCTGAGGGGCGGCGACGGATGCTCGCTCAAACAGGCATTCAATCGCTTGAGCAAGCGGCGCGCACTGCGCCGCTGCTCGGCTGCCTAGGGGCAGCGCAAAGCATCAGCGCTCAGACACCCTTGGCGCGATAGTCCTGATACGACTTCTCTTCCACATACGACGACCCTAGCGCCAGGTTGATCTCTTTCTTGATGCGCGCGCGCTCATCGTTTTCGATATAGACGCTGCGCGCCAGCTGCACGAATGCATCGTCGAAGGTCTGCGCCTGCTCCTTGAGACGGATGTCGTCTTCGATCATCCACAGCCGCTCGTTGACGGCCTTGAGCGCGGCACGCAAACGCACGATATCGTGACCGGCGGCCGGATGCGCCATCCAGCTGATTTCCAGCGCAGACAGCTCGTTGCGCACATTGGTCAGCTTGGCAGGGTCGCTGATGCGCTCGGACTTGATCTGCAGGATCGCGATCTTGTCGAGCAGCTCACCAAAGGACACCGGCACCAGAATCTCGGACATGTCATGCCTCCAACGGATAGCAAAGGTGGAAGTGTAGGCATCGCACCGGCTGGCTGCGACCCATAAACAAAAGCCCCCTTGCGGGGGCTGATGCGAATCTGGCGGAGAGGGGGGGGGGATTCACTCGGCACTACGTGCCTTCGCCCTGCGGGCGGCTTCGCCGTGCAGACAGCTGCGCTGTCTGTCGAACCCGGGGCTTCTCACCCCCCCAATGACGCCGGCGAAACTCACGCAGCACTGGCACAACTACTCGCCTCAATCTGGCGGAGAGGGGGGGATTCGAACCCCCGAGGCGCTATAAACGCCTGCCTGATTTCGAGTCAGGTACATTCAACCGCTCTGCCACCTCTCCAGATGGTCCCCGGTGTCCCGGGGCCGTGAATCATACGGGCACAGGCGCCAAGCCACAAGCGGGCTGGGCAAGCTCGACACACGGCGCCATCTGGGTCCGGAGTGAACCCGCACTGCAGTACCGGCAAGCAGTCTGTTGCCGCTGGCCGGTCCGGCCGCGATGATGGTGGCGCATCTTTCCTCTGGCGACCCGGCCCCATGCTCGAATTCGGACATCTCACCCACGTCGGCCTGCGTCGCGACCTCAACGAGGACACGTACTACGGCGACAGCGAGCTGGGGTTGTGGCTGGTCGCCGATGGCATGGGCGGGCATGCCTGCGGCGAAGTGGCCAGCGCGTTGGCGCGCGAAACCATCGTGCGCGAAGTGCGCGCAGGTACACCGCTAGCGCAGGCGGTGCGTATCGCCGACGAAGAGATCATCAAGACCTCGCGCCGCTGCAACGATACCTTGCCGATGGGCACCACCGTGGTCGCCGCCCGCGTGCTGGGCCAGCGCTTCGAAGTGGCCTGGGTCGGCGACAGCCGTGCCTATCTGTGGCGCGACGGCCGGCTGGCACAGCTGAGCCAGGACCATAGTTACGTGCAGGAACTCATCGCGCAGGGCACGCTCACCAGCGAGCAGGCACGCGCGCATCCGCATCGCAACGTGGTGACCCAGGCGTTGGGCGTGACCGACCCGGCCCACCTCAATGTCGCCACCATGCAGGGCGAACTCAAATCCGGCATGCAGCTGCTGTTGTGCAGCGACGGCCTGACCGAAGAAATCGACGACGCCACCATCGCCGCAACCTTGTCGCAAGCCGATTGCAGCGCCCAGGAATGCGTCGAATGCCTGGTCGCCGCCGCACTGGATGGCGGCGGCTCGGACAACATCACCGCGATTCTGGTGCGTAGCTACTAGCCGGCAGCGGCAGTTTCTTCGACCGGCGCATCCCACAGCGCACGCCCGGCCTTCTTGCGCAACTGCGCCAGACGCGCCTCGTGCGCCTGCGACTCCGAGGCAGTCACCGCCACGCGCGGGCGCGGCAACAGCAGTGCCGGATCGAAGCTGATCATGCCGTCAGCGTCCTGGGTGCTCTGACCGGCATCGGCGCTGGCAAACCCGATTTCCTCCTGGCCAGACGTCAGCGCGATATACACATCGGCCAGGATCTGCGCATCGAGCAAGGCGCCGTGCAACTGGCGATGCGAGTTGTCCACGCCCAAGCGCTTGCACAAGGCGTCCAATGAATTGCGCTGCCCCGGATAACGCTCGCGCGCCATCATCAAGGTATCCACCACGGTGGCGCGCTCGACGATGCGGCCGTAGTTGTCGCCCAGCAGCGACAGTTCGTTGTCCAGGAAGCCCAGATCGAACGCAGCGTTGTGGATGATCAGTTCCGCGCCGTCGATGTAGGCCAGGAACTCCTCCACCACATCGGCGAACAAGGGCTTGTCGGCCAGGAATTCCAGGGTCAACCCGGTCACTTCCTGCGCGCCGGGTTCGAAGTCGCAATCCGGCTTCAGATAGCGATGGAAGTTGTTGCCGCTGGGGCGCCGCTCCAGCAGCTCCACTGCACCGATTTCGACGACGCGGTTGCCCTTGCGCCATTCCAGGCCGGTGGTTTCGGTATCGAGAATGATCTGACGCATGAATCCTCTTGCTTATTGTGTTGCCAGGCTGCCGCGCTGGGCGATGGCCTGATTGCGGGCAAGCACGTCGACGCGCTCGTTATCCGGGTCGCCATTGTGGCCTTTCACCCAACGCCAATCGATGCTGTGACGCTGCGTGGCCGCATGCAGCCGCTCCCACAGTTCACGATTCTTGACCGGGTCGCCGCCAGCAGTTTTCCAACCGCGCCGCACCCAGCCGGACATCCATTCGGTGATGCCCTGCCGCACGTATTGCGAGTCGGTATGCAGCACGATCTGGCATGGCTCGGTGAGCGTCTCCAGCGCCATGATCGCCGCCATCAACTCCATGCGGTTATTGGTGGAGGTGGCTTCGCCGCCGGCCAATTCCTTCTCGCGGCCGTTGTAACGCAACAGGGCCGCCCAACCGCCCGGCCCGGGATTGCCGAGGCAGGAGCCATCGGTATGCACTTCAATTGATTTCATCAGCTTCTGGTGTTTGGAAAGTAGTCAGTCGTCAAATCGTGGCCACGGGCTGTGGCCAGCGCGAGGGCATCGCGATCGGGGTCGGGCCGATCGAAGCGGCAGCACGCTTTTCCACTTCGAGTAAATACACCGCGCGCCAGGGTGCGCGGCCAGGGCCGGAGGGGCCACTTCCGGTGCGCCAGATCGGCCCCAGGTAACGTTCCTGGTCAACGCATTGCAGCCCCGCACGTTGCGCCAGCAACCGCCAACGATCCGGCCGCAGGGCGACCGGACCACGTCGCGCCCAGCGAAAGCGGTAGGGGCTCATCGGATTGAGCGTGAACAGCCACAGCCGGCCGCCGGGCATCAGCAGCCGCTCGCATTCGGCCAAAAATTCCGCCGCGCCGCCGACCACCGCATGCTGCACCACGATCGCCTGCAGGCTCTCGGCCGGCAACGGGAACGGCATCGCGCAACGCGCATCGCCAGCAAAGCGCCCCGCGCTGCGATACAAGCGCAACCCACGCCCCTGCAACGCCTCGCGCGGCGGTAGGTCGGTGGTTGGCGTCAGCCACAACCAGGGCTGCGACGGACGCGTTTGCAGCGCCGCCAGCGCCACTTGGCGCTCCAGCTGGAGCAGACTGCGCCCCGCGCCTGTTTCAAACCAGGATGAGACGCCAGCTTGACGGGAGAAGGGCGTGGCAGGCATGGTCCCAATTCTATGCGACTGACCGCCCTGCCCGCATTCGAAGACAACTACATCTGGGCGCTGGTCGCTGCGGATGGCCGCGCTGTCATCGTCGACCCCGGTCAGGCAGAGCCGGTGTTCGCTGCCGCAAAGCGCGAAGGATTCACTCCCAGCGCCGTGTTGCTCACCCACCACCATGCCGACCACATCGGCGGCGTGGCGGCATTGCAGCAGCGCTGGCCGGACCTGGAACTGTTCGGCCCTGCCGACGAACGCAGTCCGGCCGATGCCCGCCAGGTTGGACAAGGCGAGCGCTTGACTCTGCTTGGCATGGGCTTTGAAGTGCTCGAGGTGCCGGGCCACACCCTCAGCCACATCGCCTTTGTCACCGACGAGCATCTGTTCAGCGGTGATACGCTGTTCAGCCTAGGCTGTGGGCGGATGTTCGAAGGTACCGCTCCTCAGATGTTCGACTCGTTGCAGCGTCTGGCCTCTTTGCCTGGCGAAACGCTTGTGTGTTGCGGCCACGAATATACGTTGGCCAACGCGTCCTTCGCGCTGCACGTCGATCCCACCAACGCTGCCTTGCAGCGCCGTCAACAGGAAGCCCAGGCCATGCGTCAAGCAGCCCGTCCTACCCTGCCGATTTCGCTCAAGAGTGAACTGGCCACCAACCCTTTTCTACGCACCAGCAGTTCCGAGATTCGCGCCGCAGCCGCAGCGCGCGCATCTTGCGCACTTTCCTCCGATGTAGATGTTTTCGCCGAACTTCGGCGCTGGAAAGACGAATTTCGCGCATGAGGCGCTTGCTTTTGGCAGTGCTGGCCGCCTGTGCGGCCATTGCACCGGCAGCCGCATCGCCTATCGACGCAAGCCGCACCAAACCCGCAGTCAGCTCAACGACGCCGCCAGCCGCACCTAGCCTACGCAACGGCCAGGACATCTTTTCGTCGTTTTTGGACGGGCGTGCAGATCCAGGCTGCGATAGCGAGCACAGCGATACGCGTTGGGAACAGCACTTCTCGCGTGCACCAGCCCGCCTGGCCGACGATGCACAGGACGTCCTGCCGCTGTTCGGCTACGTGGTCGACGAGCTGCGCAAGGCCGACATGCCGACCGAGTTTGCGCTGATTCCTTTTGTTGAAAGCGGCTACCGCCCGGGCGCGCGCAATGGCAGCGGACCGGCCGGCTTGTGGCAGTTCATCGCCACCACGGCGCGCAACCACCATGTGCCGGTTGGCGCGCAATACGACGGCCGCCTCTCGGCAGTGGATTCCACCACCGCTGCGGTACGTTATCTCAAGACGCTTTACGGCATGTTCGGCGGCGATTGGCGCCTGGCGCTGATGGCCTACAACGCTGGCGAGTACCGTGTGCTACAGGCGATGCGCACGGCCGGCATGAACGCGCAGAACGCGCGTCCGTCCGAGCTGCCCGGCATGTCCAAGGTCACCTATGAGTATGTGGAAAAGCTGCACGCGCTCGCCTGTGTGCTCGACCACGCGCAACAGCAGGGCAACTTGCTGACCTCGCTCGACCGCCCGGTTCCGGTACTGACCGAACACGCATTGCCGGTTGGCACCAGCCTCAACGCCTGGGCCGGACAGCGTGCCATCGAGCCGCAGCTGCTCGCCCGGCTGAATCCGGCATTGGCCAGCGCACGTGCTGCGCCAAGTGGTGTGCATGTACTTGCACCAGTCGCGGCAGCGCAGCCAGGCTCGGCCGGTGCCGTCGTCGCATCCGCTGATGTGGGCAGGATTGCCGAGACCAACGATGCCGCGCCTACGGTGGTCGCCACGACTGCCAGGACGTCGAACGCGCAAGCGCGTACGCATACGGTGCGCAACGGCGAATCCGCCTGGGCCATTGCGCGCCGCTACGGCGTGACTGTGGCGACGTTGCTTGCCAGCAATGGGCTGGACAAGCGTGCGGTACTGAAGCCAGGCATGGTGTTGTCGTTCGACGACAGGCCTTAAGCCGACACAACGCAGCCTACGTAGGGGCCCGCTTGGTCCGCAGCGACATCGCGCATGCCACCGTCGCTCGCATGACGTTCTAGACAGCCAGTATCAGCGTGATCAAGGACTGCATGGTGCTGCAGTTGCTGTGCGCTTGAATGCCCGGGCGAGGCTGCCGGCGACACAGCAGGCGTGTTGAAATAATCGAACGGCAGTGGGCCACCCCGCTCAATCGACTGCGAACTGCGTGGCCACGCGTGCTCGTCAGGATGTGGGCAGCCTTGGAGAGCGGTCTTTCTAGCGCTCTTGAAGCAGCAGACACACCATCGACCCCGAACCCGAAGACATCGGCCGAGTACGTCAAACGCACCTACAAGGCCTCAGCCCCACGGCACGGACCGATATCCCAAAGAAAAAGCCCGGTCACCCGGGCTTTCTCGTCTTCACCAGCTGAAGAAGGCAGCCTTACAGCTGCGCCTCTTCGATCTGGATCTTGTAGCGCTTGCGCATTTCCTTGACGTACGCCTGCGCCGCGTTGTTGCCATCGATCTGGCTCAGCTGTTCGCGCAGCATGGTCTGCTGCTCGGCCGGCATTTGCTTCAGATCGCCTGGCGTGGCCTTGGCGATGACGAAGACCGCAAAGCGCCCGCCGTCCAGCTCCACCTTGCCCACCGACCGCTTGCCTTCGGTCGGGCGCGGCGCGCTGAAGATGGCACGGTTTGCCGCCGGTGTCGGGATCGGCGCGGTGCGCGGCAGGCCCGGGATCGGCTGCACCTGCAGCTTCTCGCTGGCCGCCAGCGCCTGCAACGTTTCGCCCTTCTGCACCCGCGCCAACAATGCATCCGCAGCCGCTGCGGCGGCCTTCTCGGTGCGGTCGGCATGGATCGCCGCAATCACCTTGTCGCGCACCTTGTCCAACGGCAGCGCCTGCTCGGCGCCATGATTGGTCACCCGCAACACCACGCTGTGATTCGGCGCAATGGTGATCGGGTCGCTCACCGTGCCGTCCTGCACCAGCGTCTCGGAGAATGCCGAACGCAGCACTGCAGGATTGGCGGCGATACCACTGGCATCGGCACGCGAGAACGGGCCCAGCGTCTGGACCGGCAGACCGACCTGCTTGGCCGCTGGCTCCAACACGGTGGGGTTCTTGTAGACCTGATCCACCAACTTGCCGCTCACATCGGCAAACGCCTTGTCGGCATCGGCCTTGAGCTGCTCGGCAGCGAGCTGATCGCGCACCTGCTCGAACGACTTGCCCTGGCCGCCCTTGACCTCGCGCAGCTGGATCACGTGGTAACCGAACTCGCTCTTGATCGGGCCAACCACATCGCCAGCCTTCATTGCGAACAACGCGTCTTCGAACGGCTTGACCATCGTGCCCTTCTCGACCCAACCCAGATCGCCACCAGCCCCCTTGGAGCCCGGATCCTGCGAGTTGGCCTTCGCCAATGCAGCAAAATCGGCGCCCGGCTGCTTGGCTTCTGCGGCGAGCTTGGCTGCCTTCGCTTCGGCAGCCTTCTGCGCGGCGGGGTCGCTGCCAGCGCTGATCAGGATGTGCGAAGTCAGACGCTGGTCCGGCTCGACAAAGCGGCCCTTCTCTTCTTCATAGCGCTTGCGCAAGGTCGCCTCGTCGGCGGCGGTTGCCGGCTGCAACTTGGCCGCATTGATCTCGACGTACTCGATCGTCACGGTCTCCGGCTGACGGAAATCCTGCGCATGCCCGTCGTACCACTGCTTGATCTGCGCATCGCTGACCGGCGCGGTGTCTGCAGCCGGTGGCGGCAGCATCGCCAGCTCCACGTCGCGCGTTTCGCCCATCAACTTGAGCAGGCGCTCGAACTCGGCCTTGGTCGCAAAGCCCGATTCGGCAATCGCCTGCGGAATCACCGACTGCTGCAAGCTGTCGCGCACCAACGCATCGAACTGCGCCGGCGTGCGCGGTGGCGTGCCTTGTGCGAGTGCGGCGCGGTACTGGTCGGGGCTGAATTTGCCATCGACCTGGAACGCCTGAATGCCGGTGATGTAATCGCGCACGGTCGCATCGCCGATCACGATGCCGGCGTCTTCGGCGCCCAGACGCACCACTTGCTCGTCAACCAGTTGATCGAGTACCTGCAGCTTGTTTTCGCGCGATTCGAACGTGCGCGGGTCGAAATTATCGCCCTGGCGCTGACGCTCCTGCATACGCGCCTGCTCGAAGCGTGCGCGGAAATCCTGCGTACTGATTTCATGGTGCTGCCACAGCAGCGACACCGGCCACCAGGACGGTGCCGATTTCCACCATGTGGGCGGCGCCTGCACCTTGGCCACGTTGTTGGCGCCAATGCCGCCGAGGTAGCTGTTGTCGATGACGAACAGGAACGGAATCATCAGCAACCCCAGGATGGCGGTAGCGATCCAGCCTGACGTCTTGTCGCGAAGTTTCTGCAGCATTGGCAAATCACGGCCTGTGGGCGAGCCGCGCAGTGTAACGCGCTTGGCGCCGAGCACCCAGCCCAATGCTCCACGCCATCGGCCGCGATGCGCCATTAAACGCGTAACCTCGGGCAATGCTGCAAAAAAAAGCCCCCGGCACAAGGCCGAGGGCTTTCGTATAACTGGCGGAGCGGACGGGACTCGAACCCGCGACCTCCGGCGTGACAGGCCAGCATTCTAACCAGCTGAACTACCGCTCCGCTTTAAACTTGGACTTCTCTCTCTGCATCATTCGCAATGCGAATGCTGTGGAGAAAACGAAGCCCCCAATTGCTCAGGGGCTTCGGGTGTAACTGGCGGAGCGGACGGGACTCGAACCCGCGACCTCCGGCGTGACAGGCCAGCATTCTAACCAGCTGAACTACCGCTCCGCACTTGAAACGTTTGCCTGGTGCTTAATGGTGGGTGCTGAGGGTTTCGAACCCCCGACCCTCTCCGTGTAAGGGAGACGCTCTACCGCTGAGCTAAGCACCCTAGCGAGTCGATTAGTTTACTGCATCCTTCAGGGCTTTGCCAGCCTTGAACGCAGGATTCTTCGAAGCCGCGATCTTGATGCTGTCGCCGGTCTTCGGATTGCGGCCGGTGCGCTCAGCGCGCTCGCGGACCTGGAAGGTACCAAAGCCGACGAGGGTGACGGCTTCGCCCTTCTTCAGTGCCTTGGTGATTTCGCTCACAACCGCGTCGACAGCACGGCCGGCTTCAGCCTTGGAGATGTCAGCGGCAGCGGCAACGCCATCGATCAATTCGGTTTTATTCATTCTTGAAACTCCCTTTGCGGCAGATGCCGCGGAATCGACAATCGGCGCTCTTGCCGTTAGCGAAGAACCCGACACAAGTGGTATCGCGTGACGCATCACAATTTGCCGCGCCCACGAGTCGTGCATTTATACCAGCGCCCCCAACCGCACGCAAGCCAAAACCCAATAACGACGCGGGTTTTGGCTTGTTTTGCCTGGGTTTAGACAAGCGCTTTTAGTGCTTGACGCGGGTACCCGGAGTAGTGCGGGACTTGCCACGCACGGCGACGCGCGAGGCAGTCTTGCGGGCCTTCTCCTTGCCCGCCTTCTTCGGTGCCAGCGGACGCTCCAGTGCAAGATCCAGCACTTCGTCGATCCACTTGACCGGAACGATCTTCAGATCGCGCGTCACGTTGGCAGGAATGTCGGCAAGATCCTTGCGGTTCTCGTCGGGGATCAACACGGTGCGGATGCCGCCGCGCAAGGCAGCCAGCAGTTTCTCCTTCAATCCGCCGATCGCCGAGACGCGACCACGCAAGGTGATCTCGCCGGTCATCGCCACATCGGCGCGGATCGGCACCTTGGTCAGCACCGACACCAGCGAGGTCACCATCGCGATACCTGCGCTGGGACCGTCCTTAGGTGTGGCGCCATCGGGCACGTGCACATGCACGTCCTGCTTCTGCAGGAAGTCCACATCGATGCCGAGTCGCTCGGCGCGCGAACGCACCACCGACAACGCAGCCGATGCCGATTCCTTCATGACGTTGCCGAGCTGACCGGTGAGGATCAGGTTGCCCTTGCCCGGCACCAGCGTGGATTCGACCTGCAGCAACTCGCCGCCGACTTCGGTCCATGCCAGACCGGTGACCAGGCCGATCTCGTTCTCTTCTTCGGCGCGCCCGAAATCGAAGCGGCGCACACCCAGGTACTTGTCGAGATTCTTCGAGTTCACCACGACCAGGGCCTTGGGCTTGCCCTTCTTGGCGACGGCCTTTTTCACTACCGGCTGCGGACCGACGAGCGCGATTTCCTTGACCACCTTGCGGCAGATCTTGGCGACTTCGCGCTCGAGGTTACGCACACCAGATTCGCGCGTGTAATAGCGCACGATGTCCTGGATGGCGTCGCTGCCGATCTCGATCTCTTCCGGCTTCAAGCCGTTGGCCTTGATCTGCTTGGGCACCAGATAGCGCATGGCGATGTTGAGCTTCTCATCCTCGGTATAGCCGGGGATGCGGATCACTTCCATGCGGTCCAGCAACGGACCGGGGATATTGAGCGAGTTGGAGGTGGCGACGAACATCACTTCCGACAGATCCAGATCGACTTCCAGATAGTGGTCGTTGAAGGAATTGTTCTGTTCGGGATCGAGCACTTCCAGCAACGCCGCCGATGGGTCGCCACGGAAATCCATCGACATCTTGTCGATCTCGTCGAGCAGGAACAGCGGATTCTTGCTGCCCACCTTGTTGAGGTTCTGCACCAGCCGGCCCGGCATCGAACCCACATAGGTCCGGCGATGGCCACGGATCTCGGCTTCGTCGCGGATACCGCCCAGGCTCATGCGCACGAACTTGCGGTTGGTCGCCTTGGCGATCGACTGCCCGAGCGAGGTCTTGCCCACGCCCGGCGGCCCGACCAGGCACAGGATCGGCCCCTTCATCTGCTTCACGCGCGACTGCACGGCCAAGTACTCGAGGATGCGCTCCTTGACCTTGTCAAGACCGTAGTGATCGGCGTCCAGCGTGTCCTGCGCAGCCTTCAGATCCTTGCGCACCTTGGAACGCTTCTTCCACGGCACGCCCAACAACCAATCCAGATAGTTGCGCACCACGGCCGCCTCGGCGGACATCGGCGACATCTGCTTGAGCTTGTTGAGCTCGGCCTTTGCCTTGGTCTCGACCGGCTTGGGCATGCCCGCCTCGGCGATCTTGCGGGCGATTTCTTCCAGTTCGCCCGGCGCGTCGTCCAGATCGCCCAGCTCCTTCTGGATCGCCTTCATCTGCTCGTTGAGGTAGTACTCGCGCTGGCTCTTCTCCATCTGCGACTTGACGCGGCCGCGGATGCGCTTTTCCAGCTGCTGCACATCGATCTCACCGTCCACCAGACCGACCAGCAACTCCAGGCGCTCGCCGATTTCGGTGATCTCCAACAGGCGCTGCTTGTCGGCAAGACGCACGCCAATATGCGCGGCAATGGTGTCGGCCAGACGGCCCGGCTCATCGATACCGGCCAGGGTCTGCAACAACTCCGGCGGCAGCTTGCGATTGGTCTTGACGTATTGCTCGAACAGCGACATCAGCGAACGCGCGATCGCCTCAAGTTCGCGTGGCTCGCGCGCATCGCTGGCTTCGACCTCGATGCCCTGCCCCTGCAGTGCGCCGTCCAACTCGACGACCTTGTCGACGGTGACCCGCGACAGCCCTTCGACCAGCACCTTGATGGTGCCATCGGGCAGCTTGAGCAACTGCAACACCTGCGCCAGCGTGCCGACGGTATAGAGATCGGTTGCGGTCGGGTCGTCGGTCTCAGCCGACTTCTGCGCCACCAGCAGGATGCGCTTGTCGGCCTCCATGGCTTTTTCCAGCGCGCGCATCGATTTGTCGCGACCGACGAACAGCGGAATCACCATATGCGGAAACACCACCACGTCGCGCAGCGGCAACACTGGCAGATCGAGAACTTCTGGTTGGGACTGGGCCATGGGGCGCTCCGCTGGAATCGGGAAATAGGGCGTAAAAAAAGCCGATGGCCCCGTTATGGGGCCATCGGCGAGGTCTTGCAAGTAGCGGTCGGAAACCCTTTATCCGCGAGCGAGGCCAAGGCCTGGAGACGCGGCATCAGGGGCTCAGTCGCCGGACGCTGCCTTGGCCGGAGCCGGTTGCGCCTGGTAGATCAGATACGGCTCGGACTTGTGCTCGATGACCGACTCGTCCACCACCACCTTGCTGACATTTTCCTGCGACGGCAGCTCGTACATCGTATCCAGCAACACCGATTCGACGATGGTGCGCAGGCCGCGCGCGCCGGTCTTGCGCTTGAGCGCCTTCTTGGCGATCGCAGACAGGGCGTCGGGACGGAATTCCAGCTCAACGCCTTCCATATCGAACAGCTTCTTGAACTGCTTGGTGATGGCGTTCTTGGGCTCGGTCAGGATCTTGATCAGCGCCGGCTCGTCCAGCTCCTCGAGCGTGGCAACCACCGGCAGGCGGCCGACGAACTCGGGGATCAGGCCGAACTTGATCAGATCTTCCGGCTCGACTTCGGCCAGGATCTTGCCGACTTCCTGCTTGCGCTCGCTGCTCTTGACCTTGGCACCGAAGCCAATGCCGCCGGCATCGTTGGACCGCTGCTGGATCACCTTGTCCAGGCCGGCGAACGCGCCGCCGCAGATGAACAGGATGTTCTTGGTGTCGACCTGCAGGAATTCCTGCTGCGGATGCTTGCGCCCGCCCTGCGGCGGCACCGAGGCTACCGTGCCTTCAATCAGCTTCAGCAGCGCCTGCTGCACGCCTTCGCCGGACACGTCGCGGGTGATCGACGGGTTCTCGCTCTTGCGCGAGATCTTGTCGATTTCATCGATATAGACGATGCCCTGCTGCGCCTTCTCGACGTCGTAATCGCACTTTTGCAGCAGCTTCTGGATGATGTTTTCCACATCCTCACCGACATAGCCGGCTTCGGTCAGCGTGGTCGCATCGGCGATGGTGAACGGCACATTGAGCAGGCGCGCCAGCGTTTCGGCCAGCAGCGTCTTGCCCGAGCCGGTCGGACCGACCAGCAGGATGTTGGATTTCGCCAGCTCGACTTCGTCGTTCTTGCTGCGGCTCTCGATACGCTTGTAGTGGTTGTACACCGCCACTGCTAGCGTGCGCTTGGCGCGCAGCTGCCCGATCACGTATTGATCCAGCACCTCGAGAATCTCGCGCGGCTTGGGCAGGCTGGAACGTGCCGACTGCGCCTTCTCTTCGAGTTCCTCGCGGATGATGTCGTTGCACAGCTCAACGCACTCATCGCAGATGAATACGCTGGGACCGGCAATCAGCTTACGGACTTCATGCTGACTCTTACCGCAGAACGAGCAGTAGAGAATCTTGTTGCTGTCGCCGGAACGACCTTGGCGGTCTTCGCTCATGCTTCTGTTACCCAGTTACCCCACCCGATGCACGGGGGTTCGATTTCGAGAATAGCACAGGGTCGAGAGGACATCCGTCCAGCCCGACCCTGCCGTTTTTCCTGCAATTTCAGGCATCTGGCGATCAGGACGGCTGGATCGACTCTTCCGGACGACGCTCCAGCACCTGATCGACCAGGCCATAGGCCTGCGCATCGACCGCGCTCTTGAAGTTGTCGCGCTCGGTATCGCGCCCGATGGTTTCCAGCGACTGGCCGGTGTGCTTGGCCAGGATCTCATTCAAACGCGAACGCAGCGTCAGGATCTCGCGGGCGTGGATGTCGATATCGGTCGCCTGACCCTGGAAGCCACCCAAGGGCTGATGGATCATCACGCGCGAGTTCGGCAGCGCATAGCGCTTGCCGGCCGCGCCCGATGCCAGCAACAGCGCGCCCATCGATGCAGCCTGGCCGACGCAGATGGTGCTCACGTCCGGCTTGATGTACTGCATGGTGTCGTAGATCGCCATGCCGGCGGTGACCACGCCACCGGGCGAGTTGATGTAGATGCTGATGTCCTTTTCCGGGTTATCCGCTTCCAGGAACAGCAGCTGCGCCACGATCACATTGGCCATATGGTCGTCGATCGGGCCGACCAGGAAAATCAGACGCTCCTTCAGCAGGCGCGAGTAGATGTCGTACGCACGCTCGCCGCGGCTGGTCTGTTCGACCACCATCGGGACGAGGTTCAAGGCTCTGGTTACATTGTCCACGCGAGGGGAATCTCCTGTGTCTATTAGTTGAATCCCCGCACATGGATGTGCGGGCTCTTGCGAGGGACTCGCATTACTGACGGATCGCATCCTGGAACGACATCGGCTGCTCGGTGTGCTGGGCGCGCTCGGCAATCCAGTCGATCACCTGCTCTTCCATGACACGGCTCTGCAGCCCACCCATCAACTGGGGGTCGTTGCGGTACATCTCAATGACCTGTTCCGGTTCTTCGTAGGTCGAGGCGATCAGACGCAGCGTTTCGCTGACGCGCTTGGATTCCAGACGCAGCTCGTTACGACGGGCCACCTCGCCCACCAGCAGACCGACCAGTACGCGCTTGGCGGCCGCGTCCATGAAACCCTGATGGGCATCGGCCGGGATCTCGCCCGGGTTGCGGCCGCTACGGCGGACCTGCTCCACCTGCTGGGCCAGCATCGAACGTGCTTCGTTTTCGACCAGACGCGGCGGCATTTCCACATGCGCATAGGCGGCAATCAGCTGCTCGCCCACTTCGCGACGCAGGCGGTTCATCAGCGCGCCCTTGAGCTCGCGCTCCAGGTTGGTGCGGATGTCGGCGCGGAACTGCTCGGCATCGCCACTCTTGACGCCGAAGCTCTTGATGAACTCATTGTCCACCACCGGCAACACCGGCTCGGAGACCTCGACCGCCTTGACGTGCACCTGCACGGTCTTGCCGGCCAGCTGTGGCACGCGCCACTCGGCCGGGAAGTCGATGGTCAGGGTCTTGTCTTCGCCCTTGGCCAGACCTTCCAGGCCCTTTTCGATCTGATCGAACATCACGCCCGAGCCGAGCACGCTGCTGCCGGTCTCCACGCCTTCGGCGGGCAGACGCTCGTCGCCGGCCTGCGACCAGGTCTCCAGCGCCACCAGGTCATTGACCTGGGCGCCACGCTCGACCGGGTTCCAGGTGCGACGCTGCAGACGCAGGTTCTCGATCATCTGGTCGATGTCGGCGTCGGTCACTTCGGCGGTATGGCGCACCACCGACAGCGTGGTCACATCGATGTCGCCGAAGTCCGGCACCACTTCAAAGGTGGCGACGAAATCGAAATCGCTCTCGCCGGCCTTGTCGATCCGCGGATTGCCCGCCAGGCGCAGCGCATGCTCGCGCACGGCCGAATCGAAGGTCTCACGCAGCAAACCATCCATTGCCTCGGCACGCACCTGCTGACCGAAACGCTGCTCGATGACCTTGGCGGGCACCTTGCCGGGGCGGAACCCCTTGATGCGCGCGGTCCGCGCGATCTCGCGCAGGCGGCCACCGACGTGCGTCTCCAGACGCTCCTGCGGCAGGGTGAAGGTCAGGCGGCGTTCCAGATTGCCGGTGGATTCGATCGATGCTTGCATGTTGACTCCTGCCACCGACAGCACAAGCGTCGGCACGAGATGGAAGATGCGGGTTGACGGATGGCGAGAAAGCCGCCGAGCCTTGTAGTTTCGCCGATAACGGCTGCCGCTGCCAGCGGAATGCGCACAACCGCGTCGCTCAAGTCTGGACAGCCGGTTTTGCGGATCATGCAGCGGCCGGAACACTCACGGCCGCACTGCATTGGTGCGAAAGGGGGGACTCGAACCCCCACGCCTTGCGGCGTCAGAACCTAAATCTGGTGCGTCTACCAATTCCGCCACTTTCGCGATGCTGCGCTTGCCCGCGCATTGTTGCAGGGATGCCGGGAAAGAAAAAGCGTCGTGATGCCGCAGCGCACCTTCAATAGGCTTAAGCCCAATAGGCTGAAGCCGACCCGCAGGCTTTCGCAGCTGATCGTCCAAGCTATCGCTGACGCACTTTGCCCGGGAAGCGAGGTGAACCGTTAAACTTTGCATCGCCGCAACGATCGAAGCCTCGTACTTTTACTCGTACACGGTAAAGGTAGGATTTGCGAAAATTCCGTTAAATCTAGATGAGTGAGGCAGCAGTCGCGATGAGAGACCGATATCGCCAGATCGTGGCACTGTCCCGCGATTGCATCAAAGAGATCGACCTCGATGGGCGGATCACGGCAATCAACGTCAATGGGCTGGCCGGACTCGGCGTCAGCCATCCCGACCAGCTCATCTCGCAGCCATGGCGCGAACTGTGGCCGCCAGAGGCCGTGGGCCTGGTCGATGCGGCGATCGCCGGTTCCGCGAATGGCTTGATCCAGGAATTCGAGGCCGCCTGCGTGAACTTCGCCGGCGTGCGTCAGACCTGGCAGGTGGTCACCAGCCCGCTGTTCGACGCCTTTGGCAACGTCGAGGCGATTCTTGCAGTGAGCAAGAACATCTCCGACCGCAGGGCGCTGGAGGCGGCGTTCCATACACTGGATTCCATGCTCAAGGCCGAGCGCGAGTTTTCCACCGGCGCCTTGATGCTGGCGCGTGCGCGCGAAAATTCGCTGTCGACCGAACTGCATACCCTGCGCGACCTGCAGGAGCGCATCGAAGGCGATCTGGACATTGCGCGCGCCGCACAGGGAGCGGCCGAGAAAATTTCCGAGCAGGCACAGAAAGGCGAAGCGGTCGGCCAATTGCTGGCAGGCGTCGTTCACGACTTGAACAACGTACTGCAGGCAGCGACATCGGCCATCGACCTGGTCGTACAGCGCGAAAGGATCGATGCGCACGATGCCAAGCTATTGAGCGTGGCCGACGCGGCGCTTCAACATGGATCGGTCATGGCGCAGCGACTGGTCGGATTTTCGCGCCAGTATCCGTACAGCCCGGAAGCAGTGGACCTTGCTGCATTGGCCGAACAACTGAGCCCATTGCTGGAACAGGTGATCGGCGCCGAGTTGCAATTGCAGTTGCGCACCAGCGAAGGCGGATGCTGCGCCATGGTCGACCGCCATACGGTGGAGCGCGCGATCCTGAATCTGGTGATCAACTCCCGCGATGCCTGCAAGAGCGGGGACACCATCCGTATCGAAACCGGCGACACCGTCGTGGCGGCCGAGAACGCGAGCCTGAGCAAACCGGGCGGGCATTACGTCACCATCACCGTTGCCGATAGCGGACATGGCATGGATGCAGGTGTGCAATCGCGGCTATTCGAAGCCTATTTCACTACCAAGGACGCAGGCAAAGGAGCCGGGCTTGGCTTGACGCAGGTGTATAGCGCGGTGCGTCAGGCCGGTGGCTTTGTCGAAGTGAGTTCGGCTCCCGGTAAAGGTGCGCGCTTCTTGCTGGCGTTTCCGCGTATGCAACGAAGCCAGAGGTCTGAGCTGACCGCATCGCCCTGAGCGCTTACGCGCCTGCAGTTGTTCGCGACAAGCGTGACCTGAAGAGCCACGCAAGCAATGCGCAGATGCCGCCGCCCCATAGCCCGCTTCGTACCAAGGCCAGGATCAGATCGCGATCCGAGCCCATGGACCAGCCGCCGATGACCGCTGTGAGCAACACGACCAACCCAGCCGAAAGCAGGCCGCTCAGCGCGCCGATTGCGATCTGGACAAAGGGGTTTGGCCCACGCTCGCGATACAGACGACGGCACATCAACGCGCACATCAATCCCGCACCAGCGGCAGCAAACACCGGCAACACCAGAACGTAGGACAAGCCTGCGATCAGAAAAGCAGTCTCGCCATCTAACCGCGCCCACTGCAGAAAGCCCAGCAATCCGCCTAGCGGAGGACCGACCACTGCAAAGATCACGACCTGCTGGAGGATCGAGCGCCGTGTTGCTCTGGACACATCACGCCTCATTTGAGTTTGCCGGCCTGGGCTGCAGACCACAGGTCACCAGGCATCCGATGCAAGCAGACTTAGTGCCGGCCAAGCAACAAGCTTGATCAGGCAACTGCTGAACAGACACAGCAGCAGAATTCGCTGCAAGCGAACAACTGGCGCAGTTCCTGCCTTGAGACGTCTCTTCTTGTTTCCAGTGCCGGAAAAAAGAAAAGCACCTAGGTGTTTGCCTAAGTGCTTTTATTTGGTGGGCCGTCAAGGATTCGAACCTTGGACCTATTGATTAAGAGTCAACTGCTCTACCAACTGAGCTAACGGCCCTGAAACTGGTCGCACATTGTATGTGCGTTTTTGCTTCGTTGCAACACCCCGCGATGCGTCGGGCCCAACATTTCCTGCAATCAGTGGGGTGGCTGAGGGGACTCGAACCCCCGACATCTGGAATCACAATCCAGTACTCTAACCAGCTGAGCTACAGCCACCACTGAAAACCTACTTCCTACCGCACCGCCGATGGCGCGCCCGACAGGACTCGAACCTGTAACCGCCGGCTTAGAAGGCCGGTGCTCTATCCGGTTGAGCTACGGGCGCCCGGACCGAACGTTGCATTCCCACGCCGCAGGAAGCTCGGAATGGTCGGGGTAGAGGGATTCGAACCCCCGACATCCTGCTCCCAAAGCAGGCGCGCTACCAGACTGCGCTATACCCCGGCGGGACCTTTCAATCCCGAAGGCTGGAAAGGTCGGCTATTTTGGGAACGATTGGCCTCGCTGTCAATCACTCTGCGTCAATTCACCGATCCGGTATCCTCGCGACAACGCTCACCACCATGGCGAGCACCTACATCTCATGGAGAACACGCATGCGTAGCGGCAACCCTGCCCTTCGGGAATCCACATTCCTCGACCTTGGCTCCGGCTCGGTCGTCACCCGCGACGGCCAGGCGATGACCCTCAACGGCACCGTCAACAAGACCGGTGCGTTGTTGTTGATGGCCGTGCTCACCGCCGCTTTCGCCTGGTCGCAGTCGATCGGTGCCGATGGCATGCCATTGCCTGCAGCCAAGCTGTACATGATTGCCGGCGCGATCGGCGGGCTGGTGTTCGCACTGGCGACCAGCTTCAAGCCGACCTGGGCACCGATCACCGCGCCGCTGTATGCGCTGGTGGAAGGCTTCTTTCTTGGCTCGATTTCGGCGGTGTACGAGGCGCGCTTCAACGGCATCGTGTTCCAGGCGGTGCTACTGACCTTCGGCACGATGTTCGCGCTGCTGTTCGCCTACCGCAGTGGGCTGATCAAGGCCACCGAGAACTTCAAGCTGGGCGTGGTTGCGGCAACCGGCGGCATTGCGCTGGTGTATCTGGCAACCATCGTGCTGGGCTTTTTCGGTGTGCGCATCCCGTTCATCCATGACTCGGGTTTGATCGGGATTGGCTTCAGCCTGTTCGTGGTAGTCATTGCGGCGCTGAACCTGGTGCTGGACTTCGACTTCATCGAAACCGGCGTGGAACAGGGCGCTCCCAAGCACATGGAGTGGTACGGCGCATTCGGCCTGATGGTGACGCTGGTGTGGCTGTACATCGAGTTCCTGCGCCTGCTGTCGAAGCTGCAGTCGCGCAATTAAGCGGGGAATGGGGAATGGGGAATGGGGAATCGGGACTGGGGAATCGCAACAGCGATTTCCCGCGCTTGATGGCCTGACACTGACTTCAAGTAATCTGACCCGCACAAAAAGAAAGGGCGCCCTAAGGCGCCCTTTCTTTTTGCAGCTCGCTTCGATGCTCAGAGGCGGCTGGCGATGGCCTTGGCAAAGCCCATGGTGTTGCCGGTGCCACCCAGATCGGGGGTCAGCGAGTCCTTGGCTTCCAGGGTGGCCACGATGGCTTCGCGCAGGCGCTCGGCGTTCTGCGGCTGACCGATGTGGTCCAGCATCTGTGCGGCGCCCAGCAGCAGCGCGCACGGGTTGGCCTTGCCCTGCCCTGCGATGTCGGGTGCCGAGCCGTGCACGGCTTCGAAGATCGCGGCATCCAGACCGATGTTGGCGCCCGGGGCCAGGCCCAGGCCGCCGACCAAACCGGCGCACAGGTCGGAGATGATGTCGCCGAACAGGTTGGTGGTCACGATGATGTCGAACTGTTCCGGGCGCATCACCAGCTGCATGCAGGTGTTGTCGACGATCATTTCCTGGAATTCGATTTCCGGGTACTGCGTCGCCACGTCACGTGCCACCTTCAGGAACAGGCCCGAGGTCGACTTGATGATGTTGGCCTTGTGCACCGCAGTGACCTTCTTGCGGCCAGTGGCGCGGGCGAGGTCGAAGGCGTAGCGCACAATGCGCTCGGAGCCCTTGCGGGTGACGCGGGCGCCGGAGAACGCGGTCTCGCCATCCTCGGACACGGTCTGGCCTTCGCTCAGGTACGCGCCTTCGGTGTTCTCGCGCACCGTGATCAGGTCCACGCCATCGGCGAAACGCGACTTGGTGTTGGGGAACGACTTGGCCGGACGCACGTTGGCGTACAGGTCGAACTTGCGACGCATGGCGACGTTGATCGAGCTGAAACCTTCACCGACCGGCGTGGTCAGCGGGCTCTTCAGCGCAACCTTGTTCTTGGTGATCGAAGCCAGGGTGGACTCGGGCAGCAGATCGCCGTGCTTCTCCAGCGCGACCAGGCCAGCGTCGGCGTACTCGTAGGTCAGGCCAGCTTGCAGCGCGTCGAGCACGAACAGCGTGGCATCCATGATCTCCGGGCCAATACCGTCGCCGCGGATGACCGTGATTGTCTGCGTCATAACGTTGGGTTTCCGAACTTGAAGGGGGGAGCGCCAGCCGCAAAACCCGGCAGAGCGGCGCAAGGAGGTTTCACAGGCAATTATGCCCGATGCCGGTGAAGGCGCCCAAACCGACCTTGGTCTAAGGGCGGCGAGCACCCAACGCAACGCGCCGCCTCGACGGGCGGCGCACACAACCGGCTCGCTTTGACGAATCCCGAATCACCAATTCCGACTCACACGCCGGTCGGCACCGGATCCGTTACGCATCAATCGTGCGCGTTCTGCGCCGGCGCCTGGGCGCCGCCTTCGAGCTGGTCGAGAAAATCCACCGCGCGACGCAGATGCGGGATGACGATGGAGCCACCGACCACCAGGCCGACCGAGAAGGTTTCGAAGAACTCTTCGCGGGTCACGCCGGCCTCCTTGCATTGGGCGACGTGGTAGCTGATGCAGTCGTCGCAGCGCAGCACCATCGAGGCGACCAGGCCGAGCAGCTCCTTGGTTTTGACGTCCAGCGCGCCGGCCTGATAGGTCTGGGTGTCCAGCGCGAAGAAGCGGCGCACCACCTGGTTGGGCTCGGCCAGGATGCGTTGATTCATGCGCTGGCGGAATTCGGTGAACTCGCGCAGACGGTCGTCGCTGCCGCCCTCGTGCTCACTCATGCCTGGCCGCCCGTGGCGCCGGCCAGTAACGGTTCGAGCTTGCCGGCGCGGTGCATGGCCATCATGTCGTCGTAGCCGCCCACGTGGACGTCGCCGACGAAGATCTGCGGCACGCTGGTGCGCTTGGCCAGCGCGACCATCTTGTGACGCTCGGCCGGGTCCAGGTCGATGCGCACCTCGGTCCAGGTCCGGCCCTTGCTCTTGAGGAAGTTCTTGGCCGCCACGCAGTACGGGCAGATCGCGGAGGAATACAGGGTGATCTGCGGGCCGGTGGCCGCATCCTGCACGTTAGGGTCTTGGCTCACGGGAAACTCCGTGGTTGGTCTGAGGTCTGACAATGGTACCGGGCGACTGGAATTTCCATGTCGTCACCGCAACACTGTGGATTAACTGTCGATTCACGCCCCTGCGCCGTGCTGCCCGCATGCTCCGCGCATCACCTGGGAGTTCCACTTGCGCCTGCTACCGCTCGCCACCGCCCTCACGCTGGCCGTTGCCATGGGTGTGGCACCTGCGCAGGAAAGCCGCCTGCCCGATATCGGTTCGTCTGCCGGCGAGTTGCTGACCCCGGCGCGCCAGGCCGAGTACGGCAAAATGATGCTGGCCGAGTTGCGCAACTACGACTATGTGCTGGACGACCCGCTGGTCACCGATTGGCTGCAGACCATGGGCACCCGGCTGGGCGCCAACAGCGACCAACCGCAGCAGCCGTTTACGTTTTTTATGCTGCGCGACCGCCAGATCAACGCCTTCGCCACCCTGGGCGGCTACATCGCGGTCAACGCCGGGCTGGTGCTGACGGCCGAGCGCGAGGACGAAGTGGCCGCAGTGCTGTCGCACGAAATCGCCCACGTCACCCAGCAGCACGTGTTGCGCGGGGTGGAGCGGGCGCAGCGCGATCAGATCCCGATCCTGCTCGGCATGCTGGCGGCGGTGGTGGCCGCGCAACAGGCCGGCGGCAATTCCAAGGGCGACGCCACCATGGCCGGCATCACCAGCGCCATGGGGCTGATGCAGCAGCGCCAGATCGACTACACCCGCTCCAACGAGTCCGAAGCCGACCGGCTGGGCATTCGCACGCTGGTGCGCAGCGGCTACGACGTGGATGCGATGGCCGGCTTCTTCGAGCGCATGTCGGTGGCGATGCGCGCCAACGAGGGCGGCTACAGCGCGCCGGACTTCCTGCAGACCCACCCGGTCACCGTCACCCGCATCAGCGAGGCCAAGGCGCGCGCCGAACAGATGAAGAAGAACACCGTGGTGCTGACCACCTCGGTGCCGGGCGGCACGCGCCAGGAGCGCGTGAATCCCTCTGATCCTTCGCTGTCGGAGCCACTGAGCCACAACGGCAACGCGATTCTTCCGTATGCGCTGCGGTTGCCGGTGGATGCGCTCAGCCGCAGCGGCGAACAGCAGGGCTTCGATTGGGCCAAGGAGCGCCTGCGCGTGCTCAGCGCGGCCACGCCGGATGCGGCCATCCGCGAATACGAGACTCTGCGCCGCAGCGCCAAGGGCGGCCTGACCGATGCGCAGCGCTACGGGCTGGCCCTGGCGCGCTTGCGCAACAGCGGCGGGCGGCCAAGCGAGCCGGTGGCCGAACTGGCCAGCCTGCTGGAGGCGCATCCGGATAATTTATGGCTGACGCTGGGCCTGAGCGAGGCGCAGGCGCGCGTGGGCCAGCGCGAGGTGGCCAATGCGCGTTTCGATGCGCTGCTCAAGCAATTGCCGACCAACCGTGCGGTGGCGCTGACCTATGCCGGCGCGCTCAACGAGCAGGCGACCGAGACATCCGGCCAGCGTGCGCGCCAGGTGCTGGAACCGCTGCTGTATCGCAACAGCGATGATGCGTTGTTGCAGCAGACCTACGCCCGCGCCTGCGAATTGGCCGGCGACCAGCTGCGCGCCAGCGAGGCCTATGCCGAATCGGCGTACTTGAACGGCCGCGCCGAACAGGCGCTGATCCAGCTGGAGGCGCTGAAGAAGAAAGATCTCGATTATGTGACACGTGCGCGCGTGGACGCCCGCATTGCCGCCATTACGCCCACGGTGCTGGAACTGCGCCGCCAGGGCATCCGCGACCCGGATCTGTCCACGCGTTAGCGCATGTCATGCAGTGCGGTAATGTCACTTTTCGGGATGACAAATGGCGTGCTCGATGCCGCAACGCCTGCCTGTCGCCTCGCAGCACAGCCCGCTTATGAGTGTCGCGAACGACGTAATGCGCCCGCCATGTCACATTAGAGTCACAAAACCGTAGTCTACTGGCGACCATCGAAGCCAGACGGTAAGCCCCGCGTGCAGAAACGCATCCTGATCGTCGACGACGAACCCGCAATCCGCGACATGGTGGCGTTCGCGCTGCGCAAGGGCGAGTTCGAACCCATCCATGCTGGCGACGCCCGCGAGGCGCAGACCGCCATCGCCGACCGTGTGCCGGACCTGATCCTGCTGGACTGGATGTTGCCAGGCACCAGCGGGCTGGACCTGGCGCGGCGCTGGCGCAAGGAATCGCTGACTCGCGAGATTCCGATCATCATGCTGACCGCGCGCGGCGAAGAAAACGACCGCGTCGGTGGCCTGGAAGCCGGGGTCGACGATTACGTGGTCAAGCCGTTCTCGGCGCGCGAGTTGCTGGCGCGCATCCGTGCGGTGATGCGCCGCACCCGCGAGGACGACGAAGATGGCAGCGTGGCCGTGGGCCGGCTGCGCATCGATGGCGCCGCGCATCGGGTGTTCGCCGGCGACGCGCCGGTGCCGATCGGCCCGACCGAATACCGCTTGCTGCACTTTTTCATGACCCATCCGGAGCGCGTGTATACGCGCACCCAACTGCTGGATCATGTCTGGGGCGGCAGCGTGTACGTGGAAGAGCGCACCATCGATGTACATATCCGCCGCCTGCGCAAGACGCTGGAACCGTTCGGCCTGGAAAACATGGTGCAGACCGTGCGTGGCTCGGGCTACCGTTTCTCTTCGGCCGCCTGATGCCTGCCGCACAGGCCGGCCCGGCCGTTGACACCGGTCGGGCTGCGTGCCTACCCGACGCTCCGTGGTAACGCCTTCCATGCCTCAACATATTCGTTCCGCCTGGTTCAAGACGCTCGGTACCCTGGCGCTGTTGCTGGGCGCTGCCGTGCTGACCGGCGTGCTGATCGAACATGTGTGGATGGCGCTGACGCTGACTGCACTGGGCGTACTGGCCTGGCATTACTGGCGGCTGCGGCAGGTGCTGCGGCGGCTCACTGCGCGCCAGCGTGCCGAGCCGGCGGCCGGCGTCGGTGCCTGGAACGAACTGGATCGGCTGCTCTATCGCAGCCAGGCCGAAATGCGCGGGCGCAAGCGTCGCCTGATCGACATGCTGCGCACCTACCGCGCCGCCGCACAGGCGTTGCCCGATGCGGTGGTGGTGGTGGATCGCAACAGCCAGCGCGTGCAGTGGTTCAACAAGGCGGCCGGTGGCCTGCTTGGCCTGCATCATCCCGGCGATATGGGCGTGTCGGTGGTGGAGCGGTTGCAGCCGTTGCCGTTGGCGCATTGGCTGGCGGCCGGTCGCAATGCAGAACCCATGCTCGATGCTGCCTCGCCGGTCGATCCGGATCTACGTTTGAATCTGCGCCTGATCCCGTATTCCGACGATTACTGGCTGCTGGTGGCGCGCGATGTCAGCAAGCTGCTGCGGCTGGAGCAGGTCCGCCGCGACTTCGTGGCCAATGTCTCGCACGAATTGCGCACGCCGCTGACGGTGGTACACGGCTATCTGGACATGCTCGACCCGGAGGACTTCCCCGACTCGGGCCCGATGCTGGCGGAGATGCGCAAGCAATCGCAACGCATGGCGCAGCTGGTCGAAGATCTGCTGACGCTGTCGCGGCTGGAATCGCAGGAAGAACTCGGCGAAGAACATGTGGCGATGGCGCCGATGCTCTCGACCTTGCGCCGCGAGGCCGAAGCGCACAGCCAGGGCCGCCACACGGTGGAAGTGTTCGATGAGGCCGGCGTGGATCTGCTTGGCTCCAACAAGGAACTGCATAGCGCGTTCTCCAACCTGGTCACCAACGCGGTGCGCTATACGCCGGGCGGTGGGAAGGTGACGATCCGCTTCATGCGCGATGGCGATGGCGCGGCACTGGCGGTGCGTGACACCGGCTACGGCATTCCCGCCTCGCATCTGCCACGCATCACCGAGCGCTTCTATCGCGTCTCCAGCAGCCGCTCGCGCGAGAGCGGCGGGACCGGGCTGGGGTTGTCGATCGTCAAGCACATCCTGGGGCTGCATCAGGCGCGGCTGGAGATCGAAAGCGAAGTCGGGCGCGGCAGCGAATTCTCGTGTCATTTTGTGGCTGCACGCGTGGTGCAGCGCGATCAGTCCCTGCCACTGTCACGCTCGGCGTGATATGTAGTGGGTGCGCGTCGCAGCGCGGTGCGATGCACCTGCGCAGCGCGCGCCAAGTCGCACCGTGCTGCATGTTGCGCGCGCTAACGACGCATTCCATTCCGTCTTGATGATCGACTCCATGGGCCACGCCAAACACTCCCACGACACCGCTTCTTCCGAAGAGATCGCCGCCGATCCGTTGCGCGAGCCGTCGCTGTATATCAACCGCGAACTGTCGCAGCTGGATTTCAATTTCCGGGTGCTGGCGCAGGCGCTGGATGAGCAGGTCCCGTTGCTGGAACGGCTGCGCTTCCTGTGCATTTCCTGCACCAACCTGGACGAATTCTTCGAAATCCGCGCGGCCACCGTCCGACATGCGCAGGAGTTTGGCCTGCCGCCGGCGCCGGACGGCTTGAGCCCGACCGCCATCCTCAACGCAGTGCACGATCGCGCGGCAAAGTTGGTCGAGCAGCAGTATTACGTGTGGAACGAAGTGCTGCGCCCGGCGATGGAAACGGCCGGCGTGGCGGTGCTCAGCCGAACGGTGTGGAATTCGCGCCAGAAGCGTTGGCTACGTGCCTACTTCCGCAACGAGATCATGCCGGTGCTGTCGCCGTTGGGGCTGGACCCGGCGCATCCGTTCCCGAAGATTCTCAACAAGACCTTGAACATCGTGGTGGTGCTGGAGGGCCAGGATGCGTTCGGCCGCGCCGGCCACCTGGCCATCGTGCGGGCGCCGCGCTCGTTGCCGCGCATCATCCAGCTGCCGGCCAGTCTGTCGCCGGATGGAACGCAAAGCTTCGTGTTCTTGTCGTCGGTGCTATCTGAGTTCGTGGATGAGCTGTTTCCGGGCATGCAGGTCAAGGGCTCGTATCAGTTCCGCGTCACCCGCAACTCCGAGTTGGTGGTGGACGAGGAAGAAGTCGAAAACCTGGCCTTGGCCTTGCGCGACGAACTGGTCACGCGCGGCTACCGGCCGGCGGTACGGCTGGAGATCGCGCACGACTGCCCGTCGCCGATCATGCGCACCCTGCTGCAGAACTTTGGCTTGAACGAAAACGCGGTGTACCGCATCGTCGGGCCGGTCAATCTGAGCCGTGTCACCCAGGTCTACGATCTGGTGCAGCGCCCGGAACTGAAGTATCCGTTGTTCAATCCGCGCACCTTGCGCGACAACGACGGCATCTTCGAGATCGTCAAGAAGGGCGATGTGTTGTTGCATCACCCCTTCGATGCGTTCACTGCGGTGCTGGACGTGATTCGCCAGGCCGCGGTCGACCCGAACGTGCTGGCGATCAAGCAGACGCTGTACCGCACCGGCAAGGACTCGTTGATTGTCGATGCGTTGATCCTGGCCGCGCGCAACGGCAAGGACGTCACCGTGGTGGTGGAGTTGCGCGCGCGCTTCGACGAAGAAGCCAACCTGGGCCTGGCCGACAAGTTGCAGGAAGCCGGCGTGCAGGTGGTGTACGGCGTGGTCGGCTTCAAGACGCACGCCAAGATGCTTCTGATCGTGCGACGCGAGGGCCGCAAGCTCAAACGCTACGTGCATCTGGGCACCGGCAATTACCACAGCGGCACCGCGCGTCTGTACACCGACATCAGCCTGATCACCGCAGATGTGGAAATCGGCAACGATGTGCACATGCTGTTTCAGCAATTGTCCGGTCTTGCACCGCGGATGAAGCTGGAGCAGCTGCTGCAATCGCCGTTTACCCTGCATACCGGGGTGCTGAAGCGGATCGAACGCGAAACCCGGCTAGCCCGCAATGGTCGCCCGGGCCGCATCATCGCCAAGATGAATGCCCTCAACGAGCCGCAGGTGGTGCGCGCGTTGTACGCGGCGTCGCAAGC
The DNA here is from genome assembly GCF_002939985.1 of Xanthomonas hortorum pv. cynarae. Lineage (GTDB taxonomy): Bacteria > Pseudomonadota > Gammaproteobacteria > Xanthomonadales > Xanthomonadaceae > Xanthomonas > Xanthomonas hortorum_D. The sequence continues at coordinate 189,798 of NZ_MDFM01000001.1, read as the reverse complement.
CGGTGTGCAGATCGATCTGATCGTGCGCGGCGCCTGCACGCTGCGGCCGGGCGTGCCGGGCTTCTCCGACAACATCCGCGTGCGTTCGATCGTGGGGCGCTTTCTGGAGCACAGCCGCGTGTACTGGTTCGGCAACGATGGCGCGGCGGAACTGTATTGCGCCAGTGCCGACTGGCTGGAACGCAACCTGTTGCGGCGCGTGGAGACCTGCTTCCCGATCCTGGACCCGGACCTGGCCAAGCGGGTCTATCGCGAAGCGTTGCAGAACTACCTGGACGACAACGTCAACGCCTGGGAGCTGGATGCCGAGGGCGTCTATCACAAGCGCACGCCGGGCCCCGGCGAGCCGGCGCATTCGGCGCAGATGACCTTGCTCGATCGGGTCTAACGAGCGGCTGACAACACGTAGCGCGCAGTCGTGCGTTGGTGCCGGCGGCGCAGCGCAGCCGGCTCGTGGTTGGTACGCGGCGCCACACGCGCCTTGCCGCAGTGTGCGCAGTCGTTTTGTCGGTGCCTCTCACGGGGCCAACCATCCATCGGCTACCATGCGGCCATGCCAACACCCTCCCCCACGATACCGCCACTGCGCGACGGCGATTACCTTGCCGCCATCGACTTAGGCTCCAACAGTTTCCACATGGTCATTGCGCGCTACCTGATGGGTCAGCTGCGCGTCGTCGATCGCCTGCGCGAGACCGTGCGCATGGCCGATGGCCTGGATGGCAAAGGTGGCATTTCCAACGAAGCGCGCCAACGCGCGCTGGAATGTCTGGCGCGCTTCGGCCAGCGCATTCGTGAAGTGCCGTCGTTGCGCGTGCGTGCGCTGGCCACCAACACGGTGCGTCAGCTGCGTTCGCCACAAGCGTTCCTGATGCCTGCCGAAACCGCGCTCGGGCATGCGATCGAGGTGGTCAGCGGCCGCGAGGAAGCGCGCCTGATCTATCTGGGCGTTGCGCATGCGCAGCCGCCCAAGCCCGATCAGCGCCGGCTGGTGATCGACATCGGCGGCGGCTCGACCGAGTTCATCATCGGCCGCGGTTTTCAGACGCTGGAACGTGAAAGTCTGCAGGCCGGCTGCATCGCCAGCACACGACGTTTTTTTCCCGGCGGCAAGTTGTCGAAAAAGAAATGGAAGGACGCGCTGACCGAGATCGGCGCCGAGTTCCAGCAGTTCGCCAATCAGTACAAGGCGCTGGGCTGGCACGAAGCGATCGGCTCGTCCGGCACCCACAAGGCCATCGGCGAAATCTGTGCGGCGATGAAACTCACCAAGGGCGCGATCACCGCCGAGGCGCTGCCGGCGCTGCGCGATGAACTGCTCAAGGCCAAGCGCATCGAAGACATCCAGCTGCCCGGATTGGCTGCCGAGCGGCGCCCGATCATTGCCGGCGGCATTCTGGTGCTCGAGGCTGCATTCCAGGCCCTGGGGCTGGAGAAGCTGATGGTCAGCAAGGCGGCGATGCGCGAAGGCATCCTCTACGACATGCTCGGCCGCGGCGGCGAGAACGACCCGCGCGACAGCTCGGTGGCCTCGTTGGTGCAGCGCTACGGGATCGACGAAGTGCAGGCCCAGCGCGTGGAAGCCACCGCCTGCCGCCTGTTCGATCAGGTCTGCGAATCCTGGCAACTGGATGGCGACGATGCGCAGGTGTTGCGCCGCGCCGCGCGGTTGCACGAGCTGGGCTTGATCATTGCGCACAGCCAATATCACGTGCACGGCAGCTACATCCTGGAGCATTCGGATATCGCCGGTTTCTCGCGGCAGGAGCAGCAGGTGCTGGCGTCGCTGGTGCGTACGCACCGGCGCAACGTGCCCAAGACCGCGTTCGAGGCGCTGCCGGATCGTCTGTTGCTGCCGACCCGACGCAAGGCCGCATTGTTGCGGCTGGCAGTGCTGCTGCATCGCGCGCACGAGTCCGACCCGATTCCGACCCTGGAACTCACTGCCGATGACACCCGACTGTCATTGATCCTGTCGCAAAGCTGGATCGACTCGCGCCCGTTGCTGCGCGCCGATCTGATTGGCGAAGTCGAAAGCATGGCCGGGCTGGGAATCGCGTTCAAACCGTTTGTGACCTGAGGCCGGTGGCCTCAGGCGGGATGGGAGATTCGGGATTGGGGATTTGTTGATCCCGGCATACCATGTGTTGCGGGCTTGCTGACATTTGCACAGCCCGCTTCTGCGAATCTCCAATCCCGAATCCCAAATCCCCACTCCCGTCGCGCTTGTCACCGCCGCGACTTATCGTCGCAACATCCATGCCATCGCTCTCCCGGAAGCTAGCCAAAACCGGAGAACGGGCATGCGCTACGCGATCGTTACCGAAACCTATCCCCCCGAAGTCAATGGTGTGGCGCTGACCGTGCACGGCCTGGAAACCGGCCTGCGCGCACGCGGACATCAGGTGGACGTGGTGCGCCCGCGTCAGAGCGGCGATACGGGACCGGCGACTGCATTGTTGGTGCGCGGCGCATCGCTGCCGCGCTATCCGGGGCTGAAATTCGGGCTGCCGGCAACGCAGCGGCTCATCCGTCATTGGCGAATCACGCAACCGGATGCGATCTATGTGGCCACGGAAGGCCCCTTGGGCTGGTCGGCGATGCGTGCAGCGCGCCGGCTCGGCATCCCGGTCGCCACCGGCTTCCATACGCGTTTCGACGAATACCTGCCCGACTACGGCGCCGCCTGGCTGCAAGGCACCGCGTTGCGCTGGATGCGGCGCTTTCATAATCAGGCCGATGCCACCCTGGTGCCGACGCGCGAACTGCAGCAATTCCTGCGCGAAGGCGGATTCGAGCGCGTGCAATTGCTGGCACGCGCGGTGGACAACCAGCAGTTCGATCCGGCGCGACGCGATCACGCGCTGCGTGCCGAATGGGGCATCGAAGGTGAAGGCTTCGCTGCAATCTACGTCGGACGCATCGCCAACGAAAAGAACCTGCCCCTTGCCATCCATGCCTTTCGCAAGCTGCAGCAGATCCGCCCGAAAGCACGCTTTGTGTGGGTGGGCGATGGCCCGGCACGCGACAAGATCGCGCACGAGAACCCCGATTTCATTTTCTGCGGCATCCAGCGCGGCGAGGCGCTGGCACGCCACTTCGCCAGCGGCGATCTGTTCCTGTTCCCCAGCCGCAGCGAGACCTTCGGCAACGTGACCCTGGAGGCGATGGCCAGCGGTGTGGCCACGGTCGCTTTCGATTACGGCGCCGCACGCGAGTATCTGCGCAGCGGTCACAGCGGCGCGGCAGTCGAGACCGACGCGGCGTTTATCCAGGCCGCCGTCGCACTCACCGACGACGACGCGATGCGCCAGCGCATGGGTGCTGCGGCCGCGCAAGCGATGCAGAAACTGCACCCGGACAATGTGGTGTCCGATTTCGAAGCCTTGTTGCTGGGCATCACTGCTGCACGGGGGCGTTATGTCGGCAACGCGGCTTGAGGTTCTACGCGGTCACGAAGCGCGCTGGTGCCGGCGCGCCAATCACTGGTGCCGGCGTCACCCGGTGCGGCGCGCGTTCGCCACCATCAGCCGGCTCGGCGATGGGGTGTTCTGGTATGGCCTGATGGGCCTGTTGGTGCTGCTCGACGGCATGGACGGCGTACGCGCATCTGCGCACATGGCAGCCACCGGTGTGCTCGCGCTGACCTTGTACAAGTCACTCAAACGCTGGACGCGGCGCCCGCGCCCGTATGCAGCCGACGTGCGCATTCGCGCCTGGGTAGCGCCGCTGGACGAGTTCAGTTTCCCCTCCGGCCACACCTTGCACGCGGTGTCCTTCAGCATCGTGGCGCTGGCCTACTATCCGTGGCTGGCACCGTTGCTGGTGCCGTTCTCGGCGGGCGTGGCGCTGTCGCGGGTGGTGTTGGGGCTGCATTATCCAAGCGATGTGCTGGCTGCGACCGCGATCGGGGTGGTGCTGGCCAGTTTGTCTTTGTGGGGATTGCCGGTGTTGTTGGGGTAAAAAGCAGGGACCAGCAGCGCAGAGATTCTCTGACGAGCAAGCAACCTCGCCACTCCCTTCTCCCCTCGGGAGAAGGTGCCCCGCAGGGGCGGATGAGGGTACGTGCGAAGCCTCGCGCACTCGCCGTAGAAGATCTCTCGCGAAGGTTGATAAAAAGCCAACACGCAGCCATTGCAACTTCAGCGTGTGGCTTCGCCCCGTACCCTCACCCCTACCCCTCTCCCGCAGGGAGAGGGCATTTCGCTCCGTGCTTGTCCTGCTCACGCTGCCTACCCCAGCGTCCCGGTTCCCGTCCCGCGCTGCCGCCGTACAATGGCGCAATGACGACCCTGTTCATTTCCGACCTGCATCTGGATCCGGCCCGGCCGGCGATTACTGAGCTGTTTCTGGACTTCCTGCGCACGCAGGTGCCCGGCAGCGACGCGCTCTACATCCTCGGCGATCTGTTCGAAGCCTGGATCGGCGATGACACCCCGTCGGCCGCCGCAGACGCTGTCGCCACTGCGCTGCATGCCGTCGCCGATAGCGGCGTACCGGTGTTCTTCATGGCAGGCAACCGCGATTTTCTGGTTGGCCAGACCTATGCGCAGCGCGCCGGCTTCCGCATCCTGCCCGATCCCACCGTCATCGATCTGTACGGGCATCCGACGCTGTTGATGCATGGCGATCTGCTATGCACCGACGACACCGCCTATCAGGCGTTCCGTGCACAGACGCGCGACCCGGTGTTTCAGGCGCAGTTCCTGGCCCAGCCGCTGGCCGCACGGGTAGCGTTCGCGCAGCAGGCGCGCGCGGCAAGCCAGGCGCGTCAATCGGAACTCAAGCAGGGCGATCAATTGCGCTTCGAAACCGTTACCGACGTCGCACCGGCCGAAGTGGAAGCGACCTTCGTGCGTTATGGCGTAGATCGCTTGATCCACGGTCATACCCATCGCCCCAACGTGCACACGCTGCAGGCCGGTGGCCACACCTGCACGCGCATTGTGCTGGGCGACTGGTACGAACAAGGCTCGGTGTTGCGTGTGGATGCCGGTAGCATCGCGCTGGAGCAGTTGGCGCTTTAACGTGGCTGAGAGAACCTAGCGAGCAAAGGCATCACTGCACGCTACGCGCATGCTCGGCGTAGTCGACAAAATCGGCATTGACCACGTCGTACCAGAGTACTGTGCCATCGGCTTGCACGCGGAAGCGGTCGCGTACCGGGCTGGTCTGCGGGTCGCCAGGGCAGTCGTTGCCATGGCGCTCGTGCACTGCGAATTCGAAGGCATCCGGGGTGGGCGCATCGCCCTGTTCGGACAGGATGCTGATGCAGTTGTCCGGATAAAAATGATCGCTCTGCAAGCGCGCTTCCAGCACATGCAGGGCGCGCGCCTCGGCATCGTTGCCGGTGGGCGTTGCCGTCGCCACAGCAGCGGGCTTGGGTTGCGAGGGAGCCGGCGCGGCGGGTTGCTGTTTGCAGCCGGCAACCGCAAGTACGGCCAGGCAAAGCGCCGCATAACGCAAGGACTTGGACATGAGTGCTCCGCTCCACAAGACAAGGCCGGCAGTTGCCGACGGTGCGCCTAGTCTGCGTTACACCCGCGCGCGGGTGTAGCGGCAAAAGCCCGGCACATGGAGTGCCGGGCCGACAGCGAAACGCTCAACGTCAACCTCAGCGGAAGCCGGCAATCGTGGCCTTGGTGTTGACCAGCACGCGCTGATTGTCGGCGGTGCTGGCATTGCCCATCGGGATGCCGTTGTAGTTGATGTTGGGGTTGGACCAATAGTTCAGGCGCGGGCAACCGCTGCTGCAGTCGTAGGCCATGATGGTGCGCCAGCTGTTGCCATAGCGATAGCCGTGACCGTAGGCATACGGCGAGGTGCTCGGGTCGTTGGTGGCGTCGTGGCGTGCGCTCTGCAGGTGCCCGATTTCATGCGCAAAGCTGTAGTAGCCGGTGGCGCAATCCCAGTACACCGATGCAAACGCGGTTGCGGCGGTCGACCCAATCCCCGATGCCAGTCCGCAGTAAGTGGCGTTGTTCAACACGATCACGCCCACATCGGCGGTATACGTGTTGCGGCTGGTGTGGATGCTGTCCATGTAACCGTCGTTGGTCACGCGGAAGCGCTGCAGGTCGGTGGTGAAGTTGCCGGTTTCGCTGTAGCTGGTGGTCTCGTAACGCGCCAGCCGCAGGGTGATGCCGACGTTGCTGTTGGTGTAGCCCTGGTTGGCCTCGGCCACCGCCAGCTGCACCAGCGCTTGCATGTTGCCGCCGTACGCAGTCACCGCCTGATTGGTGGCGACCACCAGCACGCGAATGGTCGCCGGACTGCCGGACGAGGCGGCGGCAGCGGTGACACGACCGTCGCCGGGCATGTCGAACTTGGGCAGCAGGCTGTATTCGGCCGGATGCTCCTGCGGCATGCGCTGCTCATCCACCTGCACCAGCACGTGGCGACCATCGGCCAGCGGACGCAGGCGATAGAGTTTGCCGGCGTAGCGAATGGTGCCGGTGACGGTGTCGCCGCTACGGACCAGGATCGCGGAGTTCAGCGGATCCACGCCCGACAGCGTGCGTGCACGCGTACCAGCGCGCGGGCCGAGGTTGCCGTACCACACGCTATCGCCGCCTTCCAGGGCATCGACCTTGGCCTGGGTGGCGGTGATGGTCTGGCCATCCAGTTGCAGTTCCAGCAGCTTTTCCGAGGCGGTGACTGCACCGGCATCGAGCTGGACTACCTGCGCGGTGGCTGTGGACGGTGAGCTCAACACCCGTTGCAGCGAGGGTTCGGTGGTGGCAGTGGCGGCTGCACTGCGGCTCAGCGCAGGACCGGATTGATACAGCGGTTTGCCGGCAGCGGCGGCCGAACCGGCCAGACACATGGCAATCAGACCCACCGTGGTGCACATCGACTTCGACTTCATCGTCTCTCTCTCTTTAGACATGGAAGTAACGGATGTGAAACACCGGGCCCCTGCCCCCGGGACGCCATTAAGGCCGGAGCGGCAGTCCACATTGCAAGTAGTTGCAAAGGAAAATTACAGTTCTGTGATGCTCGCCTTGAATGCATGCGATTCCGGCGGCTGCGCAGAGGGAACCTGCGCACATTTTTCAGCCAGCCTGCTCCACCAGACTGGCCAACTCATCCTCATCGAAGCCGGCAAGCAGCCGCGCTTGGATATTGAATGGTCCATGCAGATAGCCGCCGGCGTATTCGCGCAGCAGCGCCTTGAAACGCGCACGCGGCTCGATGCCGGCCTGCGCGCAATACCAGCGATACCAGCGCGAGCCGGCCGCTACATGCGCCACTTCTTCGCGCAGGATGGTTTCCAGCACCTGCGCAGTGGCGATGTCGCCGAGCGAGCGCAGCTTGACGATCATGGCCGGTGTCACGTCCAGACCACGCGCTTCCAGCACGCGTGGCACCAGGGCCATGCGTGCGAGGCCGTCATGCGCGGTTTTCTCGCACATTTCCCACAGGCCGTTATGCGCGGGAAAATCGCCATAGTCGTGGTCGTGCGCCTGCAATCGCGCGCGCAGCAACATGAAGTGACGCGATTCGTCGTCGGCCACCGCTACCCAATCCGCATAGAACGCATCCGGCAACCCGCGGAAGCGATACACCGCATCCCAGGCCAGATCGATGGCGTTGAGTTCGATATGCGCGATGGCGTGGATGAAGGCGGCGCGCCCTTCCGGCCTGCCCAATCCCCGCCGTGGCACCTCGCGCGGATGCACCAGCACCGGCCGTGCAGGCCGGCCAGGCATGCAGATCGGCGCGGGGGGCGCGGCCTGCGGCGATGGCAACGACAGCGTGCCGGCGCGGAACGCGGCCGCATGCCGCTGGGTCAGCGCGACCTTCTCCAGCGGATCGGCCGCTTGCAGGCAGGCGTGCGCGGCCTGCAAGAGATCCATCGTCACGTCAGCGCTCCGTCGTTCGCGGGCAGCGCAACTCCACAACGCTGCCGCACCACCATCACGCGCGGCGTTTGCGCTTGGCTTCGTCGGAGCGCAACTGCTGGATGCGCTGGAAATAACCCGGCTCGATCCCGGTGATGTACTCGCCGTTGAAGCACGAGGAATCGAACTGCTTGATGTCCGGGTTGCCTTCGCGCACCGCCACTTCCAGGTCTTCCAGATCCTGATAGATCAGCCAGTCGCAGCCGAGAAATTCCTGGATCTCGTGCTCGCTGCGGCCGTGTGCGATGAGTTCTTCGGCGGCCGGCATGTCGATGCCGTAGATGTTGGGGTAACGCACCGGCGGTGCGGCCGAGGCCAGATACACCTTGCGCGCACCGGCATCGCGCGCCATCTGCACGATCTGCCGGCTGGTGGTGCCGCGCACGATCGAATCGTCGACCAGCAGCACCACGCGGTTGCGGAATTCCAGGTGGATCGGGTTGAGCTTGCGGCGCACCGATTTCTGCCGCTCGCCCTGCCCCGGCATGATGAAGGTGCGGCCCACATAGCGATTCTTGACGAAGCCTTCGCGGTACTTCACCCCGAGCACGTTGGACATCTCCAGCGCCACATCGCGCGAGGTGTCCGGGATCGGAATGATGGTGTCGATATCGTGATCCGGGCGCAGGCGCAGGATCTTCTCGCCCAGCTTCAGGCCCATGCGCATGCGCGCCTTGTGCACCGAGATGTTGTCGATCATCGAATCGGGACGCGCGAAATACACGTACTCGAAGATGCACGGCGCATGGTCGGTGGGCGCGGCGCAGATTTCCGAAAACAGCTCGCCGCGCGCGGTGATCACCAACGCTTCGCCGGGACGCACATCGCGCACGCGCTGGTAGCCGAGGATGTCCAGCGCGGCCGATTCGGAGGACACGATGTATTCGGTGCCTTCGGCGTGATCGCGCTTGCCCAGCACCAGCGGACGGATGCCGTGCGGGTCGCGGAACGCCACCAGGCCCAGGCCCAGCACCACGCTCACCACCGCATAGCCGCCCTTGCAGCGACGGTGCACACCGGCCACCGCGCGGATCGCCGCCTCGGGGGTGAGCATGCGCTGCGCATCCAGCTCGTAGGCGAACACGTTCAGCAGCACTTCGCTGTCCGAATCGGTGTTGATGTTGCGGCGGTCGGCCTCGAACACCTGCTGGCGCAAAGCCTCGGTGTTGATCAGGTTGCCGTTGTGCGCCAGCGCGATGCCGTAGGGCGAGTTGACGTAGAACGGCTGCGCCTCGTCCATGCCTTCCGAGCCGGCGGTGGGATAGCGGCAATGCGCGATGCCGACGCGGCCTTCCAGTACCGCCATCTTCTTTTCGTCGAAGACATCGCGCACCAGGCCGTTGGCCTTTTGCACACGTAGGCGCGTGCCATCGGCGGTGGCGATGCCTGCGGCGTCCTGCCCACGATGCTGCAGGACGGTCAGGCCGTCATAAAGCTGCCCGGCGACGTTTTGGTTGCCGACAATACCGACGATGCCACACATGGTGCGCGTTCTCCGCTGCGGCTTGCGCCGTTACTGTGAAGGTGGCCGTGCCTGGCCTTGAGACTCGACCCGAGCCGGGTCGCTTTCTCCGCCGCGAATCTGCGCCGGATCGATATTGGCCGGCATCGCCTGCGTCGGATCGCGTCCGTCGCTGGCAGCTTTACCGGGTTGCCCAAGCGCACGCGTGATGGTGTCGCTCAGACCGGACCCGGACAGCGCCTTGCCCAGGTCCGTATTATCGCCTGCCGAGGGCAACTTCCCCAACTCCGTTGGCAAGTTGCCGAGTTCCATCGATGGCATGTCCATCGACGGCATGCGCCAAGCCGGCAGTTGCGCCCGCATCCAGCCCGCACCCGGCGACAGCATCGGCATCAGCACCGATTGCCGCCACGCCGGCTCACGCGGTAGCGGGGTAAAGCTCATCAGCAGCACCAGCACGCTGGCCAGAAAGCCGCCGCGCACCACGCCCAGGCCGAAGCCGAGCATGCGGTCCATCCCGCCGAGCCGCACTGCGTCCACGCCGGCACGGATCACCATGCCGATCACCGCTACGGTGATCAGCACGCCGACGAACACCATCGCGTAGCCGCCGAACGACTCGGTGGCCGACGGATGCTTGCCGTCGGCGATCCAGCGCGCGGCCGAGCCGCCGAACTGGAATGTGGCCCAGCCAGCAAGCAACCACGACAGCGTACCGACCACGATTGCGACAAAGCCGCGCAGCAAGCCCAACAGGGCCGACACCAGAATGATGACGCCCAGCACCATGTCGATCATTGCCAACTTCTCCGCGCGGCGCGCGCGCCGTTGCTGCAACCTGGCTCGGTGTTCATTGCGCTCCCCTCCATGGGTGTGAGGCGGTCGGGAATCTGAAAACCACTGGCGATATGTCGTGAGTGGCTGTCAGGCTTGATGCGGACGGCCTGCAGCACGCGCAGTGTACGAAGGGTCGCGCCGATGCAGATGTCTGATTCCGGCAACGCCCACCCGATGGCGGCGCAGCCGTTTTACGGATGCGGGCGCACCATGCCGGAAATGCCGACCTTGGCCGCCACCTGAGCACGCAGCTGTTCGGCATCGCCACGGTTGGCCACCGGGCCGACACGTACGCGGTTGAGCGCCCCCTTGTCGGTGCGGACCTGTTCGACGAACGCACTGAAGCCGGCGGCGCGCACGCGGTCGCGCAAGGCATTGGCGTCTTCGGCGCGGCCGAATGCACCCAACTGCACCGCAAAACCGACCGAACTGGCCGCAGGCGCTGCCGGCGCGGTAGGCGCAGCCACGACCGGCTTGGCAGGTTCGGGCTTGGCCGGCTCGGCTTTGGCCACCTCCGGCTTGGCCGGCACAGGCTTGGGCACTTCGGCCGGCTTGGGCGCGGCGGCTACCGGCTTGGCGGGTTCTGGCGGCAGGCTTTCGGTCCTGGTCGGCGCGGTGGTGCTGGCGGCTGCCACACTGCTGCTGGGCTTTGCGGCTGGCGCAGGCGTCGGTGCAGCTGCTGGCGCTGGCGCTGGCGCGGCGGTATTGGCATCCAGCGTCACCACCTGCGCGTTGACGTCACCGCGCACCTTCACTGCCTGCAGGCGAGCCGATTCGGCCTGGGCCTGATCGACATACGGCCCCACGCGCACGCGCCAGGCAGGGCGGCCGTTGATCTGGGTCTTTTCGCTGAAGCCCGGCAGTTGCGCCTGCTTGAGCCGCGCGATCACCGCATCGGCATCGGCACTGGTGGCGTAGGCACCGAAATTCACCGCGTAGTTGCCGGCGGCCACATCAGGGGCCGACGGCGCGCTGGAGGGGTTGGCCAGGTCGGCCGCGTCCGGGTTGTCCTGCACCGCTGCCGGCGCCGTGGCGGCACCGCGCATGCCCAGTGCACCGCCGGCAGGCGCATCGCCCGGGGTGACCAGCGGCAATTCGCGGGTTTCGAACTCGCCATTGGCAGGCGCTGCGGGTGCCTCGAGCGGCACATCGGCCACGCCGCTCGACGGCGCAGGGCCCTTGACCAGCATCGGCAGGAAGATCACGGCAAGCGCCACCAGAACGATGGCGCCAATCAATCGCTGTTTCAGAGCAGTATCCACGTAAAGAGACGAGAGGCGGCGTGGCGGGTTGCCGCGGCGATTATAAGGCCGCAGTCGGGCTACCGACCTTGGTGGCCTGAATGAAGTACGTGCAGCGCGTCGGCGACGGTATGGAACGAGCCGAACACCAGCACGCGATCGCCTGGTTTGGCTGCTGCGAGTACCGCGCGCAGTGCGCTTGCGACGTCACGATGGCACGGCGCCTGCGCTGCGGCGGTGCCCTGCAGGCGTTGCTGCAATGCCTCGGCCGACTGCCCACGTGCGCCGGCCAGCCCGGCCAGCATCCAGTGGTCGATCTGCGCGGCTACCGCCTCCACCACGCCCGGCACGTCCTTGTCTGCCAATGCGGCGTAGATCGCATACGTGCTTCCTGGGTGCGCTTGCGCGCCGAGTGCGTCGGCCAGCGCTCGCGCCGCCTGCGGGTTGTGGCCGACATCCAGCACCACCTGCACGCCAGCGACATCGATGCGCTGCAGGCGCCCGGCCACTTGCGCGTTGGTGATGCCCTGCGCCCAGGCCGCTGGGGGTACCTCGACCGGCAATGCCTGCAGCGCGGCGATCGCAGCGGCGGCGTTGGCCAGTTGCACCGGCGCGTGCAGGGCCGGCATCGTTAGTTCCAGGGTCACTGCAACATCGCGCCAACGCCAATGCTGCGGGGCGGATTGTTGTGTGTCGGATTGCTGTGCATCGATCGGCTCGAAGAAGTAATCGCTGCCGGCGCGGATTGCATTGGCGCCCAGCTGGTAGGCGCGCCGCAACACGCTCGACGGCGGATCGATTTCGCCCAGCACCACTGGTTTCCAGGCGCGGATGATGCCGGCCTTCTCGGTACCGATCGCTTCGCGGTCTTCGCCCAGCCAATCGGTGTGGTCGATATCCACGGTGGTGATCACCGCCACATCCGAATCGATGATGTTCACCGCATCCAGGCGCCCGCCCAGGCCGATTTCCAGCACCGCCAGGTCCAGCGCGGAGCGCTGCAACAGCCACAGCGCTGCGAGCGTGCCGTACTCGAAATAGGTCAGTGCGGTCTGGCCGCGCGCCGCTTCGACGGCTGCAAAGGCGTCGACCAGTTGTGCATCGCTGGCCTCGTCTCCGTCGATACGCACGCGCTCGTTGTAACGCAGCAGATGCGGCGAAGTGTAGGTACCCACCTTCCAGCCAGCCGCGCGCCCGATCGCCTCGATAAAGGCCACGGTGGAGCCTTTGCCATTGGTGCCACCGACGACGATGACGTGGGTGGCCGGCGCTGCAAGCTGCAAACGCGCAGCGACCTCGCGCACGCGCTCCAGGTCCATGGCGATGTTCTGCGGATGCTGTTGCTCGATGTAGGCGAGCCAGTCGGAGAGAGAGTTCGTTGCGTTCACGGCGAAGACTGCGCAGGAAGAACTGCATTATCGCGAATTTGCAGGCCGCCACGTGCTCGGACAAAAGACGACGGCGTGCTCAGGCACATGCGCTTGTCGTTGCCAAATCCAATTACCTGTGTCGAGACGTCCTCGATCACGGGACGTCTTCGATCGCTGCAACCCGCATTCCCAGCACCGAGCGCTGACCGGTCAACACCACGGTCATCTGCTGATCGGGATGCCGACGATACAGCGCCTCACTGATGCACAGATGGCTGGGAAACCGATCTTCCAGCGGCCCGCCACTCAATCGGTATTTGCACGAACGCCCGCTTTGAAAGTACTCAGTCTGCATGACATGGGTTTCTTGAAAGCTGACACCGGCGATGCGCGTGTACACCCACGGCGCACCTCGGGCCAGCATCAGCCAGCACACGCAGCCCAGCAACGGCGGCGCCACGACGATCGCCAGCAACGTATTGAACACGCCCTTGCTGACAACTGCCTTAAGTCGCCCGTAGCGGTAGGCATGCAGAAAAGGCAGGGCCGTCAGAATGGCTCCTGTCAGCACCATCGGCGCTACCCATTGCCGACCAGATAAAAAGGTGGCGGGGATGAAATCGCCGAAGACTCCCAGCACCAGCAGGCCTAAGAGTCCGAGCACCAGTGCCAGCTTGATGGGCTTTGTAGGCTCGGAGGTTGCTCCACTGTTGCGCGCCACCGAACTGCTTACCCCCTTCCAATCGAAGCCTTACAACGCCCGATGCTTGGCTTCACCGAAAAATGGCGTGTGATGCGCGCAATCGTTCAGGCGCACCACTTCCAGGTGATCCACGTCCTCGCCTTCGAGCAGGTTGAGCGTGGTCGGTGCCTGGCGGAAGGTCCACAGCCTGGATAGCGGCAGGCCCAGAATCTTGCACAGGATCACGCGGTTGACCGCATCGTGCGCAACCACCAGCAAGGTGTCGTCGGCGCCCAGGCCATCGGCCGCGCGCGCCAGCCCGCGCCAGCTGCGGTCCAGCACCTGACGCAGCGATTCGCCGCCGGGCATCAGCACGGTGTCGGGCTCTTCGCGCCAGGCACGCAAGCGCGCCGGATCCTTGTCGTTGATCTCGCTAGCCAGCAAGCCTTCCCATTCGCCATGCGCGATTTCCTGCAGGTCCGCATCGGTCTGCAGCAAGCTCTCGCGTGCACTGCCCAGCGCCAGCTTCGCAGTGGCCTGCGCACGCGACAGCGGCGATGCCACCGCGCGGGTGATCTCCAGCGACTGCAGGCGCGCGCCGAGCGCGGCGGCCTGGCCTTCGCCGACCGGCGACAGCGGGATATCGATCTGGCCCTGGTAACGGCCTTCGGCGTTCCACGGCGTCTCGCCGTGACGAGCAAGCAGGATGCGCATGCGCGAGAGATTCCTTGGGGGAGGGTCCGGCTCGCCGCAGCGAAACGGGAGCGCATCATAACCCCTCCCGCCCCCGTGCCGGCCGGCCGCCTCAGCGCACGCCGAGTTCCTTCAACAGCTGCGGCGCCGGGGCGACTTCGGTCATGACCCAGCGCAGATACCGGCTATCCACGGCGATCATCCGGGTCATGGACGGATCGAAGATCCAGTTGCTGCTCACCGACTCCCAGTTCCCATCGAACGCCAGCCCGACCAGCTTGCCGTGAGCGTCCATCACCGGCGAACCGGAGTTGCCGCCGGTGATGTCCAGATCCGACAGGAAGTTGACCGGCACCGAGCCCAGCCGCTTGTCCTCGAGCCCGGCATAGCGCTTGGCCTTGACCGCCTCCAGCAACGCCTTGGGCGAATCGAACGGATCGGCGCCGGTGTCCTTGGCGGCCACACCTTCCAGAGTGGTGAACGGGGTATAGGCCACGCCATCCTTGGGGGTGTAACCCTTGACGTTGCCGAAGGTGATGCGCAGCGACAGGTTGGCGTCCGGATACACCGACTCGCCCTTGCTCTTTTTGTAATCGGCCAGGGCCTGCAAATACACCGGCCGCGCCTTGAGCTGCTCGCCGGTGTGCAGCTTGGTTTCGCGCTCGATCTGCAACAGCGCCGGAGTCACCGCCACGGCATATTGGATCGCCGGATCGGTACTAGCCTCGAACGCGGCACGATCGGCGGCCAGCCACTTCAGGCGGGCCTCGGTGCTGCCCAACGTGGTGGCATCGAGCTTGCCCAACGCGGCCTGCACGGCGGCCGCATCGCCGCCGCCCAGCCATTGGTCCAGTGCGGCAATGCGCTGGTTGGCGGGCAGCTTCAGATACTGGCTGAGCCAGTACTGCTGGAGCTGCCGATCCATGGCCGGCACGTAGCGGCGCTCCATCTGCTTCATCGTCCCTTCGATGGCCGGCAGGTCGCGGTCCTGGTACCCGGATTCGCGCTCGGCATTGGGCTTGGCGCGTTCCAGCGCGAGCCGGTATAGCGTCACTGCCGCCCCCACCGTGCCGGTGGCGTCGAACTGCCGCAGCACGAAGTCGCGCTGCTGGGTGGCCTGGTCGCTTTTGAGCAGTTTGACCAGGGTGTCGTGCGCCGCGAGCGCCTGGCGCCCGCCTGCGCCACGCCCCTTCAGCCAGGCCAGCACCGCGGCTTCGTCAGCCTGCTTCTGCGCCTGCGCCCCGATGCGCTTGAAGCCTTCCAGTTGCCCATCGTAGTTCTTGGCGGCGTTATTGAGGCCGGCCACGGTGCTAGCGTATTTCACCTGGATGTCGGGATTCTGCTTGCCGGCCTGTTCGATCAGAGCGATCACGTCTTTGTAATGTCTGCCCACCACCGGATAGGTCCAGCCGGCGGTGTTGTCGAATTCGGCGGCCAGCGCGTAACGATTGGTACGGCCCGGGTAACCGGCCACCATCACGAAGTCGCCTGCGCCCAGCGGCTGGTCGGCGAACTTCAGATAGTGCTTGGGCTGGTACGGCACGTTGTCCTTGGCATAGGCGGCCGGCTTGCCGTCCTTGCCCACGTAGGCGCGGTAGAACGAAAAATCACCGGTGTGGCGCGGCCACATCCAGTTGTCGATATCGCCACCGAACTTGCCCACGCTGCCTGGCGGCGCATAGGCCAAACGTACGTCCTTGATCTCCAGATTCTTGAACAGCCGGTAGGCATTTCCGCCGGCAAAGCTGAAGAACTGACAGCGGTAACCGGGCTGCGCCTCGCAGGCGGCGATCTGCTGCTTGCTGAAATCCTCCAGGGCCAGTGTGCGCTTGAGCGGATCATCGCCGGCCGTCGCCATCGCGGCCTTGGCAGGCGCGGTCACGTCGGTGATGGCATCGAGCACGTAGATGCGCGCGGTGGGGCCTGCGCTCAGTTCGTCTGCAGGTGTGGCGGCGCTGAAACCGTCCTTGATCAAATTCTTTTGCGCTGTGGAATTGAGCTGGATCGCGCCATAAGCACAATGGTGATTGGTCACCACCAGGCCCTGCGGCGACACCAAGCTGGCAGTGCAGCCACCCAGTGCGACCACCGCGCCCATCGGATCGCCGGTCAGGTCGGCCAGTTGCTGCGGCGACAGGCGCAAGCCGGCCTGCTGCAGCGGGCCGGCGATGTCGGGCAGTTGCTGCGGAACCCACATCCCCTCGCCTGCCTGTGCGGATGCCGCGAGCGCGAGTGTTGTCAGCATGGAAACGGCAAGCAGGTTCGGACGCATCGTACAGCCCCGGAAAGGTGAGCGTTACAGTGTAACCCTCACATCTGCAGCGGACCCCATGACCAACGGCAGGGTCCGCGCCCTGATCCAGCTCCTGCCGGTGTGCTCGCTGCGCGCAGCCCCGCCTGGCCGGGCAGGCGTCGTTCCAGCCGTGGCCGGACGCCGGCTCAGGCGCGACCGAACGCCGGATCGCTGCGGCTGGGCTTGCCGGTTTCCAGATGCCCGGCCAGGCGCCGGCGGAATGCCCCACCCGGCTGCTCAACGACAACGTCATACCAGTGATCGCTTGCTGCCAACGGCAGGCGGATGGTTTGCCGCTGGCCTGCGGCCAGCTGCACGGCGCGCGCGGTCGGGTCTGCGTAATCCAGTGCGCGCAGTTGCAGCGTGCACGGTTGGCGCCCGGCATTGCCGAGTTCCAGCACCAGCATTTCGCCGTCCTGCCTGGCTTCCAACCACGGCGCTGCAGATTGCGTCACAGCGGCGGCAAGTTCGCCCGCGAACTCGCGCAGGAATCCATTCGGCCCATGCACGCTCAAGGCATAGGCACCGATGTGTGCAGCGCCAAGCGGTACATCGTCGAGCTGCGTGCCGGGCAGCACGGTGTAGTACCACGGGCCACCACTTGCAGCGCTGGTGTAGACGTTGAACGCGGCTGCAGCAGCGCCGCTGTTGACGAACTGCAGTTGCACGCCAGTGTCGTTCTGCACGCGTGCATGCACCTGCAAGGCGTACGGCAGCGCGCGCGCCGGACGTTGTCCCGGCTCCTGTCGCGGCATGCGCGCGGTGGTCGGCGGTACCGGCAGCGGTTTTCCGCTCACCGCAGCAGTGCGTGCGCGATAGTCGCCGATCGCCGGCAATGCGCTCAACGCCGAATCGTCAGGCTTGCGGAAATCGAACACGCTGGTCAGATCGCCACTCACCGCACGCCGCCACGGGCTGATGTTGGGCTCGGCCACGCCGAAACGGCGCTCCAGCAAGCGCAGTACCGAGGTGTGATCGAACACCTGCGAATTGACCCAGCCGCCGCGCGTCCACGGCGAGATCACCAGCATCGGCACGCGGATGCCCAGGCCGATCGGCAGCCCCTCGTAGACTTCGCCACGCGTGTCGACATTGCTGCGCCCCATGTGCGCATCCAGCGCCGGCAATGGCGCGGTCACATGATCGAAGAAACCGTCGTTCTCGTCGTAATTGATGATCAGCGCAGTCTTCGCCCAGACCTCCGGATTGGCGGTGAGCGCATCGATCAAACGCGCCACCAGCGATTCGCCGTAGGCCGGCGGTGCTTCCGGATGTTCGCAATAGGCGGTGGGCGGAACGACCCACGACACCTGCGGCAAACGATTGGCCTGCACATCGGCGGCGATCGCGGCGACCAGATGCTCGGCCTGCGTGGTGGCGGCATTTTCCGCGGTGGAACCGGGCACGCACGCACGCGCGCGCCGATAGCGTTCGTCGCCGGGTTGCAGATCGCGATAGTGCGAAAAATACGCCAGCGAGTTGCAGCCGAAGTTGTCGTATTCCTGATACACGCGCCAATCCACACCCGCGGCCTGCAGACGCTGCGCGTAGGTGGTCCAGTCCATCGCCGCGTAACCGGGTTTGTCGCGCGCCATGTCGGCGGTCCAGTTGCCGTCGTCGGCATTGGTCACCGCTTGCGCACCGACATTGCCCACGCTGGGGCCGCTGGTGCCGGTGAACAGATACATGCGATTGGGATTGGTCGGCCCGTGCAGCGAACAGAAATAGCCGTCGCAAATGGTGAACGCATCGGCGAGCGCGTGGTAGTACGGAATGTCGTGACGCTGGAAATACCCCATCGTCAATTCGCCTTTGTATGGCACCCAGGCGTCGTACTCGGCCCAGCGCGCCGGGTCCTGCCCGTGGCCGGCTTTCCACGAGTGATCCAGGCTCTTGATCAACGGCGCGGAGGTGTTTTGTGAATCGAAGGCGAACGGCAGCAAGCGATGACCGTCCTTTGCCGGCTGGCTCCATACCGGCTGCCCATCGCGCAACTGCAGCGGACGCGGATCGCCGAAACCGCGCACGCCGCGCAGCGCACCGAAGTAATGATCGAACGAACGATTTTCCTGCATCAGGATCACCACGTGTTCGATGTCGCGCAGCGTGCCGGTACGCGAGTTGGCCGGCAGCGCGAGTGCGCGGCCGATCGAAGACGGCAAGGCGCCGGCAGCAGTCAGCGCGGCGACGCGCTTGAGGAAATCACGGCGCGAGGGGGAAGACGTCATGGATGCGAAACCTGGCAGAAATACGGGTGCATGGCCGCAGGTGGCGGCTGGACACGACACGTATAGCGGGCGAGCGCGACAGTTTTAAGACAGCGACCGTCATCAATGTTTCATGAGTCGTTGACACCCTGCGTCGCGAAACGTCGGTCTTGCACCGTGCGTCCGCCCTCAGCCGTGCCCGAACAGGATTCCCCCATGACTTCCACTCGTCGTTTTCATGTCACTCCGCTGGCGCTCGCCCTGGCAGCGCTGCTTCCCGTCATGGCCTCTGCCGCCACAACGGCTGCCGATCCGGCTGCCACTGCAGACGCGCCGGTCGCGGAGGCGCCGGTCACCACCGCCGATACCGCAACCAATGCCACCCAGCTGGATGCGATCAACGTGGTCTCGCAAGGCAGCACGCGCCAGGTGCAGCGCATCAGCCGGCAGGACATCGAGCAACTGACACCGGGCAGCAGCGCCTTCAAGGCAGTGGAAAAATTGCCGGGCGTGCAGTTCCAATCGGCCGACCCGTTCGGCACCTACGAATGGTCCACGCAGGTGACCTTGCATGGCTTCGATCAGAGCCGGCTCGGTTACACACTCGATGGCATTCCGCTCGGCAACATGAGCTACGGCGTCACCAACGGCCTGCATATCACGCGTGCCATCATTTCGGAAAACCTCGGCTCGGTGGAAATCGCGCAAGGCGCCGGCGCGCTCGGTACTGCGTCCAACACCAATCTCGGCGGCACCATGCAGTTCTACTCGGCCGATCCGCAGACCACGCCCGGCCTGCGGCTGGTGCAGACAGTGGGTAGCGATGCGACGCGTCGCACCTTCGTGCGTGGCGACACCGGCGATCGCAATGGGTTGTCGGCGTATCTGTCTTATGCCAATGCCACCACCGACAAGTGGAAGGGCTTCGGCGACCAGCAGTCCGAGCAGGCCAACCTCAAGACCGTGTACCAATGGGGCGAAGGCAACCGTTTAAGCCTGTTTGTGGATACCTCGCGGCGCAAGGAATACGACTACATGGATCTGTCGTTGACCAGCCAGCGCGCGCTGGGCTGGGACTACGATTATCTGCAGCCGGATTGGGCCACTGCGGTGCAGATGGCGCGTGCGTATCAAAACACCGGTGCCACCAGCGGCGTGGCCAACGGCTACCCGCAATCGCTGGCGGGACTGCCCGATGATTACAGTTGGCTGGATGCCAGCTACTACGCAGGCGGTGGTCTGCGTCGCGACAACCTGGCAGGTTTGTCGGGCACGTTCGTGTTCGGCGGTGCAACACTGGACGCCGCCGGCTACTACCACGCCAATCGCGGCGAGGGGCAGTGGGTGACGCCGTATGTCGTCACCTCGGCGCAGATCCCGGTGTCGATGCGCACCACCGACTATGGCCTGGACCGTTTCGGCGGTACCAGCGCACTGAAGTGGTCGTGGGGCAATCACGATCTGGAAGCCGGCGTGTGGGCCGAGAATGCACGCACCACGCAAGGGCGCAATTACTTCGCGCTGGGCAACGAGGGCTACACCTCGCTGTACAATGTGTACGAAGCGCAGACCCCGTTCCGTCGCGACTTTTTGCAGCGCTATACCACCCAGACCCGCATGCTGTACCTGCAGGACACCGTGCGCCTGCTCGACGATCGCCTGACCCTCAACTACGGCGCAAAGGCGCTCAGCACCACCACGCGCGCGCAATCGCTGGTGCCGACCACCGCGCTGGCACAGGGACGCATTCGCGCTGAAGACAACTTCTTGCCGCAGGTTGGCGTGAACTACAAGCTCGACGACCGCCAGGACATCTACGCCTCCTACAGCAAGAACATCGCCGCCTTCGGTTTCACCCCGTTCGGCACCTCGCAGGCCGCGTTCGACCGCAGCCGTTCGACGCTGGAGCCGGAAGAATCGCAGACCGTGCAGGTGGGTTACCGCGTGCAGGATGCGCAGTTCCAGCTGTCGGCCGACGCCTACTTAACCAAGTTCTCCAACCGCTTGTTGACCACCTCGCCGTGCACCGCGGTGCAGACCTGCGCGGCGATCCTGAGCAATGTCGGTGCCGTGCACAGCGCCGGTGCCGACCTGGCGTTGATGTGGCGTCCGATGGAAGGCCTGAGCTGGTTGAATTCGCTGTCGTGGAATCGCTCGCGCTATCAGGACGACTACCTCAACAACGGCGTGGTCGCCACCTCCGGCAAGGACGTGGTCGGCATCCCGGCGTTGATGTTCTCCTCCAGCGCCAGCTACCAACTCGGCAACCTGCGCCTGGATCTGGACGGCAAGTACGTCGACAAGCGCTACATCACTTTCCTCAATGATTCGCAGGTGCCCTCGTACTGGCTGTTCAACGCCGGCGCGCGGTACGACTTCGGTCGTGTGGGCGGAGTGGCCGATGTGGCGCTGGCGCTCAACATCACCAACCTCACCGACAAGCGCTACTTCGCCAGCACCGGCACCAACGGCTATGTCGCCTCCGATCCGGATGGCTACAACCAGACCATGGTGGTCGGCGCGCCACGGCAGTACTTCATGAGTCTGGATGTGAAGTTCTGAGTTGCCGGCGCTCTTTCCCCCCTCTCCTGCGGGGCGAAAAGGCGCGGCTTGCGCGCCACTGGCGCGCGTGTCTGGGAGCGCCCGCGCCGCAAGCGCGGGCCGGGGCGGGCCGGGCCGGGGCGGGCCGGGGCGCGGAGCGGGAGTTTGGGTGAGGGTACGGGCGAAGCAGTCGGCGCGTCACTTCTGAAGGCGCGTAGCGACGCGTTGGTCATTGCAGGGACTGGTAAATCTCTGAGGCGCCCCTCATCCGGCGCTGCGCGCCACCTTCTCCCGGTGGGAGAAGGGCTGGATCGGGACTTACCTAGCCAAGATCCGTGTCGGCCGACACCGCCAATTCCCGCACCGCCGCATGGCGCAAACCTCGCGACGCCTATAATCGCCGCCTTACTTTCACTCAGCAGGTCCCGCCAGATGGCGCAGACGATGAAGGCGCTGGTCAAGCGCGAAGCGAACAAGGGCATCTGGCTGGAACAGGTTCCCGTCCCCAGCCCTGGCCCCAACGAGGTGCTGATCAAGCTGGAAAAGACCGCAATCTGCGGCACCGATCTGCACATCTACGTGTGGGACGAGTGGAGCCAGCGCACCATCACACCCGGCCTGACCATCGGCCATGAATTCGTCGGCCGTGTGGCCGAGCTCGGTTCGGCGGTCACCGGTTACCAGGTCGGCCAGCGCGTCTCGGCCGAAGGCCACATCGTGTGCGGGCATTGCCGCAATTGTCGCGGCGGCCGCCCGCATCTGTGCCCCAACACGGTCGGCATCGGCGTCAACGTCAACGGCGCATTTGCCGAATACATGGTGATGCCGGCCAGCAACCTGTGGCCGATCCCCGACCAGATTCCCTCCGAGCTGGCCGCATTCTTCGACCCCTACGGCAACGCCGCGCATTGTGCGTTGGAATTCGACGTGATCGGCGAAGACGTGCTGATCACCGGCGCCGGCCCGATCGGCATCATCGCCGCCGGTATCTGCAAGCACATCGGTGCGCGCAACGTGGTGGTCACCGACGTCAACGATTTCCGTCTCAAGCTGGCCGCCGACATGGGCGCCACCCGCGTGGTCAACGTCTCCAAGACATCGCTCAAGGACGTCATGGCCGACCTGCACATGGAGGGCTTCGACGTGGGGCTGGAAATGAGCGGCAACCCGCGCGCGTTCAACGACATGCTCGACTGCATGTATCACGGCGGCAAGATCGCCATGCTCGGCATCATGCCGCGCGGCGCCGGCTGCGACTGGGACAAGATCATCTTCAAGGGCCTCACCGTACAGGGCATCTACGGCCGCAAGATGTACGAGACCTGGTACAAGATGACGCAACTGGTGCTGTCGGGCTTTCCACTGCACAAAGTGCTGACCCATCAATTGCCGATCGACGATTTCCAGAAGGGCTTCGACCTGATGGAAGAAGGCAAGGCCGGCAAGGTCGTGTTGAGCTGGAACTGATCGGCCAATACGCTTGAACGCAAAAGGCGTCGCGAGGCGCCTTTTGCGTGTCCATCTTCAGAGTGCTGACACACGCAGCCGGCAATCATCAGGTGCGAGCGGAGCGCCTCAAGAAACGCAAGGTCGGCGAGGCTGCAGGCAAAGGCTCAGTTGGTCGAGGGCGCGATGCCCGCACCGCTCGCGGGACACGCCGCAAGTACTTCCGTGTAGGCTCGGTGGTGGCATCCATGCCGCCACACGGTCCCGCAATCGGTGAGGACACCGCACCAGACAGTTTGCTGATTGCTTTATTGAAACCTATGCACGCCGATCAACTCGACTGGTCCTTGCCCGCCCACCGTCGCGGGACCTTACGCGGCATGGATGCCGCGTAAGAGCCTACACGGACGTACTTGCGGCGTGTCCCGCGAGGGTGGGCGGGCAAGGGCCCTGCAGCCAAGTCGCAGATCAGCCGCTCTACAAGCGACCTATCCGCACTGTGCAAACACTCCAAAACAAGCCAGCCGAAATCTGATTTCTAAGCATCGTTTAGATGTAGATGCTGAAGCAGCCGAGCATCAACACTTCCCGCCTCGCAACTACACGGCCAAGTTGTCAGAGCCGCTATTTAGTCGATCGCCATCAAGGCCAGGTGACCGTGGCAGTCGCCACCAGATGGTTCTGCGAATTCTGCCGACCGAAGCCGAATTCGGCCGCTTCGCTGGTGTCGTAATAGCCCACGCTCAAACCCAGCGGACCGAACGCCTTGCCGACATTCACCCCGAAGTCGTTGTAATCGTGATCCACCTGACTGAGCGCCGAGGTGTAAACGCTGTGCCCGGCGTGCGCGCCGAACGTGAAGTCGTACGGCAACGTCCAGTTGGCATCGAGCGCGTAGTAATAGCCGTCGGTCTTCGACCCATACAGATCGTTGGTATAGGCAACGGTCAAGCTATAGGTCTTCAAAAACGTGGTCTTGGTGATCAGTTCGGCGTAGTTGGACGCGCCGGCTCCCAGGTACTGGTAGCGGTTGACCATCACATCGAAATTCCAGTTAGTGCCCAGATCGGTGTTGTAGCCGACAAAGCCATCCACTTCCCAATCCGGATCGCCCGCACCGTAATCGACATTGGAGGTCCAGGTGCCGATGTACACGCCGAACGGCGTCGTGTACGTGAGTCCGGCCTGGAAGGCGGGCTCTTCATTGGTCTGCGAGATACCGCGGAACAGATAATCGCTGGTGACCGCAAAGGTGCCACTGAAGGGCGACGCTGGCGCTTCTTCATCCTGCGCATGCGCCAACGGCACGACACCGAGCAACAACAACGACAGACAACACGCGAGGGGGGACGGCTTCATGGAGCATCTCCTGGGTCGATGGGCGGTCGGATGACGCGAAGCAACGCTGCAGTGACTTTATTAGTCCAACTGTCATTGCAGCGCAACATCAACGTCGTGCGCCTTTGAACCAGCACACAGGCTTTAACCACCGATAGTGCTGATCAGGATGCCCATCTCATCGACTGAATGCGCAGGATCTTGAGATTGGGAATTGGGAATTGGGAATTGGGAATTGGGAATTGGGAATTGGGGATTCGTAATGCCAAAGCAAAAGCGGACCCGCTCTGCGAATCCCGAATCCCTACTCCCAAATCCCAAGTCCCCATTCAATACCGGCCCCAGCCGGCGTTGAATCACACCGGAAACACCCCGTAATGCCGCGCCGCCAGCCTTAGCTGCTGCCCTGGCTGAAAACTCCCCGCCGAGGCCGGCAGTTCCACTTCCACCTCGTTGCCTGCCGGCTCAAGCGTTGCGCGCAGACGCAGACGCGCACCGCTGCGCTGCGACCAGGCCACTGTCGCCGGCCAACCGGCGTCATCGGGCACCAGATCTTCCGGTCGCACATACACCTCCACCGGGCCTGCGGCCAACGCGGCGTTAGCCGCCGGCAATGCATGCCCGGCCACCTGGATCCGACCTTCCGCCAGCACACCAGGAATGCGGTTCACCGCGCCCACGAACGAATAGACGAACGGCGAGGCCGGCTTGTCGTAGATCATCGCCGGGGTGTCGAGCTGCTCGATGCGGCCGCGGTTGAGGATCGCCACCCGGTCGGCCAGTTCCAGCGCTTCTTCCTGATCGTGGGTCACGAACACCGTGGTCAGACCGGTACGTTCGTGCAGCTCGCGCAGCCAGCGGCGCAGGTCGCGGCGCACCTGCGCATCCAGCGCCCCAAATGGCTCGTCCAGCAGCAGCACGCGCGGCTCGATCGCCAACGCACGCGCCAGTGCCACACGCTGACGCTGACCACCGGACAGCTGGGTGGGATAGCGCTGCTCCAGGCCATGCAACTGCACCAGCGCCAGCAATTCTTCCACGCGTGCGCGAATACGCGCTTCAGCCCAACGCTCGTTACCGCGCCGCACCCGCAGACCGAAGGCGATGTTCTCGAACACGTCCATATGCTTGAACAACGCGTAGTGCTGGAACACGAAGCCGACCCGGCGCGACTGCACACTCATGCGCGTGGCATCTTCATCGCCGAACAGCACCTGCCCGCCATCGGCATGCTCCAGCCCGGCCATGATGCGCAACAACGTGGTCTTGCCTGAGCCCGACGGCCCCAGCAGTGCCAGCAACTCACCCTGGCGCACGTCCAACGTGATGTCGTCCAGCGCAGTGAACGTGTCGAACTGCTTGCGCAGGCGGTGGATGCGGATGCCCATGTTCACCTCAATGTCGGTGGTTGGCGGCGAGCGAGTCGCCATGCCGCCATTCCAGATACGTCTTCAGCGCCAGCGTCAGCAGCGCGGTCAATGCCAGCAGCGAGGCACACGCAAACGCGGCGCTGTAGGCGTATTCGTTGTAGAGAATTTCCACATGCAAGGGAAGCGTATTGGTGCGCCCGCGGATATGCCCGGACACCACCGACACCGCACCAAACTCGCCCATCGCGCGCGCCGCGCACAGCAGCACGCCGTACATCAGGCCCCAACGGATATTGGGCAGGGTCACCCGCCAGAACATCTGCCAGCCGCTCGCGCCCAGGCTCAATGCCGCCAGTTCTTCATCGCTGCCTTGCTGCTCCATCAGCGGCATCAGCTCGCGCGCAATAAACGGAAACGTGACAAAAGTCGTCGCCAGCACGATGCCCGGCAGCGCGAACACGATGCGTGGCAGCTGAATCAGCATCTCGCCAAAAAACGGCAGCTGCACCCGCCAACCTTCGTCGATCAACGGCCACGCCCAACCGCTGCGCCCGAAGATCAGCACGAAGATCAAACCCGCCACCACCGGCGACACTGAAAACGGCAAATCGATCAGGCTGATCAGCAAGCGCTTGCCGGGAAAGCGATGCTTGCTCACCGCCCACGCCGCCGCCACCCCGAATACCAGATTCAGCGGCAGCACGATCGCAGTCACGATCAAGGTCAGCTTGATCGCTGACAACGCATCCGGATCGACCACTGCGCGCAAAAACGTTTCCCAACCACCCCGCAGCGCCTCGGCAAACACCAGCACCAGCGGCAGCAGCAGAAACGCCAGCAGAAACAGCAGCGCGCCCAGAATCATCAACCACTGCACCCAGCGAGGCTCGTTGGTGGCCGAGTCGGTGATGCGGCGCGCCTGTTCGGTCATTGTGCGGTTCTGCAGCATGGAGGGCAGCGACGAAACAGCATCGTTCATGCAGGCCTCCGTTGATAGCGCAGCAGGCGTGCCTGCAGCGTATTGACCACCAGCAGGATCACGAACGACAGCAGCAGCATTGCCGCCGCAATCGCGGTGGCGCCGGCATAATCGAATTCTTCCAGCCGGATGGTGATCAGCAGCGGCGCGATCTCGGTGGAATTGGGCAGATTGCCGGCGATGAAGATCACCGAACCGTACTCACCCACGCCGCGCGCGAAGGCCAGCGCAAACCCGGTCAGTACCGCTGGCCACAGTCCCGGCAGCACCACCCGCCAGACCGTCTGCCAACGTGAGGCGCCCAGCGTGGCGGCGGCCGCTTCCAGTTCACGCTCGCTCTCGGCCAGCACCGGCTGCACCACCCGCACCACGAACGGCAGGCCGACAAACACCAGCGCCAGCACGATCCCCAACTGCGTATAGGCGACCTTGATACCGATCGCCTCCAGCCAGCGCCCGACCCAACCGTTGCCGCCATACAACGCAGTCAGCGCGATACCTGCAACTGCGGTGGGCAACGCGAATGGCAGATCGATCACCGCGTCGAAGAAGCGCTTGCCCGGGAAGTTGTAGCGCACGAACACCCACGCCACCCAGGTTCCCATGAGTGCGTTGAAGGCGCCGGCTACGAACGCCGTACCGAAGCTCACCCGCAACGCCGACAACACCCGTGGCTCGCTCCACACCCGCCAAAGGCCGTCCCAACCCAATCCGCTGGTTTTGATAAAGATGCCCAGCAGCGGGATCAACACAATCAATCCCAGCCAGGTCAGCGTAATTCCAAGACTCAAGCCCAACCCCGGCATCACGCGTCGGCGCGATGACGGCGCTGGATGGGGAGCAACCGACATCTGCATTGCCTACTTTTTTGCCTGGATCTGATCGAACACACCACCGTCGGCGAAGTGTTCCTGCTGCGCCTTGTCCCACGAGCCGAACGCTTCCTGGATGGTCACCAGCTTGATGTCCGGGAAGCGCGCCAGATCCGCCGGGTCGGCAAATTCCGGGTGACGCGGGCGATAGAAATGCTTGGCCGCCAGTTTCTGGCCTTCCGGCGCGTATAGATACTTCAGGTAGGCCTCGGCCACATCGCGCGTGCCGTGTTTGTCGACGTTCTTGTCGACCAAGGCCACCGACGGCTCGGCCAGGATCGACAACTTCGGCACCACGATCTCGAACTTGTCCTTGCCCAGTTCATCGCGCGCCAGCAGTGCTTCGTTTTCCCAGGCCAGCAGCACATCGCCGATACCACGCTGCACGAAGGTCGTCGTGGCACCGCGCGCGCCCGTGTCCAACACCGGCACGTTGCGGAACAGCGCCTGCATGTAGCGCACGATGCGCGCGCGGTCGCCCTTGAAGATGCGGTCGGCATACGCCCAGGCAGCCAGATAATTCCAGCGCGCGCCGCCGGAGGTCTTGGGGTTGGGCGTCACCACCGCCACGCCGGAGCGCAGCAGATCCGGCCAATCGTGGATGTTCTTCGGGTTGCCCTTGCGCACCAGGAACACGATCGTCGAGGTGTACGGCGCGCTGTTGTCGGGCAGGCGCTTTTCCCAATCGCTGTCGATCAGCTTGGCCTTCTCGGCGATCGCGTCCACGTCGTAGGCCAGCGCCAACGTGACCACATCGGCCTCGATGCCGTCGATCACTGCGCGCGCCTGTTTCCCGGAGCCGCCGTGCGAGGTTTCCACCGTCACCGTGTCCTGCGGATGTTGCTGCTTCCAATGCGCGGCGAACGCGCTGTTGTAGTCGCGATAGAACTCGCGGGTGGGGTCATAGCTCACATTGAGCAGACCGATGTCGCGCGCGCCAGCCGGGCCGGCCAGGGCCAGCAAGCTGCACAACAGGATCGACACGAAGCGGTAGCGGGGGTGGGTCACAGCAATCTCCTGGCCGGTTGGGCGCAGCTGAACAGCAAGCATGCCATGCTGCGCAGCGCTACGCGGGCGGTGAAATGACATACACGCCTGCGCTTATACCGATTTTGCATGACGTAGTGGTATGCCGCTGTGATCGTTAAAATCGTGCTTCTTTCTGCCACTGCGATCGCCATGACCAACACTCCCGCCGCGCTGACCGCCCATTACGCTGTCGAACTGGAGGCGATCCAGGCCCAGGGCCTGTTCAAGTCCGAGCGCATCATCATCGGCCCGCAGTCGGCGCAGATCACCCTCGCCGACGGCCGCAGCGTGCTCAACTTCTGCGCCAACAACTATCTGGGCCTTGCCGACCACCCGGACATCATCCAGGCCGCCAAGGACGCGCTGGACACGCACGGCTTCGGCATGGCCTCGGTGCGCTTCATCTGCGGCACCCAGGATTTGCATAAGCAACTCGAGCGCACCATCGCCGACTTCTTCGGCACCGAGGACACCATCCTCTATGCCGCCTGTTTCGATGCCAACGGCGGCCTGTTCGAACCGTTGCTCGGCGAGCACGACGCCATCATCTCCGACGCGCTCAACCACGCCTCGATCATCGACGGCGTACGTCTGTGCAAGGCCAAGCGCTTCCGCTACGCCAACTGCGACATGGCCGACCTGGAAGCGCAGCTGCAGGCCGCCGATGCCGCCGGCTGCAAGACCAAGCTGATCACCAGCGACGGCGTATTCTCGATGGACGGCTTCATCGCCCCGCTGGACGAGATCACCGCCCTCGCCCGCAAGTACAACGCACTGGTGCATATCGACGAATGCCACGCCACCGGCTTTCTCGGTGCGAGCGGCCGCGGCTCGGCCGAGGTCAAAGGCGTGCTGGACCAGATCGATATCTTCACCGGTACGCTGGGCAAGGCGATGGGCGGCGCACTGGGCGGCTTCACCACCGCCAAGCGTGAAGTCATCGAATTGCTGCGCCAGCGCTCGCGTCCCTATCTGTTTTCCAATTCACTGCCGCCGCACGTGGTGGCTGCCGGCATCAAGGCGTTCGAGATGCTGGAAGCCGCTGGCGAGCTGCGTACGCAACTGGTCGACAACACCCGCTACTTCCGCGAGCGCATGACCGCCGCCGGTTTCGACGTCAAACCCGGCGTGCATCCGATCAGCCCGGTGATGCTCTACGACGCACCGCTGGCGCAACAATTCGCCGAGCGCCTGCTGGAAGAAGGCATCTACGCCATCGGCTTCTTCTTCCCGGTGGTGCCCAAGGGCCAGGCACGCATCCGTACCCAGATCAGCGCCGCGCACACCCGCGAGCAGTTGGATCAGGCGATCGCTGCATTCATCAAGATCGGCCGCGAACTGGACGTCATCAAAAACTGATGCGCACGGTGCTGCGCCAACGGCTGTTGCTGGCGGCGCACACCGATGCCCAGGCGCATTTACTGGACGGCAGTTGGGAAACCCGCTGCCTGCATTGCCGTCGGCGCTTGCAGCTGCGCGCCGATGGCGAGCCGCTCGGCCACACCACCCTGGAACACGTAATCCCGCAGGCCTGGTTCGGCGGTCGCGCAGCGGCCGCGCTGTGCGCGATGGTCGGCGACGATGCGAATGCGGCGCGTAATCTCGCCCTGGCCTGTGCCGGTTGCAATCACGCCAAGGGTCGCCGCCACGATGCCAACGGCGCCGGCGACGCACGTGCTTTTGAAGTCGTCAGCGCCTTGCTCAGCGCGCGTCTGGCGCGCTGGCGGGAGCCGCCGTCAGCGCCCTGACTTCCTCGGCGCTGAGCATGCGCCACGCGCCTTTGCCCAACTCACCCATTGCCAGCGCACCGATCGCCACCCGCACCAGCCGCAGCACCCCGATCTCCAGCGCTGCCAACAAGCGGCGGATCTGCCGATTGCGGCCCTCGTCCAGCACGATCTCCAGCCACGCATTGCGCTCGCCTTCGCGCAGCACGCCAACGTGCTTGGCGCGCAGCAGCGCACCATCGCCCTCAGGATCGGGATCGACCACACCGGCCCGCAACTGCGCCAGTTGCTCGGCACTCGGGCGGCAATCGATCTGCACGTGATAGGTCTTGTCCGGCCCGGTCGCAGGATCGGTCACCGCCGCCGCCCATTGCGGGTCGTTACTGAAGAGCAGCAGCCCTTCGCTGGCCTTGTCCAATCGCCCGACCGGCGCGATCCACGGCAATCCGGCACCATCGAAGCAGCGATACACGGTGTCCCTGCCCTGCTCGTCGCGCACGGTCGTGACCACGCCGCGCGGCTTGTTGAGCATCAGATAGCAGCGCGCCGGCCCGGCCAACGGCTGCCCGTCGACGGTAATGCTCGACTGCTGATCGGCGCGGATCGGATATTCGGGGTCGTGGACCACACGCGCAGCCACGCTGACCCGCCCTTCGGAGATCCAGCGTGCCGCTTCGGTACGCGAACACACGCCCAATTTGGACAGCACGCGCGCCAGCCCGTGGCGCGGTGCGGTGGTCGCGGTGGCCGTAACGGAGGCGCGCGAAGCACCAGCAGGACCACGCTTGCGTTGCCGGGACGTTGCCGGCGGAGGCCGCCGGGTCATGCCGTCCCGACCGTGCCGCTTACTTGTTTTCGACCGACTTGGCGTCGGCCGCAGGCATTGCAGTTGCCGCAGCAGCAGCTGGAGCCGGCGCAGCCACCGGACGCGCCTTGACCACACGCACACCGCGCGCCTTCATCCAGGCATCGAATTCTTCGGCGGTCATGCGCTTGCCGTTCTGGCTCATGTCAAAACGCCACGGCGTGTTGTCGAACGCAGTGGTGGCCTTGTAGGCGGCCGGATCGTTCGGATTGACCGTGCCGCCGGGCGGAATCACCTTGGCCAGGTCCTGGCAGCCTTCCACGCGCAACCGCAGCAGCACGCGGTCCACCGATTGCTCGCTGGTGTAGGGCTGGGCCAACACGCCGGTGGGCATGCCCAGCTGGACGCTACGGGTGTAGAACTCGGCCGCCGCCGGCGCAATCACCGTGGCAGGCAACGGCAGCGGCTGGGACACCGTGCTGCCGGCGCAGTTCGGGGCGGCGTAAGCGGCAGGAATCAAAGCGAGACAGAGCAAACCTGCCGTGGCGGTACGCAGCATCGGGTTCTTCCAATTATGAGTTTGGTGTTGACGCGGCGAGTGTAGGCAGCGATGAACGCTGTTTCAACCGGAACCGTGCCTGGATGGCAACACAGACAGGTTTGGCGGCGACTCGACGCACTTTTCCTGGCCCTACAAAGACAAAACCCGGCACAAGGCCGGGTTTTGTATGCAGCAGCTAGCGGTCCAATTAGTTCTGGACGTTCAGCTCGGTACGACGGTTCTTCGCACGGCCTTCCGGATTGTCGGAACCATCCGGGTTGGCGTTCGGAGCAATCGGACGGCTCTCGCCGTAGCCGATCGGGCCAACCAGACGCGACGCATCAACGCCGTTCTTGGTCAGGTAGTCGTACACGGTGGTCGCACGACGCTCGGACAGCTTCTGGTTGTACGCGTCGGTACCCTTCGAGTCGGTGTGACCGGCAACCTCGACCTTCAGGTCGGGGTAACGCTTCAGGATCTCGGTCGCTTCGCTCAGGATGGACTGTGCGTCCGGACGCAGGGTCGACTTGTTGAAGTCGAAGTTCACGCCCTTCAGGTCGATCGACACAGGAACCGGGCAACCGTCCGGACCGATGGTCTGGCCAGGCTGCGAAGCCGGGCACTTGTCGTCGCAGTTGTTGACGCCGTCACCGTCGTCATCCAGGTCTGCGCAGCTCGGAGCAACCGGAGCCGGAGCCGGCGGCGGAGCGGTCGACGGAGCCGGTCCCAACGGGATCACGACGCCGACCGAAGCCAGCACGTCGCCGAACCAGTCTTCCTGCGGAGCAGCAACGCTCTGGTCGTTGAAGTCAGCGCGGTAGGCCAACTCGGCACGCACGGCAACGCGCTTGTCGAAGGTGGTCTGCAGACCGACGCCAGCCTTGGCGGCAAAGTTGCCGTCTTTCTGCTGGCCCGGCGAAACCGGGTTCGGGGTTGCGTCGAACTCTTCTTCCGAACGCTGGTAGCCCAGACCGAACAGGAGGTAGGGGTTCCAGCCGCGGCCTTCAGCGATGAAGTGGCGACGCAGGTCGAACGAGATGCCGTACTGGCTCCAGTTCTGGTCCTGGTTGGCATCGAAATTCGGGTTCTGATAGTTCAGCTCGCCGTCGATCGACCAGTTCGGGCTGACAAACTTGCCCAGACCCAGGGTCACGAACGGAGCATCATTGGTCAGACGATCGCTGTCCTGGAAGTTGAAGCCAGCGCTACCGGTCAGGTACCAACGGTCATCGAATTCCTGCGCGGAAGCAGCCTGGGCAAACGCCAGGCCGCCAAGCAACGCGGCAGTGAGAATTTTCTTGTTCATGTATACAGCTCCTTCTTTGGGAGATAAACCGATAGAGGCATTGTTCTTGGTAAAGATGCTCGTCACATCCAGAGCCATCGGGGCGCAGATTAAGCCGGCTTCAGTGAAGATCGCGTTAACGGACATATAACATGTGAAAGCAATCAACAGAGACGGCGATCCCACTCAATACTACGTATACAGCTTCATGAAGGAAAGGACCGGGCGCTCAGTTAGCACAATTGCCCCGCATGAACGGCAGCCCAATTAAGCCAGTTGAATACGCTTGCGGTCTGACCCCCGGGGGACAGGCGGCATGACTCCGCGACCACATTGGTGAATGCGAGCCCTAGTCCGAGCTGAATTGTGGGCTTGGTGGTTGCGGGTCAATGGCATCACAACGCACCCTGAACTCCCCAAAGGAGCGCCTCGATGAAAGCCATCGCCATCACTCGCCATCTTCCAATCGACGATCCCGAGTCGCTGCTTGACATGGAGCTTCCGTCGCCTGCGGCGCCGTCCGGGTATGACTTATTAGTGCGTGTGGAGGCGATCTCGGTGAATCCGGTCGACACCAAGGTACGTGCGCCCAAGCCGCAAACGCTGGATGCGCCGAAAATTCTCGGCTACGACGCCGCCGGCGTGGTCGAAGCGGTCGGCCCGGAGGTCACTGCATTCGTGGTGGGCGACGAGGTCTATTACGCAGGAGATATCGGAAGGCCGGGCAGCAACGCGCAGTACCAGTTGGTCGATGCGCGCATCGCCGGCTGCAAGCCGACCTCGCTCAGCTTCGCCGAGGCGGCTGCGTTGCCGCTGACCACGCTGACCGCGTGGGAGTTGTTGTTCCAGCGCATGCCGTTCGCCTTCGACGGCGCACGCAATCGCGGCAAGCACTTACTGATCATCGGGGGTGCCGGTGGCGTGGGCTCCATTGCGATCCAGCTGGCGCGGCATGCCGGCTTCACGGTCATCGCCACTGCATCGCGTCCGGAGACGATTGAATGGGTGCGCCAGATGGGCGCGCAGCATGTGATCGATCACCACCAACCGTTGCACCCGCAATTGCAGGCGCTAGGCCTGCAGAGTGTGGATGCGGCGCTCAATCTGGCCGACACCGACCGCTACTGGCAGCAGTTGGGCGAGATCCTGGCACCCCAGGGACACGTGGGCTTGATCGTGGAGCCGCGCGGCCCGCTGTCGATTGGCGACCCGTACAAATCCAAGTGCATCGGCATCCACTGGGAACTGATGTTCACGCGCGCCCGCTATGCAACAGAAGATATGGTCGAGCAGCACCGCATCCTCAATCGTGCGGCCAGCCTGATCGATGCGGGCGAACTGCGCACCACGCAGACCGAGACGCTGTCGCCGATCAATGCGCAGCAGTTGCGCGAGGCGCATCGGCGGCTGGAAAGCGGCAGCACGATCGGCAAGTTGGTGCTGGCGGGCTGGTGATCGGCGCCACTGGTTGAGTTTGCCCGCTGCGTTTGCGCGGGCTTGCGGGTCCCGCCCCCTCCAGCAGACTGCCCCCAGCACTGGCCGCGTGCGTCAAGACTTGCCGACACGCCCGTTTGCCTGCATCGTGCGCACTCCGTACGCCAGCGTATCCATATCATGTCGCCCGCCACCGGCCTGCCTGACTCGCCCTACCCGCACCTGTTCACCCCGCTCGATCTGGGTTTCACGCAATTGCGCAATCGCGTCCTGATGGGCTCGATGCACACCGGTCTTGAAGACCGTGCGCGCGATTTCCCTAAATTGGCGGCGTATTTCGCCGAGCGCGCGGCCGGCGGCGTCGGGCTGATCGTCACCGGTGGGTTTTCGCCGAATGTGGTGGGCTGGCTCAAGCCGTTCGGCGGCAAGCTGTCGTGGCCGTGGGAAGTGCGCCCGCATCGTCAGGTCACCCGTGCGGTGCACGCACACGGCGCCAAGATCTGCCTGCAGCTGCTGCACGCCGGGCGCTACGCCTATCACCCGTTGTCGGTGGCGCCGTCCAGGCTCAAGGCGCCGATCAATCCATTCACTCCGCGTGCGTTGTCGGCGCGTGCGGTGGATCGACAGATCGCGGCCTATGCGCGCGCGGCGCGGCTGGCGCGCGAGGCCGGTTACGACGGCGTGGAGGTGATGGGGTCGGAAGGCTATCTCATCAACGAATTCACCGCCGCACGCACCAACCAGCGCAGCGATGCCTGGGGCGGCGATGCGACCAAGCGCATGCGCTTTGCGGTGGAGATCGTTCGGCGCATCCGCGAGACCTGCGGGCCGGACTTCATCATCATCTACCGGCTGTCGCTGGTGGATCTGGTCGATGACGGCAACCAGTGGCAGGAGATCCTGGCGCAGGCGCAGGCAATCGAGGCAGCCGGCGCCACCATCATCAATTCCGGCATTGGCTGGCACGAGGCGCGCATCCCGACCATCGCCACATCGGTACCCCGCGCGGCGTTTGCAGGTGTCACCGCCAAGCTCAAGCCGCACCTGCGCATCCCGGTGGTGGCAACCAACCGCATCAACATGCCCGAAGTGGCCGAGCGCATTCTGGCCGACGGCGCAGCCGACATGGTGTCGCTGGCGCGCCCACTGTTGGCCGACCCGCAATGGGCCAACAAGGCCAGCGCCGGCCAGTCGCACACGATCAATACGTGCATCGCGTGCAACCAGGCCTGCCTGGATCATGTGTTCGACAACAAGCTGGCCAGCTGCCTGGTCAACCCACGCGCAGTGCACGAAACCGAGCTGATCTACACCCCGACCACCACGCCCAAGCGCATCGCGGTGGTCGGTGCAGGCCCTGCCGGACTGGCCTGCGCAACGGTGGCGGCCGAGCGCGGCCACCAGGTGACCTTGTTCGATGCAAGCGATGAAATCGGCGGGCAATTCAATGTCGCCAAGCGCATCCCGGGCAAGGAAGAATTCAACGAGACGCTGCGCTATTTCGGACACCGTATCGAAGCCACCGGCGTAGCGCTGCGGTTGCAGACACGCGTGCAGGCGGACGACCTCAAGGCCTTCGATGAGATCGTGCTGGCCACCGGCATCGAGCCGCGCAAGGTGGACTTCCCCGGTGCCGATCATCCGATGGTGGTCAATTACCTGGACGTGGTACTGGGCCGCCATGTAGCGGCCGACAAGGTCGCCATCATCGGCGCCGGCGGAATCGGTTTCGATGTCGGCGAATTTCTGGTGCACGAAGGCGTCTCGCCAGCGCTGGATCCGGCGCGCTGGATGGCCGAATGGGGCGTGGACCCGAGCTTCGAAACACGCGGCGCGTTGGCCAAACCGCAACCCGAGCGCCCTGCCCGTCAGGTCTGGCTGCTGCAGCGCAGCCCCGGCAAACCCGGCGCGCGTCTGGGCAAGACCACCGGCTGGATCCACCGCGCCACGCTCAAGGCCAAGGGCGTCAAGATGCTCGGCGGCGTGGAGTATCTGGGCGTTGACGATGCCGGTCTGCGGATCCGCGTGGAAGGCACCGAGCAACTGCTCGATGTCGGCACGGTGGTGGTCTGCGCCGGGCAGGAACCGCGTCGCGAGCTGCTTGCCGCGCTGCAGGCAAACGGACAGCAACCGCATCTGATCGGCGGTGCGGATGTTGCCGCCGAACTGGATGCCAAGCGTGCGATCAATCAGGCGTGCCGGTTGGCGGCAACCTTGTAACGCGCTTGCACGCGATGTCGTGGAAGCCACAGCCGTTCTTCATTACGACGCCAGAGCGGGTGTGTGCATCTGCAAGAGAGCCGCATTGGTTTCACTTCGATGCTGATATCGGCGGTCTTTAAGGCAACCGCCTGTCTGCTCGGCAGACGCTTGCGCAAGTGTACGCGGGCACCTAAGACAGAGACAGATCGGTGCCGGCGTCGACGCTGCCATCAATAGCGCGACACCACCGCGTACGCCGCTGGTCGGAGCATGCTCGGTACATCTTTTTTCTGTCGCGCGGCTCGGCTATAAACCCGGCATGCCATCGATCCGGACTGCATCGCCGCCGCCTACCCTCCCGCCCGCAGCGTTGCTGGCCTACGCTGCGGCGCATTTCGGCAAGAGCCTGCTCTGGTATACCGCAGAATTGCTGCTGATTTTTGCGTTGACCGAATACGTCGGACTGGGCGCGATTGCGGCGGGCGTCTCGGTCGCCGGTGGCCTGGTCGTGAGCGCAGTAATGGGCGTCTTCGCAGCGAAGCGCTGGAGTGCCGGCGCCAGCCTGGCGTGGGCTGGGCGGTCGCAATGGCGCGGCATTGCGCTGGCAGCTGTCGCCTTGTCGTTGGTCTTTGTCACGCCGGCATTTCCACCCGATATCCGCTTGATCAGCGTCCTGCTGCTCAGCCTGCCGTTTCGCGCCGCATATGCGATCGGCGACGTGGCTCAGAACACCTTGTTGGGAATGGGGCACTGGCCTTGGCATGGCGCGCGCGGCGTCAGTGCGCTGCGTCTGATCGGGAGCGGGCTGGCCGCGTTGCTGGTCAGCGCAGCGATCGGCCTGCTACTGAAAGACGGCGCGCACACCGCCGCATCCACAGCGCTGATGATCGTCGCGCTGTCCGGCAGCCTCGCACTGCTATCGGCGTGGTGGTTACGGCAGACGCTACAGCGCTACGCACATGTGCTTGCAGGCACTCCAGCACCACCATCTGCGCCACGATGGCAGCGCGATCAGTTACTGCCGTTGGCCGTCATCGCAGCACTGGCGTTGGCGCTGCCGACATTTACCAAATTGGCGCCGTATCTGGCGCAGT
Source organism: Xanthomonas hortorum pv. cynarae (assembly GCF_002939985.1). Lineage (GTDB taxonomy): Bacteria > Pseudomonadota > Gammaproteobacteria > Xanthomonadales > Xanthomonadaceae > Xanthomonas > Xanthomonas hortorum_D. Next base: position 152,446 of record NZ_MDFM01000001.1, on the reverse strand, counting down.
CGCGTATCGGCTCGGCGGGATGGGGTAGCGCGGTGTTGATTGCCTATGCGCTTGGCAGCGTCGTCGTGCAGCCCTTGGCTGCCCGCTGGCCGACCGTGGCAATGCGTCGACTAGGCGTCAGCGGAGCGGCGTTGGCCGCACTTGGGCTGGTGTTCGCCATGGCTGTCTCTCGCCACACCGTGCTGGATGCCAGCCTGGCCTTCGGCATGGGTCTGGCGGCGGGCAGTGCCGGGCAATGGGTCTGGGCACGGCATGCAGAACTCGCCTCGCGCCACGGTCCAGCACAGCAGGCGCGCGGATTTGCCGCACTCACCGCCACCGCCCAACTTGCATTGGCAGCAGGCAGTGCATTGATCGGATTGCTACTTGGCGCATCCGACTATCGCTCTGGTCACAACGCACATCTGGCGTGGGCAATGGCATTGGGTCCGATGATTTGCGGCGTGCTGTGCGTGTTGATCGCCTGGGTCGGCAGCGCCTTTGTGATGTCTGGAAAACGCAGATCTGTCGCAGCAGCGCTGCCTTCGCGCCACGTGTAATCGTCTCGATAACGCAGCAAGAGCTTCAGCGATTGCACATGACGTTTTTCGCTGATTGCAATGATGCGCACCCGCAATCGCGGTGCATGCACTGCATGCACAAAAATCTTCTGCGCCACGCTGAATTGAAGCGCCTCACTCAAATACGCACGATGGGTTCAAAACTGTAGCGACTTAGAGCGGCTAACAAAACATCGTCGCATGCTGCGAACACCGATACGCCTGCGCGAAGCTACCAACGCAAGCCATGTGCGGACCATTGCGTTAAGCACTTACCCGCATGCGCATCTCGATACATAGTCGATGCGCCTGAAATCGGCGCATAGGCATGTTAGTGAGTGATGATGGCGTGTAGCGCAGAACATATTTGGTGCGGCATACGCAACTTCCGTGCATGCAGCGCAAAACAATCACACTGTGCAATTGTCAAACACTGCATGCGTATCACGCGGACCTAAGTCTCAATATCTGCAGTCGCTACATCGATGCGACGCATCTCAATGTTGCATCGCAAAGCTCTCATCCAGCGAAGCACTAGACACAGCGGGCAATCACGCGCGTCAACCCAGCCCATTCAGCAGGGATTATGTGATCGCCGCCTACCTTGCGCCAACTTTTTGACCCACCGTATTTGGTGGGCACCTTCGGCAGATGTGTCTTTCGCCGGAGACTTGGCGGCCCTTGGTAGGTCGCCTCCCCATGACGCCAAGCCCTTCGCACTGGTGCATCCACTTTGGATGGCCTGCGGATCGGCCCATACGGAGCAAGGAGTTCTATGAAACTGGCTTGGATACTTTGGCTGTCGCAATTATTGCCGCAGCCGGCTGCAGATTCGTTGTGTTTGAGTACCACCGTATACCTGGAAGCACGCGACCAGACCTTGCGTGGCCAACAAGCCGTTGCAGAAGTCGCGTTGCGTCGTCTGGACAGTGGTTTGTGGGGCGATTCGATGTGTCAGGTGGTCACCGCGCGCAAGCAGTTCGCGCCGACCATCGTGTCACCGGGAACTCAGCTCAAGAATGACGATGCCTGGAACAAGGCATTGGATGTGGCATTGGCCGCAGAGCGCAACTGGGCGTTACCGGTAGGCCAACGCAAAGAGATCGTGCCGGGCGCGAGCCACTTTGCCGCCAGCGCGATTGCGAGCCCCAGCTGGCGCAATGCGTATCAGGTTGCCACCATCGGCGACCACACGTTCTATCGCGTGCAGAAGCTGCGTCCACGCACTGCATCCTGACGCTTTCCACGCACGCGCGCATGCGTTGCCGCTAAGCTTGCGCCTTCGTTCTCGCGTGGAATTCCTATGAAGCTGTACACCAAGCCCGGCGCGTGCTCGCTGGCAGATCACATCGTGTTGCGCTGGTCGGGCCTGCCGTTCGAGCTGACCGTTGTCGATGCCGCCACGATGAAATCCCCCGAGTATCTGCGCCTGAATCCGGCCGGCGCGGTTCCGCTGTTGGTGGTCGACGATTGGGCGTTGAATCAGAACGCGGCCATCCTCAACTACATCGCCGACATCGCACCGCTTACCGGTCTGTCCGGCGACGGCACTGCGCGCAGCCGCGCCGAGATCAATCGCTGGATCGCCTTCGCCAATGCCGATGTGCATCCGACATTCAAGCCGATCTTCGGCAGCACTGCGTATCTGCAGGACGACGCGCTGCTTGCGCGCAGCCACGACGACGCACGCAGCAAGTTGCGCACCTTGTACGAACGTGCCAACACGCATCTGCAGGATCGTACCTGGCTGGCCAGCGACACCCATACCGGTGCCGATGCGTATCTGTTCGTGACCTTGTTGTGGGCGCAGAAGGTCGGCGTGGATCTGAGTGGCTTGAATGCACTGGATGCGTTCGTGCAGCGCATGCTGGCCGATGCCGATGTGCAGGCCGCATTGAAAGCCGAAGGTCTGGCGTAGGCCGATCGCATCGCGCGAGTTGATCAGAGTGCGGCGGCAGCACCTACCGCACGGAGAGTCCCACATCGACGTGCGTGATTGATTTTTTGCGCCACAACGCAACGCATCACTTACACGACGCATAAAAAACGCCGGGCACTGCCCGGCGTTTTCGTTACAACCTGAAGCAGAACTCAGCCCAGCAGATGCGACACGCCGCTGCGCTCTTCTTCCAGCTCGGCCAGGGTCTTGTCGATGTACTTCTGGCTGAAGTCGTCGATCGGCAGATCCTTGACCAGGGTGTACTCGCCATTGGCGGTGATCACCGGGAAGCCGAAGATCACGCCTTCGGGAATGCCGTAGGAGCCGTCGGACGGCACGCCCATCGTCACCCACTTGCCGTCACTGCCCAGCACCCAATCACGCACGTGATCGATGGCGGCATTGGCAGCCGACGCGGCCGAAGACAGGCCGCGCGCTTCGATGATCGCCGCGCCGCGCTTGCCTACGGTCGGGATGAAGGTGGACGCGTTCCATTCCTGGTCGTTGATCGCATCGCCGATGGAGGCGCCATCGGAGGTGGCGAAACGATAGTCCGGGTACATGGTCGGGCTGTGGTTGCCCCACACCACCAACTTCTCGATACCGCCGACCGGCTTGCCGAGCTTTTGCGACAGCTGGCTCAGCGCGCGGTTGTGGTCCAGACGCAGCATGGCGGTGAAGTTCTTCGGGTTCAGATCCGGCGCCGACTTCATCGCGATGTAGGCATTGGTGTTGGCCGGGTTGCCGACCACCAGCACCTTGACGTCACGCTTGGCGACCTTGTTCAGGGCAGCGCCCTGCGCGGTGAAGATCTTGGCGTTCTCCAGCAGCAGGTCCTTGCGCTCCATGCCCGGGCCGCGCGGACGCGCGCCAACCAGCAGCGCAACGTCGATGTCCTTGAACGCCACTTCGGCGTCGTCGGTGCCGACCACGCCGGCCAGCAGCGGGAATGCGCAGTCTTCCAGCTCCATGATCACGCCCTTGAGCGCGGCCTGGGCTTTTTCATTGGACAGTTCCAGCAATTGCAGGATCACCGGCTGATCCTTGCCCAGCATTTCGCCGGAGGCGATGCGGAACAGCAGGGCATAGCCGATCTGGCCGGCAGCGCCGGTCACGGCAACACGAACAGGTGCTTTCATGGGGAGTTTCCTCTGCTAAAAAACGTGGGTGAAGGTGCACGCTGGCGTGGCGCAAGGCCTGGCGGCGCGCAGTGACAAGCGAACGGCCGCACTTGGCGGCCGTTCGGGGAAAGACATCAGGCGGCGAGGATCTTGTTCCACTCCGCGACGCGGTCGGCCTTGGCGGCCAGCACGGCGTCGGTGTCGCCTTCGATCGTCACCTTGTTGATCACATCGCCCTGGGCGACCGCATCGACCACGTCCAGGCCCTGGGTGACCTTGCCGAACACGGTGTGCTTGCCGTCCAGCCAGTTGGTGGCGACATGGGTGATGAAGAACTGGCTGCCGTTGGTGTTGGGGCCGGCATTGGCCATGGACAGCACGCCGCGGTCGTGACCGACGCCGTTGTTGGCTTCATCTTCGAAACGATAGCCCGGGCCGCCGCGGCCGGAGCCTTCCGGGCAGCCGCCCTGGATCATGAAGTCGGCGATGACACGGTGGAAGCTCAGGCCGTCGTAGAAACCGCGCTGGACCAGGTTGACGAAGTTGGCAACGGTCAGCGGGGCCTTGTCGGCGAACAGCTCAACCACGATCGGGCCGCGGGTGGTGTCGAAATGGGCAATCAGGGACATGGAAATCCTTGCAGGTTTCAGGGTGTATGACAGCCCATTAGAATACACCCGGGCGTGCAGCCGGCCGTGCAGGCGTACGACCATTGTCGGGGGGTGCACAGCAAGCTGAATGGGCGTCTTGAACCATCTGACGGCCGGGCGCAACGGCACGGCAACGAAACCGCTATAATGTCGGGCTTACCTTCTCAAGACTGGCGCCAGACAGGGGCCCTTTCCGCATGTCCATCGAAAAACTCCGCAATATCGCCATCGTCGCGCACGTCGACCACGGCAAGACCACCCTCGTCGACTGCCTGCTGAAGCAGTCCGGCACCCTGTCCGAACGCACCGTGTTGGCTGAGCGTGTGATGGACAGCAACGATCAGGAAAAGGAACGTGGCATCACGATCCTGGCCAAGAACACGGCCATCACCTGGAACGGCAACCGCATCAACATCGTCGACACCCCGGGACACGCCGACTTCGGTGGCGAAGTCGAGCGCGTGCTGTCGATGGTGGACTCGGTGCTGATCCTGGTCGACGCGATGGACGGCCCGATGCCGCAAACGCGCTTCGTGACCCAGAAGGCCTTTGCGATGGGCTTCAAGCCGATCGTGGTGGTCAACAAGATCGACCGTCCCGGCGCACGCCCGGACTGGGTGATCGACCAGGTGTTCGACCTGTTCGACAAGCTCGGCGCAACCGACGAGCAGCTGGATTTCCCGATCGTCTACACCTCTGCATTGAACGGCTATGCCAGCCTGGATTCGAGCGTGCGCGACGGCGACATGACCCCGCTGTACGAAGCGATCATGCAGCACGTGTCGGCACCGGACGTGGATCCGGACGGCCCGTTCCAGATGCGCATCAGCCAGCTCGATTACAACAACTTTGTCGGCGTGATCGGCATCGGCCGCATCCAGCGCGGTGTGTTGAAGAAGAACATGCCGGTCAGCGTGATCGACCGCGAAGGCAAGAAGCGTCAGGGCAAGGTGCTGCAGGTGCTGGGCTTCCTGGGCCTTGAGCGCATCGAGCAGGACACCGCCGAGGCCGGCGACATTGTGGCCATCTCCGGCGTGTCCGAGCTGACCATTTCCGACACCGTGTGTGCGCTCGACGCGCCGGAAGGCCTGCCGCCGCTCACCGTGGACGAGCCGACCATCTCGATGACCTTCCAGGTCAACAACTCGCCGTTCGCCGGCAACAAGGATCTGTCCGGCGGCAAGTTCCTGACCAGCCGCCAGCTGCGCGACCGTCTGGACCGCGAGAAGGTGCACAACGTGGCATTGAAGGTCGAAGAAGGTTCCGACGCCGACAAGTTCCTGGTCTCCGGCCGTGGCGAACTGCATCTGTCGGTGCTGATCGAAAACATGCGTCGTGAAGGCTACGAGCTGGCCGTGTCGCGTCCGGAAGTGATCATCAAGGAGATCGACGGCAAGCAGATGGAGCCGATCGAACAGCTTGTGGTCGATATCGAAGAGCAGCACCAGGGCGGCGTGATGGAAAAGCTGGGCAGCCGCAAGGGCCAGCTGAAGAACATGGAGTCCGACGGCAAGGGCCGTGTGCGTCTGGATTACATGATCCCGGCGCGTGGTCTGATCGGCTTCCAGAACGAGTTCCGCACCCTGACCCAGGGCTCGGGCCTGCTGTTCCACGTGTTCGACCATTACGGTCCGAAGGAACAGGGCGCGATCGCCAAGCGCCAGAACGGCGTGATGATTGCCAACGCTGCAGGCGCCACCCCGGCCTATGCGCTGGGGCCGCTGGAAGAGCGTGGCCGTCTGTTCGCTGCCGAAGGCGACAACGTGTACGAAGGTCAGCTGGTCGGTATCCACTCCAAGGACAACGATCTGACCGTCAATGCGATCAAGACCAAGCCGCTGACCAACATGCGCGCCTCGGGCAAGGACGATGCGATCAAGCTGACCCCGGCGATCAAGTACACGCTGGAGCAGGCACTGGACTTCATCGAGGACGACGAGCTGGTTGAAGTCACCCCGAAGGAAATCCGTCTGCGCAAGAAGGGCCTGACCGAAAGTGATCGTAAGCGCTCCGGCCGTTCGGGCTGAGTTGCTGGTTAGCCCACGGTCGTGAGCAACAAACCCTACAGCCCGGATCCGCGTGCGCATCCGGGGCTGCATGTGATCGCCTTGCTAGAGGCGGTCAAAGGGACGCTTGCGCTGTTGGCGGCGACGAGCCTGGAAATTCTGGGCCCGCTCCCGCTGCAAAACGCGGTCAGTACCCTGATCCGCCGGTTTAGTCTGGATCCCGACCACGGCGCACTGCCGTCGTTGCTCAAGACCATCAGTCCCGACGCTGTCCATCTGGCCGCTGCCGCCATGCTGGCCTACGGCCTGCTGCATGTGGTGGAAGCCTGGGGGTTGTGGCGTGCCAAGGCATGGGCCTCGGTATTGGGCTGCCTGTCGGCGGCCATCTATCTGCCATTCGATATCTACGCCATCGTCCGCCATCCCGGCTGGACCGCCTGGGGCGTACTGGCAATCAATCTGATCGTGGTCGGCGTGCTGGCACGCGACCTGCTCAAGCGCCGGCGTCGCTGACGCACCCTGCCCGTCTGCGGGCACTTCTTCCTACACGTTGTCACCCCGACGCAGCGCCGTTAGCCTGCGAACAGTCCCCCGGGGAAGACCATCAATGCAATCCACCACCTTGTCCTTTGCGCTATTGCTTGCGCTGTGCGGCTGTGCACATGCCGATGGCCCTGCGCCCGTTGATGGCCTGACACAAGTCGATGCAAACGTACCGACCGCCGAGCAACTGGATCTGACCGATGCCGACATCGCCGGCCTGCAGGCGAGTATGGCTTCCGGCAAGACCAGCAGCCTGGCACTCACGCGCGCATACCTGCAGCGCATCGCCACGCTCGATCGCGCCGGCCCCAAACTCAACTCGGTGATCGAACTCAATCCACAGGCCGAAGCGGACGCCCGCGCATTGGACGCCGAACGCCGCGCCGGTCGCGTGCGCGGCCCGTTACATGGCATTCCTGTGTTGCTCAAGGACAACATCGATGCTGTGCCGATGGTCAACAGCGCAGGCTCGCTGGCCCTGGCCGATTTCAAGCCCAGCCGCGATGCGTTTCTGGTGCAGCGCCTGCGCGCGGCCGGCGCGGTGATTCTGGGCAAGACCAACCTCAGTGAGTGGGCCAATTTTCGCTCCACCAAGTCCAGTTCCGGCTGGAGCGCACGCGGCGGGCTGACCCGCAATCCTTACGCGCTGGATCGCAATCCCTGCGGCTCCAGTGCCGGCACGGGCGCGGCGATCGCCGCCAGCCTAGCCACCGTCGGCATCGGCACCGAGACCGACGGCAGCATCACCTGCCCGGCCTCGGTAAATGGATTGGTCGGACTCAAACCGACCGTGGGCCTGATCAGCCGCGACGGCATCATCCCGATCTCGGCCAGCCAGGACACCGCCGGCCCGATGACGCGCAGCGTTGCCGATGCTGCCGCGTTGCTGCAGGCGATCGCCGCACCCGATCCGCAGGATCCGGCCACACGCGACGCGCCGTCTTCAACGCCGGACTATCTCGCGCACCTCAAACCCGATGGCTTGCGTGGCGCACGACTGGGCCTGTTGCGCAACCCGCTGCGCGAAGATCCCGCCATTGCCGCAGCGCTGGATCGCGCCGTGCAGAGCCTGCGTGCAGCGGGGGCCACGGTCATCGAAACCAGCCTGGCCACCGATGGCAAGTGGGATGCCGCTGACCAGACGGTTTTGTTGGTCGAATTCAAGGCCGGGTTGAATGCCTATCTGCGCAGCCACACCGCACCGGTGTCGAGCCTGGAACAGCTAATCGCCTTCAATCGCGCGCATGCGCAGCGCGAGATGCCCTACTTCGCGCAGGAGCTGTTCGAGCAAGCGCAGGCGGCACCTGGCCTGGAAGACCCCGCTTACCTCACTGCGCGCGCCACCGCCAAACGACTGGCCGGGCCGGAAGGCATCGACGCCGCACTGAAGGCCCATCGCCTGGATGCGCTGATCGTACCGACCACCGGCGCCGCCTGGGTCACCGATCTGGTCAAGGGCGATAGCTTTCCCGGCGCCGGTTACGGTGCCGCCGCGGTGGCCGGTTATCCCAGCCTGAGCGTGCCGATGGGGCAGACCCAGGGCCTGCCACTCGGCCTGCTGTTCATGGGCAGCGCCTGGAGCGAGCCGCGCTTGCTCGAACTGGCCTACGCCTACGAGCAACGCAGCAAGGCGCGCTTTGCGCCCAGCTTTGCGCCCAGCTATGCGCCGAGCGCACCGGCCGCGGCGTCCACTGCCGTGCCGGCGCCGGTGCCAGTGCCAGTGCCTAAACCGTAGTCGCAGGCTCGCCGTCTTCGGCACCGGGCGAGCGCACGCTCTCCTGGGCGATCGGCTCGGCTGCATGCACCGGCGGTTTTTCCTGCGCCGCGATCTCGGCGCGGATCCTTGGCAGTGCGTAAGCATGCTCACGGGTGAGGAAGTCGATCATGCGCTCGCGCGCGATGCAGCGCAGATCGAACGCATCTCCGGAATTACGTGCGCTCACCAGCAGACGCACCTGGATCGTGCTCTCGCTGGTTTCGGTCACCTGGGTCACGCACACGCGCCCATCCCAGAGCGGCTCGCTTTTGCAGATGCGCTCCAGCTCCGCGCGCACCGCCGCGATCGGGGTGCGGTAATCCAGCCACAGGAACGCGGTACCGAGCAGATCGGCGCTGCTGCGTGTCCAGTTCTGGAACGGGTGCTCGATCCACCAGGTCAACGGCACCACCATGCGCCGCTCGTCCCAGATCCGCACCACCACGTACGAGCTGCCGATCTCCTCGATGCGACCCCACTCGCCTTCCACAATCACCACATCGTCCAGCCGGATCGGCTGCGTCAACGCGATCTGCAGACCGGCGATCAAGTTGCCGAATACGGGCTTGGCCGCGATACCGGCGACCAGCCCGATGATGCCGGCCGAGGCCAGCAGCGTCTTGCCGATCTGGCGCACCTGCGGAAACGTCAGCAGCACCACCGAGATACCGAGCAGGATCACCGCTCCCATCACCACCCGGCTCAGCACACGGGTCTGGGTCTGGATACGCCGTGCAGTGAGGTTGTCGGACACCTCGATCGGGTTGCTGCGCAGAATCGCCATCTCGCCGGCGGCGACCGCGCGTACCAATAACCAGGTCACGCAGCCGACGATGCCGACATGCAACAGATGCTGCACCGCTGCCAGGCCTTTGCCCGATAGCGGCGTCGCCTCGGTGGCGATGCCCAGAAACAGCAACGGCAGGATGAAGGCAGCCGGCAGGGTGACCACGCGAATGATGCGTGCGCGGCGATAGTCGCGGCCCTGCATGCGGCGAAACAGCCACAGCATCAACGACCAGACAACGATGCCCGCCAAGAGCGAGGCACCAAGCGGGATTGCGTATTCGCGGATGACGTTCCAATCGGCAGTCAAACCGTTCCTCCTGTGGGGGGGAAAGAGGGATGGCTGCAGGATCATGCCGCAAGCGGCATGAGCATCACGTCATACGCACATTGAAATCACGCGCCCAGCGGTTGCGCCACCACCTGTTGTTGCTTGCGTACGATCGCCATCGCAATTTCCAGCGACTGCTCATAGTTCAAGCGCGGATCCACGCTGGAACGATAGGCACGCTCCAGATCGCGCTCGGTCAACTCGCGCGCGCCGCCGGTGCATTCGGTGACGTCTTCGCCGGTCAATTCCAGATGCACGCCGCCCAGCCGCGTCCCGGCCGCCGCATGCAGATCGAACGACAACTCCACCTCGCTGCGGATATTGTCGAAACGCCTTGTTTTGTAGCCATTTCCGGTACTTTCGGTATTGCCGTGCATCGCATCGCACACCCACAGCACACGCCGCCCATCGCGCTTGACCGCATCCAGCAGCGGCGGCAATTTTTCGGCGATCTGGGCCGCGCCCATACGATGGATGAAGCTCAAGCGGCCGGGCTCGTCTTCCGGATTGAGCACATCGATCAGACGCAGCAACTGGTCCGGCTGTACCGACGGCCCGACCTTGATCGCGATCGGATTGCGCACGCCACGTAGATACTCAACATGCGCGCCATCCAGCGCAGCGGTGCGCATGCCGATCCACGGGTAATGCGTACTCAGGTTGAACCAGCCCCACTGACGCGGCACCTGACGGGTCAAGCCTTCCTCGTAAGGCAGCAACAGCGCCTCGTGCGAGGTGTAGAAATCGATGCGATTGAGGTTGTACACCTCCGCCCCGGACAAGGTTTCCATGAAGCGCACTGCATCGCCGATCGAGGACACCATCTTCTGGTAGTCCGCCGCCAGCGGCGAATAGCCCACCCAATCCAGATTCCAGTATTCGGGGTGGTGCAGGTCGGCAAAGCCACCGTCAATTAAGGCCCGCACGAAATTCATCGTCATCGCCGAGCGCGAATGCGCGGTGATCATGCGGCGCGGATCCGGTATGCGCGCCGCTTCGGTGAACGCCGGCGCATTGATCACATCGCCGCGATAACTCGGCAAGGTCACCCCATCGCGGGTTTCGGTGTCGGCCGAACGCGGCTTGGCGTACTGTCCGGCAAAGCGTCCTACGCGCACCACCGGTAGGTGCAGGCCGTGCACCAGCACCAGGCTCATTTGCAGCAGCACTTTCAAGCGGTTGGAGATCGTGCCCGATTCGCAATCGCTGAAATTCTCCGCGCAATCGCCGCCTTGCAGCAGGAATCGCTTGCCTTCCTGGGCCTCGGCCAGCTGGCGCTTGAGCGCAAAGATTTCCCACGAGGTCACCAGCGGCGGCAACTGCCGCAACTCGTCCAAGGTGTGCTCCAACGCAGCTGCGTCCGGGTAGGTCGGCATCTGCAGCGCCGGACGCTGGCGCCAACTCTGCGGCGACCACTGGTCTGCCTCGTTGACGGACGGATGAAGGGAAGCGGACATCGTGAACTCCAGAAATCTCGGGCGCCGGCCATTGCCGGAACGGAACGATCAGAACAATTTACGCGGACCACGCTGCTTGAACCCGGCATACAGCGCCCACAGCGCCAAGCCCACGAACCACAGCATGCTCCACATCGGCATGCTCAGGCCCAGAAAGCGCCAATCGATATTGCCGCAGTCGCCGGTGCCGGTCAGCACGGTGCGGAACACTTCGAATGGCCCCATCGTCTCGCTCAGAAAGCTCAGCGGCGGCCCGCACGACGACATCATGTCCTTGGGCCGGACCTGCACCCAGACATGCCGCGCCGCGATACCCATGCCCACGCCGGCAGCGATGAAACTCAGCACACCATAGACCTTGCGCGTGCCCGCAGCGCGTGGCCCATGCAACGCACCCAGCAGGAAAAACACAGCCAGTGCCGCAAACGCGATGCGCTGGAAGATGCACAGCGGGCATGGCTCAAGCCCAAGATGCAGCTGCACGTAGATCGCATAGGCAAGCAATCCTGCGCATGCAAGAAAGCCCAGCAGAGATTGCGCCCGGAAACCCCAACGAAATGGATTCATCGTTACCGCTTGCCTAGGATCGAGTCATCGATTATCTGCCATCGCCGCCGCCATGACCACGCAAGCCTGCGTCTGCCGGCTCGAAGGGCGCCAAGCACACAGCGCGCATCTGCCTGACAGCATCAAGACAACACCCGCCCGTGATCGCATCCAGCAGCAAAGCAGCACCGACCCGGCATCTGGCGACTGCGTGCTGCCATCATTGCGCAGCCCCACGCATCGCTGGCACCAATGCAATCACGTTCGACGCACCAACGAAAAAGCCCGGCGCTAGCCGGGCTTTTTCAAGAATCTTTGCGAAGAGCGATCCGATTACTCGGCCACTTCCTCGGCGACGACCGGACGGTCGACCAGCTCGACATACGCCATCGGCGCATTGTCACCGGCACGGAAGCCGGCCTTCAGGATACGTAGGTAGCCGCCGGGACGGGTCGCGTAACGCGGGCCCAGCTCGACGAACAGCTTGCCCACTGCTTCCTTGTCGCGCAGGCGAGCGAACGCCAGACGACGATTGGCAACGCCATCGACCTTACCGATGGTGATCAGCGGCTCGGCGACGCGACGCAGTTCCTTGGCTTTCGGCAAGGTGGTCTTGATCAGCTCGTGCTTGAACAGCGAAGCAGCCATATTGCGGAACATGGCTTCACGGTGCGCGCTGGTACGGTTGAATTTACGACCGGATTTCTGGTGACGCATGAGTGTGATTTCCTAAGAATGTTGAGACTGCTTGAGAGACGTTGTCGCCATCCTGGCGCTGTTGAATGGACTGCGGTTGGTCCGAGCCGGCCGTCCTTTGACCGGATGTCACCGCGGGCTTTGGCCCGTCGATGTGGAAAAAACAAACATGGGCGCCCGAAGACGCCCATGCCTTGACACATTAACCAAGCATGCCGTGCTGAGCGACACCGGCCGGCGGCCAGTTCTCCAGCTTCATGCCCAGTGCAAGGCCGCGCTGTGCCAGCACTTCCTTGATTTCGGTGAGCGACTTCTTGCCCAGATTCGGGGTCTTGAGCAGCTCCACTTCGGTCTTCTGGATCAGATCGCCGATGTAGTAGATGCTTTCGGCCTTCAGGCAGTTGGCCGAACGCACGGTCAGCTCGAGGTCGTCGATCGGGCGCAGCAGCACCGGATCCACGCCGCTGGCAGCCGGCTTGGCCGCACCGCGATCGCGGTGGGTGAAATCACCGAACACCGACAGCTGATCGCTGAGGATGTCGGCGGCGGTGCGCACGGCTTCCTCGGCATCGATCGTGCCGTTGGTTTCGATGTCGATCACCAACTTGTCGAGGTCGGTGCGCTGTTCCACACGCGCAGCTTCCACGGCATAGGCAACGCGACGCACCGGCGAGAACGATGCATCCAGCATCAGACGACCGATGGTGCGGGTCTCTTCGTCCGGACGACGACGCGCGGCAGCCGGCTGATAGCCGAAACCACGCTCGATCTTCAGGCGCATGTTCAGCGCCGTGTCCTTGGTCAGGTGGCAGATCACGTGGTCGCCGTTGATGATCTCGACGTTGTGATCGGTCCTGATGTCGGCCGCAGTGACCGTACCCGGACCCTGCTTGGACAGCGACAGCGTGGCGCTATCGCCACTGTGCATACGAATTGCCACGTCTTTCAGGTTGAGCAGGACGTCAAGCACGTCTTCCTGCAGCCCTTCGACCGTGGTGTACTCGTGCAGCACGCCATCGATCTCGACCTCGGTGATCGCAAAACCCGGGATCGACGACAACAGCACACGACGCAGGGCATTGCCCAGCGTGTGCCCGTAACCGCGCTCCAAGGGCTCGATCACGACCTTTGCGCGATTGTCGGTAAGACGTTCGATCTGCGGACCACGGGGGCGCAGAACCTGGTTGGCGGTAACCGTCATGTTGCGGGGTCTCCTGCGAACCTCCGGCGGTGCCGGAGGCTCTCCAATGTGAATTACTTCGAATACAACTCGACGATCAGCGCTTCGTTGATATCCGAAGGCAGGTCGGCACGATCCGGAACAGCCTTGAACACGCCGCTGAACTTCTTCGAATCGACTTCGACCCACGACGGCGTCATGTCGTGCTGCTCAGCCACGGTCAGGGCTTCCTGCACGCGGAGCTGCTTCTGTGCCTTTTCCGACAGCGTGATCGCATCGCCAGCCTTGATCTGGTACGAAGCCAGATTCACCGACTTGCCATTGACCAGCACGCCACGGTGCGACACCAGCTGGCGCGCGGCCGGACGGGTGACGGCAAAGCCCATGCGGTAGCAGACGTTGTCCAGACGGGTTTCCAACAACTGCAGCAGGTTCTCGCCGGTGTTGCCCTTCTTGGTCGAGGCCTTCTTGTAGTAGTTGCGGAACTGACGTTCCAGCAAACCATAGATGCGCTTGACCTTCTGCTTTTCACGCAGCTGGGTAGCGTAGTCGGAGAGCTTGCCTTTGCGAGCCGCGCCGTGTTGGCCGGGCTTTTGCTCAAGCTTGCACTTGGAGTCCAGCGCGCGCGCCGGGCTCTTGAGGGAAAGGTCGGCGCCTTCGCGGCGGGCGAGCTTACAGGTAGGACCGATATAACGAGCCATTTCTTATCGCTCCCTTAGACGCGACGCTTCTTCGGCGGACGGCACCCGTTGTGCGGGATTGGCGTCACGTCGATGATGTTGGTGATCTTGTAGCCCACGTTGTTCAACGAACGCACGGCCGACTCACGGCCCGGACCCGGACCCTTGATACGCACTTCCAGCGACTTCACGCCGTAATCGAGCGCAGCGCGGCCAGCCTTTTCGGCGGCAACCTGAGCAGCGAACGGGGTCGACTTACGCGAACCACGGAACCCGGCGCCGCCGGACGTAGCCCACGACAGTGCATTGCCCTGGCGATCGGTGATGGTGATGATGGTGTTGTTGAACGAAGCGTGGACGTGGGCGACGCCATCAGTGATGACGCGCTTGATCTTCTTCTTCGTTTTCTTTTCTGCTGGCTTTGCCATGATCTATCCCTTACTTCCTGATCGCCTTGCGCGGACCCTTACGGGTGCGGGCGTTGGTACGGGTACGCTGACCACGCAGCGGGAGACCACGACGATGACGCAGACCGCGGTAGCAGCCCAGATCCATCAGTCGCTTGATCGCGATACCGATTTCACGGCGCAGGTCGCCTTCGACGACATACTTGCCGACTTCGGCGCGCAAACGCTCGATTTCGGGTTCGGACAGATCACGAATCTTCGTGGTCGAGGTAACGCCTGCGGATTCGCAGAGCTTCTTCGAACGGGTACGGCCGATGCCGTAGATGCTTTGCAACCCGACCCAGACGTGCTTCTGGGCTGGCAGGTTGACGCCTGCAATACGCGCCATGACGCGATTCTCCAACTGAGTGATGGCCCGACAGCGCCCAGGCGCCATCCGGCAGGATGGATCAAAAGTGAACTCGGAATTGTAGCAAGGCCTCGGATTGCTTTGAAGCCCGTGGAACCAGAAAGTTCCATGGACCCGGCGTGGGGAGTGTGCCCTCGCTCCGGCGCCGGACGATGTTGATCCAGAAAACTTCTCCGAATCGCCTGTACTACTCCCGCACAGGACCACCTCGTCACACCCGCGCGCGAGACTTCGCGCGAGCCGCCCTTCTGATCGGAAGATCGTGGCCCGGGAACCAGGCCGTCTTCACGTAATGAAGTTCTAGTGTACCACTTTAACCGCGCGCCAGACCGCCGCGGGAGCCGCCCTTGAGGTTGGCTTTCTTCAGCAAACTCTCATACTGGTGGGACATCAGATGCGCCTGGATCTGCGCAATGAAGTCCATCACCACCACCACCGCAATCAACAGCGAGGTGCCACCGAAGTGGAACGAGGTGCCGAGCTGCGTGCGCATGATTTCCGGCAACAAGCAGACGATGACCAAGTACAACGAACCAGCCGCAGTCAAACGCGTCAGCACGCCGTCCACATAATCCGCAGTCGCCTTGCCCGGACGGATGCCCGGAATCAACGCACCGGACTTCTTGAGGTTGTCGGCAGTTTCCTGCGAGTTGAACACCAGCGCGGTATAGAAAAACGCGAAGCCGATGATCAGCGCAGCAAACACCAGCATATGCACTGGCTCACCAGGTCCAAGCGCATTGGCAATCTTCTGCAACCACGAACCCACACCACTGCCCGATGCGGCCTGACCGGACCACATCGACAGCGTCGCCGGGAATGCCAGGATGCTGGATGCGAAGATCGGCGGAATCACGCCTGCCATGTTGAGCTTCAACGGCAGAAACGAGGTCTGATTCATGTAGGCATTGCGGCCGCCCTGGCGACGCGCATAGTTGACCGTGATACGCCGCTGTCCGCGTTCGACAAACACCACAAACAGCGTAAAGGCCAGGATGGTGATGACGATCAGCAGCAACGAGATGAAGCTCAGATTGCCTTCGCGGAATGCTTCGACAGTCTGGATTGCGCCCGACGGAAGACCTGCGACGATGCCGGCAAAGATGATCAACGACACACCGTTACCGATGCCGCGCTCAGTGACCTGCTCGCCCACCCACATCAGAAAGATGGTGCCGGCAGTCAGTGCAATTACTGCAGTCAGCACAAAGCCCATGCCCGGCGCGTATACCACCGGAGCGCCACCCGGCGCGGTCTGATTCTGCAGTGCCAGCGCGATACTGCCGCCCTGCACTACTGCCAGAAGCACCGCACCGATGCGCGAATACTGGGTGATCTTGCGTCGGCCGGATTCGCCTTCTTTCTGCATCGCCTTGAGCGCGGGAAAGATGTGCGTGGCCAACTGGATCACGATCGATGCCGAAATATACGGCATCACGTTCAACGCAAAAATACTGAAACGGTGCAGGGCGCCGCCCGAGAACATGTTGAACATGTCCACGATGCCGCCACCCTGCGCCTGCATCAACGAAAGCATGGCATCGGGATTCACGCCAGGCACCGGCACGTAGCAGCCGATGCGATAGACGATCAATGCCCCGAGGACGAACAACAGCCGCTGGCGAAGTTCCGTGAACTTGCCAAGCCCGCCACCGAGGTTACCAATGCCAGCCTGCGCCATCTGCCGATTACTCCTCTACGCTGCCGCCGGCAGCTTCGATTGCTGCCTTGGCGCCTGCAGTCGCAGCGACACCCTTCAGCACGAACTTCTTGCTCAGCTCGCCCTTCAGCACGATCTTCGCCTTCTTGGCGCGGCTCGGGACCAGATTGGCCGCACGCAACGCTGCAAAGTCGATCTCACCGGCTTCCAGCTTATCCAGCTGGTAGGACAACACTTCAGCGCTGTCACGCGCCATCTTGGAGCGGAAACCGATCTTGGGCAGACGACGCTGCATTGGGGTCTGGCCGCCTTCGAAACCCGCCTTGATCTTGCCGCCACCCTTGCGAGCGAACGAGCCCTTGTGGCCACGGCCACAGGTCTTGCCAAGGCCGGAGCCGATGCCGCGACCGACGCGCGTGCGCTCGGTACGAGCGCCGTCAGCGGGCTTGAGGTCATTGAGATGCATAGTCATGGGATTAGTCCTCAACCTTGACGAGGTAGTGAACCGTATTGATCAGGCCACGCACCTGCGGGCTGTCCTTGAGTTCACGCACATCGTTGATCTTATTCAGGCCCAACGCATGCACCGACAGGCGGTGACGCGACTGGGTACCACGCAGGCCACGCACCAGGCGCACCTTCACAGTCTTGCCAGTGTCCTTAGCCATGGTTGAGCTCCTCCACCTTCTTGCCGCGCTTGGCCGCAACACGCGCCGGCGACTGCACTTCCGACAGACCCTTCAGCGTTGCACGCACCAGGTTGATCGGATTACGCGAACCGACCGCCTTGGCCAGCACGTTCTTCACGCCAACCGCTTCCAGCACAGCGCGCATGGCGCCGCCAGCGATGACGCCGGTACCTTCCGAAGCAGGCTGCATGTAGACGCGAGCTGCGCCATGACCGGACTTGACGGCATGCCACAAGGTGCCGTTGTTCAGATCGACAGTCGCCAGATTCTTGCGCGCCTGCTCCATCGACTTCTGGATGGCAACCGGCACTTCGCGCGCCTTGCCGTAACCGAAACCAACCTTGCCCAGACCATCGCCAACCACTGTCAACGCGGTGAAGGTGAACTGGCGACCGCCCTTGACCGTCTTGCTGACGCGATTGACCGCGACCAGCTTTTCGATCATGCCATCGTCGACTTTCTCTTCGCGGTTACGGTCGCGATCACGACCCCGCGGTGCACGTTCTTCTGCCATCTTGATTCCTTGATTGATTGAGTATGTACGGCTCGGGGCCGCTTATGGTTGTGGAATGGAACTGTGTTCCCGGCACCGTTACAAAAGAACGGGACGGTCCGGCATCTCCCCTGCCGGCGGTAACGCGAATGTGGCCGCTGGCCACATTCGCAGCAGTGCTTAGAACTTCAAGCCGCCTTCGCGAGCCGCGTCGGCCAGCGCCTTGATACGGCCGTGGTAGCGGTAGCCCGAGCGATCAAATGCGACCTTCTCGATACCCGCAGCCTTGGCGCGCTCGGCGATCAGCTTGCCGACCTTGACGGCCGCATCGCTGTTCTTGCCGTTCTTCAGACCTTCCTTGACGTCGGCTTGCAGCGTGTTCGCAGCAGCGATCACCTTGGAGCCGTCGGCAGTGAAGACCTGCGCATACAGATGCTGGCCGGTGCGCAGCACCGACAAGCGGGCGACGCCCAGCTCACGAATGTGCGAACGGGTGGACTTGGCGCGACGCAGACGGGCGATGTTCTTGTTGATGCTCATGATATTTATCCTACGGAAGCTGAAGGAAAACAGGCTTTTGCATTGAAAAGTCCGGCCATGGATGGCCGGGCTCCTAGCAGAGGGACCTGCCTTACGCCTTCTTGGCTTCCTTGCGAATGATGACTTCACCGGCGTACTTCACACCCTTGCCCTTGTAGGGTTCCGGCGGACGGAAACCGCGAATCTTGGCGGCGACTTCGCCGACGCGCTGCTTGTCTGCGCCCTGGACCAGAATTTCGGTCTGGGTCGGGGTCGACAGCGTGATGCCTTCCGGCGCCACGAACACCAGCGGGTGCGAGAAACCGAGCGCCAGGCTCAGATCCTTGCCCTGCATGGCGGCGCGGTAACCGACGCCGACCAGCTCAAGCTTGCGCTCGAAGCCGTCGGACACGCCCTTGACCATATTGGCCAGGATGGCGCGCACGGTGCCGGTGATGGCCAGCTGCGACGGATCGTTGGCCGACAGGGTTGCAACATCGCCGTCGATGGCGATTTCGACGCCAACCGGCTTCGGCAGGGTCAGGGTGCCTTTCGGGCCCTTGACGCTGACCAGCTCGGGCTGGACGTTGAGCTCAACACCCTTCGGAAGGGACACAGGCTTCTTGGCTACACGGGACATGTTCGATTCCTTCCCTTAGGCCACGAAGCACAGGACTTCACCACCAACGCCGGCTTCGCGAGCCTGCGCATCGGTCATGATGCCTTTCGACGTGGAGATGATGGCGACGCCCAGTCCACCCAGGACCTTGGGCAGCTCGGTCTTGCCGCGGTACTGGCGCAGACCCGAGCGCGAGAAACGCTTCAGGGTCTCGATGACCGGACGGCCCTCGAAATACTTCAGCACGATTTCCAGCTCCGACTTGTTGTTCTCGGTCGCTGTCACGCGCAGGTCGGTGATGTAACCCTCGTCCTTCAGGACTTGGGCGATCGCAACCTTGATCTTGGACGACGGCAATTTCACCGTCTGCTTACCAACCGCGGCCGCATTCTTGATGCGTACCAGCAGGTCGGCGATGGGATCAGTCATGCTCATATGAGTACCTTTGAGTGCACCGATATCCGCTTTCGCGAAAATCTTGTGTTTTCCTGGGGATGGGCCAGAACCCTTTACGCCATGCCAAGCCTGTACAGGCAAGACAGAAGCGGAAGTATACGACAAAAGAGCCCGACTTGCGTCGGACTCCCTTGTTGAACAGAACAATCCTGTTCAAACCGGCCGCGAACGACCGGAAAGCTGTTACCAGCTTGCCTTACGCAGACCCGGAACGTCGCCGTTCATCGTGGCCTTGCGCAGCATGTTGCGACCCAGACCGAACTTGCGGTAGACACCGCGCGGACGACCGGAAAGTTCGCAACGGTTGCGGTGGCGGCTCGGCGACGAATCGCGCGGCAGCTTCTGCAACTTGGTCGACGCATCGATCTTCTCTTCGTAGGACGCATCCTGACTGGAGAGGATCTTCTTCAGCGCATCACGCTTGCCGGCGAATTTCTTCGCCAGCTTTGCACGCTTGATGTCGCGGTGGATCATGGAGGTCTTTGCCATTTCGGATGTCCTCTACGGTCAGTTACGGAACGGGAACTTGAACGCTGCCAGCAGCGCCTTCGCTTCCGCATCCGTCTTGGCGGTGGTGGTGATGGCGATATCCATACCGCGGATCGCGTCGACAGCGTCGAAATCGATTTCCGGGAAGATGATCTGTTCCTTCACACCCATGTTGAAATTGCCACGACCGTCAAAGGAACGACCGGAAACACCACGGAAGTCGCGCACGCGCGGCAGCGAGATGTTGATCAGACGATCCAGGAACTCGTACATCTTGGCGCGACGCAACGTGGTCTTGCAGCCGATCGGCCAACCGTCGCGGATCTTGAACGATGCGACCGAAACGCGCGACTTGGTGACCACCGGCTTTTGACCGGAGATCTTGGACATGTCGCCGACTGCATTTTCCAGAATCTTCTTGTTGGTTGCCGCCTCGCCCACGCCCATGTTGAGCGTGACCTTGACCAGCCTCGGCACCTGCATCGGATTGGTGTAGCCGAACTCCTTCATTAGGGCCGGCACCACGTTTTCCTTGTAAAACTTTTCGAGACGAGTGTTCATGATCGCATTCCTCAGGCGTCGAGCGCCTCACCGCTGGAGCGGAACACACGCAATTTGCGTCCATCCTCCAGCACCTTGAAGCCAACGCGCTCGCCCTTGCCCGTTGCCGGGTTGACGATATTGACGTTGGAGATATGGATCGACGCTTCACGCTCGACCACGCCGCCGGCGACACCCGCCTGCGGATTCGGCTTGGTGTGGCGCTTGATGATGTTGGCATTGGAGACGATCACGCGATCGCCATCCACACGCACAACTTCACCCTGCTTACCCTTGTCCTTGCCGGTGTTGATGACGACCTGGTCGCCCTTCTTGATACGGTTAGCCATGTATATGTCCTCCGCTCACAGCACTTCGGGAGCGAGCGAGACGATCTTCATGAACTTCTCGGAACGCAGCTCGCGCGTCACCGGCCCGAAGATGCGGGTCCCGATCGGCTCCTGCTTATTGTTCAACAGCACAGCGGCGTTGCCATCGAAGCGAATCAGCGAACCGTCGGGACGGCGCACACCCTTACGGGTACGCACCACAACGGCGTCGTAGACTTCGCCTTTCTTGACCTTGCCACGCGGAATGGCGTCCTTGACGGTCACCTTGATGATGTCACCAATGTGTGCGTAGCGGCGCTTCGAGCCGCCCAGCACCTTGATGCACATCACTTCCTTGGCACCCGAATTGTCGGCCACATCGAGGTAGCTCTGCATCTGGATCATGATTCAGATCTCCCTTAGCCGGCCGAACGGGTGACGATTTCAACCACCCGCCAGTTCTTGGTCTTGGACATTGGAGCAATCTCGGTCACACGCACGACGTCGCCTTCATTACAGGCATTGTCGGCGTCGTGTGCGTGCAGCTTGGTCGAGCGCTTGATGTACTTGCCGTACAGAGCATGCTTGACCTGGCGCTCCACCAACACGGTGACCGTCTTGTCCATCTTGTTGCTGACGACACGGCCTTCGACCGTGCGCAGCGCTTGCTTTTCGTTGTTATCGCTCATCGCGGCCGTCCTTACTTGGTGCTGCCGAGCAGGTACTTGACGCGAGCAATCTCGCGGCGTACCCGGCGGGTATCGTGGGTCTTCGGCAGCTGGCCGGTGACCTGCTGCATACGGAGCGAGAACTGCTCCTTACGCAAATCGGTCAGGTGGGCCTTCAGTTCGTCAGCCGACTTCTCGCGGAGTTGTTTGATGTCCATCAGCGCACCGTCCGGGTCACGAAAGTGGTAGTCACCGACAGCTTCGCGGCGGCAAGGCGGAATGCCTCACGTGCGACATCTTCGGGAATACCTTCGATTTCATAGATCATGCGACCCGGCTGAATCTGCGCGACCCAGTACTCCACGTTGCCCTTACCGGAGCCCATGCGGACTTCGATCGGCTTCTTGGTGATCGGCTTGTCGGGGAACACACGAATCCACATCTTGCCGCCCTTTTTGACGTGGCGGCTGATCGTACGACGTGCTGCTTCAATCTGACGCGCGGTCAGCTGACCGTGCGCGGTTGCCTTGAGGCCGTACTCGCCGAAGCTGACGGCGTTTCCGCTCCATGCCAGGCCGTCGTTACGGCCCTTGTGCATCTTGCGATATTTGGTTCGCTTGGGTTGCAACATTGCCGTTACCTCGCTTCACGAGCCGGGCGCGAAGGACGGTCACCACGGTCGCCGCGATCGTTACGATCGTTGCGCGGGCTGTCGTCCTGCTTCTCCTGGCCAACCTGGGAGAAGTCGAAGACCTCACCCTTATAGATCCAGACCTTGATACCGATGATGCCGTACGTCGTGGACGCCTCGGCAAAACCGTAATCAATGTCGGCACGTAGCGTGTGCAGCGGCACGCGGCCTTCGCGGTACCACTCCGAACGGGCGATTTCTGCACCGTTGAGGCGGCCAGCCACGTTGACCTTGATGCCCAGGGCACCCAGGCGCATCGCGTTACCGACCGAGCGCTTCATTGCACGGCGGAACATGATGCGACGCTCAAGCTGCTGCGCGATCGACTCGGCGACCAGCTGCGCATCCAGCTCCGGCTTGCGTACTTCGGTGACGTTGATGTGGGCAGGAACACCCATCATCGCGCTCACTTCCTTACGCAGCTTTTCGATGTCCTCACCACGCTTGCCGATCACCACGCCCGGACGGGCAGTGTGGATCGTCACGCGGGCGGTTTTGGCAGGGCGCTCGATCAAGATCTTGCTGATACCTGCCTGCGCGAGCTTCTTGCGCAGCATTTCACGCACTTTCAGGTCGGCTGCCAGATAACCGGCGAAGTCGGCCTTGTTTGCGTACCACTTGGAATTCCAGTCCTTGGCGATGCCAAGACGGATTCCAGTCGGATGAACTTTATGACCCATGGTCTTTTCCTTTCCGCTTACTTGGCGGCGCCAACAATCACAGTGATGTGACTGGTGCGCTTGAGGATGCGGGTACCGCGGCCTTTCGCCCGCGCCATGAAACGCTTCAGGGAGGGACCTTCATCAACCATGATGGTCTTGACCTTCAGCTCGTCGACATCCGCGCCCTGATTGTTCTCGGCATTGGCAATAGCCGACTCCACTACCTTTTTGATCAGGTGTGCAGCCTTCTTGTCCGAGAACTTCAGCAGATTGACCGCACGTTCGGCGGACAGTCCACGCACCTGGTCAGCGACCAGGCGGGCCTTCTGCGGGGAGATGCGCGCGGTGCGCAGGATTGCTTTCGCTTCCATCGTCATCTCTCCTTACCTGCTCGACTTCTTGTCGCCACCGTGACCCTTGAAGGTCCGGGTGACGGCAAATTCGCCGAGCTTGTGGCCGACCATATTCTCGTTGACGAGCACCGGAATGTGGTTCTTACCGTTATGCACGGCGATGGTGATGCCTACCATTTCGGGCAGGATCATCGAACGGCGCGACCAGGTCTTGATCGGCTTCTTGCTACCCGCAGCGGACTCCACCTTCTTTGCAAGGTGGTGATCGACGAACGGGCCCTTCTTAAGTGAACGTGCCATGGTCGATTAGCCCCTACGATCGCGGACGATGAATTGCTGGGTGCGCTTGTTCTTGCGCGTCTTGTAACCCTTGGTCGGAACACCCCACGGGGTGACCGGATGCGGATTACCCTGACCAGCCTTCGCTTCACCACCACCGTGCGGATGGTCGACCGGGTTCATGGCCGCACCGCGAACGGTCGGACGAACACCGCGCCAGCGCTTGGCGCCAGCCTTGCCCAGCTTCTCGAGGTTGTGCTCGTCGTTACCGACTTCACCGATGGTGGCGCGGCACTCGACCGGCACCTTGCGCATTTCACCCGAGCGCAGACGCAGCGTGGCATAGATGCCTTCGCGAGCGACCAGCTGGACGGCAGCACCGGCAGCACGTGCGATCTGAGCACCCTTACCCGGCTTCAGCTCGATACCGTGAACCGTCGTACCGACCGGGATGTTGCGCAGCGGCAGCGTGTTGCCGGTCTTGATCGGTGCGTTGGCACCGGCAATGACCTGATCGCCAGCCTTCAAGCCCTTGGGGGCAATGATGTAGCGACGCTCGCCGTCGACATAGCACAGCAGGGCGATATGAGCGGTACGGTTCGGATCGTATTCGATCCGCTCCACACGCGCCGGAATGCCTTCCTTGTTGCGTTTGAAGTCGATGATGCGGTAGTGCTGCTTGTGGCCACCACCGACGTGACGCACGGTGATGCGGCCATGGTGGTTACGACCACCGGACTTGCTCTGCGAATCGAGCAGCGCCGCGTGCGGTGCGCCCTTGTGCAGATCGGGAGTAACCACACGCACGGCGGAACGACGGCCGGGAGAGGTGGGTTTGAACTTCATCAATGGCATGGGATGGACCTCAGGCCTTAGCCGTTACGTCGATGGACTGACCATCAACCAGGCGGACGTACGCCTTGCGCCAATTGCCGCGGCTACCAGCACGGTTACGGAAGGACTTGCTCTTGCCCTTGACGTTGACCACGTTGACAGCTTTGACCTTGACGTCGAACAGCTGCTCAACCGCGGCCTTTACATCGGCTTTGGTGGCTTCGTTCGAAACTTCGAAGACATACTGGTTGGAGATTTCCTGCAGGCGCGCGGTCTTTTCAGAGACTCGCGGAGCACGCAGCACGCTGAAGATTTTTTCGTTGCTGCTCATGCCAGCCACTCCTCGATCTTCTTGACCGCATCGGCGGTGATCACGACCGTATCGGCCCCGACCAGAGCGACCGGATCCAGACCCTGCACATCACGCACCTGCACATACGGCAGATTGCGAGCGGACAGGTACAGGTGCTCGGAGGCTTCTTCGGTGACGATCAGCGGGCGCTTGCCCACATCCAGTCCCTTCAGCTTCTCGATCAGACCCTGGGTCTTGGTTGCTTCGACGTCGAACGCTTCGACGATCATCAGGCGACCCTGGCGATTAAGCTCAGAGAAGATCGCGCAGATGGCCGCACGGTACATCTTGCGGTTGACTTTCTGTTCGAAGCTGCGCGGCTTGGCCGCGAAGGTCACGCCGCCACCGACGAAGATCGGAGCCGTCAACGCGCCATGACGCGCACCGCCGCCCTTCTGCTTCTTCGACTTCTTGGTCGTGCCCGCAACTTCCGAACGCGTCTTCTGAGCCTTGGTACCAGCGCGGCCGGCATTGCGATAAGCGACGACGACCTGGTGAACCAGATCTTCGCTGAATTCGCGACCGAACACGGCATCGGAGACCGAGACCTTGTTGTTACTACCCGTGATAACGAGTTCCATCGTCATCTCTCCTTATGCCTTGCTCGCCGGACGGACGATCACGTCGCCACCAGCTGCGCCAGGCACGGCGCCGCGGATAGCAATCAGACCACGCTCGACGTCGACCTTGACCACTTCCAGGTTCTGCGTGCTTTGCTGCACGGCGCCCATGTGGCCCGACATCTTCTTACCCGGGAAAACACGACCCGGGGTCTGGCGCTGACCCAACGAACCCGGCGCGCGATGCGACAGCGAGTTACCGTGAGTTGCATCGCCCATACGGAAGTTGTAGCGCTTGATGGTGCCCTGGAAACCCTTACCCTTGGTGACGCCCTGGACGTCGACCTTCTGGCCGACCTCGAAGATGTCCGCCTTGATTTCGCCGCCAACGGCGAAATCGCCGAGCTGCGCATCTTCAACGCGGAATTCCCACAGGCCGCGACCCGCTTCCACCTTCGCTTTGGCGAAGTGACCAGCAGCCGGCTTGTTGACCAGTGCGGCGCGACGGGCACCAACGGTAATCTGCACTGCGCTGTAGCCGTCAGCTTCGACGGTCTTGATCTGCGCGATGCGGTTTGGAGTTGCTTCGATCAGCGTGACCGGTACCGAGCGGCCGTCTTCAGTAAAGACGCGGCTCATACCGGCCTTGCGGCCTACGAAGCCCAACGAATATTTCTTCGTCATGGTCGTAGTCCTCAGGTCAGCTTGATCTGGACGTCGACGCCAGCCGCGAGTTCGAGCTTCATCAGCGCGTCCACGGTCTTGTCGTTCGGGTCGACGATATCGAGCACACGCTTGTGCGTGCGGGTTTCGTATTGGTCACGCGCATCCTTGTCGGCATGCGGGGATACGAGGATGGTGTAACGTTCGATCTTGGTCGGCAACGGGATCGGGCCACGCACTTGCGCGCCGGTCCGCTTAGCCGTTTCGACGATCTCGCTGGCCGAACGGTCGATCAATCGATGATCGAACGCCTTCAACCGAATCCGGATCTTTTGTTCCGACATGACGGAAGCTTCCTTCGTTAAAAGAGCGACGGGCAAGGCCTCTGGGATACCTGCCCCGATATTCCTGCGTAGATGAAATCGCCATGCGTCCTGCCAGCGAGGGCATTTCCTCCGCCCAAAAACTGAGGCAGGCCGGTAAACCGGTCTGCCCAGACGGAAAAGTATAGTGCGCAACGAGAGCACCGTCAACAACACGTGAGTTGTTGAGTGCTCCATGCAACGCGACCTTCCCGGTCTGGCGAACACGAGCGGCGTCCTGCCGTTCTTTTCGCTGTAACTCTGCGCCCTACCCAGGGACACCGAGCCGTGCATTATAGCGAGCTGTTTTTACTGGCGCAAGCGCTCTACCCTGCGAATCGCATTGCACGCGCACATTTCCGCTCAACAAAAAAAGGCCGGCTTGCGCCGACCCCTTGCGTTGCTTACGTGCTGATCCGGCGACGAGGCGTCGCCGGATCGCAGGCACTTACTTGATGATCTTGGCAACCACGCCGGCGCCGACGGTACGGCCGCCTTCACGGATGGCGAAGCGCAGACCTTCGTCCATCGCGACCGGGTTGATCAGGGTCACGACCATCTTCACGTTGTCGCCCGGCATCACCATCTCCACGGCTTCCGGCAGCTGGCAAGCGCCAGTGATGTCGGTGGTGCGGAAGTAGAACTGCGGACGGTAGCCCTTGAAGAACGGGGTATGACGACCACCCTCATCCTTGGACAGCACATAGACTTCAGCTTCGAACTCGGTGTGCGGCTTGATCGAACCCGGCTTGCACAGCACCTGGCCGCGCTCCACGTCGTCACGCTTGGTGCCGCGCAGCAGCAGACCGGCGTTGTCGCCTGCCTGACCCTGGTCCAGCAACTTGCGGAACATTTCCACGCCGGTGACCGTGGTCTTCTGCGTGTCGCGGATACCGACGATTTCGATTTCGTCGCCGACCTTGATGATGCCGCGCTCGATACGACCGGTCACCACGGTGCCACGACCCGAGATCGAGAACACGTCTTCGACCGGCATCAGGAACGGACGGTCGACGTCGCGGGTCGGCTCCGGGATGAAGGTGTCGAGGGCTTCGACCAGGCGCAGGATCGCCGGCACGCCGATGTCGCTCTGATCGCCTTCCAGCGCCAGACGGGCCGAACCATGAATGATCGGGGTGTCGTCGCCCGGGAACTCGTACTTGCTCAGGAGTTCACGCACTTCCATCTCGACCAGCTCAAGCAGCTCGGCGTCGTCGACCATGTCGGCCTTGTTCAGGAACACGACGATGTGCGGCACACCGACCTGACGCGAGAGCAGGATGTGCTCACGGGTCTGCGGCATCGGGCCGTCAGCAGCCGAACACACCAGGATCGCGCCGTCCATCTGCGCAGCACCGGTGATCATGTTCTTGACGTAGTCGGCGTGGCCGGGGCAATCGACGTGCGCGTAGTGACGGTTCTCGGATTCGTACTCGACGTGTGCTGTCGAGATCGTGATGCCGCGCGCCTTCTCTTCCGGCGCCGCGTCGATCGCGTCGTACGCCTTGAACTCGCCGCCGAAACGCTCGGCACCGATCTTGGTCAGCGCGGCGGTCAACGTGGTCTTGCCATGGTCGACGTGACCGATGGTGCCGACGTTCACGTGCGGCTTCTTGCGCTCAAATTTAGCTTTTGCCATGACTCACTAACCTCTAATTGGAAAATTTTGTTTGAAGCGGCTGAGCGAACTCAGCCCTTCTTGGTGACAGCGTCGGCGATGTTGGTCGGCGCTTCTTCGTAATGGTCGAATTCCATCGAGAACGTTGCGCGACCCTGGCTCATCGAGCGCAGCGAAGTCGCGTAACCGAACATCTCACCCAGCGGAATCATCGCATTGATGATCTTGCCCGACGGGCTGTCGTCCTGACCCTGCAACACGCCACGACGGCGGCTCACGTCGCCCATCACGTCACCCAGGTAATCCTCCGGGCTGACGATCTCGACCTTCATGATCGGCTCAAGCAACACCGGGCTGGCTTTCGCAAAGCCCTGCTTGAACGCCATAGACGCGGCCAGCTTGAACGCCATTTCCGAGGAGTCGACGTCATGGTACGAGCCGAACACCAGCTTGACCTTGACACCCACCACCGGGAAGCCGGCGATCGGACCACTGGTGATCGTTTCGCGCAGACCCTTTTCGACCGAGGGGATGAATTCCTTCGGAATGATGCCGCCGGTGATGTCGTTGATGAAGAGGAAATCGTCTTTGACGTTATCGTTCTTGCGATCTTCTTCGGTCATCGGCGACAGCTCGATCACCACGTGACCGTACTGACCCTTACCACCGGACTGCTTGGCATGCTTGTAGTCGGACTTGACGTCGGTCTTGCGGATCGTTTCGCGATACGCAACCTGCGGCTTGCCAACGTTGGCCTCGACATTGAACTCGCGACGCATGCGGTCGACGATGATGTCCAGGTGCAACTCGCCCATGCCGGAGATGATGGTCTGGCCGGATTCTTCGTCGGTCTTGACGCGGAACGAGGGATCTTCCTGCGCCAGACGACCCAGGGCCGTACCCATCTTTTCCTGGTCCGACTTGGTCTTCGGCTCCACCGCCATCGAGATCACCGGCTCCGGGAAAATCATGCGCTCCAGGGTGATGATCTTGTCCTGCGCACACAGCGTATCGCCGGTGGTGACGTCCTTCAGACCCACGGCTGCGGCGATGTCACCCGCGCGCACTTCCTTGATCTCTTCGCGATTGTTGGAATGCATCTGCAGGATGCGGCCCACGCGCTCTTTCTTCGACTTGACCGGGTTATAGACCTGGTCGCCGGAGTTCAGCGTGCCCGAATAGACACGGAAGAACGTCAGCGAGCCCACGAACGGGTCGGTCATGATCTTGAACGCCAACGCCGAGAACGGCGCGGTATCGGTCGCCGGACGGGTGTCTTCCTTCTCGTCTTCGTCGATGCCCTGGACCGGCGGACGGTCGGCCGGCGACGGCAACAGGTGCACGACGCCGTCGAGCATGGCCTGCACGCCCTTGTTCTTGAACGCCGAGCCACAGAACACCGGCACGATCTCGACCTTCAGGGTGCGCTCGCGCAGACCCACCAGGATCTCTTCTTCGGTCAGGTCGCCTTCGTTGAGGTACTTGTCCATCAGGTCTTCGCTGGCTTCTGCAGCCGCTTCAACCATGAACGAACGCGCCTCGGTCGCAATCTCGACCAGATCGGCCGGGATGTCACCGTATTCGAAGGTGGTGCCCTGCGAGGCAACATCCCAATGGATCGCCTTCATCTTCAGCAGGTCGACCACGCCCTCGAAACCGTCTTCAGCACCGATCGGCACCTGCATCGGCACGGCGTAGGCTCCCAGACGGGCCTTCAGCTGCTCGACGACCTTGTCGAAGTTGGCACCGGTACGGTCCATCTTGTTGACGAAGGCCATACGCGGCACGGAATACTTGTTGGCCTGGCGCCACACGGTCTCGGACTGCGGCTGCACGCCACCCACGGCGCACAGCACGAACACCGCACCGTCGAGCACGCGCAAGGAGCGCTCCACTTCGATGGTGAAGTCGACGTGCCCGGGGGTATCGATGATGTTGAGGCGATGCTGCGGCATGGACTTGTCCATACCCGACCAGAACGCGGTGGTGGCAGCGGAGGTGATGGTGATACCACGCTCCTGCTCCTGCTCCATCCAGTCCATCACCGCGGCGCCGTCATGGACTTCGCCGATCTTGTGACTGACGCCGGTGTAAAACAGGATGCGCTCGGAGGTGGTGGTCTTGCCGGCATCGATGTGAGCCATGATGCCGAAGTTGCGGTAACGCTCGATAGGGGTGGTGCGGGCCACGGGGAGCCTCTCAATTTCTTGGATTTCGGATGGCCGAACGCCGCCTTTCGGCGGCCTTCGGATTTAGATGCGACGCCAATCGCGCGTCGCAAACAGCACTCAGATGGTGCTGAAGGGCCCCGTTACCAAGGCCCACGAGGTCACCAGCGGTAGTGTGCGAACGCCTTGTTCGCCTCCGCCATACGGTGCGTCTCTTCGCGCTTCTTGATCGCGCCGCCACGGCTTTCCGAGGCGTCCAGCAGTTCTGCAGCCAGCTTGCGCGGCATGGTGTTCTCGCCACGCTTGCGCGCGGAATCGATCAACCAGCGCATTGCCAGCGCCGTGCGACGGGAGGAGCGCACTTCGACGGGCACCTGATAGGTAGCACCACCGACGCGACGCGATTTAACTTCGACAGCCGGGGCCACGTTGTCCAGTGCTTTTTGCACCAGCTCGACGGCATTCGGATTCTTTTCGCCAATGACGTCCATCGCGCCATAGACAATTTTCTCAGCAACCGACTTCTTGCCACTTTGCATCACCATATTGATGAAGCGGGCAATGGTTTCGCTGCCATGCTTTGGATCAGGCAGGACGGTGCGCTGCGGAGTAGAACCTTTACGGGACATTGGAGTATTTCCTTAGCTCTTCGGGCGCTTGGCGCCGTACTTGGAACGACCTTGACGGCGCTTTGCGACGCCGGCGGCGTCCAGCGAACCACGGACGGTGTGATAACGCACACCGGGAAGATCCTTGACGCGGCCACCGCGAATCAGGACCACGGAGTGCTCCTGCAGGTTGTGGCCTTCACCACCGATGTAGCTGATGATCTCTTCCTGGTTCGTCAGGCGCACTTTGGCAACCTTACGCAGGGCCGAGTTCGGCTTCTTCGGGGTAGTGGTGTAGACGCGTGTGCAGACGCCGCGGCGCTGCGGACACTTGTCCAGTGCCGGGGAGGCACTCTTGTAGGTGGTCGCTTGCCGAGGCTTGCGGACCAGCTGATTGATCGTCGTCATCAGTTGATTCTTCTGATTGAGAGGCCGAGACGGCCTTGCACGAAAACAAAGGCAGGCCGAAAAACGGCCCGCCGAGACAGGGAAGTATAGCTGGCAGGACGAAACTCCGTCAACTTCACGGAAATCTAACCCTGCTGGCCCATCCAAAGGCCGGAAAACGGAGGGCCTCCTGCCCTCCTTTTCGCTTGGCTTACGGCGATCTTGCGACCGCCGTCGGAGCGCTTACTCCTCGTCCGCGCCAGCGTCGGCCACCGTGGCGACCGGTTCGGCCACTGCCGGCTTGCCCGACAGCGTTTCCATTTCCGAGTCGGTCAGACCCGAAGACTTGCGGCGTCCGGCATGGTAGGCCAGACCGGTACCGGCCGGGATCAGACGACCCACGATCACGTTTTCCTTCAGACCGCGCAGGTTGTCGCGGGTACCGCGCACGGCAGCCTCGGTCAACACGCGGGTGGTCTCCTGGAACGAAGCCGCCGAGATGAACGACTCGGTGGCCAGCGAGGCCTTGGTGATACCCAGCAGCACCGGATCGTACTTGGCCGGCAATTCGTTGCGCTTGACCAAGCGGACATTTTCCTCGATGACGCGCTGGCGCTCGACCTGCTCGCCGTTGAGGAATTTGCTGGTGCCCTGATCGGTGATCTCGACCTTACGCAGCATCTGGCGAGTGATCACCTCGATGTGCTTATCGTTGATCTTCACGCCCTGCAGGCGATACAC
This sequence comes from Xanthomonas hortorum pv. cynarae, assembly GCF_002939985.1. Taxonomy (GTDB): domain Bacteria; phylum Pseudomonadota; class Gammaproteobacteria; order Xanthomonadales; family Xanthomonadaceae; genus Xanthomonas; species Xanthomonas hortorum_D. The sequence goes on along the minus strand of NZ_MDFM01000001.1, from coordinate 120,660 downwards.
GTCCTGGATTTCCTTGACCAGATACGCGGCCAGCGGCTCGACACCCAGGAGACGCAGGATGTCCTGCGGGCTCGGCTCGCCGTCCACCACGGTCTCGCCCTTGGTCACGTGCTCGCCTTCGAACACGATGATCTGGCGGTACTTCGGGATCAGCTCTTCGTGTTCCGAACCATCGGTGTCCTTGATGATCAGACGCTGCTTGCCCTTGGTGTCCTTGCCGAAGCTGATGATGCCCGAACGCTCGGCCAGGATCGCCGGATCCTTCGGCTTGCGGGCTTCGAACAGATCGGCAACGCGCGGCAGACCACCGGTGATGTCGCGGGTCTTGGACGCTTCCTGCGGGATCTTGGCGACCACGTCGCCCACGCCGACGGCGGCGCCGTCCTGCAGGTTGACGATGGAGCGCGGCGGCAACAGGTACTGGGCCGGCAGATCCGTGTTCGGGATCGTCAGATCATTGCCCTTGCCATCGACGATGCGCACGATCGGACGCAGTTCCTTGGCATGTGCACCGCGACGCTTCGGGTCGGTGATTTCGCGCGACGCCAGACCGGTCAGTTCGTCGGTCTTCTCGATGACGGTGACGCCGTCGACGAAGTCGATGAAGCGAATGAAACCGGCCACTTCCGACACGATCGGGTGGTTATGCGGATCCCAGTTGGCAACGCCCTGCCCGGCCTTGACCGCATCGCCGTCTTTGGCGGTGATGGTGGCGCCGTAAGGCAGCTTGTAACGCTCGCGCTCGCGGCCATGGCCATCGAGCACTGACAGTTCACCCGAACGCGAGACCGCAACCAGTGCGCCGCTGGCGTGCGCCACCGACTTGAGGTTGTTGAACTTCACCGAACCGGTGGTCTTGACGGTGATGTTGTCCACCGCAGCCGCACGCGAAGCCGCACCACCGATGTGGAACGTACGCATGGTCAGCTGGGTACCCGGCTCACCGATGGACTGTGCGGCAATGACACCGACCGCTTCACCGATGTTGACCTGGTGACCACGTGCAAGATCGCGACCGTAGCAACGTGCGCACACGCCGAACGAGGACTCGCAGCTGATGGTCGAACGCACCTTCACCGACTGCACGCTGGCCTCTTCCAACTTGGCAACCCAGGCTTCGTCGAGCAGCGTGTTGCGGGTGACGATCGGTTCTTCGTCGTTGCCCGGCAGGTACACGTCCTCGGCCACCACACGGCCCAGCACGCGCTCCTTCAACGGCTCGACCACATCGCCGCCTTCCACGATCGGGGTCATGATCAACCCTTCGGTGGTGCCGCAGTCGACTTCGGTGATGACCACGTCCTGCGCCACGTCGACCAGACGACGGGTCAGGTAACCCGAGTTCGCGGTCTTCAGCGCGGTATCGGCCAGACCCTTACGGGCACCGTGGGTGGAGTTGAAGTACTCCTGCACGTTCAGGCCTTCGCGGAAGTTCGCCTTGATCGGCGTCTCGATGATCGAGCCGTCCGGACGCGCCATCAGGCCGCGCATACCGGCCAGCTGACGGATCTGCGCCTGGCTACCACGCGCACCGGAGTCGGCCATGATGTACAGTGAGTTCATCGACTTCTGGTCGATGGTTTCGCCCTTGGCATTTTCGACCTTCTCGGTACCGATGGTGTCCATCATCGCCTTGGCGATGCGCTCGCTGGTGCGCGACCAGATGTCCACGACCTTGTTGTAACGCTCGCCGGCGGTGACCAGACCGGACTGGTACTGCTCCTGGATTTCCAGCACTTCGGCTTCTGCCTCGGTGAGGATGCCCTTCTTCTCGTCCGGGATCAGCATGTCGTCGATGCCGATCGACACGCCTGCGCGGGTGGCGTAAGCATAGCCGGTGTACATCAGCTTGTCGGCGAACACGACGGTGTCCTTCAAGCCCAGCAGACGGTAGCTGGAGTTGATCAGACGCGAGATGTTCTTCTTGGTCATCTCGGTGTTGGCCAGCTGGAACGGCAGGCCTTCGGGCAGGATTTCGCTCAACAGCGCACGACCGACCGTGGTATCCACGATCGAGGTACCGCTGGTGCGCTTGCCATCGACGGCATCGACGTCCACCTGGGTGATACGGACCTTGACCTTTGCGTGCAGTTCCACCACGCGGTTGTCGTAGGCGCGCTTCACTTCGCTGGTGTTGGCGAACACCATGCCCTCGCCCTTCTTGTTCTCCAGCGCGCGGCTCATGTAGTACAAGCCCAACACCACGTCCTGCGACGGCACGATGATCGGCTCGCCGTTGGCCGGCGACAGGATGTTGTTGGTGGACATCATCAGCGCACGCGCTTCCAGCTGGGCTTCCAGCGAGAGCGGCACGTGGACGGCCATCTGGTCACCGTCGAAGTCGGCGTTGAAGGCGGTACACACCAGCGGATGCAGCTGAATGGCCTTGCCTTCGATCAACACCGGCTCGAACGCCTGGATGCCCAGACGGTGCAGGGTCGGCGCGCGGTTCAACAGCACCGGATGCTCGCGGATCACTTCTTCCAGGATGTCCCAGACTTCGGCTTCTTCGCGCTCGACCAGCTTCTTGGCGGCCTTGATGGTGGTGGCCAGGCCGCGACGCTGCAGCTTGGCGAACACGAACGGCTTGAACAGCTCCAGCGCCATCTTCTTCGGCAGGCCGCACTGGTGCAGCTTGAGGTACGGACCGACGGTGATGACCGAACGACCGGAGTAGTCCACGCGCTTGCCGAGCAGGTTCTGACGGAACCGGCCCTGCTTGCCCTTGATCATGTCGGCCAGCGACTTCAGAGGACGCTTGTTGGTGCCGGTGATGGCACGGCCGCGACGGCCGTTGTCCAGCAGCGCATCGACCGATTCCTGCAGCATGCGCTTTTCGTTGCGCACGATGATGTCCGGCGCATTGAGCTCGAGCAGACGACGCAGACGGTTGTTGCGGTTGATCACGCGGCGGTACAGATCGTTCAGATCCGAGGTCGCGAAGCGGCCACCATCCAGCGGCACCAGCGGACGCAGGTCCGGCGGCAGCACCGGCAGCACGGTCATGACCATCCACTCCGGACGGTTGCCCGATTCCAGGAAGGCTTCGATCAGCTTGATGCGCTTGGTCAGACGCTTGAGCTTGGTTTCCGAACCGGTGCTGGCGATTTCTTCGCGCAGACGGGTCATTTCGGACTGCAGCTCGATCGTGCGCAGCAGTTCGTACACGGCCTCGGCGCCCATGGCGGCGTCGAAGTCGTCGTTGTACTCCTGGCGTGCGGTCAGGTACTGCTCTTCGGTCAGCAGCTGGCGGCGCTCGAGCGGGGTCAGGCCCGGCTCGGTGACCACGTAGGCTTCGAAGTACAGCACGCGCTCGATGTCGCGCAGGGTCATGTCCAGCATCAAACCGATGCGCGAGGGCAGCGACTTGAGGAACCAGATATGCGCGACCGGCGACGCCAGATCGATGTGACCCATGCGCTCACGACGCACCTTGGCAAGGGTGACTTCGGTGCCGCACTTTTCGCAGACCACGCCACGGTGCTTCATGCGCTTGTACTTGCCGCACAGGCATTCGTAGTCCTTGATCGGACCAAAGATGGCAGCGCAGAACAGGCCGTCACGCTCGGGCTTGAAGGTGCGGTAGTTGATGGTTTCGGGCTTCTTCACTTCGCCGTAGGACCACGAACGGATCAGGTCAGGCGAGGCCAGCGCGATCTTGATCGCGTCGAAATCCAGCGTCTGGCGCTGTTGATTGAAGAGGTTGAGCAGGTCTTTCATTGGATATCTCCGGGTCGGAGGAATTTCGTATCTGAGATGAAACCGAGGGCATTACGTTCCGGATCCAGGCACCGCATTACGGCGCCTGGATCCAGCTCGATTACTCTTCCAGTTCCATGTTGATCGCCAGCGAGCGGATTTCCTTCACCAACACGTTGAAGGATTCCGGCATGCCCGCGACCATCTCGTGCTCACCATCGACGATGTTCTTGTACATCTGGTTGCGGCCCTGCACGTCGTCGGACTTCACCGTCAGCATTTCCTGCAGGGTGTAGGCCGCGCCGTAGGCTTCCAGCGCCCAGACTTCCATCTCACCGAAGCGCTGACCACCGAACTGGGCCTTGCCGCCCAGCGGCTGCTGGGTGACGAGCGAGTACGGGCCAGTCGAACGTGCATGCATCTTGTCGTCGACCAAGTGGTTCAACTTCAGGTAATGCATGTAGCCGACCGTGGTCTTGCGATCGAACGCTTCGCCGGTACGACCGTCGTACAACTGGGTCTGACCGCTCTGCGGCAGTTCGGCCAGTTCCAGCATGCGCTTGATTTCCGCTTCGCTGGCGCCGTCGAACACCGGGGTGGCCATCGGCACGCCATCGATCAGGTTCTTGCCCAGGTTGAGCAATTCCTCATCGCTGAACTGCGACAGATCCACGCGCTGTGCATTGATCGCGCTGTCGTGGTTGTAGATGTCGTCCAGGAACTTGCGCAGCTCGCTGACTGCGGCCTGGGCTTCCAGCATGCGCTGGATCTTGCGACCCAGGCCCTTGGCGGCCCAGCCCAGATGCACTTCCAGAATCTGGCCGATGTTCATACGCGACGGCACGCCGAGCGGGTTCAGCACGATGTCGACCGGCTCGCCGGTGGCCATGTACGGCATGTCCTCGACGGGCACGACGTTGGAGACCACACCCTTGTTGCCGTGGCGGCCTGCCATCTTGTCGCCCGGCTGGATGCGGCGCTTCACTGCCAGGAACACCTTGACCATCTTCAGCACGCCCGGTGCGAGGTCGTCGCCCTGAGTGATCTTGCCGCGCTTGTCGGCAAAGCGTGCTTCGAATTCCTTCTCGTGCGCCTGGATCTGCTTCTGCGCACGTTCGATGGCATCGGCTGCGTCTTCGTCCTTCATGCGCAGCTGGAACCAATCGGACTTCTTCAGCCCGTCCAGGTACGCGTCGGTGACGTTGTCGCCCTTCTTCAGATTCGGACCGCCGTTGGCGACCTTGCCCACGATCTGCGAGCGCAGACGTGCGTAGATGGCCGCTTCCAGAATACGGAACTGGTCGTCGAAGTCCTTCTTGACGCGCTTGATTTCGGACTCTTCGATCTGACGCGCACGCTTGTCCTTCTCGATGCCGTCGCGGGTGAAGACCTGCACGTCGATGACGGTGCCGTCCATGCCCGGGGGCACGCGCAGCGAGCTGTCCTTCACGTCGGACGCCTTCTCACCGAAGATCGCACGCAGCAGCTTTTCTTCCGGAGTCAGCTGGCTTTCGCCCTTCGGCGTGACCTTGCCGACCATGATGTCGCCGGCGCGCACTTCCGCACCGATGTACACCACGCCGCTTTCGTCCAGACGGTTCAGGGCCTGCTCGGACACGTTCGGGATGTCGGCGGAAATTTCCTCCGGCCCCAGCTTGGTGTCGCGCGCAACGCAGGTCAGTTCTTCGATGTGGATCGTGGTGTAACGATCCTCTTCCACCACGCGCTCGGAGAGCAGGATGGAGTCTTCGAAGTTGTAGCCGTTCCACGGCATGAACGCGATCAGCATGTTCTGACCCAGCGCCAGCTCACCGATGTCGGTGGACGGGCCATCGGCCAGCACGTCGCCGCGCGCGATCACGTCGCCCACATTCACCAGCGGACGCTGGTTGATGCAGGTGTTCTGGTTGGAGCGGGTGTACTTGATCAGGTTATAGATATCCACGCCGGCATCGGTGCCGCCGCCAATTTCTGCCTCGTTGACCTTGACCACGATACGGGCTGCGTCGATCTGCTCGATCACGCCACCACGCAACGCATTCACGGTCACGCCCGAGTCGCGCGCAACCGCACGCTCGATACCGGTACCGACCAGCGGCTTTTGCGAACGCAGCGTCGGCACGGCCTGGCGCTGCATGTTGGCGCCCATCAGTGCGCGGTTGGCGTCATCGTGCTCCAGGAACGGCACCAGCGCCGCGGCGACCGACACGGTCTGCATCGGCGAGACGTCCATGAAGTGCACTTCGGCCGGCGGCTTCAGCAGCGACTCGCCCTGGAACCGGCACGGCACGAACTGCTCAGTGAGCATGTTCTTGGCATCAGTCAGCGCGTTCGCCTGGGCGATCACGTACTCGTTTTCTTCGATCGCCGACAGATACTCGACGTCGTCGGACACCTTGCCGTCCAGCACCTTACGGTACGGGGTTTCAAGGAAGCCGTACTGGTTGGTGCGGGCGAACACGGCCAGCGAGTTGATCAGGCCGATGTTCGGGCCTTCCGGCGTTTCGATGGTGCAGACGCGGCCGTAATGGGTCGGATGCACGTCGCGCACTTCGAAGCCGGCGCGCTCGCGGGTCAGGCCGCCCGGGCCCAGTGCGGAGACGCGACGCTTGTGCGTCACTTCCGACAGCGGGTTGTTCTGATCCATGAACTGCGACAACTGCGAGGAGCCGAAGAATTCCTTGATCGCAGCAGCCACCGGCTTGGCGTTGATCAGTTCCTGCGGGGTCAGACCTTCGGATTCGGCCATCGACAACCGCTCCTTGACCGCGCGCTCGACGCGGACCAGGCCCACGCGGAACACGTTCTCGGCCATTTCGCCGACCGAACGCACGCGACGGTTGCCCAGGTGATCGATGTCATCGACCACGCCGCGACCGTTGCGGATCTCGGTGAGCACCTTGAGCACTTCCAGGATGTCGGAGGTGTCGGTGTGCTCGGCGACCAGGCGCTTGGACTCTTCGTCGTTACGCTCGGCAAAGTACTTCTTGTCGTACAGCACCGACTCGCCAAGAACTTCCTTGCGGCCGACGCGACGGTTGAACTTCATCCGGCCGACCGTGGACAGGTCGTAGCGCTCGAAAGTGAAGAACAGGTTGTGGAACAGGTTCTGTGCGGCTTCCTTGGTCGGCGGCTCGCCCGGACGCATCATGCGGTAGATCTCGACCAGCGCTTCCAGCTGGGTCTTGGTCGGATCGATACGCAGGGTGTTGGACAGGTACGGACCACGATCCAGATCGTTCACCCACAGGGTGCCGACCGCATCGACGCCGGCCTTGCGGAACGCAGCCAGTTGGTCTTCGGTGATCTCGTCATTGGCATTGGCCAGCAGTTCGCCAGTAGAGCTATCGACCACGTCGTGCGACAGGATGCGCGTGACCAGATAATCGTCCGGCACGGCCAGCGCGGCGACGCCGGCGGCTTCGAGCTGCTTGACGTGACGCGCGGTGATGCGCTTGCCGGCTTCCACGATGACCTTGTCGCCATCGGCCAGGTCGAAGTTCAGCGTTTCGCCACGCAGACGCTCCGGCACCAGCTCCAGCTGCACGCCTTCGTCCGGATTGATGTGGAAGGTGTTGATCTCGAAGAACTCGGCCAACATCTCTTCGTTGTTGTAGCCAAGCGCACGCAGCAGGATCGACACCGGCAGCTTGCGACGACGGTCGATACGGGTGAACAGCGCATCCTTCGGGTCGAACTCGAAGTCCAGCCAGGAGCCGCGGTACGGAATGATGCGGGCGCTGTAGAGCAGCTTGCCCGAGCTGTGGGTCTTGCCACGGTCGTGATCGAAGAACACACCCGGCGAACGGTGCAGCTGCGAGACGATCACGCGCTCGGTGCCGTTGACGATGAAGGTACCGTTGTCGGTCATCAGCGGGATTTCGCCCAGATAGACCTCCTGCTCCTTCACGTACTTGATGGCCTTGGTCGACGACTCGCGGTCGTAGATCACCAGGCGCACGGTCACGCGCAGCGGCGCGCCGTAGCTCATGCCACGCTGACGGCATTCACGCTCGTCAAATACCGGCTGACCCAGTTTGTAACCGACGTATTCCAACGCGGCGTTGCCGCTGTAGCTGGAAATCGGGAACACCGACTTCAGCGCTGCGTGCAGACCGAGGTCCTTGCGCTTGTTCTGCTCCACGTCTTCCTGCAGGAATTCGCGGTAGGAGTCCACCTGGATCGCAAGCAGGAACGGCACTTCGAGAATCGAGCGCTGCTTACCGAAATCCTTGCGGATACGCTTTTTTTCGGTGAACGAATAAGACGTCATGAGGTCTTCCACCCTAGGTTGCGGGGGCAGCGTCGCCGCGGCCCTGAAATAACAAAATTGTCAGTTGGAAGTCGCTGGTATTGCCGGCACCAGCACGCCTTCTCTTGCTACTTCCAACTACCAACTCGGTGAAGCGGAGATTGGGATGACCAGATTGGGGATGGCGAAGATTGCCTTCGAATCCCGAATGCCGACTCTCAAATCCCGGCTTTCCATCAACGGCCAAAGGCCGGGAGCTTTACGCTCCCAGCCTTCAGTGCATCACCCTGAAACGCTGGCGATGCAAGATGCTGCTTACTTGACTTCGACGGTCGCGCCGGCTTCGGTCAGTTCCTTCTTGATCTTCTCGGCTTCGTCCTTGGTTGCGCCTTCCTTCAGGATGCCACCGGCTTCGGTCAGATCCTTGGCTTCCTTCAGACCCAGGCCGGTCACGGCGCGGACGGCCTTGATGACGCCGACCTTGTTGGCGCCGCAGCTGACCAACACCACGTTGAACTCGGTCTGCTCTTCAACCACGGCAGCCGGGCCAGCTGCAGCAGCAGCGACCGGAGCGGCGGCGGAGACGCCGAACTTCTCTTCGATGGCCTTGACCAGCTCCATCACTTCCATCAGGGACTTCTCGGCGATGGCTTCGACGATCTGTTCGTTGGTAAGGGACATTGTGATTACCTTTAAATAATTTTCTGGATTGGGGTTCTAGCAGACGCTAGGACATCAAGCTTCGGCAGTCTCGGCGACCGGCGCGGCGGCTTCATCGCCACCACCCTGCTTGTCGCCAACGGCCTTGACGGCACGGGCGAACATGGCAGCCGGTTCGGACAGCACGCGGGCCAGCATGGCCAGGGCCTGATTGCGGGTCGGCAGCGATGCCAACACGTCGACGTGACCAGCCGGGAACAGTTCCCCGCCGATGGACACGACCTTGGCCTGCAACTTGTCGTTGCCCTTGGCGAATTCCTTGATCAGGCGACCGGCAGCGCCGGGCTCCTCCATCGAAAACGCATACAGCAAAGGACCGACCAGCTTGTCAGCGACGACAGCGAAATCAGTACCTTCAACGGCGCGCGCGGCCAGGGTGTTCTTGACAACTTTCAAGAACACCCCGGTTTCGCGGGCCTGCTTGCGCATCGCGGTCATCTGGGAGACCGTGATGCCAGCGTATTCGGCGGCGATCAAGGAGTGGGCCTTGGCGGCGATGTCTGCCAGCTCGGCGACTACTTCTTGCTTCTGAGACAGATTGAGAGCCATTGCACTCCTCCGTTAAAGCCGGGATTCGGGATTAGCGATTCGGGATTGGTCAGAGCTGATGAAGCCGCTTCTGCCAATCCCCAATGCCGAATCTCCAATCCCCGCTTCAAACTACTCCGCTCGCGGCTCCTGCCGGTTGCGGTCCAGGGCAGCCTCCATCCTGGAAGCCGGGAACATCGACCGATGTTCCTTTGGTGGCCTTTCTAGACCTGGAGTGGGCTCGATCCGGGATGTCCCAGACGCGCGTAAACCAGAAAGCTCCAGAAGGGCGACACCATCTACGCCGGCCGGCTCATACGAACCTGATTAAGCGACCCCGCTGCATCGACGGCGACTCCTTGCCAATGTGAGCATCCCTGCCCGTCGTCGATCTGCGCTGACCGCGCCTGCGGTCTTTGACGGCTACCGCCGGACATGCCGGCGATCGCCTTCAAAATGTCCGTTACCCCAAAGGAGGGAACGGACTCCCAGCACACGGTGACCCGGGCCGGAAAAACAATGCTGTACTCCATCGACGGGTCAGGCCCATGACAGGCCTGACCCATCAACTCACTTCAGCGCAAGGCTGGACTGATCAACCGTGACGCCAGGACCCATCGTCGAGCTGACCGACACCTTCTGCAGGTAGGTCCCCTTGGAGGTAGCCGGCTTGGCCTTGATCAGGTCCAGCAGCAGCGCCTGCAGGTTCGACTTCAGCGCTTCGTCATCGAAGCTGGCCTTGCCGATGGTGCAGTGGATGATGCCGGCCTTGTCGGTGCGGTAGCGCACCTGACCCGACTTGGCATTCTTGACGGCTTCACCCGGGTTGGCCGACACGGTGCCGACCTTGGGGTTCGGCATCAGGCCGCGCGGGCCCAACAGCGTGCCGAGCTTACCGACGACGCGCATTGCGTCCGGGGTGGCGATGACCACGTCGTAGCTCAGATCGCCGGCCTGCATCTTCTCTGCCAGGTCGTCCATGCCCACTGCCTCGGCGCCTGCAGCCAGGGCTTCGTCAGCCTTGGCGCCGGCCGGTGCGAACACTGCAACGCGCACGCTCTTGCCGGTACCGGCCGGCAGCACGGTGGAACCGCGCACCTGCTGGTCGGACTTCTTGGCGTCCACGCCCAGGCGCACAGCAACGTCGATCGACTCGACGAACTTGGCCTTGGTCACGGTCTTCAAGATCTTGATTGCGTCATCGAAGGCATAGGTCTTGCCCGGAACGACAGCGGCCGCAATGGCCTTAACTCGCTTGCTCTGTGCCATGTCTTAGCCCTCCACCGTCAAACCCATGCTGCGGGCAGAACCCGCAATCGTACGCACTGCCGCTTCCAGCTCGGCCGCCGTCAAATCGGCTTCCTTGACCTTGGCGATCTCTTCCAGCTGCTTGCGCGTCACCTTGCCCACCTTGTCGGTGTTGGGGCGCTTGGAGCCGGAGGTCACGCCTGCAGCCTTCTTAAGCAGCACGCTGGCCGGGGTGCTCTTGGTGACGAACGTGAAGGTACGGTCGGAATACGCGGTGATGATCACCGGCGTCGGCAGACCCGACTCCAGCTTGGAAGTCGCTGCATTGAACGCCTTGCAGAACTCCATGATGTTCAGACCGCGCTGACCCAGCGCAGGGCCCACCGGCGGCGCAGGGTTGGCCTGACCGGCCTTGACCTGCAACTTGATATACGAAAGTATTTTCTTAGCCATTTCGACACTCTCCGGGTGCTAGCGCCTTGACGACAGGCTCCCCATCGGACCGGGAAATCACGTGTCCCGGCTTCACGTTTCTGGTAACACGCAGATGGCTGCCATAAGGCAGCCATTATTTCCCGGCGGTTCGCCAGGTGAGCGAGCCGCGAACTATAGCAGCAATTGTTGCGAGTGCCTAGGCAGCACCCGACTGGGTCAGCCCTTCTCGACCTGACCGAACTCGAGCTCGACCGGCGTGGAGCGACCAAAGATGAGTACGGCAACCCGCAGCCGGCTCTTCTCGTAATTGACTTCTTCAACAACGCCATTGAAGTCGTTGAACGGGCCATCGGTGACGCGCACCATCTGACCCGGCTCGAACAACACCTTCGGACGCGGCTTCTCGACACCATCCTGCACACGCTGCAGGATTGCATCCGCCTCTTCGTCGCGAATCGGCAACGGGCGGTCGGCCGTGCCACCAATGAAACCCATCACCTTGGAAGTTTCCTTCACCAAGTGCCAGCTTTCATTGTCGATACGCGGGATACCGGCTTCTTCGTGCGTCTCGATCTGCACCAGCACATAGCCGGGGAAGAACTTGCGCTCGGACCGACGCTTCTGGCCGGCGCGCATCTCGATGACTTCTTCGGTCGGCACCAGCACGTCACCGAAACGCTCTTCCATCTCGGCACGCACGATGCGGTCGCGCAAGGCTTGAGCGACAGATTTTTCAAAGCCTGAATAGGCGTGAACGACATACCAACGCTTCACTGCTTGATTCTCCTTAACGAGCCAGGAACCACTGCGTGAGCTTCTGGATGACGAAATCGAAGCCGCCCAACAGCAAACTCAGAATGATTACAACAACAATCACGACCCAGGTAGTACGGATGGCTTCCTGGCGCGTCGGCCAGACCACCTTGCGCAACTCGAACCTGGATTCGGACATGAATTCACGGGTTTCACGGCCTTTGCCGGTCCCCAGAAACACAAACGCACCCGCCGCCAACCCAACGATCACAGCCAGCGCGCGCAATTGCGGCGTCCAGGCTCCAAACTGGGTTGCACGTTCAGGCGCAGAAAACCAGAACCACACAAACAACCCCGCAATCACCAGGAGCGCGGAGAGGACGTATTTCACGATATCAGCGCTTGCAGCAGACGCGCTTTTGGAAGGCTCGATTTTGCTATTCATCCGACTCTAGTTACCGATCTGACCCGAATTACTGGGCCGGAAAGAGGAGTGGCACGCCAGGAGGGACTCGAACCCCCAACCTGCGGTTTTGGAGACCGCTGCTCTGCCAATTGAGCTACTGGCGTATGTACTCGTTTACCGCAAACCCTAAGACAACGAAGGCGGACCGAGGTTCAGCCGGCCCGCCATTCGCTTGAATCCAGCCGCCGCGAGGCGACTGGATGCAGGCACTTACTTGATGATCTTGGCAACCACGCCGGCGCCGACGGTACGGCCGCCTTCACGGATGGCGAAGCGCAGACCTTCGTCCATCGCGACCGGGTTGATCAGGGTCACGACCATCTTCACGTTGTCGCCCGGCATCACCATCTCCACGGCTTCCGGCAGCTGGCAAGCGCCAGTGATGTCGGTGGTGCGGAAGTAGAACTGCGGACGGTAGCCCTTGAAGAACGGGGTATGACGGCCACCCTCATCCTTGGACAGCACGTAGACTTCGGCTTCGAACTCGGTGTGCGGCTTGATCGAACCCGGCTTGCACAGCACCTGGCCGCGCTCCACGTCGTCACGCTTGGTGCCGCGCAGCAGCAGACCGGCGTTGTCGCCTGCCTGACCCTGGTCCAGCAACTTGCGGAACATTTCAACGCCGGTGACCGTGGTCTTCTGCGTGTCGCGGATACCGACGATTTCGATTTCGTCGCCGACCTTGATGATGCCGCGCTCGATACGACCGGTCACCACGGTGCCACGACCCGAGATCGAGAACACGTCTTCGACCGGCATCAGGAACGGACGGTCGACGTCGCGGGTCGGATCCGGGATGAAGGTGTCGAGGGCTTCGACCAGCTTCAGGATCGCCGGCACACCGATGTCGCCCTGATCGCCTTCCAGCGCCAGACGGGCCGAACCGTGGATGATCGGGGTGTCGTCGCCCGGGAAGTCGTACTTGCTCAGGAGCTCACGCACTTCCATCTCGACCAGCTCAAGCAGCTCGGCGTCGTCGACCATGTCGGCCTTGTTCAGGAACACGACGATGTGCGGCACACCGACCTGACGCGAGAGCAGGATGTGCTCACGGGTCTGCGGCATCGGGCCGTCGGCGGCCGAACACACCAGGATCGCGCCATCCATCTGCGCAGCACCTGTGATCATGTTCTTGACGTAGTCGGCGTGGCCGGGGCAATCGACGTGCGCGTAATGGCGCACTGCGGACTCATATTCAACGTGCGCGGTCGAGATCGTGATACCACGCGCCTTCTCTTCCGGCGCTGCGTCGATCGCGTCGTACGCCTTGAACTCGCCACCGAAACGCTCGGCACCGATCTTGGTCAGCGCAGCGGTCAACGTGGTCTTGCCATGGTCGACGTGACCGATGGTGCCGACGTTAACGTGCAGCTTTTCGCGAAGAAATTTAGCTTTTGCCATGGGTGCGTGTCTCGGTAATCGTTTGGAGTTGAAGACGATTGAGTAATGGTGCTCACGAAAGGAATCGAACCTTCGACCTCCTCCTTACCAAGGAGGTGCTCTACCGACTGAGCTACGTGAGCGAGTTTTGCATTATGCCATGCATTTACGTTCAATGGAGCGGGAGACGGGAATCGAACCCGCACCATCAGCTTGGAAGGCTGAGGTTCTACCGTTGAACTACTCCCGCACCGGGAACTGCAAGACACAACATGAAACTGGTGGAGGGAGGTGGATTCGAACCACCGAAGGCGTAAGCCAGCAGATTTACAGTCTGCCCCCGTTGGCCGCTTGGGTATCCCTCCAGCTTTTACTACCGGACCGGGGCGCGATAAAGCGATTCGGTTCGGGGTGAAGCAGCCCGCTATTTTGTTGTGGGAGACAAGCAGTGTCAACAAAAATTTCGCGCTATTTGTCACGTCTGAATGTGCGCAGCCATGCCGGCCGCACGCACCCGCTCAGACGTTGAAGCGGAAGTGCAGCACATCGCCTTCCTTGACGCGATATTCCTTGCCTTCCAGCCGCAGACGACCGGCATCGCGCGCGCCGGTTTCGCCGCGGTACTTGATGAAGTCGTCGAAACCGATCGTCTCGGCGCGGATGAAGCCCTTCTCGAAATCGGTGTGGATCACCGCTGCGGCCTGCGGCGCAGTGGAGCCGGCCTTGACCGTCCACGCACGCACTTCCTTGACGCCTGCGGTGAAGTAGGTCTGCAGGCCAAGCAGCTTGTAGGCCGCGCGAATGACGCGATTCAAGCCCGGCTCGGTCAGGCCCAGGTCAGCCAGGAAGGTGTCGCGATCTTCGTCGTCGAGCTGCGACAGCTCTTCCTCGATCGCTGCCGAGACCGGCACCACTTCGGCACCTTCGGTCACTGCATGCGCACGCACCGCATCCAGGTGCGGGTTGTTCTCGAAACCGTCTTCGAGCACGTTGGCGATGTACATCACCGGCTTGAGCGTGAGCAGGAACAGATCGCGCACCAGCGCTTTTTCTTCCTCGTCCAGACCGACTGAGCGGCCGGCCTTGCCGTCGGCCAGCGCGGCCTGCAACTTGGCCAGCACCGGCTTGCGTGCCGCTGCATCCTTGTCGCCGCCCTTGGCACTGCGCTCGGCACGGTTGAGCGCCTTTTCCACGCTATCCAGATCGGCCAATGCCAGCTCGGTATCGATGGTTTCGATATCGGCGATCGGGTCGACCTTGTTGTTCACGTGGATGACGTCGTCGTTCTCGAAGCAACGCACCACGTGAGTGATCGCATCGACTTCGCGGATGTGGGCCAGGAACTTGTTGCCCAGCCCTTCGCCGCTGGCCGCACCCGCGACCAGGCCGGCGATATCGACGAACTCGACCGCGGTCGGGATCAGCTTTTGCGGCTTGACGATCTCAGCCAGCTGGTTCAGCCGCAGATCCGGCACCGGCACGATGCCGACGTTCGGCTCGATGGTGCAGAACGGGAAATTGGCCGCAGCGATGCCGGCCTTGGTCAGCGCGTTGAACAGGGTCGACTTGCCGACGTTGGGCAGGCCGACGATGCCGCATTTGATACCCATGGGTTTTCCAGTGAATGGAGAATCGGGAATCGAGAATGGCAAGAGCAGCGCTCCTCCCATTCCCGATTCCCCATTCTCTATTTTTCCGTATGCAGGCGCTTCATCGCCTCGTTGAAATTACCTTCCACTGCCAGCGGCAGCACATCGATGGCGGCGTCCACTGCCGCACCGATCGCCGCATCGTCGTCGCGCCCTGCCCGTCCCAGCACCCATGGCACCACGCGATCCTTGTGACCGGGATGACCAATGCCGACACGCAAGCGGTGAAATTTGCCGTGCCCCAGCAGGCGGATGGTATCGCGCAGACCGTTCTGGCCGCCGTGGCCACCATCGAACTTGAGCCGCGCAGTGCCCGGCGCCAGATCCAGTTCGTCGTGTGCAACGAGCAGCTGTTCCGGCTCGATCTTCCAGAACCGCAACGCGGCGGTGATCGATTTGCCGCTGAGATTCATGAAGGTGGCCGGCTTGAGCAGCCAGACCGGATGCCCGGCGATCTCGACCTTGGCGGTCTCGCCGAACAACTTGGCATCCAGCCCCCAGCGCGCGCCATGGCGCTCGACGAGGGCATCGACGAAACGAAACCCGGCGTTGTGCCGGGTTTGCGCGTGTTCCGGACCGGGATTCCCGAGTCCCACAATCAGGCGGAGTGCAGACATGCCAGTCACCGCAGCCGATCCCCCGCGCAGTGCGAGGGATCGGCCGACGGATTACTTGGTCTCGGCGCCTTCGCTACCTTCTTCACCGGCAGCGTCTTCTTCTTCGATGCGCACGTGCTTGGCAGCAACCACCGCCACGTCGTGCTCCTTGCCCAGCTTCAGCTCCGGAATTTCCACACCGGCCGGCAGCTTGATCTCGGACAGATGGATCACGTTGCCAACTTCCAGGGCACCGAGGTCCACTTCGATGAACTCCGGCAGATCCTTCGGCAGGCAGACGACCTGAACTTCGTTCAGTTCGTGCGTCACGACCACTTCGCTGGACTTACCGGCCGGCGAGGTTGCTTCGTTGACGAAGTGCAGCGGCACAGCGGCGCTGAGCTTCTCGTTGGCGCTGACGCGCTGGAAGTCGATGTGGATGATCAGCTGCTTGAACGGATGGCGCTGCATGTCACGCAGCAGGACCTGCTGCACGTCGCCATTGAGGTTCAGGTCGAGGATCGACGAGTAGAACCACTCGTTTTGCTGGGCAAGCCAGATCTGCTCGTGGTTGAGCTGGATGCTGACCGGCTCGAGTTCGCCACCGTAGACGATGGCCGGAATGACGCCAGCGTGACGTAGGCGGCGGCTCGCACCCTTCCCCTCGTTCGCGCGGCGCTCGACCTTGATTTCGTGTGTCTTTGCCATTGGATTTACTACCTGGTTTGGAATATCGCCTCGCGGCGATGAAGCGTCTCACCCGCGACCAGGTGAGACGTGGTGCAGGCACCCGGAGAACCGGGCACCGAATGAAAAATCAGTCGACGTAGAGCGAGCTGACCGACTCGCCGAAGGCGATGCGGCGAATGGTCTCGGCCAGCAGTTCGGCCACGCTCAGCTGACGAATCTTGGCGCAGGTGCGCGCGGCTTCGTTCAACGGAATCGTGTCGGTGACCACCAGCTCGTCGAGCTGCGAATTGTTGATGTTGTCCACCGCCGGGCCGGACAGCACCGGGTGGGTGATGTAGGCCACGACCTTGAGCGCGCCGCGCTGCTTCAGCGCTGCAGCGGCTGCACACAAAGTGCCGGCGGTATCGACCAGATCGTCGACCAGCACACAGGTCTTGCCCTGCACGTCGCCGATGATGTTCATCACCGTGGCGACATTGGCGCGCGGACGGCGCTTGTCGATGATGGCCAGGTCCGCATCGTCCAGACGCTTGGCGACGGCGCGCGCGCGCACCACACCGCCCACGTCCGGCGAGACCACGATCAGGTTATCGGTGCCGTAGGCGCGCCAGATGTCGGCCAGCAGCAGCGGCGAGGCGTAGACGTTGTCGACCGGCACATCGAAAAAGCCCTGGATCTGGTCGGCATGCAGATCGACCGTCAACACGCGGTCGGCCTCCATCGCGCAGATCATCTTGGCGGCGACCTTGGCGGTGATCGGCACGCGCGAGGAACGCATGCGGCGGTCCTGGCGCGAGTAACCGAAGTACGGAATCACCGCAGTCACCGACGCGGCGCTGGCGCGCTTGAGCGCGTCGATCAGCACCAGCAGCTCCATCAGGTTTTCGGCGCTTGGCGCGCAGGTCGGCTGGATGACGAACACTTCCTGCCGGCGCACGCTCTCTTCGATTTCGACCTGTACTTCGCCATCGGAAAAGCGCGTGACCAGCGCCTTGCCCATGCGAACGCCAAGCTCCTTGCAGATGCTCTTGGCAAGCGGCTTGTTGGCATTGCCGGAGAACACCAGCAGATTACGTTGGTCTTGCATGAGATCTCTCGGGCGGCGGCAAAGAGCGGGTGGGTCGATGGTGGAGCGGAATAAAGCCGAACCAATGCCAGGCTTTGCTTTTCTTTCAATCCCCGCACATGGATGTGCGGGCTGTTGCAGAGGGACCTGCGTCTACGACTGTTGCAGAGGGACCTGCATAAAATGGCAGGGGCGGTAGGATTCGAACCTACGAATGCCAGGATCAAAACCTGGTGCCTTGGGCCTCTTGGCGACGCCCCTGCATCAAACTTGTCTCGCGTCCAGTGCGTCGAGCAGTGGCGAGTGCGCTGCACCTTCCACAACCCACGCCCTCAGATTGTCCGGCAACTGCGCCAAGGCCTGCTCTGCAGCAGCGCGCGTGGCGAATTCGACGAAACAACCGCTCCCTGACCCGGTCAAACGCGGCGTCCCGATCCTGGAAAGCGCCTGGAACACTGCCTCGATGGCGGGTTCACGGCGCCGGAGGACCGGCTCGAACGCATTGTCGAGCAGAGAACCCGAAGCGAAGTCCGCTATTTTCACGGGCGCGGCATCCCGCGTCAATTCCTGTGATTGAAATAAAACAGGTGTGGGCACGTGAATGCCTGGATCGACCAGCACATAGGATGCTTTGGAGAGGCTGATCGGGGTCAGTTGTTCGCCGATGCCTTCGGCCCAGGCGTTGTGTCCGCGCACGAACACCGGCACGTCGGCGCCAAGCCGCAAGCCCAGCTCGGCCAGGGCATCGACCGGCAAACCCAGTCCCCACAAGGCATTGAGCGCGACCAGCACGGTGGCCGCATCCGACGACCCGCCGCCGAAACCGCCGCCGGCAGGGATGCGTTTGTCGACCCGGATGTCGGCGCCGGCCTGCGCGCCAGCGCTGGATTGCAGCAGGCGCGCGGCGCGGATCACCAGATCATCGTCCTCGGCCACGCCCGGCAGACTGTCGCCGATGCGCCGGATCAGGCCGTCGCTGCGCAGACGAAGATGAATGGTGTCCCCCCAGTCCAGCAGCCGGAACACGGTTTGCAGCAGGTGATAGCCATCGGCGCGACGGCCGACGATCTGCAAAAACAGATTGAGCTTGGCCGGCGCAGGCCACGCCGACCAGCCCGCTTCCAACGCTGACATCAGGGCGAGACCGTCCATTGGTCGATGAGCAGGCGCACCTTGGCTTCGCCGTTGCGGGCTTCGATGCGCTGCGGCAGCTCGGGCTGGCCGGCGCTGGCCGGGGCCCAGGCGAGAAAGTCGATGATCCAACCGTCCTGCTGCACAGTGCGTGGGCGGCCGGCAGCATCCAGATCCACGCGCTCTGCGCCCGCATCGGCGATCCGCAGTGCGCGTACCCAATCGGGCATCTGGTTGACCGGGATGGTCCATCCGGTTGCTTCCAGCAGTACCTGCTCGGCATCTGCGCCGCTGCGAGGGCCGCCTTCCAGGCCTTCCAAACGCCCGGCGCCGGTAGTGGTGTCGCCGGTGAGCACCCAGCTCTGCCGGGTCACCGGCGCGCTGAGCTGCACGCGATAGCGCGGGCCGTCCTGCTGCCAGTCGATGCGGCCGCTGCCGCCATTGCTGCCCTTGCTGATCGCCACCCGGCCCTGGAACGACCAGTTCGGGTGCGCCTGCAACCAGGCCTGACGTGCGGCTTCGGCCTGACGCGCGCCATCGGAGACCTGCTCGACCACGGCCGCACCACTGCCCTGCCCGCGCGGCACGCTGACGCAGCCGGACAAGCCTGCGAGCAGCAGCCCGCTCAGGGCCAGTGCGCGGACTACACCACCCCTCATAGCCCGAACTTTTCCACGGCGCGTTGCAGCGCGCGGTTGTCGGGATCGAGACGGCGCGCTTCATCGAAATAGCGCCGTGCCTCGTCCTGCTTGCCGCTGACCCACAGCACTTCGCCGACATGCGCGGCGATTTCCGGGTCCTTGACCAGCGCCCAGGCGCGGCGCAGCTGCACCAGGGCTTCCTTCAGGCGACCCATGCGGTACAGCACCCAGCCGTAGCTGTCGACGATGGCCGGGTTGTCCGGATCGGCAGTACGGGCGCGGTCGATCAGCGCCAGCGCCTCCTTGTAGCGGGTGGTGCGGTCGGCCAGGGTGTAGCCCAGCGCGTTGAGGGCCCCGACATTTTCCGGCTCGGCCACCAGAATCTTGCGCAGATCGGCCTCGGCACGCGGGACGTCGTCACGGCGTTCCCAGGCCAGGCCGCGTGCATACAGCAGCGCGCCGTCGTCTGGATACGCAGCCAGGCCGCGCTCGAAAGCATCCAGTTCCCCCGGTGCATCGCCGGCACGTTGGTGCAGATCGGCTTCGAGCACATAGGCGTCGCGACGCGCATCATCGTCGGCGCTGGCATCGCCCTGCAGCGCGCGGGCTTCGGCAAGCGCCTCGGGCTTGCGGCCCAGTTCGTACAGTGCGCTGGCCGCGCGCAGACGCGCTTCGCTCAGCTGCGGGCCGCCGGGCACGCCGCGATACCACTCCACTGCTTCGTCGTAACGCTTGAGGAACTCGGCGATCTTGCCGAGCAGCAGGCGACGGTCCGGATCGGGCTTGGTGGCGTTGCGCTTGAGCTCGCCGTACAGCGCCTCCAGCGAGGTGCGGTCTTTTTCCTTGGCGAGCATGGAGGCACGCAGCCCGTAGGTCTGGGTGTCCTGCGGCCCGGTCGAGAGCACTCGTGCAGCCGCCTCGGTCTGGCCCATGGCGTCGTAGGCGAATGCCAGCGCACCACGCAGCTCGGAGTCCTTCACCGCCTGCGGCTCGATGTTCTTCAGCAGCGCCAGCGCTTCGTCGTTCTTGCCTTCCTGCTGCAGCTGAGTGGCGTGCAACAAGGCCACGCGCGGCTCTTCGGGAAAGCGGCGCACTACTTCGTCCACGATGCGCTTGGCCAGCGCCGGGCGCTCCATGCGCAGGGCGAGCCGGCCGAATTCCTGCCAGGCCTCGATCTGATTGGGGATGGCGCCGGCCTTGACCAGGTCTTCGAGCGCGTCGGCCGAGGCTTCCGGCTCGCGCCCGCCATTGGCCAGGGCAATCAGGGCGAAGCGCCAGCCGCGTGGGTCGGGCTCCTTGAGCAGGCCGAGCAGGTCGCGGCGTGCGGTGCGCAGGTCGTTACGACGCAGGGCCAGCGAGGCTTCGGTGCTGCGCATGGCCATCGACGAGGGCGCGCGCGCGCGCCACAGCGCCAGGGCTTCGACCGCGCGGGCATCGTCGTTGGCCAGCATGGCGATGCGGGCGGCGCGTTCGGCCAGCCCGGCGTCGCCGGCTTCGGCCTTGGCCGCGTCCAGATAGGCGCGGGCGGCATCGTCCAACTGCCCGGCCTGCAAGGCGAATTCACCGGCGAGCACGGGTTCCAGCGACGTGGTGCCGGCGCTGCTGGTCGGCGGCGTGGGCGGAGCTTTTTTGGGTGCTGCAATGGCGTTGGCGGAGACTGCTACCAGCAAAAGAACACTCAGGATGCGAATCGGTACAGGCATCGGGGGCAACCGGGCCGTAAAATGGGGCCCTGAATGGCCGCCAGCTTATCGCAAGCAACTGAACAATGACGTTGTGGGTGCTCGGACTGAATCACCAGACCGCACCTGTGGACCTGCGCGAACGCGCGGCGTTCGCAGGTGAGGCGCTGCCGCGCGCGCTCGAATCCTTGCGCGCGTTGCCGCAGGTGCGCGAGGCCGCGTTGCTGTCCACCTGCAACCGCACCGAGCTGTACGCGATGGCCGACGACCCGCACAGCCTGGTGACCTGGCTGGAGACACATGCGCCGGGCTTGAGCGGTTATCTGTATCAGCATCAGGAAGAAGCGGCGGTGCGGCATCTGTTTCGCGTCGCCACCGGGCTGGATTCGATGGTGCTGGGCGAGCCGCAGATTCTGGGTCAGGTGAAGGACGCCTGGGCGGTGGCACGTGCGCACGGTGCGCTGGGCAGCGGGCTGGACCGCCTGTTTCAGCAGACCTTCTCGGTGGCCAAGCGTGCGCGCACCGATACCCGTGTCGGCGCCAATCCGGTGTCGGTGGCCTCCACTGCGGTGCGGCTGGCGCAGGAATCGTTTGCCCGCCTCAACGAATCCACGGTACTGCTGATCGGTGCCGGCGAAACCATCGAGCTGGCCGCCAAACATCTGAGCGAAGGCCGCGTGCGCCGCTTGCTGATCGCCAACCGCACCCTTGCACATGCGCAGACGTTGGCGAGCCAGCACGGTGGCTATGCGTTGCCGCTGACCGATCTGGACCGCCATCTGGCCGAGGCCGACGTGGTGTTTTCGGCTACTGCCGCACGCGAGCCAATCGTGACCCGGGTGCAGGTGGAACAGGCGCTACGCGCGCGCAAACGCAAGCCGATGCTGTTGTTCGACCTGGCAGTGCCGCGCGATATCGAGGCCTCGGTGGCCGAGCTCGGCGATGCCTACCTGTACACGGTGGACGACCTGGAACGCGCGGTGGAAGACAACCGCCGCGGCCGCCGCGAAGCCGCCGACCAGGCCGAAGCGATCATCGATCTGCAGGTCGCGCGCTATGTCGAAACGGTGCAGGCCAACGCGCGCCAGGCGCCGCTCAAACGGCTGCGCGCGTTCGGCGACAGCACCCGCGACGAATTGCTGGCCAAGGCGCGCCAGCAATTGAATAACGGCAAGCCAGCCGATGAAGTCCTGGAACAACTGGCGCATGCGCTGACCAACCGTTTGCTGCACCCGCCAACTGCCGCGTTACGCGATGCGGCGCTCAACAACGACCTGGAACTGACCAGCGCGGCCGACCGGCTGTTTCCGGAAAAACCCGGTTACCAACATCCCCCTGTAGCTACCCCGATCGTGAGGACTGATGACGCCGACCCTGCGCCGTAAGCTCGAAGCGCTGGCCGAGCGCCGCGAAGAACTGCAGCACCTGCTCTCCGACCCCGAGGTGGTGAGCAACAACGACAAGTTCCGCACGCTGTCGCGCGAGCTGTCGCAGCTGGAGCCGTTGGCCGTCGCCCTGGAAGACGAAGCGCGCGCCAAGGCAGATCTGAGTGCAGCCGAAGCCATGCGCAACGACCCGGAAATGCGCGAGCTGGCCGAAGAGGAAATCGCTACCGCACAGGCACGCCTGGACGAGCTGGACGCGCAGCTGGCCCTGCTGCTGGTACCGCGCGACCCGCGCGACGAAGGCAATCTGTTTCTGGAAGTGCGCGCCGGCACCGGCGGCGACGAGGCGGCAATCTTTGCCGGCGATCTGTTCCGCATGTATGCCCGCTATGCCGAGCGTCAGGGCTGGAAGGTGGAAATCGAATCCGACAGCCCCGGCGAACACGGCGGCTACAAGGAAGTGGTGGCACGGGTGGTCGGGCGCGGTGCGTATTCGCGGCTGAAGTTCGAATCCGGCACCCACCGCGTGCAGCGCGTGCCGGCCACCGAATCGCAGGGCCGCATCCATACCTCGGCCGCCACGGTGGCGATCATTCCCGAAGCCGACGATGTGGAAGAGATCGTGATCAACCCGGCGGACCTGAAGGTGGATACATTTCGCTCGTCCGGTGCCGGCGGTCAGCACGTCAACAAGACCGAATCGGCAATCCGTATTACCCACGTGCCCAGCGGCGTGGTGGTGGAATGCCAGACCGAGCGCAGCCAGCACGCCAATCGCGACAAGGCGATGAAGCGCCTGAAGGCGCAACTGGTGGAAGCCGAACGCAGCAAGGCGGCGGCCGCCGAAGCGCAGACGCGCAAATTGCAGGTAGGTAGCGGTGATCGTAGCCAACGCATCCGCACCTATAGCTTCCCGCAGGGCCGCATCACCGACCACCGCGTAGAAGGCCTCACGTTGTACGACCTGCCCAACATCATCGAAGGCGATCTGGATGCCTTGATCGCACGCTTACTGCACGAACACCAGGCCGACGAACTGGCGCGGTTGAGCGACAGCCCGTGAGTGCACAGGTCCCGCGCGAGCTGTTGCAGCTGCGCGAGGCGGTGCGACACCACCCCGGCGATTTCATCGCCTGGCTGATGCTGGCCGACGCCGAACTCGGCATGGGCGCGATCGCCGCCGGCGAAGCCGCGGTGCAACGCGCGCTTGCACTGCACCCGGGCCATCCGGAAGCGGTGGCGCGGCTTGGACGGGTGCGCTGGGCGCAGCAACGGCATGCAGAAGCAGCGTCGTTGTTGCAGCAGGCATCGGACCTGGTGCCACAGCATCCTGGCATCGCATTGTGGCTTGGGCATGCATTGGAAGACGCGGGCCAGGCCGAAGCTGCGGCGGCCGCGTATACGCGTGCACATCACTTGCTGCCCGACGAGCCCTACATCACTGCGCAATTGCTCAACTGGCGCCGCCGCCTGTGCGATTGGCGCGAGCTGGATGCACTGGCTGCGCAGGTACGTGCCGCCGTGGCGCAGGGCGTTGCGGCGGTGGAGCCATTCGCCTTCCTGAGCGAGGACGCCAGCGCTGCCGAACAGCTCGCGTGTGCACGAACGCGCGCGCAGACAATTGCTTCCGTCCTGCGCCCGTTACCACCAACTGCCGTGCGCCGCCAGGGCGCGTTGCGGGTCGGCTTCGTCTCCAATGGGTTTGGCGCGCATCCCACCGGCTTGCTGACGGTGGCGTTATTCGAAGCACTGCGCCGCCGACAGCCGGAATTGCAAGTGCATCTGTTTGCGAC
The DNA here is from genome assembly GCF_002939985.1 of Xanthomonas hortorum pv. cynarae. GTDB lineage: Bacteria > Pseudomonadota > Gammaproteobacteria > Xanthomonadales > Xanthomonadaceae > Xanthomonas > Xanthomonas hortorum_D. Next base: position 96,546 of record NZ_MDFM01000001.1, on the reverse strand, counting down.
CAGCCATGATGACCGCAGCGAGATTCGCGCGCGCCTGGCGCAGGCCACGAACTTGCACGATGTCACCGCGCTCGGGCATCTGGCCACTGCGCAGCACATCCGCGACCAGGGCATCGATCTGTTGTTCGATCTGCGCGGCTGGGGCGGCGGCGGGCGACCGGAAGTGTTCGCGCTGCGGCCAGCGCCGGTGCAACTCAACTGGCTGGCGTATCCGGGCACATCCGGTGCGCCGTGGATGGACTACGTGCTGGGCGATGCATTCGCGCTGCCGCCGTCACTGGAGCCGTTTTACAGCGAGAAGGTGTTGCGCTTGCGAGGTGCATTTCAGCCATCGGACACCTCGCGTGTGGTTGCCGAGCCGCCTTCGCGTACGCAGTGCGGCTTGCCCGAGCATGGCGTGGTGCTGTGCTGCTTCAACAATAGCTACAAGCTCAATCCGCGCAGCATGGCACGCATGTTGGCAGTACTGCGCGCGGTGCCGGGCAGCGTGCTGTGGCTGTTGTCCGGGCCAGGTGAGGCCGACGCGCGCTTGCGTGCGGTGGCGCAGGCCCAAGACGTGGATGCGCAACGCCTAGTATTCATGCCGAAGCTGCCGCATGCGCAGTATCTGGCGCGCTACCGGCATGCGGATTTATTTTTGGATACGCATCCTTACAACGCGCATACCACTGCATCGGATGCGTTATGGGTGGGTTGCCCGGTATTGACGACGCCTGGGGAGACCTTTGCGGCGCGGGTAGCCGGCAGCTTGAATCATCATCTTGGGTTGGCTGAGATGAATGTGGCGGACGATGCCGCGTTTGTTGCCAAGGCGGTGGCGTTGGCGAGTGATCCGGCGGCGCTGGGTGCGTTGCGTAAGCGGGTGGATGTGCTGCGCCGTGCGTCCGGGGTGTTTGAGATGGATGGGTTTGCGGATGATTTTGCTGAGTTGTCGCAGGCACTCGCGCGGCGCCATGGTTGGTTGGGAATTTAGCGCGGGCTTTTTGCTTTCAAAATAGATGGCTGTCTTCCGCCGCACCCTCACCCCCAACCCCCAACCCCCGCTCCACGCCCCGGCCCGCGCTTGAGGCGCGGGCGCTCCAAGGCACGCGCGCCCATGGCGCGCAAGCTGTGCCTCCTCGCCCCAACGGGAGAGGGGCTCAGCCAACTTCCTCAATATCGCGTTCAAACTCCTCGAAGTCACAGTAATGAAGTGCCGAGGCGGCAGCGTGGCTGGGGATTGGCGGAGAGCGGCACAGGGATGTGCCGCGGCGGCGAGTCGGACAGGATGTCTGACCGAGCCGAGGAGCCAGTCCGCGGCCGCGCTGCTGCCCCTTGCCGAAGCTAGTACCGACCGAAGCCAGTACCGACAGGCATCGTGCTTCGCCGTACCCTCACCCCAACCCCTCTCCCGGCGGGAGAGGGGCTCCAGACAACTTCCTCAATATCAAGTTCAAACTCCTTGAAGTCACAGTAATGAAGTGCTGAGGCGGCAGCGTGGCCGGGGATTGGCGGAGAGCGGCACAGGGATGTGCCGCGGCGGCGAGTCAGACAGGATGTCTGACCGAGCCGAGGAGCCGATCCCCGGCCGCGCTGATGCCCTTACCGAAGCCGGCAACTGACACGGCGCGCCTGGACGTACCCTCACCCCAACCCCTCTCCCGGAGGGAGAGGGGCGTCCAACCTTGTGGCGTGGGCGCTCGGCGGCACGCACACCAGTGGCGCGCAAGCTGTGCCTTCTCGCCCCCAGGGAGAGCGGCTTATCGATTTGCCACGAACTGTCAGTTGCTAATTGCCAGTGTCAGCGGATCCTCGACTGCGACTGACGTTGTGCGGCTTCACGCCGTACTGCTGTACCCGGCCGTCCAGGCTCGCTAGGCTGGCGGCATGCCTTCCAATCTCGACTTCATTCCCTTGCACCTGTGCGTGCTGACGGTGTCCGACAGCCGCAGCCTGGCCGATGACCGCTCCGGCGATTATCTGGTCGAGGCCCTCACTCACGACGGTCACGTGCTGCACGAACGCGCGTTATGCCCGGACGACCGTTACCGCATGCGCGCGATCGTCTCGAACTGGATTGCCGATGCGCAGGTCGACGGCATCCTGATCACCGGTGGCACCGGCTTCACCGGCCGTGACAGCACGCCGGAGGCGATCACCCCGTTGCTGGACAAGACCATGCCCGGGTTTGGCGAATTGTTTCGCGCCATCAGCGTGGAAGAAATCGGCACCTCGTCGCTGCAGTCGCGTGCATTCGCAGGCCTGGCCAATCACAGCTTCGTGTTCTGCCTGCCCGGCTCCACCTCGGCCTGCCGCACGGCGTGGGAAAAGATCGTGCGTGCACAACTGGATGCGCGCACCAAGCCCTGCAATCTGGCGACACTGAGTCCACGTCTGGGCGAATAGCCTGCGCGCTCTCCACCGTTGTTGGAACGCGCATGTCGCACCTGAAACGCAAGGCCTACAAAAAACTGCTGGCACCGCTGCAGCTTGAACTGGTCAACATGGCGCGCTGGCTGCGGCATACCAACCAGCGCGCACTGGTGCTGGTGGAAGGCCGCGACACGGCCGGCAAGGGCGGTGTGATCCAGACCATCGCCAGCCATCTCAATCCGCGCCAATGCCGGGTGGTAGCGTTGCCGACACCCAATGATCGCGAAAGCACGCAGTGGTATTTCCAGCGCTATGTGGCGCATCTGCCGGCGGCCGGCGAATTGGTGCTGATGGATCGCAGCTGGTACAACCGCGCCGGTGTGGAGCGGGTGATGGGCTACTGCACCGACGCCCAATACGAGGCGTTTCTTGAGCAGGCGCCACGCTTCGAACAACTGCTGGTCGACGACGGCATTTTGCTGTTCAAGTATTGGCTGTGCGTGGATCAGGCCGAGCAAGAACAGCGCTTCGCCGAACGCCACGAAGATCCGCTCAAGGGCTGGAAACTGTCGCCGGTGGATCTGCAGTCACGCAGCAAGTACGACGACTACACCGCTGCGCGCGAGCGCATGCTCGAAGTGACGCATACGCCGGACGCACCGTGGACGCTGGTGGAGTTCAACGACCAGAAGCTGGGCCGATTGAGCCTGATCCGTGACCTGCTGGATCGGCTGCCGGACACCGCGGTGCCCGAAGAAAAAGTGCAGCTGCCGCCGTTGGACGGCAAACCGCACAAGGAACGTTATGGCGTGTTGGAACCGATCGACGATTACGCCGGCCAGTCCTGAGAGAGTTCGTCGCTGGCAGCGGTGGTCCGCGGCAACGGATACAGGCCGGCCTGACGCTCGGCCTGCTCGGCCTGCAACACCAACTGGCTCAGGCGCTGACTGAACAGCTGCATGAAACCGCGGTGCAGCGGACGCATCGCTTCGATGTAATCCACATCATCGGCCTGCGCGCCGAGCGGGCTGCACGACGACAGCAAGACTTCGTCCAGGCGTAGCGCGCTGTCGGGCAGACGCACCAGTGCGGCGCGGCGTAACCAGTCGCGCATGCCCTGGCGGTATTCGTCGGCCAGGATGTAGGCCACTTCGACCTGGTCCAGGTCCACGTCCGGATTCCACGCCAGCACCTGGATGACCTGCGAACGCTCGTCCAGCATGCGGCTTTCAGCGACCAGACCGTGCAGTTGCTGTAGCAAACGCCACTGCACGCCAGCGGCCTCGCGCTGCGGCGTCGGCATGGTCTCGATGGCCAGCGCCAATCGGCGTGCGAACAACGCCGGCACATCGGCCAGCACGATCGGGCCGGCATCGGCGCCGAGCAGGAAGCGCTCGGTACGCAGCGTGGCGGTATCGGGCAGATAGCCGTCCTGCAGCGGACGGGTGACGCCGTGATCGAGCAGCGACAGCACCACATCCAGCCAGTAGCGACGCTCCTGCTGCAGCGCGCGGTTGGCGCTGGCGTTCTGCCAGGCCGGGCGCACATCGTCCAGACGGGCGATGCAGGTCTGCGCGTCCAGGTTGTCCCAGGGCGCGCGGGTGGCGTCGTTGGGATCGAAGTTTTCCACGCTGAGCATGCCGCCGCCGAACCGGTGCCAGGCCGCGCCGCGCTGGGTATCGGCCGGGTCGGGCTTGGGCGCGGAGAGCGGCGCAGCGTTGGCCGGGCGCAGCAAGGCAGCGTAGGCGTCCGTCCACGAATCGGGCAGGCGTGCAGACATGGGATAGCTGGCCGAAGACGCCTGCCCCAGGCCGTCGCGCGCCAGCCGCAGGCTCCACAGCACCGCGCCAATCACGATGCCGCCGAAGATCCAGGCCAGCAACCAGCTCGTCGCCGCCTGCTCGGGTTGCAGCACGCGGGTCTGCGGTTGCAGGAACAACAACCAGCCGCTGCCCAGCAGCACGCCGAGATACAACCACGGCGCGAGCTGCGTCAGTTGACGGTTGCTGCGGTGTGCAGGCAACGCGTGCCTGTCATTGCGGTCTTGAGATGGAGCGGCCATACATTCCCCCTGCACGCTGTGATCGCGTTGAGGAGGTTATCGGCGAGGCCATGCAAGTCTGTTGCCCTGCTCCAACGGCGAATGCTCAGCCAGTTACAAAGTCTTCAGTCGGCGGCATCGCGCAAGGCGTGCGCGTTACGGTCGCGACCTTGGCCGCTGGCGGGCCCTGCCAGAGCCAGGTTTCCAGCGCGTTCAACGCGGCATCGGTACCGGCGGCGATCACTTCCACGCTGCCGTCCGCCTGATTGCGCGCATGGCCGCGCACGCCCAGTGCAACGGCACGCTCGCGGGTGGAGGCGCGGAACCACACGCCCTGCACCACGCCGGTGACGACGAAGCGCGCCGCCTGCATCAGCCGGCCTTGCCGGTGATGCCCACGGCGGTTTCGATATCGCGCGCGGTGACCGGGCCGAGGAACTGCCTGGCGACCTTGCCATCCGGACCGATCAGATAGGTCATCGGCAAGCCGCGCGGCGTGGCGAAGTCCTGTGGCGGCTGGTAGGGGTCGAGAATGGCCACCGGATACGACACCGGGTGATCTTTCAGAAACGCCTGCATGTCGGCGCTGGTGATGTCTTCGTAGGCCAGGCCCACCACTTCGATGCTGTCGCGCATGGTGTGCAGCGCCGACAGCTCCGGCATCTCCTTCAGGCAGGGTGCGCACCAGGTGGCCCAGAAATTGACCACCACCCACTTGCCGCGATGCGCAGCCAGATCGTAGGCCTCGCCAGTGACGGTGGGCAGCGACAGCTTCGGCATCTCGGCGGTCTGCTGCACCACCGAGGTATCCGGCGCAGTTGCCGGGTCTGCGGCTGCGGCAGGTTTGTCCGGCGCCTGGGGGGCTGCTGCAGGCGCAGTGCTGGTGTCGGCGGCGGGGGCGCCCTCGCCGGTGGGCTTGCAGGCGGTCATCAACAACAGCGGCAACAGCAGCGCACAGGCGCCGCGCACAAGGCGCAGGGTCATGGAATATCTCCGGGAAGATGGGTGTAGAGGTCGCCGACCGGTTGCGCCAGCACGCTGCGCAGCGGTTGACGCAATTGTTCCAGCGCAGCGGCGGCGGCCTGGCCGTAGGCATCGTCGCGACACGGCAACGGGCGGTCTTCGATCGGCACCCGCAGTTGGCAGCTTTCGTAGAGTTCGGCCAGCGGCACCACGTCCAGATCGCGCGCCAGCAGCCATTGGCCGCGCTCGTCGCGACGCAGCAGGCGGATGCGTTTGAGCTCGCACAGCAGCTCCTGCATCAGCGTATCGGTGAGCATGGGCTCCAGCGCCAGGATGCGGTCTTCGTCGAGCCCGTTGCCGTGGATGCGCGCCTGGCGAAAACGGCCGAGCAAGCGCAACAGGCCGTAGATCTCGAAGCCCGGCGGCAGGCGCATGGCTTCGGGTTGATAGCGGAACGCCGCCATCGACGAAGCCAACGACGCGCCCAGCAACACCGACACCCAGCTCAGATAGATCCACAACAGCAGGATCGGCAGCGCCGACAACGCGCCGTAGATGCGTTGATAGGTCTGGAAATTGCCCAGATAAAAACCGAAGCCCCACTTGACGATCTCCATCAGGATCACCGCCAGCAGCGCGCCCGGCAGCGCATGCCGCAGGCGCACCCCATGCTGCGGCACCACGCGGTAGATCAGCACGATACAGACGAACTCCACCGCCATCGGCGCCAGCCGCCAGGCGAACTCGGCCAGCCATTGACCTTCGGTGGTACGGAACAGCGGTAGCGCGAACACGTAGGCGGCCATCGCCATCGAGGCGGCGGCCAGCATCGTGCCCAGGGTCAGCACGGTCCAATAAATCAAAAACCGCGTCACCTTGGGCCGCGCGGCAGCCACGCGCCAGATGCTGTTGAAGGTCTGCTCGATGCTGTGCAGGGTGATCAGCAACGAGGCCACCAGCGCGACCATACCGGCCACGGTGAACTTGCCCAGATCTTCCAGCGAACGGTTGAGATAGTTCTGCACCGAGCGCGCTGCGCCGGGCACGAAGTTGTTGAAGATGAAGTCGGTCAGCGCGTCCTTCCACTCGTTGAACGCCGGAAACGCCGACAGCACCCCGAATACCACAATTGCCAACGGCACCAGCGCAAACACCGTGGTGTAGGCGAGCGACGCGGCGGCCTGGAACAGGCGGTCATCGAGAAAGCGGCGCCACAGGAAACGGCCGAAACTGACCGTCCGCGCGCGGTCACGCAGACGTTCTTTCCATTGGTGGAGTTTGTTCACACGCGACATCGCGCAAGGGTACCCGATGCGCCGTCATCGCGGCCTTGTCGCACCTGCGGCGTGCAGCCCGACCACGCCATCGCCGATACTGCGGCAACTCACACAAGCGGTAGATGCGCGATGGCGGAGATTCTGGTGCTGTATTACAGCCGTGGCGGTTCGGTGGCGCGGCTGGCGCGGCAGATCGCGCGCGGCATCGGCGAAGTGCCCGGCATGAGCGCGCGGCTGCGCACGGTGCCGCCGGTGGCGGCGGTGACCCAGACCAGCGCCCCGCCGGTGCCGGACGAGGGCGCGCCGTATGTGGACAAGGCCGATCTGGCCGAATGCAGCGGGCTGCTGCTGGGCAGCCCGACCCGCTTCGGCAACATGGCCGCGCCGATGAAGCATTTTCTCGACGGCCTGGGCGCCGAATGGGCCAGCGGCACCCTGGCCGGCAAACCGGCCGGCGTGTTCACCTCCACCGCCTCGATGCACGGCGGCCAGGAGTCCACGCTGTTGTCGATGCAGTTGCCGTTGTTGCATCACGGCTGCCTGATCGTCGGCATTCCGTTTACCGAAGCTGCGCTGAGCCACACCACCAGCGGCGGCACGCCTTATGGCGCCAGCCATGTGTCCGGCGCCAGCGGCGACCCGCAGCCCAGCGATGACGAAGCCCTGCTGGCGCGCGCGCTCGGCCGCCGGGTGGCCGATATCGCGCGGCGGCTGGCCAGCCCATGAGCCTGCGCGCCCTGCATTGGCTGCTGACCGCCGCACTGCTGGCGCTGGCGGTGGTGTTCGTGGTCTGGTTTCACGACGACCGCCACCGTACCGCGGCGCTGCTGGTGTTCGCGTTGCCGCCGGCATTGATGGCCGCGCTGGCGCTGCGCAGTGCACGCGCGCGGTTCTGGGCAGGGGTGTTCGCGCTGGGCTGGTTCAGTCATGGCGTGATGGCGGCCTGGAGCCAGCCGCAAGCGCGTGGGCTGGCGTGGCTGGAATTGCTGCTGGCCCTGCTGGTGGTGGCGCTGGTCAGCGGCCCGGGCGTGGCGGCACGGTTCGGCAAGCGGCGCGCGGCGGGCTAGCCCAGCGTCCTGCAGCGCGCGCGCCGGGGTCGTATCATGGCGACCCTCGCGCGTTTTATACCGCGCCGATGCTGCGTCGCCCGCCTGCTTCATCGCAGCATGGGACGTCTCGTTTGCATCTCACACTGCATCACCCGCTTTAAGGATTCCCAGCAATGGAAGACCTCCTGATCGTCACCACCGGTGGCACGATCGACAAGATCTACTTCGACGACAAATCGGACTACCAGATCGGCGACCCGCAGATCGGCCAGATCCTCAAGGAACTGGGCGTGACCTTCCGCTTTTCGGTGATCCCGATCATCCGCAAGGATTCGCTGCACATCAACGCTGCCGACCGCGAGCTGGTGCGCGCCACCATTGCCGCCCAGCCGACGCGCCATGTGCTGATCACCCACGGAACCGATTCGATGGTGGAAACCGGCAAGGTGCTGCAATCGATCGCCGACAAGACCATCGTGATGACCGGCGCGCTCAACCCGGCGCGCTTCCGCGGCTCGGATGCCGAATTCAATATCGGCTGCGCAGTCGGCGCGGTGCAGTCGCTGCCGGCCGGCGTGTATATCGCCATGAACGGGCGGATCTGGAACCCGGAAAAAGTGCGCAAGAACGTCGCCGCCAACCGCTTCGAGTCGCTCTGAAGCGATGAGCAAGGCGACCCGCGCGACCGCAGCATTGGACGCAGCCGGCGTGGCCTATGTGCTGCATCCCTACGCGTACCAGGCCGATGCCGACGCGAAGGGATTGCAAGCGGCCAACGCGCTGGGGCTGGCGCCGCATACGGTGCTGAAAACGCTGATGGCCTGGGTCGACGACCAGGCCGTGTGCGTGGTGATCCCATGCGATCGCCGGGTGTCGTTGAAGAAATTGGCCAGCGCATACGGCGGCAAGTCGGCGCGCATGATGGAGGTGGCCGATGCGCAGCGTCGCACCGGTTACAAGGTCGGCGGCATCAGCCCGCTCGGGCAACAACGCCCGGCGCCTGTGCTGATCGAAGCCACCGCGCTGGATGCACCGTCGCTGTGGATCAACGCCGGGCAACGCGGTTTATTGCTGGAATTGCCGGGCGACCAGCTGTTGCACGCACTGGCTGGGCGCGCCTGCCTGCTGTGCGAGTGAGCGCATACACCACGATGCCGCGCGCACCGGTCGGTGCGCGCGGCCGACACTGAAAACCCAGGGCCTACCGTGTGCATCGCAGTCGACCACTGCGACCACTACGACCTCTGACCGACGTCGCAGCGCACGTCCACGTGCACTGACCAGTGCTCGCGATCCAGAAATCTCGGCATCAGCCCGGTGCGGCAACACCACCGCACCGGGATCGCTCAATACGCTGCAGTGACGCTGACCGCAGAAAAGCCCAGCGTCGCCTTCAAGCGCACGTAATAGATGCCCGCCGCGGGCGCGGCCAGCGTGCAGCTGTCGCCATTGCCCGGCAGCATGCTGCGGCAGCTGTAGGCCGCATCGGTGGGCGGCGCGCCCGCCCGCACGGAGAGGTCGGCATTGCCGCTGCCACCGGCAAGCGTCACTTTGAGCGAGCGCGTGCCGGCTGGCACGTTGACCTGGTAATACAACGAATCCGAGAGCGCCGCGCTCAGCCCGGTGCGTGCCACATTCCTGGTCAAGGTGGTCGAATCGATCACCGCCGTCACCGCGCCATCGGCATTCACCAGCCCTGCCCCGCAGCCCTGGGTGCAGGCGACCGGCAGTGGCCGTGCGCTGCTCTTGAGCAGGGCCTTCACCGTTGCCGGGGTCAGCGGATTCAGTGCCACCGACTGCATCAACGCCACCACGCCTGCCACATGCGGCGCCGCCATCGAGGTGCCGCTGTATACCGCGTACGCCGCGTTGCCGGGTACCGTGGTGCCGGTATTGAGCGTGGACACGATCGATTGCCCGGGCGCGGCGATATCCACGCCCTTACCGAAGTTGGAGAAGCTGGCCTTGGCGCCGGACGAGGTGGTGGCCGCCACCGCGATCACGTTCGGGCAGTTGGCCGGTACGCTGGTGGAGACATCCATATTGCTGTTGCCGGCGGCCACCACCACCGCGCTGCCGCGCGTCACCGCAGCGGTGATGGCATTGCTCAACGTCGTCGAGCACGTGCCGGAGCCGCCCAGCGACAGATTGATCACCGTGGCCGGGTTCGGATTGTTCGGCACGCCGTTCACCTTGCCGCCCGACGCCCACACGATCGCATCGGCGATATCGGACATGTAGCCGCCGCATCGCCCCAGCACGCGCAGCGGCAGGATCTTGGCATTGAAGGCAGTGCCGACAACGCCCACCGCGTTGTTGCCCACCGCCGCCACGATGCCCGCCACATGCGTGCCATGCCAGCTGGAATTGGAGGCCGACGCGCCGGGCCCGCATTCGTTGGCCGCCGCCCAGTCGCCCTGGTCGGCGGCAGTTGCATCGCGCGCATTGCCATCGCGCGCGATTGCAGGGTCGATAATGAAGTCGTAACCGGGCAACACGTTGGCCGCGAGGTCCGGATGGTTGGTGATGCCGGTGTCGATCACCGCCACCACGATGCCCTTGCCGGCGGAACGGTCCCAGGCCGGGCGCACGTTGAGGCTGGCGGCGGTCGCGCCCATCGCCCACTGCTGCGGTACGCCCGGGTCGTTGGGCACCAGCAACGGTCGCATCAGGATGTCTACTTCCACGCGTTTAACGGCCGGGTCGGCGGCAAGGCGCCGCATCAGGCTTTCCGAATCCACGCGGTCCAGCTTGCGGTCGGCCACCAGCAGCATCGGGCCGGTACTGAGCCGGCGCGTGGCCGACAGACCTAGCGCACGTCCGCGCGCTTCCGGCACGGCGCGCGCGATGTCGCGCCAGGGCGCCGACAGGCCGGTCGCCCGGCTGCTGCCGACGCGGTCCTTGTAGCTGACGATGAAGCGCTGATGGGTGCTGCTGGAGCTCAATCCTTGCAGATTGACCTCGCCAGCGGCGGCATGAAACGTGCATGACAATGCGCAGACGAACGCCGCGCGGCGCAGTGCGCCAACTGAGTGATACGACATGAATCCATCCCTCCCCAAAGATCTGGCAACCCGGATGGCAACGCGCTAACGCCACTGCAATGCGCCCTGCCCCATGCGTGGGCATGCATACCGCCATGCCTCACGTGGGGTGGCTATCGGCGTGCCGCACGCGGCACTGAAGCGGCCAACCTGCACTGGCGAGCGCTTCGTTCAGCCATTGCCGTCGGCGCTGCCTCGCAGCCGGGCAATCGCCGATGCCCGAACGCACACTGCCCCGCCGAAGCGGGGCAGTGCAGGTTTCAAAACACCGACGGTGCAGTCGGGGCAGACCCGACGTGATGCCGGCAACAGCACCGGCATCGGCGTCGTCAGCGCAGCCTTACGGGGTCTGGCTAACCGCGCCAGCCGCGTTGACGATGCCCGCACCGCAGCCGCCCGAGCAGGCGCCCGGCAGCGGACGCGCGGTGTTCTTCAGCAAGGTCTCCACCGCCGCCGGGGTCAACGGACGGGTCGCTGCCGACTGCACCAGCGCCACCACGCCAGCCACATGCGGGGCCGCCATCGAGGTGCCGTTGTAGGAGGCGTAGCTGGCACTGCCGGGCGTGGTGGTACCGCTGTTGAGCGTGGACAGGATCGCCGAGCCCGGGCCGGAGATGTCGATGGTGGTGCCGAAGTTGGAGAAGCTGGAACGTGCGCCAGCCGAGGTGATGGACGCCACCGAGATCACGTTGGCGCAGCTGGCCGGGGTGAAGTTGGCCACGTTGGCGTTGCTGTTGCCGGCCGCCACCACCACGGTGGTGCCGCGCGAGACCGCACCGTTGATGGCGTTCTGGTAGGTGCTCGAACACGTGCCGTTGCCGCCCAGCGACATGTTGATCACCTCAGCCGGATTGGCATTGGCCGGAACGCCCGAAACAGTGCCGCCGGAAGCCCAGACGATCGCATCGGCGATATCGGAGGTGGTGCCGCCACACAGGCCCAGCGCACGGATCGGCACGATGCGCGCGTTGAACGCGGTGCCGGCCACGCCGGTGCTGTTGTTGGTCACTGCAGCGATGGTGCCGGCCACGTGGGTGCCGTGCCAGCTGGAATTGGCGGCCGCCACGCCGGTCCCGCACTGGTTGGCAGCGCGCCAGTCGCCCTGGTCGGCGGCATTGTTGTCACGGCCGTTGTTGTCGCGCGCACGCGCCGCATCGCTGATGAAGTCGTAGCCCGGCAATACGTTCGCGTTGAGATCCGGATGGCTGGTGATGCCGGTGTCGATCACTGCGACCACCACGCCGGTACCGGTGGCGGTGTCCCAGGCCGGACGCACGTTGATGCTCGATGCGGTGGTGCCGAAGCCCCATTGCTCGGATAGACGCGTGTCGTTCGGGGTCAGCGTCGGGTACATGATCTGGTCGACTTCCACGTACTCCACGCCCGGGTCGGCAGCGATCCGGCGCATCAGCGTCTCGGCTTCGGCGCGATCCAGGCCACGGGTGGTCTTGAGCACTTCTGAACCCAGCGCGGTGCGACGCACATGGTTCAGGCCCAGCGTACGACCGGCGCGTGCTGGCACCGCACTGGCAACGGAATTGAGCGATGCGCGCATCGAGGTCGGGCTCACCGACGCACTGCTGCCATCCCGGTATTTGACGATGAAACGGTCCAGCGTGGGCTGCGAATCCAGCCCGGACAGATTCACCTGACCGGCGAACGCCGGCACGGCCAGCAGCGAGGTCAGCGCAGAAACACCCAGGACCACCAGCGCGCGCGCAGGCGCACGACGTTGCGACACATTGGACATCGATCGTTCCTTAATTATGAGAGGTGCCGCAGCTGCGGCGAGATGGCCAGACCCTCACCGCGCACTGCGGATCGGGTCGGGAATTGCACGGGCGCGTACACCCGCTGAGACGATTGGCCGATGTCCATTCCGGCCGAGCGGCAACACATCCCCTGCGCCTGCCGATATGGCAGACGTGGGCGATAGATCGCTGATGGGGTGACGCGGCTACGGGGCGGCACTGCCTGACAACGGCCAGGCAGTGCCGACGCGGGCCTCAGTAACTGGCTCTCAGGGTCACACCGGAGAACGTGCTGTAAGCCTTGACGCGCACGTAGTAGGTGCCCGAGGGCGCGCTGATGGTGCAGGTTTCGGCATTGCCACTGCGGTACGGCCGGCAGGTGTAGCTGCTGTCGGTCGGTGCACTGCCGGCACGCACGTACAGGTCCGCATCGCCGCTGCCGCCGCTGATCGCCACGGTCAGCGTGCCGCTGCCGGCCGGAACCGCGATGGTGTAGTTGAGCTCCGCACCGGTGGAAGCGCCCAAGCCGGTGACCGGCGTGCCATTGGTCAGGGTGTTGCCGGTTCCGCCACCGCCACCACTGCTGCCGTTGATGGCCGCAACCACCGCAGCATCGGCGTTGACGATGCCGGCACCGCAACCGCCCGAACAGGCACCAGGCAGCGCACGTGCAGTGTTCTTCAGCAAGGTCTCCACCGCCGCAGGCGTCAACGCGGTCGGCGCAACCGACTGCACCAGCGCAACCACACCGGCGACATGCGGCGCCGCCATCGAGGTGCCGTTGTAGGACGCGTAGCTGGCACTGCCCGGGGTGGTGGTACCGCTATTGAGCGTGGACAGAATGCCCGAACCCGGCGCGGACACATCGATCCCGGTGCCAAAGTTGGAATAGCTGGCCTTGGCGCCGGCCGAGGTCGTGGCCGCCACTGCAACCACGTTGGCGCAGTTGGCCGGCAACGAGCCGGAGACGTTGGCCGAATCGTTGCCGGCAGCCACTACCACGGTGGTGCCGCGCGAGACCGCACCATTGATCGCGTTCTGCAGGGTGGACGAACAGGCGCCGCCGCCGCCCAGCGACATGTTGATGACTTCGGCCGGATTGGCGTTGGCCGGAATGCCGCTGACCGTGCCGCCCGAGGCCCAGACGATACCGTCGGAGATATCAGACAACGAGCCGCCGCACTTGCCCAGCACCCGCACCGGCACAACCTTGGCGTTGTAGGCGGTACCGGCCACGCCGGTGCTGTTGTTGGTCACCGCAGCCACCGTGCCGGCCACATGGGTGCCATGCCAGCTGGAATTGGAGGCCGGAATGCCGGTGCCGCACTCGTTGGCGGCATACCAGTCGCCTTCGTCGGCCGGGTTGCTGTCGCGGCCATTGCCGTCACGCGCAGCGGTCGCGTCGCTGACGAAGTCGTAGCCGGGCAGAATGTTGGCGTTGAGATCGGCATGGGTGGTGATGCCGGTATCGATCACTGCCACCACTACGCCGGTGCCGGTGGCCTTGTCCCAGGCCGGGCGGATGTTGAGGCCGGCGTTGGTGGTGCCGAAGCCCCACTGCTCGGACAGGCGGGTGTCGTTCGGGGTCAGCGTGGCATGCAGGATCTGATCGACTTCCACGCTCTGTACGTTGGGGTCGGCGGCCAGCTGGCGCATCAGGGTTTCTGCTTCCTGACGGTCCAGTGCGCGGGTGGATTGGACCAGCTCCGGTCCCAGCGCCAGGCGGCGCACCGAGTTCAAGCCCAGTGCCTTGCCGGCCTTGGCCGGAACCGCGCGTGCAGCGTCTCGCAGCGAAGTGCTCAATGCGGTTGGGCTGGCCAGCGCGTTGCTGCCGTCCTTGTAAGTCACGATGAATTTCTGATGCGTCTGCGCGGTGGCCAGGCCGTCTAAGTAAACCTCGCCTGCAAAGGCCGGCGTTGCCAGCAGCAGCGAGGTGAGTGCCGACACACCCAGGATGCGGAGCGCATGGTGACGCAGACGAAACGTCTCGTTGATCATTGAATTCCCTTCCAGTCAAGAGAACCGCCGAAGCGGTGTTTCCGGAAACGCCGCCTTGGGCGAAGATCCGGAGTCCCGGATCGCCCCTGTTATCGATCCGTTCAGCGAACCTATACCAACTAAACCGGACTGGACAATACGCAGTTGGTAATTTTAGAAAAAAAATTACGTTTCTGTGACATCAATCACAGGTAATTCATGCTGAATTCGACCCGATTCCTGTCGAAATCCTCCTTTTTGTTGTCTCGCAAACAAAAAAGGCCCCCGCACTGACATGCGGGGACCCTTTTTTGACGAAATGTGTCGGCTTACGACAAACGCACCAACCACCCATGGCGGTCCGGGACACGCCCGTACTGGATATCGGTGAGTTCCTGGCGCAGCGACATGGTCACCTCGCCGGCCGGCGCGGACAGATCGCCGACCGCAAAGTCATCGCCCTTCAGCTCGCCAATCGGGGTGACCACGGCCGCGGTGCCGCAGGCGAACACCTCGGTGATCTCGCCCGACGCTACGCCCTGCTTCCATTCGTCGATGGCGACCTTGCGCTCGATCACCTGCATGCCGCGGTCGCGGGCCAGTTGCAGGATGCTGTCGCGGGTGATGCCTTCCAGAATGCTGCCGGACAATTCCGGCGTCACCAACGTGCCGTCCTTGTAGACCAGGAACACGTTCATGCCACCCAGTTCTTCGATGTATTTGCCTTCCACCGGGTCCAGGAACAGCACCTGCGAGCAGCCCTGCGCATAGGCTTTCTGCTGCGGCAGCAGCGAGGCGGCGTAGTTGCCGCCGCACTTGGCCGCACCGGTGCCGCCCTTGGCCGCACGCGCGTATTCGGTGGACAACCAGATCGACACCGGCGCAACGCCCTTGGCGAAGTACGGGCCGGCGGGACTTGCGATGACGTAGTACGAGGCCTTGTGCGCGGCACGCACGCCCAGGAACGCCTCATCGGCGATCATGAACGGGCGGAAATACAGGCTGGTTTCCGGGGCTGACGGCACCCAGCTGGCATCCACCGCCACCAGCTGGCGCAGCGATTCGACAAACAGGTCGACCGGCAGTTCCGGCAGCGCCAGCCGGCGCGCCGAGCGCTGCAGGCGTTCGCCATTGGACTGCGGGCGGAAGGTCCAGATCGAGCCGTCGGCATGCCGGTAGGCCTTGATGCCTTCGAAGATTTCCTGGCCGTAATGCAGCACCGAGGCGGCCGGATCCAGCTGCAGCGGGCCATACGCGCGCACCTGCGCGTCGTGCCAACCGAGCTCGTTGGTCCAGGAAATGGCGACCATATGGTCGGTGAAGTGCAGCCCGAAACCGGGCGCGGCCAGGATCACGGACAGCTCGTCGGCACTGCGTGGCGACGGGGAACGGGTGGAAGCGAAGGACACGGACACCGGAAGTTTCCTGTATGGCGGGCGAAAGGACGCGGCGCCACCTCTTCGACATGGCGCCTGACGATCAGAGCATGCCGGTCTCGAGACGGGCCGCTTCGGACATCATATGCCGGCCCCACGGCGGGTCGAAGACCAGCTCGACATCGGCCTCGGCGATGGTCGGAATCATCTCGACCTTGCTGCGCACGTCGTCGACCAGGATCTCGCCCATGCCGCAACCGGGCGCGGTGAGGGTCATCTTGACGTCGACCCGGCGCTGATCGTCTTCTTCGCGATGGCTGATCACCGCCTCGTAGACCAGGCCCAGATCGACGATATTGAACGGAATTTCCGGGTCGAAGCAGGTGCGCAGCTGCTGCCACACCAGCGCTTCCACCTCTTCATCGCTGGCGTTGGCGGGCAGTTCCAGCCCCGGCGGGGCCTCCTTGCCGATCGCATCGCCATCCTTGCCGGCAATGCGGAACAGATTGCCTTCGACAAAGACGGTATAGCTGCCGCCCAGCGCCTGGGTGATATAGCCATAACTGCCTGCGGGCAGAGTCACCGAATCGCCCTGCGGCACCATGACGGCATCGCAATCGCGTTCGAACTGGACGGGTTCGCTGCTACGGGAATACATGGGCTGGATATGGGGCCGCGGCGGATGCGCGCAAGTCGGCCATTCTAGCCGACCACGGCGATGCCGCTGCCGGTCGTGCCGCCGACGCTGCATTCCATCTGAAACACAGTCACCTGCAGCCACCGTGGCTCACACCGGCAGTGCAGCGCAAAACGCGCCACGCGCTCTATCATGTGCGCACTGTCAGGAGCTCCAATGCCGCCCACCACCGCGTCCGCCAGAACCGCCCACTGGCTCTGGCCCCCGCTCCTGCTGCTGGGATGCGTCACCGCCCTCATCGCCTGGATGCTCATCGCCCTTGCGCTTGGTCATCAGGCCGGCTGGATGGCGCTGCTGGTCGCGCTGGAAGTGGCCTGGATGCTGCGCCTGGGCACGTTGCGCGCCGGCAGTGTGCGCATCGGCGTCACCTTGGTGGCCACGGTCCTGGTGATCGTCGGTGCCAACTGGGGCATTGCGTCCGCACAGCTTGGCGGCTCGCTGGGACTGGACCCGTGGACCTCAGCACAGAAGATGGGCGCCGGCCTGGCCTGGACCTTGTTGCAGCTGGCCAATAGCGGTTTCGACCTGGCCTGTTATCTCGCGGCGCTGGTGCTTGGCTGGTGGGCAGCGCGCTGAGCAGCTGAGATCAGCGGGTCTTGACTGCCGGATCGACGGCAGCGCTCGCCAGCGGCGACGAGGTGGCCGATCTCCGCCCGTGCCGCCACGGCCGGTGAAAGACAGCACACAGTTGATCGCCTCTTCGCATCGTCTGGTGCATGGCGTGCGCACGGCCGCCCATCCGCGCGGCGACAGCGCGCAGGCGTGTCAACCGAATCCACCCTCGCCCGTTGACGTTGTACCGTCTCCGCGGAAGCTACGCTGTGCTGGTGGGAACCCCTTTCGATCCGCAGCTCTCTCCACCGGCCGTCACTGCGCCCGTGTCGCTGGACGCCTTTCTGGCCGGCATCGGTCCGCGTGCGTTCCGTTTTGCCGAGGCCGGCCTGCGTCACCGCGAAGACGCGCTGGATGCGGTGCAGGACGCCATGGTGAAGCTGCTCGGTTACCGCGAGCGCCCGGCCGCCGAATGGACGCCGCTGTTCTGGAGCATCCTGCGTAGCCGCATCATCGACCTGCAGCGGCGGCGTACCTTCCGCCTGAAATTCTGGGCGCCGGCCGAACGTTCCGACGACGAAGGCACCATCGACTGGGCCGACCCCGGCACCGGTCCAGTCGACCAACAGCAACACCAACAGGCCTACCAGCGCCTGGTCGAGGCCCTGCGCAGCCTGCCGGCGCGCCAGCGCGAAGCGTTCACGCTGCGCGTGTTGGAAGAGCTGGACGTGGCCACCACCGCCAAGGCGATGGGCTGCTCCGAAGGCTCGGTCAAAACCCACCTGTCGCGTGCGCGCGACGCGTTGCAAAAACAGTTCGAGGATTTCCTGTGAACCGCTCCCACGATCCGGCCCGGTTCGACGCGCAGCTGCGTCAACTGCACACCGCCGCGCTCACCAGCCTGCCGCCGCAGACGCTGGCACGCCTGCGCCAGGCACGTCACGCAACTGCGCCCTCGCGCAACCATCGCGGTTACTGGTTATTGGCGACCGCGTGTTCGGGGTTGCTGGCGATCGGCATCGGCCTGCAACTGCGGCCGGGCGAATCGGCACCCTCAGACACCGCCGCGACCCAGGCGATCGCCACCACCACCACCGATACCGACGACATGCTGACCCAGAACCCGGACCTGTACGTCTGGCTCGGGTCCGACACCGCCTTGGCCATGGAATAAGCACGATGACCCGCACCACCCTCCTGCTATTGACCCTGCTGCTGTGCGCCGGGCCCTGCGCGTCGCTGTTGGCCCAGGCACCTCCGCCGGGCCCGCCGGGGCCGCCACCCTCCTCCGATGGCCCCGGCCCGCGGGGTCCGGGACCGCGCGAGGCGGAGACGCCCATGCCCGAGTGGGAAAAACTGACCCAACAGCAGCGCCAGGTGCTGATCGATGCGCTGCGCGAACGCTGGAACGAGGCGCCCGAAGAGCGCCCGCGCATGTATCGCCACGCACGCCGCTGGCTGGACATGACCCCCGAACAGCGCAAGCAGGCCAAGGCCGGCATGGACCGCTTCCGCAACATGAGTCCCGAGCAGCGCCGCGAAGCCAAGGCCTTGTTCGAACGCATGCGCACGCTCAACCAGCAAGAACGCAACGCGCTGCAGCAACGCTGGCAGAAGATGAGCCCGGCCGAACGCAGCGCCTGGCTGCGCGAGCATCCGCCGGTAGACGATTGAGCGACAGCTGACGATTGAGCGATATCGCAGGCGATCCCGCGTGCCGTCGTGTGGGCTGATTCACGTATCAGGCAGCAAAGCGGATCGACGACGCGATCCGGGCATGACAGCGCCCATCGTGCGCAATCAGGGCATCAGCACCGCTTGCAGCAGCGGGGCCAGCACCTGTTCGGGCGCAAATGCGAGCAGCCCGGCGTGCTTGCGATCGATCGCCAGCAAGGCATACCCATGCACCGTGCTCCAGGCCAGCAGCGTGCGTTGCTCCAGCACCTCGGCACTCGGGGCGCTGCCGTGCCGCGCGATCCACTGCATCCGCAGCGTCTCGCGCAGGCAGGCCATCGCCGCTTCACTGGCATACAACAGTCTGGGCAAGCTGCGCGAGCGCAGATCCAGCCCCAGCATCAGCCGGAAGTGCTGCGGAAACGCGCTGGCGAAGCGGATATAGCCCAGCCCGCATCCCAATAGCGGATCGGCCAGTTCCTGCTGGGTCGCGAGAATCTGATCGAGCATGCGCTCGTAGCCATCGGCGGCCAGTTCCGACAGCAGCCCGTCGAGCGAGCCGAAATGATGCGCCGGCGCGGCATGCGAGACACCGGCGCGGCGCGCGCACTCGCGCAAGGTCAACCCGCGCGCACCGGCCTCGCCCAACAGTTCCCACCCTGCGCGCCGCAACGCAGCCGGCAGATCGCCATGGTGATACGCAGCAGGCACGGATGATTGCGACATGGGCAACTTCGTTTGCAGAGACCTCAGTGGAGCAGATCATCTTGACGCTGACAAGATGGACTGGGCAGACTCATCCACATCTTGTCGACGACAAGATCCAATACGACGTCGCCCACTCCAAGGATCTCGCCATGTCTTCGTCCATCGCCAAATTGCGTGCGCGCCTGCTGCGCGGCGTGCTGGCCAGCGCCAGTCGACTGGCCCCCGGCCCGACCGGTCGCTTTCTGGCTCGCCGCTTCGTGACCCCGGCAGCGGCCGGCCGCCGGCAGGCCGCCGGACTCGCCGCCCAGTTGCCCGATGCGCATCGCCAGCGCCTGCACATCGATGGCGTCGACATTGCCGTTTACCGGTGGGGCGACCCGGCGCAGCAGCCGTATGTGCTGCTGTCGCATGGCTGGGCCAGTTACGGGCTGCGCTTTGCGGCATGGGTGCCGCAGCTGCGGGCGCTCGGCTATGCGGTGGTGGCGTTCGATCAGGCCGCACATGGCTTGAGCGGCGGCAGGATCAGCAACATGCCGCATTTCGTGCGGATTTTGCGCGACATCGGCGGCCGCCACGGACGCCCGGCCGCCTTGATCGGCCATTCCCTGGGCGCGGCAGCAGCAGTCTTTGCCGACGCCCCCGCGTGGCGGCCGGCACGCTATGTCCTGATCGCCCCGCTGCTGGCACCGGCACAGAGTGCGCAGCGCCAGTTCCGCGCATTCGGCATCGCACCCGGCGCGTTCGCACCGTTTGAAAACTGGTTGCATCAGCTGACCGGGAAGCGCTTCGCCGATTTCGACGCAACGCCGCGCCTGCCGCACTTCGGTGACCGCCCGGCGCTGATCATTCACGACCGCCGCGACCGCGAAACCCCCTGGGAAGAAGGCGCACGTTTTGCGGCGCTCTGGCCGGGCGCGCAACTGGTCAGTACCGAAGGACTGGGCCACAACCGCATGGTCGACCATGCTTCGGTGATCGATCAGGCGTTGCAGTTCATCGGCCCGGCATCGCCCTGATCCAGACCGCAAGGGCACGCACATTGCGAGCGTGCCGGCCTGTTTGAATTGGCTGAACCACCTAGCGATCGGTCGCCAGGTGGATGCGGATGGAACGCTTGGAACCGCCGCGTACCGGTGGCCTTGCCGCATCGCTTAAAGGCCGCGCACGCCTGGCGGCGCGCGCAGGTGCCTTGATCGCAGCCCTCAGTGCACGGTGCCGTTATGCAGCGGATCCAGGCGATCGATCACGCCCTGCATCGCGCTGTCGAAGGCGCCGTCGTTGATGTGTTCGCGCAGGCGACCCAGCCGCACCATCACCGCCAGTTCTTCCGGCGAGGCGACGCAAAAACGCACGCCGCGGCGGTTGACGAACAGCAGGCGTTGCGAGATCGGACTCACCCAGGACAGCTTGCCGGCCTGCACCTTGCCGTCCTTGTCGACAAAGTCCAGCCAGGTGCCGATATCCATCGCGCGAAAACGCGTGGCGTCGGCGCTGTCGATGCTCTGCGCCACCGCTTCGGCGCCCAGCACCACATTGATGCTTTCGGCGGCCGGCGGCGGCAGGTTGACCTGCGGCAAGTCGGGCAGCGACTTTTCCAGTTCAGGGCGCGCTTCGGCAATCGCCTGCAAGGTGTCGTGCAGCGCACTGATCGCCACCACCACCGCATCGCCATGCAGGCCGATGCTGGCGAACACGCGATACAGCGCCGGCTGCCAGACCTGCAGCCACGGCTTGCCGACGATATGGCGACGCGCCTCGGCCAGTTCTTCCAGCACGCCATCGGCCAGCGCCAGCGCTTCGACGGTGCCGGGACCCTCGTCGCCGTCGCGCAGGATCGCCATGGTCAGATGATGCAGCCAGGGCTGGCGCAGGAAATCTTCCACCGCCTTGGGCAATGGCGCGCCGGCGAGCACGCGTTGCTCCAGTTCGAACAACGCGCGGCTGCGTGCCAGTTCGAGTTTCTCCTGGCCACGCTGGGTTTCGGTGGCACGACGCTCGGCGATCTCCACCCGGCGCCGGTGCTGCGACAGGAAGTCGCGGAATTCTTCTTCCAGGGTCTGAAAGATCGCCAGGTTCTCGTTGAATTCGGCGACCAGGCGGTCGACGATTTCCTCGACCTTGCCCATCAGCACGCGTTCGGCCGCGCTGTCGCCGGTATTGCCTTCGCAGGCCTCGGCCAGCGAGTTGAGCAGGCGCCGCGCGGGATGGGTCTTCTGCACGAACATCTTGCGATCCAGCAGCGCGACCTTGACGAACGGCACCACCAGCCGGCCGATCATCTCGCGCGAGCGATTTTCCAGATCGCGCTCGTCCAGCATCACATCGAACAGCATGCCGACCAGATCGATCGCATCTTCGTCCATCGGGTCGAGTTTTGCGGTGGCCGGATCCACGCCCAGCCGGGTGGCGCTGGACAGCACTTCGTTCTTCAATCGCTGCGCCAGCGATTCGTTGTCATCGCCCATGGAAGCGCCCAACGTCCCGCTCGGCGTGGCCTGCAGCAGCGACAGCACCGACATCATTTCGCGCTGGCTCAGGGGGCGTTGCTGGCCCACCGCCACCGTTGCCGCAGACGCGGCGCTGTCGCGCACGCTACGGGTCTGCTGCAGCAGTTCGTGCAGCGCTTCGAGCAGCATGCCCTGGCTACCGCCGGGATGATCGCCATCGCCGTCCATCCCACCTGCGTTGCCGCCGCCATCGGTATGACCGCGCTGGGTGGCAGCCTGCATGCGGCCGCGGCTATGCGCCCAGCGATCCAGAAAACGGTTGGCCCAGGCCGGTGCGTATTGGTCGTTCTGATCGTCGCCGCCCATCTCGGCAGCCGCGCCCTGCCCCTGGCCATCGGGCCGCGCGCGCTCTTCGGGCGTGTCGCTGCGCGGCTGCGCGCGGGGCGGCTGACGCTTGGGTGGCGACATTTCCGGCATGACGCCGGCCTTGAGCAGGGTTTCGTCCAGGCGCGCGTACAACTTGCCGATCGGCTCGGCCAGGTCGCGCTCGCAGAGCTTGATCAGCACCAGGCGCACTTCCGGCGCCAGGTCGCAGATGGCGAAGGCTTCGTGGATGGCCACGCCCAGGTGTTCCGGGCCGATCGGGTTGGTATCGGCCACTAGTTCCAGGCCGCCGGCGATCCAGCCCAGGCGGCGGTCCACCCGCGCCAGGACCTGTTTGAAGTCGCGCAGCAGCACGGTGGCCAGATTGCGCACTGCCAACCGCGATTCCAGCACATGTTCGGGCACCAGGCTCAGCGGGCCGGTGCCGATTTCGCCAGCCAGCACCACTTCGGCCGACAGCGGCATGCCCAGTACCAGCGCCTGCCAGCCGTCTTCCAGCTGTTGGCGGAAGCGGTCGGCCACGTCGTCGCGTTTGCGACGCAGCTCGCGCATGCCGTCGAGAAACAGCAACTGCGAGGTGCCCGCAGATTCGGCGCGATCGAACAGCACATCGTCGAAATGTGCGACTGCAGCGGCAAATACCTGCGCAATCGCCGGCACGAACGCGGCATGCGCCTGTTCAAGCAAGCGTTGGTCACGGCCCGGGTGTCCCGACGGACTGGGCTGAAAAGTCATGCGCAAAGGCTCCCCGCCCCTGCAGGCGTGAAAATATTCAAACAAGAAAAAACGGACGCGGCCCCAAATTCCGCTATTGCATGGTAGGCGTTTCGCTCATCCATTAAATGTGATGAATCTCTCACTTTATTCGTGACCGCCCGTGGTTTGCGTGTCAAGTGAACATCGTAGCTTGCAGCGCCGCTGTGGCGCTTGCCAAGCCCTTTATACGCTGGCGAGGGTTAAGCCTTGCGCTTGGCAGGCCCGCCCACGCCGTCGGCCCTGGCCCGGCTGCACCTGCGGGTGCCTGGCCAGGCACGATGCGGCGGGCGTTGGGAAGGGCCCGTCTATAATTGCCGTTTCGCTGCCTCGATCCGGAACTATGCACGCACCGTATTCGCTCCAGGCGCTGGACGCGCGCCGTTCGGTCCCCTCCAAACAGCTCGGCGAGCCCGGGCCGGATGAGGACACCCTGCTGCGCATGCTCACCTCGGCGGTGCGCGTGCCCGATCACGGCAAGCTGGTGCCGTTCCGCTTTCTGCGCATCAGCGGGGACGCGCGCCAGGCACTGGGCGATTTCCTGGCCGAACGCACCCAGGCCGCCGACCCGCTGGCATCGGCTGCGGCGATCGCGAAAGAACGCGGGCGCTTCAACGATGCGCCATTGGCGATCGTAGTGATCGCTTCGCTGCGCCCTGAGCACAAGGTGCCCGAACAGGAACAATTGCTGACCGCCGGCTGCGTGTGCTTTGCACTGCTACAGGCGGCGCAGGCGCACGGTTTCGGCGCGCAATGGCTGAGCGCGTGGATGGCCTACGACCCGGCGGTGACCGCCTATCTGGGCCTGGAGGAAAACAAGCGGATCGCTGGCTTCATCCACATCGGCACGCCACGCATGCAGGTCCCCGAACGCGAGCGCCCGGATCCGCGTGCGTTGCTGCGCGACTGGACGCCGTGACCACGCACACCACCTCGATCGACGGCGCTCCGCCCACCAGCGCGCGCCCGACCCCGCTGTACCTGGTCGATGCCAGCCTGTACGTGTTCCGCGCCTGGCATTCCATCCCGGACGAATTCCAGGATGCGCAGGGCTGGCCGACCAATGCGGTGCATGGCTTTGCGCGCTTCCTGCTCGACCTGCTCGAACGCGAAGACCCCGCGCACATCACCATCGCCTTCGACGAAGCGCTGGACAGCTGTTTTCGCCACGCCCTGTACCCCGCTTACAAGGGCAATCGCACCCCGGCACCGGACGCGCTGCGGCGCCAGTTCGCGCATTGCAAGGCGCTGTGCGCGGCATTGGGGCTGAGCGTGCTGGCCCACCGCGATTACGAAGCCGACGATCTGATCGGCAGCGCCTTGCACAGCGCGCGTGCGCAGGGCTTGCGCGGGGTGATCGTCTCGGCCGACAAGGATCTGTCGCAGCTGTTGGTCGAACACGACGAACAATGGGATTACGCACGCAATCAACGCTGGGACATGCACGGCGTCAAGGCCCGCTATGGCGTGCATGCGCACCAGATCGCCGATTATCTGGCGCTGTGCGGCGATGCCATCGACAACATTCCGGGTGTGACCGGCATCGGCGCCAAGTCCGCCGCAATATTGCTGGCGCATTTCGGCAGCCTGGATGCCTTGCTGGAGCGCGTGGACGAACTCCCATTTTTGCGCCTGCGTGGCGCCGCACAGATGGCGGTGCGGCTGCGCGAACAACGCGAACATGCCTTGCTGTGGCGCCAGCTCAGCACCATTGCGCTCAATGCGCCGTTGGCGCTGACCGCAACAGGTTTCACACGTGCGCAGGCCGACGCGGACATGCTGACCGGATTGTGCGAGAGCCTGCGTTTTGGCCCGCTCACCCGGCGTCGGCTGCTGGCCGCGTGCACCGGCGCACCCGCAGCGCTTCCCACCGTTTCCCTGGAACAAGGTCTGCACCCATGAACCGACACGACACCCCGCCCACCGTGGTCTACGAAGGCAAGTACCAGCGCATGGTCGTGCGCGGCACCTGGGAATATTCCGAGCGCGTGCATGCCGGCGGCCTGGCCGCGATCATCGTGGCGGTGACGCCCGACGATGCGATGCTGTTCGTCGAACAATTCCGCGTGCCGCTGCAGGCACGCACCATCGAAATGCCTGCGGGCCTGGTCGGCGATGTGCATGCCGATGAATCGATCGAGCTGTCGGCAATTCGCGAACTGGAAGAAGAAACCGGCTGGACCGCCGAGCACGCCGAAGTGCTGATGATCGGCCCGACCTCGGCCGGCGCCAGCAGCGAGAAGATCGCCTTCGTGCGCGCCACCGGCCTGCGCAAGGTCGGCGAAGGCGGCGGCGATGCCAGCGAAGACATCACCGTGCATGAAATCCCGCGTGCACAGGTCGGCGCCTGGCTGGTGCAGAAGATGGCCGAGGGTTATCAGATGGATCCCAAGTTGTGGGCCGGGCTGTACCTGGTCGACCACGCACTGGACGGCACCCCGCGTGGTTGAAGCGACGACTGAAGTCACCCCTGCCCGCTTGCTGGGCGCCGACGATCCCGCAACGTTCACTGTGTTCAACGCGCACGCGGCATCGCCGTGGTTGCTGATCGCCGATCACGCCGGTCAGCGCGTGCCGGCGCGGCTGGCCAACCTGGGTTTGCCGCAGCATGCGCTGGACCGCCATATCGGCTGGGATATCGGCATTGCCGAAGTCACCCGTTTGTTGGCCGATGCGCTGGATGCGTTCGCCATTGCCCAGACTTATTCGCGGCTGGTGATCGACTGCAATCGTCCGCATGGTTCGGCCACGCTGATGCCCGAGGTGAGCGACGGCACATCGATTCCCGGCAATCTCGGGTTGACGGCAACTGATCGGCAACAACGCATCGATGAAATCTTCGCGCCGTATCACGCGCGTATCGCTACAGAACTCGATGCACGCCAGGCGCGCCATCAGCCGACACTGCTGCTCTCGATGCACAGCTTCACCCCGGCCATGGCCGGCAACGCGCGGCCCTGGCATGCGGGCGTGCTGTACCACCGCGACACGCGGCTGGCACATCGCCTGTTGCAGGCCTTGCGCGAGGAGCCGGATCTGGTGGTCGGCGACAACCAGCCCTACGCGATCAGCGACACCAGCGACTACGCGATTCCGGTCTACGGCGAAGGCCGCGGCCTGCTGCATGTGGAGCTGGAACTGCGCCAGGATTTGATCGCCGATGCAGCTGGGCAACACGCTTGGGCACAGCGATTGGCACGCATCCTGCCGCCACTGGCGCAGGCATTGCTGCCGCACTGAAACACGCCGACAGGGCAATCCCTGTAGGAGCGTGCCTGCGCGCGACGAGGCGTTATCGGTGACGCCTCATCGCGCGCAGGCACGCTCCTACGCGGGTCGCGAACTTACTGCGTCCGAGCATGCCCCGGCTGCGATTGATCTACTCGCTCAGGCGAACCCATCAGTCGCACGCACCAGGGCATCGACGTTTTCCGGCTCGAAGCCCGAATGGCCGGATGCCGGGCTGACCTGCAGTGTCGACTTCGGCCACACCTTGTGCAGATCCCATGCGCTTTGCAGCGGGCACACCACGTCGTAGCGGCCGTGCACGATCACGCCGGGGATGTCGGCGATACGGTGCGCGTCGCGCAGCAGCTGATCTTCGACCTCGAAGAAACCGCCATTGACGAAGTAATGATTTTCGATGCGCGCGAACGCCAGTGCGAAGTGCGCGTCCTCATGCCCGGTGACGAAATCCTCGTCCACATGCAGGAAGCTGGTGGCGCCTTCCCACACGCTCCACGCCTTGGCTGCGGCCAGGCGCGTGGCTTCGTCATCGCTGGTGAGGCGGCGATGAAAGGCAGACATCAGATCGGCGCGTTCCACCGGCGGAATCGCGTTGATGTAATGCTCCCAGGCATCCGGAAACAGCCGGCTGGCACCTTGCTGATAGAACCATTCCAGCTCGAAACGACGCAGCAGGAAGATGCCGCGCAGCACCAGCTCGGTGACCTGCTGCGGGTGGGTCTGCGCGTAGGCCAGCGCCAGCGTCGAGCCCCAACTGCCGCCGAACACCTGCCAGCGCGCGATGCCCAGGTGTTCGCGCAAGCGCTCGATATCGGCGACCAGATCCCAGGTGGTGTTGTCGACCAGATCGGCATGCGGGGTCGAGCGGCCGGCGCCGCGCTGATCGAACAGCACGATGCGGTACTTGGCCGGGTCGTGGAAGCGCCGCATCTTGGTGTTGCAACCGCCGCCGGGGCCGCCGTGCAGCATCACCACCGGCTTGCCCTGCGGGTTGCCGCACTGCTCGAAATACAGCGTGTGGCGGTCGTCGACCTGGAGGGTGCCGTGGTCGTACGGCGTGATCTCGGGATAGAGCATGCGCATGCGTCGGTCCTGCGGGAAACCGCTAGTGTATCGGCACCCGGTCTGCACACGCGGGCGCCCTATGCGATCGAGCCAGGGCGGGCGCACGGCGAAGCGCGAGGGCTTGAAGCGATGGAGCAAGGCTCCTGCACGCAGCGCCGGACGGGCGCGGTCGGTGCCCGGAATCGGCATGTCCTGTTTCAGCTCTGAGCGCGTCGTCCACCCTCCACCTAGCGACCGCTCCGTGGCCCGCCGCGCTAGCTCGCAGCGGGCGACCAGCGCCCCAACGTCACCCGATCACGCTGCTCCAGATCCTGATGCGTCGCCACCGCTTCGAAACCGCGCGCGCGCAGCAGGTCGGCCACCGCCGTGCCCTGGTCCCAGCCGTGTTCGAGCAGCAGCCATCCGCCCGGCAACAGATGCATGGGCGCATCGGCGACGATCAGCCGGATGTCGTCCAGGCCATCGGGGCCGGAGGCGAGCGCGCTGGCCGGCTCGTGGCGTAGATCGCCTTCCCTCAGATGCGGATCGTGCGCTGCGATATACGGCGGGTTGCTGGCGATCAGATCGAAGCGCTCGCCCGCCAGCGGTGCAAACCAGTAACCCAGCCGGCATTCGACATTGCGTAGCTGATGGCGGCTGGCGTTTTGCTGGGCGACAGCAAGCGCTGCGGCACTGGCATCGGTGGCGATCACCTGGGCGTGTGGCCGCTCACTGGCGATGGCCAGCGCGATCGCGCCGCTCCCGGTGCCCAGATCGGCGGCGCAGCGGCCTTGCATGTTGTCGAAGCGCTCAAGGGCGAGCTCGACCAGCGCCTCGGTATCGGCGCGCGGGATCAAGGTAGCAGTCGAGACCGCCAGATCCAGCGTCCAGAATCCACGCGTGCCAGTCAGATACGCGACCGGTTCGCCGGCCTGACGCCGCTGCACCAGCGCCTCGAACGCCTGCGCGACAGCATCCGCAACCGGATCGCGGCCATGCGCAAACAACCAGGCGCGGTCGCGCCCCAGCGCATGCAGCAGCAACGGTTCGGCATCGCTGCGCTCGATCCGCTCGGCTGCCCGCCGCAGCAGCTGGTCGGCAGCAAGGCCGGCTGGGTCGTCGCTCATACGGATCATTCACTCCTGCGAAACATCGGCTGACCATTATCGGAGATGGAATGGCCCCTGCAGCGGCAGAGACAGCCTGCAAATTCGATAGCCCCAGCCTATCTATGCAATCCCATTAATCGATTTGAGAAATCTATCGATCCTGCCTACCATGGCGGCTGTTCCATCCCCCGCCCCCCTTTCATCGCTCGAGGAAACTCAATGTCTCTCATCAACACCCAGGTCAAGCCGTTCAAGGCGAATGCGTACCACAACGGCAATTTCATCGAAGTCACCGAAGCCAGCCTGAAGGGCAAGTGGTCGGTGCTGATCTTCATGCCGGCCGCCTTCACCTTCAATTGCCCGACCGAAGTGGAAGACGCCGCCGACAACTATCCTGCGTTCCAGAAGGCCGGCGCCGAGGTGTACATCGTCACCACCGACACGCACTTCTCGCACAAGGTGTGGCACGAGACCTCGCCGGCCGTCGGCAAGTCGCAGTTCCCGCTGATCGGCGACCCGACCCACCAACTGACCCGCGCCTTCGGCGTGCATATCGAAGAAGAAGGCCTGGCCCTGCGCGGCACCTTCATCATCAATCCGGAAGGCGTGATCAAGACGCTGGAAATCCACGACAACTCGATCGCCCGCGACGTCACCGAGACGCTGCGCAAGCTGACCGCTGCCCAGTTCGTCGCCAACAACCCTGGCCAGGTCTGCCCGGCCAAGTGGAAGGAAGGCGCCAAGACCCTGGCTCCGTCGCTGGACCTGGTCGGCAAGATCTAAGTCGACGCATCCCTTCGGCCTGTCGCCAGGCCGGAGGGACATCTCCGGCCCAGCGATGGGCCGGGGGTGAACCGGAGCCGGTGCCGGGCTGCCCGCCAGCCATCGCCAGCACGCATTCCCGAGCATTGCGCCGGCTGCGGTTCATCCCCTCCTCCCCGGCGACCTGCCTCATCGCAGCGACGCCACGCCCTCCCCTTGCCCAGTCCCAGGAGTTTTCCATGTTGGATGCCAACCTCAAGACCCAGCTGACCGCCTACCTGGAACGGGTCACGCGGCCGATTCAGATCAATGCCTCGATCGACGAGAGCGCCGGCTCGCGCGAGATGCTCGACCTGCTCGAAGACCTGGTGCTGCTGTCGGACAAGATCAGCCTGGACATCCACCGCGACGACAACCAACGCAAGCCGTCGTTCGCGTTGACCACGCCCGGCCAGGACATCTCGCTGCGCTTCGCCGGCCTGCCGATGGGCCACGAGTTCACCTCGCTGGTGCTGGCGCTGCTGCAGGTCGGCGGCCACCCCTCCAAGGCCACCGCCGAGCTGATCGAGCAGGTGCAGCATCTGGATGGCGACTACCAGTTCGAAACCTATTTCTCGCTGTCGTGCCAGAACTGCCCGGACGTGGTGCAGGCGCTGAATCTTGCCGCCGTGCTCAACCCGCGCATCAAGCACGTTGCCATCGACGGCTCGCTGTTTCAGGAAGAAGTCGAAACCCGCCAGATCATGTCGGTGCCCACCGTCTACTTGAACGGCGAATTGTTCGACCAGGGCCGCATGACGCTGGAGCAGATCGTCGCCAAGCTCGACACCAACGCTGCAAAGCGCGACGCGGTCAAGATTGCGGCCAAGGACGCCTTCGACGTGCTGGTGATCGGCGGTGGCCCGGCCGGTTCGGCAGCGGCGGTGTATGCCGCACGCAAGGGCATCCGCACCGGCGTGGCCGCCGAGCGTTTCGGTGGCCAGGTGCTGGACACCATGTCGATCGAAAACTTCATCTCGGTGCCGGAAACCGAAGGCCCGAAAATGGCAGCCGCGCTCGAGCAGCACGTGCGCCAGTACGATGTGGACATCATGAATCTGCAGCGTGCCGAGCAGGTGATTCCGGCCGGTGCCGATGGCCTGATCGAGATCAAGCTCGCCAATAGCGCCTCGCTCAAGAGCAAGACCGTGATCCTGTCCACCGGCGCACGCTGGAGGCAGATGAACGTGCCGGGCGAAGATCAGTACAAGAACAAGGGCGTGGCCTATTGCCCGCATTGCGATGGCCCGCTGTTCAAGGGCAAGCGCGTGGCGGTGATCGGTGGCGGCAATTCGGGCGTTGAGGCCGCGATCGATCTGGCCGGCATCGTTGCGCATGTCACGCTGGTGGAATACGACGACAAGCTGCGCGCCGACGAGGTGCTGCAACGCAAGCTGCGCAGCCTGCACAACGTGCGCATCATCACCAGCGCGCAGACCACCGAAGTGCTGGGCGATGGCCAGAAGGTCACCGGCCTGGTCTACAAGGACCGCACCGGCGGCGACATCCAGCATGTCGATCTGGAAGGCGTGTTCGTGCAGATCGGCCTGCTGCCCAATACCGAATTCCTCAAGGGCTCGGTGGCGTTGTCGCCGCGCGGCGAGATCATCGTCGACGACCGTGGCCAGACCAACATCCCCGGTGTGTTCGCCGCAGGCGACGCCACCACGGTGCCGTACAAGCAGATCGTGATCGCGATGGGCGAAGGTTCCAAGGCTGCACTGAGCGCGTTCGATTACCTGATCCGCTCCAGTGCACCGGTCAGCGCCGAGGTTGTGGCTGAGGCCGCATAACCGCCCACAACACAGCGCCCGGCACCGCCGGGCGTTAAGCTCGCCAAGTGCTCACGTCGTTTCCCGTCAACGCAACAAGGGCTGCTGCACATGAATCTGCGTGACCTGAAGTATCTGGTAGCCCTGGCCGACCACAAGCATTTTGGTCGTGCTGCAACGGCGTGTTTCGTCAGTCAGCCAACCCTGTCCACCCAGATCAAGAAACTCGAAGACGAACTCGGCGTCTCGTTGGTGGAGCGCGCGCCGCGGAAGGTGATGTTGACGCCTGCCGGCCGCGAAGCGGCGGTGCGCGCACGCAGCATCGTGGCCGAAGTGGAACAGATGAAGGAAGCTGCACGACGTAGTCAGGACCCGGAAGCGGGTACCGTGCGGCTGGGCATTTTCCCCACCCTGGCACCGTATCTGTTACCGCATGTGGTGCCGGGCATTCGCCAGCGCTTTCCACGTCTGGAACTGCTGCTGATCGAAGAAAAGAGCGATCAGCTCATCCACCAGCTGCGCGAAGGGCGTCTGGATGCGGCACTGCTTGCATTGCCGTTGCAGGACGATCAGCTGCACGCAGAATTTCTGTTCGAAGAACCGTTCGTGCTGGCGGTGCCGGAAGGCCATCCGCTGACGCGCCACGACAGCATGACGCTGGACGATCTGTCCGAGCAGCGCCTGTTGTTGCTGGAAGACGGCCACTGCCTGCGCGAACAAGCGCTGGATGTGTGCCATCTGGCCGGCGCGCTGGAAAAATCCGAATTCCAGGCCACCAGCCTGGAAACATTGCGCCAGATGGTGGCGGCCAATGTCGGTGTGACCTTGCTGCCGCTGCTGGCGGTCAAGCCGCCGGTGGCACGTTCGGAAAATATCCGCCTGATCCGCTTCCGCGAAGACAAGCAGCCCAGCCGCCGTATCGCGATGGTCTGGCGCCGCAGTTCGGCCATGACCGCGTTCCTGGAGCAGCTGTCGCAGTTGTTCAAGGAATTGCCGGAAAGCCTGTTCACCCTGGACCAGCCGACCACCGGCCCCAAGGCGGTCGCTGCCTGAGGATTCGGGATTCGGGATTCGGGATTCGGGAAATTGTTTCACGGCTGCGGTCGCTTCGCGCGATGCTTTCTCACCTGACACCGGACATAAGCGACGCGCGAGCGTCGTTTTTTGTTTCGCTTTTGGTTACTGCGCGAGTCATCTGAAAACACACGGCGGCCTCCGCGTCATTGGCATGCGGCAGACTCCAACCCGGTTGCTTGCGACCACGGGCTGACACATTGGCGCGCTTGCCTGACCCTTTGGCCAATGCCGGCAACCCGCAAAACCGCGTCTGCCTCACTCAGCAAGCACGATGCCTTGCGCTACCTGGCCGCGCATTGCGATCGAGCAACGGCGCCCTCATCTTGTAGATGACGCTCACCGTGTTGGCGAGCTGTCGTCGTCAGGAGATTCCCATGCCTTCGCAACACCACAGCGGCTTGCCGCCGTCCATTCTTGTTTCCAGCCATGACCTCGCCCGTCTCGAGGCATTGCTCGATTCGCCCCCGTTCAACAAGCATCCCGCCGCCACTGCGCTGAGCGACGAACTGGGCCGCGCACGCGTTGTGCCACCCGATCAGATTCCCGGCGATGTCGTCACCATGTACTCCCGCATCGACTGCGAAGATGAGCTGCATGGCGAACGACATACGCTCACCCTGGTGTATCCGCACGAGGCAGATGTACAGCACGGCCGCATTTCGGTGCTCGCGCCGGTTGGCAGTGCGCTGCTTGGCCTGTCGGTCGGCCAGAGCATCGACTGGCGCACGCCCGACGGACGCGACCTGCGCCTGCGTGTGACTGCCGTGCACGACCAACATGCATTGGCCGACGACTTACAACGCTGAGCGCGCTAACGTAACGCGCTGCGTCCTATCCCCGACCCGTCCACGATTCGAGAGAACCCGCATGACTGCATCCCCCTCCAAGCTTGCTCAACTGCGTGAGCTGTCTGTCGTCGTTGCCGATACCGGCGACTACGACGCCATCAAGCGTCTGAAGCCGGTCGACTGCACCACCAATCCCACCTTGGTCAAGAAAGCGTTGGACCTGCCGGTCTATGCGGAGTTGATCGAGCAGGAACTGGCCTGGGGCCGCGAACACGGCGGTGAAGACCGCACCAGCACCGTCAATGAAGTGGCCGACCGCCTCACCATCGGCGTGGGCACCAAACTGTCCGAACTGGTGCCGGGCCGCGTCTCCACCGAGGTCGATGCCGACCTGGCGCACGACACCCAAGCCACCATCGCCAAGGCGCGCAAGTTCATCGCGATGTATGCCGAGCGCGGCGTGTCAAAAGACAAGATCCTGATCAAGATTGCAGCGACCTGGGAAGGCATCGAAGCGGCCCGCCAGCTGCAGCTGGAAGGCATCGACTGCAACCTCACGTTGATCTTCAACCGCTCGCAGGCGCTGGCCTGCGCAGAAGCCGGCGTGTTCCTGATTTCGCCGTTCGTTGGCCGGATCCTGGATTACTACGTCGCCCAAGGGCAGACCCCGGCCGGCATCGACGAAGATCCGGGCGTGGTGTTCGTGCGCACGGTGTACAACGAATTCAAACAGCGTGGCTCGTCCACGGTGGTGATGGGCGCTTCGTTCCGCTCCACCGCGCAGATCGAAGCGCTGGCCGGTTGCGATCGTTTGACCATCTCGCCGGAGCTGCTGGAAAAGCTCGACGCCGAACACGGCGAGTTGCCGCGCAAGCTCTCCCCTGCGCAGGCCGACAACGCACAGATCACCCCGATCGACAGCGACAGCTTCGCCACCGATCTGGCCGCCGACCCGATGGCCACCGACAAGCTGACCAGCGGCATCGACACCTTCGCCAAGGATCTGCAGGCGCTGCGCAAGACCATCGCCGACAAACTCGCCGGCTGATTGCCTATCACGGTTGTGTGACGTCAACGCTCGCGGCTTTTCAGCCTGCGGGCGTTGTCGTTTCTGGCATTTAGTTCAGCGCCATCCTCCACACAACGCTTACAACCGCCGCGCGCGCACTGCCTAGAATCCGGATTCCTCAACTGGCGCAGCGGACAATGGCAAACATTGCAGTGGTGATGGTCGACGGCGTGGCCGATTGGGAAATCGGTGTGGTCTTGCCGGCGGCGCGTGAATGGTTCGGCGACCAGGTTGCCATCGCCAGTATCGACGGCCAGCCGGTGCAGTCGATTGGCGGCTTGCGCATCACACCGGACTTCGCGCTTTCCGATCTGGCACCGCTGGAGGCCGATCTCTGGATCCTGCCCGGCAGCGAACGCTGGCAGGCCGGTGAGATTCCAGGGCTAAGCGGCCTGTTGGTCAAGCGCGTGCAACAGCAGCGCCCGGTCGCTGCAATCTGCGGCGCCACCATTGCACTGGCCTATGCCGGTTTGCTCGACGACCGCGCGCATACCAGCAACACGTTGGCCTTTCTGCAGGAACACGTTGTGCCTTATGCAGGCGCTACACACTATCGCCACGAAAAAGTCGTCGCTGCCGACGGCGTGATCACCGCGCCCGGCACCAGCCCGGTCGGTTTCGCGCTGGCCTGCATGCGACTGCTGCATCCGGAACGCACCGACATGCTCGCGCAATTACGCGGCATGTTCGCCGGTGAGTTTGTCTGACCTGGAAGGTGTGAGCCGGCGGATCCGAACCGGCACAGCTGATTCGCTGCACGCATTGCATCGCTGCTCCGCCACCGCGTCGCAGGCATCGCCTTGCGACCGCCACAAAAAAAAGATGGCCACGTTGTCTCCAACGTAGCCATTCAAGTTGCCTGGCATGCACTCCCATGCGCTGCCTGATCGTGATAACGCTGCCGGTCACTGTTGGCCATCGGCACGTCACCACACTGGATGACAGCGCTCAATCCGACCCGCCTTTCCGTCAGGCATCCAGCCCGATCGGGCAGCTCACTCCCGTTCCGCCAAGCCCGCAATAGCCATTGGGATGCTTGGCGAGATATTGCTGGTGATCGTCTTCGGCGTAATAAAACGTGGGCGCCGGGAAACGGATCTCCGTGGTGATTGCGCCATACCCGGCTGCGTCCAGTTGTTGCTGGTACGCATCGCGGCTGGCCAGCGCAGCGTCGTATTGCTGCTGTGTCGTGCAATAGATCGCCGAGCGGTATTGCGTGCCGACGTCGTTGCCCTGCTGCATGCCCTGGGTGGGGTCGTGGCTTTCCCAGAAGGTGCGCAGCAATTGCGCAAACGACACCGCCTGTGCGTCATAGACCACCAGCACCGCTTCGGTGTGGCCGGTCTGTCCGGAACACACTTCGCGGTAGGTGGCATTGGGCGTTTCGCCACCGGCGTAACCCACTGCCGTGCTGTACACCCCTGGCACGTTCCAGAACTTGCGTTCTGCGCCCCAGAAGCAGCCAAGCCCGAATTGCACCTGGGCCAGGCCGGTGAACTCCCCGCGCAACGGATGGCCGTTGATCAGGTGCGTGTTGTGCAGCGGCAGCGCTTGCTCGCGCCCCGGTAGTGCTTCGCCTGGACGTGGCATGCGTTGCTTGAAGGCGCCGATTCCCAGCATGGTGCAACTCCCGCGTGTGTAAGGGTTGCCTGCTGGATGGCGCCGGCCGTAGCGGCTTTCAAGCCGCTACGGCCAATACGGCATTACTTCTTGGTCAACGAGGCAGTGGCGGTGTCCACTTCCGGCATCGCCGAGCTGTGGTGGTTGATGATCAGCCACTTGTCGTCACGCTTTTCGTACACGAAGGTGTAGCGCGCCTGCACCGTGCTCTTCTTGCCGTCCTTGTCGGTCAGCGTGAAGGTATAGACACCAGCGTCCACCGCGCTGTCTTCATCGAGTACGCGCACGGTGCGGTAGTTGACGACGCCCTGCGGCTTCTTGGTCAGGAACATCTCGAAGTACTTTTCGATCTGCGCCCGCGAGGCGCGCACTTCGTTGGAGACGGTCGGCAGCAGCACGCCGTCCGGTGCGTACAGATCGGCAACCTTGTGCGGGTTGCCGGTGGCCAGCGCCGCGTTCCAGGTGTCGAACAACGCAGCCACTTCGCGCTCTTCGCCATCGGCAGGCAGCTTGGCCTTGTCGGTGTAGTGCATCACGCCGCCAGCCAGCGCCGGGGTGGCAGCCAGAGCCAGAACCAGAGAGATAAAGGTGCGACGCATGGGGAATCTCCGTGTAGTTGATGGGGGTGCCTCTTCGGGCAGGCTCAGTATCGAAATCGCCCGGCCTCGAAAATTCTGCCGAGTGGCATATACTCAAATATGCTGATCGGCCTAGAGGCAAGACATGGAAACCCCCACCAATGCTGGCGATTGGCGTCTTGCGCTACGACGCGACGCCTCCGATAGCGCACGTTGGCAAGCGCTCTGGGAGACCGCTGTGGCGCTACGGCAGGCGCAGACCCCGGAGCAGGCCTGCGATGCGGTGCTGGGACGCGTGTTGCTGTTGCTGGGCCTGGAACATGGCGCGGTGCTCGCGCAACGCGGGCCGCGCGCGCAGGTACTCGCCAGCCGCGGCCGCGCACTGCCGCCCGGCGCCAGCGCTGCCGGCGACAGCCATGAAGCGAGCTGGTTGATGCCACCGCGCCCGGCCGATATGCGCGAAGCCAAGGTACCGATCCATGCGCTGGGTACCACCCACGGCATGCTGTGCGTTGCCTGGAATGACAGCCGCCCCGCGCCCGGCAACGACGATGTGCAGGCGCTACAAGCGTTCGCGCTATTGCTGCCGGCAATGGTGGCCGAACCGGCCAAACCGCTCGCCACGCGCCGGCGTAAACCAGTGCAGGACGATCGCCTCAGCGCACTGAGCAAACGCGAGAAACAGGTGCTGTCGCTGCTCCCGCGCGGGCTCACCAACGCCACGCTCGCAGCTGAACTGGGGATTTCTCCCGGCACGGTAAAAGTGCATGTGGAGCGAATCCTGCAGAAACTTGAGGTAAAAGATCGCACCCAGGCCGCGGTGTACGCGGTCCATGCCGGACTCGCGCTATGAATGCTTTGGCAGTGCGTTGGAACGATTGGCCGATCACCCGCAAGAGCCTGGCGGTGGTGACCTTGCCGCTGCTGCTGCTGGCGGTCGCACTGATGGCGATCTACAGCGTGGAACGGCAGAACATCGCCGCCGAAAACGATGTGCGGCAGACCCTTGAAGTGCTGAGCGATCTCTACGAAGCGCACGCACTCCTGGCAGAAACCGCAGCCGGCGTGCGCGGTTATCGCCTGGTGCGCCGCGACGAATTCCTCACCCCGTATCGCGATGCCGAACCGCGTCTGCAACGCGTGGCAGAGCGGCTGTCGCAACGCATCACCGACCCGGGACAAGCGCAGCGGTTTGCGCGCATCAAACCGTTATTTGCCGAAAAAATGCAGGGCTGGCGCCGTTTGCTGGCACCGGATCTGAGCCGCGAAGAAGAGATCCGCCAGCTGTGGGACGGCAAGTACAAACTCGACATCCTGCGCGCCGAACTACGCGAATTGCGCAACTACGAAACCGCGCAGTTGCAGGTACGCACCGCCAAGGCGCAGGGGCTGCGCCAGCGCAATCTCATCATCACCTTGAGCGCGGCGATGCTCGGTGGCCTGGGCGCGGTGTTTGCGGTGGCGTGGTTCGCCTCGGCGTTGTCCGGGCGCTTGCGCACGTTGGCGGCCAATGCGGATCGGCTGGGCGAAGGCTTGCCGCTGGCACCGCAGCCGCGTGCAGGCGATGAACTGGGCCAGGTCGGTCAGCGCCTGGCCCAGGCCAGCGAACTGCTCGCCGCGCGCGCGGCCGAAGCGCAATTGGCACGTCGCGAGGCCGAAACCGCCAACCGCGCAAAAACCGAATTCCTCTCGCGCAGCAGCCACGAATTACGCACGCCGCTCAATGCAATTCTGGGCTACGCGCAGGTGCTGGAAATGGATCTGCCCGAACCTGCGCATCGACGCCATCTGCAACACATTCTCGGTGCCGGCCGGCACTTGCTGGGTTTGATCACCGAGCTGCTGGATATCGCGCGTATCGAAACCGATCAGCTGGATCTGAGCCCGGAACCGATCTCGGTGCGTGCCGCCGTGCACGAAGCCTTGGGCCTGATCGCCCCGGACGCGGACAAGTACGGCATCGCACTGCAACCGGCCGCCATCGACGGGCCGTGGACGGTGCGCGCCGATGCGCAGCGGCTGCGTCAAGTGCTGCTCAATCTGCTGTCGAACGCGGTCAAGTTCAATCGCACCGGCGGCCAGGTGCAGGTGAGCGCGCAGCCGGATGGCGAGCAGGTGCGCATCACCGTTGCAGACCAGGGCGCAGGGCTGACGCCGGCACAGATCGAACGGTTGTTCACGCCGTTCGAGCGGCTGGGTGCGGAGCGTTCGGCGGTGGAAGGCACGGGCCTGGGCCTGGCGTTGAGCAAGCGCCTGATCGAGGCAATGGGCGGGCGCATCGGCGTGGACAGCAGCCGCGATGGCGCGCGCTTCTGGATCGCGCTACCGCAGGGTGACCCGCAACGTAGCGAGCCGGCGCGCACCATCGTGCCGCCGAGCAGCGCCGGCAGCGGTGTGTGCCGGTTGCTGAGCATCGAAGACAACCCATCCAACCAGGCCTTGATCCGCACCCTCAGCGAGCGTCGCCCGCAATGGCAACTGCTCGAAGCGGCCAGCCTGGCGCAGGCGCGCGAGCTGCTGCAGCACGGCCTGCCGGATCTGATCCTGCTGGATCTGCATTTGAGCGACGGCAACGGCGAAGAATTGCTGCGCGAGTTGCAAAGCCAGCCGGCCACTGCGGAGGTGCCGGTGGTGGTGATCAGCGCCGATGCCACCACTGCCACGTTGGCACGTGTGGGCAATCAGGGCGTACGCGCGTATCTGACCAAACCGCTCGATGTGGCGGAATTCTTCACTGTGATCGACGGGCTGCTGGCATGACACGCGACGAAATCCTGGGTTCCCGCATCCTCATCGTCGACGACGAGCCGGCCAATGTGCGGTTGCTCGAAGACCTGCTGCAGCGCGAAGGCTTCCAACAGGTGATCGCCACCACCGACCCATTGCGGGTGATGGGGCTGGTGTCTGCATTTGCGCCGGACCTGATCCTGCTGGATCTGAAAATGCCCGAGCTGGATGGCTATGCACTGCTGGAACAGCTGGCGCGGCTGTCCGACCCCGGCCACTTTTTGCCGGTGATCGTGCTCACCGCCGACCCCAGCCGCAGCGCGCGCCACCGTGCGTTAGGCCTCGGCGCGAAGGATTTTTTGACCAAGCCCCTGGACACCTTCGAGGTCGCGCTGCGGGTCTGGAACGTGGCCGAAACCACGGTGCTGTTCAAGCGTCTGCGTGCTCTCGCCGCGCCGGATGCGGCGCCGCCGGGGTGGCGTCAGCAGAGTTAAGCTTTTAGGGGGATGATCTGCGGCTTGGCTGTGGGGCCCTTGCCCGCCCACCATCGCGGGACACGCCGCAAGTACGTCCCTGTAGGCTCTTACGCGGCATCCATGCCGCGTAAGGTCCCGCGACGGTGGGCGGGCAAGGACCAGTCGAGTTGATCGGTGTGCGTAGCTTTCAATAAAACAGCCAGCAAACTTTCTGGTGCGGTGTCCTCACCGATTGCGGGACCGTGTGGCGGCATGGATGCCGCCACCGAGCCCCCAGGGATGGGTTCACGGCGTGTCCCGCGAGCGGTGAGGGCATCGCGCCCTCGACCACCTAGGCTCTTGACCTAGACATTTGACTACATCTAAGCCACACCACGACTCGAAAGAGTAGCTAACAAAACGACTGCTCGACCGCTCGCTACGTCCTGATTGCCGCCATGAACATCACACCGCCCGCGTAACCTCGCCGCACAACCCGATCTGAGCCAGCACCGCCTGCGCCTGACTCAGATGCAGGTCGGCCACGCAGACCTGCAGTACGCCGAATGCGGGTAGTTCGCCGGCGCCGCCCAATAGCGACTCGCCGAACACAAACGCGGTGATGCCCGCATCTTCCAGCGCGTGCTTGGCCAGATGCGCGTCGATGATGTGACTGGCGCGGTACGCGATCTGCATGGTCAATGACGCCCCAGACGTTCGCGCACTGCGCCCTGCTTCCACTCGCGCAGTGCCGGCAGTGCATCGAGTGCGGCAAGATAGTCGCCAGCGGCTTCGAACAGCGGCACCCCGTAGCTGGCAAAGCGCAGTGCGACCGGGGCGAACATCGCATCGACAATGCCGAACTCACCACACAGGTACTGGCCGGCATGCCCGTGCTCGGCGCGCAGGCTGGCCCACAGCGCCTGGATGCGGGTGATGTCACGCTCAGCGGCCGCGTCCCAGTGCGCGGGGCTGGGCGCGCGGGCCAGATCCATCGGTAGTTGGGTACGCAGGGCGGCGAAGCCTGAATGCATTTCCGCGGCGGCGGCGCGCGCCTGCGCCCGCACGGCCAGGTCCGCCGGCCAGCCGCGCCCATCTAGCCAGCGCTCGTTGACGTATTCGCAGATTGCCAGCGAATCCCAGACATGCAAGGTGCCGTTCCACAGCACCGGCACCTGCCGGGTCGGCGAATAGCCAGCGATGCGGGCCTGGAACTCGGGCGTATCCAGCGGCAGCGCAATCTCCTCGAACGGCACCTGGAAGTGCCGCAGCAACAGCCACGGGCGCAGCGACCAGGAGGACAGGGTCTTGTCGCCGATCACCAGGCGGGGCAATGGCATGCGTGGGGCACTCCGAAGGATCGGCGCAGCGTACGCGTCGGCGGCGATGACGGCCAGCCTGGTTATCGCTCGCCGATGCAGCTGGTCCTGCCTGGGGTCGACCACAGAGACCTTGCCAGCCCGGTGCTTGCCCGCAGGTAGCGAAGGCGCGCGATGGCCGCCAACTCCCGGCCACCCACACGCGTCCTACCCCTAAACCGGTGCCACCGCCTAAACTTGTGGTTTACCTATTGCTGATGCGCGCATGTCCGAGACCCTAGCCACCGACGCCACCGCCCCGGCGGAGAAGAAAGACTTCATCCGCCAGATCGTCCGCGAGGATCTGGCCAGCGGCAAACACACGGTCATCCGCACCCGCTTCCCGCCCGAGCCCAACGGCTACCTGCATATCGGCCACGCCAAGGCGATCTGCCTGGATTTCGGCCTGGCAGCTGAGTTCGGCGGGCTGTGCAATCTGCGCCTGGACGACACCAACCCGGCCAAGGAAGACCCCGAGTTCGTGGTCGCCATCCAGGACGACGTGCGCTGGCTGGGCTTCGAATGGGCGCAGCTGCGCCACGCCTCGGACTACTTCGAGGTGTATTACCTGGCGGCGGAAAAACTGATCCGCGATGGCCATGCCTTCGTCTGCGATCTGTCCGCCGAGCAGGTGCGCGAGTACCGCGGCACGCTGACCGAGCCCGGCCGCAACTCGCCGTTCCGCGAGCGCAGTGCCGATGAAAATTTGGGCCTGTTCCGGCGCATGCGCGCCGGCGAATTCCCCGATGGCGCGCGCACGCTGCGCGCCAGGATCGACATGGGCAGCGGCAACATCAATCTGCGCGACCCGGCGCTGTACCGCATCAAGCATGTCGAGCACCAGAACACCGGCAACGCATGGCCGATCTACCCGATGTACGACTTCGCGCATTCGCTGGGCGATGCGGTGGAAGGCATCACCCATTCGCTGTGCACGCTGGAATTCGAAGACCACCGGCCTCTCTACGACTGGTGCGTTGACAAGGTGGATCTGGCCGCGCATCCGGAGTTGCTGCAGCCGCTGCTGGACAAGGGCCTGCCACGCGAGGCCGCCAAGCCGCGCCAGATCGAATTTTCGCGCCTCAACATCAACTACACGGTGATGAGCAAGCGCAAACTCACCGCGCTGGTGGAAGAACAGCTGGTGGACGGCTGGGACGACCCGCGCATGTACACGCTGCAAGGCCTGCGTCGGCGCGGCTACACGCCGGCGGCGATGCGCCTGTTCGTGGATCGTGTGGGTATCAGCAAGCAGAATTCGCTGATCGATTTCTCGGTGCTGGAAGGCTGCCTGCGCGAGGATCTGGATACGGCCGCCGCACGCCGCATGGCGGTGATCGACCCGATCAAGCTGGTGCTGAGCAATCTGCCGGAAGGCCATAACGAAACGCTGAATTTTTCCAATCACCCCAAGGACGAGAGCTTCGGCACGCGCGAGGTGCCGTTCTCGCGTGAGCTGTGGATCGAGCGCGAGGACTTTGCCGAGTTGCCGCCCAAGGGTTGGAAGCGTCTGGTGCCGGGCGGCGAAGTCCGCCTGCGCGGTGCCGGCATTGCGCGCGTGGATGAGATGATCAAGGACGCTGCTGGCGAGATCGTCGAGCTGCGTGGCTGGCTGGATCCGGAATCGCGTCCGGGCATGGAAGGTGCCAACCGCAAGATCAAGGGCACCATCCACTGGGTCAGCGCCGCGCATGCGGTGGAAGCGGAAATCCGCCTGTACGACCGCCTGTTCTCTGTGGAAAAGCCTGACGACGAGTCCGAGGGCAAGACCTACCGCAACTATCTCAACCCCGAGTCCAAGCGCAGCGTGCGCGGCTATGTGGAGCCGAGCGCGGCACAGGCTGCACCCGAGCAGTCGTTCCAGTTCGAGCGTACCGGCTACTTCGTTGCCGATCGCCGCGACCACAGTGCCGCCACGCCGGTGTTCAATCGTAGCGTCACCCTGCGCGACACCTGGGCCAAGTGAATCAACTCCGCACCGGATGGCTATCATTCGGTGCGGATCGGCAGTGACAGCTGCAGCGACGCGTGGCATCCGGTTAGCGGCGCGCTGCTGGCTGCCACGCGCGTCACGCACCGCACGTGACGCCACCTCAGAGCCTTGTCTTCTGAGCTAATGAACAATTGAACAAGCGCAATGGAGCCTGCGTGCCGCACTTCATTGCATGCTGCACGGCATAAAGGAGCAGCACGATGCGTGAGCGCTTGATGGTGGGTGTCGCCTGCGGGATCGGTGCAGGCGCGCTGTGGGGATTGGTATTCCTGGCACCGCAATTGCTGGCGGCATTTACGCCGTTGCAACTGGCCGTGGCACGCTATCTGTCGTACGGCGCGGTGGCGGCGTTGGTGCTGGCACCGCGCGCGCGCCAGACCGCTGCGCGGATGGGGCGCGCCGAGTGGTGGGCGCTGGTGCGTCTGAGCTTGTTGGGCAATCTGATCTATTACGTGCTGCTCGGCAGCGCAGTGCAATGGGCCGGCAGTGCGGCCACCGCGCTGATCATCGGCCTGTTGCCGGTGGTGGTCACCGTGATCGGCACGCGTGCCGCCGGCGCAGTGCAATTGCGGCGCCTGGCTGCGCCGTGCCTGTTGTGCGTCATTGGCGTGGCGCTGGTGGCCCTGGACACCTTGCAACACGATTCCGGCCAGCACGCCAGCGATCGCGCCACGCGCATTGCCGGCCTGCTCTGCGCATTCGGTGCGTTGGCATCGTGGTCGGCCTATTCGATCGTCAATGCGCGCTGGCTGCGGCGGCGCCCGGACCTGTCCGGCGGCGATTGGTCGCTGCTGACCGGCGTGGTCACCGGTGCACTGGCGCTGGTGCTGGCGCCGGCCGCGCTGATCGGCAGCGCGACGCACGCGCCGATCGAATGGGCGAGTTTCTGGGGCATTTCGCTGTTGCTGGGCATCCTGGCCTCGGTGATCGGCAACGCATTGTGGAACCGGGCCAGCCGCGTGTTGCCACTGACCCTGGTCGGCCAGATGATCGTGTTCGAAACGATCTTTGCGCTGCTGTACGGCTTTGCCTGGGAAATGCGCCTACCCACGCCATTGGAGCTGGCCGCCATCGCCTGTTTGCTGGTCGGCGTGTTGTGGTGCGCAGCACTGCATGCGGAAGCGAAATGATGGCGGCAACTCACGTGCGCATCCGCCTAGATTGCAGGCTGTGTCCTCAGGAACACCGCCATGTGCCTCCCACAACCGCCTTCGCGCAGACGTGTGAACACGCTATGCAGCGCTGTTTTTTCGTTGTCGGTCGGCCTGGCGGCCTGCTCGCAGCCACCGGCGACCTCAAACGCGGTCACCCCGGCAGAAGCGCTCTGCGCGCTGCTGCCGAATACGCCAGATGACGATCTGCCCACCGATCGCCGCGATGAAAGCATGCAGCAACTGGACCTCGCCACCCGCTGCAACTCCGCACTGCGCAGACATCGTTGACTGCACTGCAGTTGCAGGCGTTTATCGGCATGCGATACGCCGCAGCCAGCGCCGTCGGCCGCAAAGGTCGCAAGACCTGGATCACCTGGTCTTCTGCAGGTGACCCAGGCTTTGCAGCACTCCGCACATCAGGGGCTTACCATGGCAGCTCACCTGTCCTGATCGGAGCGGCCACATGTCCCGTCTTTTGTCCCGGTGTCTGAGCACGATATTGCTGCTGGCCTGTCTTGTCTCGATCGGCTGCGTGGCCGCCCCCCCGACCGATACGGCCACGCCGCCTCCGGAGACCGGCTCGGCAAGTGGGCCGGCGACCGGCCAGGCAACCGGCAAACCCATCGTCGTCACCACCACCTGCCGCACCGATGCTGATTGCACGGTGAAAGACGTCGGCAACTGCTGTGGCGCTTTTCCAGCCTGCGTCAACGTCAACAGCGCCACCGACCCCAAGGGCGTACTGGCGCAGTGCCAGGCCAGCGGCATGATGAGCGTGTGCGGCTTCCGCGAGATCAGCGCCTGCCAGTGCGTGGCCGGGCAATGTGCCGCAAAGGACGCGCAGGCCGATACACTGCGCCCCGCTCCCCCCTCTACCGAAACGGTCCACTGATGCTTTACGCGCAAGTCCACCTCACGCTGCCCGATTGGATCCACGCGCATGTCGACGACAGCCGCGCCTATCCCAGCGACGAAGACAAGGTGGCGCTAGCGATCGAGCTGTCGCGGATGAACGTGCAGGAACGCAGCGGCGGCCCGTTCGGCGCGGTCGTGTTCGGCCCG
Source organism: Xanthomonas hortorum pv. cynarae (assembly GCF_002939985.1). Taxonomy (GTDB): domain Bacteria; phylum Pseudomonadota; class Gammaproteobacteria; order Xanthomonadales; family Xanthomonadaceae; genus Xanthomonas; species Xanthomonas hortorum_D. The sequence goes on along the minus strand of NZ_MDFM01000001.1, from coordinate 51,648 downwards.
GACAACCGCATCATCGCCGCAGCAGTGAACCGCGTGGTGCCGCAGACCACTTCGCTGGCGCATGCCGAAAACATGGCCTACATGCTCGCGCAGCAGCGCCTGCAGACGCCGCGCCTGAACGATGTGCTGTCGCCGGTGACGCTGGCCACCTCTGCGCAGCCGTGCTGCCAGTGCTACGGCGCCACCGTGTGGGCCGGCATCGATCGTCTGCTGATCGGCGCACGCGCCGAAGACGTGATGGCATTGACCGAATTCGACGAAGGCCCGCTGCCCGCCGATTGGGTGGGCGAACTTACCCGCCGCGGCATCGAGGTGGTGCGCGACGTGCACCGTGAACAGGCGTGTGCGGTGCTGCGCAACTATGGCGAGGGCGGCGGTGACCATTATTGATCTGCCACGCAGCGATCGCGCACGCCAGGCACTGCGATGAGCGGGCTGCTGTGTTATTGCCGCCAGGGCTTCGAGCCAGAGCTGGCCGCCGAGTTGAGCGCGCGCGCCGCATTCGTCGGCATCGCCGGCTATGCGCGCACGCAACGCAACGACGGCTATGTGCTATTCGTCTGCGATGAAGCCGCACAACTGGCTGCAAAGCTGCACTGGCGCGAGCTGATCTTCGCGCGGCAGAAACTGGTGGTGATTGCCGAGCTCAAAGGCATCGATCCCAAGGACCGCATCACGCCGATCCTGGCCGCGTTGGAAGGCCAGCCGCGCTTCGGCGATCTGTGGGTGGAACACCCGGATTCGGATGCCGGCAAGCCGCTGGCAGGGCTGGCACGCAGCTTCGGCAATGCGCTGCGTCCGGCCTTGCGCAAGGCCGGCCTGCTCACCGACAAACCGCAGCCGCGCCAGGCACGGTTGCATATCTGTTTTCTCGATGGCGACCACGCCTTGCTGGCAGTGGCCGACAGCGCCGACAGCGCGCCGTGGCCGCTGGGCATCCCGCGCCTGAAACTACTGCCAGAGGCGCCGTCGCGCTCGGCGCTCAAGCTCGACGAAGCACTGCTCACCCTGCTCACACCCGAAGAACGCGAAGCGCTGGTCAAGCCAGGCATGCGCGCGGCCGATCTGGGCGCGGCGCCTGGCGGCTGGACGTGGGTGCTCACGCGCCAGCACGTGCATGTCACCAGCGTCGACAACGGCCCGTTACGCGAGCATGTCCTGGAAACCGGTCTGGTCGAGCATCTGCGCGCCGACGGGTTTCATTGGAAGCCTGCGCAGCCGCTGGACTGGATGGTCTGCGACATGGTCGAGCAACCGCGTCGCGTCGCAGAACGCATGGCCACCTGGATCCGCGAAGGCTGGTGCCGCAACACCATCTTCAACCTCAAGCTGCCGATGAAAAAGCGCTGGGACGAAACCCGCCTGTGTCTGGATCTGTTCGAGCAACAGTCCGAGAAATCGCTGATCGTGCGCGCCAAGCAGCTGTATCACGATCGCGAAGAGATCACGGTGCTGGCGATGCGGGGCTGAGAGCTGGGATTGGGGATTGGGGATTCGTAAAAGCGGGGGATTGGTGGCGTCATTGCTTTGGGCGCTGGCGAGCATTCGCGTGGCTTGATGTGATGTTTCACCCGCGCGCAGTCGCAGTGTTGGCAGTCCGACGCGATTGCTGGGCAGCCGCTCCGTTAGTGGACTGCACGGCCTGTGGTACGTCATCGTGGCAGGCTGGTGCGCGCCAGCCTGCTCGCATGGCTCGGGCGGGCCTGCCCCGTCGATTGACGAAGCGAGGCGCGATCACAGCACGATCCGCTTGCTGCCCTCGCGTGCCGAGCGGTAAATCGCATCGACAATGCGGATGTCGCCCAGGCCTTCTTCGCCGGGCGTACGCAGCGGTGTGCCGTTGATGATCGCCAGCGCGTCTTCGTCCATCTGCAACGCCTGCTGGTGCGGCACCTTGGCGTCGAACACGCGTCCATCGCTGGCCTTGCCGGTCACGCCCTGATAGCTCTGGAACGGCGACAGCTCGTACCAGCCGCGCTCACACTCGGCGCGCAGCACATTCATGTTTTTGCCGAAGCTGGTCTTGCACTCGGCGCGCACTGAATTGGGAAATTCAAGCGTGAAGTCCATATGCTCGTCGACTTCGTCGAACAGGTCGGGACGATCGGTCCAGCGCTTGGCCGTCACCGCCAGTGGTTCGGTGCCCACCGTGTAGCGCGCGGCATTGAGCGGATACACGCCCATGTCGTACATGGCACCGCCGCCGAATTGCGAACGCAACCGCCACGGACGGTCGGCCTTGGTCGCATCGTGATAACCGTTGTAACCGGCCTCGGCACGCACACGCTGCATCGCACCGAACGGCTTTTCGCTGGCCATCGCAATCAGGCGACGCGTATTGGGTTCGTGCTGCATGCGGTAGCCGATCGTCAATGCCACCTTGTTACGCTTGCAGGCCTTGATCATGGCCTCGCATTCGCCGGCGTGCATCGCCATCGGCTTTTCGCACCACACATGCTTGCCGGCCGCCGCCGCGCGCAGGGTCAGCGGCGCATGCAGATGGGTTGGCGTGACGATGTACACCACATCGATCTCGTCGTTGTCGGCGATACGATCGAAGTTCTCGTAGTTGTAGACGTTGCGGTCGGCAATGCCGTACTTGGACTGCCACTGCGGAATCTTCGACGGTGTGCCGGTAACGATACCGGCCAGCTTGCAATGCTTGGTCAAGGCCAGGCCCGGCGCAAGTTGCTCGCTGGCATAACTGCCCAGACCGGCCAACGCTACATTCAGCGGTTTTCCAGGGGTTTTCTTCGGCAATGCCCAGCCAGGCGCAGCAAGCAGAATGCCTGCACTGCCGAAAGCGGCGAGCAAACGGCGACGTGTGATCGATTCCACGGACATGCAAACCTCCTTCGCAAGATGAGAGCGGCTGACACAGCCAGCGCGCGCAATCGTCATCTGACGACGACGCACCCAAACCGGAGTGCCAGTGGGGACATGCCGCACCGCGTCCCAATCGCGCCACCCGAAGGTGGGCGCCATCGTGAAACTGGTCGCCGTCGGCCAATGCTGCCCGGGCACCTTACTTGATCGTGCGTGATCACCGCCATGGTCGCTGCGCACGTTCTGGCACACTGCCAACGATCCCATCCGGAGCATGCCGCATGATCGCTGTCGCACGCCGTCGTTTCCTTCCCTTGGCGTTGCTGTTGTCCAGCTCGCTGGCGATTGCCGCCGATGCGCCCTTCGTTGCGCGCGACCTGATCGGCGATGGCGCCTTCACGCATAACGCCGAGGGTCCAGCAGCCGGGCCAGACGGCGCGCTCTATGCAGTGAATCTGGGCAAGGACGGCACCATCGCGCGCATCGCCTTGCACGCCGATGGCAGCGCAACACCTGAGGTCTTTGTGACCTTGCCCGAAGGCAGCACCGGCAACGGCATCCGCTTCCGCGACGGCGCGATGTATGTGGCCGATTACACCGGCCACAAGATTCTGCAAGTGAACATGCAAACGCGCGCAGTGAGCACCTTCGCCGCGCTGCCCGATGCCGATGGCCCCAACGATCTGGCACTCGCACCCGATGGCAGCTTCTATGCAAGCGACCCGAACTGGAAGGACAACAGCGGGCGCCTGTGGCAGATCAGTCGCGAGGGCGTAGTGCAATTACTGGAAGCCGGCATGACCACTCCCAACGGGCTGGATATCAGCCCCGACGGCAAGCATCTGTACGTCAACGAAAGCATGTCGCGCAAAGTGTGGGTGTACGACCGCGTCGACGGCGCATTGCGCAACAAACGCCTGCTGATCCAATTCCCCGACTTCGGCATGGACGGGATGCGCTGCGATGCTGACGGCAATCTCTATATCGGCCGCTACGACGCCGGGCAGATTGCGGTGGTCTCGCCACAGGGCAAGTTGCTGCGTACCGTCGCACTGAAAGGCCGCAAGGCCAGCAATGTCGCGTTCGGCGGCAAAGATGGCAAACAGGTGTTCGTCACCTTGCAGGATCGCGGCGCAGTTGAAACGTTCAGATCCGATCGCCCGGGGCGCGAAACCGGACGCTGAAACTGCTGCCCGCGTCGCATTGGTTCTCAGGTCGCGCAACAGCGTCCTGGCATCCTGCAGATCACCTGTAGAGGACTCCCCCATGCAACCGATCGAACTCAAGGACGCAGCCGCCTTCGGCAACGAATTCCTGCGCCTGACCCTGCTGCAGGGTTTCCAGTCGCTGACCAAGCGCGATCTGGAATTGCTGATCTTCGTGCTGCTAGAACGCGACGGCGCCATCTCGCGCAACAGCTCCAACGCGATGGTCGCATTACACCTGCGGGTGACCTCGGCCAAGGTCAAGGCCTTGCGCCGCGACGGCTATGCGCGCTGGCGCTCGCTGGTGCCCGAAGAGGGCGACGCGGCGATGCAGCGCATCGTCGCCAACGTGCTCACCGAAGACAATCTGCGCTCCGGTACCAAGCACGTCAGCGAACGCAGCCGCAAGGAAGGATTTCTGGCCGTGCGTATCGAACACCCGGACGATGCGCAGCAATTCGAGCAGGCCATTCTCGATGTCGGCGCCCTGCCGGTGTACGAGCGCAATCGCGAAGTGGTTGCGGTGCGTTTCGACACGCTGCTGAAGATCGCCGAACGTTGGGGCTATCTGCAGCCGGATCCGCAGGCCACCGTGCGTGAATTGCAAAAGCTCACGCCCACCGCTGAAGAAGTGGGGGATCTGTTGAAGAAGGACATCGCGCAACTGCGGTGGGAAGACGTGCGGCGCGCACTCAACAGTCTCGGTGCCAAGGCCGTGGCCAGCACCGCCGAGGGCGGCTTGAAGGGATTGTTGAAGATCGTGTTTCCGTTCATTCCTGGCTGAGTAGGACGCACAGTGGCGTGTCACTCGGTGGCGTGCGATCACCGTGGCGACACGCCATGCATCATGGCTCATCAGCAACGCAGATCCTCGCAAGGGGCGCCACACGTTCTAGACTTGCGAGCTGTTCCACATCAGGGGGATCTGATGACCATCACCACCCGCATCACCGTAACGACCATCTTGCTGCTTTTGGGCAGCAACGCTTTCGCGCAACAAACACCCACACCCGCCAGCAGCATGCCGCTGGTCGACGTTCCCAACGTCATTCGCACCCAGCCGCTATCCAGCGGCGACGTCACCCACCAGACTCAGTTGGAGCGCCCACGCGGCGAATCCAGCGTGATCGTGCGTTCGATCCAACCCAGCAGCGTGGTCGGCAGCTACCGCATCGACTTTCAGGCAATGGATACCGATGGCGACGGCAGCATCAGCCGCGCCGAAGCGCAGGCCAACCCCGCGCTGGCCGACGAATTCGATGCGCTAGACACGCGCCATAGCGGCCACCTGACTCGCGAACAGCTCGCCGGCTGGTTGATCCAGTAACCAAGAGCGACCAACAAAACCTACCAAACGCCGTAGCGATAGCTGCAAGTGTTGGCCACACGCGCCTTCGTTGACGACTGGCCCGATGTCGGACACGGAAGTGACATTCTTCGGATCGAAAAGGGCCGATCAGACCGTACCTCATCGAACGCCCGCAAAACGCACACTGCTCGCAACCACGCCCACCGACCATCTCCACTGGTCCTTGCCCGCCCACCGTCGCGGGACCTTACGCGGCATGGATGCCGCGTAAGAGCCTACACGGACGTACTTGCGGCGTGTCCCACGATGGTGGGCGGGCAAGGACCCCGCAGCCAGCCTGCAGATCAGTCGCTCTACACGTGCCAACACACCGGCGCTACGCCATCGCGCACCACGCTTCGTTTGTCATCGCATTCGCCTAGATGGACGTACCTGCAGCATGTCCCGCGATGCTGGGCGGGCAAGGACCTTGCAGCCAGGCCACAGATCAGTCGCTCTACGCGTGCCAGCACACCGGCGCTACGCCATCGCGCACGACGCTTCGTTTGTCGTCGCATCTGCCTCTTGCGGCGCCCGCTTTGGTCGGCTAGATTGTATTTAAAGGATACAATTTGGATGGATCGATGACCGCTCGCCTGGCACTTGCCGCAGACCTTGGCTACCAACTGCAACTGGCCGCATTGGCGTCCAGCCATGCCGCGCGCCAGGAGCTGGCCGAGCTGCAGCTCACCCCGGCGCGCGTCACCGCATTGATCCATATCCGCGACCAGCCCGGCTGCGACCAGACCGAACTCGGTAACCGCCTGCTGGTCAATCGCGCCGCCGGTATGAAGATCGCCAACCTCCTGGCCGAGCAAGGCCTGATCGAACGCCTGGCCGGCCGCGATCGGCGCAGCAAGGGCCTGTACCTCACGCCATCGGGCGAACGCACGCTTGCCATGGCGCAGGCCTGCCTGGCCCGCGCGGTCGAGCGCACCTGCAGCGATCTGCAGGCCTCCGAGCGACAAACACTGCTGCGCCTGCTGTGCAAATTAAACGCCAGCGCCGCACTGGAACGGGCCGGCGTGGCAGACACCGCGCTGACCGAAGAACTCTGATCCCCGCACCATTACGACTCCAAGGAGACGCCGCTTGAACGAGCATGACGTGGTATCGGTCCGCATCGAAAACCGCATTGCCTGGGTGAAGTTTGCACGCCCCGACAAGCGCAATGCGATGAGCCCGGCGCTCAATCGCCGCATGATGGATGTGCTGGACGAGCTGGAATTCGACGACAACGTCGGCGTACTGGTGCTCGGTGGCGAAGGCACCGCCTGGTCGGCCGGCATGGACCTGAAGGAATATTTCCGCGAAACCGAAGCCCAGGGCCTGCGTGGCGTACGCCGCTCGCAGCGCGAATCCTACGGCTGGTTCCGCCGCCTGCGCTGGTACCAGAAGCCGACCATCGCCATGGTCAACGGCTGGTGCTTCGGCGGCGGTTTCGGCCCGCTGTTCGCCTGCGACCTGGCGATTGCCGCCGACGAGGCGCAGTTCGGCCTGTCGGAAATCAACTGGGGCATCCTGCCCGGCGGCGGCGTCACCAAGGTCGCAGTGGAATTGCTGTCCATGCGCGATGCGATGTGGATGACGCTGACCGGCGAAATGGTGGACGGCAAGAAAGCTGCCGAATGGCGCCTGGTCAACGAAAGCGTGCCGCTGGAACGGCTGGAAACGCGCACCCGCGAAGTGGCCGAGTTGCTGCTCAAGAAAAACCCCGTCGCACTGAAATACGCAAAAGATGCGGTGCGCCGTGTCGGCACCATGACCTACGACGAAGCCGAAGATTATCTGGTGCGCATGCAGGAAGCGGCCAATTCGTTCGACAACAACGCCCGCAAGGAAGGCATCCGTCAGTTCATCGACGAGAAGAGCTACAAGCCCGGCCTGGGCGAATACGACCTCACTAAAAACAGCGCCTGAGTAACGCCTACGGCGTCTGACGCGATGCGTGCAGCACACGCATCGCTGGCGCTGCCAGTGGTTTTTCGCACCGAGGAGGCAGTATGGAAGCCTTGTCCGCAACCCTGCGCGGGATTGCCGCGCGTGGGCCTTTGGGTCTGTTCATCGATGGTCAGTGGCGCGCCAGCACCGGCGATCGCCATGTCGATGTGATCGCGCCGCACACCGAAGAGCGCCTGCTGCGTTACACCGAACCCTCCTCTGCCGATACCGATGCAGCAGTCGCTGCTGCGCGTGCCGCGTTCGACAGCGGCCCCTGGCCACAACTGTCGCCGCCCGAACGTGGCGTGGTGCTCAAGCGCGTTGCCGAACACCTGCGTGCACGCATGCCGGAACTGGCCGAGGCCTGGACCGGCCAGGTCGGCGCCACCATCGGCTTCAGCCGCCGCGCCTCGCAGCAAGCGCCCGGCCTGTTCGATTACTACGGCGACCTGATCGCCACTCATCCGTTCGTGGAGCCGCGTGCACGCGCCAACGGTGGCCGCGTGCATGTCGTGCAAGAACCGGTCGGCGTGGTCGCAGCGATCACGCCATGGAACGCCCCATTGGTGCTGCTCTGCTACAAGGTCGCCGCCGCATTGGCCGCCGGTTGCACGGTGGTGGCCAAGCCCTCCCCGGAAACGCCGATCGATGCCTACATCCTGGCCGAATGCATCAGCGCCGCCGGTGTCCCCGATGGCGTGTTCAATCTGTTGCCGGCCGGTCGCGAGGTCGGCGAACAGCTGATCCGTCATCCGCAGGTGGACAAGGTGAGCTTTACCGGTTCCACCCAGGCGGGCCGAGCGATCGGCGTTTCCTGCGCGCAGCGGTTAGCGCGGGTCGGGCTGGAGCTGGGCGGCAAATCCGCAGCGATCGTGCTCGACGATGCCGATCTGGCCAAGGTGCTGCCCAGCCTGGTGCCCTACTCCATGCCGATCACCGGCCAGGTGTGCTTCGCGCTCACTCGCGTGCTGGTGCCGGCGCAGCGGCGCGAAGAGATCCTGCAAGCCTATTGCGCGGCATTGAGTGCGCTCAAGCTCGGCGACCCGTTCGCTGCCGATACCGGCATGGGCCCGTTGGCGCTTGGCCGCCAGCTCGAGCGCGTGCAGTCCTACATCGCGCAAGGCAGCGCCGAGGGTGCGCGCCTGGTCATGGGTGGCGGTCGTCCGACGCACTTGCCGCGCGGTTTCTTTATCGAGCCAACGGTATTTGCCGAGGTGACACCGGACATGACCATCGCGCGCGAAGAGATCTTCGGCCCGGTGGTCAGCTTTATCGATTATCACGACGGCGCCGACCTGATCGCCAAGGTCAATGCCAGTGACTTCGGTCTGCACGGCACGGTCTACAGCGAAGATCCCGAGCGCGCGTATCGCATCGCACGCCGTGTGCGCAGCGGCAGCCATTGCATCAATGGCATGTGGGTGGATATCGAGATGCCATTCGGTGGGTTCAAGAATTCCGGTATCGGCCGCGAAGGCGGTATCGAAGGCCTGCACGCATTTCTTGAAACCAGGACCATTTATCTCAGTTAGAACCTCCATCGGCACAACGATGCGTCCGCTACATAAACGCTCGCTACGTTCTGTCGGACACCTTTGTCAGCCACGTTCAACCTTCAGCTCTCAGCAGTCGCACTCACGCCAGTCACTCCCCAACTCCGCACTCCGGAAGACCACGCCATGACCATGCCGACCGACTCGATCGCTTTTCACGCCCGCCTTGCGCCACACACGCTCGCCGCACGCGACCTGTTGCTCGGCGCGCAATGGACCTACGCCGAACTCGATGCATTGATCGGCCGCTTCGCCGCATTACTGCAAGCGCGCGGCTGTGTGGATGGCGAACGCGTGGCGGTGCTGGCACGTAATTCGGTCTGGCAGGTGGCGCTGCATTTCGCCTGCGGGCGGGTCGGCGCGATCTATGTGCCGCTCAACTGGCGATTGAGTGCGGGCGAGTTGGATGCCTTGTTACAACGCGCAGAACCTGGCCTGTTTTTAGGCGATGACGTCGCCGCCGGGCGCGCAGATGTCGTGCCGCTGACCGACTTCATTGAAGAGGCCAACGCACTCGAACCCGCCGACACCGCGCCGATTCCGCCCGATCGCGTCAGCCTGATCCTGTTCACCTCCGGCACCTCGGGACAGCCCAAAGGCGTGATGCTGAGCGAGCAGAACCTGCAACAGGTGGCGCACAACTTCGGCGTCACCACCCGCGTGGATGCGACCAGCAGCTTTCTGTGCGAGGCGCCGATGTTCCATATCATCGGTCTGGTCACCAATGTGCGCCCGGTATTGGCCGTCGGCGGCTCGATCCAGGTGTCCAGCCGCTTCGAACCAAAACGTACCCTGGGCTGGCTGAGCGATCAATCGCTGGGAATCACGCATTACGTCGGCGTGCCGCAGATGATGCAGGCCTTCCGCAGCCAGCCCGGTTTCGATGCGGCCTCGCTGCGTCACCTGACCGCGCTGGTCAGCGGCGGCGCGCCACATGCCAGCGAGGATCTGCTCGGCTGGTTGGACGACGGCATCCCGATGGTGTGCGGTTTCGGCATGAGCGAGGCCGGCACGGTATTCGGCATGTCGGTGGACTGCGCGGTGATCCGCAACAAGCTCGGCGCGGTCGGCATTTCGACACCGGCGGTGCAAACGCGCGTGGTCGATGGCGATGGCAACGACTGCCCGGCCGGTGTCCCCGGCGAGCTGTTGCTGCGCGGGCCCAATCTCAGCCCCGGTTATTGGCGCGACCCGCAGGCAAGCGCCGAGGCGCTCGATGAGCACGGCTGGTTCCGCAGCGGCGACATCGTGCAGCGCGATGCGGATGGTTTTTTCTGGGTCGTCGACCGCAAGAAAGACATGTTCATTTCCGGCGGCGAGAACGTCTATCCGGCAGAAATCGAAGCCGTGCTCGCCGAGCATCCGCAAGTGCGCGAATGCGCGGTGGTGGGCATCGCCGACCAGCAGTGGGGCGAAGTCGGTTATCTGGCAATCGTGCCCACCGATGAGGCACCGGATCTGGACCAGATCCGCGCCTATCTGGTCGAACGCCTGGCCAAGTACAAGGTGCCCAAACACCTGCGCGTCGTCGAGACGCTGCCACGCACCGCGACCGGCAAATTGCAGAAGGCGCGTTTGAAAGAGGCATTGGCGAAGGAGGCGTGATATGCGTTGGGCGCGTGCTGCGCCCAGCCATCTTCAAGCCATCAATTCAGCGGCCGGATGCGGACGACTTGGCCGCACACAATCTGGCCGCACACAACAAAACGGGCAGCCTGGGCTACCCGTTGTTCGCTTGCATCAGACCCACAGCGCAGTGATCGACAGCACGCATCAAGCCCTTCTCGTGACACCATCAGTCGATTACGCAGACGCGTCCAGCAGCATGTCGTCTTCGCCGATCTGCTCATCCACCCACACCGCACCCTGCTCGGCCATCACCCCCAACTGGTGCTCCAGCTCGCGCATCAGCAAGCGCACGCCGGGTTTATGGATCGCTGCGCCATCGCGATAGATCACCCCGCCGGCCCGCGCCTGCGAGGGCTGCTGCAGCTGGAAGGCGCGCAGCTCGCCACGTGCGATATCGCCGGCCACCATCATGCTCGGCATCACCGCAATGCTGTCGGTGCCGAGCAAAATCTCGCGGGTGAAACTGGCCGAGCTGGAACGCAACTGATCGCGCGTGGCCAGGCCGTGTTCGCGCATCACCTGGGCCACATCGCGCTCCACATGCTGGCTCAACGTCGGCAACACCTGCCGGTAGGCGACCGCTTCGGCAATGCGCACCGGGCCGTTGGCAAACAAGGGGTGATCGCTGCGCGCGACCAAGGCGATCGGATCCTGGTACAGCACCTTGCGGATCAGCGCATCGTAACGGGCCAGCGGATACAGCCGACCCACGACCAGGTCGATCTCGTTGCCGGCCAGCTTGGGCAGCAACTCGTCGGTACGCCCGTGCAGCAGGCGCACCCGCAACGTTGGCTCGGCGCGGTACAACGCGGCCAGCACGGCCGGCAACAATCCGCTTGCCGCCACCGGCAATGCGCCCACCGTGATGGTGAGCGCATCGTCCTGCAACAGACCCTCGAAGGTATCTTGCGCACGCCGTAGCTGGCCAAGAACGACATGCGCGGTCTGTACCAGCACCTCGCCCATCGCATTGGGGCGCACGCCGCGCGAATGGCGCTCGAACAACGGCGCGCCGACGATCTCTTCGATCTCCTGCAGGGCGCGCGTCAATGCGGGCTGGGTGACGTTCAATACGCGTGAGGCGCGCAACAGGCTTTTTTGCCGGTCCAGCGCCTCGATGACACGTAGATGCCGGACCTTGATGCGGTGTTCGAAGAACACAGAGGACATGGTCATGGGGAGGACCTTACGTTTGGGAAGTCGGGTGAAGCCGCGCTGCGGCAAAGGGCCGACGCGTGCAGATCAGCGTGCATCGGGCACACGCCGCGTCTGCATGAAGTCGTCGAAAGATTCGCCGCGCATGATGGCGTAAACCTGCAGATTGGTCATGCGCACCACGCGTGCAAATTTCTCGATCACAAAAAAATTGGCGCCATACTGCACCAGGCCGAGCCAGTCGCGCGCACGGATCAGCGCTTTTTCCTGATCGGTGAGCTCGGCTTCCTGCATCAGCATTTCGGCATCCTGCAAAAAACGATCGCGCCAAGGGGCGCGGATCATGTGCCAAAAGAAACGATTGATGCGCAGCGCGCGGTTGCTGGTGCGCAGATCGAACACGTAGGTGCCGCCGATCTGCTCCATGCCCTGTACTTGCGGATTCATCGTCAGGTCCTCATGCCGCGTTCGCGGTGTGCGCGAGCAACTCTGCCGAGCGCAGCGCGCCGGCGGCTTCTTCGCCAGGCTCGTACAGCACCACGGTCATCGCAGTGGTGGTCATCAGGTAGTAGTTCTGATGCAGCTTGCGGATCGGCCCGTCCATGGCACCGCGCATCGCCAGCCACATGATCTGCTCCACGCTCTCGGCACCGCCCAGGCGCACGTAATCGGTGTGGGTCAGTTCGGTCAGCGATTCCGGCTCGTGCTGGAAGCGATCCAGAAATTCCATGTCCCACTCGGTGTTGTTGAAGCCGGTGCGTTCGCCATGGATCTGATGCGAGAGCCCGCCGGTGCCCACCACCACCACCTTGAGATCTTCCGGATAGGATTCGATCGCGCGACGTACCGCCTGGCCCAGGCGGTAGCAGCGGCGCGCAGTCGGCAGCGGGTACTGCAGCACGTTGATGGCGATCGGCACCACCGTGCCCGGCCAGTCGGGCACGTGCGGCCACAGCAGCGGCAATGGCGCCGCACAGCCGTGGTCGATGGGCTTGTCCTGGAACACGGTCAGGTCGAATTCGTCGTTGACCAGACATTCGGCGATATGCGCCTGCAGCTGCACATCGCCGCGGATCGGCGGCAGATTGCGCAGCCCCGCACCTTCATCGGCGACCGGAAAGCGCTCGCCGATGCCCAGTGCGAAGGTCGGGTACAGATCGAAGAAGAAGGTCGTGCAATGGTCGTTGTAGAAGAACACCAGCACGTCGGCCTGTTGTTCGGCCAACCAGGCGGCCACCGGTGTGTAACCGTCGAACAGCGGCTTCCAGAGCGGATCCTGCTGTTTGCCCTTGTCGTAGGCCACCCCGATGGTGGGAACGTGGGAGGTTCCGATGCCGCCGATGATGCTTGCCATGTTGCACTCCTGCGACGCAGGCCGGCCGCTTTTGGGGCCAAACGCGCGTCATTGGTTGAGTCGGGATCAGCGACGCAATGGATCCCAAAGAAGGAAGACCAACGACTCCGGACCGCCAAAACGGTATCCTTGGGATCCAAATTGCCATCAAGCGTTCTCATCCGCAAGGTTTTTATACACGTAATTGCAAGTTTCCCCGCTCGAAGGAACGTGCGCTGCGGTACGGCGCGAGAGAATGGAGCCAATGGCGAACAACCACCGATTGCAAGCGGTCCAGCAACTACGCGAATTGATCCTGTGCGGCACCTATGCCCCGGGCGAACGCATCACCGAAGCGGCCTTGGCAGAGCGTCTGGCCATTTCCCGCACCCCCATCCGGCAGGCATTGCCGGCGCTGTGCCAGGAAGGCCTGCTGGTACAGACGGGCAACCGCGGTTATGCGGTGCGGCGTTTCAGCCAGCAGGAGAGCCTGGACGCGCTGGCGGTCCGGGCGCTGATGGAAGGTATGGCCGCACGCGCCGTGGCCGAACAAGGCGCCTCTGCCGCCCTGCTCGCCGCCCTGCATGCCTGCCTGGACGAGGGTGACCGCATTCTGGCCAAGCGCACCCTGGATGCCAGCGACGAACTGGCCTACGGCGAGATGAACGCGCGGTTCCACCGCATGATCGTGATGGCGGCCGACAAACCGATCCTGATTGAGACGGTGGACCGTTGCACGCTGGTCCCGTTTGTCAGCCCCACCAACGTGGTGTTCGGGCAACGCTCGCCGACGCTGGCCTACGACGATCTGTATTACGGGCATCGGCAACATGGGGCGATCGTGTCGGCCATCGAGCAACGCGACGGCGCGCGCGCCGAACTGTTGTTCCGCGAGCATGCCAACACGCAGCGGCACAGCATGGGGATGTAACTCTGCGGCTCGGTTGCGTTTTCAGCGCGGCCAAACCGCGAAGGCAGCCGACGTCAACACTCACGCGCGCCAGCTCCCTTGCGTTGCGCAGGCGCGCAGTGCGAGTCACGTCCCCCCCGCGCTGCACGTCACGTGCATGCCGACTTTGCGCCCGCATGCACGCCGTTGGGCCGCACTACAACGAATGCACGTACATCAGGTTCACGCTGTTACCGGCGACCGAATTCTCCACGTCCAGCGGGATGTAAAGGTTGAGGTTGAACAGGTTCTTTGCATCCACGCGCCATGACAGCCCGGGCCCCAGATACAGCTGCATGCGCTTGCTGTCCGCCACGCGCGCGCCATTGGTCCGGTTGTCTTTGAGCTGCTGCAGGAAATAGCCGTTCACACCCACGCGCAGTTGCTCGCTCACTTTCACCGAGCTGGCAAAGTTGACCCAGACCGCGTCGCCGGCCTGGCCATTGCGAAACCGAAAGCCCGGGATCGGCGGCACGCCACCGGCACGGTCGGTGCGGAAATTGTAGAGATAGTTGATGCGCGCACTGATTTCCCAGTTATCGGTGGGCTGCACCGTGAATGCCCAGTGCGGTGCGATCGACCAAAAGCCAGTACCCTGGTTGATGGCAATGTCGCGATCGAACTTGCCGACCGGTGCGAACAGATCCAGCGCAAAGCGTTGAAAGAAGAACACACGCCCGTCCCGCATGACCGGCGGCATCTGCAGCGCCGGACCGAACGAAATATCGCCCATGCCAAACCCATTGCTGCTCAATCGCACCGGGCTGTCGGCTGCGAACGAGGTGTCGTAGTTCACCAGCGGGATGATGGTGTTGAAACTCAGCGAACCGCGCCCCAGCGAATACGGCGTCACGTAGATCAACTGGGTCAGTAAGGCGCTGACCCCGACCTGCGGGTCGCGAAACGCAGGCGAGTTATCCCCGCGCGCATTCTTGATCGTGTTCAAGTCGTAGTAACGCAGGTATTCCAGCACCGTCCAGCCCGGCGTGGTGGAGCCGAAGCCATCCATGAAACTGGTGCCGCCCAGGTTGATGCCCTGCGGCATGGCCACTGTGTCGGGCGCTGCCTGCGCGAGGACGACCGCCGGTGCCAGCGTGCCAAGCAAGAGGGCCAGCCTGCCCGCATGCTGGCGGCGCGACCGGGACGATGAAGGACGACGACCAACAGACAAGCGTGCGCGTTCCACTAGGCGATTCTCCGATAAGGATGGGCGATTGAGGCAACGCGACAGGGGGGAGGAGCAGTGGTGCGATGCCACCCGGGTTCGCCGGGGGCACCGTTGAACAGCGGTGGTGGGTGTCTAGTGCGCTTCCACGCGCACCAGCAATGCGCCGAGGCGTTGTTTGAACAGCCAGTGGTCGTCCTGGCGCACCAGCACATCGTCGAACGTGCCAATCAATGCCGGCGCCTGTGTGGTCCACGGCGGCGGGGCGATGGCCTGTGGTGCGCTGTACAGCGCCACGTAGCTGTGTGCATGGGCCAATGCGTCTGAGTGCACGCTGACCAGGGTATTGAGCATGAGATGGCAAGTTCTGCGCGGCGCCCGTGCACGGAATGCCTCGCGGATCGCCTCGCGCCCATGCACGGGCGCGTCTGGTGCGCTAGGCCTTGCAAAGACGCCATCTGCGGTGAACAACGCAGCCAGTGCGTCATGTTCATGGCGATCGTTGTGCAAGGCGAACCGGCGGATCAGCTGTTCGCAAGCAACGATGATCGAAGCGTCTGGGGACACGCGGTGGCCTCACTGGCAATGGGTGATACGAGAAAAAAAGTGGCGGGCGACGCTGACGTCAGCGGACGTGCATTCGCGAGCCGATGGGTGTGACGCCGCACGGGGAGACGGTGGTCATGCAGCCAGCCAATCGCGCAGCGCGGCACTGACCGCAGCAGGCGCTTCCACCGGCGTCATATGCCCGCTGTGCTCGAACACCACCAGCTGCGCGTGCGGGATCTGCCGCGCCATGTCCTGATGACGTTCCAGCGGACTCCAGCTGTCTTGCCGGCCCACGCCAAGCAGCGTCGGGCAATGCACCTGCGCCAGCACGGGCGCGGCATCGGGCCGATTCAGTAGCGCGGTCACCTGGGCGGCATAGCTCTGCGGGGTCTGCCGCATGACCATGGCGACCAGTGCCTGCATCAGTTCGGCGTCGTCGTGGCGGTCGGGGTGCAGCATCGGCGGCAACCACTGGCGGGCCAGCGCCTGCATGCCGTCACGGCGCGCAAGCTCCACGAGCGCACCGCGCTGCGCATGCTCCTGCGCGTGCGCCGGATGCACGCCGGTGTCCAGCAGCGCCAGACGCTGCACGCGCGCCGGCGCCTGCCGCACGATCTCCAGCGCCACCCGGCCGCCCATCGAATGACCGGCCAGCGCAAACTGGTCAGGCGCCGCGGCCAATGCCTGTGCAGCCATCTGCTGCACGCTGTCGATGCCCGGGAAATCGAGCACGCGCACCTCGGCGATGTCCGCCAGCGCCGCACGTTGCGCGTCCCAGATGCTGGCGTCACACAGCAGCCCGCTCAGCAGGAGCAGCGGCGGGTTGAGTCGTGCGGAAACGGCGGAGGTCATGGCCCGACTGTAGCCAGCCCGGGCGCGTCCGTCGTATGGAAACTGCGGCCTTCGCTATTAACGCTGGAACATAGCGGCCAGCAGACCGTCAACGCGGTGCGCTCACGCGTTGCCGGACGCGCGCTTCCACAGCAGATCCACCAACGGCGGGAGCTTGCCCGCCACCCCCAGCACCGTGCCACGCAGCAGGGTCACATGCATCTCGTCGTTGGAGAACACCGTGTTGATCGCGTCGAAGCCATACGCGGCAACGGTGTTTTCGCTGCGCCGCGTGCGTGCCCAGCGCTGCAGGCGATGTGGGGCGGCCCAGTCGGCACGCTTTGCGAGCGCGTTGCGCACCTCATCGCGCAACGCCGCCACATCGCGCAGGCCCAGATTGACGCCCTGCCCGGCCAGCGGATGCACCACGTGTGCGGCGTCGCCCAAGGTCAGCACGCGGCCGCTGACGTACTGCTCCACCAACTGCCGCTGCAGCGGAAATGCCGCGCGCGCAGACACCACGCGCACGTCGCCCAGTCGCGCGGCAAAGGCCTGGGTCAACTCGCGCGAGAAGTCGGCATCGTCGAGCGCCAACACGCGCTCGGCTTCGGCATCCGGCAAGGTCCACACGATCAAACTGCGGCCATCGGCGAACGGCAGGAATGCCAGCGGGCCGGTGGTCAAAAAGCGCTGCCATGCGGTGGAGTGATGCGGCTGATCGGTCTCCACGAACGCGACCACGCCGCGCTGTGCATAGGCATGCCGCGCCACCGGCAGGCCGATCAACTCGCGCAACGTGGATGCCGCGCCATCGGCGGCAATCGCAATCGCCGCCTCCAGCCGACTGCCGTCATCCAGGCGCAGGCGCACGCTGCTTGCGTCCTGCTCCAGCTCGGTCACGCGCGCCGGGCAATGCACTGCGATGCCTGCGGCATGCACGGCGGCCCACAGGCGATCGACCAGCAACGCGTGTTCGACGATCCAGCCAAGTTGTTCGCGGCCCAGCGTGTCGGCATCGAAACTCAATTCGCCGCCACCGCCTGCGTCCCAGACCCGCATGCGCCGGTACGGCTGCACGCGTGCGGCGCGCACGGCCTTCCACACGCCCAGGCTGTCGAGCAGCGCCGCGTTGTCAGCGGCAAAGGCGTACACGCGCAGATCGGGTTGCTCTGCGCGCCACTGCGCAGGCTCGCGGCCTTCGACTAAAGCGACGCTCAAGCCCGCATCGGCCAGGGCCAGCGCGCAGGCGGCACCGACCACGCCACCGCCGACGATCAACGCATCGCGGGTGCTGCGGCGGCTCATGCAATCCCCCGGCACAGCTGCGGCACGTCGCCACGGAAGCCCATCGCCCCGCCGACCAGCATCGATTGCAGCGGCGCTGCCTGCGAGGTGGCCAGCAGCCCGAGACTGCGCAACGGCCGCAGCAACGGCGCCGGATTGCCGGTGAGCCGTGCTAATCCGCTGGAAAACCCGATGGTCTGTTCGCGGTCCACCCGCCGACGCGCCAGATACTCGCTCAACAGCGCGCCGGCACCGGCATCGCTGCGATCGTGTTCGATCAATTCGGCCAGCGTCAGCGCATCGCGCAAGCCGAGGTTGAAGCCTTGCGCGCCGATCGGGTGCAGCGTCTGCGCCGCATTGCCGATCAGCACCACACGTTCGGCCAGCAGATTGGTGGCCAGCACCTGCACCAACGGATACGCGCTGCGCTCGCCGCTGGCGACAAAACGCCCGGCGCGCCAACCGGCCGCGCGCTGCAGGCGGGCCAGCCAGCCGGCCTCGTCGAGCGCAGCCACCGCCTCGGCGTCGGCACGCGCCACGCAATGGATGGCGCCGTAATGTCGGTCGCCGCGCGGCAGTAATGCCGTTGGCCCGTGCTCGCCGAAGCGCTCCCACGCGGTGCCATCCGGCGGCTTGGATGCGCGCACCCGCGCGACGAACAGGGTCTGGAAAAAGTCGTGCGCTTCGCTGCCGATATGCAGCAGCTCGCGCACTGCGCTGTCGCGGCCATCGGCGCCGACCACCAGCCTGGCCCGCACAAGCTGCTCGCCTTCATCGGTAGACAGGCGCAGTGCGCGCAGGCCGTCCTGCACCGGTTCGACCCCGATGCAACGCGCCGGGCGATAACGGCGTAGATGGGTCAGTTCGTCCAGGCGTGCCTGCAAGGCGTCACCGAAGTCGCGCGCCACCACCACCTGGCCGAAGCTGTCGCGCCCGTAGTCGGCGGCGTCCAGCTGCACCCGGCCAAAGTCGCCGGCGCGGCTGACATGGATGCGCCGGATCGGCCCCGGCGGGCTGCGCAGCTTGGCCATCACCCCAAGTACGCCGAGCGCGTTGACGGTGGCGGCGGCAAAACTGAGGTTACGTTGGTCGAACACCGCTGGCGGAGTGCCGGCCGGGGTGGCTTCCACCAGCCCGACATCCAGGCCGATGCGGTCCAGCGCGATCGCCAGGCTGGAGCCGACCAGGCCGCCGCCCACGATCAGAACGTCATGTAGGTGTGTCATCCCCACATGATAAGCCTTCGCCCATGGCCTGTTGGCGTGATCGGGTGGGACAGCTTGACGCGCCAGGCGCGCGTGGCGCGGCGGGTTCCACGCTACACTCCCGGGCCTGTGATCCGGCTCCTTTCGCGCATGACTCCTCGCTCGCACGACACCCTGATTTTGAGTCTGCTCGCCATTGCGATGGCGGCCACGCGGATCAACCACTTCGCGCCGGTCCCGGACGCCTCGTGGGCGGTGTTTTTCATTGGCGGATTCCATCTGGCCGCGCGCAGCAAACTGGCGTTCCCGCTGCTGATGCTGCTGGCGGTGGCGGTGGACTGGCTGGTGATCACCCGGCAGGGCCTGAGCTTCTGGCAGCACTACTGCGTGTCGCCCGCTTACTGGTGCCTGATCCCGGCGTATTTCGCGCTGTGGGCCGGTGGCGTCTGGCTGCGCCGGCATTACCGCGGCGCCGAGTGGAGCGCGCTGGCCAGACTTGTGCCTGCACTGCTGATCGCCGTGGCGCTATGCCAGCTGATCGCCCAGGGCAGCTTCTACTGGATCAGCGCCAGCGTGGCCGAGCCGACCGTCGCCGGCTGGTTCAAGAACTACACCGACTGGCTGGGGCCTTACCTGCGCAGCGCCGCGCTCTACGTTGCGGCGGCCGCGGTGATCCAGGTTGCCGCCGAGCGCCTGACCAGCGCGCACGGCCAGACCCAGGCCGGCTGAGATGGGCAACCGGCTCTCACGCATCTATACGCGCACCGGCGACGACGGCAGCACCGGTCTGGGCGACGGCAGCCGCACCGGCAAGGACGCGCTGCGCGTCACTGCCTACGGCACCGTGGACGAAGCCAATTCGGCCATCGGCGTATTGCTGGCCGCCCCGGGCATGCCGGAGCCGATCGCCGCGCTGCTGACGACCATCCAGCACCAGTTGTTCGATCTGGGTGGCGAGCTGTGCATCCCCGGGCATGCAGCTATCGACGCCGCCGATATCGAGGCGCTGGAGCGTCAACTCGATCACTTCAACGACACGCTTCCCCCGCTGCAGGAATTCATCCTGCCGGCCGGTGGCGAAGCGGCCGCACGTTGCCATCTGGCCCGCACCATCGTGCGCCGGGCCGAACGCGAGACCGTTGCGCTGTCGCGTCAGGAGGAAGTGCGCAGCGAGGCGATCGGCTATTTGAATCGCCTGTCCGACCTGTTGTTCGTACTCGCCCGCGTGCTGGCGCGTGCCGATGGCCAGCAGGAAGTGCTGTGGCGGCACGACCGCCGGCGCGGCTGATCTGCACATGGCACGGCGGACAGGCTAGATTTGCAACATGTTGGTCTTTACCCATCCCGCCTGCCTCGGCCACGACGCCGGCCCCGAGCATCCCGAGCGCCCCGCCCGTCTGGAAGCGGTGGTCGATGCCCTGCGCGACGCCTTCCCGGATCTGGACTGGCGTGAGGCGCCGCTGGCCAAGCTCGGCGACCTGTGCCGGGTGCACGAGCGCGAACAGGTCGATGCGGTACTGGAAACCGCCTTCGAAGGCCATCACCGGCTCGATGTGGACACCGTGATGTCGCCCGGCTCGCGCGCGGCCGCCTTGCGCGCGGCAGGTGCCGGCATCGCCGCGGTGGATGCGGTGATGCAGGACCTCGCCCGTACCGCCTTTTGCGCGGTGCGCCCGCCGGGCCACCATGCTACCGGCCAGGTGTCGATGGGCTTTTGCCTGTTCAACAACATTGCGCTGGCTGCCGCGCATGCGCGCGACCGGCATGGGCTGGAGCGGATCACCATCGTGGATTTCGACGTGCACCACGGCAACGGCACGCAGGCGATCTTCGAGCGCGACCCGACCGTGCAATACCTCAGCACCCACCAGTCCGGGTTGTATCCGCATTCGGGCAGCGTCTACGAGCGTGGCATAGGCAATATCCACAACCTGCTGCTGCCACCGGGCAGTGACGGGCTGCGCTTCCGCAACGTGTGGGAAGACGAGATGCTGCCGCTGATCGATGCCTTCCGCCCGCAGCTGATCCTGATCTCTGCCGGCTTCGATGCGCATCTGCGCGACCCGCTGGCCGATCTGATGCTCGACGCCGACGATTTTGCCTGGCTGACCCGTGCCTTGCGCACCCTGGCCGAACGGCATGCGCGCGGCCGCGTCGTCTCCATGCTGGAGGGCGGCTACGACCTGCAAGCCTTGCGCGAGAGCAGCGTGGCGCACGTGGCCGCACTGCGTTGAACCCCAACGGCGCGTTGGTCGCGCCACCCATTGCGATGAACCTCGCCCTCCCGATGCGGGGGCTTTTCATTGCCCCCATGCGGGGTATACGGCAAGCTAGTCGCCATTTTACTGGTTGAACCCACGCGTGCGCCGAGTCCTTCGCCTGCTGCCCCTGCCTTTGAGCATTGCCATCTGCCTCCCGGCCATGGCTGCCGACAAGCCGCTGAACTGGGGATTGTGCCCTGCCGTGGACCCGCTTCCCGGTTTCGACGGCGCCCCGGCCGCCGATGCCAAGGCTGCCGAGATGCGCCAACAGCTGCCCACCGATATCGAAGGCGATCAGCTGTCCGGCACCAGCACCACCCCGCAATACCAGGGCAACGTGGCGCTCAAGCGCGGCGACCAGTTCCTGGGTGCGGACAACCTGCGCATGGACACCGAGACCGGCAATTACATCGCCGAAGGCAACGTGCGCTATCAGGACACTTCCTTCCGCATGGTCGCCGACCGCGCCGAAGGCAATCAGGATACCGACGCCCACAAGGTCAGCAACATCCAGTACCAGTTGGTGGATCGCCGCGGTAATGGCGCGGCGGAATCGGTGGACCTGCAGGGCCAGGTCGGGCAGATGCACCGCTCGACCTATACCACCTGCGATCCCTCGCAGCCGATATGGCGCGTTCGCGCGCCGGAGATCGACGTCGACAACGAAGAAGGCTTCGGTACCGCGCGCAACGCCGTGCTGCAGATCGGCAAGGTGCCGGTGCTGTACTTCCCGTGGTTCAAGTTTCCGATCGACGACCGCCGCATGACCGGCCTGCTGTTCCCGCAGTTCGGCCTGTCCGGCCGCAACGGCTTCGATTACCTGCAGCCGATCTACCTCAACCTGGCGCCGAATTACGACGCCACGCTGCTGCCGCGCTACATGAGCAAGCGCGGTTTCATGTTCGGTACCGAATTCCGTTATCTGTACGAGGGCGGCCGCGGCGAGATCACCGGCAACTATCTGCCCAACGACAAGTTGCGCGACAAGGACCGTGGCAGCGTCTTCTACAGCGGCTATCACAACGTCAACAAGTACTGGCAGGCGCGCAGCAGCATTGCCTGGGTCAGCGACACGCGCTATGTGGAGGACTTCACCAGCCGCATCAACGGCATGGGCTCGGCCTCCAGCTTGCAAAGCACCGTGGGCATCTACGGCACCGGCGAGACCTGGACCGCGGGCCTGATGGCAGACCGCTGGCAGCTGACCGACTACACGCTTGATGAGCAGTCACTGCCCTACAACCGGCAACCGCGTGCGTATTTCACCTGGGAGAAGCCGTTCGGCATTTTCGAAGCTGGCGTGTATGCGGAAGCGGTGCGCTTTACCCACGACGACTCTTACTTTGTCCAGCCCCCTAGGGACGGAAACACCAACGGCGACGACGGGGACGATTACGTCCGCACCAATATCCGTAACAAGGAATACGGCAGCGGCTCACGCCTGGATATCAAGCCTTACATCTCGATGCCTTTGTCAGGTGCGGCGTGGTTCCTGACGCCGACCGTGGCCTGGCGCTATACCACGTACCAGCTGGATTCGACGCTGGCCAACACGGCGCCGCTGACCGGCGATCGCTCGCCCTCACGCAGCCTCCCGATCGCCTCGGTGGATGCCGGTCTGTATTTCGACCGCGAGACCTCGCTGTTCGGCACCAACTATCTCAATACGTTGGAGCCGCGCATGTATTACCTGTACGTGCCCTACCGCGACCAGGACGACCTGCCGGTCTTCGATACGCGTCCGTTTACTTTCAGCTACGGCCAACTGTTCCGCGATTCGCGCTACACCGGTGCCGACCGCCAGAACGATGCCAACCAGTTGACCTTGGCGGTGACCTCGCGCTGGCTGCGCCAGGACGATGGTCGCGAGAAGTTGTCGTTGAGTGCAGGCCAGATCCTGTACTTCAACGATTCGCTGGTCACCATCAACAACAGCACCAACTCGGCGGCCGGTAGCGAGCAGACCATCGAACAGGGCAAGTCCGCCTGGGTGGCCGATGCCAACTACATGATCAACGATCGCTGGTCGATGGGCGCCACCTATCAGTGGAACCCCAACTCGCGCAAGGAAGATCTGGCCAGCCTGCGCACGCGTTATCTGCTCAACAACGACGGCGTCATCAACCTGGCATATCGCTACCGGCGCAACCTGATCGACGAAAGCGATCAGCTCAAGCAGGCTGATTTCTCGTTTCTGTATCCGATCAATCCCACCTGGAGCGCTGTCGGTCGTTATTACTACTCGCTGCTGGACCGCAAGCCGCTGGAAATCATCGGGGGCGTGCAGTGGGACAGCTGCTGTCTGGCCGTGCGTGGGCTGGTGCGCCGGTTCGTGCGCAACCGCAACGGCGAGATGGACAACTCCATCCAGGTGGAGTTCGTGCTGAAGGGCTTGAGCTCGTTCGGGCAGAACACGGACCGCACTTTGCGCCGTGCTATTCTCGGCTATTACCGCGACGACCTGTACTTGGTCCCGCCCAGCAACACCACGACTAATCCGGACGATTACGATCCGAACTTGATTCCATGACCAAGCCTTTCTCTGTGTTACTTGCCTCGCTGCTGGTGATCACCAGCACGGTTTCGCCGATGGCCTCGGCACAGCAATCCCAGCCACTGGATCGCATCGCTGCCATCGTGGACGAAGACGTGGTGCTGCAGAGCGAGCTCGATCGCGCTGTGCGCAACGTCAAGTCGCAGTACGCCGGCCGCGATAATCAGCTGCCGCCGGACGATGTCCTGCAGCGTCAGGTGCTCGAGCGTCTGGTGCTGGTCAAGTTGCAGGTTGGCCGCGCCGACAGCACCGGTATTCGCGTCAGCGATGAGGAGCTCAACCGGGCGATCGCCAGCATTGCGCAGCAGAACGGCACCACGGTGGATGGCTTGCGCCAGAAGCTGGCCGCCGATGGCATGGGCTATGGCGACTTCCGTGCCTCGGTGCGCGACGAAATCATCGTGCAGCGCCTGCGCCAGAGCTTTGCGCAGAGCCGCATCAGCGTGAGTGAAGGTGAAGTGGATACCGCGTTGGCCCAACAGGCCACCACCGGCAGCCAATATCACCTGGCGCACATTCTGGTCGGCCTGCCGGAAGGCGCCAACGCCGAACAGATCGCCACCGGCCAGAAAAAGGTCGATGGCGTGAAGGCACTGATCGACAAGGGCGAGCTGGATTTCTCGGCCGCTGCGGTGCGTTATTCGGACAGCCCGAATGCACTGGAAGGCGGCGACCTGGGCTGGCGCAGCCTGGACGAAATTCCCAACGCGTTCGCTCAGCTGATCCGCGACATGCAGCCTGGCCAGGTGGCCGGACCGCTGCGCGGCCCGAGCGGCTTTCAGCTGCTCAAGCTGGTGGAAATGCGTGACGCCAATGCCGGTGGCGAAAAGAAACTGGTCACTGAGTACAACGCACGCCACATTCTGGTACGTATCGGCGACAACCAGACCGAGGCGCAGGCCAAGGCCAAGATCGATACGCTGCGTGCGCGTATCACCGGTGGCGCCGACTTCCAGGCCACGGCGAAGGAGTCTTCCGAAGACACCAATAGCCGTGGTCAGGGTGGCGATCTGGGCTGGTTCCCGGCCGACGCGTTCGGCCCGGATTTCGGCAAGCAGGTCGAAGGCCTGGCAGACGGCGCAGTGTCCGAGCCGTTCCGCACTCAGGCGGGCTGGCATATCGTGCAGCGCGTCGGTAGCCGCCAGACCGATGTCAGTGCCGAGAGCCAGCGTGCGCAGATCCGTGAAACGATCGGCCGTCGCAAGCTGGAAGAAGAGTACAACCGCTACCTGCAGGAACTGCGCGGCGAAGCGTATGTGAGCTTCCGCACCGGCGACCGTGCCGATGGCGACGCCACTGCCGCTCCGGCCAAGCCGGCAGACCCTGCGGCGCCTTCCGCACCGACGCCGCCGCCGGCACAGCCGACGCGCTGATTCGATGCTCCCGTCGCTCGCGCTGGTGCCAGGCGAGCCGGCCGGGATCGGGCCGGAACTCTGTGTCCGGCTCGCCCAGCGGCCGCGCTCCGATGCGCACCTGATCGCCTACGCCGATCCCGATACCCTGCACAGCGCCGCAAAGGCGCTGTACTTGTCTGTGCGCCTGCTCGATCCGGATCAACCTGCGCGTGCACCCGGCGATCTGCCGTTGCATCCGATCCGCCAGGCCGTGGCAACCCGCTTCGGCACACCCGACCCTGCCAACGCGGCGGCGGTCATCGCCGGCCTGCGTGGCGCGGCCGGCGACTGTCTGTCCGGCAAGTTGCAGGGCATCGTCACCGGCCCGGTGCACAAGGCGGTGATCAATGCCGGCGGCATCCCTTATTCCGGCACCACCGAATTACTGGCCGAACAGGCCGGCTGCCCAGTGGTGATGATGCTGGCCAATGCGATCGTGCGGGTCGCGCTGGTGACCACGCATCTGCCGCTGCGCGCGGTGGCCGATGCGATCACTGCCGATACCGTTGCACGCTGCCTGCGTATCACTGCGGCGGCATTGCAGCGCGACTTCGGCCTGGAACACCCGCGTATCGCCGTGCTCGGCCTCAATCCGCATGCCGGCGAAGACGGGCATCTGGGCCGCGAGGAACTGGACATCATCATCCCGGTGCTGGAGCAACTGCGCGGCGAAGGCATGCAGCTGATCGGCCCGCTACCGGCCGACACCGCATTTTTGCCGCAGAAGCTCACCGGTTTCGATGCGGTGGTGGCGATGTATCACGACCAGGGCCTGCCGGTGCTCAAGTACAGCGGCTTCGAGCAGGCGGTGAATATCACGCTCGGCCTGCCCTACCCGCGCGTGGCGGTCGATCATGGCACCGCGCTGGAGCTGGCCGGGCGCGGGATTGCCGACCCGTCCAGCCTGATGGCCGCGACCGCCTTGTGCGCGCGATTGGCCGCACGCGGCTGAGCGATGCCTGATCGCGTGCGCATTTGCCCGCCGATCGCCCGTTAGATTCGTCAGGCAGTCAGAAACGACACCGATTGCATGCACTGGCTCCGTTAAACTGCGCACATGAATCATTCCTTCAGCGCTCCGGCCAAGAAGTCGCTTGGCCAGCACTTTCTTGCCGACCGGTATTACATCGACCGCATCGTGCAGGCAGTGGCTCCGCGCGCCGGCCAGCATCTGGTCGAAATCGGCCCTGGCCAGGGTGCGATCACCTTCCCGCTGCTGCGCAAGCACGGCGCGTTGACCGTGATCGAATTCGACCGCGACCTGATCGCGCCATTGACCGACGCCGCCGCACCGATCGGCGCGTTGAGCATCATCCATCGCGATGTGTTGAGCGTGGATTTCACCGCGCTGGCCAATGGCACGCCGATCCGGCTGGTCGGCAACCTGCCCTACAACATTTCCTCGCCGATCCTGTTCCATGCGCTGGACCATGCAGGCGCGGTGGCCGACATGCACTTCATGCTGCAAAAAGAAGTGGTCGACCGCATGGCCGCCGGCCCCGGCAGCAAGGTCTATGGCCGGCTGAGCGTGATGCTGCAGGCGTACTGCGAGGTCACCGCGTTGTTCGTGGTGCCGCCCGGGGCGTTCCGGCCGCCGCCCAAGGTGGACTCGGCGGTGGTGCGGCTGGTGCCGCGCGACCCGGCCACGGTGCTGATCAAGGACCGCCGGCGCTTTGCCGACGTGGTGCGCGCCGGCTTCGGGCAGCGCCGCAAGACCTTGCGCAATGCCCTGTCCGAGGTCTGCGAACCGGCGCATTTCGAGGCCGCGCAGGTGCGCCCGGATGCACGCGCCGAACAACTCGAGGTCGCGGATTTCATCCGTCTGGCCAATGTCGAGCTGGCTTGAGCGCCCCTCCCACATCGTTTTCCTTAGACTTTTCCCATGCAAGATGATCCGCGCTATCGGGTCGAGGTCGAGGTGTCGCCCCGCTTCCTCGCTCATCAATCGACCCCGGAAGAAGGCCGCTATGCCTTCGCCTACAGCATCCGCATCCAGAACGCGGGCGCGCTGCCCGCGCGCCTGATCGCGCGCCATTGGCAGATCACCGATGCCAACGGACGCACCGAGCGGGTGGATGGCGAAGGCGTGGTCGGCGAGCAGCCATGGCTGCGCCCGGGTGAGGCCTTCAACTACACCTCCGGCGTGCTGCTGGAAACCGAGCAGGGACAGATGCAAGGTCACTACGACATGGTGGCCGACGATGGCACCGAATTCACCGCCCCGATCGCCGCCTTCGTGCTGAGCGTACCCAGGACGCTGCACTGATGGATGTTGCAATGATGGAGCGCACGCGATGAGCGTCTGGGCAATTGGCGACCTGCAGGGTTGCTACGACATCACCCAGCGCTTGCTGGAAAAAATCAATTTCGATCCCGCGCAAGACACGTTGTGGTTCTGCGGCGATCTGGTCAACCGCGGCGGTCAATCGCTGGAAACGCTGCGGCTGGTGCATTCGCTGCGCGCGCATAGCGTGGTGGTGCTGGGCAACCACGATCTCTCGCTGCTGGCGATCGGCGCGCGTTCGGAAGAAGAACAGCGCAAGGTCAATCCGGATCTGCTGCGCATCGTGCTGGCCGAAGATCGCGACGTGCTGCTGGACTGGCTGCGCATGCAGAAACTGGCGCATGTAGACCGCGCGTTGGGCTGGATGATGATCCATGCCGGGCTGGCACCGAAGTGGACCACACAACTGGCCGAGAGGCATGCGCGCGAAGTCGAGCAGCAATTGCAGGGCGGCGGCTATCGCAAACTGCTGCGCAACATGTACGGCGATCAGCCGGGCTGGTCGCCGGGCTTGAGCGGTTACGACCGCAGCCGCGCGATCATCAACCTGTTCACGCGCATGCGCTACTGCACCCCGCGCGGGCGCATCGCCACCGACGACAAGGGCACGCCGGGCACGCAGGCGCAGGGTCTGTATCCGTGGTTCGAAGTGCCGGGCCGGGTGGAGCGCGATCTGAAGATCGTCTGCGGGCATTGGTCCGCGCTTGGACTGACCATCACCCAGGGCGTGCACGCCATCGATACCGGTGCGGTGTGGGGCGGCAAGCTCACCGCCTTGCAGCTGGATACCGACGAACTGCGCGTGGTGCAGGTGCCCGGCATTCCGATCACGCACCCGCCGCAGGCAGCGCAGCGCGCACGACCACCGCGTCGTCGGCAACGCCAGCGTGGTGGCGGTGGCGACACCGCGAACGCGAACGCAAGTTCCACCACGGCCCCCAACACGCCCCCGCCCGCCGCAGAGTGAAAAGCGGGATTGCTCGGCGTGCTGGTTGCAGCATGCCGAGCGTTTGCTTGGTGGCAGCGTGCCGGCGTTATCGTGGCGCTGCTACCTGACTGGAATGCTTGCGCTCTCGGCTTCCAGCACGCCTGCATGCCGAGATACGTTGCGACTGGAAGTAGTCGGCTGCTTCGATGAAATGCAGGAATCCGCAAAGCCAATGCCCTGCCAACGACGCAACGTTCGGCGAACTGCGGCGGAGTTTCGATCAGGTTCGCAGCGCAACCTGCTGAGTTAATCGTTCTCCACCCACATTCGGTCTGCACTTATCTCCGCAGGCAGTTTCGTCATGCCATCGGCATCATGAGTGGCGATGGAAAGATCGATAAAACACGGCAAATGACGCGTTTTTCATAAAGTCATTCTCAAATCTGATAAGCCATCAGCGCATTTGAAGGTAGCGTGCATTGCCATGTCTGCCAGTGTGCAGTCAGATGGGATGCCACGCTGTCGATACAGAAAACAGTGCCGACGCACTGCTCTTTACCTTGCAGCAACACTGTTGTTATCCGGATGGCACGGATTTACGTGACTGCCCGATACCGCCACCACAGGACTCTTGCATGCGCACTCCGTTGAATGTCGTTGCCGTTTCCGGCGGCACCTCGCGCCCTTCTCGCAGCCTTGCGTTGGCTGAGGCAACGCTTGCCGAACTTGCGCGACGACTGCCGATCAAACCCAGCATTCTCCAACTCGGCGATATCGCCCGGCCGCTGGGCGCGGCGCTGTGGCGCAGCGAATTGGATGAGACGACCGAACAGGCGTTACGCCAGATCGAATCGGCCGACCTGCTGCTGGTCGTCGCGCCGGTGTATCGCGGCTCCTATCCCGGCCTGCTCAAGCATCTGTTCGATCTGATCGACATCAACGCGCTGATCGACACACCGATCCTGCTCGCGGCCACCGGCGGCAGCGAGCGGCATGCACTGGTGATCGACCATCAACTGCGCCCGCTGTTCGCCTTCTTCCAAGCATTGACCTTGCCGATCGGCATCTACGCCACCGAGACCGATTTCCAGGAGTACCGCGTGGTCAATCCGGCCCTGCGTCAACGCATCGAACTGGCCGCCGAACGCGCCGCAGGCGTACTCGGCGCCCGCGCCGACGCGCTGCGGCGTATTGCCTGAGCAAATCCTGCATGCGCAAGTGCGAGCTCTGTTAGATCAGCCGTTTATTAAGTCCCCGCGCACGCAATGACGGACTATTTCTGCAAAGAACTCGCTTAGCACACGTACGCATAGATGCGATGGCTCCCGCAACGAATTGGCCCGTTCTACTCCCCACACGGATGTGCGGCTCCTGCGACGGACTCGCCCGATCTAATCCCCGCACATGGATGTGCGGGCTCCTGCGAGGAACTCGCACAAAAGAGACCAACCATGGACATGTTCTGGTTCATTCCCACCCACGGCGACAGCCGCTATCTGGGCACCAGCGCCGGCGCACGCCAGGTCAGCGCCGAGTATGTGACCCAGGTGGCCGTTGCGGCCGACACGCTGGGCTACGACGGTGTGCTGATTCCCACCGGGCGTTCCTGCGAAGACCCCTGGGTGGTCGCGTCCAGTCTGATCAACGCCACACGCCGGCTGAAGTTTCTGGTCGCGCTGCGCCCTGGCCTGATGGCGCCAGCGCTGGCCGCACGCATGGCCGCCAGTTTCGATCGGCTGTCCGGCGGGCGCCTGCTGGTGAACCTGGTCACCGGCGGCGACCGTGGCGAGCTGGAAGGCGATGGCGTGTTTCTCGACCACGCCGAGCGCTATGAAGCCTCGGCAGAATTCATCCGCATCTGGCGCGAGATCATCGCCCACAGCCACGCAGGCGACAGCTACGACTTCGACGGCAAACATCTGCAGGTCAAGGCGGCCAAGCTGCTGTATCCCACCGTGCAGCAGCCGTATCCGCCGGTGTGGTTCGGCGGTTCTTCCGATGCTGCGCACGAGTTGGCCGCCGAACAGGTCGATACCTATCTCACCTGGGGCGAGCCGCCCGAAGCGGTGGCGGAAAAGATCGCCTCGGTGCGCAGCAAGGCCGCCGCACTTGGGCGCTCGCTCACCTTCGGCATCCGCCTGCATGTGATCGTGCGTGAGACCGATGAACAAGCGTGGGCAGCAGCGGAGTCGCTGATCAGTCACCTGGACGATGACACCGTAGAGCGTGCCCAGAGCGCCTTCGCACGCATGGACTCGGTGGGCCAGCGGCGCATGGCCGCGCTGCACAGCAGCGGTCAGCGCCGCACCCGCGCCGATCTGGAAGTCAGCCCGAATCTGTGGGCCGGCGTCGGCCTGGTGCGTGGCGGGGCCGGCACCGCGCTGGTCGGCGACCCGCAGACCGTGGCCAAGCGCATCGAGGAATACGCAGCGCTCGGCATCGACACCTTCATCTTCTCCGGCTATCCGCATCTGGAGGAGGCCTACCGCTTCGCCGAGCTGGTGTTCCCGCTGCTGCCGCGCGCGCTCAAGCAGAAGCTGCCCGGGCAGGCCCTGAGCGGGCCCTTCGGCGAGGTCATCGCCAACACCATCGTGCCGCGCGCTGCGGCGCGCTGACTGGAGCATTTATGAAGCGCCGCAACCTGCTGAAATTCGGAACCCTCGCCGGCGTCGCGCTCGGCACCTCGCCGCTGTTGTCGCGCGCCGCCCTTGCGCAAGCCAACGGTGCGGTTCCCAAACAACTGCGCCTGGACTACGCCTACTACTCGCCGACCTCGCTGGTGCTCAAGCACTTCGGCTGGCTGGAACAAGCGCTCAAGGCGCAGGGCACGCAGGTCAAATGGGTGCTGTCGGCCGGCAGCAATCGCGCGCTGGAATACCTGGGCGGCAACAGCATCGACTTCGGCAGCACCGCCGGCCTGGCCTCGCTGCTGGCGCGCGCCAACGGCAATCCGATCAAGGCTGTGTACATCTACTCGCGCCCCGAATGGATCGCGCTGGCGGTGGGCAAGAACTCGCCTATCCGGCAACTGACCGAACTCAAAGGCAAACGCATCGCCGCC
Organism: Xanthomonas hortorum pv. cynarae; assembly: GCF_002939985.1. Classification (GTDB taxonomy): domain Bacteria; phylum Pseudomonadota; class Gammaproteobacteria; order Xanthomonadales; family Xanthomonadaceae; genus Xanthomonas; species Xanthomonas hortorum_D. Next base: position 20,193 of record NZ_MDFM01000001.1, on the reverse strand, counting down.
ACCAAGGGCACCGACGCCTACCTGTTCCTGCTGCGCGCGCTGCGGCAGGCGGGGTTGAGCAAGAACGCGGTGGAGATCGTCCATCTGCAGCATCCCGACGGGCGCACCGCGCTCGAACGCGGCGATGTGGACGCGTGGTCCGGCCTGGACCCGCACCTCGCCGCGAGCCAGATCGAGGCCGGCACGCGATTGATCTACCGCAACGTCGCCTTCAATTCCCGTGGTTTCTTGAATGTCAGCGAGACCTTCGCGGCCGCTTACCCCGATCAGATTCCGCTGGTGATCCAGGCCTACGAAAAAGCGCGCAAATGGGCGATCGCCCACCCCGACGAACTTGCTGCGCTGATCGCCACCGAGGCCCGGTTGTCACTCCAGGTCGCCACGCTACAGCTGCAGCGCACCGACCTGCGCAATCCGGTGATTGGCCCCGAAGAGCGGGCGGCGCTGCAGAGCGCGGCGCCCATCCTGCTGGAAGAAGGCCTGGTCCGGCCCGGCACCGACCTGACCAAGGTGCTGGCCGCACTGATCGATCCCAGTTACGCCACACGCGCACGTGTGGCGCAGGGCTGAGCGCGGCGATGAACGACACCTCCTTGCGCGTTGCGCGCAGCTTATCGACCACGGCGCCGGCGCGACTGCGACTCAGACTGCCGGCCAGCAGCCTCGGCTGGCTGTTGCCATTGAGCTTCTTCGGCGCGCTCGAAATCGCCTCGGCGCTCGGCTGGACACCGCGCTACCTGCTGCCGCCGCCAAGCCAGATCCTGACCACGCTGGCAGACGAGGCCGGCCGCGGGCTGGCTAGCCATATCGGCGCCAGCGTGTTGCGGGTGCTGGCCGGCTTCGCCATCGGCGCCGGCCTGGGCTTGCTGATCGGCGTCGGGGTTGGACTGAGCCGCTGGCTGGAACAGCTGATCGACCCCAGCTTCCAGGCGCTGCGCGCAGTGCCCAGCCTGGCCTGGGTGCCGTTGCTATTGCTGTGGATGGGTATCGACGAGGCGCCGAAGATCACCCTGATCGCCATCGGCGCGTTCTTCCCGGTGTATCTGGGCGTGGTCAGCGGCCTGCGCCAGGTCGACCGCACGCTGGTGGAACTGGGCGAAAGCTACGGCCTGTCCAAACCGCGCCTGGTGCGGCGGATCCTGCTGCCGGCGGCGCTGCCGTCCATCTTCACCGGGCTGCGCACCAGCCTGAGTCTGGCCTGGATGTTTCTGGTGGCGGCCGAATTGATTGCCGCCACGCGCGGGCTGGGCTATCTGCTGAGCGACGGGCGCGAAACCTCGCGGCCGGATATCGTGATCGGTGCGATCGTGCTGCTGGCCCTGCTCGGCAAACTCAGCGACAGCGTGCTCAAGGCGATCGAATCGCGCACCTTGCGCTGGCGCGACAATCTGCAGAACCGCAGCGTGCCTGGCCATGCAGGAAACCACACGTGAGCAGCACCGGTCTGCAGCTGCGCATCGCCGGCAAGCAGTTCGGCGCACGCCAGGTGCTGCGCGACATCGAGCTGCAGGTGGCACCGGGCGAGATTGTCAGCCTGATCGGCGCCAGCGGTTGCGGCAAAAGCACCCTGCTGCGCATCGTGGCCGGTCTGGAACGCGATTACGCCGGCGAGGTGGTGCTGGATGGCGCGCGCGTGCGCGGGGTCGACCGGCGCATCGGTTTCATCTTCCAGGAACCGCGCCTGCTGCCGTGGCTGGACGTGGCCGCCAATGTTGCCTTTGCCGACGATTCGGATCTGTCGCCAGCGGCGGCGCGGCAATCTCCACGCGTGCAGCAGTTGCTGGGCGAAGTCGGCCTGCTCGACTACGCGAGCGCGCTGCCCAAGCAACTTTCCGGCGGCCAGGCGCAACGCGTGGCGCTGGCCCGTGGGCTGTACCGGCAACCGCGCGTGCTGCTGCTCGACGAGCCCTTCAGCGCGGTGGATGCGTTCACCCGCATCAAGCTGCAGGACCTGCTGCTGCGTCTGGCCGGCGAACATGCGTTCAGCGTGTTGCTGGTCACCCATGACATCGAAGAGGCGGTCTACCTGAGCGACCGTGCGATTGTCATCGGCGGCCAGCCCGGATCGATTGCGCATGCACTGCAGCTGGACACGCCGCGTCCACGCGACCGTCAGGCCGACGAACCGGCACTGCGTCACGCCCGCCAGACCCTGCTCGCGGCGCTGCACGACATCCATGTGTTTTGAAGATGATCAGGCGCGAGAGCGGCCGTCAGCCGGGCTTGGACAAGTCGCAGACAAGATCATGCAAGCGTGGCACATGAGATTCCGAGTACCGTGCATGCCGATCTGATGAGCGCACAGTCGTTTTGCTCGCCGCGCCTGACGCGTCTGCCGAACTGAAATGCAGGCGCAAGACGCTGCTTGGCTGCCACCCCGATCATCAGCACTCAACACTTGCTACTGGTCAACCCGCACTGACCGCACTGTTTCCCATCCGACAAGGCCATCGCGCATGACGAGCCTCCCACCACAACCGTCCCTGCTCACTCCGCTGCAGACCGCCCAGCGCCTGGCGGCCGAATTCGCCGAGACCGCGATCGAACGCGATGCACGCGGCGGCACGCCCAAGGCCGAACGCGATGCATTGCGCGCCAGCGGCCTGCTCGCGCTGAGCATTCCCGTGCAGTACGGCGGGCTCGGCGCCAGCTGGAGCGAGGTGCTGCAGATCGTGCGCGCATTCGCCAAAGTCGACAGTTCCATCGCGCATGTCTTCGGCTTCCACCAACTGATGCTGGCCACCGTGCGCCTGTTCGGCCAGCCAGCGCAGTGGCAGCCATGGCTGGAACAGACCGCGCGCGCGCACTGGTTCTGGGGCAACGCACTCAATCCGCTGGATACCCGCACCGTCGCCGTGCACCGCGACGGCTGGCGCGAGTTCTCCGGCAAAAAGAGTTTCTGTTCCGGTGCCATCGACTCGCAGATGCTGATCGCCTCCGCATTGGACGAACGCAGCGGCAAACTGCTGATCGGCGCCATTCCCACTGCGCGCAGCGGCATCTCGCTGGGCCACGACTGGGACAACATCGGCCAGCGCCAGACCGACAGCGGCAGCGCCACCTTCGAACGCGTGCGCGTGGAAGAAAGCGAACTGCTGCTCGATCCCGGCCCATTGAGCACACCGTTCGCCTGTCTGCGCCGATTGATCGCGCAGTTGCTGTTCGCGCATCTGTTCCTGGGGATTGCCGAGGGCGCGTTCGAAGAAGCGCGCACCTACACCCTGACCCAAGCCCGCGCCTGGCATCGCTCCGGTGTCGAACAGGCCAGCGAGGACCCCTACATCCTTGCCCATTACGGCGAGTTCTGGCTGGGCCTGGAAAGTGCCCGGCTACTCACCGGTCGCGCCGCCGAGCTGCTCGATGCCGCCTGGCGCAAAGAGCACGCACTGAGCAGCGACGAACGCGCGCAGGTCGCGTTGGCGGTGGCTGCCGCCAAGGTCGCCACCACCCGTGTCGGGCTGGAAGTCTGCAGCAAGCTGTTCGAAGTCACCGGCGCGCGCGCCACCCACGCCGCGCTGCGGCTGGACCGCTACTGGCGCAACCTGCGTACCCAGACGCTGCACGACCCGGTCGATTACAAGCTGCGCGAACTCGGCGAATGGGCGCTGCGGCAGCAGCCGCCGACGCCAAGTTTCTATTCCTGAGTGTTCCATTCCTGAGTGCGCTGATGTTTCGCCTGCATCCACGCACTCGTTGTGTCAGCCGCGCTTGATTGCTTGAACGTGATGCGGCGATACGCTCATTCAACGCACGCGCCACAGCACACTGCAGCGTTCGGTCTTTCAGCAACGCGCATGCCTCAGCGCCGGCGATAGTCCACATAATCGAACGCGAACGCATGGCGGGCATCGGCCGTGTGTCGCTCGCGCTGTACCGGTTCCCACACGGCCGGGTCGATCGGCGGAAAGTGGGTGTCGGCCTGCTCCACGATCGTGGCGACCTCGGTGACGGCCATAACATCTGCCAGTTCCATCGTCAGGCGATACACCTCGCCACCGCCGATCACGCACAGCTCCTGCGCACCGGATGCATCGGCCTGCGCGATCGCCTCATCGACCGAAGCCACCGCCTGCATACCCTCGAACGGCACCTGCGCAGAACGCGTCAGCACCAGATTCAAGCGCCCCGGCAACGCACGCCCCAAGGACTGCGCGGTCTTGCGACCCATCAGGATCGGCTTGCCTAACGTCAGCGCCTTGAAGCGCTTGAGATCATCCGGCAATTTCCACGGCAATTCGTTATCGCGGCCAATGGCATTGTTGCGGTCGAATGCGACGATCAAGGTGATTTTCATGCCTCAGCATACCGCGCAGGCAGGCTGCATGATGCGACCGCCGCTCACACCGCAACCGGTGCCTTGATCGCCGGATGCGGGTCGTAACCGTCGATGGCGATGTCGGCGAAGCGGAACGCGAACAGATCGGTCACCTCCGGATTCAGGCGCAACGTGGGCAACGCGCGCGGTGTGCGCGTCAGTTGCTCGCGCGCCTGCTCGAAGTGATTCGAATACAGATGTGCGTCGCCCAGCGTATGCACGAAATCGCCCACGCCCAGGCCGGTGGCCTGCGCCACCATATGCGTCAGCAGTGCATAACTTGCGATATTGAATGGCACGCCGAGAAAGATGTCGCCGCTGCGCTGATACAGCTGGCAGCTGAGCTTGCCGTTCACCACATAGAACTGAAACAGGCTGTGGCAGGGCATCAGCGCCATCTGCGGCAGCTCGCCCACGTTCCAGGCGCTGATCACCAGCCGGCGCGAATCCGGGTTGCGCTTGATCTCGTCCACCAGCCATTGCATCTGGTCGATCTCCACGCCGTCCGGGCCGGTCCAGCGTCGCCACTGCTTGCCGTAAACCGGGCCGAGATTGCCATCGGCGTCGGCCCATTCGTCCCAGATGCGGACCTGGTTGTCCTTGAGATAGCCGATGTTGGTGTCGCCCTGCAGAAACCACAACAGCTCGTGGATGATCGAGCGCAGGTGCAGCTTCTTGGTGGTGACCAGCGGAAAGCCGTCGTTGAGGTCGAAGCGCATCTGCCAACCGAACACGCTGCGCGTGCCGGTGCCGGTGCGATCGGACTTCTCCGCGCCATGTTCCAGCACATGCTGCAGCAGGTCCAGATACGGCTTCACTTGGCGGCTCCCGCCACGGCGGTGTTCACCACTACCGGCTGCAACACCGGCGCGCGGCGCGACATCGCCAACAACACCAGCCCGCCGATGATCAACGGCAGGCTCAGAATCTGCCCCATCGTCAGCCAGTTGAAAGCCAGGTAGCCGATCGGCGCATCGGGCACGCGCACGAATTCCACGATGAAACGGAACACGCCATACAGCAGCGCGAACATCCCCGACACCGCATAACGCGCACGCGGCTTCAACGAGAACGCCCACAACACCACGAACATCACCACGCCTTCCAGCGCGGCTTCGTACAGCTGCGAGGGATGGCGCGCGAACTGGTTCAACGCACCGGTGGCGTACTGCGCCTGGATCTGTGCCGGCAACTGGCCGGCCAATTCCGGTGCAAGCGGAAAGATCACGCCCCATCCGGCCTGGGTGAACTTGCCCCACAACTCGCCGCCGACGAAATTGCCGAGCCTCCCGAAGCCCAGACCCAACGGCACCAGCGGCGCCACGAAGTCCATCACGTCGAAGAAGTGCAGCCGGTGCTTGCGCGCCCACAGCCCGCAGGCGATCAGCACGCCCAGCAGGCCGCCGTGGAAGCTCATGCCGCCTTGCCACACCTTGAACAGAATCAGCGGGTTGGCCAGCAAGCTGTCGAACGCATAGAACAGCATGTAGCCGATGCGCCCGCCCAGCACCACACCGAGCATGCCGTAGAACAACAGGTCGGAAAATCCGTCCATGTCCACACCCGGCAGGCGGCCGCGCAGGATGCGCGAGCGTCCCAACGCCCAGGCGGAGAAGAACGCGGCCAAGTACATCAACCCGTACCAGTGCACCTGCACCGGGCCAAGCGAGAAGGCGATGGGGTCGATGGCGTGCAGATAGATCATGCGGACCGCGGATCACAAAAAAGCGAGGCGTCTATTCTGACATCTCGCACGCGCTCAGCCTAAGAGCTGGGGACGATCGGGCAGCTCGTCTTCATGCTGCGCGTTCGCAGCAGCCGGGAAATGCTCGCTCAACAGCTCGGTCACCGCCTCGATCCCGGCCAGCACCGCCGCCTCGTGCTCGCCATCGCGCAGGAATTCCTGCATGCGCCGGCACACCTCCGCCCACTGCGCGTCCGGCACGCGGCTGCGCAGACCGCGGTCGGCGACCACTTCGATGGCGTGGTCGGCCAGCAGCAGATACAGCAGCACCCCGTTATTGGCTTCGGTGTCCCAGGTGCGCAATTGCGCAAAGGCCTGCTCGGCACGCTGGCGCGCGGTGTGCCCACGCCATAGCGCGTCCAGCGGCAGATCGGCTTCCACCGCCACCATGATCTGGCCGGTGTGGGTGCGCTCGCTGGCTGCAACGGCTGCGGCAATCGCGTCCATGCAACTGGCCGGGAAACTACGCTGCGCCGAGGGCGCAAAGACATGCCTGAGCCAACGCATTACCAGCTCCCCGAGGCGCCACCGCCTCCCGATGACCCGCCACCACCACCCCAACCGCCGCCGCCGAACCCGCCACGGCCGCCGCCCCCAAATCCGCCGAACCCGCCGCCGCCCCAGCCACCGCCGCCGACAAAGCGCCCCGGCGATCCGGATGCCAGCCCCGCCAGCAGCCCGATGACCGCAGCGCCAACGCTGGCGAACAACAATGAAGTGAAGAGCAGTGCGGCACCGCCCGCTGCGACGCCGGTCAGCAACGCGCGCAGCGGCCGTGGCAACGCACCGAGAATGCCGCGCGCCACCATCGCGACGACAAAGCCGATGAACAACGCCATGATCCAGCCGCCGCCACCGCCCGAGCCATCGCCCGAGCCGCTATCGGCATGCCCGCTGACCGGAGCGGGCAAAGCCTCGCCCTCGATCAAACCGGCCAGCGTCGCAGTCGCAGCGCTGATGCCGCCGGCATAGTCACCCTCACGGAAGCGCGGTGCCAGATACTCCTGGATGATGCGGTTGGCGGTGATGTCGGGAATCGCGCCCTCCAGGCCGTAACCGGGCTGGATGCGCACGCGGCGGTCGTCCTTGGCCACCAGCAGCAATACACCGTCGTCCACGCCCTTGCGGCCGATCTTCCACTGGTCGAACACGCGCTGGGTGTATTGCTCGATCGCCTCCGGCTGGGTGGTCGGCACGATCAGGATCTGCAACTGCGCGCCCTTGCGCTGTTGCAAGGCGAGCGCCTGCTGCTCCAGCTGCTGGATCTGGGTGGCATCCAATGTGCCGGTGACATCGACCACTGGCGAGCGTAGCGGCGGAATGGCTGCAAGGTCCTGGGCCAGCAGCGATGTCGGCAGCAGCAGTAGCGCCATCATCCACAAGACCCATCTGTGCGTTTGCCGCATTAGCTAACTCCTACCTGATGAGTACTGACAGTTAATCAGCACTGACACTTAGCTTCCCTTCTCCCTGCGGGAGAAGGTGCCCCGCAGGGGCGGATGAGGGTACGGAGCGAAGCCTAGTGCAGTTTGAACGGCACAGAGGCTTCGCCCCGTACCCTCACCCCAACCCCTCTCCCGCTGGAGAGGGGCTTGATGCCCAGCTTCTGAAAGTTGGTTGAGCAAGCGGACGATAGATAGATCGACATGGCTAACCTAACAATTGCCTCGACATGCCGTGCGGCCAACCCCGCAGTATTTGATACTGCGCAAATCGCAATTACTTACTGCGCAGGCTGCCGTTGCTGCACAGGCTGCTGCTGCGGCGCCTGTTGATTACCGAAGTCCACCTGCGGCGCACGCGATATCTGGGCTTCGTTTTCCACGGTGAAATTCGGCTTGGGCTGATACCCGAAGATTTTGGCGGTGATCACCTGCGGGAACGAACGGATATAGGTGTTGTACTCCTGCACCGTCTGGATATAACGACCGCGCGCCACGGTGATGCGGTTTTCGGTGCCTTCCAGCTGTACCTGCAGATCGCGGAACGACTGGTCGGATTTCAGCTGCGGATAATTCTCGCTGACCACCAGCAGGCGCGACAGCGCGCTACCGAGTTCGCCCTGCGCTTGCTGAAAATTCTTCAGCGACGCTGCGTCGTCGGCGTTGACCTGAATCTGTCCGACACGCGAGCGCGCATTGGTCACTTCGGTCAGCACCTGGCGCTCCTGCTGAGCGTAGCCCTGCACCGTGCGCACCAGATTGGGAATCAGATCGGCGCGGCGCTGATATTGATTCAGCACTTCCGACCAACCTGCCTTGACGCCTTCCTCCTTCTGCTGGATCGCGTTGTAACCGCAACCGGACAGCGAGACGGTCAGCATCAGCAACACCAGGGCGCGAATCAGGACAGGCATGCAGGCGAGTTCCGTTTAAGAAGAGCTGCAGCATGCCATGTGGCAAGTCAAGCCGGCATGCACAAGCGTACGACTGGCGGGTTGTTCCGCTGGGCGGTCAGTTCTTGGATTAAGAACACCCTCAGTTCGAACGCATCGGTGCGCGCGCGGTCGCTAGGCGCGACAGAGGCTGGCAATTGTTGAGGAGAGTCACTACGCGCAACACGAACGCCGGGCTCTTCCGCTGACGCACTCGCACTCGCACTCTGATGCGTCGCATCGCCATGTACGTCTCCACGCTTTCGCTAAGCAATCGCCTACAAGAAGGGCCTGGCTGCCATGGCGCGCGCGTGACCAATCGCTCTCAGAACAATCGCGGCAACAGAATCAGCCCCCAGCACAGCAGCACATTGATCAGCAGCAAGAACACCGCCGCCGAGCCCATATCCTTTGCGCGGCCGGCCAGCACATGGTGTTCCGGGCCGTAGCGCTCGATCACCGCCTCGATCGCGGAATTCAACAATTCGGCGGCCAGCACGATCAGCAAGGGCGCAATCAGCGCGATGCGCTCCAGACCGGACTGACCGAGCCACAGCCCCAGCGGCGCCAGCACCACGGCCAGGCAGACCTCGAGCCGAAACGAAGATTCATGCAGCCATGCCGCGCGCAATCCCTGCCACGACCAGATTGCCGCCTTGAGCATGCGGCGCGGGCCGCGCGGCACGTGTCCCAGTTGATCGGCCACGCGTCAGCGCTTCCGGCCGCAAGGGCGTATCAGGGAACGGATCGAACGCATGGTGTGGTCGCAACTCAGGAAAGGCCGAATTTTGCACCGTGGCGCTGCGCACCGCCAGGGCGTGACACCCGTCCGAACAGGTGGCGTTGGGCCTACAAGGCAGTCGGATGCTGCCGCAAGGCGCACCATCTGCCGCATTGTCGGGTCTGGCCCGGCGAAGCGATCTGCGCGCAATGCGATGCCACGCCCTGAAAGCCAACGGGTTTGCCCTACGCTTCCAGCCTGTCGCACCATAGCGGTCCGCTTCACTGCCGTAGGCTCTCTCGCATGATCAAGCATCCCTTGCGCACACTGCTGTGCGCCCTGGCGTTGTTGTCCGGCCACGTCCACGCCGACACCCCACACACCGCGCCGCAAGTCCCGGCGCAGGCCTCCAATGCCGCGTGGGAAAACGACATGCAGCGCTTTGCCGACAGCGACGCGCAGCAGCGGCCACCCAAGCACGGCATTGTGTTCGTCGGCAGTTCGTCGATCCGTTTCTGGGACACCTTGGCGCAGGATTTCCCCGGCAAGCCGGTGATCAATCGCGGCTTCGGCGGCTCGGAAGTGCGCGACAGCACCTGGTATGCGGACCGCATCGTGCTCCCCTACGCGCCGCGCCAGATGGTGCTGTATGCCGGCGACAACGATCTCAACAGTGGCCGTACGCCGGAGCAGGTGCGCGACGATGTGCTGGCATTCGTAACGCGCATTCGGCGCGATCTACCGAAGGCGCGCATCAGCTATCTGTCGATCAAACCCAGCCCGTCGCGCGCGCATTTGCTGCCGGCAATCGTGACGGCCAATCGCCTGATCAAGGACGCACTCGCGCCGCTACCGCGCGTGGACTACGTGGACGTCTACACGCCAATGCTGGATGCCAGCGGCAAGCCGCGCCCGGAGTTGTTTCGCGAGGACATGCTGCACATGACCGCCGACGGTTACGCGATCTGGCGCAAAGCGGTGGCACCTGTGTTGGAGCAGAAGTAAGACCAGGCAGATCGGCCGACAAAAAACGCCCTCAGGCCACCACCACCGCCACCGACGTCCCCACATCGGTCTCGCTGTGCAATTCGATCCGCCAACCGAAGCGGTCGCACAGCCGGCGCACGATCGACAGACCCAGGCCGGTGCCCTGCGGGCGTGTGGGATCGGCGCGGAAGAATGGCTCGAATGCACGTGCACGTGCTTCTTCGCTCATGCCGATGCCGGTGTCGCGCACGATGATGCGGTCCTGGGTCACTTCGACTTCGATACTGCCGGTGTCGGTGTAGGCACAGGCATTGCGCAACAGATTGCTCAGCACCACGCGCATCACCCGCGGCGGGGCGAACATCTGCAGGCTGCGGTCGCCGACCATCTGCAACGACACCGGCTTGTCGCCAAGCAGCTCACGCGCGCTGTCGACTTCTTCGCTGGCCAGTTCGGCGGCGTCGAAGGTTTCGCTTTGCGGGTCGATTTCGGCCTCGCGCGCCAGGATCAAAAACGCATCGATCACCGCTTCCATATCGTGGCCGGCACGCTGGATACGGCGCAGGCTGCGTTGCGTGCGCGGCGACAATTCGTCGTCGGCCAGGGCCATGTCGCTGGCCACGCGGATCACCGTCAGCGGCGTGCGCAATTCATGACTGGCATCGCGGGTGAAATTGCGTTCGCGCGCAACGTGGTCGCTGACCCGTTGCCCCAGCGCATGTAACGCTGCGGCCAGCTGCCGTGTTTCGCCCTGCAATTCGGCGGGCAATCGCTCCGGTGCCAACTCATCCACATCCGGATTGCGCGGGTCCCACTGTGAAACGCGCCGTGCGAGCCAGCTGATCGGCGACACCAGGCGTTTGGAGATGCGATAGGTAAACCACGACACGCCGTAGATCGACAGCAACACCACGATCGCCGGCACCACGCCGTACCACAAGGTCAGATGGGCGGCGCGCGAGCGCGAAAACACCAGATACAAGCGCCCTTCCGGACGTTGATCCACATACACCAGCGCGTCGGCAGCGGCTACTTCGCTGAAGCCGCGCGGCAACCGTTGCAACACCGGCGGTGCGCTGTCGCCGAGCTTGCCGGCAGGCGAGAAATAGCCCTGGATATTGCGGGTATTCGGCGGCGGGTTGTTCGGCGCACTCTTGTGCAGGCGCCAAAAATGCACCGCCTCGTCGGCCAGTACGGTGCGCACCAGGCTGTACTTGATCACGAAGGAGATCAGATAGCCGCCAAGGACGATCGCCAGACTCGCCAGTGCGACCTGCAACAGGAAGGCGAGACGTATTTTTCGTGGGAGCCCGTGCGGCATTGCGGCATCCAGGGAGAGCGCCGGATTAGAGGCAACGCTTCCGTGAGCCCGTCGTGCAACCAGCCGGCAGCACGCGGAAGCGAGCGGCGCGTGAGCGCCTACAGGAAAAGCCGGCCGCCAGAAGGCGACCGGCCAGCGACATCAGGCCATCGGTTGGGCGATGTCGGCGATGCGATAGCCGGCGCTTTGCACGGTGTGCAGCAGGGGGCGATCGAACGGCTTGTCGATGATCTTGCGCAGGTTGTACAGATGGCTGCGCAAGGTGTCCGAATCCGGCAACCCATTGCCCCAGATCTCGCGCTCGATTTCCTGGCGGGTGACCACACGCGGCGATTCGCGCATCAGGATGGTGAGCAACCGCAGGCCGATCGGGGAGAGCTGCAGCTCGGTGCCGGCACGGGTGGCGCGCATGCTGACCGGGTCGAGCACCAGGTCGGCGACCTTGAGCACTTCCGAACCCACCTGGCGGCGCTCGCGACGGATCAGAGCACGCAGGCGCGCTTCCAGTTCCTGAATCGCGAACGGCTTGGTCAGGTAATCGTCGGCGCCGAAGCCCAAGCCGGTGAGCTTGTCGTCCAACGTGTCGCGGGCGGTCAGCATCAGCACCGGGGTGGACTTGCGTGCGTCGTTGCGCAGCCGGCGGCACACTTCGATGCCGTCCAGGCGCGGCAGCATGAGATCCAGCACGACCACGTCGTAGCTGTTCTCCGCGGCCAGACGATAACCGTCCAGTCCGTCCTGCGCATAGTCGACCTCGAAGCCACGGCCTTCCAGGTACTCGCCGATCATTTCGGAGATATTGCGATTGTCTTCGACGACCAGCACGAGGCCGGACGTTTCCTTGGTCTGACGCATGGACTTTCCTCGGTCTTCAGCTTTGTGAAACATGCCGGATCGACGGTGGAAAGGGCGTGAAGGACCGGCGACGTTCTGTGACAGGCAACGCCTAGCGACCGAGCAGTGGACGCAGCGCCGGCCAGACCGTTTCCAGCACCTTCGGCTGAGCCGCAGCGGTCGGATGCAAGCCGTCAGCCTGCATCAGCCCCGGCTGTAGCGCGACCTTTTCCAGGAAGAACGGCACCAGCGCGGTCTTGTACTGTCTGGACAGGTCGGCATAGGTCGCCTTCAGGCGTTCGCGGTAGGCAGGGCCGTAGTTCGGCGGCACATCGATACCGAGCAGCAGCACCTTTGCGCCGGCCTGCTGGCTGAGCTGGATCATCTTTTCCAGATTGCCCTTGAGCTGGGCCGGGGTCAGGCCGCGCAATGCATCGTTGCCGCCAAGTTCGATCACCACCACGCCGGGGTGGTGCTTTTCCAGCAGGCCGGGCAGTCGCGTCAATGCGCCGGAAGTGGTCTCGCCACTGATGCTGGCATTGACGACTGCCGGTGGCGTCGCCATGTCACGCTTCAGGCGTTGGTCCAGCAGAGTGACCCAGCCGGACTGCACCGGGATGTTGTGCGCAGCGCTCAAGCTGTCGCCCACGACCAGGATCGGTGCGGTTGCCACCGGACTTTTGGCAGAGGCAATTCCCGGCGCAAGCAGGGACAGTGTCAGCAGCCACATGACCAGCGCGCCATATCGCAGTGTTCTTTCACGCATTCGGAGATTCCTCATCGACAGTCTGGCCCCCCGCTCCAGCACCCGCACCGCCATCGACGTCCGCGAGGTCGGCAAGTCCGTCAGTGGACCGGAGGGAACACTCCACATCCTCGACAACGTGAGCTTGACGGTCAGTGAAGGCGACAGTATCGCCATTGTCGGCGCATCCGGTTCGGGCAAGACCACCCTGCTCGGCCTGCTTGCCGGGCTGGACCTGCCCAGCCGCGGCAGCATCGCGCTCTCCGGCCAGGACCTGGGCCAGCTCGACGAAGAAGCCCGTGCCGCCTTGCGTGCGCGCGAGGTGGGCTTTGTGTTCCAGAGCTTCCATCTGCTGCCGGCACTGACCGCCGAAGAAAACATCGCATTGCCGCTGGAACTGGCCGGGCGCGAAGATCCGGCGCGGGTGCGCGAGGTGTTGGAGGCGGTGGGCCTGAGCGCACGTGCGCGCCACTACCCGCGCCAGCTGTCCGGCGGCGAGCAGCAACGCGTGGCGCTGGCACGCGCATTCGTGGCCAGGCCACGCATCCTGTTCGCCGACGAGCCCACCGGCAGCCTCGATCAGACCACCGGCGCGCAGATCAGCGACCTGCTGTTCGCGCTCAACGCCACCAGCGACACCACCCTGGTGCTGGTCACCCACGACATGACGCTGGCGCAGCGCTGCCATCACATCTACCGCATCGACAGCGGCCGCCTGCACGCTCAGACCGGTCCGGCCGCATGAACGTGCTGCGACAGGCCGCGCGCGCGGTGCGCCGCGAGTTTCTGGCCGGCGATCTGCTGACCGTGTTCGCCGCGCTGGTGCTGGGGGTGGCGGTGATGACGGCGGTCGGCACGCTGGTCGACCGGGTGACGTTGGCGCTGACCTCCAGCGCGGCCGAAGTGCTCGGCGGCGATCTGGGCGTGACCGGCCGCCAGGAGATTCCGGCCGACTTCGCTGCTGAAGCGCAGCGGCGCGGGCTGCAGAGCACGCGCATGGTCAGCTTCCCCAGCGTGTTGTTCCATGGCGAGTCCAGCCAGATGGCCAATATCCGCGGCGTGGGCGCTGGCTACCCGCTGCGGGGTCAGTTGCTGGTCTCCAAGGACAGCGATGGCACGGAAGGCAACGTCGCCAGCGCACCGCCGCCGGGTCAGGCCTATGCCGACCCGCGTCTGCTCGAGGCGCTGGGCCTGCGGGTGGGCGAACAGCTGGAATTCGGCGCCGGCCATCTCACCATCACCGGCGTGCTGCGTGCCGAACCGGATGCCTCCGGCGAGCTGATGCAGTTGTCGCCGCCGTTGTTGGTCAATCGCGCCGATATCGACGGCGCCGGCCTGCTCGGCCCGGGCAGTCGCGCTTCGTACCGGCTGATGTTCTCAGGTGCGCCGGAGGCCATCGCCGACTTGCGCGCCTGGTTGAAGCCACGCGCCAGCGAATACCGTCTGGTCGGCATCGAAGACACCCAGCGCGGCATGCGCGCGGCCTTCGATCGCGCCGGGCGCTTTCTGGCCTTGTCGGCGTTGCTGGCGGTGCTGTTATCCGGCGTGGCCACCGCATTGGCGGCCAACCGGTTTGCGATGCGCCGCATCGACACCGTCGCCGTGTTGCGCTGCCTGGGCGCACGCCAGCGCGACATTCTCGCGATGCTGTCGCTGCAATTGCTGTTGACCGCGATTCCGGCCTGCCTGGTCGGGATCGGCCTGGGCATGCTCGCGCAGGAAGGCCTGGTGCAGGCGCTGGGCAGCCTGATTCCGAACCGGCTGCCGCTGCCGCAGGCCACCCCTGCCCTGGCGGGCGCAGGCATCGGCCTGGTGCTGTTGCTGGGCTTCGGCCTGCCGCCGCTGCTGCGGCTGCGCAACGTGCCGCCGATGCGCGTGCTCAACCGCAGCTTTGCCGCCGTTCCGCCGAGTTCGCTGCTGGTCTACGCAGCGGCACTGGCAGCCACACTGGCGCTGACTGTCTATGCCACCGGCAATCTGGTGCTGGCCGGCTGGGTGCTGGGCGGGCTGGCTGCGTTGGCGCTGGTGGCGATGGCGCTAGGGCTGGGGCTGCTCACGTTGCTGCGGCCGATCCAGCATCGCCTGCGTGGCGCCTGGAAGTTGGGCCTGGCCTCGCTGACGCGGCGGCGTGGCCTGAGCGTGGTGCAACTGGTCGGGCTGTCGCTGTCGCTGTGCGCGCTATTGCTGCTGGCGGTTGTCGGCCCCGGATTGCTGGGGCAATGGCGCGAGCGTCTGCCGGTGGATACGCCCAACTACTTCCTGATGAATATCCAGCCCGAACAGACCGCGCCGGTGCTGCAGACGCTACGCGGCTTGGGCGTCAACGAAGCGGCCGTGGAGCCGTTTTCGACCGGGCGCCTGGTGGCGATCAACGACAAACCGCCGGCACGCGGCGACCGCGATCCACAGGACAATGGCGACGGCGACAACCGCCCGGTCAATTTCTCCTGGCGGCATGCCTTCCCCCCCGCAAATACGTTGCTGGAAGGCAAATTCTGGGCAGCCGACAGCACGGCACCGGAGGCTTCGGTAGAAGAAGGCTGGGCGCAGCGGTATCAGCTCAAACTCGGCGACCGCATCACCTTGCTGCTGGGCGAACAGCAGCGCAGCTTCACCGTTACCAGCATCCGCAAGGCCGACTGGGATTCGTTCCGGGTCAATTTCTTTTTGCTGCTCAATCAAGGTTCCGTCGGCGATGCGCCATACAACCTGATTTCCAGCTTCCACCTGCCACCTGGCAATGCGCCCAAGCTGGCGTCGTTGAGCCGCGACTACCCCAACATTTCGGTGCTGGATATCGACGCCATCCTCGGCCGCGTGCGCGAGGTGATCGACCAGGTGGCGCAGGCGGTGCAACTGGTCATGGGCTTCAGCCTGCTGGCCGGCGTGCTGGTGCTGCTGGCCGCCTTGCAGGCCACCGCAGGCGAACGCCGTTACGACAGCGCGGTGCTACGCACCTTGGGCGCGCGTCGCGGCCAGTTGCGTGGCGCGGTGCTGGTGGAATTCGGTGCGCTGGGCCTGTTGGCGGCAACGCTGGCGGTGACCGCCGCAGCGGTGATCGGCGCGGTGGTCGGGCAGAAAGCGTTCGAGATCGCGCTGACCCCGGATTGGCCGCGGCTGCTGATCGGCGGCGCCTTCGGGCTGGCGTTGAGTCTACTGGCCGGTTGGTCGGGCACCCGGCGCATCCTGTCGACGCCGCCAGCGTTGGCGTTGCGGGCGGAATAAGAGCGCACCACAAAGCGACTGCGCTGCCCAGGCGGCGCTGCGTCAATATCTACTCATCGACGTAAAGCAGTTGAGCTCGAAGCGGGCGTCGCCAAGCTGCGTCGCCCGTCATGCCGGGTCGCATATACCTGCAGCGCATAAGCACGTTGCCAATCGTACGTTCGCAGCGGCGGCACGACTGCCTAGAGTGGTCTGTCCGGTCGCCGGCCCAGGCGGCCTTTCGTTGCCGTCGAGGTGCCACCGTCATGGCCAGCGTCACTTCCGCCGCGCGTGCGCAGACCCCGCGCGATGCGGTTTCCACAGTGCAAGCTTCCGGCGTGCAGATCGTGCCGTTCGATGCCCCGCTGGGCGCCGAAGTGATCGGCCTGGATCTGTCGCAGCCGCTGGATGCGGACACCTTCGCGCGTATCCATCAAGCGCATCTGGACCACCACGTGCTGGTGTTCCGCGACCAACGCATCAGCCCGGCGCAGCAGGTCGATTTCAGCCGGCGCTTCGGCCCGCTGCAGATCCATGTGCTGCGCAATTTCCAGTTGCGTGGGCATCCGGAAGTGCTGGTGGTGTCCAACATCAAGGAGAACGGCGAACCAATCGGTCTGGGCGATGCCGGGCATTACTGGCACTCGGACCTGTCGTACAAGGAAACGCCCAGTCTGGGCTCGCTGCTGCACGCGCAAGAGCTGCCCAGCGAGGGCGGCGACACCTTGTTCGCCAATCAGCATCTGGCCTGGCAAACCTTGCCCGATGCGCTCAAACGCACTGTGCAGGACCTGCGCGCCGAGCACAGCTATCTGGCCAAGTACGAAGAGCTGCGTGCGCGCAATCCGTGGCGTCCGGCGCTGACGGCCGAACAGATCGCCGAAGTGACACCGGTGCAGCATCCGATCGTGCGCACGCATCCGGAGACAGGCCAGAAAGCGCTGTTTGTCAGCGAACATTTCACGACTCGCATCGTCGGCTTGCCCGACGACGAAAGTGATGCGCTGCTGCAGGCTCTGTTCGAACACAGCACCCGCGAGGCATTGGTGTATCGGCATCGTTGGCAGCCACACGACATGGTGTTCTGGGACAACCGCTCGGTGATGCATCTTGCCGCAGGCACGCCGGATCACCTGCGCCGTCGGCTCAACCGCACCACCATCGAAGGCGATGCGCCGTTCTAGAAACGCGCTGCCTCGAGCGCGTCTCACGGCACGTAACGCGTGGTGAGACACGCATCTTCCCTCCCCTCTCGACTGGAGCGCCGCATGCGTTTGACCGTCACTTCTCACGCACCTTCGCAGCGCCGTCGTTTCTCCCGGCGTGTCGCGTTGCTGCTTCTGGCCGCGTTACCGCTGCTGCTCAGCGCGCATGCGCAGGCAGAAGGAAAACTGCGCGTCGCCAAACAGTTCGGCATCGTCTATCTGCTGCTGGATGTGGCGCAGGATCAAAAACTCATCGAGCGGCAGGGCAAGGCCGCTGGCGTGGACATCGACGTGCAGTTCCTGCAGTTGTCCGGTGGCGCGGCGGTCAACGATGCCTTGCTGACCGGTTCGATCGATATCGCCGGTGCCGGTGTCGGGCCGTTGTTCACCATCTGGGACCGCACGCATGGCCGGCAGAACGTGCGCGGCGTGGCATCGCTGGGTAGCTTTCCTTATTACCTGATCAGCAACAATCCGCGCATCAAGTCCATTGGCGATTTCACCCCGCAGGACCGGATTGCGGTGCCGGCCACCGGCGTGTCGGTGCAGTCGCGTTTTCTGCAGCACGCTTCGCAGCAACGTTGGGGCGACAAGGGCACCCATCAGCTGGATCCGCTGCAGGTCGCCTTGCCGCACCCGGACGCGGCCGCCGCGATCATCCGTGGTCGCACCGAGATCACCGCGCACTTTGCCAGCCCACCGTTTCAGGAGCAGGAACTGGCGCGTAACCCGGCCGCGCATATCGTGACCAGCTCCTACGAGATCGAAGGCGGCCCCTCGTCGGCGACGGTGCTGTATGCCACCGAAAAATTCCGCCGCGACAATCCCAAGACCTATCGCGCCTTCGTCGCCGCGCTGGATCAGGCCGCGCGTTTCGTCACCGCGCATCCGGAGCAGGCGGCGGATATTTTTCTGCGTCGCAATGGTTCGAGCATCGATCGCGCGCTGGTGTTGCAGATCCTCAAGGACCCAAAGGTGCAGTTCAGCGTGGTGCCGCAGAACACCCTGGGGCTGGGCAAATTCATGCAGCACAGCGGCGCGATCAAGCAGACGCCGAGCAAGCTGAGCGACTACTTCTTCGACGACCCGCTGATTGCGGGCGGGAGCTGAGCGATGCCCACGCCGACGCCATTGCTGCAAGTCGACCACGTCAGCCTGGAATACGCTTCCGCGCAGCGCGTGGTGCGTGCCACCCACCGCGTGCGTTTCGATGTGCATGAAGCCGATCGCTTCGTACTGCTGGGGCCGTCGGGTTGCGGCAAATCCACCTTGCTCAAGGCGGTGGCCGGCTTTGTGACCCCGCGCGAGGGGCAGATCCGTCTGGATGGCAAAGCCGTAACCGGGCCGGGACCGGACCGGGTGGTGGTGTTCCAGGAATTCGATCAGCTGGCGCCGTGGAAAACCGTGCGCGAGAACGTGGTGTTCGGTCTGCGCGCGGCACGCAAGCTCTCGCGTGCCGAAGCGCTCGAACGTGCGGACGACAGTCTGGCGCAGGTCGGGCTGAGCACATTCGCAGATGCGTATCCGCACACATTGTCCGGCGGCATGAAGCAACGCGTGGCGATCGCGCGTGCCTTGGCGATGCGCCCACGCGTGTTGTTGATGGACGAGCCCTTCGCAGCACTCGATGCGTTGACGCGTTCACGCATGCAGGAGCAGGTGCTGGAACTGTGGGAGCAATCGCGCTTCACCTTGCTGTTCGTCACCCACTCGATCGAAGAAGCCCTGGTGGTCGGCAATCGCGTGCTGCTGTTGTCGCCGCATCCGGGGCAGGTGCGCGCCGAACTCAACGCGCATGCATTTGGTCCGCAGAGTGCCGGCAGCGTGGCGTTTCAGCAGACCGCGCAGCGGATTCACCGGCTGCTGTTCGACCTGCCCGACGACACCCTGGACGACGACAAGGTGGCACCGTTGCGTCGCCCGGCCGCGCTGCAACGCGAGGCGCTGCCATGAGCCGTAGCGACGCCAGCGCGCTGCCGCCGCTCCCGCCGGTGCGGCCCGAGTACGAACGTGCACTACAACCGCTGGATCCCGCATTGATTGCCACCGCCGCGCCGGCGCGCTGGCAGGCGCCGCCGTGGCTGCGCAAGGCGCTGGTGCTGGTGGTGCTGGTCGCCATATGGGAGATCGCCGCGCGCGTGGTTGGCGATGATCTGATGCTGCCCAGCGCCCTGCAGACCGCACGCGCGTTTTACGATGGACTGCTCTCGGGCGAGTTACTGCGCCGCGTTGGCGCCTCGCTGCGCGTGCTGGCGCAGGGTTACGCGCTCGGCGTGGTGCTGGCATTCGTGCTGACCGCGCTGGCCGCCTCCACACGTTGGGGCCGCGATGTGCTCGGCACCTTGACCGCCATGTTCAACCCGCTACCGGCCATCGCGCTGCTGCCGCTGGCCTTGCTGTGGTTCGGCCTGGGCACCGGCAGCCTGGTGTTCGTGCTGGTGCATTCAGTGCTGTGGCCGCTCGCGCTGACCACCTATGCCGGCTTCCAGGCAGTACCGGAAACGCTGCGCATGGCCGGGCGCAATTACGGGCTGCGTGGGCCGCGCTACGTGGCGCAGCTGCTGATCCCCGCCGCGCTGCCGGCGATCCTGTCCGGGCTGAAGATCGGCTGGGCGTTCGCCTGGCGCACCTTGATCGCCGCCGAGCTGGTGTTCGGGGCCACCTCCGGCCAGGGCGGTCTGGGCTGGTACATCTTCCAGAACCGCAACGAGCTGTATACAGATCGGGTGTTCGCCGGCCTGGC